>OZ253545.1:0-1542258 GCA_965262615.1 Alphaproteobacteria bacterium | reverse complement strand
GTTGCCAAAGCCCGTGCCGACCATATCACCATTGCGGGCTATGAGGGCGGCACGGGGGCATCGCCTCTGACATCCATTAAGCATGCGGGATTGCCGTGGGAATTGGGTCTGGCGGAGACGCATCAAACGCTGGTGCTCAATCGCTTGCGGGATCGCGTTGTGGTGCAGGTGGATGGCGGATTTCGCACAGGCAGGGATGTCGCCATTGGCGCACTGCTGGGCGCAGACGAATTTGGATTTTCCACCGCCCCATTGATTGCTTTGGGATGTTTGATGATGCGCAAGTGTCACCTCAACAGTTGTCCTGTGGGCATTGCCACGCAAGACCCCGTGTTGCGGCAGCGTTTTATGGGCAAGCCAGACCATGTCGTTCGCTATTTTTATTATGTGACGCAAGAGCTGCGCGCCATCATGGCGCAATTGGGATATCGCCGTCTTGATGACATGATTGGACACAGTGATGCTCTCACCATGCGCAGCGACTGGCAAAAGCGTGATGCCAAAGTGCAAGGTCTTAATTTTGACCGCTTGTTGTGCCATGTGCCGCCACACGAGGGCGATGCTCTTCATGCGGTGCGCGCCCAGCAGCATCCCATTGATGATGTGTTGGATCGCACCATCATCAAGGATGCGGGCACAGCATTGAGCGGCAAGGAAGCGGTCTCGCTGAGCTATGATATTGGCAATGTGGACCGTTCCACGGGAGCGATGTTATCGGGTGAGGTGGCGCGCCGTCATGGAGCACAAGGACTCAAGGAAGATACCATTCATGTGGCGTTTCAAGGAACGGCGGGGCAGAGCTTTGGGGCGTTTTTGCATCAGGGCATTGCGTTTCATCTGCGAGGGGAAGCCAATGACTATGTGGGCAAGGGCTTGTGCGGTGGACGCATTGTCATTGCACCGCCCGAAGATGCTCATCACATCATCAAAGCAAGCCATGCCCATAGCATCATTGGCAACACGGTGCTTTATGGGGCTACGGGGGGTGAGCTCTATGCCGCGGGACAGGCGGGCGAGCGTTTTGCCGTCCGCAATTCGGGGGCTATTGCCGTGGTGGAGGGCGCGGGCGATCATTGTTGCGAATATATGACGGGCGGCATCGTTGTGGTGCTGGGTTCGGTGGGAGTCAATATGGCGGCGGGCATGAGCGGCGGCATCGCCTATGTTTTTGATGAAGAAGAACTGTTGCTGAACCATTGCAATCGCCAGATGGTGACTCTTGCCCCCATCGCCGATGAACCATTTGACAAAACTCATCAATCTCTCACCAAAGATGATTGGTTGCATAATCCTCTTGAGAGAGACGCGTGGCGGTTGTATCATTTGGTGATGCGTCACTATCATTACACCGCCAGCTCGCGTGCCCGTGCCATTTTGGATGATTGGCATCACTTCATTGGGATGGCGCAAAAAATCACGCCCATTGATTATGAACGGGCATTGACAAGCGACACCATGATGCACAACAGTGAGGTGCGGCATCATGGGTAAGGTGACGGGATTTTTGGAGATTGAGCGGCGCAATCACGCCAATGATGAGGTGGCGGCGCGTCTTCGTCATTTTCGTGAGTTTATGATTCCGCCTTCCGATGAGACCTTGTCGCAGCAGGGCGCGCGCTGCATGGATTGCGGCATTCCCTATTGTCATCAGGGCTGTCCTGTCAATAACATCATTCCCGACTGGAATGATCTTGTCTATCGCGGTGATTGGCACAAGGCGGCGGTCATGTTGCACCGCACCAATAATTTTCCTGAAATCACGGGCAGGGTGTGTCCGGCGCCATGCGAGGAGGCATGCACCCTCAATTTGATTGATGCCCCCGTCACCATCAAGGACATTGAATGTGCCATTGCCGACCGTGCCGTGGCGGAGGGCTGGATTGCAGCTCAACCTCCTGCCCATCGGTCGCCCTACACGGTGGCGGTGGTGGGATCGGGTCCTGCGGGCTTGGCGGCGGCACAGCAACTGGCACGGCGAGGGCATGGGGTGACGGTGTTTGAGAAAAGTGATCGCATCGGCGGCTTGTTGCGCTATGGCATCCCCGATTTTAAATTGGAAAAGCATCATATTGACCGCCGTATGGCACAGATGGAGCAAGAGGGTGTCACCTTCAAAACTTCTCATCCCATCACCTCACGAGACCAGTTGCGTCAGTTTGATGCCGTGTTGCTGGCGTGTGGTTCTGAAGTGCCTCGTGACTTGCCCATTGCGGGGCGGAATTTGAGTCACATTCATTTTGCCATGGATTATCTCACTCAGCAAAACAAACGCAATGCCGGTGACACCGTTGCATCCGTTATTGATGCCAAAAATCGCAAAGTTGTGGTGATTGGCGGCGGCGACACCGGGTCTGATTGCATTGGCACTGCCAATCGGCAGGGGGCAGCGTCTGTCACCCAGCTGGAGATTATGCCGCGCCCGCCTGAGAAAGAAAACAAAGAATTGGAATGGCCCCATTGGCCTTTGAAGATGCGCAGCTCCACTTCTCATGAGGAAGGCGCGCTGCGTGACTGGAGCATCATGAGCAAAGAATTTATCGGCGATGACAGCAACAGTGTGTCCGCCATTCGCGCCGCGCGCCTGCAGTGGAACGATGGTGTCATGAGGGAGCAAAAAAATGACACCATTGATATTGATGCCGATTTGGTCTTATTGGCGATGGGATTTATTCATACGCCACACGATGGATTGGTAACGGAGGCATCCTTGGCGGTGGATGAGCGCGGCAATGTTGCGGCTCATGATGAGCATGGCAGCCAGCCTTTTCAAACCTCTCAGCCTGATATTTTTGCCTGTGGCGATATGCGTCGCGGGCAATCGCTGGTGGTGTGGGCGATTCGTGAAGGACGACTCGCCAGCGATGCCATTCATGAGTTTCTTCTGACAAGGGGGAATAAGCCGTAGTAGCTCAGTTGGTAGAGCACATCATTCGTAATGATGGGGTCGGGGGTTCAAATCCCTCCTGCGGCACGCCGCATCAGCCATGACAGAGGCAGCATGGCAATGAGGGTCATGACAATCATACTGCTGGGCGGCAGGGCGGTGACGCTGCTCATCAGCAAGCCCATCACAACGCCGCCTGTGGAAATAATCATAGACAAAAATGTCAAATGCAAAAACGATGACACAAAGTGACGGCTCACAAGAGCAGGAAGCACCAGCAACGCCCCCACCAGCAGAACCCCCACCGTCTTGATGCCAACGCCAATCGTCAGTGCCAGCAAAATGAAAAACAGCAATTGCATTTTATCAGCATGACCAGCCCGCAAGGTGGTATAAATGGGAATGTGCACGATGCTCATCAAGGCATACCAGTAGCGCACCAGCAGGATGCCCGCCCCAAGTGCAAAGCCAGCCATCGTGAGAAGCTCACCGTGACTGATGGTGCGAATGTTGCCAAAAAGATAACCCTCCAATTCGTGTGGGTCATCAACGAAAATGAGGGCAATCGCCAGTCCGCCACTGAGAAACAACATGGAAATGGCATCCGGTGCGTGCGGTGAGCGAGTCACCATGCTCCACAACAACACCGCTCCCACCAAGAGCGTGGCGATGATGGCCGCAAAAGGCGATACATCAAAAAAAATGCCAACCGCCAGACCCGCCAGAGCCAGATGGGCCAACATATCCGATGCAATGGATTGGCGCGCCGACACCACCATCGGGCCCAATGCTCCCGCCAGCAATGCCAGCAACAAGCCCGCAAGCCAACTCACGGTGGGAAGAGCCGCAATGGAATCGGACACATGATGCAAATGATCCCAATGCTCCATGCCAGCGGAGCCGTGATCGTGCACATCATGACCATGTGCATCATGACCGTGATTGTCGTGTGAATCAGCCATTGTCGTCATGGTTGCGATGTTCCACTCTCTTGCCGTTCATGAATTCCACAATGTGGCAGTCTTTGTAGAGTGTCTTATTGAGGCATAAAATGTCATCACAGATGTCAATGATGCTGTCGCTATCGTGTGACACCAAAACGATGGTGATGCGTTGTTCGGCATTGATTTTTTTCAGCAATCGGTAAATGTTTTGGCGTGCACCATAATCCACTGCGCTGAAGGGTTCATCCAGCACCAGCAAGGATGGTTTGATGAGCAGAGCTCGTGCCAGCGTGGCTTTTTGTTTGTCACCGCCTGAGAGGGAATAAAAATTCTGTGTCAAACATGACCGACTCAATTCCACCTGATTGAGGGCAGCTTCCAGCTGAGATTGATCACAGCGCGCACCACTCATTTTGAGAAATTCACAGACCGACAACGGCAGAACGAAAGGGTCGGTGAGGTCACGCTGCGGAATGGCAGCAATGGCGGCATTTTTGTGAAACTGCACCGAACCGGTGTCCTCGCGCAGCCGTCCCAACAGAATACTGACCAGCACACTTTTGCCCGCTCCATTGGGACCAATGATGCCGATCATGGTTTCAGGACGCACATCAAACGAGATATCGTGCAAAACCGTTCGCCCACCGAACGATTTGCTCACATCACAGACACGCACCATCCAATCAGTGGGGGATTTCATGGATGTGTCGTAGCACCCCGCCGCAATAAAAACAATACCAGCCAGACAACATTTTTTCCCTTTTGGTTACAAACAAGACAATCACGCCAATTCATCACAGCAAGGACGCAATGTTATGAACAATACCATCGGAGATACCGCTTCCTCCATGTTGACGCGCATCACGGATGCGCTGTCTGATGCCTCGGATCGCAACAAAACGCACATTCACGCTCGCAGTGACGGCAGTCTCAAGGTGGGGGAGCGTCCCATGGTGGTGCGGGCATTTCATAAAGTGCGCTCGCTATTCACTCGCAATAATAGGCTGGCACAGGTCAATGAAAAAGCCATTCAAGAATTCAGAGACTCCATCGCCGATGTGCATGGCAAGGATATTGCTGACAAAGCCATTGAATACGGGCGAGTCAAACAAGGCAAGAAAAGCAAAACATCCATGTCGGTGGATTTTATCAAAAAAACCTTTGCCAAAGTCAATGGACAACTGGCATCGCAATATCGGGTGGGCAGTGAGCGATTTAATAACATTTACAATCCCGATAACCATTTTGGCAAAACAGGTGCAGAGCGGCAAAAAATTAAAAATCAATTACAAGCCAATGAGGTCGCCATTAACAGAGCTCTCAAGCGCGCGTGTCACTTTGTGAGTGACGATGATCAAAGGGTGCTCACCAGACAAGATGTGGATTATGCCTTCTCCCACCTCATGAAAGGCATGAAATTTCCCGTGCAGACTTCATCTCGTGAGGGTTTTGCCGAAAAGGGTATAGAGCGAGATATTCAGCAATTGGGGGCAAACCTTCGCTTGCGTATGGATAAAAAGGCATCATAATGCCCATCAACAACATCAATCAAATCAAGACGGTGCAGCATTTCAGTGAGGTGGCGCGCCGTGCCTCTCGCTATGGACACAGCAGCATCCATGTGAGTTCCAATGGACGACTCGCTTTTGGCGCACACAGCTGGCGGGTGCGGATGGGAAAATTCATCGGGCGGATGTTGGGAAACCAAAACTGGCAACGCATCAATGAGCACAACACCAATTTGAAAACCCAGTTTCACACCATCATTGCCAACGAGCATAATGACATCGGACACAATGCCATTGATCAAGCCAAATCAGTCAGTGCCACGCCAGTCCATGACGAAACAAAGCCCATGACGGTGTCATTTATTCGCACCACCATCAAAGGAATCAATGACCAAAAACTGGAGAACTATCTCGGTGGCGTACAATACAAAGGGATTTATGAGGGGGCAATCGCTCAAGGCACGAAGACCAAGACATCCGACAATGAACTCGCGAACTTTTCAGAGGTGGAACAGCATCTGCAAATCAATAAGGAGCAAACGCGCCAGCAGATGGCAAAAGGAATTGCTCTGTTGTCCAATAACAATCTTACCCCCGTCACCGATGAGCAAATTCATGCCGTGGCACGCCATGTGGTGCAGTCATCTCTGCCGTCTGGCATCGCTCAAGAAGTGAATGACCCCACACTCACACCGAAGCAAAATAAGCAATTGAGTCAAATGCTGAAAAAAGCACCATGGAACAATGACCATGTTCTGGCGAGCAACAGAAAGCTTGTCGCCAAGTTTTTACAAAATGACGCGCGCGTGGAAGCTTTTCTCAAAAAGCATTTTAACATGGCTGCCTTAGAGCGTGATTACGGTGATTGGCGCGGCATTATGCGTGCCAATCAACCGCTCATCAATGAGATTATCGATGAGACCTTGATTCACAGCAATGCTCACAAGGCGAGTGAGCTCAAAGAGTCTCACATGGTGCTGGCCTATGACATCGCCATGGGCAAAATATTCAAACCCGACGAATCAATGACATCATCCTACAGCAAGCATGCCAGCTACCTCAAGGCAATGACCGGCAAGAACGCCAGTGCCTTGCGTTCCAGTGTGAATGACAAAACCACCAACTTAAAACCTCATATAGAAAATAACCAAGCTCTGATGAAAGAGCATCTGCCGTCAGGGGAGCAGTTTGCACAAAAAGGCATGGGATTTCTGGATGTCCGTGACATGAATCCAAGAGGGAGGAAATACATGCATGACTATATGGTGAATAACGAGCAAAAGATGCGCGGTGAGATGGATTCCTTGTTGCACAAAGCGACCGTTCATCTGCGGCGGAATTTGACCAATGCTGAGCGAGATCAAATTTTCTCTTTGACGGTGCGGGCGGCTCGTGAGATGCAAGGCAGTTCCAATTCTGACAAGTATTTATCGGAAGCGGACTTAGGCGCGCCTCGCAGATTATTCGGTGATAATTTGTGGCCCGTGTATGGTCAATTGACGAATGCGTTCAAAAAAACCCAAACGAGATAATGCCGTCATTTTTTCCATCGCTGAATTCTTTGGGTCCCTCCAAGCGGCAGCCGCTCTTTGATTTATCCAAAGCGGGTTTTCGCCATTTGGATTCCAATCAGCGTCTGAATGTGGATCAAAAAGGACGCCTCTACACGGGCAAGCGCGGCTGGCTGGTACGCTTTGTGAGCGGTCTGTGGCGGCGGACGGGCAGTGGCAAAGTGAGTCTGACGGCGTTGCGCGCTCGCAGTGAGGTCAATGCTTTTCAAAAGGGGGTGCGCAAGCAATATAAAGATGCGGGAAGCAAAGCCGTGAATCTTGCCAAAAAAAACCACTCGGTCAAGCATTTGAATCCCGGTTACATTCGTGAGGTGTATCGCCATGTGCACGAGCAAAAAATTGATGCCATGAAGGTGGGCACATCTGAGTTTCGTTCTTTTGAGAATGGCATTTCACCAAAGGTGCGCGCTCGCATTCATGGCAATAAAGATGTCATCGCCAATGTCTCTCGTGATATGGTGCAGTTGATGTCGGATGATCACAGAAAGCCGCTGTCGCCTGGTGAATTGCGCGCCATTCCGCAGTTTGTGTTGCATCACGGTCTGGGTGTTGGTGACGGCGGTGACATAGACGGTTTTTCGGAGCGTGACCAGTCGGCATGGGCGGCTCATGTGAAGAGCGCGCCTTGGCGCAAGTAGGGTCAGGCGGCTTTTTCAAGGAAGTCTTCCAGTCGTTTGGTGGCATTTTCTTGGTCAATGCTTTCAACGGCGGCGTATTCCCGCACCAACCGCTCCAGTGCGGCTTGATACATCTGTCGCTCGGAATAGGATTGTTCGGCTTGATCCCCTTTGCGAAACAGGTCGCGCACCACCTCGGCGATGGAGACGGGGTCGCCCGAATTGATTTTAGACTCATATTCCTGTGCCCGTCTGTTCCACATGGTGCGTTTGACTTTGGGCGTTCCTTGCAGGGTGGTCATGGCAAGGCGCATGCGATCGCGCGAGCTGAGGCAGCGCAAGCCCAGTTCATCGGCGCGCCCTAAGGGGACGCTCATGGTCATTTTTTCTTCTTCAAAGAAAATGACCAGCATGGTGCAGGAATCATCGCCGATGACTTTATCCTCTCGCCCCGTGATTTTTCCCAAGCCATGGGTGGGGTAGACGACAAAGTCACCCTTGCGAAAAGAATTGCTCTTTTCGGCGGTTTTTTTTCTCGTTTTTTGCGTCATGATCGTGAGTGTTGGTTCTATTCGTCTTTGGTGGGGGGATTGGGAGAGAAGTGAGTCTTGAACTTGTCTTTCACTTCCTTCCAATCGTCCGCGTCAGCGGGGGGCGTTCCCATGCGGGTGATGTTGGGCCATTTTTCGGCGTACTCTCGGTTCATATCAATCCATGATTCCGCTTGGGGGTCGTTGTCGGGAATGATGGCTTCCACAGGGCACTCGGGCTCACACACCCCGCAGTCAATGCACTCATCGGGATGGATGACCAGCATGTTCTCACCCTCGTAGAAGCAATCTACAGGACAAACCTCCACGCAATCCATGTATTTACAGCGGATGCATGATTCTGTGACCACATAAGTCATTGGTTGTTATCTCCTCACTATGAAGAATCTACTGTAACACAATCTGTAGTAGATGGCTAGAGCTGTGCCACTAATAAGATTGATAATTTTTAATGTAGTGCGATAGAATGGAAATTCAAGTTTTCAAGTTTTTTATGAGCTTGTGGGCGATGTCTTTCATGTTATGAGCGTGTGTGCTGTGAGGGTCATTGATATTGAGTGGGATTCCGTTCTCGCCTCCATCACAGATGAGCGAGTTGATGGGCAGCTGTCCCAGCAGGGGAATGTTTTGTTTTTGTGCTTCTTTTTGTGCGCCATCGGCGGAGAAGATGGCGGTGCGCTCGCCACAATGGGGACATTCAAAAAAGCTCATGTTCTCCACGATGCCAAGAATGGGGATGGACAAGCGTCTAAAGGCGAGGATGGCTTTGCGCGCATCCAGCAAAGCCACTTCTTGCGGGGTGGAGACAATGACGACACCATCGGGCTGTGCCTTTTGTGCCAATGTGAGGGAGGCGTCTCCCGTTCCTGGGGGCAAATCCACAATGAGAAAATCTCGTTGTTGCCAGGCGACTTTTGTGAGGAGCGTTGTCATGGCACTGATGATCATGGGGCTGCGCCAGATGAGGGGGGTGTCTTTTTCTAGCAGCAGTCCCACCGACATCATGGCGATTCCGTGCGGTGTGGGGGGGATGATGAGTCCGTGTTCATTTTGTGGCGGCATGGCATCGGCGACTCCCAGCATGGTGGGCAGGGATGGCCCATGAATGTCGGCATCCATGATTGCCACCGTGTGGTTCAATTGCGTCAATGCGACAGCGAGCGACACTGCCAGCGTGGATTTTCCCACGCCCCCCTTGCCGGATGCCACCGCCACGATGTGACCCACATTGGGGGGACGCATTGAACTGCTTGCACCGCTATCCGTGGCGGCTTGTCTTTCGGATGTCATGATGAGATGCAGCTTGTGGGTGATGTGGTTGTCTTTGAGGGCGCGCTCAATGGCGTGTTGCAGTGTTTGTCGCTCTTGTTGGGATAGTCCCGTCACATTGAGGGTCACCCGCAGTTGCTGGTCATGGTGGCTGATGGAGACGATGCGGTCATCACCCAACGACTCCCCCTCTTTGAGGGGAACGGAGCGAAGAATGGCGGCGATATCGGTCATGTGATGTTTGCTTTTATGATGGTTGCCCTATTGCAGATATTATGCAATGCGTTATATCAAAGAACATGGGGACGCAATAGGTGAATTGGTCTGATAACGATAAAAACAGCCCGTGGGGGACGCGCACTCCGCCCAAGGACGAGAATTCGTCACCTGGTGGCGGTGGCGGCTCGCGCCGTGGCGGCAATGACGATGATTTGTTCGCACAGTTCTTTGAGGGACCTCACAAAAAGCGCAATTTTATTTTGTTTTTTTTGGCGGCTTTGGTGCTATGGATTGGCAGTGGTATTTATAGGGTCAATCCTGATGAAGAGGGCATTGTCTTGCGTTTTGGCAAATGGGTGCGCACCACTGAACCGGGGCTTCATTTACATTATCCCTATCCCGTGGAGACCGTCTATAAGCCGAAGGTGACGCAAATCAATCGCACGGAGATTGGCTATCGCGGCGAGGAGAGTCGTGACCGTCCGCAATCGCGGCAAATTTTGGAAGAGAGTCTCATGCTCACAGGGGATGAGAACATTCTGGATGTGAATGTGGCGGTGTTGTGGCGCATTAAGGATGCCCAGTTGTATCTTTTTAACATGCGCTCGCCGGCACAGACCGTCAAAAGCGTGGCGGAAAGTGTCGTGCGTGAGGTGGTGGGCAGAAATAAAATTGAATACCTCTTCACCGAAGGGCGTGATGCCGTGCAGGAAGAGACCCATCAAATTGTGCAACAATTGCTGGATGACTATCAATCGGGGGTGGAGATTGTGCAGGTGCAATTGAAACAGGTGGATCCGCCCGAACAGGTCAAGGATGCCTTTCACGATGTGCAAAATGCCAAAGCCGACCAAGAGCGGCTGCGCAATCAAGCCGAAGCCTATCGCAACGAAGTCGTCCCTAAGGCTCGGGGTGAGGCGGCGCGCCTTGTCAATGAAGCCGAAGCCTACAAGAGTGAGGTGGTGTCGCTGGCTCAAGGGCGGGCATCACGATTTGATTCGGTGCTGAATTCCTACTTGTCTGACAAAGAGGTCACCCGCTATCGTATGTACATTGAGACATTGGAAGAGGTGATGACAAACACACAAAAAATGGTGGTGGATGACGCATGGGGCGGGGGTGGATTGCTGCCCTACATGTTTATTCCAGAACTCAAGAAAGGCGTGGAACAACGATGAACAATATGCCTATAGTGATTCTGGTGTTTTTGGTGGGCTCGCTGGTGGCGGTGCTGGATTCTTTTTTCATTGTCAATGAGGGAGAACAAGCCATTGTCTTGCAATTTGGCGAGCCTCGTCAGGTCACGCAAAAAGCGGGATTGTATCGCAAGTATCCATTTACGGAGCGGGTGGTTTTCTACGATAAACGCTTGCTGGATTATGATCACCCTGATGCGGAGGTCATTGCGGGCGATAAAAAGCGCATCGTTTTGGATACCTTTGCCCGCTATCGCATTGTGGATCCACTGCAATTTTTGAAGACGGTGCGCAATGAACGCATTGCCGCCCAACGCCTGAATGCACTGGTCAATGGTGCTTTGCGTAACATTGTGGGCAAAGTGCCCATGCAGGACATGCTCTCCAAAGAGCGGGTTGCCGTCATGAAAAACATTCGCAACCGAGTCAATGAAAAGGCGCAGGAATTTGGCATTGCGGTGCATGATGTCCGCATTCGCCGTGCCGACTTGCCCATCGCCAACAGCAACGCCATTTATCAGAGAATGCGAAGTGAGAGAGAACGAGAAGCCAAAGAATTTCGAGCCAAAGGACAAGAACTGGCGGCGGAAATTCGTGCCGAAGCCAATCGTGATCGCACCATCATTCTTGCCGAGGCGCGCAAAAAAGCATCCACCTTGCGCGGTGAGGGAGATGGAGAATCCATCCGTATTTACGCACAAGCGTTTGGCAAAGACCCCTCGTTCTATAATTTCTATCGCTCGCTGGAAGCCTATCGCACCATCATGAAAGAGGACAACACCATGATGATTTTAACCCCTGATGGCGATTTTTTCCGTTATTTCAAAAATATAACGGGTAATCAGAAGCGATAGGGTGACTCATTCATAGAGGATATAGTTTCGCATGCTATGTGCGTGTGGTATAAGGAGTTTTCATGATGACAAAACAGATTGTATGGATGATGAGTCTTGTGATTGCGGTGAGTGTATCATCGGCATGGGGACGAGGCGCGCCCGATAGTTTTGCCGATTTGGCAGAAAAATTGTTGCCGGCGGTGGTGAATATTTCCACGCAACAACAGCAAGAACAGCAGCAATCGCCTTTTGGTGGTGGCAATGACTTCTTCTTTCAATTTCCCCCGGGGTCGCCCTTTGGTGATTTTTTTGACAGATTCAACCGACGCTTTGGCGACAATATGCCTCAGCAACATTCTCTGGGCTCGGGCTTTATCATTGATGCGCGCGGCTATGTGGTGACCAATAATCATGTGATTGACCAAGCCAGTGAGATTGAGGTGATTTTGCAAGATGAGACTCGCTATCAGGCGACTCTCATCGGACGAGATCGCAAGACGGATTTGGCATTGCTGAAAATAGAGGCGGACAAGCCGTTGCCTCATGTCAAAATGGGTGATTCTGGCGGTGCGCGCGTGGGCGATTGGGTGGTGGCGATTGGCAATCCCTATGGTCTGGGAGGCTCGGTGACGGCGGGAATCATTTCGGCTCGGGCGCGCGACATCAATTCGGGACCCTATGATGACTACATTCAAACCGATGCCCCCATCAACAGAGGCAATTCAGGAGGTCCTTTATTTAATTTGGATGGGGAGGTGATTGGCATCAACACGGCGATTTATTCACCCAGTGGTGGCAGTGTGGGCATTGGTTTTTCCATTCCGTCCAATTTGGCAAAGACGGTGCTGGCGCAATTGCGTCAATATGGCGTTGCCAAAAGAGGCTGGCTGGGGGTGCGTATTGAGAGCTTGCGTGAGGATATTGCTGAGAGTTTAGGGCTGAGTGTGAAGAAAGGCGTGATTATCACTGATGTCTATCCGGGGCAGCCCGCCGCCCAAGCGGGCATTGAGATTGGCGATGTCATTTTGCGCTACAATAAAATTGAAGTGGCGGATGTGCGGGCGTTGCAGCGCGCCGTTGCCGATACGGGAATTGGCAATGATGTCAGTGTGATTATCTGGCGAAGTGGCTCTAGCATGGAAGTCAGGGTGAATATTGGCGATATGGAGCAATTTGAAAGTCAGGTCATTGCCGCCGATGGCTCACCGACTCCGGGCGGCGGTGACACTCTGCGCATTGACAGCTTGGGGCTGGAATTGGCATCCATTGATGCCGCCACTCGCAGACGCTTTAATTTGGCGGATGATGTGCGCGGTGTCATGATTGTCAATGTGGCGAGCAATGGCGTGGCGGCACGGCGAGGACTCACCGTGGGGGACATTATTTTGAAAGCGGGACAGATGGATGTGTTGTCTCCGCAACAGGTGGCGGAATATATTCAAGCCATCATTCGTGATGACGATAAGCTGGCGTTGTTTCTCGTGCGCCAGGGCGATGACAGGCGTTTTGTGACTCTTCCCGTCACGCCCTCATGATGCCGTGCTGATTGTTATCGCTGGTGCGACTGCCAGTGGCAAGTCACAACTGGCATTGCAGATGGCACAGCAACTGGATGGCGTGGTGGTCAATTGTGATGCCATGCAGTGTTATGAAGATTTAGCCATTGTCACCAATCGCCCCAATGAGAACGCGTGTGCGTCTGTGCCCCACTATCTGTATGGTTATCGGCAAGGGAATGATGTGGTGACGGCGGCATCATGGGCCCATGATGCCGCACGGCTCATTGAGGCTCGGTTAGATGATGAACGCTGCGTTATTGTGTGTGGCGGCAGTGGGCTCTACATTCAGACTTTGCTCTATGGCATTCATGATATGCCCGAAGTAAAAGATGAGCATCGCCGTGCGGCTCGTCATGATATGGAGCACAAAGGGGCGGTGGCGGTGCATCAGGCGTTAAATAAGCATGACCCCGTCACTGCTGCCGGTTTGCATCCGCATGACAGCCAGCGCATCGCGCGGGCATGGGAGATATGGCTTGCCACCAAGCAGTCTTTGCGGCAGTGGCAACGAGGCGCAAAACGCTCTTTTTTGCGGAATGGACGACCATTTGTCATTTTTATTCAGCCGCCTCGTGACGCGTTGCATCAGCGTATTGAGTCGCGCATTGACCGAATGGTGACACAAGGCGCGCTGGCGGAGGTGGAAAATCTGCAACGCAAAGGGTACGATGCTCAATTGCCCATCATGAAGTCACACGGCGTGCCAGAGATGATGGCTCATCTCAGGGGTGATATCGGCAGGGATGAGATGGTGGCGCGCTGGCGGCGCGTCACCAAACAGTATGCGCGCCGCCAGATGACTTGGATGCGCCATCGCCTTCCTCAGAGTCATCATGTCATAAGACAGCTTGATGTCCAATTGGATTCATGTGCTGTGCGTTCCCTATTTTCTTATGAACAGGAGCATGGTAAGACAAAGAGATGATGAGCCAGCCGCAACCAAAGAAATTATCGGGAGCAGAGATTATTCTGGAGGTTCTGCGCGAGGAACGGGTGCGCTTGATTTTTGGCTATCCTGGGGGAGCGGTGTTGCCTCTCTATGATTGTCTTTTTGGCAAGGATTGGGGTTTTCGTCATATATTGGTGCGCCATGAACAAGGGGCGGTGCATGCGGCGGAGGGATACGCTCGCTCCACAGGAGATGTGGGCGTGGTGTTGGTGACCTCGGGACCCGGTGCCACCAACACGGTGACGGGACTCACCGATGCCTTCATGGATTCCATTCCTGTGGTGTGTTTGACGGGTCAGGTGGCGACTCAGTTTATCGGCAATGATGCCTTTCAGGAAGCCGACACGACAGGAATCACTCGCCCATGCACCAAGCATAACTACTTGGTCAAGGATGTCTCCCAATTGGCAAGCGTGATGCGAGAGGCATTTCATGTGGCGCGCACCGGGCGACCTGGTCCTGTGGTGGTGGATTTGCCCAAAGATGTGCAGGTGGCACAATGTCAGTATAATTCACCCGGCGAGGATGACCGCCAGCGGTTATCCAAACGCTATCATGTGTCATCGGATATTGATGGCGATGCCGTCTCCCAAGCCATTGGGTGGATTGGTGAGGCACAAAAGCCCATTTTTTATGTGGGCGGCGGCATGATTAATGCGGGGCGGCAGGCGTGTGAGGCGTTGCGGTCATGGGTCAAGGAGACTGGTTTCCCCATCACTCAGACGCTGATGGGGCTCGGCGCGTATCCCACCGAGGATCAACAGTTTTTGGGTATGCTGGGAATGCACGGCACTTATGAAGCCAATATGGCGATGCATCAGTGTGATGTCATGATTGCCATTGGGGCGCGCTTTGATGATCGCATCACCGGGCGACTGCGAGATTTCTCACCTAATTCGCGTAAAATTCACATTGATATTGACGCGTCATCCATCAACAAGAGTGTGCTGGTGGATTGCGGCATTCGCGCCGATGCGGGGGTGGCGGTCAAGGCACTGACTGAGGCGTGGCGACAGTCATCGTCGCCTCGTCAGGATTTATCTGCGTGGTGGAAGACCATTGAAGGCTGGCGGGCGCGGCGATGTCTTTCTTATAAAAACAGCAAGACCACCATCAAGCCGCAGTATGCGTTGCAGCGTCTTGATGCCGCCCTCAAAAGGCATGGGGATTATTACATCACCACGGAGGTGGGACAGCATCAAATGTGGGCGGCGCAGTTTCTCACTTTCAATGAGCCTCATCGCTGGATGACATCGGGCGGATTGGGGACGATGGGATACGGATTCCCATCCGCCATTGGCGTGCAGCTGGCGCATCCACAATCGTTGGTGGTGGATGTGGCGGGAGAGGCTTCCATCTTGATGAACATTCAGGAACTCTCCACCGCCATGCAGTATCGCTTGCCGGTGAAGATTTTTATCATGAACAATCAGTACATGGGAATGGTGCGCCAGTGGCAGGAGCTCATCTATGACAATCGCCTGTCGGAATCCTACACCGATTCTTTGCCGGACTTTGTGAAGTTGGCAGAATCTTTTGGTGCGAAGGGCTTGCGTGCTTCCTCTCCTGATGAGTTGGATGCCGTGATTGATGAAATGATTGAATCGCCTCAGTTGGTGGTGGCGGATATTGTCGTGGATAAGGTGGAAAATTGTTTTCCCATGATTCCTTCGGGCGCGGCTCATTACGAAATGTTGTTGAGCGATGAGGATGAACAGGCTTTCTCGCCCGACCACAAAGAGGAGGGCATGATTTTGGTATGAAGGATGTCTCCGCACGCAGTCTCTCCACATTATCGGTTTGGGTGGACAATGAGCCTGGGGTGCTGGCGCGCGTGATTGGCTTGTTTTCCAGCAGAGGCTATAACATTGAGAGTTTGTCGGTGAGTGCCATCAGTGGTGATGGCAGTTTGTCACGCATGACGATTGTCACTTCGGGCAATGCTCAGGTGTTGGCTCAGATTGAGGCGCAGTTGAGTCGGCTTGTGCCGGTGTATCAGGTGTCTCACTTGGGTGCGCATGATGACTGTCTCATGCGAGATTTGGCATTGCTCAAATTTGCGGTGCCTCAAGGGAGCGAGGATCGCTTGCGAGCTCTTGTGGATTCTCATGAAGCCTCTATTATTGACGAGACACCAATGGCAACAAATCAATCGGCGGTGGTGGTGCAACTGGTGTCATCCAGCAAGGGCGTGGATGATTTTGTGCGAGAGGCATCATTTTTGTCCATGATTGAAATGTCTCGCACAGGGGTCACCGCCATGAGCAGAGGCGACGCTTTATTTCAAGATTCATCTAGGAGGATATGATGAAAGTTTTTTATGATTCCGATGCTGACATCAATGTCATCAAGAAGAAAAAGATTGCCATCATTGGTTTTGGCAGTCAGGGTCATGCTCATGCACTGAATTTGCGCGACAGTGGCGTTCCTGATGTGCGGATTGGTTTGCGTGCCGATTCGTCATCGGCGGCTAAGGCGAAAAAGGCTGGCTTTGAGGTGATGATGCCGCACGATGCCGCGGCGTGGGGCGATGTCATCATGATTTTGACTCCCGATGAAGGACAAGGAGAACTCTATCGCACGGCAATTGAGCCTCAGTTGCGTGCGTCATCGGCATTGGCGTTTGCTCATGGGTTTGCGGTGCATTTTCAATTGATTGCGCCTCGTGAGGATTTAGATGTTTTTATGGTTGCGCCCAAGGGGCCTGGTCATACGGTGCGGGCGCAATATGAGGCGGGTGCGGGTGTTCCGTGTCTGCTGGCGGTGGAGCGCAATGCTTCTGGCAAGGCGCATGAGGTTGGCTTGGCGTATGCTTCTGCCATTGGTGGTGGACGCGCTGGCATCATTGAGACCAGCTTTCGCGAAGAGTGTGAGACCGATCTTTTTGGCGAACAAGCCGTTTTGTGTGGCGGATTGGTCGCCTTGATGCAGGCAGGATTTGAAACGCTGGTGGAAGCAGGCTATGCTCCTGAAATGGCTTACTTTGAATGTCTCCATGAGACCAAACTCATTGTGGATTTAATCTATGAGGGCGGGGTGGCTGACATGCTGTATTCCATCTCTAACACGGCGGAGTACGGCACTTATGTGAGTGGCAAGCGCATCATTGATGATAAGGTCAAGAAGAACATGAAGCGGGTTTTGCAAGACATCCGCTTGGGAACTTTTGCCAAACAATGGGTGCTTGACAATCAGGCGGGACAGCCCGAATTCAAAGCAAGGAGACGCATCACCGCCGCCCATCAGTCAGAACAGGTGGGAGAGCAATTGCGAGCCATGATGCCGTGGCTTGAATCCAAGAAAATGGTGGATCGGAGTAAAAACTAAACCATGAACAGTCCTGATAATCATATTCGCATCTTTGATACCACTTTGCGCGATGGTGAGCAGTGTCCTGGCGCGAGCATGACGCAAGATGAGAAAATGCGCGTTGCCAAAATGCTGGAAGCCATGAAGGTGGATATCATTGAGGCGGGCTTTCCCATTGCCTCATCAGGAGACTTTGCCTCGGTGCAGGCGATTGCGTCTGAGGTTAAAGAGTCGGTGATTTGTGCGTTGGCACGGGCAACCCGTAAAGATATTGAACGGGCAGCAGAAGCTCTGCGTCCTGCGCGTTGTGGGCGTATTCATACATTTATTTCCACCAGTGCCCTTCATATGAAGCACAAGCTGGGGATGGATGGGGATGCCGTTTTGGATGCCATCACCGATAGTGTGACACTGGCGCGCCATAAGACCGATGATGTGGAATGGTCACCTGAGGACGCCTCTCGCAGTGAGCATGATTTTTTATGTCAAGCGGTGGAGCGCGCCATTGCGGCGGGGGCGACCACCATCAACATTCCCGACACCGTTGGCTACAGCACTCCTGCCGAATTTGGCGCATTGATTGCCATGCTGCGGGAACGGGTGAGCAACAGTGACAAGGCGATTTTTTCTGCTCACTGCCATAATGATTTGGGTCTGGCGGTTGCCAATTCTTATGCCGCCATTGCGGCGGGGGCGCGGCAGGTGGAATGCACCATCAATGGCATTGGTGAACGGGCGGGCAATGCCTCTCTTGAGGAGCTGGTGATGCTGCTCAAGACAAGGCGCGATCTGACGGCATGGGATACCGCCATTGACACATCGTTGATTACGCGGGCATCGCGTCTTGTCTCGCAAGTGACCGGCTTTACTGTTCAGCCCAACAAAGCCATTGTGGGAGCGAACGCCTTTGCTCATGAGGCGGGCATTCATCAAGACGGCATGCTCAAGCACAGTGAGACCTACGAGATTATGACGCCTGAATCGGTGGGATTGAGCGAATCCCAATTGGTGCTGGGCAAACATTCGGGACGCCACGCCTTTCGCTCCAAGCTGAAGGATTTGGGCTACGAGGAGCTCAATGACGACCAATTGGATGATGCCTTCTCGCGTTTCAAAAATTTGGCAGACCACAAAAAAATTGTGTTTGAGGAAGACATCATCGCCCTTGTGGATGACGAGATGACGCGCCGTCAGATTGCATGGCATGTGGTGTCACTGGATGAGGTGGTGGCGTTGCAGCAGGGACGCTATCGTGTGGCGGTGACCGTGTCGCTGGCGGGCGAGCTCAAGACGGCATCACTGGAAGCCGATGGAGTGGTTGAATCTTTGTTTTCGTGTTGCGAGAAAGCGTGTGGCAAAACGGCACAGCTGGAATTGTATCAGGTCAAGGCGGTGACGCGCGGACGAGATGCTCAAGCCGAAGTGGTGGTTCAGCTGAAAGATGGCAATCGGCGCGCCAACGGACACGGCACGGATGCCGACACATTATTGGCATCGGTGCGCGCTTATGTGCAGGCATTGGCTCGTTTGTATCATGTTCCTTCGCGCGCAGATTCATCGGAATCGGTTCATGTCGCCGCTATCTGATTTTTTTGTGAGTGAGGACGGGCAGTCTTTTTGGTCACGCCTGATGGACAAGTTGTCGCCGGACATGGCGATTGACCTGGGCACTGCCAACACGCTGATTTATGTGAAGGGACGCGGGGTGGTTTTGAACGAGCCATCGGTGGTGGCATTGGAGGAAGATCGGGGAATCAAGCGGGTGCTGGCGGTGGGCAGGGAAGCCAAAGCCATGCTGGGGCGCACGCCTGAGAATGTGCGGGCGGTGCGTCCGTTGCGGGATGGTGTCATTGCCGATTTTCGCGTTGCCGAGGAGATGATTCAATTTTTCGTCACGAAGGCTTCCAGTGGCTCAAATTTTTTGAGTCCCCGTGTGATTGTGTGTGTGCCATCGGGTTCTACGCCTGTGGAGCGTCGTGCCATTGAGGAGTCTGTGGCGGTGTCGGGGGCGCGCAAAGTGTTGATGATTGAAGAGCCCGTTGCCGCCGCCATCGGCGTGGGATTGCCCATCGGCGAGGCACGAGGATCTATGGTGGTGGATATTGGCGGCGGAACAACCGAGGTTGCCATCATTGCCCTCAATGGCATTGCTTATTCGTGTTCGGTCAGAGTGGGCGGCGATGTCTTTGATGAAGCCATTGCTCATTATGCCCGTGAAAAGCATCAGTTGCTCATTGGCGACAGCACCGCCGAGCGCATTAAGCTGTCCATTGCCAGCGCCGTGATGCCCAAAAGTGCACACGAGGATATCACCGACAAAATCAGAGGCAGGGATGTCATTTCGGGCATTCCCCAAGAAATGACCATCAAGCGCAGTGAATGCGCCGAAGCCTTGCAAGCTCCGCTCACTGATATTATCAATGCCTTGCGCCATGCTTTGGAGGCGACATCGCCTGAATTGTCTGCTGACATTATTGACCAAGGCATGGTCATCACGGGGGGCGGTGCATTGTTGCATGGATTGGATCGCTTTTTGCATGAAAAAACGCGAGTCAATGTCACCATTGCCGATGAGCCGTTGTTGTCGGTGGTCAAAGGAGGCGGGCTCTGTTTGGAGAGTCCTCAGTTTATGCGCACCATGCTCATTAGAAATCATTGATGCGCTCTTCTTTCTTCACCATAGGTGGACGCTGGCGGTGGGTGTTGGTCATTGTGCTTTTTGTGTCACCGTTCATTGTTCCTGAGCCGGCACAGCGACAGGTCACGGCTCCCAGAGACATGACGGCGTGGCTCTATCAGCCGTTTGTTTGGTGGGCGGACACAATTCATCACGCCTCTGACCTCATGCGTCGCCATGAGGAATTGGTGTGGCAACGACAATCCCTCATGGAAGAAAATCAGAGGCTGTATCAGTGGCAAACCAAAGCCCTTGTCTTGCAGGCGGAAAATGAGCAATTGCGAGCCATGATGCCTTTTGTTAATGACAACCACCAAGAAGAGGAGTGGGTGCTGGCACGGGTCATCAGTGATGGCGGCTCGGTGTTCACTCGCAGTCTCTTGTTGGCGGCGGGACGAGACAATGGCGTGAGGCATCACAGCATGGTGCGAGATCATCACGGCATGATGGGATATGCCGTTGCCGTCGGGGATGCCGTGACGCAATTTTTGCTCATCACCGATATCAGTGCCCGCGTGCCGGTCAAGATGCTGTCCTCAAACATTCATGCCATTTTGACAGGAGACAATTCGTCCGAGCCATGGCTCAATTTTGTGGAACGCAGTGAAGATGAGGCACTCGAAGAGGGTGATTATATTGTGACCTCCGGCAGAGGCGGTGTGTTTCCCGCAGGGGTGGCGGTGGGAACGCTCCAATTGGCATCCCAAGAAGATGGTGAGCGATTGTTTCGCGTCCGCATGGTGGCACAACCTCACAAGGCGCGCTATGCATTCGTGCAAACAATGTCTCAGGAGACAAAGCCATGAATTATATGCGTGCCGGTCTGTGGTTGATGGTGGCGTTGTTTGTGTCTCATGCGCCCTATGGTGAGGCATCATTGCGGCAGAGTCTGGCTTTTGTTCCCAGCAGCGCGTTTTTTTGGTTGAGTTGCCATGTGCCCTTTCATGTGTTGTTTGCCTTTGGCGCGGGGCTTATGAGTGATGTATGGACGGGGGCGCCGTTTGGCTCACACGGCGTGATGTTTGCATGGATGATGATGATGGCGCGCTCGCCATTGGCTCGTGCGGGAATGATCGCTAGGGTGCTGGCGTTTGTGCTGGCGTTGCTTGGGTTGGTGACGGCACTCTCATTGATGGGATACGGCGCGTTTGTCATGCTGTGGCGGTCATCAATGTATGCCTTGATTTTCTTTTCTGTCATGATGATTGTTGCGGAGAAAAAAGATGAGCGGCGGTACAAATATTAGACGGCGAGCCTTGTTGGTGGCGGCGGCACAGGGGGGTGTCATGATGCTGCTGGCGGGGCGATTGTTTCAATTGCAGATTTTAGATGCGCATCATTACGATTCTCTTGCCAGCAGCAACCGCATTTCTTTTCGTCCTGTGATTCCCCAGCGCGGCATGATTTTTGACGGACAGGGATTGCCTCTTGCCCTCAATCGGCGCGTGTATCAATTGACGCTGATTGCCGAAGAGACCAGTGATGCTGAAGCCAGTTTGCGGGCGGTGGCGCGCATCATTCCGTTGTCTGAACAACGCCGCCGAGAGGTCATCGAACGCATCGCGACCAATCCAGCCTTTGCTCCCATTGAGGTGCTGGTCAATCTCAGTTGGGATGATGTGGCGCGACTGGAGGCTCATCATGACCAATTGGAGGGAATGCGGGTGGTGATTGCCGAACAGCGTTTGTATCCTTTTGGTGAGGAGAATTGTCATGTGGTGGGATACATGGGAGAGGCGGACAAAGAGCAAGAATGGGTGCATGAGCGGCAACGCATTCAAGCCGCTGTGGGACGAGATGGCATGGAGTCGCATTTTGACACCTATTTGCGCGGCACACCCGGTCTCTTGCAGTTGGAGGTCAATGCTTATGGCAAGCCCATTCGCGATCTTAATCGTCAAGCTGCGGTGGCGGGACACCATGTTCATCTGACGCTGGATCAGCGGGTGCAATCATTGGCGGCGCGCCGTTTTGGCGATGAGAGTGGCGCAGCCGTCTTGATGGATTGCCGAGATGGATCCGTCAAGGCGATGGTGTCGCGTCCGGGGTATGACCCCCAAAGACTCAGTCAAGAACTGGACAGTGATTACTGGCAGAAGCTCACCGATGACGAAAAAGCTCCTCTGGTCAATAAAGCCATTGCCGGATTGTATGCGCCGGGATCGGTTTTCAAATTGGTGGTGGCACTCGCCGCTTTGGAGGAGGGCGTCGCCAACGACTTTGAAACCGTCAATTGCGAAGGATTCATTGAAGCAGGCGGCAGACGATTTCACTGCTGGCGAGAAGAAGGACACGGCGAACTGGCTCTGGCGCAAGCCATTGCTCAATCGTGTGATGTCTATTTTTATCGCTTGATGGAAAAAGTCAGCATTGATGCCGTCAAAAAAATGGCACTGCGTCTGGGGCTGGGTCAATCATACGATTTGCCCCTTGCTCCGCAAAAGGCGGGATTTATTCCCGACAGTGCGTGGAAGCAGCGGCGATTTGGTGAGCGATGGCATCAGGGCAACAGCTATGTCAATGGCATCGGACAGGGATGGGTCAGCTGCAATGCCTTGCAACTGGCGGTCATGGCTTCTGCTCTTGCCACGGGAGATGCGTTCCTCAATCCATCTCTGTTGCAAAATGAGCCGCGCACCAAACCTCACACCACACCCATTGGTGACTACATCCTCAAGCCCATTCAGCAAGGCATGGTGGCTGCCGTCAATGATGACAAAGGCACAGCCTACGCCGCTCGCATCGCCATTGACCGATTGGAAATGGCGGGCAAAACCGGAACATCACAGGTGCGGCAATTTTTGAGTCATGAACGCACTCTGGGCTCGTTGTCCAATCGCCAATTGCCGTGGCACTTGCGCGATCATGCGGTGTTTGTGGGATACGCACCATTGCGCCGTCCTCGCTATGCGGTATCGGTGTTGGTGGAGCATGGTGGGGGAGGCGCGGCGGTGGCTGCTCCCATCGCCAGAGACATCTTGCTATGGGCACAGCGATGGCTGCCTGACAGGAACGCCGCATGATGACCTTAATCAAAAATCATCATCTGCCATTGTTGCTGGCGGTGACGATGCTCTCCCTGATTGGTGTCGCTATGCTCTACTCCGCCGCAGGAGGCGCGTGGCAGCCGTGGGCACTGACCCACGCCGTTCGGTTGGTGTTGGGGCTTGGCATCATGATGCTCATTGCCAGTCGCCCCATCAATCAATGGCATGGGTGGGCGTATCCATTGTATGGGGTGACCCTCTTGCTGCTGCTGGCTGTTTTTTTGTTTGGGGACACCGGCATGGGGGCACGGCGGTGGCTGGATTTTGATGTCCTGCGATTGCAACCTTCCGAATTATTAAAAGTCAGTCTCGTCTTGTTGCTGGCGCGCTTTTTTCATGACCGTTCTCGTCAGACGCGCATGTCATGGAGCTCCTTTGTGATTCCCCTTGCATTGATTTTTATCCCCGCCGCTCTCATCGCCATTCAGCCCGACTTGGGAACGGCGATCTTGCTGGTGATTATTGGCATTGTCACCATTTATATGGCGGGGGTGTCATCGTTCAAGTTCATGCTGATGAGCTTTTTGGCTTTGCTGTCTGCGCCATTTGCTTGGAGCTATTTGCATGACTATCAAAAACGCCGCCTGCTGGCATTTCTTGACCCCGAACAAGACCCTTTGGGCGCGGGGTATCATGCCATTCAATCTAAAATCGCTTTGGGCTCGGGCGGATTTTGGGGACGGGGGTTTTTGCAAGGACCTCAAAGTCACTTGGATTTTCTGCCGGAGAAACAAACCGACTTTATCTTTACCATGTACGCCGAAGAGATGGGATTTAGCGGCGCGATCTTTTTGCTGCTGCTTTACACGATTGTGATGGCATCGGGATTTTACATCGCCTTTGCGTGTCGTCATCATTTTGGAGTGGTCATCTCGCTGGGGGTGACGACAGCCATCACCACCTATGTGGTGGTCAACATCGGCATGGTGAGTGGCTTGCTGCCTGTGGTGGGGGCACCGTTGCCGTTTTTATCCTATGGCGGCTCCAGCATGATCACGCTCTTTGTGGGCGTGGGATTGCTCATGAATGTGTGGATTCATCGCGATCAACGGGTGGGCGCGGGCTTGTCGTGAGACTCACCCAGCAGCGCATCCCCTTCTTTGGGGCGGGACAGACCCAACATGGAGCGCACCTCTTGTTCCGATACCTGCAAGCCCAGTGGCACAAGACGCTCTAATGCTTTGCTCAGCACATCCCAATTGGGACGCTCGTTGGTGTCATCCTCAATGATCAGCCGCGGATAGCTGGCGCGCGCACCGTGATTGAGCATCACGAGCGGACGAATCAATTGTTGATTGAGGGTGGCTTCCAGCTGTCTGGCATCGGCGCGCATGATGTCTTGGCGCACTTTTTCGTGTTCCCGTCCCACCGCATGACCGCCACTGATGGCATCTATGGTGCTGGTTTGACCCAGAACCAGCTTGGAGATTTGTCTGTCCATGTAGGAGGCAAGATTTTCATACAGCTCCCCACTGCCGCGCGCATTGGCAGAGGCAAATTCAATGGACATGCTTTCGGGAATGATGGCGGCGGCATCACGGCTGATTCCCGCCACCGCTCGCAGCAGGGTGCGTTTTTCCTCCTCGCTCGCGCCGTTGTGATAGCGTCCCAAGCGCAGGGGTTGTCCATAAATTTCCGCAAATTCCAGCCAGCCGCGAATGGAAAAATTCTTGAAAAGATAAATCCATGCCATCGGACGAGCCAAGCCGCCGCGCGACGGCAAGCCAGATTTCGCTCGCAACGACAAAGTGATGAATTGAAACGGACGCAAAGCCTCAGACTCTTGATGATTGCCCAGCTCTAAACGGTGATTTTTGAAGACGAATAGACGCGGGTCCATCCATTTCAGAGCGGTGGGCATCCACTGCCGCTCACTGGTCTCCCACAAAATCTCGGTGACCGAATAGCCCTTGCCCACCGCATCCAGCATGTCAAAGAGTTCGTCTTCAATGGTCATGCGATTGATGAACTGGCGCACCAGCTCGGCATCCTGCATGGCATCATGGCTGTCATCGGCGGGGGCAACGCGCAGGTGCTTTTGACTCACCTGACGCTTGCGCACTCCCAGAACCGCCAAATATTGAGCGTCTTTTTCCTCCATGCGTTCCGCCAGTGCGAGATAGTCATCCCACTGACCGTTTTCCGCATCTCGCAACAGGCGCGCAAGGCGGGTCGGTGTCAGACCCACTGAGGGGTCAATGCCATTCTTGCGAGCCAAAAAACTGTGATTCTCTTCGGTATGAGCCTGAGGCTCCAACAGATGGCGAGGGTCAATAATAGACATGAACAATTCTCCTATGATTACCAGATGGTTGTGTGACGAGAATACGGTGACACAGCGTGTGCATCCCGTGATTCACGGTGAAAAAGAGGTGAGGCACGGTGATTGACATAATCATACCGATGCTGCCCCATGCCTGCGGCATAAAAAGCAAGGGCGTGAGCCCAAAAATAGTCACCATGCCCGTCTTGGGTGCGCCGCGCATCAAAGCGGACATGTCCCGCAGCGGTGACTGTCTTGCGAATGGTGTGGTGATCTTTGCGAATGGTTTCATCTTCGGGAATACGCACCTGACGCATCATGAAGGCATTTCTGAGACTCATCGCCATCTCTTTCTTGCTGGCAAGAGTGAAATGAACCCCCTCCACACAGTGTTGACCATAGCGTTGCTGACACTGCTCCACACTGCGCTCCCCGATGCCGGTGCGATCCATCGCCAAGCGTCCCACACGATAGTGGCTCATCAGACGGTGCAGTGTGGCATCCTGCTGGGCAAATGAGCAATCATGCAACGCCACCACCTCTCGCGTCCAAAAGACATCACCGCACTGTTCCACAATCCAAATCACCGTGCGATCGTGACGCAGACCAATATCCATGCCGCCGTAACAGATGCCTCCTTGATAACCGTCCTCACGCCCCGCAAGGGCGTGCTCACACGCCATGATATCCTGCCATTCCAGAAAATCTTTTTTGGAATCACTGGCTTCACACAAATACTCTTCGCGAAAGGCATCTTCATTGCCAGCAATGGCGCGACACTCCTCAATGAAGGCATCACGCTCATGATGCTTGAGTGGGCGCGCCTTGATGCGATCCGCCAAACCCTGATCCACCGCTTGACGAATGGTGGTCTTGTGAAGACTCCATGGGCTATCGCTGTGGTCGGCTTGTTCACTCAGTTGCTGATGCAATGAATGCTTGCCGTTACAGCTGGAAATCAAACGCACCGGATATCCCCAAGTCACGATGGGGGCGGCAGCCTTCCACATGGCGCGAGCATCTTGATGAAAGGCAAACTCATCCAAAACCAACTTGCCTCCCTTGGAGCGAAAGGCGCGCGGATTGCTGCTGATGCCATGAATGCGATGACCATTGGCAAACGACAGTGCCTGTGCCTTGACGCCATTGTCGGCATCAAGGGCAATTTCTCCTAAATCTTGCGCGGCGAGATTGAGCAATTCCGCCCAGTGAATGCAATAGCGAATATACTCTTTGGCGGCGGATTCATCGGCGGAGGAAAACCACACATCCATGCCGCGTCCACTGGCGGCATCGGCGACATCTTCATAGGCTTGCACATAGGTCGCGCCAATACGCCGAGATTTCACCCATATTTTCAGACGAGAAGAATCTCGCAGCCACATCTCCTGATACGGCAGAAAATACGCCTGCCGCGCGTGAGCCGAAATCAACGCCAGAGCAGGACGCTGCGCCGCCTCATCGTTTGATGCCGAGAATGTCATGCTCTATCAGCTGCAGGGTTTTTTTGGAGAGCCCTTTGCTTTTTTTGGATGCCGAATCGGGAGGCTGCTTTTCATGAATGTGGCGCGCCGTTGCCAATTCTTTTGCCGCTCGCGCCAGCTGATGCAAATCGGCGCTGGTCATCGGCTCATCGGGATGACGGCTATAATCAAAAATCAATTGTTCAATGTGTTCGGCAAGAGGCGGACGCTGTGTCATGACGATTGAGAGTCTTTCACGGCGTGATCAATGCGCTCAATGCAACGCTCAATGCGCTGCAGCAGCTGCGACAGCGCGCGCACATCGCCTGCGATGCGCGCCACAGCCGCCTTGGTGGGAACATTATTCAGACGCTCTTCCATGCACACCACGCGCTTTTCAACCTGATTGATGACCTGAGTCTGTGATAATTGACGGCGAAACAGCCACATGCCCAAAAAGGCAACCGCCGTTATGACGGCAAGAGTCACCTCCCACAAGAGAACAAGCAGATTGATATCAATGGTGATGGGGTCGGTCATGAGGCTGATATAGGCTGAAAGTGAGAGATGCGCGAGGTGAAAGATAACGCCGTCATGTGCCATTGAGCCAATTTTGCACGGAACGCCGAGTGGATTTGAGACTGTAGGCGATGTCTTCAACACTCTTGCCTTGATGACGCATCCACAAGGCACACGCCGATTTGGCTTGCGGAATTTCAAAATACATGTAGCTCATGTGTTGAGCGATGCGCGTCGCGGCATCGCTTCCCACCCATGAGGCAAGGCGACTGCCAGTGGCTTCGCGCGGCACACGCAGTCGCCGTCCGCCACCTTGAAGGGCAAGATTGAGGGCAACCTCAACGCCCGCAATCTCGGCAATCTCTTCCAGAACGGGAGGCAGGCGATTTTTGATTTGTTGATGAAGATGCTCAATGGATGCACTGGTCATGAACTTCCTCCAAATCCACCGCCTGCAGAGCCAACTGGCACAACAGATAAGACAGCGATGCCAAGGCTTTGTCGTCCAAAAGCAATGATTCCTGCTGTTCTGAGGCGGCATAAAAATACTGTGCCAAAGCACAGAGCGAATCGCTGATGTCATGGTCATGATGCACTGGCAATACATAAGATGACCCGTTTCTTTGTCAAGAGTTTTTATGACTTAAAGTTGTTTTTTATTGCCGTTTTTATTGCCATGCGTTGGGGACATGATGCAGTCGCCACCAGCCGTGCAAGACAATGGCATCAAATGAAATGGTGTCATTGGTGGCGCGAGCATGAGATGCCAGATACATGCCCGCCGCCCGCACAATGCGCGAATGATGACGCAAAGTTGTTTTTGTTGTCGTTTTTATTGCCATGCGTTGGGTATGTGATGCAGTCGCCACCATCCGTGCAAGACAATGGCATCAAATGAAATGGTGTCATTGGTGATGCGGCGATGAGATGTCAGATACATGCCCGCCGCCCGCACAATGCGCGACTGCTGGCGAGTTGACACCGCAGGCGCGGCATCATCGTAGAACTCATGATGTTTCACCTCAATCATCGCCAGATGGCTGCCGCGCCGAGCGATGATATCAATCTCACCCAAAGGGCATCGCCAATTGTGATGCACAATGCGATAGCCACGCAGGAACAAATACAACATGGCGTAATACTCACCCCAAAGACCTCTCAGACGAGCGCGCGTTTTTTTATGCACCGCCGTGCTCCTTGCCACTAATTACAATTGTGCATTCGCCGCGAATGCGTTCATAATTTTGGTACTGGGCGTGAAGATCTGAGAGCAGTCCTCGTTTGATTTCTTCGTGTTTTTTTGTCATTTCTCGTCCGACCGCTGCTTGGCGGGTGGGAAAAATTGTCGCGCAATCGGCAAGGCAGGCAAGCAGGCGATGGGGGGATTCAAACAGCACCAGCGCGCCATCATAGTGCGACAGACGAGTCAGCCATTGTTTTCGTGCTCCTTGTTTGCGCGGCGCAAAACCGGCAAAATAAAACACATCCGCCGCCAAGCCACTGGCAGCCAGAGCCGTCGTGATGGCACTCGCCCCCGGAATCACCGTGCAGCCAATGCCCGCTTCGTGACAGGCATCAATCAGACATCTGCCAGGGTCTGAAATTGTGGGCATGCCGGCATCACTCACCAAGGCAATGGCATCGCCCTGGCTCATGCGTTCCAGCAGATTTTTGGTCACTCGCGAGGCATTGTGCTGATGATAAATCGTGCAAGGAGTCGTGATGCCATGAATGGACAGCAAGCGTTTGGTGTGGCGCGTGTCTTCACAGGCAATCACCGAGGCATGAGTCAAAACATTCAAGGCGCGCAGAGTAATATCTTCGCTATGACCAATGGGAGTCGCCACAACATACAATCCAGCGTTGAGTTCCACGGACGCCTGCTTTATGATGGGAGTTGTCATCATGATGGCTCTTTATCATAATTTTGGGTTGCGGCAAAGGAAATGAAAAAACTGACACAATTGACGGTTCTGCTGACGGTTCTGCTGACTGTTCTGCTGACTCTGCTCATGGCGAGCGGCATGGCACACGCGCAAAATGATGATGCCGTTGCGCCAGCCAATAAGGAGGATACCGTCACCATCGCACTGCTTCTGCCTTTGTCGGGGGAGTGGAAGGCTTTGGGTGATAATCTGCGCGCCGCCGCGGAGCTGGCATTATTTGATTACGGCGCGGATTATATTCGTCTGCAGCCCTATGACACGGAGGGCTATGCCTCTAAGGCACAGGAGGCATTCGGGGATGCTGTTGCACAGGGCGCGGATGTCATCATCGGGCCCTTGTTTTCGGAAGAAGTGGCGGCAATCTACGATGATGCCATTCGTGAGGGCATCCCGGTGCTGGCACTGAGTTCTAATTTCAATTATGCCGCCAGCAATATTTTCATGATGGGCTATGATCCCTATGAGGATGCGGCGCGCATCGTGCGTTACGCGTTTGAACAGGGGGCGCGGCGATTCGCCATTTTGGCATCGGACGATGAATACGCGCGTCTCGCGGAAGCGGTGCTGGACATTTTTGCCAAAGAAAATGATGTTTTGGTCACGCGCCGCTTGTTTTATAAGGGACGCATCAATCGCGTGTTTGATCAAATCAATGAGTTTGCCTCTTTTGATAAAAGGGATATCCTGTTTGAACAGTGGCGGGAGCGTTTGCAGCTGGATGTGAAATCCAAAGAGGATGTTCCCGTTATTCAGGACTTGCGGCGACAGATTGCCCTGCCTTTTGATGCGGTGTTGCTGCCGATGGGGGGGCAGGATTTATTGTCAGCCACCGCTTTTTTGGCGTTTTCTCAAGCCTCACCGCCTGATGTGTTGTTTTTGGGAACGAGCATCTGGGAGGATGAAACATTGTTTGGCGATCCATCTTTGCGCGGCGGATGGTTTGTCTCAACCCTGATTACACCGCGCCGCAATTTTCAAAGACGCTTTCGCGAGACCTTTGAGCAATCGCCCACCCGCATTGCTTCCATTGTGTATGATGCGTTGTCTTTGGTTCTCAATCTGTCACGCACGGGGGACATCACGGTGGAGCGTCTGACACTGCCGCGCGGCTATAAGGGAGTGAATGGATTTTTTCGTCTTAACGACAAGGGATTTGTTGAACGAGCTCTGGCTATTTATGAAATGACAAGAAAAGGCCCCCGCATCATTGAACAGCCCAAGCGGGAACTGATTTATCAAGGAACACGCGGCTCCTCAGAGGAGTAGCTGTGCCAGCACTTCATTAAACACAGCGCGTCCATCATGGGTGAGGCGCAAATGTGTTGGAGTGCATGTGAGCCATCCGCCGTGTTGCAGGCGTTGGAGGGCACTCATATCGCACCACTGGTCAAGACCGCCGCCCGTGAGCTCATGAAGGCGTGTCAATGACAGACCCACGCTCAGGCGCAGCTGGGTGAGAAAAATCTCCCGAGCCATTTCTGTGGCACAGAGCGTGTGCCATTCATCGTAGCCACTGTCTCCTTGCTCCACCGCCTCAAGCCATGTGGCGGCGTGACAGATGGCGCGCAAAGCAATGCGCGCGCCGTCTGAGGTGTCCATGCGTCCCGCACCACTCGCGCCAATGGCAATGGACGGCTCGTAACGCCAATAGGAAAGATTATGACGGCTTTCGTGATGGTCACGCGCATAATTGGAAATCTCATACTGATGATACCCCGCGGATGTCATGATTTTGTGGGTTTCGTCATAAAACTGACGCGCCTTGCTTTCATCGTGAGTCTTCAGAATGCCTTGAGCGTGTTGTTTGCCAAACACACTGCCGCCATCCAGCGTGAGCTCGTAAAGAGAGAGATGGTCACACCCAAGGGCAATGATGGCGTGCAGTTCCTCTTGCCACTGGGCAAGCGTTTGATGAGGACGGCTATGGATGAAGTCACACGAGACATGGTCATAGAGGCGTTGGGCTTTTTGCAGCATGGTGATGATGGCGGTCGTGTCGTAGGGACGACCAAGCGTTTGCAGTCCTTTGTCAGTGAAAGCTTCGGCGGCGATGGAAATTCGGTTGATACCAGCCGCTTTGAAACTCGCCAATTGCTCATGATGGGATGGATGAAACTCACATGTGATTTCGGCATCATCATGAATACCGCAATAATGACTGATGCGTTCCAGCAAGCGAGCACACATGTGGTGGGACATCAATGAAGGCGTACCGCCGCCGAAAAAAACACTGGTGACAGGACGCAGTGGCACATGTGCCGCCAGATATGATAATTGTGCCTCATAGGCAGATAGAACGCGTTTTTCATCAATGGCGTGATTGAGACTTTTATGAAGATGGCAATAGGGACAGATGTGATGGCAGTAGGGAAAATGCACATAAAGTGCCAGAGGCGAGGATTGTGATTCACGGCAACATGGCATGGCGAAACAATTGGAACGAGCGGGCACGATGGGAGATGGTGTTTTTGGTTTCTTGCGGCATTTGGGCAAAGCTCAGTCGGTGGTGCTGAGGAATAAAGATGGGGTCATAGCCAAATCCGTGTTCGCCGATGGGCTGGTGGGCAATGTTTCCCAGCACCGAGCCACCAAAGCAGTGACTGTATTGCTTGCCGCCACTTTTGTGATGGCAGTAGGGAAAATGCACATAAAGTGCCAGAGGGTCAGATTGTGATTCACGGCAACATGGCATGGCGAAACAATTGGAACGAGCGGGCACGATGAGAGATGGTGTTTTTGGTTTCTTGCGGCATTTGGGCAAAGCTCAGTCGGTGGTGCTGAGGAATAAAGATGGGGTCATAGCCAAATCCGTGTTCGCCGATGGGATGGTGGGTGATGCTTCCCAGCACCGAGCCACCAAAGCAGTGACTGTATTGCTTGCCGCCACTTTTGTGATGGCAGTAGGGAAAATGGACATAAAGTGCCAGAGGCGAGGATTGTGATTCACGGCAACATGGCATGGCGAAACAATTGGAACGAGCGGGCGCGATGCGAGATGGTGTTTTTGGTTTCTTGCGGCATTTGGGCAAAGCTCAGTTGGTGGTGCTGAGGAATAAAGATGGGGTCATAGCCAAATCCGTGTTCGCCGATGGGCTGGAGGGCAATGCTTCCCAGCACCGAGCCACCAAAGCAGTGACTGTATTCCTTGCCGCCACTTTTGTGATGGCAGTAGGGAAAATGGACATAAAGTGCCAGAGGCGAGGATTGTGATTCACGGCAACATGGCATGGCGAAACAATTGGAACGAGCGGGCGCGATGCGAGATGGTGTTTTTGGTTTCTTGCGGCATTTGGGCAAAGCTCAGTTGGTGGTGCTGAGGGATAAAGATGGGGTCATAGCCAAATCCGTGTTCGCCGATGGGCTGGTGGGTGATGCTTCCCAGCACCGAGCCACCAAAGCAGTGACTGTATTCTCTGCCGCCACTTTCATAAGTGAGGGCAAGCACCGAGATAAAGCGCGCGCTTCGGTCGGTGTGGTCTGAGAGTTCGGCGAGCACTCGTTCAATGGCTTTGCTGAAGGGCTGTCCTGGTCCGCCGTAGCGTGCCGAATAGATACCGGGTGCACCGTCCAGAGCCGTGACGGCAAGTCCGGAATCATCGGCAAGGGCGGGCAAGCCGCTCAGCCGTGCCGCATGGCGAGATTTCAGCAAGGCATTGGCTTCAAAACTGTCACCATCTTCTATGGGTTCGGGCACAGACGCGCTTGAAGCATCAATCACGGTGAGGCGATGGGGACGCAGCATCGCTCCGATTTCCCTCACCTTGCCTTGATTGTGTGTTGCAAGAACAAGGCGTTGTCCTATATTGAAATACATGATGTTTTTGACCTCCCCATTATGCTATGTACTATATCAGTGCAGGAGTGATTAACAATGGATATGAGACGGGATTCCAAAACGGAGATGGGACTGGCATCTTTGCAGTCGGGTGATGTGCTGGGGCTACTGGACTCGCGTTCGCGTTCCATATTTTCCATTGTGGTGGATTATTTTTTGCAGACGGGTTCTCCATTGAGTTCGGACAATGTGGTGATGCGTCTTGACAGTCGTCTGTCGTCGGCGACTGTGCGTCATGTGATGTCCTATTTGCAGCGGATGGGCTTGTTGTATGCACCGCACAGTTCATCGGGACGGCTGCCAACGGATGCTGGTTTGCGATTGTTTGTGGAGGGATTGTTGGAGGTGAAATCGGCGGATGAGAACATGCGCGCCCTGATTGAATCAAACATGGCGGAGGCGGACGAAGGCATTGCCTCTATTTTGGAACAAGCATCCGATGTGTTGTCCATGATGTCCCACTGCACGGGGGTGGTGATGGCACCACGGCGAGACTTGCCCATCAAGCACATTGAATTTGTTCCTTTGGATGAGGGAAAGGCTCTGGCGGTGATTGTGGGAGATCATGGAGAGACGGAAAATCGTCTCATTTCGCTTTCGAAATCATTGACGCAGTCTGACCTGCGCCGTGCCGCCAATTATCTCAATGATCGCCTGTGTGGGCACACACTGAAGGATATGCGTTTGTCCATTCAGCAGGAAATTCGCGACCACAAGGCGGCGTTGGATGAGGCATCGTGTCGCGTGGTGGAGGCGGGACTTGCCACTTGGAGCGGACAAAGCAAAGATTATTTGATTGTGCGCGGATATTCTCAACTGATGGAGGATATGCACGCACTGGAGGACTTGGATCGGATTAAATCACTTTTTGCCGATTTAGAATCAGGATGCCAGCTGTTGGACTTGGTGGAGATGACACAAAAAGCCGAAGGGGTGCGTTTGTTTATTGGTGCAGAGAGTCCGGTGTTTCGCCATGCGGGCTGTTCTATGGTGGTTGCGCCGTTTCGCGATCAGGATGAGACTGTGGTGGGGGCAATTGGTGTTGTGGGTCCTGCTCGGATGAATTATGGTCAGATCATTCCCATGGTGGATTACACCGCCGATTTGCTCAGACGCATCATTGCCCAGGAACAATAGCAAGGAGACTGCCATCATGACGCAAAAAGAACCTCAAAATCCCGAGCAAAACCAAGAGCCAGCAGAGATTGATTCAAGCGAGAGTCAGGAGGAATCAGCCGATGAGCTGAAAGATAAGCTGATGCGCGCGCTGGCGGATATGGAAAACATGCGCAAACGCCATGAAAAAGATATGGCGGAGCAACGCCGGTTTGGTGCGGCACAGTTGGCACAGGCGTTTTTGGGCGTTGCGGATCATATGGATATGGCACTCGATTCTCTGGAGGGAAGCAAGAAGAGCACGGCGGCACTGCTCAAAAGCGTGACCACAGGAATTCATGCCAGCAAGCGTGAGTTGCTGGAGGTTTTGAAAAATTTTGGCATTGAGGAAGTGGTGCCTCAAGTGGGTGATGGGTTTTCCTATCAGGAGCATGAGGCGGTGCAGCGCGAGCCTCATGGCGAGATTGCTGAGGGTGGCATTGTTCGCGTTTTGCGTAAGGGGTATCGGATGCATGACCGACTGCTGCGAGCGGCGATGGTGGTGGTGAGTGCCGGCGCACCTGTTAAAGCAACGAAGACTAAAAAGGCAAAACAATGAGGCTTGCACAATTGATGCCAGTGCCTTATATGATGAGCAATCTCACGGTTCAATTTGCTTGATGGGAGGAATTGTTTCTGTGCGAGGAATCGCCATACGGCTTTAACAGCGTAACCGGACTGCCGCTTTTGCGGGGTTTGAGCAAAGGAGAGATACAATGACCAAAGTGATTGGTATTGATTTGGGAACGACCAATTCGTGCGTGGCTGTGATGGAAGGCAGCGAGGCGCGTGTGATTGAAAACAGTGAAGGCGGACGCACCACGCCCTCTATGGTGGCGTTGGGCAAGGATGATGAGCGTCTGGTGGGTCAGGTTGCCAAGCGGCAGGCTGTGACCAATCCCGAAAACACATTGTTTGCCATCAAGCGTTTGATGGGACGGCGCATGGACGACCCTGTCGTGGCCCAAGATAAGGATATGGTGCCTTACGAGATTGTCGAGGGAGACAATGGTGATGCATGGGTGAAGATGGCGGAGCGGGCGTATTCACCCAGCGAAATCAGTGGTTTTATTTTAGGAAAATTGAAAGAATATGCAACGCAGCGTCTGGGTGAAGATGTGACGCAGGCGGTCATCACCGTTCCCGCCTATTTCAATGATGCTCAGCGTCAGGCAACCAAGGATGCGGGACGCATCGCCGGATTAGAAGTGCTGCGCATCATCAATGAGCCCACCGCCGCGGCATTGGCGTATGGTCTGGATAAGCGCGATCAGGGCATGATTGCCGTCTATGACTTGGGTGGTGGGACTTTTGATGTCTCTATTTTGGAAATTGGCGATGGTGTCTTTGAGGTGAAATCCACCAATGGAGACACATTTTTGGGTGGCGAAGATTTTGACAAAAAAATCATTGACTATCTCGCCGAAGAATTTCGTAAAGATCAGGGCATTGATTTGCGCAAAGATAAATTGGCACTGCAACGCCTCAAGGAGGCGGCGGAAAAAGCAAAGATTGAGTTGTCCTCTTTGCCGCAGACGGAGGTCAATCTGCCCTTTATCACCGCCGATAATGACGGACCCAAGCATCTCAATGTGCGGATGACCCGTGCCAAATTGGAAGCGTTGGTGTCGGATTTGATTGAGCGCACCATTGAGCCGTGCAAGAAGGCGTTGCAGGATGCTGGCTTGTCGGCCGGTGAGGTGAAGGATGTGGTCTTGGTGGGCGGCATGACTCGCATGCCGAAGATTGTGGAGAAAGTCAAAGAATTTTTTGGACGCGATCCCCATCAAGGAGTCAATCCCGATGAGGTGGTGGCGATGGGGGCGGCGATTCAGGGCGGCGTACTGGCGGGTGATGTGAAGGATGTCTTATTGTTGGATGTCACGCCACTGTCGCTGGGCATTGAGACATTGGGGGGCGTGTTTACCAAATTGATTGAGCGCAACACCACCATTCCCAGCAAGAAGAGTCAGGTTTTCTCCACCGCTGAGGATAATCAGGCGGCGGTGACGGTGCGCGTCTTTCAAGGGGAGCGCGAAATTGCTTCTGACAACAAATTATTGGGACAATTTGACTTGGTGGGGATTCCGTCTGCGCCGCGCGGCATGCCTCAGATTGAGGTCACATTTGATATTGATGCCAATGGCATCACCAGCGTCAATGCCAAAGACAAGGCGACTGGCAAGGAGCAATCCATTCGCATTCAGCCGTCGGGAGGTTTGAGTGAGCAGGATATTGAGCGCATGGTCAAAGAAGCCGAGCAGCATGCGGGCGATGACAAGAAACGCCGAGAGATCATTGAATTGAACAACAAGGGTGAGGCTTTGCTTCATGAGAGTGAGCGCAATCTCAAGGAATATGGCGATCGCTTGGAGGCGGCGGATAAGACCGCTATTGAAAGTCATATGGAGACTTTACGCTTTCTCGTGAAGGAGAAAACCGATGATGTGGAGGCTTTGAACAAAGCGGTTGCGGGTTTGGCGCAATCGGCTCTGAAGCTGGGCGAGGCTGTCTATCAGGCACAACAAGAAAAAGAATCGGCTCATGATCCACAGACCACAGAAGCCGAAGTGGTGGATGTGCAGGAAGTCCCGAAAGAAAAGAAGGGCAAGAAAAAGGATGATGACTCCGAAGATGCCGCCGCGTGACCTCCATGGCGAAAGACTATTACGATGTGTTAGGAGTCAAACGAGAGGCGAGTGACACGGATATTCGCGCCGCTTTTCGCAATTTGGCAAAGAAATATCATCCCGATCGCAATCAGGGCGATGCATCGGCGGAGAAGCGATTCAAAGAAATCAACGAAGCCTACGAGGTTTTGCGGGATCGCGAAAAACGGCAGATGTACGATATGTACGGCTCGGATGGATTGCGCGGCGGCGACGGCGGCGGTTTTGCCGGCGGATTTGACTTTGGCGGCGGTGGATTTGCCGATATTTTTGAGAGTGTGTTTGACATGGGCGGCTTTCGTGGTGCGTCCAGAGGGCAGCATCACAATCGGCGGCGGCGAGGCGGCGATTTGCGCTATCGCATTGAACTGACGCTGGAGGAAATGCTGGCGGGAAAAGAGACATCCATTCGCTTTGAAGCCCCCGCACCGTGTGAGCACTGTCATGGCACGGGCGGCAGTGATGGCGGGCAACGGGTGAACTGTCCCGATTGCGGCGGGCGGGGGTTTAGAACCATTCAGCGAGGACTGATTGCCATGCAAACCAGCTGTTCGGCGTGTGGCGGCAGTGGTGAGGTGCTGAGGGATTTATGTTCTCACTGTTCGGGGCAGGGGAGAGTGATGGGACGGGTGACTCGTCATATTAAAATTCCCGCAGGGGTTTCTGATGACACCCGCTTGCGACTGCGGGGACAAGGTGAGGCGGGATTCAATGGTGGCGAGGCGGGTGATTTGTATGTGGTGGTGCAGCAAAAAGACCATGTGATTTTTCACCGTGACGGCGATTCATTGATTTGTTATATGCCCATTTCTCTCACCACCGCGGCTTTGGGCGGTGAGATTGATGTTCCCACCATTGATGGCTCTCTTTTGACCATCAAGGTCAAAGCGGGCACGCAGTCGGGACATCGCCTTCGCATTGCCAAAAAGGGAATGCCGCACATTAACGGTGGCGGACGGCGCGATGACATGTTTGTGGAAATCTTCGTGGAGACACCGTCCAACTTGTCTCAGGAGCAGAAAGAATTACTGACGCGCTTTGAGGAGCTGGCACAAGAGCGGGAGAATCAACCGCAATCCAGTGGCTTTTTCAACAAAATCAAAGAGATGTTTTCGTAACGGCACATATTTTCGCCTCTTTTTTGTCATTAATCATTCCAATTTGTGACATATATCATGTATATTGCATTGATTGGGTGTCATGTGATAGCAATAACGCTTTGGTGTCATCTCTTTGAGGACGGAGTGGTCATGGACAATCAAATTCACATAGGTGTTGCGGGTGCTGCGGGCAACATGGGACGCATGGTGGTGTCGGAATTGATCAGACGCGAGCAGCAAGAGCAGGGCGTGCAGTTGGTGCGAGCCTATGAGCGGCAGGGGCATCCATCCATGGGAGTGGATGCCGGTGTGTTGTGCGGTCGGGAATCTCGTGGTGTTTTGCTCGCCGATGACATTGAAGATTTTTTCAAACATTCCCATGTGGTCATTGATTTTACCTCCGGCGAGACGGCTTCCTTGCACAGCGAGTGTGCCGCAGACACCGGAACGGCGTTGGTGATTGGCTCTACCGGCATTGACGAGGCGGCTCGGGAGGCGATGCGCGAGGCTTCTGAGCGTGTTGCCATTGTGTGCGCGCCCAATATGAGTCGGGGGGCTCATCTTTTGTGTGAGTTGGCGCGCAGTGCGGCGCGCTCATTGGGAGCTGAGTATGATGCCGAGATTTTAGAGGTGCATCACCATCACAAGCAGGATGCACCGTCCGGCATCGCTTGGCGATTGGGACAGTGTGTCGCTGAGGGGCGAGGCGATGAAAAACCGCAGTATCTGATTAATCGTGAAGGAACGCGTCCCAAGGGGAGCATTGGCTTTAGCGTTTCGCGCGGGGGGTCATCATTCAAATGTGTGCACCGATTGTCCTTTCATGGCATGGGTGAGGTGATTGAGGTTGCCTATGAATCCCACACCCGAGAGGTGTTTGCGCAAGGCGCGGTGGATGCCGCCGTCTGGGCGGTCTCACAAAACGCCGGACTCTATGACATGAACGATGTGATTAGTTATGATGCTCAGTAAAACGCCATAGCGTCATGTGGGGGATTTTTGCTTTCAACAGTACAAGATGACAATCAGACCAAACATAACAGACCAAAAGACGACCAATTGGAACGCCATCACAGGTATCGCATCGCGTGGTGCAAGATGACCATTTTGCAAGCCGATTATAAACGAACCTAAAATCATGATGAGGTCAAACAAAACGCCCGACCAATACGGCATATTCAGAAAAGCTTCGGAACAACTCACGCTCACTCACCAAAAAACGCATCAGGAATTATAGACAATATTACAAAGTTGGAGTTGTTGTTCGTCAATTCGCCGTTTTGCCGTGTCGCAGTAGTTTTGTGACACATCAATTCCGAGATAGCGTCTGTTGAAACAATTTGCTACTACGGTGGTGGTGCCGGCGCCGTTGAAGGGGTCAAGGATGACATCATTTTGGTAGGAGAACAATTTCAACAGACGCTCCACCAAACCGCGAGGAAACATGGCGGGGTGATTGTATTTTTTCATGTGATGCTCGGGCGCGATTGACCACTTGGCATTGACCCACTCTTTGAATTCCGTATCGGTGATGTCAATGTTGTCGGCATCGCCTGTTTTTTTCAAATTGCCCTTGCAGAAAATCTCAACAAATTCCCATGTGTATTTGAGATACGGACTGGACGGACTGCGCCAACTGCCCCATGCGGTATATTTGCAATTGTAATTATTTTTCTCCCACAAAATCTCACCCTTCCAGATGAGTCCTTGCTCAAAGAAAAACTGACTGATGAGGTGATGGCTCGGAATATAATCGGAAAACAACGGCTGCACATTGACAATCACGCGTCCGCCATAGGTCAAAACACGAATGCACTCTTTGAAAATGGCAAACAGCTGGTCGTAATAGTCTTGCCAGCTGTTGGTATCGTCATTGGTCTCATAAGACAAGCCAAAATTATAGGGCGGCGATGTGATGATGACATCCACGCAATTGTCTGGCAATTTTTGCAGAACTTCTAGGGAGTCACCGCAAATTATTTTATTTTCATAATCTGCTGGCAGAGGGTTATTATTTTTTGCAAAATCTTTGGTAAAATGCTCATACCCAAGACGCTGCTTGACCTTTTGCTTCCTATTTTGAACTTTACGCTCATCATTGTAGCCTTCATACACTTTTTTGCCATGACGAATGGCAAAGCTTTTTTTTGTTGTCACTTCACTCATCATGAAATTTTTGTTTTGAGGTTGTTTGTAAGGTTGGCGATGATGCGGTCGTTGTTTTTCTCATCCTGCTGTGGGGTGAGTTTTTCTTGAATAAGATTTCGCGCGGCACGGTGGGTGATGGCAATCATGGCGCGGCGAATATCGGCAAGGGCATCGTTTTCCATGCGTGTGAGACGAGTCGCCATGTCCTGCCTATGACGCAGATTGTCTTGATTTATTTTTTCCTCCTGTTGTGCGCTGCGCGTGGCGGCGAGCTGCTCAGCATCGGTGACAATTTGCCGTGCTTCTTTCTCCACTTGCGGCATTTTCTTTTGCAGTTCCTGATGAAGAGTGCGGGCTTGTTTGTGCAATTGTTCGGCATTCTTGATGGATTGGCTGATGGCAACAATGTTGTTGTGCAAAGCCGAACGGATGACGCGCACAAGGGGTCTCAGCACCAACCCAATGGCGACAACAAACGCCATGGTCGCCCAAAAACTGTCGCTCATCAATAGGCTCAAATAAAAGGATGCGGTCATGTTTTCCATGTGCTGACGCTTTCGGCAATGGCTTTTTGTAAATGGTCATCCGCCACAGCCAGATGCGCGCTGTGGTGCAGCATGGATTTAAGAAGCGGCAGGCTCACCTGTTCCAGCCGTGCCATTGCCTCTTGATGACTTGCCGCAATGGTTCGCTGGCTTTGTTCCAATTGCTGTTTGAGTTCTTGCTGGCGTTGCTGTTTGTGTTCTTCTTCTTTGGCGTTCCATGCGGCGGCTTGTTCTTGCAAGATGGCATGGGCTTTGTCGTGAGCTTGCCCCAGCATGTCGTCTTGCTGTTTTTGCAACCGTTCGGCTTTTTTTTGCAGTTCCTCTGCCTGTTTGATGTGATGATTGATATGAGCCGCACGGGTCTGCAACACATGGTCAATTTTTGGCACGATGAGATGCGCCATCACATAGTAAAACAAGGTGAAGGTCACTCCCAGCCAAAACAATTGACCGGGATAGGTGAGAAGATCCAGCTGCGGCATGATTTATCCGAAGAGAATCAGAAACGAGACCAGCAAAGCATACAATGCCACCGCTTCCACGAGGGCAAAGCCCAGCAGTGCGCGCGGAAAAGTATCCTTGGCGGACTCAGGATTGCGTGACATCCCCTCAATCAGCGCAGCGAAAATATTGCCGATGGCAATTCCCACGCCGCCAAGACTGACAATCGCCAAACCGGCGCCTATCAAACGAGCTGCTTCAACATCCATAGTCCCCTCCTTTCATTGTTTGATGGGTTTAGTGTAAATGCAAGGCATCATGAAGATAAATGGAGCATAGGATGGCAAACACATAGGCTTGCAAAAATGCCACAAATAACTCAAACAGATTGAGTGCCACCGAGATGCCAAACGGCAGAACGCCCCACACTCCCATGGCGGCGACAAAGCCCACAAAGATTTTGAGCATGACATGACCCGCCATCATGTTGGCAAACAGACGCACCGATAAACTCACCGGACGCGACAAGTAGGAAATTATTTCAATCACCACCATAAGGGGCAGCATCAATAAAGGCACGCCCTGCGGCACAAACAGACGCAAAAAACCAATGCCATGATAGTAAAATCCCACAAGGGTGACGCCAACAAAGGCAATGGCTGCCATGGCAAATGTCACGGCAATATGACTGGTGAAGGTGAAACTGCTGGGCAGCAATCCGAGCAGATTGCCGCATAAAATAAAAAGAAAGATGGAGAGAACGAAGGGCACGAATTTCTCCGAGCCCTCGCCGGCATTGTCTCGCACCATGTTGGCAACGAAGCGATGGCACGATTCCACCATCATTTGCCAATACCCGGGCACAAGAGCGCGGCGGCGCATTCCCAGCCCCATGAAGATGGATGAAATCGCGGCACTGGCAATCATGGCAAGAGCGGAATTGGTAAAGCTCAATGACGCTCCCGCCACCTCCACGGCGGGCGTGAGAGAAACGATTTCAAACTGTTTGAAGGGACTCGCCATCGTTAATTCTTTTGGCATGTTTGCCAGCAAAACTCAAGAGTTCTTATACGGTGTTGTTAAAGATTGAAAAAAGTCCGTAAATTGTGTATCGTGTTAGCGGGATGGCGTTGTGGAATATGACTTTTGATGAAACAAAAAAAGCCGCAGAACAAGGCAATGCCCAAGCGCAATTTGAGTTTGGTGAGAGATATTTTAAGCAAAGAAATTATTACAAAGCGGCGGGGTGGTTTCAAAAAGCCGCTGAACAAAATAATATCCCTGCCCTATGTAGTATCGGTTGGATGTATGCCAATGGAAGGGGGGTGCGAAAGAATTTTGAAACTGCAAAACGGTATTACAGAAAAGCTGCCGAGCAAGGTGATTCTCATGCCCAATACAATCTTGGCAGGATGTATATCTATGAGGGGAAAAGTAGCAAAGAAGCTTTTACTTGGCTTGAAAAAGCAGCTATAAACGGTCACGCTGATGCTCAATATCTGGTTGGTCGTATGTATGCCAGGGGCGAAGGTGTATCACGAGATATGGAAAAAAGTAAGTTCTGGTATGAAGCGGCTGATGAACAGGAGCATCTTAAAGCCCAAGATGAACTTGATAAGAGAAAGGAGCAAGATAAAATGTTACATGTGCCTCAAATAGATACGAACGAGTCACGAGGTGACAAAAAAAACTTATCAAGTGAAAAAATAAAGGAGCTTTACGAAGCGGCTGAACAAGGTGATGCCGAAGCACAAAACGAACTTGGATTGGCTTATGAACATGGAAACGGCGTGAAAAAAAATTATCGAAACGCGGAACGGTTGTTTCAGTTGGCTGCCCAACAAGGGCTTGCCGATGCCCAATACAATTATGGAAGAATGTGCGAGCCACGAGACAAGGATGAAGCACTGCAATGGTATCAGAAAGCTGCTGAACAGGGGCATTATGAAGCACACAAGAAATGGCTTGAATAAGTCGCGCGCGGCGATAATTTCGCCTCACCAAGAGGCTAGGGTTTTCGTCACTTCAAAATGAGTGTCACCAGAATGCCCACAAGGGACACAATCACTCCCGCCGCCGCGCGATTGACAGCATACAAAAAATCATTTCTCACCTGGGCGATTTCAGCTCGCAGTTCGGCGATGTTTTCATTATTTTCAGCTCGCACCTCAGCGATTTGAGTCTCCAGTTTGGCGATTTTAGTTTCCAGTTTGGCGTTATTTTCATTATTTTCAGCTCTCGCCTGAGCGATTTGAGCTTCCAGTTTGGCGATTTGAGCTTCCAGTTTGGCGATTTTGGTCTCCAACTTGGCGATATCTTCCTTGGTGGCAAAATTCTTGCCTTGCTCTTTGATGGTGGCAACATCCACCTTCAGAGCAACCACATCGGCTTTGAGGGCGACCACATCATCATACAAGCCATTCGCCTTGCGATGTTCGGTTGGTTTTTGTTCCGTCTGGATAGCCATGGTGGTTAGAATATGTGCATTTCAAGCGTTTGTCAATAATTGGTTTGTCAATAATTGGTTTGTCAATAATCAAATGCTTCACGAGTCGCTATTTTTTGCTTATCTTTTCGGCGTGTTGCAAAAGCAGATGAACGCCCGACAGCAAACCAAGAAACAATCCTCCAATCATCAGGCAAGGTTTTGTCATCCAGTAGGAATCGGCGGCGTAGCCCAGCAAGCCTCCCGTGATGAGCGCGCCGAGAAAATCACTCCCCGCCCGCAACGCAAATGAGGCGGGCGTCGCGCGCGAGGATGGCTTGGCGCGTTTGGCGTTTTTGTGCTTTTCAATGTCCTTTTTGAGCTGCTTTAGTTGATTCATGCCACGCTCTTTTCGCGTTGCGCGAGTGCTTGAGCCTGTTTGATATCAAGAGCCACGAGATGAGAGATGCCCTGATGCCGCATGGTGACACCATAGAGGCGGTCCATAAAGCTCATGGTGAGAGGACGATGGGTCACCATGATAAAGCGGGTGTCATGATCGCGCGTGAGGATGCGCAGCAGATTGCACAATAGTTCTATGTTTTTCTCGTCCAGCGAATCATCCACCTCATCCAGCAGGCACAGGGGAGCAGGGCGGGTGGCAAAGATGGCAAACATAAGAGCCATTGCCGTCATGCTGCGTTCGCCTCCCGACAAAAGCGAAAGGCTTTTGCTTTTGCTCTTGGCAAGATGCACCGCCACATCAATGCCCGCCTCAAGGGGATCTTCCGAACCCACAAAAGACATCGCCGCATGACCGCCCGCAAACAATTGAGAAAAAATAGTGGCAAAGTGCTTGTTGATTTGCGTGAAAGTGTCTTTGAGTTTTTTGCGTCCCCGCTGATTGATATCACGCACCGCTTGGCGAAAAGTGCCAATGGCTTGCTCCACATCTTTGGCTTCTTTTTTCAATTGGTCGGTGCGCTCACGAAGTGTCGCCATGTCATGCTGTGCCCGCATATTGATGCCGCCGTCATTTTCCATTTGCTCCAACCGAGCCCGACCTCGCTGACATTCCTGCCATTGAGCCTGACGCTCATCATCAGTGGTGATGGTGATGGCGGGCTGGTCATCATTGGTGGGCATTTCCTCGTCATGAGTTTGGCTTTGTGCCAATCGTTCCTCGTGGCGCGCCATCGTCACATTTAATTGCTCCATATCGCTTTTGATATTTTCCAATTGATTTTTATGAAGGGTGAGCCACCGCTCCATGCGCTTTTTCTGATGCAGCCATAGGTGATATTTTCGCTCCGCCTCGGCAATCAAAGGCTCTAGCTGAGCGAGGCGGGCATTGCTTTTTTCTTCATCCTGTTGCAGCTGATTGTGTTGAGCGGTTGCCTCTTTATGACGCTGTTCCAGCTGAGCGAGCGTTTGCTCACAATGGGTGATGGTTTGCTGCCATGCCTGATGCTGTTTTTGCGCGGCTTCATGAGATGCTTGCCACTGTGCCCATTCTTGCAGTGCGGAGTCGCGCTCAAAGCCGCTTTGTTTGTCTTGGTCTTGCCACTCGCGCAAGTGTTTTTCATCAATGGGCTGACGAGTTTGTTCTTGCGCGGTGCGGGCGATTTTTTGATTGGCGGCAATTTTCTCCTTCACCGATGCAATGCGCTGATTCAATTCAGCGCGCCGCTCAATGGTTTTTTGCATTTGAACCGATTGCTCATAGATGGTCTCATAGTGTTTTTGGCACTGCCGTTCTTCGTCCATGTATTGCTGGCGTTGTTCGCTGAGGGTTTTGCGCTGTTTTTTGATGTCTTGAATGGTGTGACACAGAGCGTCATGGTCACTTTGCATCTGTTCATGATGTTTCTGCCGCTGCAGAATATGCAGCTGTTCGGTGTTGGCGGCGGGCGGGGCGACAAATCCATCCCATCGCCACAAATAGCCATCTTTGGAGACGAGTCTTTGTCCGATGGTCAATTGACGCCAAAGTTTGTGTCCCTCTTTTTGCGAGTTGCACACGCCCACCTGTTGCAAGCGTCTTTGCAATGAGGCGGGCGCGGTCACATAGTCGCTGAGTGGCGGGACATCGGCAAGAGTGATGCGTCCATGTAATGGCGGTAGCTCATGCCATGAGGCTTGGTCTTTTTGTCCTTTGTGGGACGCATCCAAATCGTAGCCCAGTGCCGCCGCCAGAGCGTGTTCGTAATCGGGCGTGACGCTCACATGATGAATCATGGAGTCCGCCGATAAAGATTGAAATTGAGACAATTTTTGATTGAGCCGTTGAGCTTCCGTCTCAGCGGTGCGTTCTTTTTGTTGCCAGTCATCGTCAAGAAGGCGTGTCTCTTCTATTTTTTCCCGCCACCCCGCCAGTTGCTTTTTGACTTCATCCACATCGTGCTCGGCTGTGGGTGGCAGAGCGGCGAGCTGCTGCTCGTCGTGTGTGAGGTCTGCTTGGAGTCGCTGGGCTTCTTTTTGTGCCTCTTGGTGTTGAATGTGCCGTTGTTTGTCTTGCTCATAGAGACGCTGTGCCTCCGCAACGCGTTTTTGACTCTCTTGCCACAGACGGTTTTTTTCTTGCAATTGATTTTGCAACTGGTCTTTGATTGCTTTTGTGTCTGGGGATGATTCTCTTTGATATTCCTCAATGTGTTGGGATGCGCGCGTGAGTTCACTTTGGGTGGTGGTGCGGTCTTTTTCCAGTTCTTGCAATCGTTTTTGCGTCATGGCGAGGTGATTGTGACGGTGATGCTGTGCCACATTGAGGCTACCGAACTCACTTTTGAGCTGTTGCCGTTGGGCATCGTTGTGTTCCATTTTTTGTTGCAGCGGTTTGTTCATTTTTTGCAGGCGTTGCCACCGTCCCTCTGCGATGACAAGCAAGGCTTCCTTTTGTTGCAATTGGTGTCGGTTTTCTTCAAGGGCTTGTTGGGTTTGCGTTTTTTGCTGATGGCGCATTGTTTGCTCATAAATGAGCAGTGCGTGTTCAATGGCTTTGACGCGTTTTTTCAGCGCAATATAGGTTTGCGCGAGTGCGGCATCTTTTTTGAGTTTGCGCTGCTGGCTTTTGAGTTCGTGCAGCAGGTCTGTGATGCGCTCCATCTGGGTGGTGGCACTGGTGAGTTTGCGTGTGGCTTCATCGCGCCGTGCATAGAGTCCGCTCATGCCCGCGGCTTCTTCCAAGAAGCTGCGTCTTTGCAGAGGAGGCGATTCAATAAAGCGATGGATGGTGTTTTGTGCCATAATCATGCTGGAGCGCGCGCCCGTTGCCATATCTCCCAGCAGCAATGTGACATCACGCGCCCGCACTTCTCGTCCATTGATGCGCCATTGCGACCCCACACCCCGTTCAATGCGGCGAGAAATCTCAAGGGTGTTGTCACTCACGGGAAAGGGCAAGTCTTCTGGATTGGAGACATGCAGCCACAGTGTGACCTCGGCAATGTTACGGCGTGCTTTATCCTCATTGCCGGCAAAGATGGTTTCATCCATGTCATGGCACCGCAGGGCTTTGGGCGCGCTCTCGCCCATGACGAAGCGCAGAGCATCAAACAGATTGGTTTTGCCACAGCCGTTGGGTCCGATGATCGCGGTGAGACCTTGCGCCAATGGAATTTCAACAGAGTCGGGAAAAGTCTTAAAACCGCTGATGCCGATTTTAAGAAGACGAACCGAATTAGCCATCGGCTGTTGGCAGCTGTTCTTCTATGGCACTTTTGATGCCGTCAAAGGTGAGCTCGCCCGTATAGAGCTCTTCATTGATGATGAAGGACGGTGTGGCTTGCAGGCGATATTTTTTTGCCGCCTGCAGGCGTTGTTGCAAAATGGCATCTTCCAATCCTTTATTGCCCACGCACTGTTTGAAATCCTCGCCATTGATGCCCGCCAGACGCGCCAGACGCAACAATGCCACCAACGGATCTTGAGCCGTAATCCAGCGTTGCTGATCTTTGTAGAGAACATCCAAAAAGGCAAAATAGTCACGATGACTGTTACAGCGAGCCAGCATCGCCGCCCGCAACGCAAAATGATCCAAAGGAAAATCGCGATAGATAAAACGAACCTTTCCCGAATCAACGAATTCCTTTTTGAGCTCCGGCAAAATGCCATTGTGAAAATGACCACAATGAGGACAAGTCAAAGAGGCATACTCAATGACCGTCACCGGAGCATCGCTGCTGCCCAATGCTTTTTCCTGCATGGCATCCAAAGTGTCGGCGATTTCGCCCCACACAGGCAGCGACCCGCCAAGAGTCAGGAACAGAACAGAAAAAATTGAAAGAACAAAAGAAGTCATAAGACTATCATAAGAAGAATGATGTAATTAATCAAGCGTGATGAGCTTTATACCATCAATCATCGTCTCGCCAAAGAAGTCATTTATTTTCTTGACTATTGCGGGACTGTGATGGCGCATCATGAGTGGATGAATGTCGGGCGAGCTCACCTGCAGGATGTATTGTTTGCGTCTGATGATGATACCATGACACTGCATGGTTTTGGTCATGTCTTCTTGCATGATGTCTTGCCAATTGTTTTTGATCTTTTCGCTGCGCGCTTTTGGTGATGCTGGTCTTTGTGCCAGTGGTCGCAGAGATGGCAGAGCTTCGGCAAAGCTACGCGATACGGGACGATTTTTTGCTTCCATGATGACGCATCATAACACGGTTGCCACAAAATATGCTATGGTTGTTTATGGCATCAGTGGAATATATCCAATCGGCAATTTTGCGATGGTATGGAAGGAATTCTCGGATTCTGCCGTGGCGGGAGAGTCGCCGCACTGTTTATCATGTGTGGCTCAGTGAGGTGATGCTGCAACAGACCACGGTCACGGTGGTGATTCCCTACTTCAGACGCTTTATTGTCGCCTTTCCCACGGTGCAGGCGTTGGCGGCGGCATCACGCGACGACATGCTGTTGTTGTGGCAGGGCTTGGGATATTACGGCAGGGCGCATCGTTTGCACGAGACGGCGCGCATCATTGTCCATGAACGCAACGGCAGATTTCCTTGTTGCGAAAAAGAATGGCTGGCACTGCCGGGGATTGGTCGCTACACGGCGGCGGCGATTATGGCGATTGCGTTCAATCGGCGGGCGGTGGTGGTGGATGGCAATGTGCGCCGTGTGGTGACGCGCCTGTTTGCTCATGATCGCGTCACACCCTTGCAGGATCGCTGGCTTTACCGAATGGTGGCGCGTCTGACACCTCACAATGAGTGTGCCGCCTATGTGCAAGCAATGATGGATTTCGGTGCAACCATCTGCAAGCCACACATGCCACTGTGTGATTGCTGTCCTTTGTGCACAATCTGTCGTGCTTATGACAGAGGAGAGCAGTCTCATTATCCCGTTTTGCCCACCAAGCGAGCGCGCCCTCATTTGTATGGCTTGTTTTTTGTGTGTCGCAATGACGAGGGGGCGATTTTATTGGAACGGCGCAAAGACACAGGATTGCTGGCGGGCACGATGCTGCTGCCGTCCACACCGTGGCGCGACACCCAATGGACATCCATCTCGCCGAGCCAATGGCAAGCCCATGCACCACCCGCTCATGACTGGCGGCTGATTGCGGGAACGGTGCAGCATGTGTTTACGCATTTTTCGTTGGAGGCGCGCATCATGGAAGGACGCAATTGCCAAGAGCCGCATCATGCCGTTTGGATGTTGCCACAACAGCAGGAACAATTTCCGTTTTCATCTCTGATGAGACGCTTGCTCAATCACTGGAATAGTCATATATCATAGCCATGAAGATGATGATTCCATGGATGATTTTTGCCGTCATGACGATGCTCACGCCATCTCATGCTGATGACGATGTGCATCAGGATGCTGCCTTGCAGGCGGTGCGGGATGGTAGCATCTTGCCGCTTGATGAAATTTTGAAAACGGTCGGGCGACAGTTTCAAGGCAGAGTCATGGCGGTGCGCCTTGAAAACAGTCGGGATGGATTGCACGGATGGATCTATCACATGCGCATCTTGCACAATGATGGCAGACTCATGGATGTTCATGTGGATGCAGGAACGGCATCGGTTTTGCAGGTGGGGTCAAAATAACGATGGGAAGGCAGTGATGCGTATTTTAGTGGTGGAAGATGACCAGTCCCTTGCGTCTCAATTGAAAAGCGGTTTGACGGCGGCGGGGTATGTGGTAGACCACTGCGGCGATGGCGAGGAGGGACACTATCTGGGGGAGAGCGAACCCTATGATGCCATCGTCTTGGATTTGGGATTGCCCATGATGGATGGATTGTCCGTTTTGAAAAAATGGCGCAATGACGGACACACCATGCCCGTCTTGGTTTTGACCGCACGAGACAGCTGGCGCGAAAAAGTGGAAGGATTTGATGCAGGGGCGGATGACTATCTTGCCAAACCATTTGAATTAGAAGAACTGGTGGCGCGCCTCAAGGCATTGATTAGACGCTCATCGGGCATTGCGTCTCCCACCATCAGTTACGGCGACATCCTGCTGGATACCCGTAGTGCGCGCGTCACTCTGAAGGGCAGTGCGGTGGATTTAACCGCTCAGGAATATAAAATTCTCGCCTATTTCATGCATCACTATGACAAAATCGTGTCTCGGACGGAATTGACCGAACACATATATGATCAGAATTTTGATCTTGATTCCAATACCATTGAGGTTTTTATCGGTCGTTTGCGGCGCAAATTGGGTGATGATGTGATTAAGACCGAACGGGGTCTTGGCTACCGATTTGTTGCTGGCAGTGATGCGCATTGATTCGCTGGCTTTTCGTCTGACCATCAGCTGGGTGTTATTGTTGGTGGTGGTGGTGTCTGGGGGCGGATTTTTGTTATCCCAGTCGTTTCGTGAGGCGGTGCAGCAATCGTTTGATAATCAGCTGTTGGTGCATTTGGATGGTCTACTGGCAGGGGCGACCATCACTCGCGGCGGGAGACTGGAATTGCAGGGAACGCCCAGTGACAAGAGATTTCAAGAGCCCTACTCCGGATGGTACTGGCAGATTGAAAACAACGAGGGCGAGGTGTTGCTGCGGTCACGCTCTTTGTGGGATAAAAATCTCGCCTACAACGCCGATGATTTCGGCAGTAAGGGCAATCTTGTGCTTGATGACCAATCGTTGCGCTATGTGAGTCACGATGTGTTCTTGTCGGAATTGGATGCGGGGGTGCGTTTTATTCTCACAGGAGCGTCACAAGAATTGGAGCGCAACATTCGCCGTTTTAATGTGATTTTATTTTTGTCCATTGTGTTACTGGCGGTGTTTCTTGCGGTTGGCATTTTTATGCAGGTTCGTTATGGCTTGCGTCCGTTGCGTTCTATCGGCAGAGACTTATCACTGATTCGTGAAGGCAAGCGGACCCATTTGCAAGGACAATTTCCCACTGAAGTTCAACCCCTTGCCGATGAGATTAACGCCCTGCTGGATCATAATCGTGATTTGGTGGATCATGCCCGTCACCATGTGGGCAATTTGGCTCATGCACTGCGAACGCCGCTGGCTGTTTTGATGGGCGAGGCGCGTCAGTTTTTAGCCAACAAAAAGAATCCAGCCGATGCGGCGAGACAATTGGCGCGGGCCATGGAGCGCAATGGCACTTTGATGACACGCTATGTGGAGCATCATTTGGCGCGAGCGCGCATGGTGGCGCGGCGCAAGACATCGGGCGAGGGGACATCCGTGCGCACCGTGGTGGATGGATTGTGCAATGTGGTGAGTAAAATCTATCACGATAAAAAAATAGAGGTGGATATTCGCCCGCAGGATTTGCAGTTTCACGGTGAGCGAGGCGACCTTGAGGAGATTTTAGGAAACTTGTTGGAGAATGCCTGTAAATGGGCAAAGAGTCGGGTGCGCTTTGAGGCGCGCATGTTGTCTGCCAAACAGATGCACATTGTGATTGAAGATGATGGCGTGGGATTGCAAAAGGAACGGCGCGAGGAGGTCTTTGCCAGAGGCAAGAGATTGGATGAAATGACCCCGGGCAGTGGCTTGGGATTGTCCATTGTGCGCGAAGCCGTGCAACTCTATGAGGGCGAAATCACGCTGGATGACAGCGAATGGGGCGGCTTAGCTGTGGTGTTGCGATTGCCTCTGCTCAAGAGATAATTGGCGCAGTGGTTTGAAGGTCATGCGATGATGAGGCGTTGCGCCATAGAGTTGCAGAGCTTCTTTATGGTGGGGAGTGCTGTATCCTTTATTTTTCTTCCAACCATAGCGATAATAGCGTCGTGCAAGGCGTCTCATGATGCGATCGCGCATGACTTTGGCAATAATGGAGGCGGCGGCGATGGCGGGTTCGCTGTCATCGCCGCCGATGATGGCACGATTGTCATAGGGCAGAGGCAGGGTATCAATGCCGTCAATGAGGACGCAGTGCGGCTTCAAGGATAATGCCAAGACACATTTGGTCATGGCATTCAGCGTGGCTTGGCGAATGTTGCGATGATCGATATGGCGCGATGAGGCAGCTCGAATGGCATAGGCTTGCGCGCCACTACGATGAATCAGCCACTGATAGAGAATCTGGCGTTTTTGTGGGGAGCATTTTTTTGAATCACGCAAAGGGAGAGGCGGCGTTTTGTTGGAGAGAATGACCGCCGCCGCCACAACGGGTCCTGCCAATGGCCCCCTGCCCGATTCATCAACGCCAGCGATAATCTTCATGATGGCGGCTTTTTTTGCAGCTGAGCAATGATGGCGTTTAATTTTTCCTGATAATCGCCAAAGGATTTGTGCAGCAATTCCTGCCATGATTGTGCCCGCATGGCAAAGCGAAACACACGGCGAGCAATATGAATCCACAAAGGGGTCACAATCAATGAAAGAACCGTGACCGCAATGATGAGATTATACGCCGCCGCACCAATGAGGTTGAGCATCAGCCCTTGTTGTGCCAGCAGAAATGAGAACTCACCGATTTGTGCCAGCAGCACTCCCGCAATGATGGCATGAGGCAGAGGCTCGCCAGCAAAGCGAGCGATGGCAATGGTGGCGAGCGTTTTCACAACCAAAATCGCCAGCAGCACCGCAAAGACAGTCCCCATGTGAGAGAGGATGAAATTAATATCAATCAGCATGCCGATGGAGATAAAGAACATCATCATGAGCAGGTTGCTGACAGGACGAATGACTTCCAGCAATGCGTCTCTCTCGGAGCTATGGGCAAGAATGAGTCCCGAGAGAAATGCGCCATAAGCCGGGGATAGTCCAATGACGCTTGCCAGTGCCGCCGAGCCAAAACACAAAAACACAGCCCGCAGGATGAGCAATTCTTGATCCTTGATAAAATACAGTGGCAGTTTGATGGAGGCGCGCCGTCCCAGCAGAAAAATGATGCCCACCAGCAATGCCAGCGACATCACCACATGAAAGGCGGTGGTGATGTTGATATCATGGACGGCGACAGCGGCGATGATGGTCATCATGGGAATGAACAAAATATCCTGCCCAATGAGAATGCCGCTGATGAGCTTGCCGGGCGGCGATTCAATAATATTGAGGGAAATGAGGGTTTTCATCACCACCGCGGTGCTGGAGAGGGCGAGGATGAATGTCCATAAGAGTCCCACCTGCCATTGCCAGGCAAAGATGGTGGCGATGGGGAGGATGCACAGTCCGGCGACAACGGTTTGCAACAGGCAGGTGGTCAAAGCAGGACGCCACACGCGCCGCACCACCGTGACGGGCAGTTCAGTGCCGATGGTAAAGAGCAAGGTCATGATTCCCAATTCGGCAAGAAAGGCGATTTGTTCGCGGTCGGCAATCACGGTGAAGCCGGCAGGTCCCAGGAGCAAGCCCGCCAGCATGTATCCCAAGATGGCGGGCTGTTTGAGGCGGGTGAGCAGCGCGCCACAAGCCAATGCCACAAGAATAATCAGGGCAAAGTGTGCGAGGGAATCATGAGCCGTCATGAGGGGGGACTTTGTTTGAGGCGTGGGATGAGCTCGGCAAGATTGCACGGCTTGGTGCTGATGGAGAGTTGGTGCTGGAGAATGTCACACCATGCGTCACGGCAGGCAGAGGGCGACCCAGGCAGAGCAAACAGATAAGTGCCATTGGCAACGCCCGCCAGAGCACGAGATTGCAACGCCGATGTGCCGATTTTTTCATAACTGATGGCACGAAAAATCTCGCCAAAGCCTTCAATTTCTTTATCAAGACAGCCCCGCAAAGCCTCAACGGTGACATCTCGGGCGGTGACACCAGTGCCGCCGGTGGAGATGACGATGTCAATGGAGTCATTGTCAATGCATTGCTGAAATTCCTTGCGGATTTTTTCTTCATCATCGGGGATGATGGCGTGATGGAGAATTTTGTGTCCGCATTGTGTGGCGGCTTTTTTGAGATACTGTCCTGATGTGTCGGTGTCGGCGTTGCGGCTATCGGAGATGGTGAGGACAGCGATATTGAGAGGCAGTGCAGTTTGTGTGTTCATGGGTGTGTCTCAGGGCACAAAAAAGGCGGAAGAGATGGATGCTCTCTTCCGCCTTTTATTCCATCAATGAGATGGATTTCAGTTTGCAGCGAAAGGATGTGCAACACCACCGCGTTCGGACAAGACTTCTTTGACTTTGGGCTCACCGCTGACGGCGCGCTCAATAGCGAGTTTGGTCGCTTCATAGTTGAAGTCTTGGATTTTCTTGTCGTCACTGGCTTCCCAATGGATAAAGACACCGACACTGACGAACAAGTCTTCGGCTTCTTTGTCGGGAATGGTTCCTTCTTCGACACAATCCATGACGGCTTTTGCCACAGCGGCTTGAGCAGGACCAAACATTTGCACCGCTTGGGTGGCATTTTTGATGGTCACTTTGTTAAACATCACCGTTGCGGGCTTTGTCATGAGGTTGGGCGCGACAACGGCGAGAAGACCGTTGACACCTTCCTTTTGATTGACCAAAGCTTGGGCGAACACATCTTCGGCTGGGCTGCCGCGAGGGCCGATAATCAAGTCAATATGTGCGACTTCATTGCCATCTCCCACGAGGGCTTCCCCGACAAGCATCTTGCTGATTTTTGCCATTTCTCTCTCCTGAAAATAGACACACCTCCAAAACTGCCATCGCAAAGGGTGAGTGTCTGATGATTGAAGTCATCATTATAGTCTTTTTTTCTTGGCGTGTAAAGGTTTTATCCAATAATCATAATGAGGCTCGCGAGCAACACCGTGAATGATATCATACAACAATTGACTGGCGACCGTCATATCGGCGGAGGTGCCGGCATTGATATGGCGTTCCTTGAGCTCATGATCCCATTGGTGCAGGGAGTCGTGATTCATGTCACGCTGAAATTGTTTTGCTTTGTTTTGCACATCGTGTGCCACCTGAATGCCGTGCTGGCGCACGATGTGACTGTCCATGTGGGTTGCCAAAAAGCGCAGGTAGTTGCGCAAAGTGGCTTCGGTGAGGGAGATGCCGAGCCGTTTTTGTTCATGGAGAAAATGTGCGCCGTCAAACACATCGGCAAAATCATGAGCGTATTGATGAGCGATTAAATCGTAGTGGGCGGCGGATGCCATGACTTCTCGCAACGGAACTTGAGGTGGCTCGCGCACATCATGCTGTGCGGCGCGTCCTAATCCTGATGGGGCGGCAATGGCAATCGCCCGCATGATGGCATGGCATTCGCCGTCATCATCGGTGCGCAGATAATCGGCAAGAGCCGAACGCACGGCGGAAGAATCATGATGCAACGCCACATGCAGCAACGGAGCACAGAGCAAAATGATGCCAATATTGACATTGTGTCCCAATTGATCTTTGACGGCTTGTGCCGCTTGCACCATGCGGATGCCGCAGGAGAGCTCATCATTGAGCAACACAGGGGCGGTGCATTCGGCGGCGCGCACAAAATCACGCAGTCCCATGTCGTGTCCATCTCTGTAGATGTGCACATTGCTGGGCTTGAGGCTCTCCAGTTCGGTGCAGCAAGCATTGATGTAGAAATTAATCAGGGTGTCTTTAGTGTGACGCATGGGCAGAGGTGACAATGGCATGAGCCAAAAGGGATGGAATGGCAATGTCGGTGGCATCGTGAATGCCTCGCCAGGCGGGAATGGAATTGATCTCCAGCACCAGTGGGTGATGGGGGTCATCATGCGGCACGATGATATCCACTCCGCCATAAAAAGCCGATGTGCAGGCAAGAGCTTTTTGTGCCAGTGATTCAACGGCTTCATGACGGCAGGCGCGCGCCTCTCCTCCCAGCGAGATGTTGGCGCGCCAGCCGTCATTTTCTCGTTCAATGCAGGCGACTGCCTTGCCGTCAATCACAAAGACGCGCCAATCACGGCAGCGGGTATCGTCGGTTCTGGATGGAATGAATCGTTGCAGATGAAAAACATCGCCCATGTCATGGGGCGGAAGGTCATCTTCATGGTCAATGAGACGCATATCCTCGCCTCGCGCCCCCAGCAGAGGCTTGAGAATACAGCGATGATTTTGTTCTTGGACAAACGCCCGCGCCCGCTCATAACTGTGTGTGGTGATGTGAGGCGGGGTGGGAATACGATGATGGTGCAGCAATGACGCACACATTCCTTTGTCCACGGTGGCTTCAATGGCGGTGGGGTCATTGATGACGGGAACGCCGCGCGCCTTGAGAGCATGAAGCAGGGACAGCTTGTGAGTGATAGCTTCCAGTGAGCCTTTGGCAATAAAGCGCGCCAACACAAAGGCGGGCTGAATGGGTGTGTCGTCTAATTCAATGCCGTGATGAGTCAGGGCAAGGCGGTCATATGGAATGATGGGGGGAATGATGGGAATGGCACTGTGCAGGGCTCGTTGCAATTGCACGGCGCATGAATCGGGGCGGTCGCTGAGAATGAGGGGTTCAGTAGCCAAAACTTCTGGCAAGAATTTTGTTATTGACTCTCCCCGCTTCAAAGCTGTTGCCACTTTTGAGACTGGTGACAATCACACGGGCAGGGCTAAACAGGGAGCCATCAATGGCGTAGAAATCTCCTTTGAATCGTTTAAATATACGAGCAAATGGCTTGCCGTAATGGCGTGAATTTTTGCTGGGCATGACTCGGGCGAGATTTTTGGCATCTTTATCGGAGCTGTCCACAAAGAGATGGGCGATGCCGCCGTAGATGATGGCATCATTGGCGCGTCCCATGGCGGCGATGGTATCGGGAACGGGCGGCGGCAGAGGCGCGTACGCCGCACCATCAATAATTTGCTTCACATCAAATTTCACTGTATGAGCTTTATGCAGTGCCACTTCCAGCACGCGCGCCACGATTTGCACCGTGCCCACAATGCTGGTGGTGGGCGTGAGAATGAAGGTTAATTGCTCGGGTTTGATGTTGCAATCATTGGCGGCTTTGCTGACCAGTTCTGGGGGCGGCGGCTTGGAGACTTCCAGCACCAGTGTGCCATCGGTGGAGCTGGCTTGATAGTCAATATCTTGAAACAGCTCTTCTCGTTGTGCCACAGCGCGCGCGGGTCCTGATGCGAGAGCATAATAGCCATTGGTGCTGAGATTCCATCCCGCATACTGCGAGCCCAAACAGGCAATGACGGCATGAGATGCCGTCACATGAAGTCCCAAGCCTTGTTGCGAGGCGGTGTGGGTGATGTGTCCCAAGCCGCCCATGCAAATTTCTGCCACGCGCAACCCCGTTCGCATGCTGCCGTGACACTCAATGCCGCAATCAATGATGGTGCATCCATTCGCGCCCTTACTGACCAACACGCCGTATTCATCGGCGCGCTGTGCGAGGTCATTCACCAAAGGGCGAACGGCATCACAGACATTGGGGAGGGGGCGTTGGGTGCTCATGGCATCAGAGGTTCATCGTGAAGTTTTTTCATCATGAGGTCAAGGTATCCTAATGCTTTCTCATAGGGTTTGGATGGATGCGCCGCGTGAATGGTGCAGAGAGGCTCGCCGCGCGCCATCACCGATGGCACGAGGGGCTGGTCTTTCACAAACGCCATGTCATAAGGGCGCGTGATGGTGTGGGTGTTGTCGGCATAGAGGATGATCATGGCGCGCCGAGATGATGGAGGAGACAATGGTGACGGCACAAAAGGACGATTTTCACTTGCCTCACGATGCCACCGCATGAGAGGGGCGCGCGTCCCATGAATATCCAGATTGTGTCCAGGACGGGCATTGACCTCCAACAAGAGTGCCACATCATTGTGAATCATGACATCCATCGTGCAGATGCCTCGCCATTGTTGGTCTTGCGAGAGACATGTCGCCCAGTGTTCTATGGTTTGGCGCGTGTGCAAGGGCAGTGTGGACGAGGCAATCTCTTCCAATGCGCGCAGACGCATGGGGAACGGTGACACATCGTGGGTGATGATGCGATTGTAGCCGATGGGGTGTATGCCATCGGTGTGAGCGATGAACGAAAATCCATAGGCTTCACCGCTCACGCGTTTTTGATAGTATTGACTGGCGGATGTTGCTGTCATGGCGGGTGTGTCGTGCTGAATTCCCTCTCCGCCACTGCGGCGCATATCCTTGATGAGCCATCCGCTTTCATGAGGCTTTGTGAAACTGACGGGCGGATGGGGAATTCTATGCTGTGCCAGCAAGGAAAAAAACTTTTGCGGATGGTGTAAGCTGTGCAGGTTCTCGGGTTGTGTTCCGTGAGTGAGACGCTTGCCGATGAGGTCGCTCAGCTGGTCATCGTCATCCAGAGGACTGCCATAGACGATGGGCATGGCTTGGCGAGGGTCCCACTGATGCAGACAGTCGCGCAGGGTGTGATGATTCCATTGTGAGGGACAAGCGGTGCGTTCGGCAAATTGGGCGGTGTCGGCACTGGGATAGCGTTCAATGACCCACGAGGCAATGCCGGATTGATGACAGGCTTCGGCAATCATTCTGCCACTGGCGGCGATGACAATGACGCACTCAGACACCCACAATGGCGCGTGCGGTGCGCGCCGCCGCATCAAAATTGAGATAAAGAGGTTTCTCGCTCTGACTCATTTCTTGCAGCATGGCGCGCTGGGTTTTGATTTTTATATCGCCAAAAGACAGAGGGCCAAGGGCAAAGCCGTTCAAGAGTGGTTTTTTGTTGTCATTGAAGTCAACGCCCTCAATGCCTGCGGGGGGGACGGCATTGGCATCGGCGGCGACTTTCATGGATTGAGCGTGTTTCATTTGCTCCTTGCTGAGAACTTGTGTGCCTGCTCGTGCCGCACAAAAAATGACATCGGCATTGGTGAGGAGTGCGGTGTTTTTGTCATCGGAGCTGCCATCGGCGGGCATCACCTCAACGCCAAAGCGTTCTTTGTAGATGGCGGCTTTTTCCGCCACCGACTCTTTGCCGTCATAGCCGATGATGGTGACGCGCGCTCCTGCTTGAGCACACAAAATGGCGGCAACGCCGCCCACAATGCCCTTGCCGCCATAGATACTCACCGCAAGATTTGAGAAATCACACTTGAATTCATCTTTGAGAATTTTCTCACTGCATGCCACCATCGCCGCCGCCGTTGTGAATGATCCGGCGGGGTCGGGAAAGACCGATATTTCAAACGGCGGCACCATGGCTTTTTGGGAGGCTTCCAGCATGTCCAATGCCAGCACCACATCCTTGCCGCCAATAAACAGCCCCATGTTGCGAGCGTCCTTCACCGAGCGAGAAAAAATGATATCTTGCGTGATGGCACCCACCGCAGCGGCATCGCTCACATGCCCATAAGCCATCACCGCATCAAAGCCCGCATCATACGCCATGTTGACATCAAAAGGACTGGCATAGGCTGTTGGGCTCACCATGTGCAGAATTTTTTTAGTCATGATTATTCTCCGTAATTATGATCTTCGGTTGTGATGGTTGCACCGTGGTTTTGCCCGCGCACCACGCGCATCATAAGGGTGGGGTGATTTTTTTGCAATTGTTTTTTCATGTCTTGAGCCTTTTTTTCGTCAGCGAACAGGGCAAAGCCACTGGGGCCCCAGGAGCTTTGTCCCAATCCGACAACACCGTTTTTCGCGAGCCATGTCAATGCTTTTGCCACTTCTGGCGAGCGATAGCTGCCGCCTTGTGAGGAGGCAAAGGCATCAATCATGGCTGTTTGCAACAGACGCACCCCGCGACTAAAGGTGATGAAATCACGCTCCAGCAATGCGGGCAGAGTCTCCAGCATGGTGACTTTACACAAATTTGCCGATTGATGTGGCGTGCTGGCGGACAGGTTGTCAAAGGCACTTTTTTCCTCTGTGCCGAAGATTCCCGTGTGATGGTCATCTTGAATGAGCAACACCCGCCACTCATCAGGAAAATCGTGACGACACAACAGCGGCGGTGGGTTGGGGCGAGCGGGATGAACGCCGCCATCCAGCAAGACACCGCCACCCTCAAAGGCAGCCAAGCCAATGCCTGAACGCTTGCCTCTGTTTGCCAGCAACATGATGTGGCGAGGTGATGTTTTCTCACCCGCCATGATGGCACACGCCATGCCCACCGCCAAATGCCATTGCGTACCACTGCCCAAGCCCTGATGAACCACATTGTCATGCTGGCAGCGCATGTGAAGGGAAGGGACGCGCATGTGTTGCTGATAGAGGGCAACCACAGCGGCGATGTCATCATCAAGATCATCATGGGTGTGACGGCGCGCGGTCACGCGAATGCACGACTGTGCCAGCGTCATGCCCAAACTGCCAAAGTGACGACTCTTTTCCCCCCACGACAAAAAGCCAAAGTGCAACCGACACGGCGCATGAACACATATGCTTTGAGGGGCACTTTGAGGGGCTTTATTCTTGTGAGACAGTGGCATAAGATGTTCTATAGCGAAGCTGTGTTTTATGGTAAAGAATAACAAAGGAGATGGTCATGATGAATAAGGAAACAGTCATCACGGATGAGGCGATTGCGACTCGTTTGGCACAATTGCCTCACTGGCGCTATGAGGACGGGTGGTTGCGCCGCACCTACAAGACTCACAGTTGGAAGGGGACGCTGATGGTCATCACCACGGTGGGACATCTGGCGGAGGCGGCGTGGCATCATCCAGACATCACCGCATCCTACGCGTGGGTGGAGGTGCGGCTGAAAAGCCACAGTGCTAAGGGCATCACCGAAAAGGATTTTGCCCTTGCCCAAAAAATTGAAGAGGTCATCGGCTGGCATCCCGATGGCGAGGGAAGTCTTGAGGGAACGCCGTCCGATGCTCGTTTTGCCTACATCAAGTATGAGTCATAAATGACTGAAGTGAATTGTCCATTTTGCTCTTTGGGCTGCGGTGGTTTGCCTGTTGATGATGAAGGGAGCGTTGCCGATTCGGTGTGTTCGTGGGCGGCGCGTGGGTTTGCTCATCATGGCACGAGCGAGCCACGCATCAAGGGCAAGGTGGTGTCATGGGATGAGGCGGTGACCCATGCCGCTCATTTGTTGGCGCAATCCCATGCCCCGTTGTTTGCGGGCTTGGCGACCGATGTCGCCGGCATCAAAGGAATCACCGCACTGGCGGAACTGACGGGCGGCATCATGGATCACTCCGAAGGGGTCATGGTGAATGCCAGAGTGTTGCAAAGTCGGGGTTATTATGGAGGCACGATTCATGAGTGTCGCAATCGCTCCGATGTGATTGTTGTCATTGCACCCAATGGAACTGATGCCATTCCGCCTCGCCTCAATGAGATGTGTTTGAATTCGTCTCATTCTTTTGTCTCTCAGCGTGACATTCTCTTGTTGGGTGAGGGGCTTGGTGATTATTCCCATTCGTGGTCGGTGACGAGGGAGCAATTGATGGATGCTCTGACCTTATGGCGCATGCACTATGAAGAACAACCCATTCCGCCGCGCCTTGCCTCTGTTTTTGGCAAGGACACAATCGTGGGTGAGTTCACGCGTGTTCTCAAGCACTCTTCCTATGCGACTTTTATATGGGTGGGTGGGGGCATCTCACTGATGGACGGCGAAATGGCTTTTGAGTTTGTGGCATCATGGGTGGATCGTTTGAATTTGACGCAGCGTGCCATCTGTCTGCCTTTGGGCGGTGGCGGCAATGGCGCGGGAGCGGTGCAGGTGACCACATGGCAGAGCGGCTATCCGTCGCGTGTCTCCTACGGCGGACGCACCATTCGCCATGAACCTCACCTTTATGATACCGATTCTCTGCTTGCCGATGGGGCGGTGGATGTTCTTGTGTGGGTGGATGAGTGGGATGAAACTCATGTGCCGCCACAAAAGAGCGGTGTGGCATCCATTGTGCTTGGCAGAGAGGGCATGGCGTGTGATGCCACAACAAATGTTTATTTGCCCTGTGCCACATCAGGCGTGACGGGCTCGGGCATTGTGATGCGCGGCGATGGCGCGAGCTCTCTTCATCTCAAGGCGATGCGTTCATCCTCTGTGCCTTCGGTGGCGCAAATCTGTCGCCAATTGCGGCAGGCGATGCCATGAGAATCAAACTCAAAGGTGGAACGATTTACGACCCCGCCCATCAGCGCAATGGTGAGGTGGCGGATGTGGTGATGGCGGACGGGGTCATTGTTGATGACACCGCGTGTGACCAAGAAATTGATGTGACCGACCATATAATCATGGCGGGCGGCATTGATATTCACAGTCATATTGCGGGCGGCAAGCTGAACATTGCTCGCATGTTGCTGCCCGAACTTCACAGTGGGGATTGTCATGACCGTTCCCCCTCCTTTCGCTTGGGCAGTGGCGAAGCCACCATGACCAGCTTTGCCACTGGCTATCGCTATGCGGAAATGGGATTCACCGCCGCCTTTGAGCCCGCCATGATTCCCGTCAATGCCCGCCAGACTCATTGCGAGCTGGATGATGTCCCCCTTTTGGACAAGGGATGCTACGCCGTCATGGGAAATGATGACTTCCTGTTGCGCCTCATCAGCCGTAAAGCTTCGCAGCAAGAAATCAATAATTATGTCGCCTTTATTTTGCAGTCATCTAAAGCTCTTGCCATCAAGGTGGTCAATCCGGGGGGCATCAATGCCTTCAAGTTCAATCAGCGCAGTTTGGACTTGGATGAGAAAAATCACCATTATGACATCACGCCGCGCGATGTGCTTTTGACTCTCACGCGCGCCGTTCATGAATTGGGCGTGCCGCATCCGTTGCATTTGCACGGGTGTAATTTGGGAATCCCCGGCAATGTGGCAAGCACCCTTAAAACCATTGATGCCGTCTCGGGATTGCCCCTTCATCTCACCCATGTGCAGTTTCATTCATACGGTGATGAAGGAGACAGAAATTTTTCATCCGCCGCCGCACCCATTGCCGAAGCCGTCAATGCCAATAAAAACATCACCATTGATGTGGGGCAGATTATGTTTGGACAGACGGTCACCATATCGGCGGATATCATGCATCAGCATGGGGCGCGCTCCATTGCCTCGCCGAAGAAATCGTTTTGCATGGATATTGAGTGTCAGGGAGGGTGCGGTGCTGTGCCATTTCGCTATCGGGATCGTCATTTTGTGAACGCACTGCAGTGGCTGATTGGTCTTGAGTTGTTTTTGTTGGTGGATGACCCATGGCGGGTGTTTCTCACCACCGACCATCCCAACGGTGCGCCCTTTACCTGCTATCCTCATTTGATGCGCTTGTTGATGGATCGCTCCTTTCGCGCCGATGTCATGCAGACACTATCGCCCGCGGCGGTCAAAGCATCGGTGCTGCCGTCATTGCAGCGCGAATACAGCTTGTATGAGATTGCCATCATGACGCGCGCGGGGCCTGCTCGTATTTTGGGCTTGTCCCATTTGGGACACTTGGGCGTGACGGCACAGGCGGATGTTGCCGTGTATCGCAAGGAAGGCGATTTTGAGCAGATGTTTGCCTCGCCGCGCTATGTTTTCAAAAAAGGACAGTTGGTGGTCAGGGATGGCAAGGTGGTGGACAGTGTGGCGGGGGCAACTCACTATGCGTCTTTTGCGGTGGATCGTCAGGATATGAAAGACATTGATGCCTATTATCGCCATCATTTGGGCAGTTCCTATGACGAAGCGATGGTGGGGGATGAGGTTTTTTGCGGCTTAGAAGGCAGTGGTTTTGCGAAGGCATCATGAAGCGTAACGGCATTTATGTGGTGGATAGTTTTGCCGAAGCCTTTCCCATGAAGGTGGTGCGGTTGGTCACGGCAGATTCTATGCGCTGGGCGCGCGCCGCGAGCGACAGCATGGTGGGGGTGTCGGTTCTGGTGTTTTCCATGTCGTCCACACTGGGCAAGCAGTTGGTGAGTTGGGTGGGGCAGTGCGTCATGACATCACCAACAAGTGGTTTAAGGCATCATGAAGCGTAACGGCATTTATGTGGTGGATAGTTTTGCCGAAGCCTTTCCCATGAAAGTGGTGCGGCTGGTGATTACGGCAGATTCCATGCGCTGGGCGCGCGCCGCGAGCGACAGCATGACGGGATTTGCCACCTCCGTCATTGCCTGCGGCGTGGAGGCTGGAATCGAACGCACCCTCACCAAAGATGAAACGCCCGACGGCAGAGTGGGGGTGTCGGTTCTGGTGTTTTCCATGTCGTCTCGCACACTGGGCAAGCAGTTGGTGAATCGGGTGGGGCAATGCGTCATGACATCGCCAACATCGGCAATCTATGAAGATTCGTGTGAGGGTGAGGTGCGTCATGGCATTGGCAAGGCGTTGCGTTATTTTGGTGACGGTCATCAAATTGCCAAACAAGTGGCGGGACGGCGTGTGTGGCGCATTCCCGTGATGGAAGGCGAATTTGTGTGTTGCGATGGTGTGACCGAACGCAAAGCCATCGGCGGTGGTAATTTTCTCATACTGGCGAAAAATAGAGCCTCGGCTCTCGCGGCATCGGAGACCGCCGTGCATGCCATGCAGGAGTGTCATGGTGTCATTTTGCCGTTTCCGGGGGGCGTGGTGCGGTCGGGCTCTAAGGTGGGGTCGCGCTATGCCTTTTTGCCAGCCTCCACCAATGATGCCTATTGTCCCACTCTCAAGGGTGTTGTGGAATCCCAATTGCCCGATGAGGTGGGCTCGGTGCTGGAGATTGTCATCAACGGCATTGACGAAGAACACATCACCAAAGCCATGCGGGCGGGCATTCACGCCATCTTGCAATTGGGAGCGAACAGTGGCGTTGTCGCCATTGATGCCGGCAATTATGGCGGCAAGCTGGGGCCTCATCATTTTCATTTGCGGGCAATTGTGTCATGAAACTGACTTTGAAATGGCGCGGTGCCGCAAAGGCGGGGCGGGTGAGTCTGGAAGCTCTCACGCGCGCCGTGGTGCACGATGAAGCTAAAGACATCGCTCAGTGCACAATTTTACACGGACGCCACACCTATCCATTGGGTGAATTGTTTAAGGTGCAAGGGGAGCTCAATAGCCAGTCGCCTCATGTGGTTGTGAAGAGTAGGGATGTGTTGTTGCATGATGTGGGCGTGAGGTGGTCTCGTGGTTTGCTTGAGGTGGTGGGCAATGTGGGTGACTACTGCGCGGCTGCCATGACGGGCGGCGAGATTGTGGTGCATGGGTCGGTGCGTCATTATGCGGGGGCTTCCATGCAGGGCGGGGTGATGCGGGTCACAAAAAATGCGGGCGACTTTCTCGCCGCGCCCATGGCAATGGCGTCTCTGCGGAATGGTCAGACGGTGATGACGGGCATGAATGGCGGATTGATTCATATTGGTGGCACGGTGGGGCATCATGCGGTGAATCGCATGCGGCGCGGCATGGTGCTGGTGAATGGTCACGCCGGTGATTATTGTGCGGCGCGCATGGTGGCGGGGACGCTCATCGTGCGGGGAACTCTTGGCAAGGAGTGTGGACGCATGATGCGGCGCGGCACCCTCATTGCCTTTGCTCGCCGTGCGGGTGACGAACAACAATGGCTGGCAAAATCTTTTGTGGAAGCGGGAGAGCAAAATCTCATTTTTTTGCAATTGCTGCGGCAGTCATTGCATCAGATGAACATAAACATTCCTCTGCCATCCATTGGGCGACGCTTTGTTGGCGACCGAGCCATTGGCGGCAAGGGCGAGATTTTGGTTCTCTAATCAGCAGCTGTAATAGAGTTTGAACTCCATCGGATGAGGCGCAAGACGCAACGCCTCCACCTCTTCGGCTTTGAGATCCACATAGCCATCAATCACGCTGTCATTGAAGACATCGCCTCTTTTGAGAAATTCGCGATCCTCATTGAGAGCGGCAAGGGCTTCTTCCAGACTGCCGCACAGGGTGGGAATGTCGGTGAGCTCTTCGGGAGGCAAATCATAGAGGTTTTTGTCCATGGCCTCCCCCGGATGAATGCGATTTTCAATACCGTCAATGCCCGCCATGGTGAGAGCGGCAAAAGCAAGATACGGATTGGCGGCAGGGTCGGGAAAGCGTGCCTCAATGCGCTTGCCATTGGGGCTCGCACTGTAGGGAATGCGAAACGATGCCGACCGATTCCGCAAAGAATAAGCCAAAAGCACAGGAGCTTCAAACCCAGGCACCAGCCGTTTGTAACTGTTGGTGGTGGGATTGGTGAAGGCATTGAGGGTGCGCGCATGTTTGATGAGTCCGCCAATGTAGAACAAACACTCGTCCGATAAATCCGCATAGCTAGAGCCAGCAAAAACGGGTTTGTTATCTTTCCACAGCGATTGATGCACATGCATGCCGGAGCCATTGTCTCCCACGACGGGTTTGGGCATGAAGGTGGCGGTCTTGCCGTAGGAATGAGCCACCATCTGCACAATGTATTTATAGATTTGCAATGTGTCGGCGGCTTTGACCATGGTTTCAAATTGGAATCCCAGCTCGTTTTGCGAGGGAGCAACTTCATGGTGGTGTTTTTGAGCATCAATGCCGGATTCTCGCAGCACGGTGATCATTTCGGCGCGCATGTCCGACATGGAATCCACAGGCGGCACAGGAAAGTAGCCGCCTTTCACATCAGGACGATGCCCCATGTTGCCGCCCTCATAGGCGCGTGAGGCGGTGTAGGGACCCTCCTCGGAGTCAATCTCATAGGACATGTGATGCATGTCGGTGGCGATGCGCACATCATCAAAGACAAAAAACTCCGCCTCAGGACCGAAGAACATTTTGTCGCCATAGCCGCCGCTTTTGATAAAGCTCTCACAGCGTTTGGCAAGAGAGCGAGGATCTCGTTCATAAGCCATGCCACTGGCGGGTTCAATGACATCACAATAGACAATCAGCGTTTGTTGGGCGGCAAATGGATCAAGCACCGCCGTGCTGGTGTCGGGTTTGAGGATCATGTCGGATTCATTGATGCTTTTCCAGCCGGCGATGGACGAGCCGTCAAACATGATGCCTTCATCAAAGGCATCATCATCCATGCTTTCCACCGTCTGTGCGGTGTGATGCCATTTGCCGCGCGGGTCGGTAAAGCGCAAATCCACAAAGCGCACCTCTTTTTCCTTGATGAAATTTTTGATTTTTTTCACATCACTCATGGTTTATCTCCGTCTGATGTTGTCAGAGCGCGTCTCGCCCTTTTTCTCCTGTGCGAATGCGAATCACATCCTCAATGGGAGAGATGAAAATTTTACCATCACCGATTTTACCTGTGTGGGCTGCCTTGCTGATAGCGTCAAGGGCGCGCGTCACCAGAGAGTCTTCCAACACGATTTCTATTTTCACTTTGGGGAGAAAATCCACCATGTATTCTGCGCCTCTGTAGAGTTCGGTGTGTCCTTTTTGTCTTCCAAATCCGCGTGCTTCGGTGACAGTCATGCCATTGATGCCGATGTCATGCAGAGCTTCCTTGACTTCATCCAGTTTGAAAGGTTTGATGATGGCTTCCAGTTTTTTCATGACACGCCAGCCTCTAGCATGATTAGCTATTTTTGTCTATGATATTTGTGAATTTTATCGTATAATCTGCTTTGAGAGGAGGAGAAGATGAAAAAACAGATGAAAAAACGGATGCAAAAACCAGTCATGACGATGCTGTGTGTGTCGGTGTTTCTGCTGGGATGCGAAGAACAGGGGGCGTTGCGCGAGGTGTGGCGTCAGGATGGATTCAGCACGCCTGAGTCTGTGGTGTATGATGTCAAGCGTGATGTTTTGTATGTCTCTAACATTGATGGCGAGCCCAATGCGCGAGATTTCAGAGGCAGTGTGGTGGCGGTGTCGGCGGGCAGTGGACAGATTCTACGCACCATCATTGGCGATGGATTGAACGCTCCCAAAGGCATGGCGGTTCATGAGGACACCCTCTATGTCGCCGATATTGACCGTTTGGTGGTGTTTGATTTGGTCAGTGGCGAGATGGATGACTATCAGGTGGATTCGGCACAGTTTCTCAATGATGTGGCGGTGACGGATGAAGGAGTCGTCTATGTGTCGGACATGCTGACCGGCATCATTCATCGTTTCACGGGCAATGGTTTTGTGACGGTGTTGCAAAAGAAACATGTGGGCTTGCCCAATGGCTTGTTGTGGTGGCGCAATCAGTTGTTGATTGCTTCGTGGGGCGATGGCATCAAGGATGACTTTACCACCGAAGTGCAAGGGCGGCTCTATCGCTATGAGCCGCGAGAGAATAAGCTGGTGACCATGACACAGCCCACAGGGAACTTGGACGGCATTGCGGTGACAAAAGATGGACAGGTGATTGTGACCGATTGGATCAAAGGCATGATTTTAGCTTTGAACACGAAGGGCGTTCTTGAGCCGTTGGCGGTGGTTGGCAAGGGCAGTGCCGACTTGGCATATCATCCGCCGAGCGATCAGATTATTGTTCCCATGATGTTGGATAATGTGCTGGTGGGCTATCGCCTCAATCTCACGCCATGAGGAGTGTCCGACGGTGGTTGATTGTCTGTGGGGCGATGGGGCTCTCATGGGTGTGGGTGTGGCAGCCTGCTCTCTACGGTGACAAGGGATGGCACGAAAAGGAGCGACTGCAGCAATCACTGCAAGAGCAACACCGGCGCGCCGTGTATTGGCGTGATCAACGCATGGACATGGAAAAGCAAGTGAAGATGATGCGCGAAGAAAGGTCTAATCGTTCAAAGGTTTTGGGTGATGCGTCACCCTGAAAAAAGACACAAACGATTTGAGAAAAAGGCGCGCCATCATCCGCCATGGTTGCGGGTGGCGGCGATGAGGCAAGACGATGAGCGCGCCATGCGCCGTGTCACCGCTCCTTTGGGATTGCATACCATCTGTGAGGAGGGAGCGTGTCCCAATCGCGCTCACTGCTGGCATCAGCGGCATGCCACATTTTTGCTCATGGGTGCTGTGTGCACGCGAGGATGTGCGTTTTGTCATGTGAGCACGGGACGACCGAATTCTTTAGATATCGATGAGCCTGTGCGGGTGGCACAAGGAGTCTTGCAATTGGGGCTGCGTCATGTGGTGCTGACATCGGTCAATCGGGATGACCTGCCCGATGGCGGCGCATCGCACTATGCCGCCACCATTGATGCCATTCGCAAGCGATGTCACGATATTACCATTGAGGTTTTGACACCAGACTTTTTGCACAGTGTGAAGACGGTGGTGGCTGCGCGCCCCGATGTTTTTAATCATAACATTGAGACGGTGGCGCGTCTGTATCGCACGGTGCGTCCTGGTGCGCGCTATCATCGTTCCTTGCGCCTTTTGGCACGGGTCAAGCAATTGTCGCCCTCCATGATGACAAAATCGGGCGTGATGGTGGGACTGGGCGAGAGCGATGACGAACTGCGCCATCTCATGGATGATTTGCGTCAGGTGGGCGTGGATATTCTCACCATCGGACAATATCTTGCTCCCACGCCCTATCATGCTCCCATCTCTCGCATGGTGTCGCCAAAACAATTTGATGTGTATCGCCGTTGGGGCATGGAAAAGGGATTTGGATTGGTGGCGGCTGCGCCATTGGTGCGGTCGTCATTTCACGCAGAGGAAGACTTCAAACGACTGACAAAGCGCGCCGCGAGCGAATTATATGACGCTTCGGCACTATCATAATCGGCAACGCCTTCCCTATGAGGCATCGTTTTTGTTTGACATAGCTGCCGATGCTGCCTCTTATCCGCAATTTGTGCCGTGGTGTGAGGGGGTGCGAATTGTCTCGGCGCAAGAGCATTCTCATGTGGCACTGGTGCGTTTTGGCTATGGTCAATTGAGTTATGAGTTTCACTCTTACAACCAATGGCGTGTTCCCAGTGATGGCAATGCCGCCTATGTGGTGGAGGCGCGCAGTGATGAAAAACCCTTTCGCCACCTCTATAGCCGCTGGAATCTCACGCCCATAAGACAGCCCATCGGACAAGAGACGCAAGTTGATTTTTACACGGAGTATGAACTGCACTCGGTCATTATTGATGCACTGCTACGCCAGCTGTGGGACGATGTCAGCGGACGCATGATTGCGGCATTCGCACAAAGGGCTGCACAAAAATCTGCACAACGGGCAAAAGATTTAAGTCAATAATTCAAGCACCCACGCCAGAGCCAGATGGGTGGTGGATTGACGCACCTCATGACGGTTGCCCGCAAAAATCTCCATGCGGTGATGCAATCGTTCACGGTCACACACCGCCAGATGCACCGTGCCAACGGGTTTGTTGTGGGAGCCGCCATCGGGTCCAGCGATTCCAGTCACCGCAAGGGCAACATCACACGACAGCAATTGGCAGGCATGGCGCGCCATCAGCAGTGCCGTTTCTTTTGAAACCGCACCATGGGTGTGCAAGATGTTTTCATCAATGTGCAAAAGATCGCGTTTGATGTCATTGTGATAACAGATGATGGAGCCGCGATAAAATGTTGATGCCCCCGCCATGTCGGTGAGAAGGCTGGCGATCATGCCGCCGGTGCAGGATTCCGCCGTGCCGAAGGTGAGAGCCTTGCGGCGACAGGAAGTCATCAATAATTGTGCCAGCTCACCAGAGTCCATAAGCAGAGGCAATAAGCAAAGCGGCAACACCATAGATGCCCGCCATCACATCATCCATCATGACACCCCACTCGGCGGGCAGGCGTTCCAATAGATTGACGGGGGGCAGTTTGCTGATGTCAAAAAAGCGAAAGAGAAAAAAAGCGGCGATGGTCTCCAGCTGGGTGCTGGCGGCGGCAAAAACAAGAGCCTGTCCAGCGCACTCATCAATCACCACAAAAGAGGGGTCGTCATTTTTGTGGGAGACGACATGGCTTGTCAGCAGGTGGCGGGTGGCGCGCAGTCCGAGAACGGTGCAAAAAAATGCCACGCTCAGCCACAGCACCATGAGCCATGATGATGGCAACAGTGCCGCCAGCAACAGGGCGATGACCGTCATCATGGCACAGGTGAAAGTGCCCGAAGCAAAGGGAAACAAGCCACAGCCCCACGCACTGGCAAGAGGCAATGAGGGATGTGCGTTAAGTCTCATCGGATGGAAATATGAGGGTCACTTGCGCCAAAGCGGCGATGCCTTCTTTGCGTCCAGTGAATCCCAAGCCTTCGCTGGTGGTGGCTTTGAGTCCGATGCGCTGAGCGGGCAAATCCAGTGCCTTTTCCAATTGGGTCACCATTGCTTTGCGCCACGCTCCCACATGAGGCTCTTCACAGATAATGGTGATATCTGCATGGTTGAGAATGCCGCCGCGGGTCTTCATCAGTTGCAATGCATGACGCAAAAAATGTATGGAATCCATTCCTTGCCATTGAGGGTCGCTGGGGGGGAAATGCGTGCCGATATCACCATCACCCAGTGCGCCAAAAAGTGCATCCGTCAGGGCGTGCAGTGCCACATCGGCATCGGAATGACCCACCAGACACCGATGGAACGGAATGGTCACGCCACACAAGGTAATGGAGTCACCCTCGCCAAAGCGATGAACATCATAGGCGGTGGCGGTGCGAATGTCGGGATAACTCGGCATTAGGATGGGGCGTGTTGCTTCATGTAAAATGACACCAGCTTGATGTCATCGGCGGTGGTCACCTTCATACTATGGCGACTTCCATCCACAAGGGCAATCTTTGTTTTGCTTTGCTCCAGCAGGGCGGCATCATCGGTGACGGTGCTTGTGGCGTGGCGATGACAATTGAGCAGTAAGGGATAGGAAAAAGCTTGCGGTGTTTGCACGCACACCAAATGCTCTCTGTTGAGGGTGGCGGTGATGTTGTTATTGTGATGTTCCTTGACGGTGTCATGAATGGGCAGACAGGGGATGGCGGCATCATGGTGCGTGAGTGCATCCAGCAGGCGATCAATCACGGCGTGAGGCACGATGGGGCGCGCACTGTCATGCACCAAAACGCTGGCAGGATTGAGATGACGCAACGCCTCCAAGCCATGATGCACCGATTGCTGACGAGTCGCCCCGCCATCCACAGGCGGCGGCAATGACACATCCGCCATCGCCTCATCATACAGCGCGCGATCATCGGGATGAATCACCACCTGAACATAATCAATGCGGGGGTGATTGATCAAACACAACGCCGCATGGCACAGCAGGGCGCGTCCATTGATGACATAGTACTGCTTGGGCTCAGTGCCTTTGCCAAAGCGCGTGCCTTTGCCCGCGGCGACAATGAGAGCGGCGTGACCAATGGAGGGCATCATCCTTGTCATGTAACCCAATGATGCCCTCCAGCCAAGTCTTTACTTCAGGTGTCTTGGGTCTTGGGTTTGCTGCGCGCCGCTTGAGCTCGTGCGGTGTCTGCGGCTTTTTTGGCTTTATTGGCGGCGATGCCTCTGTTGAGAGCCTCAGACCTTTGCCCCCACGGATTGTCATAAGGATTTTCTTGTTGTTGAGCATCAGGGGGGACATCATAAATGGTTTGGCTGCCTCGGCGCTGGGAAGATCTTAGTCCATCAATGGGGGTTTCATAAATGTTGCTGTCGCTTTTGCTTCTGCCACGAGTGGCGATCGGAGCTTCGTAATCGCTCGCGATATTTTGCTGGCTTTGGCTGCGATTGGAGACGGGTGTTTCATAATCGCTGGCGGTGCTGTCTTGGCGCAGGGTGGCGTAGGGACCCTCGCTCGCTGTGCTGCTGCCTCTGACTGCACCATCGCGCTCAATATGATCGTATGTGGGTTCGGGAGGAAGGGGTCTGTTACGCATTTGACCTCTGCGAGCTTTATTTGCCACACGAGCGCGACTCGGGCGAGGCTGGTTGGTCGGCTGAGAGTAGATATCCTCTGAACTGTTGTCCACTGCCGCACGGTTGCCGCCTCTTTGGCTTTTGGGTTTCACGGTGGCGTAGGTATGATTGTCAACCGATGACTCACTGCCCACACTTCTGGAGCGTTGACGCGGCGGAGATCTCATCTCACCGGTATAGCCGATGTTGTTCATTCCTTCGCCCACATTGACGCCGCGTCTTTGGTCGGTATCTCTGACGGTGGCATAGAGTCCTTCTTCTTGCGGCTGGTCGGGAATGGTGGAATAGTCACCATCGCCGCTATTGCTGTGTGCGGGAAGCGTTTCATAGAGGGCTTCGGTCAGAGGTGTTGAGCTGCCACTGCGTGATGAAACGACTCCTGTGTAGCTGGGATTGTCTTTGCCTTCTCTACCGTTGGGGTCATTGAGAAGTCCCAGTTCATTTTTGACTCTGCGGTCTTTCAATTCTAATTCACGAATGACTTCACGCGCTTGTGCCACAGTGGGTCTGCGCGATCGCACCACATGATGTTTACTCAAAACAGCGAGCACATCTTGGGTATTGGAGGTCTCGCTGAAATTTGTTTTGAGGGCATTCTGAAAGGAATTATACAGAGCCAAATCCTTTTGTGACTGCCAGTCGCGTCCGCGAAAGGAGCGAAAGGTGAAAAAATTAGCGATTCGTGTTCCAAACAGCTTCAATCTCATTTTCCGTGTTTCGGGTTTGAGAGGGGCGTTGTCGGCGGCACCTCGGGCGTTTGCCGCATTGGTGAAGCGATGAAGCTCCAGTTTGTTATAGATGTTCTGAATCATGGTATCCTCTCGTTGGATGGTGATGTCATCTTGTTGGTGACGCTAGCACCACAAAAGTTCGTGATTGATTGCAAGACGCGTCAAAATATGCACCATGACATCATGAGTGCACCGTCTCTTGTCATTGTTGGCGCGGGTGCGTGGGGAACTGCCCTTGCCATGACGCTGGGGCAGCATCATCCTGTCACTTTGGTGGCATCGTCGTTCGCGCGCGCCAAAGCCATTGGTGAGGAACGAGTCAATAACAAGCGTCTGCCCAACCATGCTTTGCCCGCCTCTGTGGAGGTGACGCACTCACTGGAATCAGTCTCAATGGCGGCGCATTGTTTGCTGGCGGTGCCCACCACCCATTTAACATCCACCATCACGCAGCTGTCGCCTCATGATGCAAAATCCCGCAGCTACATTCTTTGCACCAAAGGCATGCATGATGGCGCACTGCCCTATGAGATGGTCAGGCGGCATTTGCAAGGACAGGTGGCGGTGTTGTCGGGACCCAATCTTGCTCACGAGGTGGCACAATCATTGCCGACCGCCTCACTGCTGGCGGCGGACACCATGTCTCAGTCATTGAATTTGGTCAATCAATTGGGGCATAAGTTTTTTCGCCTCTATGGCAGTGATGACCCTCTGGGGTGTGCGCTGGGAGGGGCGATGAAAAATGTCTTTGCCGTTGGGGCTGCCATCATTGAGGGCGCGGGTGGGGAGATAATGCGCGCGCCGCATTCATCACACGAGCGCAGGTGGAGATGATGCGTCTGGCGGTGGCTCTGGGCGCAAAAAAAGAAACCATGAGCGGCCTCGCAGGATACGGTGATTTGTGTCTCACCGCCTATTCGCCCCTCTCGCGCAATTGGCAACTGGGATTTCACATTGGACAGGGCTTGAGCATCACCGATGCCTTGCAAAAAGTGTCGGGAGTCTGTGAGGGATTTCACAGTGTGCTCAGTATTGAAAAAAGAGCCACAACAGGTCATATTTCAGCTCCACTGATTCAGGGCATTGCCGATATTTTGTACCGTGATGCATCTGTGGAGAATGTGATGCATGAATTGTTGGAGAGACCCTTTACCACCGAATGACCCGCAGGAGGAAGCCATGCATTTTATCATTGATTGTCGTGACGGCGAGCAGGGACAGCAGTTGCGCTCACAAATCAGAGACCAACACCTTGCCCATTTGAACACGCGGAGAGCGAGCATTCTCACCGCAGGGCCTCAGCTCAATGAGAATGGCGATGTGATTGGCAGTCTCATTATTATTGATTGCGATTCTCGTGAGGATGCGGAGTCTTTCATCTCTCACGACCCTTACTCTGTGGCGGGCGTTTTTAGCGATGTGCGAATCATCGCGTATAAAGTCACTTTGTGATGGATAATTTTTGTGCTAGGATAGCACCATGAACGACCACACATATCCTGTGAAAAAAGAGTGGGAAGCAAAGGCTCTCATCAATGGCTCTGAGCGCGCCGCCTTGTATGAAGAATCTGTGGGTGACACCGAGAACTTCTGGCGCAAACAGGCGATGCAGCGTCTGGATTGGATGAAGCCCTTTACAAAAGTGCGAGATTTTTCGTTTGGTGACGCAGTGCATGTCCGTTGGTTTGAAGACGGGGTGCTGAATGTCTGTGCCAATTGTGTGGATCGCCACTTGGCGACACGAGGCGATGAGATTGCCATCATTCATGAGGGGGATGAGCCCAGCGATGATTGTCACATCACCTATCGGCAATTGCATGAAAAGGTGTGCCGTCTTGCCAATGGATTGAAGTCGTTGGGCGTGAGCAAGGGCGATCGCGTGACCATCTACATGCCGATGGTGGTGGAGGCGGCGGTGGCGATGCTGGCATGCACTCGTATTGGCGCGATTCATTCGGTGGTGTTTGGCGGCTTTGCCCCTGATTCTCTTGCGGGACGCATTAACGATTGCGATTCCCACTATGTCATCACGGCGGATGAGGGGGTGCGCGGCGGACGGGCTATTCCTCTCAAAGCCAATACCGATGAGGCTCTCAAGCAGTGTCCTCAAGTCAAACATGTGGTTGTGTTCAAACGAACGGGAGGGGACATCAATTGGCAAGAGGGGCGCGATGTGGATTATACAACTCTCGTGGATGCCGCCAGCACCGACTGTCCTCCAGAGCCCATGAATGCCGAAGACCCGCTGTTTATTCTTTACACATCAGGTTCTACCGGCAAGCCCAAAGGCGTTTTGCACACCACAGGCGGATACCTGCTCTATGCCTCCATGACCTTCAAATATGTTTTTGATTACCAAGAGGGTGACATCTACTGGTGCACCGCCGATGTGGGATGGGTGACGGGTCATAGTTACATTGTGTATGGGCCTCTTGCCAATGGGGCGACCACGCTGATGTTTGAGGGCGTGCCCAATTATCCTGATGCCTCGCGTTTTTGGCAGGTGGTGGATAAACACAAAGTGAGCATTTTCTACACCGCGCCCACCGCCATTCGTGCCTTGATGCGTGAGGGTGACAAGTGGGTGCAATCGTGCAAACGCAGTTCATTGCGTCTGTTGGGGTCGGTGGGAGAACCCATCAATCCTGAGGCGTGGGAGTGGTATTATCACACGGTGGGCGATGGACGCTGCCCCATTGTGGACACATGGTGGCAGACGGAAACGGGCGGCATTCTGATTACGCCGCTCGCGGGAGCTGTGCCGTTGAAGGCGGGGTCGGCGACACTGCCGTTTTTTGGCGTCAAGCCGGTCATTGTGGATAGTGACGGCAAGGAACTGGAAGGGGAGTGTCGCGGCGGGCTTTGTATCAAGGAGCCGTGGCCCGGTATGATGCGGACTGTTTATCGGGATCATGCCCGCTTTGAGCAGGTGTATTTTTCCACCTACAAGGGCTACTATTTTTCGGGTGATGGCTGTCGGCGCGACAAGGATGGTTATTACTGGATTACCGGCAGGATGGATGATGTCATCAATGTGTCCGGTCATCGCATTGGCACGGCTGAGGTGGAATCGGCGATGGTGGCGCATGATTCCATCGCGGAAGCTGCCGTTGTGGGTGCGCCGCATGATGTCAAGGGGCAGGCGATTTATGCCTATGTCACCCCCATGGCGGGCGTTGAGGGCGATGACGAGCTGCGTCAGCAATTGGTGCAGGATGTGCGTAAAGCCATTGGAGCTTTTGCCGCCCCTGAGGTGATTCAGTGGGCTTCGGGCTTGCCCAAGACGCGATCCGGCAAGATTATGCGGCGCATTTTGCGTAAAATCGCCGCCCATGAATATGACGAGCTCGGGGATACTTCCACTCTTGCCGACCCCTCAGTGGTGGAAGATCTCATTAAAGGACACAAAAACTTATCATGATGAAATGATGAAATGATGAAATGATGAATTGGTCATCATTAAATGTTTTCACGAAACACACCAGCTGCGGCGGCGTTCTCCTGTGTAGGGATGCGCCAGTTGTCTTGCCAGCAGCAATTGTCCTAAGTCTTCATTGCGTTCGTTGGTGATGCGTCCCACGACCCGTCCGCCGAATTTGCCTTGTTTGATATCATGAATGGTCAGCGTGTCGCTGCCTTCAAGCCATTGTTTGACGAATCGCAACGCTTCTTCGGCTTTGACTTTTTCTTCGGGACACTTGCCTCTGAGTTCGGGAGCATCCACATGGGCAAGACGCAAAACGGTTTCTTGATAGAGATTGAGCCAAAGGTGTGCCGAGATGACGATGCTGTCACCATCAATGACCCGCATGGCGCGCGCCGAGATAGGATACTTCATAACCGTGCCATCGCCATGAGCCGATGTGATGACCAATACGAAACAAAAAACAATCCACCAAGGTTGTGTTTTCACAACAAAGCTCCTGTTTCACTCTTCAAGATAGCACCCAGTGATTGGGTGTTACGGAAAGTGAAACGCTTTGTCTCCCCACCTATTTCCCATAGGCAGTGACAGCTTGCACTGTCGGCAAGCCGTTGGGTGTTGTATTTGGTGGGACACCCAACCCTAGTGGGCGTTCCACTTTCCGTAAAAAGATAGTGTGATAAAACACGACAAAAATCAAGGCGGGTCATGAGAATCATCATGCACCCCACCTTAGACAAACAATCATCCACCAAGGTTGTGTTCTCACGGCACAGCTCCTGTTTCGCTGAAACACCCATTGATTGGGCGTTGCCGATAACAGAACACTGTAGTATCCCCGCTTATTTCCCGTAGGCAAGCCGTAGCTTTCGCTGATGACAAGCGGCTGGGTATTGTATTTAGCGAGACACCCAACCGAGGTGGGTGTTCTGTATCGGCACAGTGATGGTGTGATAAAACACGGCAAAAATCAAGATGGGTCATGACACTCATCACGCACCCCACCTTAGACAAACAATCATCCACCAAGGTTGTGTTTTCACGGCACAGCTCCTGTTTCGCTGAAACACCCATTGATTGGGTGTTGTCGAGCACAAGACACTGTCGCATCCCCACCTATTTCCCATAAGCCAGCCGCAGCTCGCACTGACGGCAAGCCGTTGGGTGTTGTATTCAATGGGACACCCAACCTCAGTGGGTGTCTTGTCTCGACACAGTGATGGTGTGATAAAACGCGATAAAAATCAAGGTGGGTCATGGCACTCATCATACACCACATCTCACATAAATACAACTAAAAGTTTTATAAAAATCCCCCCCATCGCAAAAGATAAATGGGCGCGAATTCAAGGGTGTCAAGTGACTATTGCGATTGATGGCGAAAAGGATTATATTGCCACTAAGTATTCGGAGGGATTCTATGAGTGAGTTTTTGGTGGCAGGTAAATTGGCAAACTGGATTGAAAGAAACAACGCAATTCTCGGCGGTGTCGCCTTGGGTCTTGTGTTTCTTTCCATGATCATTGCCACCTTGTATTTTGCACCGCGCATGGATCTCAGTGAAATGAGGGAGGATATTGCTCAAATACGGCAAGATGTATCCTCCGTTAAACAGGATACGGCTGCCATCAGACGCACCCAAGAACAACACGGCGAACGCCTCATCAACATAGAACAGCAAATGGGTTATATGTATAACAGGCTCAACGGCATTGATGACCGTTTCAATGTGCACATGAGTGAAATGCATGTGCTTGGCGAAAGGGTCAATAAGAACGAAAAGGACATTATCAGGATACAAAACGCCCGCTGAATAATGCCAAATGATGCCAAATGACGAATGTGTGTGCGTCAAAAGGTGTCAGGTGACGCTATTGCGTTTGCCGATCAAAGATATTAAATTACCACTAAGTATTCGGAGGGATTCTATGAGTGAGCTGTTGGTGGCAGGTAAATTGGCAAACTGGATTGAAAGAAACAACGCAATTCTCGGCGGTGTCGCCTTGGGTCTTGTGTTTCTTGCCATGATTCTTGCCACTTTGCATTTTGCACCGCGCATGGATCTCAGTGAAATGAGGGAGGATATCAGCAGAATAGAAGCAAATGTTGCTAAAATACAGAGCGATGTGTCCTTGATTCAACAGGATACGGCTGCCATCAAACGCACCCAAGAAGAACATGGCGAACGCCTCATCAACATAGAACAGCAAATGGGTTATATGTATAACAGGCTCAACGGCATTGATGACCGTTTCAATGTGCACATGAGCGAAATGCATGTGCTTGGCGAAAGGGTCAATAAAAACGAAAAGGACATCATCAGGATACAAAACGCGCGCTGAATAATCCTAAATGATACCAAATGATGAATGTGTGTGCGTCAAAAGGTGTCAGGTGACGCTGTTGCGTTTGATGGTAAAGTGTTTTATATCTATGGGCTGGAGATGGACGATGACCGCGCAAAATAATTCTTTGTTGGATGCCATATTAGCACCGTCAGTGGGCGAGAGCCACGAGTCCGACCATGCAAAGATGAAAAATCTGATTCTTTACATCGCGCAAAAGTCCGAAAGCGATGCGTCTTTTGGCGTGAAAAAATTGGACAAAATTTTGTTCTTTTGTGATTTCTTTGCCTTCATGAAATTGCGCAGTGCGATTACATGGTATCGGTATCTTGTCATGCCTAATGGTCCCGTTCCGCAAAAAATCAATTCTCTCATCAGTGAAATGGTGGGGGAGGGTTTGTGCTCTGTCAAAGATGAAAAATATCACGGGTTGGGGCAGAAAAAAATAAAACATGAGCAAGAAGCAGATATGAGTGATTTCACCAAAGATGAAATCATGCTCATTGATGACATCGTTTTGGAGCTCAAAGACAAGAGCGCAAGTGAGGTCACCGCATTATCACACACATACCCCGCATGGAGTGCATTCAAGCAAGGTGATGTCATTCCCTATGAGGCTATTTTTGTCATGAATAGCGATGATTTGACAGAAGAAGATTTAGAGGAAGCAGCATGAATTATGAAATTCATTTAGAAGAGAAATTTAAAAGACGAGTAGAAAGATTAACGGAAATCCACAAGGATGATTTTGCAACACCTTTGAGAGGTCTTATTTTAGTTCTTCGCTCCGAGCCTCATTTTGGCAAATTAGCCAGTGGCAAGGATAATTTGTGGGTTGTTCCGTTCTCGACAGCGATAAAGGGTGACCACTACAGGTTATTTTACACCTTTGATGGAAAAGTCATCAAGTTAAGAAGTATCAGTGGTGCGCGCTGAATTATCCCTTTGAGATTTTTGCGAAAAACAGCGCGCCGGCATCGTTGGTGTTGTTTTGAAAAAGCACACGCTCCTCGCCATATTCATACAGGGTCAAAGCCGACAGGCGATCGGTGACAATGCCATAGCCATCCTCATCGGGAGGCAGGTAGGCATCGCCATTTTGCAAACGATAAAAACCCAGCACCTCACCCGAGCCCTCTTTGGTCAAAATCAGCGTCACCCTACGATGCGCGACCAGGGCGCGTGGCACATCATTCTTCATGGCTTCTTTGGGGGTGGCTCTGAGAATGCGTCCCCTATCAACGGGAACATAATGACTTTGTGCCGCCACCACATCATCAGGCAGAGCTTGTGCCAACGCCTGTTCCACAATCAGACGACCCGCCTCCGCCGTGATAACGCCTTGTTGGCGCAAGCTGGATTCATCAACAGGACGAGATAGGGGCTTGATGGGAACAAGAGGCACAATGAAGCGCGTCTCATCGGCGCGTTTCATATCGGCATCAGGCGACAGCACAACAGGACGGCTATCGTCTGTGGGCTGGATGACAAACACGCCAAAGCAGAAGAAAAATACATATTTCAATAATCGCTTATTCATGACATCATTACTGCATGATGGACATCACAATCGTCAAGATGCTCAGTGACAATTATGCCTATCTCGTGCGCGATGAGGCAAGCGGACAAACGGCAATCGTTGACCCCGCCGAGCCCGAGCCCGTCATTGAGGCTTTGCAAGACGAACCGTTGCATTGGATTGTCATCACCCATCGGCATGGTGACCATGTGGCGGGCGTGCCGTCATTGGTGCAGCAATACGGCGCGCGAGTTGTCGCGCCGTCTGCCGAACAAGAAGCTCTTGCTGCGATGGGAATCACCGTCCAGCACCCCGTCCAGCACGATGACCTCTGGCAGCTGGGGGATAGCAAAGTCCGAGTTATCGCAACGCCTGGGCACACGATGGGACATGTGGCGTATTATTTTGCCGATGCGTCCGCACTGTTTTGCGGCGACAGTTTATTCTCGCTTGGCTGCGGCAGACTGTTTGAGGGTGACGGCGATGACCTTTGGCTCACCATGACGCGTCTGCGGTCATTGCCTGACGAGACTCTTGTTTATTGCGGTCATGAATACACCCTTGCCAACGGTGTCTTTGCCTTGCAAGTGGATGGCGACAACACAGCGTTGCAAAACCGCATAGCACAGGCACAGCAGCTGCGTCTTGATGACGAACCCACTATTCCCGCACGATTGGGCGATGAAAAACAATGCAACCCCTACATGCGCGCCGATGATGATGAATTCAAACGCACCCTTCACATGGCGGACAGCTCACCCGCTGATGTGGTGGCACATTTGCGTCAGCACAAAGATCAATTTTGAGGATCAATTCTGAAGCATGGCAGAGGGCAACGCAATAATGCGCGGCGTGATTAAATAAAGACGCTCAATGCGGGTGCGCTCGGTGCGCTCACGGCTGAACAGCATGCCAATCAACGGCAGGTCTTGCAAAATGGGAATGCCCTCATCGCGATCGCTCTCGCTCTCATAATAGTGTCCGCCAATGAGCAGGCTCTGATGCTCGCCAATAATGGCTTGGGTGTTGATGGTGTTGTTGCGAACAATGGGAATGTTATCCACCGTTTGCTGCAGAATACTGCCATCCTCAATGGCAATCGCCAGCTGAATGCCGCGATCCTTACGAGACGCAATAATGTGAGGCGTCACCTTGAGCAATGTGCCCACCGTGATGGGATAGAGCTCCACCGCCTCATGACCCGCCACCCGCACATGAAAGGTTTGATGCAAATCCAGCACCGCCTCAAAATTATCAATGGTGAGCACAGACGGGCGTGACATCACGCGCGCGTTGCCTTGCGTTTTCAGGGCACTGATACGGCTCAAAAATTGCCGTGCCCCCGATGCCGCCAGGGTGGAAAAATTCACCCCGGCACCCACATTGGCAACCACCTCGCCCACACTGAGTGAGCTGTCAATTGTGCCGTAGCCAATGGCATGGCGGTCATTGCTGAGTCGCCACGAAATGCCCAACTCGTCACTTTTCTCAATGGAAACATCCACCACCATTGCCTCAATTTCAATCAATCCTGCGGGAGCATCCAGTTCGGCAATCAGTTCTTCATACATCGCCATTTGATAGCGCGGCGCGTGAATAACAATCGCATTGAGACGCACATCTGCTTCAATGCGCACATCATTGCGTGTGTCAAAAATAGGCTTGGGGTCTGTTTGTGTCTGGGTGGGGTTTTTCGTGTTCTCCAGAACGCCTTTGGCGGTTCTGTCATGAGGTGTCTGTTCGGTTTTTGGCGGCGGGACTTGTCCGGCAAAGATTTTCTTCAGCAGCGTCACCACGCCCGGAATCACGATGGTGTCATCTCGGTTTTTGAATTTTTTGTCGGTCGCCCACGCATAGCGCAGCTGAAAAATACGACTCACATAAAGACTTGAGGATTCCTCTTCTTTCCATTGCTCCAGCCAATTCTCCAGCAACGCCATCAGACGGGGTGGCGCGGTGACAATCACCTGCTCATCGGTGTCATCTGTGTAGATTTGGTAGCGATGATTCCATGCGGGATGATTTTCAATGCGTCTTTGCAATTCGCTCGCGGTCATCATGTCGGAATGAAGATGGCGTTGTTGCAACTGGTTGCGATGATAGACATACAACACCTCGCCATCGTAATACCACACCAAACCGTACCGTTCACTCAATTGATGCAAGAAATGCTGCGCTGTGGGAGCAAAATACGCACCTTGCAGCGTTCCTGTCACCTGATCGCTGACGATGATGTGCGTTCCCACGCTCAATGAAAAATTGTTGAGCACCTGAGTGAGTGACTCTCCATTGCCGTAATAGGAAAATGACTCCTTTTTCCACGGCAGCTCATAGCCATGCACGACAGTCACCGATGACAGCACCATCGCGATGAGGAATGTGACAATTCTCATATCATCCTCCGTCTTTCATTAAGCGGCGTGGCTCTCTTTGAGGTTTTGCCAAAAGCGTAGTGACATGGTCATTTGGTCAAAAATATGGGCAAACTGATGCACATCCAGCTCGCGCAATGGATGGCGCATATACAAAATGATGGCATCTTCTTTGGCATCATAGCCGATGAGGTCGCTGTTTTCTTTTTGTCGTCCCAGATTGATGCGCATCATGTCGTGCAGCCATGTGCTGTCCATTTTCCCTTGAGCAACGGTCGCCTCAAAGATGACATCATCGCGATAGGTGGAACATCGCAGGGTAAATGAATCATCAATGGGAAATAAAAACAGCTCCCCTTTGCGTCTGATGGGCGTGATCTGACGCAATGCCGTGAAATTTTCAATGATCAATTCTAACTGATTCATGGCGTGACGAAGCTCATGGTCTGTATGTGACATATCCATGCCAGCTGTTACCAAAAGAGATAAAAATCGTGCAGGAGCAGTCATTGATGACGGATGGACAAGCAATAATTGTTAAAATTCTCAGTGGACACCATGAGGGTGCGCAAGCCTCCATGGCGGTGTCGTCTTTGTCTATTGGGCGAGAGTCCGATTGCGATATTATTCTCAGCGATGATGATGTGACGGCGGTCACACTGGAGCATCAGGATGACGGCAGTTATGTGTTGCATCAGGAAGACGAGGCGCTCGCTTTGGAATTTCCGTGTGTGTTTATGGCGGGCGGTGTGCGCATCGGTTTGGGAACAAGCGAGACGAATTTTGCTGATTTGTCTCATGCGTCTTCCTCCTCTGTTGAGGATGAATCTGCTCCCACCACAGACACGCCCGCAACATCCAGTGGCAAGGAGGAGAAACCTGTTAAACGCCAATCCAGTCATACCCATGGTGCGGCGGTGCTTTCTGTGGCGGCTGGAATGATGATGACATTTGCGGCAAGCACGGCGTTTTATTGGTCATCCGTTCCTCAAGAAGACAAACAAGAGGTGGTTGCATCCATGCCCGCTCCTACCCCCCTGATTGCCTTGCAGCAGTTTATCGCCAAAAATGACGACATGGATTATGTCACGGTGACTTCGCTGAAGGATGGCGGCATTCAATTGTCGGGCAGTGTGCGCCGAAGTCAGACGCTGGCACATTTGCGTCAATACACCAAAGCGTGGCAGGGGAGGATTCAAACCACCATCGTGGTGACGGCGAGCGTGGCACAATCGTTGCGGGCGGGACTGGAAGCATACGGCATGGCACTGGATGTCTATGATGATGGCGGCGCGCATTTTCGCATAGCGGGTGTGGTGTCTTCCTATCGCCATTATGAAAAAACCCTTGCCTTATTGCGTGACGACCTTGCGCCGCAGATTGTGATTCACAGTCAGGTCATCACGGTGCAAGATTTTGCCTCTCATGTGCGTGACAACATCAAAAAAGAAAATTTGGCGGTATCATTGCGTGTTGACGATGGCACGATTCATTCCTACGGCTTGTTGAACGATGATGATTTCACTCACTGGAATCGGGTCAAAGGGATGTTCTCATCGGCGTTCGGCGGTCATATTGTGCTGGATGATCATGTGAAATCAGTTCCGCACTTTGCCATGACCATTCAAACGGTGGTGAAGGGCCCTCGTTCGTTTGTGATTTTAGGAGATCATCACATGGTTGAGGAGGGTGCATCCTTGTCTGACGGCTTTACCCTCGCCTCCATTGAGTCGGATCGCTTGTTATTGACTCACGGCGGTCATGACTATGACTACATTTTTTCCCCCCAATTGGAGAATCATCATGACTGACCCCATCATCATGCTGGACATTGAAGAGCGTTTGACTCAAGACGGCGATGGCTCATACAAACAGCAACTGGAGCGCATGTTAGAAGAGCATATTCAGACCATCAAAAAGGATTTAGCCGCAGGCATGAAGCCTGCCGAGCATCAACAGCAATCACTGTTGCAAGATGCACTGATCGCCTCACTGCAGACGGTTCGTCTGTATTGGCAGTCGGTTCATGGCACGGAGGGACTCAACTAAGGGAGCGGACAATGGCAAATGATGTCAATACAGCAGGGGGACAAAGTGTGGATTCGGCGTTTTCCTCAATGAGCGATGCGGTCAGTGGTGCCGAATCAAAGGTCGTGGAAGCTCAGAGTGCAGCGCAATCCGGCAGCACCGCCGATATCATGAAGCTGGAGGTTGCCATGCAACGGTGGTCTATCATGACGGAGATGGAGAGCACAGTTGTCAAAGCCGTGGCGGATGCCGTGCGGGGAATTGTCAAAAACATTCAATGACCTCCACCCAGCGTGATAAGCCAAAGTCACTGACGGTGGCGTTGCGTCATCCTGCTCTGATGGTGGTTGCCTCTCATCGCCGCCGCGGCTTGTTTTTGTGGTGTGCGCTGGTGGCATCCATATTGGCGGCGGGTCTTTTGTTGCGCGATGATATCGGCAGTCGTCATCGTCATCTGTTGTCTCTGGCGATTCAAGCCGAGCAATTGCGCGATGGGTTTCTTGACAACCATCACGGCAGTGATCAGCAGGCATTGGCGGCGGCTTTGACGCTGGCACATCGGGAGGCGGATTTGCTCACCGGATATTACCCTGTGGTGGCATCGTGGTTGTATCGTCATGAGCTGCAAGACACCACCGGGCGTATTCGTCATGCACTGCTCACTGTGGTGGCGCTGGCAATTGAAAATCACCTGCGCGCCACTGTTCAGCAATTGGCAAAAAACCCTGTGACGGCATCGCTCAATGATGCCCTACGGGCGAGTGCCGACTTTTATGATCAATTGCGCAATTTGCAATCCCATCATAGCCATTGGAATCAATTTTTGCGCGGTGATTTGCGGGGGCTTGCCCATTTATTGTCTTCTTTGCATCCTGTGTCTCTGCCTGCGCTGTGGCTCAAGGATGATTCCCTTGCCATCAAGTCTGTGAGCATTGCCTCGGCACAATTGTTTGCCCATCCCGCCTCACAGCAGTCCATGATGCAGCGCGCCACCGCCATGCTGGAGAATTTGTCGTTTTATGGCGGGCATTGGCATGACATCCTGCCGGTGATGCAATCATTCACGGATCAATCTCATGCTTTGGTTGAACTGGGTGAGCAGATTGGTCATGTGCCTTTGACGGGATGGCGACATATGCTCACCGTCATGAACAGAAACTGGCAGCTGATGGATCACTGGGCAACACACAGTGAGCAATGGCATCATCAGGAACAGCGCATGATGGAGGTGTTTTTTGACAATATGCGTGCCATCTCCTTGTTGGGAGACACAGCCGAAGAGCAATTGAAACGCCACTATAATCAAACGCACAAAGCCAGAAAGATTCAACTAATTCGTTCCATGACACTGCTGGGAGAGCCATTATTTCACGAGAACGATACCGGAGGTTATCGCTTATCCGATGGTAGCCGAGATTCGTGGCTGGCATTGAGTCAGCTGCTCCATGTGACGGCACAGATCAACATGAATCACAATCCCGTGCCGTCATTGCAAAAGGTGGCGGTGTCATCGTTGCAGGTGAATTGGCAGCAGCATCTTTTGGATGAGGCGGTGCGGGATGCTCGGCAGTTGCTGCATCATCTTACCGTGCCTCTCAATTCGTTGCCTCAAGGCTGGCAATCGGTGTTATCCAATTTTGCCTATGGGGTGATGAATCATGAACTGGCGCGCATGGTGGGCAGAGCATGGACTTATGATCAATCTGCCATCGGAGCACAGCGTCAGAACTACCATGCGGTGAAAAATATTTTACGCCGTCACTTGGTTGCCAGCCATCAGTTGTCGCATCTGCTGGCGTTTGAAAAAAGTCTGCAGCATCAAATGATGAGCTATGGCATGGACACCAGCCAGCAATCGGAATCGCTCTTGGGATGGATGGTCACCAGCTGGGCGTATCGTCATATGGAATATGCCTCTGAATCCCTGAGGCATTCGGCGGTTTTGCGTCTGCCGTCTTCGTTTGTTTTGGGTGATGGCGGATATCAGAAGGTGGCGGCGCAATTGGGCACAACCGATTTGCAACAATGGCTACAGCAGCAAAAAAACCAATTGCATGAGTGGGTGACCCTCGTCACGCCCTATGCTCAATTGGTGCAAAAAGACGGATGGCGAAATGATGGAGAATTGCTACCCTATGCACTGCTGGACAATCTGATGAACGATGCCATTGTTATGGCGAATTTTGATGGCTGGGTGGAAAAAAGTACGCAGTATCGCAAAGAGCCCATGTGCAATGTGTGGTTTCCGTTTGCACCTAGCGCGGTGGAACAAAAGGATTTTGTCCATCAACGATTTTCCCAGTGGCAGCATCAATTGTTTTCATTGTGTCAAAATTTTGCGGGCTATAGAGATGTGGCGGTGCGTTATCAATCACTTGCGGCTGCGTTTAATCAGCGTTTAGCGGGCAAATATCCGTTTGCGCCTCTGGCGGCGGCGGATCATTCACTGCTGGATGTGTATGATTTTTTCTCTCGCTGGGGCGATGACATTGATTGGCTCTATGATGATGTGATGCACCATGTGGCTCAGGGCGGCGATTTTGATCGCTCCATTGCTGTTTTTTTGCTGTCTTTGCGTCACGCTCTTCATATACTGCAGGCGATTGCCCCCATTGATTCGTTGCCCCTTCAGCTGCGCTTTGACATCGGCAAGGTGACGGCTTCGCCCAGTGGTCATTTTTTCAAGGCATTGTATGTGAGCAGTGGGATGCATCGCTTGTCTCTTTCGGAGGGTGCGGCGCGCATGGATTTGCAAGCGGGCGATGGCATTGATTTGGCTCTGGCATGGGGAACGCGCGGCTCAGACGATTCCACGGCATGGTATGAGGATGCCATTCATCGCCGTCAGCAACGGATGGCACAAGAGCGGTATGCCAGTCATGGCAGTTGGGGGTTGTTGCGTCTGATTGAACGCTACGGCGCGCTGTCGCAAGAATCCACTGTGGGTGATGGCGCAACGGCTCTGCTCAGATTGCCCATGGCGGAGATGGACGGACGCAAAACCGATTTATTGGTGCGCATGGACATTGAACGAGGCACGCGAGCTCTGGCGTTGGACTTGGTGGAAGGCATTCCCTTTCCTCATGTTGCACCGTCTCTTGTGTCCGCTCCTATGGCTTTTGCGGGAGCAAGGTGATGGTGGCGGGACCACGCAACTGAATGGTTGCGCCATCATCGGTGATGCGAAAACCAGTGGCTTGAGCAACCGAGCGAGGATGATGAATGGTCACCGCATCATCACCAGAGGCAGTGCGTCTGTTCAGCAGCAGCTGAGCCGTGTCGGTGCGAATGTCGTATCCGTTATGAGTTTGCAGCTGGACGCCTGACAACAATGTGAGTCGCTGGCTTTTGCGATTGAGAATGCCTCCTGTTGCCACAATCGTAAAGCGCGCCACCGCATTGTCGGCTTGATAGCTGTCACCTCTGATTTCTTTGAGAAGAATCTCATCGCTGTTGTCTTTGCTGACGCGTCCCCAGTCGGCGCGCACCACATGATAGCGTTGGTCATCATCGCTGAAGCGATAGATGGGCTCTATGGCGTATTCTCTGATGGCGGCGAGGTCATCCTCTTGCGAGATTAAAGGAGATTCTTCCTTTGTGTTAAGACCGATATAAGTCGCCGTTCCCAGCGTGATGGCAATCACAAACAGCACCAATGCACGCTTCATGCGTTTAATGATGCGTTTTTGCTCATTAATGGCTTGATAATGAGCATCATGGTCTGACTTTATGTGATGGTGCTGCATTGACTAAAATCCTATGACATTGTAGAAAACAAGGCGAATCCTTAAAGGAGAAGAGAGATGCGTCGGACATATCAACCAAGCGTTCTTGTGCGCAAGCGTCGGCATGGCTTTCGTGCTCGTATGGCGACCAAAGCCGGTCGGCGTTTGCTGGCGCGCCGCAGAGCTCGTGGGCGGCATGTCCTGTCGGCATGAACTTTATCAGAGATCATAGATTACGCAAGCGCAATGACTATGTGCGAGTGCAAAAAAACGGCACGCGCTGTTATACCCCTGCCTTCGTTTTGATATCCATGCCTCAAGGACACGATGAGAGTCGCTATGGATTGACGGTCAGTCGCAAGACGGGCAATTCGGTGGTGCGTCATCGCATCAAACGGCGGTTGCGGGCGGTGGTCAATTTGGAACAAGACCAATTGCGGCGGCTCCGTCAAGACACGGTGCTGATTGCTCGCCGTGAGGCAAAGACCCGTCCGTTTGCTTTGTTGTGCCGTGACTTGCGTGTTGCGTGCGCGAAGGTTGCTGAATGAAACCCCTGTCGCTTTGGCTGTTGGATGGGCTGCTGATGGTTTATCGCGTTCTCGCCCTCATGCTGCACACTCATGGACACTGCCGCTTTGTGCCCACTTGTTCTGCCTACATGAGACAAGCCATTGGTGTGCATGGATGGCGACATGGCATGTGGCTCACGATACGGCGGGTGACGCGCTGTCATCCGTGGGGCGGGCAGGGGTATGACCCTGTTCCCAAACAGAAGAAATCCCAGAAGAAACAATAGCCATGCAGGATAATGCCAATTTGTTGCTAGCCATGGTGCTGTCTATGGCGATTCTCATGTTTTTTGAGACGCAACGCCTCTCTCAATTGCCGCCCCCCGAGCCTGATGCCGATGCTCCTCTGCCCGCCGCCGATGATGCACCGCCCATCCCTCAGAGTTCCCAGCGTGTCATTGCCCAGCAGGAAGAACGACAAAAAGCTCGCGCTGCCCCTCGTCTGCCGCTGCGCAATGAGGCGTTGCGAGGCAGTCTCTCGTTGCGAGGCGCGTATTGGGATGATGCCGTGCTGCAGCGGTATCAAGAATCATTGGCAGACGATAGCCCTCAGGTGCGTTTGCTGATTCCTCATGAACGAGACGATGCCTTTTCCCTGCGCTATGGATGGCTCTCCGATGGTTCGGTCACCACGCCCGACAAAGACAGTGTCTGGCTCACCGACAACAATGAGCTCACGCCCGACAATCCCGTGACGCTTCAATTTGATAATGGAGACGGCATCATTTTTCAGCAACAGTGGCACATGGATGACCTCTATATGCTGACGGTGACGCAAACGGTCATCAACAATGGTGGGCAGGCGGTGGTCTTGTATCCCTATGGTCTCATGAGCCGCAGTGGTGCGCCGCAAGGGGGGCAGTTTTACATCCTGCACGAAGGAGGGGTTGCCTTTTTGGATGAGCAGCTGGTGGAGGTCAGCTACAGTGACTGGCAAGACAGCCAGCAATACGACAGCACCGATGGCTGGCTTGGCATCACCGATAAATACTGGCTGGCGGCGTTTATTCCCCAGCAGGGGGATGCCATCAGAGCCCGATTTGTTCAGCACAATGACAAGTATCAGGCGGATTTCATTGCCCAGAGCGTCATTGTCCCGCCCGATGGGCGCGCTCAGTACGAGAGTCAACTCTTTGTGGGAGCGAAAAACTTCGATGAGCTGAAGTCTTACGAGCGAAATAACGACATTCCTCAATTTGAATTGGCAATTGATTTTGGCTGGTTTTACTTTCTCACCCAGCCGTTGTTGCGTTTGTTGCTGTGGCTCAATGAGGGACTTGGCAACATGGGGATTGCCATCATTGTGATGACGGTTTTTTTTCGCCTCTTGATGTATCCTCTTGCGGATAAGTCCTTCAGGGCAATCAATGCCATGCGGCAGTTGCATCCGCAATTGCTCAAACTCAAAGAGCGGTATGGTGATGATAAAATGAAGCTCAATCAGGAAATGATGGCATTGTACAAGAAGCATCAGGTGAATCCTGCGGCGGGATGTTTGCCGATTTTATTGCAAGCACCCATTTTCTTTGCTCTGTACAAGGTGTTGTTTGTGTCCATTGAGATGCGCCAAGCTCCGTTCTGGGGCTGGATTGCTGATTTGTCCGCGCCCGATCCCACCAATCTGTTTACCTTGTTTGGCTTGGTGAGTTGGGAGTTGCCGTCATGGCTGCATGTGGGCATCTGGCCCCTCGTGATGGGCGGGACGATGGTTTTGCATCAGAGGATGAGTCCCACCCCCATGGATGCCATTCAGGCAAAAGTGTTTGCTTTTTTGCCGTTCATTTTTACGGTGATTTTGGCATCATTTCCTGCGGGGCTGGTGATTTACTGGACATGGAATAATATTTTGTCCATGCTGCAGCAGTACATGTTGCTCAAGCGGCATCCATTGGGTGCGGCGGGGCGTGAGGGACGATGATGAAGGAAATCAAAGCTCATCAGGAGGCGGCGATTTTAGCGGGAGCATTGCCCTATATGCGCCGTCACAAGGGGGCGACTTTTGTGGTCAAGCTGGGCGGCTCGGCGATGCAAGAGGGAGAGCCGTTGCTCACATTTGCCAAAGATGTCTCGTTGCTGCGGCAGGTGGGAATTCATGTTGATGTGGTGCATGGCGGAGGGCCTCAGATTGGCGACATGCTCAAGCGATTGAATGTCAAAACCGAATTTGTGGATGGATTGCGTGTCAGTGATGCCAATACCGTCTCCATTGTTGAGATGGTGCTGGGAAGCATCAGCAAGAAAATCGTCACCGCCATTGAGGAACAAGGAGGCATGGCGGTGGGACTGTCCGGCAAGGATGGCGGCATGGTGCGCGCTCAAAAAACCAAACATAATCAAGACATCGGGTTTGTGGGAGAGCCGTCTCAAGTCAATCCAGAGGTGTTGCATTTGCTCAAGCGGGCGGATATCATTCCCGTCATTGCCCCCATCGCCTGTGATGACAACCAACAGACTTATAACATCAATGCCGATGTCATGGCGGGAGCGATTGCCGCGGTGTGTGGCGCATCACGGCTATTGCTGCTGACCGATGTCAGCGGCGTACTCAATGAAAAAGGACAATTGATGGAGCAACTCACCATTCGCGAGGCGCGTGCCCTCATTAAAAAAGGCATCATTCAGGGAGGCATGCTGCCCAAAGTAGAAACATGCATCAAGGCGATTGAAGAAGGCGTGGAAGCCGCGGTGATTGTCAATGGACTCATGCCGCACGCCATCCTGCTGGAGACATTCACCCATCACGGAGCAGGAACACTGATCAAATCATGAATGACACACCTCTGCAAAAGACCATTGAAGAGGCATACGCCTCCCGTGAGACATGGAAGAACAATCCCCCCGCCGCCATCATCAAGGCGGTGAATGATGCTCTGCAAGCACTGGATGAAGGACGGCTTCGCATTGCCAGCAAGAGTGATGACGGCTGGCAGGTGCATCAGTGGCTCAAACAGGCGATTTTGCTGTCCTTTATGCTCCGTGGCAATGATGTGGTGAGTGGCTTCATGGCGTATGATAAAGTGCCACTGAAATTTGCCCATTGGAAAAAAGCACAATGGGAGCAGGCAAGTATTCGCGTGGTTCCTGGGGCGGTGGTGCGTCAGTCGGCGTATATTGGCAGGAATGTTGTTGTGATGCCGTCATTTGTCAATGTGGGGGCGCATGTGGGCGAAGGCACAATGATTGACACATGGGCAACGGTGGGTTCATGTGCCCAAGTGGGGGCGCGCTGTCATATCTCGGGAGGAGCGGGCATTGGCGGCGTGTTAGAGCCTTTGCAAGCGGCACCGGTGATTATTGAGGATGAATGTTTTATTGGTGCGCGCTCTGAAGTTGCCGAAGGGGTTGTGATTGGTGAAGGCTCGGTTTTGTCTATGGGCGTTTTTATTGGCGCCTCCACCAAGATTATTGACCGAGAATCAGGAGATGTGACCTATGGCTTCGTTCCACCCTATTCGGTGGTGGTGTCTGGGACGGCAACACCCAAGCAGGCGGGCGGCGTGTCATTGGCGGCGGCGGTGATTGTCAAAAAGGTGGATGCTCAGACGCGCGCCAAGACATCCATCAATGATTTGCTGCGGGATTGATTGACCGTTTCTTACCACTCTCTGCCGACAGAGATGCGCGCACCCAGTTTTTGTGTTTTTTCCGAGAAGGAAATTCCGCCATCACCAGACCATTTTTTATCGTGTCGGTAGCCAAACTGGATGGCGATGCCGTTGCCCTTGGAGTAGCTGCCGTTATCAAGAGACAAGGCATAAGAGGTGACCTATGGCTTCGTTCCACCCTATTCGGTGGTGGTGCCGGGGACGGCAGCACCCAAGCAGGCGGGCGGCGCGTCATTGGCGGCGGCGGTGATTGTCAAAAAGGTGGATGCTCAGACGCGCGCCAAGACATCCATCAATGATTTGCTGCGGGATTGACCGTTTTTTACCACTCTCTGCCGACAGAGATGCGCGCCCCCAGTTTTTGCGTTTTTTCCGAGAAGGAAATTCCGCCATCCCCAGACCATTTTTTATCGTATCGGTAGCCAAACTGGATGGCGATGCCGTTGCCCTTGGAGTAGCTGCCGTTATCAAGAGACAAGGCATACTTTTTATCGGGATGAACAAACAGTCCGTCCAACGCGAGTCCGATGACGGTATTATCATCGGCATCTTCGGCAAGGTTGGCGATGTGGCTTCTCACCTGTGCGTTTTGTGCGTTTGTGTCAGGGGCAAACAACAACAGACAGGCGATGATGATGGATGAGAGTGGTTTCATGGGACTATTTCCTGCAAGGGTTACCATTGGGCTGCGAATCCGAACGATCCAGCGTATTCTTCATTTTCGATACCGTACGCGACTCCTGCTCTGAGTGTGAAGGCATCAAATTTTGGCGGACGATAGCCAGCCATTGCCGCAACGGCGACGGCATCATCATAGAATCCTGTGGCGAAGGACAGTTTGAGTTTTTTGTTGGTGCTGACATCGGCATGGTTGAGGGCAATGGACATGGCAACGGCTTCGCGCACAATATCCAGTTCCTCTCTGAGGAATCGATTATCAGCAGGACGGACGACCTGTGCGTGTGCGGTGACCGGCATGGCAATTCCAAGGGCAAGACACAGAACACACAGAAGATTTTTTTTGTTGACTGTCATATCTTCCTACCATTCACCTGATATGGCAACTCTTCCTCCGAGTGCGTTATCGGGGATGTTGATTCCGATGCCGCCATCCCAGAAGAAAGTATCATCAAAGCGCACGGCTGTCTGGACGGCGAGTGCGCCGTACTGTTCAAAATACCCCGCACTGAAAGCCAGTTTGTGAAGGGCGCGATTGGATATATGGATGCCAGACAATGCCGCCGCCACAGCATTGCCTCCTTGAGCATCGTCAAAGTCATCAAGCAAACCATCATACTCGTCACAAACTGCGCTGTCTGGGCTTTGTGAAATACACTGGGCGTGCGAGTCACCAATGGACAGTGTCCACACCCAACACAGCGCAATCGGCACGAGCATTAAACGAAAAAAAGACATGAGTTTCTATCTCCCAACAATACAGAGGGCGTATGATGCTACGGCAAGGCGTAAAAGTCAAGACACAATCATGAGGAATTATCATCTTTGTCGGTGATAATTCCATCGCTGCGCAACTGGCTATAGCGGTCTTGTGTCATCTGTAGCAGGTCGGTGAGAATGGCGTGACTATGCTCACCCAGAAGGGGCGGGGCGATGCGATAGGAAACGGGATGCTCACTGAGATGCATGGGGCTGGCAATGACAGGCAGAGTGCCACCCTTGCTATGATTCATGTCACGCACCATAGAGCGCGCCTTCAATTGGTCGTCTGCAAAGACTTGGCTTAGGTCATTGATGGAGCCACAGGGCACACGCACCTCATTGAGTCCATCCACCCAGTAAGCGACATCGTGTTTTTTAATGATGGCGGCGATGCGTGGCGTGAGCTGGGCTCGGTGGCGCACCCGTCCATCATTGGTGGCAAAGAGGGAATCGCTTGCCAATTCGGTGCAGTGAGCAAATTGGCAGAATCGCTCAAATTGGGCATCATTGCCCACCGCGAGAATGATCAATCCATCGCGCGCGGCAAACATCTGATAGGGAACAATGTGAGGATGCTCATTGCCCAAGCGTTCCGGCAATTGCTGTGACGACAGGTATGATTGTCCCACATAGCTCAGAGCGGCGATTTGAGAATCAAACAACGCCATATCAATGGATTGCCCTTTGCCGCTTTCTTGGCGTTTATGAAGGGCGGCGAGGCAGGCGATGGTGCTGTAGAGTCCCGTGATGATATCGGCGATTCCCACCCCCACTTTGACGGGCGTGCCGTTCGGCTCACCGGTGACGCTCATCAAGCCGCCCATGGCTTGCACGAGAAAATCATAGCCGCCGCGAGTGGCGTAGGGGCCTGTTTGACCAAAACCCGTGATGGAACAATAAATCAATCGGGGATTGATTTTGGATAGTGTTTCGTAGTCCAGTCCGTATTTTTTGAGATTAAGAGGGCGAAAGTTTTCAATGAAAATGTCGGCTTTGGCGGCAAGAGAGCGGAGGATGTCCTGTCCATCGGGGTGGGTGATATCAAGGGCAAGAGAGCGTTTGTTGCGATTGACGCTTGCCCAGTAGGTGCTATCGCTGGTGTCTTTGTCGTCGCGGTCTTTGATGTAGGGCGGTCCCATGCGGCGGGAATCATCGCCTCGGGTGGGGTGTTCTATTTTGATGACATCCGCACCAAGGTCGCCAAGAATTTGAGTGGCGGTGGGACCCGCCAGCACCCGAGTCAAATCAATAACCCGCACATCAGATAGTGTGCCTGTTGAACTATGAGGAGATGCCTTTGTCATCGGCTGCAGCTTGTGCTATCTATAGGCTGAATGATGGCAGCGTGGCAATGGCTTACGATAGAGAAATTCCGCGAATGGAACTCAGACACTTGCAAAGTCACCATCAAAGTGACAGACACATTGGGTAACGACTTCGTGACCGTCATAGAGGTGAGAATATGAACATAGAGGTGAGGATATGAACATCCGAAAATTAATCATTGAAGATGTCCGCTGTTTCGCCGGCAGGCATGAATTTGACATCCGCCCCCTGACCTTTCTGGTGGGCGAGAACAGCACCGGCAAATCCACCATTCTCGGCTGTTTTGACACACTATTTCGTTTTGCAATGGCAAGAGATCGTTCTACAAAGAGAGAAGGCATGGACTTCAATGCTGCGCCGTATCAGATGGGTGTGTTTGCAGACATTGTCAGAAAACCTGCTCCTAAAGAGAAAAGCTTTAAGCTGGGCTATGAATTTCAGTCTGAAAGCAGGAATGAAAACATTGAATATGAATATGTTTTGACCCTCAGTGAGAAAGAAAAAGGCTCTGAACCCGTTGTTCGGGAACAGAAATTATCTAGTCGCGACAACGAATTCATTATCCTTAGAGGTGCTCGGAAAGATAAACCGATTGACTTTTCTGAAACGGATGGCAAGAAAATATTCCGTATCAATGATGTATCAGGGGGTTCTGTTCCTAGAAATATCTTTGAAGTTTTGGGTTCTGTGAGTTCTTTGCTCAGATGGAAGAAAGAAGAGAAAGCACTGTCCTCCAATGAAAGCAAACTCCTGCAATCAATAAGGAACATCCTGCAATCAATAAGGAACATCCATCCACACTTCGTGTATATGGGAAGAAAGGATATGAAAAGAAATTATAGTTTCGCACCCATGCGTTCCAAGCCACAGCGCACCTATGATCCTTTGAGCGAGGTCATCAGTTCCGATGGTGCTGATGTTCCAATGATGTTGGGGAACATGTCACGGAAAGATTCAAAGAAATGGCAGCAACTCAGAGAACGATTGGTTGAATTTGGTCAGTCTTCAGAATTATTCACGGACATTGATGTCAGAAATCTTGGAGAATCCATGGGGGACCCGTTTCAATTGCAGTTCAAAGTCAGAAAACAAGAGGGCAATATGAATATGATAGATATAGGCTATGGCATCAGCCAGATTCTTCCCATTCTGGCTCGTCTGTTGAGTGCACCACGCCCCGTGAGCTTTTTGATGCAGCAACCAGAGGTGCATTTGCACCCCAGAGGTCAGGCGGAATTGTCTTCCCTGCTCGTAAATCTGATGAAAGACAAACATCATAATTTTATCATTGAGACCCACAGCGATGCCATGATTGATCGCGCCCGCATTGAAATCATGAAAGGAAACATACTCCCCGAAGATGTTTCACTCATTTATCTGGAGCCTTTGGACGACAGTGTTGATGTTTATAACATCACATTTGATGCACAGGCAAACTTCTTGGGAGCACCGGACGGATACAGGGATTTTTTTCTCAAAGAATCCGACAGACTGCTTGGCTTTGCGGAGGATTGATTCATGTGTTTAATTCTGGACACAAACAAATACAGTGACTTTCTCAATCCGAGAAATCCAGATATGGAGCCTGTGAGAAAGTGGTTAGAGAAAGGTGGAAAAATAGCCTATTCGCCAACGCAGGAAATGGAAAGGGAATTGGAAGGGCACGAAGGAATGAAAGACTGGTTCAAAGCTCGCCGAAGAACACCACGGGTTAAATATATCCCTGAAAACAAAGTAGAGCAAGCGATGAAAAAATTACTGCAATCATCGAACCTTCGCTCTAATGACCACCACATTATTGCTCTGGCTCAGGTGTCTAGGGTCAAGCTGTTGATCTCAAGTGATAGGAAACTGCACGCCGACTTCACGGATAAGGATATTGTCGGAGGGAGCATATACCAGAACAAGAAACATCAACATCTGCTCACAAGAGACCTCTGTCCTTAATTCTCAGCTGGTTTAACCATTTTTGGTTTAACCATTTTGATTAATGGCAAGCATTTGTTACACTCACGGCAACAGGAGATTGAACCATGATGCCAGTTCTTATTATTGTTCTTGCGGCGGCGGTTGTGTATGGCGGACGCGTTGTGAATGCGCGAGTGACGGTTTTGGATCGCAACAACATTCCTGCGCCCGTGGTGGGAGGCTTGGTGTTTGCGGTGGCGTCCTTGCTGGCGCACAGCACGGGCTGGCGGCAGGGCGGTTTGATTGGAGGTGATTTGCGTCATTCTTTGGAGGCGTTGCTGCCGTTTTTCATGATCGCCACCTTTGCCAGCGTGGGGCTGAACGCCAGCATTCGTCTGCTGATTGAGGGCGGGCGAGGCGTTGTGTTGTTTCTAGCGGTGGCGACATTGCTGCTGCTGGCACAAAACACGGTTGGGGTCACCATGGCGATGCTGGTGGGATTGGATGCGCCCCTTGGCTTGCTGGCGGGGTCTATCACGCTGTCGGGCGGACACGACACCGGCTTTGCGTGGTCGGAGGTTTTTCGTGACGCGTATGGGCTCAGTGCGGCGCGTGAGGTGGCATTTGTCTGTGCCACTTTTGGCTTGATTGCGGGCGGACTGCTGGGCGGGCGCATCGTGCGGTTGTTGATGGAGCGTCATGGCATCACGCCGCCCGCCGTCACCAAGAGCCAGACGCAAAACCCGCAAAAGTCTGGTGGGTCCGATGAGCACAATGACACCCATCATTTGTTTTCCCACATCACGGCATTGTTGGTGTGTGTGCTGGCGGCGTTTGCCATGAGTCAGGTTGTGGGCAAGGGCGGCGTGATTGATGTCACCATGCCCAGTTTTATTTGGGCGATTGTGGCGGGGGTCATCATTCGCAACGGAGCGGATTATTTTGGCTGGTATCGCTTTGACACCCAATTGATTGCTGTTTTGGGCGGCGTTGCACTGGCGTTCTTTCTGGGCTTGGCGATGATGTCATTGAAGCTGTGGCAGCTGGCATCATTGGCAACGCCGCTGCTGGTGATTTTAACCGCTCAGGTGGTGATGATGGCGGTCTTCGCATTTTTCGTGACCTACCGCGTGATGGGGGGCGGCTATGATGCGGCGGTCATTGCCGGCGGACACTGCGGCTTCGGCATGGGAGCAACCCCAACGGCTCTCGCGATCATTCACGCGGTGGGTGAGAAATACGCCGTGTCCGCCAAGGCGTTGCTGGTGGTGCCTCTGGTGGGCGCGTTCTTCATTGACATCATGAACGCAATAATTATTCAAGGATTTCTCTGGGCAGTGGGGTGAAGAGCTATGTTATTTTGATTTGGGCTTAATTTTTGCAACGAAATCATCAATTGCCGCTGCAATATTATCAAGAATGGAAGTCAATCTAGTTTTTGCCTCTTCTGTTAAAAGAGATGTATGCATGACAACATTTCTGCACAGTCTGTATCCTTTTCCTTCGGCTCTAATAACCCTATATTCTAGTGCTTTTCTGTCAGCACCAGATTTAATAATTTCTGCCAACTCCTCATAGTCTAAATATCCCAAAATATCTCGCCCATTGGCTCTTATTGCAAAAGATAATTTTGCTTTTTCTTTCTCAGAAGCATAATTTTTTCTACGATAGACTCCCCTACAATAAGGACACCAATCATTTTTATTTTTTTTGCTTTTTGGATGGTTCTTACAGTCTTTCCCATCATGCATCTTCATGCAAGACATCGGCACAAGATTATTGTCCCTGATATAGTTCCTTAACAAATTTTCCGAGATAAAACACTGCGTGTAAGAAATCAAATTATATTGTGCTTCTTCTTGCAAAGCCGTTACGACCTTTTCAGAGTATTTTGACGAAAAGTGCCTTTTTGAGACTTTGTTGACAAGCTCTTTCGCTTTCCTTGTAGCTTCAGGAATTCTATCATTTTCGGGGTCACCGTCATCCCTTACTCCATCTCTCAATTCATCCCATTTTCTCACGATTTGTCTAATCTTCTTTTCCAAATCTGTCAGGAATTGATTATACATAGGGTCATCGGCGACGATACTCTCGCGACTACTGGTAAATCTATCTTCATCATCATCCAAGTCATTAAAATGGATTTGTCCATACAAGTAGTTTTTTGCTACTTGCACGATTGTGACATTTTTCAGAACATCTTTCTCGCGAAGTCTGCCATTGACAAAAAGATCAATGCTCACCTTTTCATCCATGCCTTCTATGCTCAAGTTTCTTGGTTTTTCCACTGAAGCAATAAAACCTTCTACCCCTTTCCCCATGTCGATTGCTTCAGTCTGTTTTAAATTTTTCAAATGTTGACTGATATACGGGTCTTGGAAATTGTTAATGTTCCAAAGAAATTGTGTTTTCTCCGCCAATTTATTCAATTCGCCAAGTGTGATTTCGGTATCATTTATGTAAATTTTAAAATTTGGGTCTACAAGAGAGAACCTAAAGTACAATGCCATGGTTTTTTTCAAAAATTCCAAGCTGCTCCTTATGCCCCCTTTGATGCCTTTGAATCTAATAATAGTCCCATGATTGTGGTTTATTGTATACCTAGAGAAGTCCCGTATGTTCCAACCGCCAAGAAGGTACTTATCTGCTTTTAAGTCATCTTTTATAGCGTCATCTAAATCAGAATTATCAATAGTGCCACCAGTATAGTCGCCTCCACTTACTTTCGAAATCACAGCAATGCTGTCAGCACAAGACAACAGAGCTAATTTTCCAATGCCTTTTCTGCCTATAATTGGTCTGCCCCCTTTTGTCGTTGTCGCTCCCGAATTTCTTTTTGAATATCCAATCTTCAAAAATTTGTCTTGAAAATCTTCTTTTGTCATTCCAAAGCCGTCATCCTTAATAAAAAAAACATCCCTTCTTTTATCTATATGAATATGGACTTCTTTTGCATCTGCATCCCATGCATTAGAGATAGCCTCGCCCAACACAGTTGTAAAACTGCGATACAAGTTTCTTCCCAAGTGATTGAGAATGCTTAATGATAATTCAAATTTAAAATCACTTTCAGACATACTTCCTCACATGTTTTTTGATGCTTCTGCCGATGACTGCTCCAAGTTTCACTGGAACTGCATTTCCAATGAATTTGGCAACATCTTGAACAACAATAGGCTTTTTCGGGTCAACAAAGCAATAGTTTTTTGGGAATGTTTGAAAAATTGCCGCCTCACGCAAACTGATTGCTCGGTCTTGTTCGGGGTGTCCGAAGCGTCCGTTGCCTAAACTAACGCAATAGGTTGTCATGGTAGGAGCGGGCTTATCCCACCACATGCGCCCATAAACCGATGTTCTGTAATCTTTGCCATTCCCCTGTTTGTGACACTCCAAAACCAAACTTTCATGCCAGCCACTAGAGTCGCCGCCATCATGGGGGGTGGATTTGATTCTCTTGAGATTAGTCTCGCCCAATTTTCTAGCTCTGTGAAGTCGGTCAGATTTGCTCGTTTCCCCCGATTTTATTGGTTCAAGATTTTTTATGGCATCGCGCACAGTGGCTTTCTTTTTCTCGTGTGTTTTCTCTATTAATTTGATTTCGCCGAAGCGAGATGCCAACAGAACAAGTCTTTTGCGCCTCTGTGGAACGCCATAGTCTGATGCATCAACTATTTCATAGCTATACTCATACCCATTGTTTCTAAGGGTGTCTAAAAAATCTTTGAAAGCACTATGTTTTTCAGCATTATCAAGGTCTCTCACATTTTCCATTGATACGATGTCAGGCAATGTTGTTTCTATCAAGTGAGCAAATCTTTCCAAAGGCTTTAGTTTTCTCTTGGTAACTTTTTCAAAAGTCAGCTTTGAAAATGGCTGGCAAGGGGCACAGCCAACCAACACCCGAATTGTTTTATCTTTTTCACCAAACAAACGATTGATTTCGTTTTCGCTTACATCAAGAATATCTTTATGTATGAATTTTGCCCTGTTGTTGTATTCATAGCCAAATTTACAGGTATCATCATTGTCTATCCCAGCTACGACATCCAACCCCTCTTTAATCAGCCCATGAGACAAGCCGCCGATACCGCAAAACAAATCTATAACCTTCAGATTCTTTCTACGCCCTATAAACATTCTATCCACAAGCTCCTATAAACATTTTATCCACAAGCTATTGACTATTGATTAGGTTGTCAAGGCATTTTTGGCGGAGAGGGAGGGATTCGAACCCTCGGTATCTCTGAAGGCACAACGGTTTTCGAGACCGCCCCGTTCGACCACTTCGGCACCTCTCCTCGTGGTCGGGGCGAGAGGATTTGAACCTCCGACCTCCCGTCCCCCTCTCAGATGCCACCCTCGGGAATTTTCCCAAATCCCTTCAGCGAGGCGGACGCGCCATCGGCTGGCGCACATCTGTCATCCAACAGTGGATTGATAGCCGTATCCATACGGATGGCGAGGAACAAGAGCGTAACGGATAAAAAGAAGTATCATCCGATTGAGGAAAAGGTTCCCATAGGCTAATAAAGAGCATATGTTTGAGAGCCAATTCAAAGCCATTGATGATGCCCTGCGCAAGGACGCAGGTTGCAGCAGTGAGCTTGATTATATTGAACAAACCTCTTGGATTTTATTTTTGAAGTATCTTTCTGATTATGAGCAGGAGATGCTGGAAGCTTCGCAGCTTGATGGCAAGCACTATAATCCTATTCTCAAGGCTGATTTTTCGTGGGATGTTTGGGCGGCTCCGAAAAAAGACGATGGCACGCTAGATTACAATATTGCCAAGACGGCCGATGATTTGAAATATTTTGTGGAAGGTGAGCTTTTCCCTTATTTGCGGAAATTCAAAACGGAGGCAGAAAGTGCCGACACCATTGAGTATAAAATTGGTGAGATTTTTAATGAGCTCACTAACAAGTTGCAAAGTGGCTATAGTTTGCGTGAGGTTATTGATAGAATTGACGAGATGCCGTTTTTTCGAATTGCTGAAGAGCGTCATGAGTTAAGCGCACTGTATGAGGATAAAATTAAGAGCATGGGCAATGCGGGACGCAATGGCGGCGAGTATTATACGCCACGCCCACTGATCAAGGCGATCATAAAGGTCATTGCTCCGCAGATTGGCGACACGATTTATGATGGTGCTTGCGGCAGTGCGGGTTTTTTGTGTGAAGCTTACGACTATCTACGCAAGAGCCAAGACCAGCTGACGACAAAGGATGAAGATGTGTTACAAAAAAATACCTTTCGTGGTGCGGAAAAGAAGTCTTTAGCCTATGTGATTGGCATCATGAACATGATTTTGCATGGGATTAAGACTCCCAACATCATTCACAAAAACACCCTGACACAGGACATTAACGAGATTGAAGAAAAAGATCGCGTTGATATTGTTCTAGCGAATCCGCCTTTTGGCGGCAATGAACGCTCGGAGATCAGGAACAATTTTCCTATTGATACGGGAGAGACGGCGTATTTGTTTTTGCAGCATTTTATCAAGATGCTGAAGGCGGGCGGACGTGGCGGCGTTGTGATTAAGAACACCTTTCTCAGCAATACCGATAACGCCAGCATTGCGTTGCGCAAGGAGCTTTTGCGGAGTTGCGACCTTCATACGGTTTTGGATTTTCCTCAGACGCCGTTTACCGGCACGGGAGTCAAAACGGTGGTTTTGTTTTTCACGAAAGGCAAGCCGACGGAGCGTGTTTGGTATTATCAGATGAATCCCAATCGCAAGTTTGGCAAGACAACGCCTCTGACTGAAGCGGACATGCAGGATTTTCTCATCTGTGCTAAAACCAGAGCCAATAGCGACAACAGCTGGACAATTCATTTCAAGGATGTTGAAAAAACCACATGGGATTTGACGGCGCGCAATCCCCATCGGAAAGAGAAGAAAGATACCCGCACACCAGGGGAGATATTGGCAGAGGTTGAAAAATTGGATAAAGATGCACAGCTCTCTATAGAGAAAATAAAAACGCTTTTGGGAGTTGAATCATGACGGATGCCGACAAGAATTCGCAGAAGCTTTTGAGAAGATAGCCGAGCGATTTTATCCTACAAATAAGTGCTTGACAAAAATCATCACTCCGCATACAAATAGTGGCATGGGACAGCCTTGGGAAGATGTCAGTCACACTGTAGCGCGTCTGGACGAGCGTTTGGAGAGGCATATAGAAAATGCCGCGACTAAGGAAGATGTGGCTGGAATCGAAAGCCGTGTGGAACTTCGTATGTCCGAAATCAAAGGCGAACTGAAAGAAGATATCAATAAAAAGACAGCTGAGATTTTTAACTGGCTTCTAGGGCTTGGTTCTTCCATCTTGCTTATGATGTTAGGGCAGACCTTCTTCTCTTGATTGCAGATAAGCGTCTTTGGCTGGGTGTCGTAGAGGGTCGCCATGAGGTGCGTCAATCAATGGAACGCATCAAAGAACTGTTGGGAGGAGAGCATGATGAATGATGCGCGCTGGAAACAAAGATTCAGTAATTATGTGAAATCTCTCCGTCATCTAAAGAGGATGGCGGAGCTTGCCGAGAAGCGTCCTTTATCTGAGAATGAACGCACGGTGATGGTGAAATATTTTGAAATGTCTGAAGAATTGGTCATCAATGTTTTCAGGGATTGTTTGCGAGAGCTCGGCATTAAGGGGCTTGCTCAGGGTGAGGATGTGGTCAGAGAGGCTTGTGCTCATGGCTTGATTATGGATAAGGCTCTTTGGCTGGGTGTCGTGGAGGGTCGCCGCAAGGCACACCATATTTACGATGAGGGAATCGCACAAAAAGTGGCTGAAGACATCACCAAGCGATTTTATCCCGCTTTTGCTGCCATAGCGCAAAATTTTACATGGAATCAGACAAAGAATGGCTGATGGCAAACAGAGCATGGATGGCAATCCTCTGCCCAAAGGATGGCAGATGGTGAAATTGGGGGATGTTGCTATTGTTATCGCTGGACAAGCCCCAAAAGGTGAAAACTACAACAAAAATGGTAACGGATTACCGTTCTATCAGGGGAAAAAAGATTATGGCAAAAAATATCTTAATTCGCCTACGGTTTGGACAACTAAAATAACAAGAAAGGCAATTAAGGACGATATATTAATGTCTGTTCGCGCCCCCGTTGGAGCATTGAATATAGCAACAGAAGAGATTTGCATTGGTAGAGGGCTAGCTGCGATACGCGCCAAAGATGGAGTAAGCAAAGATTGCCTTTACCTAATTCTTCTTTCTCTTACTGATAGTTTGAAAGGTAGCTCTGGTGCAATTTATAACTCAATTAACAAAGAGCAGATAGAAGCTATAACTCTTCCCCTGCCGCCGCTGGAGGAGCAGGAGCGGATTGTCGCCAAGCTGGATGCCATCTTTGACGAAATCAATCACGCTCTCGCCACCACCACACAAAAACAAACGGAACTTGCCAACCTCAAAAATTCCATCTTAAATGAAGCCTTCAAAGGCAATCTTTTGGCTCAATGACACACAATGTAAAGGCTTGTTTGCAACTGCCTCATGTTGTATCTTTGTCGCTCCCGCCACCCAATGAGGTCAATCCGAACAACGAGTAAAAAGCCTGATGAGAGCCAATGAACTTAAAAGCATCATTGACCGAGCTGTTAATGAAAATAAGGTGCTGACCTATTCCCCTGAAGCACTTCACGGCGGCAATCGCTTTTTATTGGCAGAATGTGGTGATTTTATCGCAGCTATTGAGCAGCTCGTTAAGCAGCCTTGGGTTAATAATACAGATATGCGCATACAGAATGTAATAAATAGGTACAACAAACAACGGCATATCCGTGACATTGAGATTTCTTCAAAGGAACAGGCATCCTTGCATAATGTGGTTATCTTCATAAACCAACATATGCCTATCTTTTATGATATGCTTGAATCGGTCACGCAAAAACAGAAGCAAGAATTTGTCAATATAAAAATCCCGCAGGAATACACGCAAGACATTGAGAGCCTGAGCCGATTCAATGCAGAGCTTCAAGAAATTTTGGATTTTATTGTTGTGAAAAAAGGGATTCGAGGGGATGTTCGCTTTGTTGGTTTTGATAGAGGGACAGAATGGTATGTCATCGCAATTTCGGTGCATATAGCACTTTATGGTTTCATGAGTGTCGCCAAAATTGCCCATGAAATTATAGCTATGCGGAAAACTTGGTTTGAATCGGAAGTAGCAAGGCTCTCTTATGAGGCGATGAAGAGAAGAGCTGAAAGTTCAAAAGGTGAAAAGAAATTTCCCACCTTTGAAGAGCATGTTGACGACTCGGTTAAAATAACAATCGGGGAAAAAATTGATGAGCTCATTGAACAAGTGAAAAATAAGACTCCAAACAACCCGCAAGAAATGAAAACCAGCTTATTGGCGGGGCTTAAGAAATTGATTGCCCTGATGGAGAAGGGAACGGAATTTCATCCATCCCTGAACCCGCCCGAATTTATTGAACAAGATGAGAAAGGTGTCTTTCAATTGAATTATAAGCGTTTGCAAAAATTTTTGGCAACGCAGAAAAAAGATGGGAAAAAACAAATTGAACACAGAAAATCAAAGCAAGCAAATTCTGATGAGTAAAAAAACACCAATGAAGGTGGCAATGACTAATGATTAAAGGTATAAAAAAATTATGAATGAAGCTGATACACGCGCTAATCTGATTGATCCTCAGCTGAAAGAGGCTGGCTGGGGCGTGGTGGCGGGCAGTCGCGTCAGGCGTGAGTATAAAATCAGCGCGGGTGAGATCAAAGCGGGGGGCATGAGAAAAGGCAAATTATCAGCCGATTATGTTCTCATCCACAAAAGCCGCATCCTCGCCGCCATTGAAGCCAAGTCTGATGAAACCGAAGTGGGCGAAGGGGTTGGTCAGGCCAAAAACTATGCAGAAAAACTCAAAGCCCCCATGGCATTCGCCGCCAATGGCAAGGAAATCTATCAAATCTGCCGCACCACAGGCAAAGAAGGGCTCTGCGATGCCTTCCCATCCCCCGACACGCTCTGGCAACAATTTCATGGCAAAAAACAAAACCCCAAACAAAAACAATGGCAAGATCAATTTGATGTCATCCCTCTCCAACGGAACATTGGCAAAGAATCTCGTTACTATCAAGAACTCGCCATTCAAAATGTGATGGATGCCATCGCCGCGGGAAAATCGCGCATTCTGCTCACCCTTGCCACCGGCACAGGAAAAACCTTCATCGCCGCACAAATCGCGTGGAAACTATTCAAAAGCCGATGGACTAAAAACGGACAAAGCGGACAGCCTCGCATCCTCTTTCTCACCGATCGCAATTTTCTCGCAGGACAGGCTTATCTCGCCTTCAGCATGTTTCCCCCCGATGCCCTGCAAAGAGTCACCCCCAATGCCATACGCCAAAGAGGCTCTGTCCCCAAAAACGCTGGCATCTTTTTTACCATCTTTCAAACCTTCATGAGTGGCGAAAAACCATACTTCGGCGATTACGAACCCGACTTTTTTGATTTTATCGTCATTGATGAGTGCCATAGAGGCGGCGCAAACAATGAAAGCAAATGGCGAGGAATTTTAGAATATTTTGCATCCGCCGTGCAGCTGGGACTCACCGCCACTCCCAAACGCAAAGATAATGCGAACACCTACAAATATTTCGGCAACCCCGTCTACAGCTACAGCCTCAAAGAGGGAATTCAAGATGGTTATTTGACACCTTTTAGAGTCAAGCGCATCCAAACCTCACTAGACCAATACACCTACGAAGATGATGACACAGTGTTACAGGGTGAAGTGGATGAAAATCATACCTACACAGAAAATGAATTTAACACAAAAATTCAAATAGAATCCCGTGAACGGATACGGACGCGTTTGATGCTCGCCAATATCAATAGAGATGAAAAGACAATCGTCTTTTGTCACACCCAAGAGCACGCCGCCCTGATACGAGATTTAACAAATCAAGAAGCGCAAAAAAAATCCACCGATTACTGTGTGCGAGTGACATCAGCAGACGGCACAATTGGTGATAATCATCTCAGAAGCTTTCAAGATAACGAAAAAATCATTCCTACGATCGTCACCACCAGCCGCAAACTTTCCACTGGCGTTGATGCTCGCAACATTCGCAATATTGTCCTCATGCGCCCTATTAATGACATGATTGAATTTAAGCAAATCATAGGACGAGGCACGCGCCTCTTTGAAGGCAAGGATTATTTTACCATTATTGATTTTGTCGGCGCATCTCATAAATTCCACGACGAAAACTGGGACGGCAAAACACAACATGAAGAAGACATCGAATATAATGCGGCAAGCGAAGAAGTGAAAAAATCTCGCAAATCGCCGTCAGAAAACAAAAAACCGACTCAGCCTCAAAGTGAAAAAATAAAAATAAAACTGGCAGACGGTAAAGAGCAAGAAGTCGTAATCCGTTCATCAGAAGAGCTGATGATTGACGGCAAGCTAATCAAAAAGGAAGACTATAGAAAAAGTCTTTTGAAACAATTGCAATTGCCGGATACATTCAAAACTCACCAAGAATTGCAATCTCTGTGGGCAAATCCCACAGAACGGGTGGAGTTACTTAAAAGACTTGAAGACAAGGGATTTGATAGGAGTAATCTTGAAGGGTTACAAAAAATATTTCAGGCAGAAAATAGCGATTTGTTGGATGTGCTTGAATATATCCTTTATGCATCTCCACCGGTGAGCCGCACCGAACGCGTACGAGCTGCTAAAGATAATATTTATGCTCCATTGGAACGGGAGCAGCGCAAATTTGTCGATTTTGTACTAACCAATTATGTCAGAGATGGCGTTGATGAATTGGATGACAGCAAATTAAGTAAAGTTCTTGAGTTGAAATATAGCAGTCTTTCCTCTGCCAAGGAAAAATTAGGTAATGTTGAAACAATTAGAAAAACATTCATCGCCTTTCAAAAACATCTATACTTACAAGATTCTGTATAAACCTTAAACATCTTTTTAGGTATCACTTATATCGTATCGTGGGACGGAAAAGCTTGCAATCTTCTAAAAGCAAGGTGTCGCAACGCTTTGCAAGGCATTTTTGGCGGAGAGGGAGGGATTCGAACCCTCGGTACCCATGAAGGCACAACGGTTTTCGAGACCGCCCCGTTCGACCACTTCGGCACCTCTCCTCATAAATCCCCTCATGGTCGGGGCGAGAGGATTTGAACCTCCGACCTCCCGTCCCCCTCTCAGATGCCACCCTCATGAAGTGACCACGCAATCACTGCTATGACTTCCACGCCCACGGCTTTCGGACATCATTCAGGGTATGCAGGAACAAACAAAATTCCCGTGCTGAAAAGCATCGGCATCTCTAATGCTACCCTTATACAAATGGATGGACGCGGGGAATTTTCCCAAACCCCTCCAACGAGGCGGACGCGCCATCGGCTGGCACACATCTGTCATCCAACAGTGGATTGATAGCCGTATACATACGAATGGCAAGAAGCAGAATTTTGAAGAAGAGAACTGATTACAATTTAATATTTAAATCCTAGTGACTATGTCACGCAATGATTTTGCCACTTCGTACTTAACACCGATAGTGTCGCAGTGACTCTTTCCGCATTCAATCTTTTGGTTTTCTTTTTCGCTGCGCTCATCCGAGTCAAGCCCTCCCTTGGTTTCACAAACAAAATAGAGCTTTTCATCGTTATCCTTCCTAATGAATGCCCAATCAGGATTATATGAACCAATAGGTGTATCTATCCTAAACCAAGAGGGAAGCTTGATAAATAACTTCACATCTTGATCATTATCGAGTGCTTGGGCAAATCGCTTTTCAATATCAGAATTGAATTCCACCCAATCATAAATGCTTTTTTGCACATTACGAACCCTATAAAGATTTTTCAGATAACGCATAAGTTCGTTTTTGCCATTTGTTTCAAAAAGTTTCATGTCCCAATAGCGATGAGCTATCTTCTCATATTGAATGCCTTCTATCATCAATTTACTCATAACGCGCTTAATCTCTTTGCTGGCAGCTATCATGAAGACATGAGGATTGCGAAGGAACTTATCCAAGCAATTAGCTTTCTTCAGAATTCTCACAAGCGTATCACGGGTGAGTTCTGTCTCATTTTGCAAATGAGCAAGAATGTCTGGAAAAATATCAGGTGGCGATATTCTTTGCCTCGTTTCTCTTATCCATTCGAATTCAACGCCAGACTTCGTAATATCTATTGACCCTTCTTGATGAACCAAAGATGGCGTGCTCACCAAAATGCCTTTAATGCCCTTAGCCGCTTCTTGGATAAGACGACCTGTTGCGAATTCAACCCGATAGCGGGTTCGGTGCTTTATTTGATTCCAGAGTTGTTTGAAGTCATCACTGAGCTGCACCTGCTTGTTAAGAAGAATCTTTTGACGCTCGCGAGCATTCTCCACACGATTCTCACCAAATTGAATTCCACAATCTTCTTCAAATTCATTTTGCAGCTTTGCAGCGAAATCTTCATAAAATTCGTTGGCGATAACGGTGAGGCGATTTATATTGTCGTCATGAACACGCTCCCCTTTGTCATTGACTGGCAGACGCAAACCTCGTCCAATTTCCTGCCGTTTTTTCTCAATTGATTGAGTCTCATTAAGGGTACAAATTTGAAACACATTCGGATTATCCCACCCCTCGCGCAAAGCCGAATGGGAGAAAATAAACCGTAGTGGCTCATTTGGATTCAGCAGACGCTCTTTATCTTTCATAATAAGACTATAGGTATCGCCATCGTCTTTACTTTTTCCTGTGGTATCTTTCGCGCGCCCTTTATTGTCTTTTGAAAAATAACCATCGTGAAGTTGAGTGGTTGTCCATTGACATATTTCTAAATCTTTGAAAGATGCTTTTTGGCGAAGATCGCTGAAAGCTTCTTCAAACCATATTCCTATTTTGCCAAGACTGGTAGAGCCGTCATCATTGTGGATGCGATAATTCGCCACCCTATCAATAAAGAACAAAGACAACACTTTGATTCCTTTGTCTTGTGCACCTCGTTCTTTTTCCAGATGCTCTTTGACGGTTTCATAGACCTGTTTTTTCATGATTTCATCACCCAACCCGCCTATTTCTTGACCGAGCTTAACCGTTCTGCCTGAATTAAATTCAATATACTCTTCGTTCGGCTTACAATTGATTTCACTGACCACATAGCCCTCTCTATAGATTTCATGCTTTGCCGATTTGATGTAGAGATCGTCATCGGTATTTTTTAGCCAGAGTTTGGTGGGTTTGATGAGACCACTCTTGCTTTTTTTGTGGATTTCCACCTGTGCTCTGATGCCTTTTTTGTTGTCGGTTTTGAGAAGTTTCACATAGGCATTGTTGAAATTATCATCGGAGCGGATGGAAGCCACTTCAATGCGTTTGACCAATCTGAGGTCGTAGGCTTTGATGGGGTCAAGTTTGTAAAGCAGATTATAGGGATTGCGGTGCGTTGCCGAATAGCGCAAGATTGTGGTGGCGTTGAGGTTGGCGATGGCGTGTTTGGCTTTGTCTGTGTTATCCACGCTTTGCGGCTCGTCAATGATGACCATCGGACGGGTGGCTTTGATAAATTCAATGGGCTTGTAGCCGGACATCTTATCGTTCTCACGATTAATCACATTGGCGCGCGTTTGTGTTTCCACATCACGCTGAAAAGCTTGAATGTTGATGATCATAATCTGGATGTGATTGCTGGTGGCGAATTGACGCACATTATTGAGACGCGAGGAATCATAGACAAAGGCATCAAAGGGCGTGTTGTTGTAGAGGGCGTTGAAGTGGTGACGAGTCATTTCTATGCTTTTGAGGACACCTTCACGCACCGCCACGCTTGGCACCACAATGATGAATTTCTTAAAGCCGTAGTTTTTGCTCAATTCAAAAATGGTGCGCAAATACACATAAGTTTTGCCAGTGCCAGTCTCCATCTCAATGGAGAAATTGCGCCCTCCTTGCAGGGTTGTGACTTTTGCAATATCGTTGCGCTCTTGGATGGCTTGGACATTCTTGAGCATGTGCTCATCATCCAGCAGAAGGTTATTCCCAATGCCCAATTCGTTTTGTGCCAAGCCCAAGTCGCCCGCGGTGTGACTGAGGGCAAAATTGGACTGAGCCACGGGCTGCCCGTCAAACACATCCACCACGGAATTGATGGCATCCTGTTGATAGTCCAGAGATGGGTCAAACTTGAGTTTCATTTTTTTCCTTCCTTTTTTTGATATTTTGATATTAGTGTGGTTATGAGCCCCGCCGCAACTAAAAAATAAAGCGAGGTAATATTAAAAAGGAAATTAAAGGTTTTTAATTCCAAATTTGAAGACATGATACATGGCAAATTTGCAGTATTTTGTGAACATTCTGGCATTTCTTGCGCTGAAGTTTCCGACAACAATTTTAATTGCAGGATAGGCAGAAGCACCATGATTATTCCTTGAACAGTGACAACCCATTCAAAATTTTGACTCAGTGAAGCTTTTCCGATTTTTTTGTCGTGGTTTGCTGGTGAATTACCCAACATGATAAATGCCAAGGAAAGATAAATAGCGGTAATCGTCACCATGACACTTATTGAATGTTCATGCATAAATTTCCTAAGCAGCCCTGAACCTTCATAATAATCATTCTCTACCAAAATAGCAGAAATGAAGGCAAGCACAACGATTGTCGTCAGATATGACGCAATAAATACGATGACTCGCGTTGTCTTGCCCATTTGCTACTCCTTCACACTGTTTTTATATCATAAATACTTCTTCAATTCTTTTTCAATGTTGCTGATGCATTTTTCAATTCTTGCATTCAGAATATCCTTGCTTCTCATGTTCCAGATTATATTCTCTTGCTTTTCAGACTCTTCTGATGGCATTTTTTCGCGCATTCTGTAACGCGTCACGGCTGCGACTTCAATTTCCACAATTATCTTTCTCAGATTATCAAATTCACCGCCTATATTCGGAAAATATAGCTGTGCCTTTAATTTTGTAATACGCGCTTCGGACAATTTATCCCCATGCTTATTCAATCTTTCTATGGGGATAAACAGAGAATTGAGCCAATCCTTATCGTCACTTGATTCACCTTGCTCTACCTTTCGTGACGAACCCTCGCCAGAATATGAGAAAGGATTTCTCACAGTATTGATGATAGCTTTTAATTCATATGCCATCATAATGATTTCTTCGGCTATTTTGCTACGCTTTTGTTTCTTCCAAGTACTCATCGCTTGCCAAGCAATCCAAACCGCAATTGCAGTTGACGCTGCACTTATTGCCGCAAATATGAGATTATAATTAATTTCCATCTTTACACCGTTCTAAAGACAATTTCGCTTTCATTTTGTTGAGCGCGCGATTTGAAGGTTTGGACGGCATTCACCTTCAGTTGGTCATTGCCATGAAAAGCCTTGTCCAGACAAATCACCTGTTGCGGATTCGCCGCCGCCATGGCATCAATCACATCGGCGGTGATGGTTTCATCCAAGCAGATGAGTATAGCACCATTATTGATGGAAAACACCTCTTTTTGTGCCATGGTGACCTTGTTGATGGTGGCGGTGAGAGGAAACCCCGCATTGAGAAGCAGCTCATAGAGAATATCCTCTGGCGAGCTGGCGGGGTCAACATGGTCAATATGGTCAAGAAGTTGCTGGTCTAAATCAGTGATTTTTTCCATATCGCTCTCCCACACTTTGAAGTTGGAGGGGGCGAGAGTGAATGATTTGAATCCCAAGTCTCCTTTATAATGGGGATTGTCTTTCTTGATTTTCTTGGCAGCGCGGCGGATGCGTTCCCTGCCAATGTCGGCAATGGTGCGATAGCCCGCCTTGTGAGCTTCCGACTTCTCATCACACAGCTCGGGCAATTGCACCATGATGAATTGCCGCTTGCCACCATCTTCGGCGTTTAATTGCATCACCGCATGGGCGGTCGTGCATGAGCCAGCGAAGAAGTCTAGGATGATATCATTTTCTTTTGCATTACTAATTTGAGATAATCCATTGAGTAATTTTTTTGGCTTAGGGTTACTAAAGATATTTTTAATGCCAAAAAGATTTTTCATCTCTTCATTTCCTTCTTGATTGTGCCCAAATTCACTATGCGACCACCAATTAGTTGCACTTTGTCCTTCTTCTCTTCTTTCTGATTCAAAGTATTTTTTTCTTGGTGTGCCATTGCCTTTATTAGGAAAAATAATTCTATTGTCACCCAAAAGGCTTTCATAGGTGCTTTCATCACCCATCCACTCCTCGTCATATTCAACACCTGTAGGAGTTTTAATGATATAGCGACTGCCTGATTGGTCAGAGCCAACCTTCCACGGCTTTGATGCCCATGAACCCCTTGGGTCATTATCCGGATTCTTGAAAGTACCTGTTAATCCAATTTTTCCAACACCTACTTCCTTCAGTGATTGTTTATTTTTTGAGTAAACCAAAATATGCTCAGCTACCAATGCCAACATTTTTGTAGGGTCATTTGGCTGATTGTGTCGTCTCCTCCAATGAATATTTCCTTCAAAATTCTCCTCCCCAAACATGTCGTCACATAATGCCTTAAGATTGGCTTGTTCATTGTCGTCAATGGAAATGAAAATGACACCATCCTCCCGTAACAAATGCTTTGCCAGTTTAAGACGCGAATACATCATGCTGAGCCAATCGGAATGAAAACGCCCATTGCTCTCAGTGTTTGCCACCAAACGATTGCTATTGTCATCCTTTTGTTCGGTGCGTTCCAAATAGTCTTCTTTTTTCTCGGCAAAATTGTCTTTGTAAATAAAGTCCTTGCCCGTGTTATAGGGTGGGTCAATATAAATCATCTTGATTTTTTCAAAATAACTGTCGCGCAGCAATTTAAGAGCGGCAAGATTATCGCCCTCTATGAACAGGTTTTTTGTCTCATCAAAATTAACGCTTTCACCACGCACAGGACGCAGTGTCTGAGCAACAGAGCTATTTGCTGCCAGAATCGCCTCCTTCTTGCCTGCCCAATTCAAGCCATATCGCTCTTTTTCACCCTCAACAATATGCTCACTGAGTTCTTGACGCAGCTGTTCAAAATCCATCTTGTAGGCAAGGTCACCATTCTCATCTCTCACCTCTGTGACACAATGAGGAAACAAAGAGCGAATCTTTTCAATGTTTTCTTGTGTCACACTGGCACTCTGCATTCTCAGTTTTTCCATCACCATCTCCCCAGCTGTTACAATTAAACCATTGCCATCTCACTGTAAAGCGCGGAACAAAAGATTGGACATAAAAGCTTGCAAGGCATTTTTGGCGGAGAGGGAGGGATTCGAACCCTCGGTACCTGTGAAGGCACAACGGTTTTCGAGACCGCCCCGTTCGACCACTCCGGCACCTCTCCTCATAAATCCCCTCATGGTCGGGGCGAGAGGATTTGAACCTCCGACCTCCCGTCCCCCAGACGGACGCGCTAACCAGGCTGCGCTACGCCCCGATCAAACACAATGTGCTAACACATAATATGCGACAACACACATATATGCTGCAACACAATTATGCACCAACACACACATATGCCACAACACAATGTGCCCCCAGAGAGACTCGAACTCTCACAGCCTCGCGGCTAACGGATTTTGAATCCGTCGCGTCTACCAATTCCGCCACAGGGGCTTGGCGGTCACTATCGGTTATCTCAAAGCCAAAATCAAGCTAGCGTAATGATGTCACAACGGGTAAGCATGACACACGCCATGAACACCATAAACCAAAATCATGACATCGTCCTGCCGCCTCGTTTGGCTCGCGCGGTGCGGGGGCGATTTGCGCGCGCCAGTCTTGCCATCTGGAGTTTTTTGGAAAGCATCATTTTTCCCATTCCGCCTGATCCCGCTTTGATGCTGATGGCACTGGCGGAGCGACGCGCGGCCTATCGTCTGGCGATGCTCACCACCCTGACATCAGTGGCGGGCGGCGTGGCGGGATATGCCATCGGCGCATTCCTGCTGGAGGGATTCCTCACCATCCGTGACACCGATGAGGCCAGTTTGTTTGGGGATACGGTCGCGCTCTATCATGAATACGGCGTGCTGATGGTGTTTCTGGGCGGATTCACGCCCATTCCCTACAAGGTCATCACGATTTTCTCAGGTGCGGTGGGCTTGGATTTTGTGTGGTTTGTGGTGATGTCGTTGGTGTCACGGGGATTGCGTTTTTATCTGGAGGCGTTTTTTGTGCGCCGATGGGGCGCAGCGGCGTGGCATCTCGCCGTGTATTGGCTCGGATGGCGCACCGCCATCGCAATTACATTCCTCGCAATTGGTGGAATTATTGTCTATAAGCTGATGTGACCTTGAACATCCCAATCAAGTGAGAGAATTAATCATTTCTCTCATTTTTCCCATGTATCTTTTGAACAATTCCCCGACTATTTGCGTTTCCCTTCCATCGTATAGTTCGTGTTTGCCTGCGCTGAGCTTATGCAAAGGTATTCCAAGAGAAGATGCCACAACAGCCACCGTATGTGCGTCAGGCATATGACAAAAAGTGCCCTCTTCACCTTGAGAAAAATGATTTTTTTCTTTTATCATGAATTCTGTGACCGCATTTTTGACTTGGTCAAACATTGCCTGAAACGCAGACGATGGTTTTTTGCTGTAAATGGTGGAACGGTTAAAAACAACACTGTGAATTTGCGGCAATTCAATTGCGTGACTATCAACCTGCGCGCGAAAGCTTGCCACTCTATATTGCTCAGGAACATTAAATCCATAGACTAACCTTGAAACATTTTCTATGGCTCTCGCGCTTGACCCATCAGGGCTACAGGGAATAATCAGCCTATCGGCGGCAAGAATGGCTTGTTCGGTGTATGAAGCAAAACTGGGGTTGCAATCCAAGATACAGAGGGTTTCTTTTCCACTAAATTTATTCTCTATGATGGATTCAACAAGGTCTTTGACCCAAAAATGGACATTCTTCCACGAGTCCTCAGGCAACGGAATCACCGATAAATTGTTGATGGTCTGCACCTGTAGTTCCAGCGATGGATCGCAGAGATGAAATAGAAAAATCAGCAACCAAATACACATTGTCGGGTATTTTGTCGTTTCTATCCACAACATGAAGCGCGTAATCAGTGGCATCATCAGGCTTAATCATGGAGTGAGGTGAGTTTATTCTCTTGTCAAAATAACCGCCAATGGTTTTACGGTTTTCTAGGAGCTTTGCAAGATGATCCGAGCCATCCCCATTGCCACCCAGCAATATCTCACTCACATTGGCTTGCGGACACATATCCACAACAAGAACATTATGCTCAGGATAAGACTTAATCCACTCGGTCGCTATGACAAAGGACAAAAAACTCTTGCCAACCCCACCCTTATTATTCCAAACAGCGTAACGCATTGGGTAGTGATATGGCTGACAAGCCACTAAGTCAAGGGACAAGGATTCCTTTTGCTCACCAAAACATTGGCAAATTAATTGGATTTCTCTCTTTTATTTCTGCAAGATGTGTGGCATACAAGAGAAGCGAATTCATGCCTGAAAGCGAGGATAAGGAATATGCCTAAACTTGAAAATACATCTTGGGGAATCCACACTTTGATGAGCATGGTGGAGAATGGCAAAATTTTGATTCCACAATTTCAACGAGATTTTGTTTGGAGCAAGAAAAAGGCAACAGGTCTTGTTGATAGCATTCTGAGGAATTATTCCGCAGGAGCTATTACTGTATGGCTTACAGACGAAAAATTAAAATATCACAAAGAGATAGGCGGCACAGAGATTGCTAAGCGGCAATCTGATAGTGCAACCCGTTTGGTGCCCGGCAGCTATAATGTTTTGGATGGTCAGCAGAGGATTACTACCTTGTTTGCTTGCATCAGAGGGGAACCTGTTTCAAAAATTGATTTTAAAGACATGTACATTGATTTGGTTGCTAATATTGAAGATGAGCTGCCGATTGTTGTCACAAAAAAAGATAGGGATGACAGGATTAGTGATACTTCATCCTTTCGAGACAGAGATGAAAGTTCTTTCATTGCTGTCCATGAATTGTGTAAAGCGAGTGATGATTTCATACATGGTCATAAATACTGGAAGAAATTGGGACTTTACAAAGGTTTGCTGGTCGGTTACGGGGGGCAGTCAGGAGGTTACGAATTTGCAATTGTTATAGTGAGTGACGCTTTAATGGATGTTGCCACTGACATTTTTACTCGTATTAATACGGGTGGGAAAGCACTTGACATATTTGAAATCATGAATGCTAAAACCTACGATGAGGATAAGGGTTTTGAATTGTCGGCAAAATATGAGGACTATGAAAAAAGCACATTAATACCAATGGATTATGGTCAATTAGATAAGAAAATAGTTTTGCATGTATCGGCTGTTTTGCCGAAGGGGGAGTACGGGCAAAAAAGCATTTTAAAGATCAAAAAAGGCGATTTTATCGATAATTGGGTGAGTGTTTGTGACTCAATTAAAAAGACGATTGACAAATTTCGCACTTACAATGGTTATGGGATTAGCAGTTCTAAATTATTGCCTTACCCTGAGCTGACTATTATTCCATTCGCTTTTTTTCATAATAGGGTGAAGAAGAAAGATATAACGCCTGAACAGAGGGAGTATCTTTTGGAATTTTTTTGGCGGTGTGTGTTATCCAGAAGATATGCTGATAGTACTGGCACAAGAATTCCTCTGGATATAAAGAATGTTGTATCTGCTATCATTAGAGGGGATGAGCCTGAGTACAAGCATTCCAGCTGGAGTGTTGATAGCTCAATTGATTTTATTAAAACACATGGCAGGTTTGGCTCTAATAAAAAGCCGCCGAAACCATATGCATGTGTTCTTGCTAGTCTGAAACCCATTGATTTTGATGGCAGTTGTGAAGTGTTTAAAAGCAAGCAACGCAGTGGAGATAATTCTTTAAACGACCATCATGTTTTTCCCAAAAATTATCTCAAACAGCAAGGCATTGATGAGGATAAGAACGAATTTGTCAATCATATTTTGAATACAGCTTTTGTCACTCAGTCTGCTAACGGTGTGATGAGTGATAGAGCTCCGAGTGAATACATGGCAGATTTTATGGACAAGTTTCCCAATGATCTTTCCATGGGGGAAGTAATGGCAACGCATCTTATTGGCGATGGCACTGATAATTCTTTGGCTGGTTTTGGCATATTGGAAAATGATTTTGACACTTTTATTGATAAAAGAGCAAAACTTTTGAGCGAAGCTATCAAGGCTAAAGTTCCTTACAGAAAAGGGCTAGACATTGTGGATAAATAAGATTAAGAGCGATTTTTTTTCTACCCCTCACGCTGTTGCTCTTGTTGTTTTGACAGCAGGTTTTTTCGTCTTCGCCTTTATTCTGTATCTTCAATACTTTGCGAGTTTTCCGCCGTGTCCGTTGTGTGTGTGGCAGAGGGTGGCGTGGGGCGGTGCCATGATGTGTGCCGCTTTGAGTCTCATAGCATCCGTGCCTCTCGTCATGCGCCGTTTTGTTTTGATTCTGGCGTTGCTATCTCTCACAGCTGGTGCTGGGGTGGCGGCGTATCATAGCGGCGTGGAGCTGGGATGGTTTGGCTCATCGTGTGCGGCATTGGGCGGCGCGCAGGACCTTGAGTCCCTACGCCAGCAACTTCTGGCGACCCCCATTGTGCCGTGCGATCAGGTATTGTGGTCATTTTTGAGCTTGTCTCTTGCCGATTGGAATGTCATTGTATCCTTGTTACTCACCGTCTATGCAGGGAGCGTCATTCATGACAGCATCAAAAGAAAAGCACCTCTGGGCTTGTCTCCCGCCGAATGGGAAGCCCTTGTGTTGGTGGTGGTCGCCTTCCAAGGATGGAGAATGATTCATGACAGCAGAACACGAAAAACACCCCCCCAAACCCCAGCAGCCTGAGCAGCACATCCCGCCCTCCGATGATGACATCGCCGCCATGCTGCGTGTGGATCATGCGGGGGAATATGCGGCTGTGCGGATTTATGACGCTCAGCTGCGTATCCTGCGGGACACAACCGATGGCGATGCCTTGGCTGACATGCTGTCCCATGAGAAGGAGCATCTGGCGTTTTTTGAGGAGACCCTGCGGGCGCGTGATGTGCGTCCCAGTGCGTTTTTGCCTCTGTGGGATGTGGCGTCTCGGGGGATGGGTCTGGTGACGGCTCTGATGGGCGCGCCCACCGCCATGGCTTGCACCGTCGCCGTGGAGGATGTCATTGACGACCACTACAAAGAACAAGAGGAAAAACTCAAACTGCGACCCGATGAGAAAAAACTGCTGGACAAAGTGAGTCATTTTCGTGCCGAAGAGCAAGAGCATCACGATGAGGCTCTGCGCCGTGAGGCGGAAAAAGCGCCGTTTTATCCCCTCGTCTCCCTTGCCATCAAAACCGCCTCCCGAATTGCTATTAAGATTTCTACGAGGTATTGAAATTAGGTGGTGAGAAAAATAATGGTAGATTGACCTCATGGGAGGCTTGAATTTTGGCAATGGTCTTGCGGCTAGGGAGCATTTGTTGTCGGGTAAGCCTCTGACGCGCCTTGAGGCGATTGTTCTTTATGGTGTTCAGGGATTTACCGAAATGATTAGTGACCTTCGCAAAGATGGTTGGCAAGTGGAACATGCCAATATTCTTTATGTGGCGGCATTACGCAGATTAAACGAATATGCAGTTTTGCAACCGCCGCCTGATTTGCCTGTTCGCACAATTTACCTCACCGAATATTGGGTTAAAAAATAAGGCGTTATGTGTGAAGTCAAAAGACTTTAACACCCCACATCGCCATCAAGATTTCAACGAGATATTGAGAGGAATCAAAACTGCCACCCTTGGTCTTTCATAAATTGTTCAATTGATACACACGGGACACCAAATTCTTTGCAGACATCAGGAATTTTCATTAAAGCTTGTGCCTTGCCTTTGTTATCTTTTTTCGCAGGCAATTCTTCAGTTACAACTGTTCCATCTATTTGCATCGCTTTAGCAATTATAAAAGGATCTGCCCAAGGAGCACCAGAATTAATTTGCTTTTTGCCAAGGATTTGGAAACTTTCCAATCCGAAAATTCTCGCAACATGTTTTTGCTCATCTTCTTGTGGCTTAGTAAATACATGTTTGTGGGTTTTAACCCACTCAAGCAAATGTTCTTGTTTCCCTCCGTATTGTTCAATCTCTTTTTTCACCTCATCTACTGAACAGAGAGAGCCGTTTTCTGCAGCCTCGTTTAATGCTTCCCAAAAAGAAACATAAATGCTTGGATAATGTGTGCGCACATTAATAAAAAATCTCGTATCTAACACATACTTTTTCATTTTGCGTCTCTCACTTCATGAAATTTTCCATCTTTTGTATCCCATCCAGCCGAACACCAAGGTATTGAGCCAATTGATAGTCATTGATGGTTTTCTGGTAATAGCGCGTAAATGCTAGTGTCAGATATTTATTGCCCAAGTGATCCCTGTGAACAACATGGAAAGAGGGACCACCTTTCTTTCCTTTTTTATCTTCATTTTTCCGTGCTTTTGTTTCCATATACACGCGTTGCCATTCTCTAATTTTTTCATTGTATGTGCTGCTATCAATCGCTTCTCTATCCAAATATTTACGCAGGATGACGACGCGGCTCACCTTATATTTGTCAGCATTGCGCTGAATATTTTCATCACTCACATCATTCCAATCAATGTCTATGTGTGGCACAAGAAAAGCTCCAGAGAAGGCATTGCAAAAAACCTCTTCTTTTTTGTAGTTTCCTTTCAGCTCGCTTTCTATATTACCATTGAGGTCAAGCCCGCCTTTGTCCAGCAGAAAATGCCCTAATTCATGGAAAAGGGTAAATATCTGCCTTGCTTTGGATGCAATGCTGCTGTTCAGATAGATGATGGGAAATTGCTCATGAGGGAGGTAAAAACCGCAATAATCATCATTCTTAAAAGGAGCTTTGAAAACCCAGATGCCGCAGTCTTCCAGTTTTTCGCGCCAAATCTTTAGAGCTTCGTCATAATCTTTCCACTTAAATTGCTCCCCAATTGGAATGTTGAGGATTTTTCTCACGCGAGCCGCCATATCTTGGGCATTAATGTCTCGCCCCTTGAGTTGCTTTAATTCATCATTGATTGATCCACCAGCTCTCAGCTCCTCCAAATCTAGTTGCTTCGCCATCGCTTTTCTGAGCAAAAAGCGCATAGGTGGTGTCAATTTTTTAATGTAGTTGGATGGCAGGGTGCGAAATTTGCTTTCTGCTTGCTCTTCCCGTGGGGGTGTGGGGAAGTAGAAAACGGCGATAGGTCGTTTGTAAAATTGAGCCAATTTTTCCAGCTGGCTATAGGTGGGAAAACTTTCCGTTCCGTCTTGCTCCCAATCTTCTACGGTTTCTTTTTTCTTATTGAGGCGATTTGCCACATCGTCAATGGCATAGCCCATGCTTTCGCGCGCCCAGCGCAAAACGGAAGGGGTGATATATGCCGTTATGCTTTTCGCGGTCATGGTAAGAGATATCTAGCATTTTGTTAGCGATTTTGCGAGAGCCTCGCTCACCTCACCACTCCCCCTGATTGGGCATAGAATTCCACGGCTCCTGTGGCGGCAATCCATTCAGCGACATCCAGCCCCCCATTGTAGTTAGCCAACTCATCAAACGCAAGGGTGTCTAATAATTATTTTCTGTCTAACAAATAATCTGAAGTCAGTTGCTCGTCTGGCGTTCCCGTTTCCACAGGAAGATAGATGCATGATTGAATACTCATTTGCGTGAGATAGTGACACATCATGGGACCCACATCGCTCCAATCCAGATTGCCGAGTCCGCAGCCAAGTGCGGGCAAGGCAATGGATTCTATCCCTTGCTTTTCGTAGTTTTTCACCAGCCACTGCAAGGATGCTTCAATGTCTTCCAGTCTGGAATTCTCGCGCCAGTGGCGTTTTGTGGGGAAAAACAAAAACCACCGCTCCCCATTGAGTCTGTCTTCATTCAATAGTTTCGGGTCATCGGCGAGCTCTTCCTCTATTCTTTTTGTCCGTTTGAATAAAGTTGGCTTGCCGATTTTTAGTTTTTTACTTTTACAATCATCCTCATATTGCACATAAGCACGAGGAAATTGATACCGAGCTCGTGAAGCCAAGCCCTTGCCCATGACACCCACAATATTCACACTGATGGTGAATGTTTGCATATTGGAAAAAAACATATCCCCCTTGCTGATAGAGAGATTATCAGCAATCTTTCGTTGCCATGTTGGCAGAAAGAATATATCGGATTGTTCAATGACATCATTGGAAAAATTATTGACGATTTCAGAGATTTTTTCTTTCGTCCTTGCATTGCCAACATAGATTGAATCCACATATTCGGGCGCGATGTGTTCAGGCACTAAAACTTCAGCCATCATTTTTTGTTTGGTATCATCGCTATCCGTCCAATAGGTTTTTTTTAAGTCTTGATCGCTAATCTCTGTGAGACCATTTCTTGCAGAGAAAAATTCGGCATTGCTGGTTGCAGCATTGCGATTAGAAACGAGTGCATCTGGATGATTCAAAACGGTTCTTTTTATGGATAACACGACAATTTCTTCATAAGGATAATTGCGTGTGAGGCGGTAAAGCATCGCATTGCGCGGTTGAAAATACAGATTCACATAATCTTGCAAATTTTTGTTTGTGAGTGGGACGGTCTTATTTCTGCGAGCCAAGACAGATTCATCATGAATATCTTTTTGCTCCAATTGCATTTCATTGACTTTTTGACGGCAATAAATTCCTCTTTGCAAGATGGAGGTCAAATTATCACAATGACAAATGTAGTACAGATTTTGTGCTAATTTCATACCTCCTCACCATTCCCCCTGATTTGGCATAGATTTCCACGGCTCTTGTGGCGGCAACGGCGCGCCTTGCTGTAACAGTTCCACCGATATGCCGTCCGGCGAGCGCACAAACGCCATGTAGCCATCACGGGGCGGACGATTGATGACAATGCCCCGTGCCGCCAGATCAGCACAGAGCTCATAAATGTTCGTGACCTCAAAGGCAAGATGACCGAAATTGCGCCCGCCCGAGAGCTGTTCGTCATCATAGTTATGGGTGAGCTCAATCTCGGCGATTCCCTCTTGTTCCTCGGCGGCGAGAAAAACAAGGGTGAAGCGTCCCTCAGGCACATCCTTGCGGCACACCTCCCGCAAGCCCAAAGCCGCAAAAAAGGACACGCTTGCCTCAAGATCACGCACTCGAATCATGGTGTGAAGATAACGCATAGCCTCATTATAAACTTTTTTGCAAAAAAAAGCAAAAAATATTGTCAAAAGGACTTGTCAGCAAAAAGAAAATGTTCTATCAATGTTCTCATCAAATGTTTTCTTTAGGGAGATGAAGGACGAATGGAGGGACGAATGACAACACGCTCTTGCCACTGCTGGTCACGAAAAGTCACAATGCGCTGGCTGCCATCGGCGCGCTCAATGCGGATGAAAATCACGCCGTCATCGCTGTTGAATTCCCGCAGTTGTTCGCCTTGCTGCAAAATAATCTCAAGGGGGGCATCGTGGGATGATGGCGTGTCCATGCCGCGCACCACGCCCCATGTGAGCAGTGCCGCAAACACGATGATGAGCACACCCATGCCAATCACCAAAACCTTCAACGCCCGTGTGGATATCAATGATTCCATCGCTCATCCTATTGTTCAACGGATTCTATCATGACGGCACAGCACACGCAAAACAATAGATTAGACAATAAACCAGTCTGTCGCTACGAGGATGAATGGCTGCTGGTGCTGGAGAAACCGGCACGGTGGGTCATGTATGAGGAGCGCGCAGCGTCCCCCAAGAATCGTCCATCGGTGGCGGCATTTTTGCACAGCCATTGTGGTGAGAATTTGTCGTCACGCGGCGGCGACCATCGGCGCGGCATCGTGCATCGGCTGGATCAGGACACCAGTGGCTTGGTGGTGGCGGCTAAAAACAATGTCGCTCACGATGACTTGCAGCAGCAATGGCAAAAACGAACCATTGAACGCCACTATGTGGGATTTCTCTACGGCGCACTTGGCGAGCGGTGTGGCGATATGACCCAATCCATCGGTCGTGATTCCAGCAATGCTCTCAAACGCAGTGTGCAAGAACACGGAAAAGAGGCGCGCACACTCTATGAGGTGCAACAGATTTATGGCAAAGATTTTCCCCTTGCCAGCAAGGTGCGATTTCAATTGAAGACGGGGCGCACCCATCAAATCAGAGTTCATTGTTGTCATCATCAGTGTCCTGTGGTGGGGGATGGGGTGTATGGTCGCCATCATGAGGCGCGCCGTTTGTTTGATGCATTGTGGCGGCGCATCCGTGCCAGTGGTAGCGATTTTTCGCCCTATGAATCATTGCCCGCAATGCCCATCACAAGACAAGCACTGCACGCCGCCCGCCTTGAGTTTCGCCATCCTGCCGATGGACGCATCATGCGCTACGAGATGGAAATGCCCGAGGATATGCGATTTTTGCAATGGGCATTGGAATATGTATCCCAAGAGAAGAGTCATGGATGATAGTCTGACATTTTACCTCAAGCGCATTCGCCATTTTCCCATTTTGTCTCGCGCAGAAGAACAAGATCTGGCACGGCGTTGGGTCAAGGATGGCGATCGCGCCGCCGTGAACCGATTGGTGGAGTGTCACTTGCGCTTGGTGGTGAAGATTGCCTGCAATCATCGCAATTATGGCTTGCCATTGGAGGATCTCATCGCTCACGGCAATATTGGCGTTTTGCAGGCGACACAGAATTTTGATCCCGAATTGGGCTATCGCTTTTCCACTTATGCCATGTGGTGGATTGGAGCGGCCATCAAGGAATACATTTTGCGCTCATGGTCATTGGTGAAGGTTGGCACGACTTCATCGCAAAAGAAGTTATTTTTTAATTTGCGTTCCATCAAGGCACGGCTGGGTCTTCATCATCGCAATTTTTTGAGTGATGAGGATGCCATGCGCATTGCTCATGAGGTGGATGTTCCCATTGAGGCGGTGCATCAGATGAATGAACGCATGAGTTCATCGGATGTGTCGTTGGATGCCCCGCCGCCCGTTGGTGGACGATCGGTGGGTCATTCGTTGATGGCGGAGGATGTCATGGAGGATGACTATGCCGATTGGGATGAGATGAATCGCCGCTCCTCCTATTTGCGAAAAGGGTTTGCCACTCTCAATGAGCGCGAGCGAGAAATTGTGCAGCAGCGATGGTTTTGTGAGCCGCCCGCCACATTGGAATCGCTGGGGCATCACTATGGCATTTCACGCGAGCGGGTGCGGCAGATTGAGACACGCGCCTTTACCAAATTGCGCCGCACCATTCGCCATCAGCAAAAAGAAAAGCAACACACGATAAAAGAGTCGCCCATGCTGGGATGACGATAGACCCCGCCGTCTTTTTTGCGTTACAATGAGGCGATGGCAATCAAGAGACATCAAAAGTGGCATGGCTGGTTGGTCATTGATAAAAGCCGCGCCATGACCTCCATGAAAGTGACGAGCGCGGTGCGGCGTTTGTTGGCACGAGGCAAGGCAGGTCATGCGGGAACATTAGACCCGTTGGCGACTGGCATTCTGCCCATCGCGGTGGGGATGGCGACACGCACCATGCCGTATGTGGTGGCAATGAAAAAGCAGTATCTTTTTACGGTGCGCTGGGGAATTGCCACCGACACCGATGACAGTGATGGGCGTGTCATTAAACGCTCTTCCAGTCGTCCTTCGGTGACGGATATCAAGGAGCAGTTGTCCGCTTGGTGTGGCGAGGTATGGCAGGTGCCGCCGCGCTATTCGGCTATTCATGTGAATGGCAAACGCTCCTATGAGCTGGCGCGCCGTCAGCAAGCGGTTGCTTTGTCGCCGCGGCGGGTGTGCATTGATTCATTGGAGTATGTGTCATCGCCGTCACCGGATGAGACGGTGCTGCGGTGTCATTGCGGGCAGGGAACATACATTCGCTCACTGGCGCGTGATTTGGGAGAGGCATTGGGATGTTATGGTCATGTGACATCATTGCGGCGGACTCGCGTGGGATGCTTTGATGACACTCACGCATGGCATTTGCATCAGCTGGAATCTCTTTCTCCTGAAAATATTGCGGCACGATTGTTACCATCACACATAGCTCTTGCGGATGCGCCTCGTTATGATATAACACCTCATGAGGCGGATGTGCTCAAACAGGGTCTGCCTTTGTCATTGAGATGCTCAAAGCGGTTGCGCTCATTGGGTGTTGTGCCTCAATCGGATGATGCGGCGGATGGACGACATTCTATGGTGGTGGCACAGCATGAAGACACCGTCATCGCACTGCTTCGCTGGCGGAAGGAAAATGTGCTGAAAACTGTTTGTGTCTTTGACAAAGATGTGAGATAAGAAGGATTATGGATAAGAAAGCACTCATCAAAAAATACGGAATCGGTAAGAACGACACCGGTTCGGTGGAAGTTCAGGTGGCTTTGCTCACGACTCGTATTGCGGAGCTGACGAATCATTTGAAGATTCACAAGAAGGACTTTCACAGTCGCAATGGACTCATGGCGATGGTGGGAAGACGGCGCCGCTTGTTGGCGTATCTGAAAAAACGCAGTCAGGAGAGATATGAAGCACTCATCGGTTCTCTCGGAATCAGACGATAGGAAGGGAATTGAGAATGTTTGAGCATGTGAAAAAAACGATTGATTGGCAAGGTGTGCCTCTGACGCTGGAGAGCGGTCTCATGGCTCGTCAGGCGGATGGTGCGGTGTTGGTCACGATGGGCGAGACCAAGGTTCTCGCGACCGCTGTTGGCGAGCGCAAAATCAACACCGAGTTGGATTATTTTCCTCTCACAGTCCATTATATGGAGCGCAGCTATGCGGCGGGAAAAATACCGGGGGGATTTTTCAAAAGAGAGGGCAGACCCACGGAGAAAGAAATTCTTGTCTCTCGCTTGGTGGATCGTCCCATTCGTCCGTTGTTTGATTCGTTGTATCGTTGTGAGACTCAAGTCTTGTGCACGGTTTTGGCGCATGATTCCCATCATGATGCCGATGTGGCGGCGATGATTGGCGCATCGGCTGCGCTGACTGTCTCTGACTTGCCTTTTTTGGGCCCCATTGGTGCGGCTCGGGTGGGATACATCAATCATAAGTTGGTGCTTAATCCCACGCTGCAACAGGTCAAAGAGTCGCAGCTGGATCTTGTCATGGCATGCACCAGCGAGGGCGTGCTGATGGTGGAATCAGAAGCCGATGAATTGGACGAATCCGCCATGTTGGATGCGGTGATGTTTGGTCAGAATCACTGTGCACCTGTGATTCAATTGATCAATGAATTGGCAGAAGTTTGTGGCAAACCCAAACGCAAGATGGCGGCGCATCCGTCATGGCATGGTGAGTTGCGTCAGCGCATCACCGATGCCTCTGAGGAAAAATTGGGCAAGGTGTATCAGCTGGCAGACAAAAAAACACGGGTGGATGCCTTGAACCGTCTGCGTGATGAGATTGTGAGTGGGGCTCTGACAGACGGAGCATCATCGGAGAAGAAAGCGGCGGCATCTTCGTTGTTTCATGATGTGGAAAAAGGCGTTGTGCGCAATGCCGTTTTGCAAACCAAAAGGCGCATTGATGGCAGAGGACTCAGTGATATTCGTGCCATTGCGTGTGAGGTGGGTGTGTTGCCTCTGTCGCACGGCAGTGCGCTGTTTACCAGAGGTGAGACGCAAGCTCTTGTGATTGCCACGCTGGGCACCGGTCAAAGTGAGCAGATTATTGATGATTTGGCGGGTGAATATCGTGAGCCATTTATGTTGCACTATAATTTTCCTCCCTTTTCCACCAATGAGGTCAAACGGGTGGGAGGTGTCTCTCGCCGCGAGGTGGGACACGGCAAGCTGGCATGGCGTGCCATACGCAGTGTTTTGCCTGCGCGCGATCAATTTCCTTACAGTTTGCGTTTGGTGTCGGAAATACTGGAATCCAATGGTTCCAGTTCTATGGCGACGGTGTGTGGCAGCACCTTGGCATTGATGGACGGAGGGATTCCTCTCAAGCGTCCTGTGGCGGGCATTGCGATGGGTCTCATCAAGCGGAATCAAGACTTTGTGGTCTTGTCGGACATTTTGGGCGATGAGGATCATCTGGGCGACATGGATTTCAAGGTGGCGGGCAGTGAGCACGGAGTCACGGCGTTGCAAATGGACATTAAGATTACCAGCATCACTCGTGAGATTATGGAAGTGGCGTTGCGTCAGGCTCGCGAGGGGCGGTTGCATATTTTGGCGCAAATGATGAAGGCTCTGCCTGCGGCAAGGGAGTCTCTGAGTGCGTCTGCGCCTCGTATTGAGACTATGAGCATTGCCAAAGAGAAAATTCGTGAGGTGATTGGTGTGGGGGGCAAGGTGATTCGCGAGATTTGCGAGGTCTCTGGTGCTAAGGTTGAGGTGGAAGATGATGGCACGGTGCGTATTGCCGCCACTGATTCGCAAGCCATTGCGAAAGCCAAAGAGATGGTGGCGAACATCACGGCTGTGCCCGAGGTGGGCAAGATTTATCAGGGCACGGTGGTGCGCTGCGTGGATTTTGGCGCGTTTGTCAATTTTCTTGGCGGCAAAGATGGCTTGGTGCACATCAGTGAATTGGCTCACGGACGGGTGGAGCGCACCACCGATGTGGTCAATGAGGGAGATAAGGTCACCGTGCGGGTGTTGGAGATTGATGACAGAGGGCGGGTGCGTCTCACCATGCGCCGCTTGGAAGGAGAACTGCCGCCGCCATCGTCACGAGGCGGTGGGGGGCGAGGTGGTCCGCCGCCGCGCAGAAAACGAGGATTCTTTTAATCATGCGAGCGTTGGAGGGGCTTCATTTATCAGGTGCAGAGGTTTTGCCTTTGATTGAGGGGGGCAAGGGCATCTCTATCACCGATGGCGGCTCGGCCGGCGCGTGGGCGGGCGCGGGCGGCGTTGGAACTTTTTCCGCCGTCAATGCCGATTGTTATGACGCTCAGGGCAATCTCATTCCGCAGATTTATAAGGGCAGGACGCGGCGCGAGCGGCATGGAGAACTCATTGATTTCGCCGTCAGAGGCGCGCTCTATCAAGCCAAAGTCGCCCATGAGACCGCCAGTGGCAGAGGACGAATTCATGCCAACATTCTCTGGGAGATGGGAGGCGCGGAGACCGTTCTCAAAAGAATGCTGGAAAAAGCCAAAGGATTGATTCATGGCGTGACCTGTGGTGCGGGAATGCCTTATCGGCTCGCGCAAATTTGTGCCAGCTTCAATGTTGATTATTATCCCATTGTGTCTTCGGCTCGTGCCTTTCGCGCTTTGTGGAAGCGCGCCTATCATAAATTCGTGGAGCGTCTGGGGGCGGTGGTGTATGAGGATCCATGGCGGGCGGGCGGACATAATGGATTGTCCAATAGTGAGCATCCTCATCAGCCTGAGAATCCGCGTCCTCGTGTGCGCGCTTTGCGCGCCATGATGAATCAGTTTGGATTGCAGCGCGTGCCCATTATTATGGCGGGGGGCGTGTGGTGTCTGCGAGAGTGGGAGGACTGGATTGATGACCCTGAAATCGCTCCCATCGCCTTTCAATTTGGCACCCGCCCTCTGCTGACGCAAGAAAGCCCCATTCCCGATGTTTGGAAAAAGCGTCTGCTGACCCTCAAAAAAGGTGATGTTTTGCTGCAGCGTTTTAGTCCCACTGGATTTTATTCATCGGCTTTGCGTAATGATTTCATCAAGGAACTGGAAGCCATTGCGGCACGGCAGGTTCCGTATCGCACTCATTCGGAAGAGGATTTTGTTCATCGCTATGGCGTGGGTCCTCGCAAGCGTCCTGTTTATGTGCGTGAGAAAGACCAAGCCCTCATCACCTCATGGATGGCACAGGGATGGAGCGAGGCTCTGCGCACACCCGATGGCACGCTGGTTTTTGTTGATGAGAAAAAAGCCGCCACCATTCATCGGGATCAAGTGGAGTGCATGGGGTGCTTGTCGGCGTGTCGCTTTAGCAATTGGGCACAAGGCTCAGAGGGCAACACCGGGCATCGTCCCGATCCGCGCTCTTTTTGTATTCAAAAAACTCTGCAACGGGCTGCTCATGACCCCGACAATCTTGAGAACGAACTGGTGTTCGCAGGACACAACGCGTTTCGTTTTGCTCAAGACCCCTTCTACAGCAACGGATTTGTCCCCACCGTCAAGCAGTTGATGGAGCGCATCGTCACGGGCGATTGATGAGGCGCGGTTATTTGAGCGTTTGCAAATAGCTGATGATGTTGACGCGATCCTTCTCTTTTTTGAGTCCCACAAACACCATCTTTGTGCCCTTGAGGAACTTCTTGGGCTTGGTGAGCCACTGGTCAAGATTTTCTTCACTCCAGACGATGTCGGCATTTTTGAGGGCATCGGAGTATTTGAATCCCTCCTTTTGCGCTGATTTTGCACCGACAATGTTCCACAAGTTGGGCCCCACCTTGTTTTTTCCGTCTTTGGCGACCGTGTGACAGGCGACACATTTTTTGAATACTTTTTCGCCCTTTTTCACATCACCCTCGGCGTAAGACGCACCCGCCGTGACCATGAAAACCATAAATGCCAGTGTCAATCGCAGTGCGATTGCATTAATCTGTCTCATAACCAAAGCCCTCCTGTAGCGTTTGAGTTTTGCAAGTCTCATTATAGGGGCAAAGATTGGCAAAGACAAGAGATTGTGATAATAAGCATTGAGAGATTGTGATAATAAGCATTGAGAGATTGTGATAATAAGCGTTCATCAAGAGATTGTGATAATAAGCATTGAGAGATTGTGATAATAAGCATTGAGAGATTGTGATAATAAGTATTCATCAAGAGATTGTGATAATGAGCATTGACCCATGAACACCAATTGTATAGCCAAGAATTCTGCTTCTCACGATGTGTTGATTGTGGGCGGTGGTGCGGTGGGCTTGAGTTTGGCACTGGCTTTGCGTTCTGTGAATGTGTCGGTGGCGGTGGTTGATTCTCGCTATCATCGTGAGTCTGCGGCGCGCACCATTGCGGTGGCGGCGGGCAGTATGAACTTTTTGCAAAAACTCAATGTGTGGAACGAGATGGCGGTGAACGCATCACCCATGGTCACCATTGCGGTGTGTGATGGGCGGCGGCTGCGTCCTCAATTGGAGTTCAAAAGCCATGAGGTGAGCGCGAATGCTTTTGGCTATGTGCTTTTTTATGACCACATGATGACCGCTCTTTTGCACGCAGCACAAAAACGCGGGGTTGAGCTCATCACGGGAGAAGTCAAACAGGTGGCGTTGCAGAAGGCGTTTGGCACACTCATCTTAGCGGACGGCTCGCACCTGACTTCATCCTTGTTGGTGGGGGCGGACGGGCGGCATAGTTTTTTGCGCCGAGTGACGGGGGGGCAGTCTTTGCGGCGCGATTACCAGCAGGCGGCATTGACGGCGATTGTGAGTCATGAGCGTCCTCATCATGGTGCGGCGTGGGAGCTGTTGGGGCGCGATCATATACTGGCATTGCTCCCTTTGTTGGACGAAGGCTCGCTTCATCGCTCTTGTGTGGTGTGGAGCATGAAAAAAGACATCGCGGCATCGTTGCGGTCACACGAGCATTTTGTTCATGCTCTTAATGAGGAGGCGGCGGGCATCATGGGGGCGATGAGACTTGAACAGATGGGCGGATGGATTCCGTTGTCCTTGACCAAAGCCCATCGCATTGTGGGACAGCGATGGTGTTTGGTTGGAGACGCGGCACAGTCTTTGCATCCCATCGCCGGGCAGGGGCTGAATCTGGGGTGGCGTGATGCCCGTGCCCTCATGGACCATGTGGCGCATCGGCGGTCTTTGGGATTGGACATTGGCGATGGCGTGTCGCTTCGTCAGTATGAAGCGGCGCGCCGTTCAGACCGCTTTTATGTGAGCGCAGCCACCGATGGCTTGCATCAATGGTTTGTGCGAGATGGAATGCTCTCGGCGCGTCCCTTGCTGAGCGTGGGGCTTGAGATGGTCAATCACTGCCCGTTTCTCAAAAGACGCATCATGCGTTTTGCCATGACAGGACACTTCTGACATGAAGCGTCTTCTTGGCACACTGTTTTGGCTCGCAACGGCGGCGTTGTTGTTCGCCGTGATTGCCCATTTTGACGAGGACGATGCCTCTTGGAACAACACCTACGACACCACCCATCATCCGCTTGGCATGGTGGGCTCTCACTTGGCGGATGTGATGGTTCAATTGTGGGGCATGGCGGCGTGGCTTCTGCCCTTGCCGTTTGTGGTGTGGAGCGTGCGTTATGCTCGCGGTGGTGCGGTGATTCATCGTGGGCGGCGCGTTGGTGTTCTCATGATGGCGACCAGCATCAGCGCGGCGGTGTGGGTGGCGTGGCATCATGATTGGGGCGATGATGCCGACATTGGGTGGGCATCACCCTATGGCGGCGGCTGGCTCGGCTGGCAGCTGTATCATGAATTGAACGATTTATTGATGCATGTGTTGATATTGGCGCACTCTTTTTTGCCTCATGACAGCACATCGCTGGTGTGGTTGTGGGGAGTGGTGGCGGCACTGACGCTGTGGCTGTTGTGTTATGCCATGACGGTGTCTCGCCATGATTTCTATTGGTGGCTGAACCTTTTGATAAGGGTGCTTCCATCAAGGACACATAAGCCTATGCCACAGTCGCCCCCTATGCAGCAGTCATATGCATCGCCACAGCAATCTTTTGCACAGCCACAGCCACAGCCACATCCACAACCACCGCTGCCACAGCCATCACCTCCGCCGCCTCCTGTGCGACCGTCTCCGCCAACGCCTCCACCTCCACCACCAACGCAGGAGACATCTTCTCCGCCGCCTCCCGTGCGACCGTCTCCGCCTCCACCACCACAGGCATCTTCTCCGCCCTATCATTTGCTGCAGCGGTCGCAAGAGCCTGTGGTGGTGTCTTCGTCCATTCGGGCGCGCGCCGAGCGTCTTGCCGCCGTGTTGCATGAGTTCAACATCGGCGGACAAATGATGAATGTGCAAGAAGGTCCCGTTGTCACCCTCTTTGAATTTGAACCCGCCGCCGGCATCAAGATGGCCCGTGTGGTGAGTCTCACCAATGATATTGCCCGCACCATGGGCACATTATCGGTGCGTGTGACCACCATCAAAGGCAAGAATGTTATTGGCATTGAGGTTGCCAATGAACAGCGTCAAAGCGTCTTCATGGGGGATGTGATGGAACGCTCCATTGCCGCCATCGGCAGGGCGCGCCTGCCGTTGGTGTTGGGAATGGACATTGTGGGGCGTGGTCATGTGGTGGATTTGCAATCCATGCCGCATTTGCTCATTGCGGGGACGACTGGGTCGGGCAAATCGGTGGCTCTCAATGGCATGATTTTATCCCTCATCATGCATCATCCGCCCGAGCGGTGTCGCTTTGTCATGATTGATCCCAAGACGCTGGAATTTGCCGACTACAAAAATCTGCCACACCTCCTGACTCCTGTGGTGACGCAGCATCAAAACGCCATAGCGGTTCTTCATTGGACGGTGCGAGAGATGGAGCGTCGCTATGCCATGATGGCTGCCACCAAAGCGGGCGTGCGTCACATTGATGGCTACAATTTGTGGCTTGCCAAAAACACCCCACCTCATGAGCCCGCCGAGCCGCTTCCCTATATCGTGGTCATCATTGATGAACTGGCTGACCTCATGCTGACGGTCAAACATGAGATGGAGGAGATTATTCAGCGTCTGACGCAAAAAGCGCGAGCGGCGGGAATTCACATGATTTTGGCGACTCAGCGTCCATCGGTGGATGTCATCACGGGGAAAATCAAAGCCAACCTGCCGGTGCGGATTTCCTTCCAAACCGCCAGCAAGATTGATTCGCGCACCATTCTCAATGTGGAGGGCGCAGAACAATTGCTGGGACAAGGGGACATGTTGCTGGCATCCACTGGGCGAGCGGTGGAGCACATTCACGGCGCGTTTGTCACCGAGCGGGATATTCACAGCATCATGGCGTGGATGACGCGGCGGTATGGCGAGCCGCAGTTTCATCATGAGGTCATTGCCGTGCAGGAAGAATCAGGCGAGCAGGCCGGCGACCCAATGTTTATCAAGGCAATGGAGGTCATTCGCACAGAGGGCAAAGCATCCACCAGCCTTTTGCAAAGACGATTGCAAATCGGCTATAATCGCGCCGCCAATCTGATGGAGCTGCTGGAACGCAATGGCATTGTCAGTTCCGCCGACCATGCCGGCAGACGGAACATTTTGTTATCGGAGTGAATTCATGATGTCTCGCTTTTTTTTGTTGGGATTTGTCTTTTTTCTCGCCATCCCCAGTTGTTGGGCGTTGACTGTGCCGCAGGAGGCATTGCAAAAAACGCTTTCCTACCTCAATGGATTGCGTCAGTTTCAAACGCCCTTTGTGCAGTGGGATGAGTGGGGATTTGAGAAATCCGGCATGCTGTATGTGAAGCGTCCGGGTTTGTTTCGCGCCGATTATGATGAACCTTTTGCCGATATCATCATCATTGAGCGCGAGGAAGCGTTTTTTCATGATGCCGAAGCGAATTCGCACTATCGCTTCAGTGCCGATGCCAGCACCATTGCGTTGCTCTCGCTGTTGGATGATGTCATCACATGGCGCGATGAGTATGTCATTGCCTCGTTCGTGCAAGAGGGCGACACGATGGTGTGGGTGATCAGCTCAGGCGATGAAGCGGTGACGGGGTCTTTGACTCTTGTGTTCAAGGATTCGCCCTTTCGTCTCGTGCGCTGGCTGCTGACCGATGCCCGTGATGTCACCACGCGAGTGGATTTGCTATCCATTGAAACGGTGTCCGAATTTGATGATGATTTTTTCGCCATCCAAAATCATGTGCCCGACCGCACGCCGTTCGGGGTGAAATGACAATCCGTTGGACTGTGTCGCCTGCGCCGCGTCTGCACTATCGTGATGAGGATGGTGTGGTTCATGAGGATGCGTTGGCGATTGGTCAGGTGTATGGCATTGGTCAGAACTATGCGCGCCATGCCAGTGAGATGGGGATTGATTATCGCGTCACCCCGCCTGTTTTTTTCTGCAAGGGGCGAGGGTGTGTGATGAACGCGTCTGTGCATCGTGGGTTGCCGTTGCCTTGTGCCAGTCATGATGTTCAGCCTGAGGTGGAACTGGCGGTCATCATTGGGCGTGACGGTCATGCATGGAGCATTGAGGAAGCCTCGCGATCTATTTTTGGCTTTGGGGTGGCGTTGGATATGACGCGCCGTGATTTGCAACACGCGGCGCGCCCCAAAGGATTGCCGTGGGACATGGCAAAGCATTTTCCTCATTCCGCGCCGTGCGGCATAATCACGCGCCACACGGGAGAATGGCGCGGCGGCATTGAGCTGCGCGTCAATGGCGTGGTGCGTCAGCGAGATGAGCTGGCGAATCGTTTGTGGAACAGTAGCGAGTCCATTGCCGCTTTGTCTCAGCTGCAGACACTGCGGGCGGGCGACATGATTCTTACGGGAACGCCTGCGGGGGTGAGTTCGGTGGTGGCGGGGGATGTCATTGTCGCCACCATTGAGGGCTTGGATGAAATCATGCTTGTGTGTGAGTCATGAGAGAAATAGGGGTAGTGTTTCGTCATCGTGTGTGATGGGTTTGTTTATGGGCGCGCGGGTGCTGATGGAATTTGCTCTGCCCCAGATTTCATCCAGTGTGTCGGTAAAAATATAATCGTTGTGGTATTTTTGAATATCATCGGCTGGGCGGTGATCATCCAGCCGTTTTTGAATGAGGGTGGCATTGACGGGGTCAATTTCAATGCCCACACAGTGGCGCGTGAGCTGGCGCGCGGCGATGAGCGTTGTGCCTGTTCCCGCGAACGGGTCTAAAATGGTATCGCCCACTTTTGTTGATGACAGAATTATGCGCGTCAGCAAAGCAAGGGGCGACTGTTGCTTATGACAGCGATTGCCCTGATTGTTTCGCAATGCTTCTGTGCCAGCAAAGTAACCTGAGGTCATTTCTCTGATGTCATCCCACACATCGGTGAGAAAGCGTCCGTTGGTGTAGTCGTATTTGTAGTGTGGGGGTTTGGGCGGCTTGATTTTCAGACGATGAAAAATGCGCGCTCGCTCGCCATTGGTGGCATAGACAATGATTTGATAATGCTTGCCGAATCTGTTTTGACACGGAACAGCCGATGTTTTCTTTTTCCAAATGATGAGATTTTGAAAGTGCCATCCTGTGTCAAGAAGTGACTGCATCACGCGAGCGGCATTTTTCTCGCGCTGCATGAAATAAATCGCGCCTCCTGATGATGTTTTTTGTCGTATTGCATGGAGATATTCATTGACCCATTGCCAGTATGCGGCATCGTCTTGGGAGTCATGAAAAAGGCGATACTCTTTTCCTTGATTGAAGGGCGGGTCAATGAAGGATAAATCAAAAGACCGATGGCAGTGTTGAATGTGCTTGAGGCAATCGTCTTGGTATAGATGAATGGACGGGGTCATGATGTCTGTTTATAGCCGATGATGCCATTCGTTGTAAAATTGTTTGAAGCGATGTGCGATGATGGCGGCGCGCATGTTATAGCCGATGATGTCATTCGCTGTAAAATTGTTTGAATTGATTGGCGACGATGGCGGCGCGCATATTATAGCCGATGATGCCATTTTTTGTAAAAACTTTTGAATTGCTTGTCAATGATGGCTTCGCGCATGGCGGTCATGAACTGATGATAAAAGGCGATGTTGTGCCATGAAAGCAGGGAGGCGGCGTTCATTTCGTGATTGCGCAGCAGGTGATGGAGATAGGCGCGGCTGTAGTCTCGGCACACGGGGCATGAGCATTGGTCATCCAATGGACGGGCATCGTGTTGGTAGCGACTGTTGCGCAGCGTCATCTCGCCGTGATGGGTGAAGATTTTGCCGTTTCTGCCGCAACGGGTGGGCAGGACGCAATCAAACATATCCACCCCCCGTGCCACCGCCTCCAGCAAATCCAGCGGACGACCCACCCCCATCAGATAGCGTGGCTTGGCGGCGGGGAGGTGCTGTGTCACCAATGCCACCATATTTTGCATGGTGTCTTTTTTCTCGCCCACCGATAAGCCGCCGATGGCGTAGCCATCAAATCTGTCGCCTTGCGTGAGATGTTGTGCCGATTGCACTCTCAGATCCTCATAGCTGCCCCCTTGGGTGATGGCGAACAGTCCGTAGCCTGTGCGCGGCGTGTAGGCATCCAAGGCGCGCCATGCCCAGCGATGGGTGCGCTCCAGTGAGATTTGCGTTTGGCTACGAGGCGTTGTCCATGCGGGACACTCATCCAGAACCATAGAGATGGTGCTGCCCAGCTGATGCTGTGCCGTGATGACCGATTGGGGCGTCAGAGTGAGCAGTGAGCCATCACGATGGGAGCGAAAGGTGACACCATCATCATGGGTGGAGCGCAGCTGTGCCAGCGACCACACCTGAAAGCCCCCCGAATCGGTAAGGATGGGCTTATGAAAATTCATGAAACGATGCAGTCCGCCTAATTTTTCAATGGTGGGCGCGGACGGTGTCACCATCAAATGGTAACAATTGGCAAGAATAATAGGAATGTTCAGTTGATTGAGTTGCTGAGTCTCCAATCCTCTGACGGCGGCGCGTGTGCCCACCGGCATAAAGACGGGCGTGGGAACATCGCCATGCGCAGTGCGAAGAATTCCTGCCCGCGCCCCATCAGACTGGGCGATGAGCTCAAACATAGAGATGTTTTAATTGTGTTTCCATCAAATTATTTCTGATTTTCTTTTGAGGTTTTGTGCTCTTTTGTATTTTTTTCTTAATTCTCTGACATTTTCAGTCCAATAATTCATCTTGTTTTTATGAAGTTTCATCTCACGGTCAGACATTCGCTTATAGCACAGTTTGCAATGCCATCCTAGATAAAACGGATCATGTTCACATGCACTTTTTACACTATTCGCACCGCTTTCTTCAGGTGGATATGCGTGTGGACATACCATTTGATGTTCTTCTTCCAACGAGCGTTGTTTTCGGTTTCTTCTGTATTCCAACTCTTTATTGAGGTCAAAATGCACTGTCACTGTCCCGCGAATGCGCATCACGAATGCCAAAATTATAGCTAAAAGCCAGCCCAATGCATCGAAACCACTCATCACACAATCCTCCCGCTTTATTCACAAAGCCCTCAAAGACTTGATCAATCAATTAATCATGCCTTAACGCCCATGCACCAAATTGTGATTCAATCACAATCTGTTATATTGTCGTATGAGTTTGTTTCTTTTTTCGAAGGCTTTTGCATACCCTTTCGGATTGCTAATCCAATATTCAGTAACATGGTGAATATAGTCTTCATCATCCGTCTCTGTGCCACAACCATCGCACCGCCATGTCAAATCGGGTTGTTTGAAAAATTGGGAGGTGGGCTTTCCGTCTACGACAAGTATATGAGGACATGTTTCTTGTATGAGTTTTTGTAGACGCTCTTTTTTTCTATTTCTTCTTCCCTTTAACCACTCATTGACATCAACATGCACTGTTCCGCGAACAGCCATCACGGATGCCAAAATCGTAGCCAAAAGCCAACCCAATACACCAACGCCACTAATCATACATCGAACTCCTACTTTGTTTATAATACTCTCAAAGATTTTATCAAGCAATTAATTACGCGTCTTGTCGTGTCAGCAAACAGCCATCCAAAGATGCCTTAACTTATGGATTTTTCTTTTGCTTTGTCTGGTTGTTATTTTGGGGTTGTTTTTTGGTGAGGTCATCCGCCATGTTTTTCAGTGTGATGGTCACTGTCACAATCAAATTAATGGTGGTGAACACTTTGTTTAATTTTTCTACGATTTCTTTATCGTTTGGGTCAATGTTGCCGATGTGAGCGGCTTCATTGCCCATGACCTTGACGGCAAGCAGCCAACGAATGGCTTCCTCTGTCACGCCTTTTTTTGCGAGGTTCTTGATTTTTTCATTGAGCGTTTTTCCTTTCATTTGTAAATGAGCCATCAATTTTTCTAGGCATACTCGCAAAAGAACCATCGCCGCTCGCTTTGAGTGAGGTTCAATAAGTCTTGCCTCTTCATAAATCTTTTTGACGCTTGGTGGCATGTCATCCGTAGGGGTGGGCGCGCTGGGTGTCGCAGGATAAATCATTTCTTTGTTTTTCCAAAAGGACAGTTTTTTACATACGACACATTCCGCTGAATCATAAATTCTGCGAACTGTTTTACCATATTCCATCGTTAGCGTGTTATGACGAGTTTCATCTATTATATTCTTCCATGTTTGTTGGGCGAAAGCATGACAGTGGGGACACTGAAATGCTTTTGCTCTAAATTTTGGTGATATGTCTTTTTTTATATCTGTCATGAACAACATTATATTGGGTTATATTTCTTATCGCAAGGCATTAGGTTTGCTGTCTTTGCAAAAGACATCCATCGCCATAGGAATAAAAACGATAGCCATTCACCTTTGCCAGTGCATAGGCGCGCCGCATGGCGGCTGCTCCCGCAAAGGCACACACCAACACAAACAACGATGATGACGGCAGATGAAAATTGGTCAATAAATAATTTGCGCTGCGAAAACGATGATGGGGTTTGATGAAGAGTGATGTTTTGCCGCAAAAAGGATGGATGTGTTCACTTGCATCGGCGGCGGATTCCAGCAATCGCAGGGCGGTCGTGCCCACGGCAATGATGCGCCCGCCGCGCCGTCTCGTCTCATTGAGGGCGCGCGCCACGCAAGTCCGCACCTCACCCCATTCAGCATGAAGATGATGCTGATGAATGTCATTGCGCATGGGCATGAAAGTTCCCACCCCCACATGCAGCGTCACATAACTCACACGCACCCCCCGCCGCCGCCAGCTGCGAATGAGAGCAGGCGTGATGTGCAGCCCCGCCGTGGGCGCGGCAACAGAGCCATCATGACGAGCAAACAGCGTCTGATAATCGGTGCGATCCCGCTCATCGGCATGGCGATGGCGCACAATGTAAGGCGGCAGTGGCATGTGACCCAGCCGCTCCAGTCGTGTTTCAAGATGTGTCGCATCGGCAAACCGCAACAAACAATGATTGGTTTCATCGCGCCCGACAAAATTCGCCGTCAGTGAATCGCCAAAAGACAACTCCATGCCTTCGTTAAGATGGCGCGCCGGACGCATCAATGCTCGCCACACATCGCGCTGATTCTCATTGCATCCCAGCAACAGACACGAAAACGCTCTTGATTGTCCTCGCACGGTGCCATGCACGGTGAATGCCGCGGCGCGCACGCGGGTATCGTTCAGCACGATGTGGTCGCCGCGTTTGAATCGCATCGCCAGCTGACGCATTGTGCCATGATGGCAATGGGCGTGATCAATGGTGAGCAGGCGGGCGCGGTCGCGCGGCATCATGGGACGCAGTGCGATGCGGTCATCGGGCAGATAAAAATCATAAAGGCTTTTGCAGTGCATCACGCAGCAGATTGCCCACCTTTTGCGGATTGGCTTGTCCTTTGGTGGCTGCCATGACCTGTCCCACAAAAAAGCCAAAGAGTTTGTCCTTGCCGCCCTGATAATCCGCCACCTTGTCGCCGTGCTGCGCCAGCACATCGGATATAATGGCGGCAAGGGTGTCATCATCGGAAATTTGCGCCATGCCCTGGCTTTTGATGATATCCGCCACCGTGTGGCTGGGCGTTTGGGTGAGCTCATGAAACACCTCTTTGGCAAGACGCTGCGACAGCGTGCCGTTTTTAATCTCATCAAGCAAATCGCTCAAATCGTTTTGCGTCACGGGACAGTCGCGAATTGTGAGATGATTTTTGTTGAGAAAGGCAAACACATCGCCCACCATCCAGCGGGCGACATCGTGGCTTTCGTGATTTTTCGCCACCGCCTCAAAATAATCAGCAATATCGGGGTCATCCGCCAGCAGAGCCGCCTGCTCGGCGGTGAGGTGATATTCATGACAAAAACGCGTTCGGCGGTGATGGGGCAATTCGGGCAAGGATGCCTTCATGTCAGCCACCCAGTCAGCCGAGATGTGCAAAGGCGGCAGGTCGGGGTCGGGAAAATAGCGATAGTCATGAGCCTCTTCTTTGCTGCGCATGGCGTATGTTTCGCCGCTCTTGGAATCAAACAGGCGCGTCTGTTGCACCACCGATTCGCCGCGGGTCAGCAGTTCAATCTGACGATTTGCCTCAAAGGTGATGGCTTGTTGAATAAAACGAATGGAATTGAGATTTTTGGTCTCCGTGCGTGTGCCCAAAGGCTCGCCCGAACGGCGCACCGACACATTGACATCCGCCCGCAGATTGCCCTCCTCCATGTTGCCATCACAGCTGCCAATGGCGCGCAGCAAGGCTCGCAGTGCTCGCATCGCCGCTCCCGCATCCTGTGCCGAATGAAGTTCCGGCTCAAAGACAATCTCCATCAATGTCACGCCAGAGCGATTGAGGTCAATCAGCGAATAGGAGGGATGGGCATCATGAATGCTCTTGCCGGCGTCTTGTTCCAAATGCAGACGAGTCACCGCAAGGCTTTTTTCTGTGCCATCATCAGCGGTAAAAGGCAACGCGCCCCGTCCCACAATGGGATGATGATACTGCGAGATTTGATAGCCCTGAGGCAGGTCGGCGTAAAAATAATGCTTGCGATCAAAGCGAGAAAACAAATTGATCTCCGCATCCAACGCCAGTCCCGTGCGCACCGCTTGCGTGATGGCATCCTTGTTGAGAATGGGCAGCATGCCCGGCATCGCCGCATCCACAAAATGAACATGACGATTGGCAACCCCATCACGACCTATGCGGCAGGGCGAAAATAATTTAGAGGCAAGAGTCACCTGCGCATGCACTTCTAATCCAATGACAATGTCCCAAGAATGTGTGTTCATGTTGTTTTCTCTATGGTTTTTGTGTCGGAGTGAGAGGATTCGAACCTCCGACCCCTGCGTCCCGAACGCAGTGCTCTACCAGGCTGAGCTACACTCCGAATTCATAACGCTATATCACTTTTTCTGCAATTGATAAAAGGCAATGGCGGCGGCATTAGAAACATTGAGTCCCATCGTGGGATGGCGTGTGCCAATGGCGGCGGCGGCATCACACAGCTTGTGCAGCTGCGGATGAATTCCTCGTCCCTCAGCTCCCAACAACAGGGCAAGGTGTGAGGGAACGGGGACATCATGCAGCTGCTGGCGGCTTTTGCCATCCAGAGCGAGACAAAAGAAATCCCGTTTTTGGAGCTGGGTGATGATGTCGGTCAGCTTGGTCACCCGCATGATGGGGATGTGTTCCAATGCGCCCGATGATGATTTGGCAACAATGGCATTTTGCGGCGGGGCATCGGCGCGACAGCACACAAGACCATGCCAGCCAAACAGATATGCCGAACGCATGATTGCCCCCACATTGTGAGGATCGGTCACGCGATCCAGCATGACAAGACGATGGGCGCGAGGATGATGAGAAAAGAACGAATTCACATCATGCTCTCGCAACGCCAGACATCGCAATGCCACTCCCTGATGCACCGCCATCGGCGGAAGGTAATGAGTCAATTGCTGACGAGGCACGAATGTGATGTCGCATGATTTTTTTTGTGCCAAGCGATGAATGTGCTGATGGCGTTCTTTGAGATCCTTTTGAATGAGGCATTGATCACAGATGCGCGCCTCATTGCTCAAGGCGGCGGTGACGCTATGGATGCCATAGAGCCACAATTCGACTCTGGGTGATTTTTTGCGAGACGGTGTGCTCATGACAGTGAGGAATACTATTGCCCATACTATTGCTCAATGTGTGGGCAATCAACCTTGCGGCTTAGGTGGTGAGTCTATAGAATGACGGCGATGGATTTGGCGGATATCATTGTGAAGGATGGCGTGCGGGCTCGTGTGTCTGTGGGAGGCAAAAAGGACTTGCTGGAGACGATGGCGCGCCTGCTTGCGCCTCATGCCGATTGTTCCGATGGACGCATTTTCGATGTGTTGATTGAGCGCGAACGACTGGGCAGCACTGGCACGGGCAAAGGAATCGCCATTCCTCACGGACGCTTGGAAGGCATCACCCGCATTATGGGGGCGTTTGTGACGCTGGAAAAGGCTGTGGATTTCGCCTCTGCCGATGGGGAGGATGTGAATTTGGTCATGGCACTGATTGCTCCTGTGGATGCGGGAGGGGATCATTTGAATGCGCTGTCGCTGGTGTCACGCTTTTTTCGTGATGGCGAGCGATGCGCCAGTTTGCGAGATGCCGCCGATGATGCCGCCGTGCAGAAAATCATCACCGCTTTTGACAGTGCTTGAGATGACACAGTGGATATGATATAGGATATGATATAAGGTGAGGTTATGAATGATATTGTCATTACCGCGGCGGTGCGCACGCCTATTGGCTCACTGGGCGGTGCTTTGAGCTCTGTGTCGGCGAGCGATTTGGGAGCACTGGTTATTGAGTCATCATTGAAGCGGTCATCTGTTGATGGCGGCGAGGTGGATGAGGTGCTGATGGGACAAGTGCTCACCGCTGCTTGCGGACAAAATCCTGCTCGCCAGGCGGCTCTCAAGGCGGGCATCTCAGAGGATAAGACGGCGGTCACCATCAATCAGGTGTGCGGTTCGGGATTGCGGGCGGTGGCGATGGCATCGCAATCTATTCGCTGTGGTGACAGCTGTTGCATCGTGGCGGGCGGACAAGAAAACATGAGCCTTGCTCCCCATGCGGCGTTGTTGCGTCAGGGCAAAAAAATGGGCGACATGAGCTTCACCGATACCATGATCAAGGACGGCATTTGGTGCGCCATGAATGATTATCATATGGGCATCACCGCCGAAAATGTTGCCGAGAAATGGCAGGTGAGCCGCAAGGAGCAAGATGAGCTCTCTTTGGCATCGCAACGCAAAGCAGAAAAGGCGCAAAAAAGCGGTCGCTTTAAGGATGAAATCATCCCTGTTCCTGTCACCCACCGCAAGGAGACGGTGGAGGTGAGCGATGATGAGTTTCCTCGTCATGGCGTGACGCTGGAGCAGCTGGAGAGACTGCGTCCCGCCTTTAAGAAGGACGGGACGGTCACGGCGGGCAATGCGTCTGGCATCAATGATGGCGCGGCGGCGGTGGTGGTCATGAGTGGTGAGCGTGCAACGCGACAAAAATGCCAGCCGTTGGCGCGCATTGTGTCGTGGGCGACCGTGGGGGTGTCACCCGCTTTGATGGGAAGCGGACCCATCACCGCCAGTCGCAAAGCGTTGGAACTTGCAGGCTGGTCTATGGATGACCTTGATTTGATTGAAGCCAATGAGGCGTTTGCGGCACAAGCATGTGCGGTGACAAAGGATTTGGGATGGGATTCGGAGAAAATCAATGTCAATGGCGGGGCGATTGCGTTGGGGCATCCCATTGGTGCATCGGGGGCGCGCATTTTGGTGACCCTCATTCATGAGTTGCAAAAACGCGGGGCTTCTAAAGGGCTTGCCACTTTGTGCATTGGCGGCGGACAGGGCATCGCCATGTGTGTGGAGGCTCTGTGATGGCATCTGAGATGGCAAGAGTGGCGTTGGTGACGGGCGGCACGCGCGGCATCGGCGCGGCGGTGGCGCGGGCGTTGCAAAAAGAGGGTCACACGGTGGGTGTGACCTATGTGGGCAATGAGGAGCGAGCGCGAGGCTTCACCAAAGAGACAGGAATTCAGGCGTGGAAGTGGGATGTCTCTGATTATGATGCCTGCCAGCACGGCGTGGCTCAGGTGGAAAAAGAACTGGGTGCGGTTGATGTGCTGGTGAACAATGCCGGCATTACCCGTGACGGCGCGTTTCATAAAATGAGCGTTGAGGCGTGGCGTGAGGTGTTGTCTGCCAATTTGGATTCTGTCTTCCACATGAGCAGTTTGGTTTTTGCGGGCATGAGGGAGCGCGGCTGGGGACGCATCATCAGCATGAGCTCCATCAACGGACAAAAAGGACAGTTTGGACAGGTGAACTATGCCACCTCAAAGGCGGGCATTATTGGGTTTTCCAAGGCATTGGCACTGGAGGGAGCGGCAAAGGGCGTGACGGTGAATGTGGTCGCCCCCGGTTACATTGATACCGACATGGTGGCGGCTGTTCCCGAGAAGGTGCGCGATGCCATCCGCAGCGGCATTCCCGTGGGACGCTTTGGCTTGGCGGAAGAGATCGCCGCGGCGACCTGTTTTTTGGCATCCGACCATGCATCTTTTATCACCGGCGAGACCATGGCAATCAACGGCGGACAATACATGGACTAAGTGAGATGGCGGATTACAAAGACAGCGACATTTACAAACAAGCACTGGCGGGTGACACCAATGCGATGTGTGAGGTGGCTTCTTGTTTTGCAATGGGCAGTGGGGGCTTTCCGCACGATGATTCTCAAGCACTTGTTTGGTTTGAAAAATCTGCTACACAAGGAAATGCCAATGCTCAATTCCGTCTTGGATCTTTTTACCAAGAAGGTAGGGTTGTTGAGAAGAATGACAAAAAAGCTGTGGAACTTTATCACCAAGCTGCTGAACAAGGTCATGCAAATGCTCAATTCTATCTTGGTATCTTGTGCCAAGAAGGTAAGGTTGTTGAGAAAAATTACAAAAAAGCTGCAAAATTTTACCAAGAAGCTGCCGACAAAGGGCATGCCAATGCTCAAGCTTTTCTTGGTTTCCTCTACCAACAAGGTCTAGGCGTTGACATAGATTATAAAAAAGCGGTGCAACTTTATCGCCAAGCTGCCGAACAAGGGGATGTCAATGCTCAATTCCGTCTTGGTATCTTGTACCAACGAGGGATGGGTGTTGAGCAAAGTGACAAAAAAGCTGCGGAGCTTTACCAAGAAGCTGCCGACAAAGGGCATGCCCATGCTCAAGCCTCTCTTGGAGTCTTGTACCACGAAGGTATAGGTGTTGAGCAAAGTTATGAAAAAGCTGCGGAATTTTACCAAAAAGCTGCCGACCAAGGGCATGCCCCCGCTCAATTCTATCTTGGATTCTTGTACGAACATGGCAGGGGTGTTGAGCAAAGTTATGAAAAAGCTGTGGAATTTTATCGCCAGGCTGCCAACCAAGGAAATGACCATGCTCAATACTTTCTTGGATACTTACACCTACACGGTCTAGGTGTTGAAAAAAATGAAGAGAAGGCTGCGGAACTTTACCGAAAATCTGCTGAACAGGGGCATGCCGCTTCTCAATTCTTTCTTGGACACCTGTATCAAGATGGTGTAGGTGTTGATAAAGATTTTAACGAATCTTTCAAATGGTATCGCGAGGCTTATGGTAATGGTTTTGAACTAGCTTTCGTTCGTTATCTTGTGTTGGACTCTTTTCTTAAAGAGAATTTACCACTAGATGATTGCGGTAAAGTGCAAAGCCTTTTGAATCAATTGAACAAAAAAGTTTTAGAGATTTTGCAAAAGCGTCATAATGTTAAAAGTATATTAGAAGCCAATGGACAAGATGTCCTTAAAGTGTGTCATTACACGAAATATAAGCACTTGGAAAATATGCTGGAAGATAAGGATAAAGATGAAGACAAAGGAGGGGATAAGAGCTTGCTGCGGATGTACAATGTGCGTTATTGCAATGACCCCACTGAGGGAAGTTATTTTTTTAAGCAAGCAAAAGACGACACCGCTTTACATTATTTCGCTCAAGAGAGAGACCGCATCCACTCATCACACAGACCTCTTGTTTCTACTTATATTTTATCCCTATGCGATAATGACAAAGAAGATAATCTCAATTTGTGGAATTTGCATGGCAACAAAGGGCAAGGTGTCTGCCTCACTCTTGACATTCCAGCAGAAGATCTTGGTGATACGAAGATACAACAATCCCATGCAGGAGATGAGTTAATAGCCGACCTCATTTCGGCTGAAAAAAATAAAGATGATGATACCAAGATGGCGGTTTATAGAATTGTTTACAAAGATGAAAAAGATGAGGAAGAGGAAGAGAAAGAGAAGTATGAGACAACGGTCGGTAAGTTGGAAGACGAATTGGCAGCTATCCGAGATTTTATTGAAAAAAAAGAAGCTGAGGAAAAATATGAGCGATATAAAAGCGTGGTGAGCCAAATTGTTTTGGCGGTGCTGGGTTCGCTACCTTATCTCTATAAAGATGATTTTTATCGCTACGATAAGGAATATCGCATCATTCGCAATTTTGTTCCTGGTGACCACCGCCTCAAAGCAGATGACCGCCACGCGCCGCCGCGTCTTTACTACGAAACAAATTTGGGATTGCTAAAAAAGGTCAAAAGTGGCGGCAAAACAAAAAGCCCCTGCACCATCATTCTCGGTTACGACATGAAAGACAAAGGAGGCACGCGCGATTACCTAGAGCATCGCCTACGAGAAATCTGTAAAGACCAACCTCTTCCCGCCATCACCTTTTCTCGCTTGCGTTATTAAGCGCGCCCTAGCACACGCCAGCTCAATGATGTAAGACTCATTACATGATTGAGCGTTACAGCCGCAAGGAAATGACCGCCATCTGGAGCGATGCCAGCCGCTTTGCCATCTGGCTGGAGATTGAGATTTTGGCGTGTGAAGCTCAAGCCGAACTGCAGCTCATCCCAAACGATGCCGCGCGGCGCATTCGCGCCAACGCTCATTTTGATGAAGAGCGCATCAAAGCCATTGAAGCGGAGGTGCATCATGATGTCATCGCCTTTCTCACCAGCGTGGGGGAATCGCTGGGGGATGAGGCGCGCTATGTGCATCGCGGCTTGACCTCATCGGACATCATAGACAGTGCGTTTGCCGTGCAGCTGTGCAACGCCACCGATATCCTATTGAATGACCTCACAACACTGCGCGCCACCCTCAAAAAACAAGCTCGCAGCCACAAAAACACCCTCATGATGGGACGCTCCCACGGCATTCACGGCGAGCCCATTTCTTTTGGCTTCAAAATGGCTCAAGCTCACGCCGAATTCTCACGCTGGCAGACACGATTAGAGCAGGCAAAAAAAGACATCGCTCACATTGCTCTGTCGGGCGCGATGGGGACATTTGCCCATCTGCCGCCACAGGTGGAGGCTCATGTGGCAAAAAAACTGAACATGGCATGTGAGCCCATTTCCACTCAGGTGATTGCGCGCGATCGTCATGGCTTTTATTTCTCGGTGCTGGCGGGCATCGCCTCATCGGTGGAGCGACTGGCGGTGGAGGTGCGTCATTGGCAGCGCAGCGAGGTGGGGGAAGCCATGGAGCCATTTGGCAAACAGCAAAAAGGCTCATCCGCCATGCCCCACAAACGCAATCCCGTGCTTGCCGAAAACCTCACTGGACTCGCGCGTCTGGTGCGCTCGTTTGCCATTCCGGCGCTGGAAAACATCGCCCTGTGGCACGAACGGGATATCTCCCACTCATCGGTGGAACGGGTCATCGCCCCCGATGCCACCATCACGCTGGATTTCGCTCTCCATCGCCTCAACGGCGTCATGGCGGGATTGGAGGTGAACGAGGAGGCGATGGCGCGCAATCTGGAGGCATCACACGGACTGTGGGCATCGGGCGTGGTGCTGCTCATGCTCACTGAGGCGGGAATGGAGCGCGACCAAGCCTATCGCCTCGTGCAATCATGCGCCTTTGATGCCCACAAAAACCAAACCAACTTTGCCGCCATCGTTCTCGCCCACAAAGAGATCACCGCGCACTGCTCGCCCTCTGACCTCAAAAAACAACTGCAACCCTCATTCTACCTGCGCCATATAGATGATATTATGGCGCGGGTGTTCGATGACACCTAAGTCGGGCTTCCTGCTCAATACAACACCCACTTCGTGGGAAATAGGCAGGAGCTGACCATTGGGCAGCTTTCGCAAAGCCCGATGCTTATAAAAAATCTTGTTTTATGATGCCTTTTGCCATAAAGTAGAGAGGCGTAAAGTCAGCCAACGGTCTGGCTCATGCTTTGGCATGAGTCGGGCTTCTTGCTAAATACAACACCCACTTGGTGGGAAATAAGCAGGAGCTGACCCGTTGGCAGCTTTCGCAAAGCCCGGCGCGAGCTGGGACACAGCGAAACAAATCAACGGAGGTCATCATGACACTCATCACATATCAAGAAGCAAGCGAAACACCACCGCACCGCTGACGGTGCGCGTCGGGTTGCTTGCTCAATACAAAACCCGAATCGTTGAGATAGGGAAATAAGCGAGAGCCTTTTGTTGTATTGGGGCTCGCGTGGTCTTGGGACACCCCCACGCCAGCCCGACAGCACACAATCACTTAGTCCATGTATTGTCCGCCGTTGATTGCCATGGTCTCGCCGGTGATGAAATCAGTCTTGCACCATTGGAATGGCGTATGCTAGGGCGCGCTCAATAACGCAGGCGAGAAAAGACAACCGATGGCAGAAGCTGGTCTTCTTTGCTGATGCGCCGTAGGCGATTTTTGATGTAGTCTCTTGCTCCTGCGTTGTCGCCCATGCCATAGCCCAGAATAATGGTGCATTGATTTTTTTTCTTGCCAGCAATGGTCACCTCTCGTAGCAATCCCAGCGGCGTTTGCCAATAGAGGTGGTCGTTGTCATCGGTTTTGAGTCGGTCGTCATCGGGAATAAAATTGCGAATGATGCGACACTCATCCTCATAGGCATAGGATTCATCCTTGTAGAGATAGGGAAGCAAGCCCAAAACCGCCAAAACCAATTGCACCAATACCTCTTTGTATTGCGTATTGCGTTTAATAACATCTTCAATGTCTTTTAATTCTCCTTCTAAATCAGCCATTGTTTGATCACGCTCACTCTTTTTGTAGAGGATGCGATAGACGGTCATTGATGAATCAATGGTTTTATCAGTTGTGGAGGTTTCCGCGGCAATTGCCGCCGCAGTGGCGGCAGCAATTGCCGCTGCAGTGGTATCTTGTGTGCTGGGATCGCTGAGACTTGTTGCGGGAATATCAAAAGTGAGGCATACACCGCGCGCACCATCACCATGCACACTCCATAAGTTGGGTATTTCTCGTTTTTCTTGATCTTTATTAGTGATATCGCACAGAGACAGAATATAGGTTGATGCAAGAGGGTTTTCTGATAATTGAGTGTGATTTTTTCTCTCTTGGGCAAAATAACCTAAAGAGCTGTTTAGGTTTGCCTTGCCAAAGAAATAATTACCTTCGGTGGGATCATTGCAATAGCGCACATTATACATTCGCAGATGATTTTCATCCGCACCTTTCAACATATTCTTCAAGTGTTTGTATTTCGTGTAATGACACACTTCAAGAGCTTCATCTGCGTTCAATTTATTTTTAACATTATGACGCTTTTGCAAAATCTCTAAAACTTTAACATTTAGCTTTTTCACAAGGTCAATCACTTCATTACAATCATCCAGTGGCAAACCCTCTTTATCAAAGGAGTCTAAAACAAGATAATTTGTGAAAGCCTGTTCAATGCCACTTTCATAAGCCTTGCGATGCAATTTGAGGGCTTTTTCTGCACTTTTTTTAGTAATTTGCATTTTCTTCTTCAACGACTTTGCCTTCAAGATACATGTTGCCAAGCTCAAATTGGGCTTGAGCATGCCCCTGTTCGGCGGCTTGCGAAAAAAGCTTGCAGGCTTCCTTGTCACTTTGCTCAACGCCATCGCCCTTATGGTACATATCGCCAAGTTTAAATAGAGCATCGGAAGACCCTTGTTTAATAGCCTTTTTGTACCAACGGACGGCTTCTGCTGTGTTTTTCATATCTCCCATGCTTTTACGATACATATCGGCGAGATTGACCTGAGCTGCGTCATTCCCTTCGTTGGCAGCCTTCAAGAGAAATCCTTCAGCTTTTTTCTCATCTACTGCAAAGTGCCAACCTTGCGCGTATATGATTCCAAGAACATTGAGGGCATTGGTATTTCCTTTTTGGGCAGATTTTTCAAGCCAAGCGTATGCCTTCTTGAAATTCTCATTAAGAAGATTGATTCCCAGCCAAAACATTGCTTTGGCATCACCGCCATCTGCCGCCCTTTGAAGCTGTTCTCTGTCACTATAATCCATGATAACAAAACTCCTGCACCCAATATGGAACAATAAGCATGATATGTCTAGGAAGCAAGTAGCCTTGTTTTTTGGTGTCTTTTGGCATAAAGTAGAAGGGCAAGAAAATACAGAGACCGACTTTATGTCGGGCTTCTCGCCTAATACAAAACCTTACGGCAGGCTCGTCTTGCTCGCGTGGTCTTGAGACACCCCCGCGCCAACCCGACATCGCAAACGCAAAAATATCTCTGTATGAAGCACTTCATTCGTGCTATAGATGAGCCATGACCACGCGCCCAGACATCGCCGACGGATTGGCAGGTCAGCTGCTGATTGCCACGCCGCAGATGAGCGATCGCCGCTTTCGCCATAGCCTCATTTACATGCTTGAGCACGGCATCAAGGGGGCAATGGGATTGGTGGTGAACAAGCCCAGCAACAGCGTCACCTTTGCTCAACTGCTGGCGCAACTGGACATTGAGGCATCATCGCCCATCACGCCGTCACCCATCATTCACAACGGCGGGCCCCTTGAGCCCAATCGCGGATTTGCCCTGCACACCAACGATTACACCATTGAATCCACCGTGTCCTGCCAATCAACCATTTCCATGACCGCCCACACCGACATCATTCGTGATATCGCTCACGGCAAGGGTCCTGCCAAAGTGCTGGTGGCTTTGGGCTTTGCTCACTGGGACGGCGGGCAGCTGGAAAGCGAAATTGAACAAATCGCTTGGATTCACATCCCCGCCGATGAACACCTCATCTTTGCCGATGGCGCAAAAGATAAATGGAACAAAGCACTGCAACAGACGGGATTCAACATCATGAACATGAGCCACACCAGTGGGCACGCCTAAAGCACATGGCACACCTCGCCCACATGACCAATGGTGTGGGTGACGCGTGCCCCCTCATCCAATGAGCCATAGCCGTAGCTGGCAAAAATCATGGCAACGCCCAATGCCTCGGCGGCGAGCACATCGCTCATGGAGTCCCCCACCAGCATGGCGGTGTCCGCCGTCACGCCCAGAAGACCCAGAGCTTTTTGCAAATGAGCGGGGTCTGGCTTGCGCGTGCCACCCACCTCATAAGCGACAGTGCCGTCCAGAAAATCATCCAGACCCAATGCCGCCGTGATGCGTGTGGTCAAATGAAGCGGCTTGTTGGTGCATAAGCCAACCTTGATGGAACGAGACCGCAATGCCGCAAGCAATGGCAGTGTGCCCTCATAGAGGGTGGATTCATCCACCAGATGGGCTTCGTAATAATCAAGAAAGTGCTTGATCAAATCATCGCAAGGCTCATCGTCAGACAACGACAATGCCTTGCGCAACAACGGCTCAGCGCCACCGCCCACCAACGGACGCGTCTGTGCCAGTGACAACGACTGCCTGCCCTCACGCCGCAGCACATGATTCAATGCCGCCGTCAAATCGGCGGCAGAATCCAGCAGTGTGCCGTCTAGGTCAAAAATCACCGCCTGAATAACCGCTTGAGTCATGGAAAAACTATGACAAGGGATAAGTGTGTTGTCCAGCTGCACCGTCATATATCCCTTGACGATATGCCATCAGTGTTTTATAAAACATCGTCTCAAACGAACGAGAAGTGAAGGAGATTGACCATGAGATTATCGTTGATAAAGCGCACAGTCGCTGAATTTTTAGGAACGGCGGGGCTCTTGATTGCCATCGTTGCTTCCGCTTTGTTGGTGGTTCAGTATGAGCCGCAGCTGAGCCTTTTGGCATTGCTGGTGCATGCCATGGCGGTGGGTTTTGCCCTTTTTGCTTTGATTGCCATCTTTTCGCCCATAGCGGATGCTCATTTTAATCCCGCCTTGTCGGTGGTGATGGTGTTCAGACGCTCCTTGCCGTTCTACGAGTTGCCTTTTTATCTGGTGGCACAATGTGCCGGTGCGGCGGTTGGGGTGCTGCTGGCTCACATGATGTTCACCACTTTTGTCAGCTTTGAAACGACTCACTTGCTGTCCATCTCAGGCATTGATCGCTCATCCAATGCGGTGCTGATCGCGGAGGGTGTCTTTACCTATCTGTTCATGTTGGTGCTGGTATCCACCATTCAGAATAATCCGTCCCGCACGGCGTTGGCGGCAGGACTGTTTGTGAGTGCGGCAATTATCAGCTCCCCTTCGGCAGGCTTTATGAATCCCGCCGTGACTTTTGGACGCATCTTCACATCGTCTATGGCGGGAATTAATCCCGATTCATCCGTTCTGTATGTTGCCGTGCAGCTGTTTGCTGCCATCATGGCGGGCGGCACCATCGCTTGGATGACATCAGGACAGAAAAAAGGAACATCTTAAATCCTGTGACCTCGTTATCGTGGCTGACTCTTGTGTTGTCTGTCGCCGTGCTGATGGTGCTCGCGGCTGGGTTGGTGGTCATGGCGCGGGGTGGTGAAGTGAGTCGTGCCTATAGCCAGAAATTCATGCGCTGGCGTGTTGCCTTGCAACTGGCTGCCATCATTGCTTTCGCCGTTCATATGATGATGACATCATGGTGAAGCTGGATAAAATCTACACCAAAGGCGGTGACGGAGGAGAGACTTCCCTTGCCAATGGCACGCGCGTCCCAAAAGATCACCCTCGCATTCGCACCTTTGCCGCCATTGATGAAGCCAATGCCACACTGGGATTGGCGCGTTGCTCTATGAATCATCTGCCTCAGGAACAAAACATCATCGCCGCCATTCAAAATGACCTCTTTGATGTGGGGGCTGACTTGGCAACGCCCGTCCAATCGCAAGAGACTTGTCCGCGCATTGATGAATCCTATGTGCAAAGACTAGAGCAAGAAATAGACACCATGAACGACCAACTGCACCCTTTGCGGTCGTTCATTTTGCCCGGTGGCTCGGAGGCATCGGCATGGCTTCATTCGGCACGCACCATCGTCAGACGAGCCGAATCGTTGGCACATGAATTGCGCCGTTCCGATGACACCATCAATCAGCAGACGGTTATTTATCTCAATCGCTTGTCGGACCATCTTTTTGTTTTTGCCCGCCTCCTCAATGGCAAGGGAGCCGATGACATCTTGTGGCAACCCTCGCAAAACCGTCAATAGTCAATAAATGTCATGAAAGTTCTTGTTCCCGTCAAACGAGTCATTGATTACAATGTGCATATTCGTGTGCGCGCCGACCAGAGCGGCGTTGAGACCGACCATGTCAAAATGAGCATGAACCCGTTTGATGAAATTGCCGTTGAGGAAGCCGTGTGCCTCAAGGAGAAATCCATCGCCTCTGAGGTCATTGCCGTCACCATTGGCACAGCCGCCGCACAAGAGACATTGCGTCAGGCAATGGCGATGGGATGCGATCGCGCCGTTCATGTGGTGTATGACCAGGAGAATGATTGCGAGCCTTTGCAGGTGGCGCGTTTGCTGAAAGAAGTGGTGGGCAGGGAAGATGTTCAATTGGTGGTTATGGGCAAGCAAGCCATTGATGATGACTGCAATCAATGCGGGCAAATGCTCGCCGCCCTGCTGCAATGGGCACAGGCAACCTTCGTCTCTCAATTGGAGGTGCAAGACCAAACCATCTTGGCAACGCGCGAAATAGATGGCGGACTGGAGACTCTGCAATGCCCTCTGCCTGCGGTGGTCACCACCGACTTGCGCCTGAACACCCCGCGCTATGCCTCGTTGCCTCATATCATGCAGGCAAAACGAAAACCCATAGCGTCTGTGTCGTGTGAGGAATTGGGCGTTGCCATTGAGCAACACTGGGAGCGGTTGGCGGTGCGTGAGCCATCATCACGGGCGGCGGGAATGATGGTCAAGGATGTGGATGAATTGATTGACCAATTGAAAAACAAGGCAAAAGTGTTATGAGCGTTCTCGTCTGTGGGGAAATAACGGGCAATGAGCTCAGTGATGCCAGTCGCCGTGCTGTGACGGCGGCGTGTTCGTGGCAGCGCGGGGATGTCACCTTGTTGCTTCTCGGGCATCAGCAGTTGGAGCGGGTTGCTCGGAGTGCCGCCTCTCTGGACGGCGTTGCCCGCGTTGTGTGTGTTTCTCATGAGTGTTTTGAGCATCCTCTGGCGGAGGATGTGACCGATGTCATGATGTCTATGGCGTCCGACTATGAGGGATTCGTGGCGGCGGCTACCAGTTTTGGCAAGAACATCATGCCGCGTTTTGCCGCTTTGTTGAATGTGCAGCCGTTGTCTGATGTCATTGCCATTGAGGACAAAGATGTCTTTGTGCGTCCCATTTATGCCGGCAATGCGTTGGAGACTTTGCGCGTCCGTGACAAAAAAATCGTGCTGACTGTGCGTGCCACCGCATTTGATGCCTGTGGCGAGAGCAAAAAAATCGCCCCCATTGAAAACATTTCATGGAAGAGGGAGCGGGAATTGTCGGCGTTTCACAGCCAGCAGCTCAGCGGTGGGGATCGTCCCGAATTGACGGCGGCGCGCATTGTCATCTCAGGCGGACGGGGCGTGGGCAGCAGCGACAACTTCAAACTGCTGGAACAACTGGCTGACAAACTGGGAGCAGCCATCGGCGCATCGCGCGCTGCGGTGGATGCGGGATTTGTCCCCAACGATTGGCAGGTGGGACAAACGGGAAAAATCGTTGCCCCCGACCTTTACATTGCCGTGGGAATATCGGGAGCTATTCAGCATCTGGCGGGAATCAAGGATGCCAAAGTCATTGTCGCCATCAACAAGGATGAAGAAGCTCCCATTTTTCAAATCGCCGACTATGGATTGGTCGCCGACCTCTTTGATGCACTGCCGCAATTAACGAAAAAATTATGAAAAAAAGAGTGTATCGCCTAGGGATGCCTCTTTATCGCTTCTTGGATTTTTTTGTGCAGAAGCCGTGGCGCGGCTTGGCGTTGCTCATGGGATTGCAGGTGCTGGCATTGGGGGTGATGGCGACCTTTTTTAATCCAATCCCTGACCTTGATATACTTTTGAATTCACTGATAGGACTCCATGGCGAAGATGCTCACGATAAAAGACATCCGCATCTTCCCTATGTTGTCAACCATTGGCTTCATATGGGTGAGCCTTTGTTCCTTTTGCCTCATTATGTCGTGGCGCAATTATTTGTGATTGCCACCTATGGTGTCGTCTATCAATTGGGAGTCGTCTTGTTCAAAAATAAAGTGCAAGCCCTCGCCGCCACCTTATTGTTGGTGGGATTGTATGAGTATTATAAATCTACTTGGTTTGTTGGAGTCAATCATAATGTGATGATGTATCCGTTTTGGGCGTTGATTCCATTGCTCACTTTTTATGCCACGCGTCCTTTGAGTCACGATGCACAGCAGCACCGATGGTGGTTGTTGTTGGGCTTCGTCATGGGAGTGCCAGTCTGGGTGAAGTATCAGATTGCTTTGTTGTTGGTGACTGTGGGACTGTGGGTTCTCATGGACAAAGAGGCACGCGCTCATCTTGCCACGCCCTATCCCTATGGGGCGTTGCTGATATTTGCGTGTGTGGCGGCAGTTCCTTTAGAACAAGCATGGCAATACAGTCACGCGATTGAGGGGTGGGGAAAGTCTGGACATGATGACGAAAATTTTTGGTTGAAAGTCATCACCAAGCCGAAATTTATGCTGTTTGCCGTGCTGTTCGCTGGGCTCATCTCATTGAAGACGCGTCTCACCTATCCTTTTCACACCATGACAAAACGAGAGACTCATTTTCTTTGTTTCTTTGCATTGATGCCATTCATCGTTCTTTTTGTGGTTGCAGGCGTGATGGATGCCAGCATGAGATTTTATTGGACAGCCGCCATGTATCCCCTGTGGAGTCTCTTATTGGTGGCACTGGTGCGAGCGGGGTGGCGGAAATACAGTGCCCATGTGATTTTACTGTTGGCTTTGTATTTATTGCTGAAGCCTTTCTATAAGTATCCCTTCACAAAAGACCTCTATTTGTCCCTTAACAATCCGCAGGTGGTGGCTGAAAAAATTGTGGAGCGGTGGAGACAAGAAACCAATGATGCACCAATGGCTTATATTTTTGGTGATATTACTTCATTGGGAGGTGTGCTGGGTCTTTATGGCGGAAAAGAGGTGAAGTTCATTCATCAATACGACGATGTGTATCCTAGCCGTCAATACAAAGAGGAGGTTAAAGACGGTCAGCTGCTTCGAAAAGAAGGGGCTTTATTCGTTTTCCATAGTGGAAATGATTTGTTCAAAGATGAAGTGCGTCAGGAAATCGCGCGCTTTAATCTCAAGGAGCAGAGCATGAAGATTGATGAATATCCTCATGTGATTTATTACGCCATTCTGCCACCCGCCGAGCCATGACATGAAACGCCCATTACAAAAATTATTAGTACGCGTCTATCGGTGGCTGGATTTTTTTGTGGAAAAGCCAATGCGTGGCTTGGCATTGCTGATGGGATTGCAAGTGCTGGGGTGGGGAGTCATGGCAATTTTTGTTTTTCCAATCCCTCCCTATGACATGATCGGACACTCTTATCAAGTGAGAGAATTTGGATTCGGAACAGGTAGCCTGCGCCATCCGCCTCTTGTCAATATATTATTCTACCTGTTGGGCAGTGGCGATATGCCGCCATTTCCTGCCCATTATATCATCACGCAATTATTTGTGATTGCCACCTATGGCGCGGTCTACGGCATGGGCATTGCACTTCTCAAAAACAAGGTGCAAGCCCTTGTTGCCACCTTATTGTTGGTGGGGTTGGGGGTGTATCACAAAGAGGCTTGGATTGGAGTCAATCACAATGTGATTCAATATCCATTTTGGGCTTTGATTCCTTTGCTCACCTTTTATGCCACGCGTCCTTTGAGTCAAGATGCACAGCAGCATCGCTGGTGGTTGTTGCTGGGCTTTGTCATGGGGCTGGCTCTTTGGACTAAGTATTCCATTGTTTTATTGCTGGCAACGGTGGGAATATGGGTTATCATTGACAAAGAGGCGCGCGCTCATCTCACCACACCCTATCCCTACGGGGCATTGTTGATATTTCTGTGTGTGGCGGCGATTCCTTTGGAACAAGCATGGCAATATAGCCATTTTATTGAGGGACATATTCAACGGGAAAATGCAGAAAGAAATGTGTGGCTCAAGGTGTTATTGATGCCAAAACTCATGCTACTTGCGGCACTGTTGGCGGGGTTGGTCTCATTGCGAACTCGTTTCACCTATCCATTCCATGACATGACAAAACGAGACACACACTTTTTGTGCCTCTTTGCACTGATGCCGTTCATAATGCTTGGGCTACTCACTCTCATGATCCATATTGAGCTAAAGTATTATTGGACATACTCCATGTATCCCTTGTGGGGGATTTTGTTGGTGGCACTGGTGCGGGCTGGGTGGCGGCACTACAGTGCCCATGTGATTTTAATATTGGCAGTGGCTCTCTTATTAAAGCCCTTCTATCAATCCCCATTCAAGAGAGGTTTTTATCCTCGCTTGAATAATCCTCAGGTGATTAGCGAAAAAATTATGGAAAATTGGAGACAACAAACATCCAATCAACCCATATATCATGTTTTTGGCAATATTGGGTTCTTGGGAGGGGTGGTGGCTCTCTATGCGGGCAATCAGGCGCGGCTCATCAATGAACGCAACGAGGCAGCAGACGATGAACTGTTGCAAAAAGAGGGTGCATTGTTTGTGTCTTTTGAAGGCGATTGGTTCAGGGATGAAGTGCGTCAGGAAATGGCGCGCTTTAATCTCAAAGAGCAAAAAATGAAGATTGATGAATATCCTCATGTGATTTATTACGCCATTCTGCCGCCAGCCGAGCCATGACATGAAACGCCCATTACAAAAATTATTAGCACGCGGCTATCGGTGGTTGGATTTTTTTGTGCAAAAACCGTCACGCGGCTTGGCGTTGCTCATGGGATTGCAGATGCTGGGGTGGGGGGTGATGAGGACTTTTTTTCATGCAATCCCGAACCATGATATACTTGTGAATTCACTGGTCGGACTCCATGGCGCGGATGGTTCTGAGAAAAGACATCCGCCGCTTTCGTATCTGCTCAATCATTGGCTTTATATGGATGAGCCGTTGTTTCTTTTGCCTCATTATGTCGTGGCACAATTATTTGTCATTGCGACTTATGCTGCCGTATATCAATTGGGGATTGTTTTGCTGAAAAATAAAGTGCAAGCCCTCGCTGCCACCCTATTGTTGGTGGGATTGTATCTGTATCAGAAATATACTTGGGTGGGGGTCAATCATGATTTGATGATGTATCCGTTTTGGGCATTGATTCCATTGCTCACTTTTTATGCCACCCGTCCTTTGAATCAAGGTGCACAGCAGCACCGCTGGTGGCTATTGTTGGGTTTTGTCATGGGAATACCAATTTGGGCGAAGTATTATATTGTTGTGCTGTTGGTGACGATGGGACTATGGGTTCTCATGGACAAAGAGGCGCGCGCTCACCTTGCCACGCCCTATCCCTATGGCGCATTGTTAATCTGTTTGTGTGTGGCGGCAGTTCCTTTAGAACAAGCATGGCAATACAGTCATGCGATTGAGGGTTATGGAGGTTACCATGACACAGAAAATTTTTGGTTGAGAGTCATCATCATTCCGAAACTCATGCTCCTTGCCGTGTTGCTTGCTGGGCTCATTTCATTGAAGACGCGTCTTGTCTATCCTTTTCACACCATGACAAAACGAGAGACTCATTTTCTTTGCTTCTTCGCATTGATGCCATTCATCGTGCTTTTTGTGGCAGGAGTCGTGATGGATATTCCCCTGAGATTTTATTGGACATCCTCCATGTATCCTCTGTGGGGAATTTTATTGGTGGCACTGCTACGGGCAGGATGGCGGCACTACAGTGCCCATGTGATTTTGCTATTGGCACTGGCTCTCTTATTAAAGCCTTTCTATCAACATCCATTCAAGGGTTTTTATCCTCGTTTGAATAATCATCAGGTGGTGGCTGAAAAAATTGTGGAGCGGTGGAGGCAAGAAACCAACGATGCACCAATGGCTTATATTTGGGGCGATATTGGTTCATTGGGAGGTCTGCTGGGTCTCTATGGGGGAAAAGAGGTGAAACTCATTCATCAATACGATATGTATCCCAGCCGTCAATACAGAGAGGAGGTCAAAGACGGTCAGCTGCTGCAAAAAGAAGGGGCTTTATTCGTCTTCCATAGTGGAAATGATGGGTTCAAAGGTGAGGTGCGTCAGGAAATGGCGCGCTTTAATCTCAAAGAGAAAAAATTGGTCATTAATGAATTTCCTCATGTGATTTATTACGCCATTCTGCCGCCAGCCGAGCCATGACATGAAACGCCCATTACAACAATTGCTCAAACGCGTGTATCTTTTGCTGGATTTTTTTGTGGAAAAGCCGGTGCGGGGGCTTTTGCTCATTTGTGGCTTGCAAATGGTGGGGTGGGGGATTTTGGTCACATTCTTCATGCCCATCCCGTATTATGATATCTTGCTCCATACCTTTGTTGGAAGAAACCCTGATGCTGATTTTTGGGGCGATGGGTATCATCATCCGCCTTTGGCTTACTGGCTCACTCATTGGCTGAATTTTGGCGAGCCGTTGTTGGTGTATCCACATCACATCGCCGCTCAATTGTTTGTCATTGCCACATACATTGGGGTGTATTACATGGGCTTGGAATTGCTGAAAAATAAACGCGATGCCCTTGTCTGTGTATTGTTGCTCATTCCATTGGGGGTGTATCAAGGCGCGCCCATTACCGAGTTTTCTCATGGTTATTTGCAGGGTCTTAATCACAATGTGCTGCAGTATCCTTTTTGGATTTTGATTCCTCTTGTCACCTTTTATGCCACGCGTCCTTTGAGGGAAAAGGCGCGTCAATCTTTGTGGTGGCTGGTGTTGGGCGTGTTGTTGGGAATGGGATGCTGGACAAAAATCTCCATCGGATTGCTCTACAGCACACTGTTGGCATGGACTCTGATTGATCGTGAGGCGCGTGGGCACTATAAAACCGCCTATCCCTATCTTGCCATTGGGTTGTGTCTGTTGATTGGCGCGATGCCCTTGTATTATGGGTTTTATCATTGGGCTAATGTGGCCAATCATGCTAATCATGCTTTAGGCAGAGCATATCGTTTGATAGATTTTGACCACCCCATTGATATTGTGGTGATTTTGGCTTCTATGGTGGGTGTGGCGATTGTGGCAAGAGGCATATCGCTGCGAACAAGTCTTTGCTATCCCTTTGCGCGTCTGACACGGCGCGCGAGCCATTTTCTCTTGGTTCTAACCTTTATGCCTTTTGCGGTGATATTGGTGGGGTCGGTGTCTCTGCAGGTGATTCCTCCTTTTTCTTGGACACTGCCCATGTATGGGCTATTGGGCGTTGTGCTGGTGGCAATCATGCGTTCCACATGGCATCACTATAGTCCCCATCTGATTTTATTGGCTGCCATTGTGCTGTTGCTCAAGCCTGTCTATTACTATCCGTTGGCACACGGATTTTATCCCAGAGCGGATAATCACTGGGTGATCGCCGAGAAAATAACGGATGAATGGAACAAGCAGACGCAAAACGCTCCCCTTGGCATTGTGTATGGGAGTGTTGTTCTTGGAGGGCTGGTATCCTTGTATAACATGGCTTATACGCTTCACTATTATGAAGTGGACAATGAACTCCATAGAGGAGGGGTGCTTTTTGTTTTTCATGATTATGACTGGACGAAAAATCATTTGCGCAAAACCATAGAGCGTCTGCAAGTGCCAGAGCAAAGCATGAAGATTGACGAATATCCTTATGTGATTTATTACGCTATTCTACCGCCAGCCGAGCCATGACATGAAACGCCCATTACAACAATTGCTCACACGCGTGTATCTTTGGCTGGATTTTTTTGTGCAAAAGCCGGTGCACGGACTGGTGCTCATTTGTGTTTTGCAAATGGTGGGATGGGGCATTCTCGTCACATTCTTCATGCCCATCCCGTATTTTGATATCTTGCTCCATACCTTTATTGGAAGCAATCCTGATACTGATTTTTGGGGCGATGGGTATCGTAATTCGCCTTTGGCTTACTGGCTCGCTCATTGGCTGAATTTCGGCGAAACACTGTTGGTTTATTCTCATAACATCGCCGCGCAGATTTTTGTCATTGCCACATATATTGGTGTTTATTACATGGGTTTGGCTTTGTTCAAAGACAAAGTGCAGGCTTTGGTTTCTGTTTTGTTGCTCATTCCATTGGGGGTGTATCAAGGCGCACCCATTATTGAATTCACTCACGGCTATTTGCAAGGGCTCAATCACAATGTGTTGCAGTATCCTTTTTGGATTTTCATTCCTCTCGTCACCTTTTACGCCACCCTTCCTTTGCGTGAAAAAGCTCATCAGCATTGGTTTTGGCTGGTGTTGGGGGTGTTGTTGGGAATGGGATGTTGGACGATAATCTCCATTGGGCTCCTGTATGGCACACTGTTGGCATGGACTCTGATTGATCGCGACGCGCGTGGGCACTATAAAACCGCCCACCCCTACCTTGCCATGATTTTGTGTCTGTTGATTGGGGCAATGCCCATTTATTATGGGTTTTATCATTGGGCGTGGACGGCTAATTATGTTTTAGACAGAGCATCTGATGTGGTGTCTTTTGACGACCCCATTGATATTGTGGTGATTTTGGCTTCTATGGTGGGTGTGGCGATTGTGGCACGAGGCATATCAATGAACACGCGCCTGATGTATCCCTTTACGCGCATGACACGGCGGGCGAGTTTCTTTCTCCTGTTTGTGACCTTTGTGCCTTTTGCAGTTTTGGTCGTGGGGTCGGTGTATCGGCAGGTGCTTCCACTTTTTTCTTGGACACTGCCCATGTATGCTTTGTGGGGAATTGTGTTGGTGGCAATCATGCGTTCCACATGGCGCGCCTATAGCCCTCATCTGATACTATTGGCTGCTGTTGTGTTGTTGCTCAAGCCGGTGTATTACTATCCGTTGGCACATGGATTTTATCCCAGAACGGACAATCACTGGGTGATTGCCGAAAAAGTCATGCGTGAATGGAATCGGCAGACAGACAATGCGCCCCTTGGTGTCGTGTATGGGGTGAGTGGAATTCTTGGAGGCGTGGTGTCCCTTTATGGTGGTGGCGGTTATCCCATCGGGCATCTCGCAGAGAATGAACGGCACAGAGGAGCTCTTGTTGTTTTTCGAGAGGGCGAGATGAACAGTCATCAATTTCGCCAAGTCATAAAAAATTTGCAAGTGCCAGAGCAGAGCATGAAGATTGATGAATATCCTCATGTGATTCATTACGCCATTCTGCCACCCGCCGAGCCATGACATGAAACGCCCATTACAACAATTGCTCACACGCGTGTATCTTTTGTTGGATTTTTTTGTGCAAAAGCCGTCACGCGGTTTGGTGTTGCTGATGGGATTGCAGGTGCTTGGGTGGGGGATGATGGGAATTTTTGTCAATCCCATTCCTCCCTTTGACATGGTTGTACTCTCTTATTTTGTGAGGGAATTTGGATTTGGAGCAGCTGAACTGCGCAATCCGCCTCTTGTCAATATGGTTTACTACCTGTTGGGCAGTGGCGATATGCCGCCATTTCCTGCCCATTATATCATCACGCAATTATTTGTGATTGCCACCTATGGCGCGGTCTACGCCATGGGCGTTGTGCTTCTCAAAGACAAAGTGCAAGCCCTTGTCGCCACCTTGTTGCTCACGGGGTTGGATCCGTATAACAGATATTCTTTGGTTGGATTGAATCACAATACGATTCAATATCCGTTCTGGGCGTTAATTCCTTTGCTCACCTTTTATGCCACTCGTCCTCTCACACAAAAGGCACATCAACATCGCTGGTGGTTGCTGTTGGGGTTTGTCATGGGGGTGTCTCTGTGGGCGAAATATTCCATCGCTCTGCTGCTGGCAACCGTGGGGCTGTGGGTTCTCATTGACAAAGAGGCGCGCGCTCATCTTGCCACACCCTATCCCTATGGGGCATTGTTGATATTTCTGTGTGTCGCGGCAATTCCTTTAGAACAAGCTTGGCAAAACAGTCATGCCATTGAGAACCATCTGCGGTGGTGGGATAGAGACGAAAATGTGTGGAGTAATGTCATCAACAAACCAAAACTCATGCTGCTGGCGGTACTGCTGGCGGGCTTGGTTTCATGGCGAACTCGTCTCACCTATCCATTCCATCACATGACGAAACGAGACACACACTTTTTGTGTCTCTTTGCATTGATGCCGTTCATCATCCTTTTTCTCATCACCCTCATAATCCCTGTTAATATGATTTTTCATTGGTTATCACCCATGTATCCTTTGTGGGGGATTGTGTTGGTGGCATTGGTGCGAGCGGGGTGGCGCAAATACAGTGCTCATGTGATTTTAGTATTGGCTGTGGCTCTCTTATTAAAGCCCGTCTATCAATACCCATTCGAGAGGGGGTTTTATCCTCGCTTCAATAATTCGCAGGTGATTGTCGGTAAAATTATAGACCGCTGGAGACAACAAACATCCAATCAGCCCCTCTATCATGTTTTTGGCAATATTGGGCAATTGGCAGGGGTGGTGGCTCTCTATGCGGGCAATGAGGCGCGGCTCATTCATCAATACAACAAGGCAGCCGATGATGAACTGTTGCAAAAACAAGGAGTGCTCTTTGTTTTTGATGGAAAACATTGGTTCAGTGATGAAGTGCGTCAGAAAATAGCGCGCTTTAATCTCAAAGAACAAAGCATGAAGATTGATGAATATCCTCATGTGATTTATTATGCCATTCTGCCGCCCGCCGAGCCATGACATGAAACGCCCATTACAACGATTGCTCAAACGCGTGTATCTTTTGTTGGATTTTTTTGTGGAAAAACCGTCACGCGGCTTGGCGTTGATTATGGGACTGCAGGTGCTGGGATGGGGAGTCATGGCGACCTTTTTTAATGCAGCCCCTCACCATGATATACTTTTTAATTCACTTGTGGGACTCTATGGCGAGGAAGCTTACGAGCCAAGACATCCGCCACTTGTCTATATTGTTCATCATTGGCTCAACATGGGTGAGGGGTTGTTGCCGTTGCCTCATTATGTCGCGGCACAATTTTTTGTCATTGCGACCTATGGTGTCGTCTATCGCTTGGGGGTCGTTTTGTTCAAAAACAAAGAACAAGCTCTTGCTGCCACTTTATTGTTGGTGGGGCTGCATGTGTATCAGGGATATACTCGGGTGGGGGCCAATCAGGATATAATGATGTATCCGTTTTGGGCGTTGATTCCATTGCTCACCTTCTATGCCACCCGTCCCCTCACACAAAAGGCACAACAGCACCACTGGTGGTTATTGTTAGGCTTCGTCATGGGAATTCCAATCTGGATGAAGTATCACATTTTTATACTGCTGGTGACTGTGGCACTGTGGATTCTCATGGACAAAGAGGCGCGAGCTCATCTCACCACGCCCTATCCTTATGGCGCACTATTGATATGTTTGTGTGTCGCGGCAGTTCCTTTAGAACAAGCATGGCAATACCGTCATGTGATTGAGGGGTATGGGACTTCATATGATACCGAAAATTTTTGGTGGAGAGTGATTATCACGCCGAAACTCATGCTAATTGCTGTGTTGCTCGCGGGGTTGATTTCATTGAGGACGCGTCTCACCTATCCTTTTCACAATATGACAAAACGAGAGACAAATTTTTTGTGTCTCTTTGCACTGATGCCATTTGTCATTTTATTTTTAGCTGGAGTCGCGATGAATACTGAACTGAAATTTTATTGGACATCTTCCATGTATCCTCTGTGGAGTCTCTTATTGGTGGCACTGGTGCGAACGGGGTGGCGCAAATACAGTGCTCATGTGATTTTAGTATTGGCTGTGGCTCTCTTATTAGAGCCCTTCTATCAATACCCATTCAAGACTGGCTTTTATCCTCGCTTGAATAATCCGCAGGTGATTGCCGAAAAAATTATGGAAAACTGGAGACAACAAACATCCAATCAGCCCCTCCATCATATTTTTGGCAATGTTGGGAACTTGGCAGGGGTGGTGGCTCTCTATGTGGGGAATGAGGCGAGGCTCAGCCATCAACACAACAAGGCAACAGATGATGAACTGTTGCAAAAAGAGGGTGCATTATTCATTTTTGATGATGGCGGCGATTGGCTCAAGGGGCGAGTGCGTCAGAAAATAGCGCAATTTAATCTCAAAGAGCAAAGCATGAAGATTGACGAATATCCTCATGTGATTTATTACGCCATTCTGCCGCCAGCCGAGAAATAGAAGATGAATAGATTGTTGGCACACGGCTATCGGTGGTTGGATTTCTTTGTGGAAAAGCCGGTGCGCGGGTTGGTGCTCATCTGTGCTTTGCAAATGGTGGGATGGGGCATTCTCGTCACATTCTTCATGCCCATACCCTATTATGATATCTTGCTCCATACCTTTTTTGCAAGCGATCCTGATGCTGATTTTGGGGGCGAGGATTATCGTAATCCGCCTTTGGCTTACTGGCTCACTCATTGGCTGAATTTTGGCGAGCCGTTGCTGGTGTATCCTCACAACATTGCCGCCCAATTGTTTGTCATTGTCACATATATCGGGGTGTATCACATGGGCTTGGCTTTGTTCAAAGACAAAGTGCAGGCTTTGGTTTCTGTTTTATTGCTTATTCCATTGGGAGTGTATCAGGGCGCGCCTGTTACCGAGTTTTCTTATGGTTATTTGCAGGGTCTTAATCATAATGTGTTGCAGTATCCTTTTTGGGTGTTGCTTCCTCTTGCGACTTTCTATGCCACGCGTCCTTTGAGCGAAAAAGCTCATCAGCATTGGTTTTGGCTGGTGTTGGGGGTGTTGTTGGGAATGGGGTGCTGGACAAAGATTTCCATTGGGCTGCTTTACAGCACTCTATTGGTGTGGACTCTGATTGACCGTGAGGCGCGTGGGCACTACAAAACCGTCTATCCCTACCTTGCCATTATTTTGTGTCTGTTGATTGGGGCAATGCCCATTTATTATGGGTTGTATCATTGGGCGGATACGGCTCATTATGTCTTCCGCAGAGCATCTCGTTTGCTCGTTTTTGACCACCCCATTGATATTGTGGTGATTTTGGCTTCCATGGTGGGCGTGGCGATTGTGGCACGAGGCATATCAATGAACACGCGCCTGATGTATCCTTTCGCGCGTCTGACACGGCGATTGAGCTTCTTTCTTCTGTTTGTGACATTTGTCCCCTTTGCAATGATCTTGGTGGGGTTGGTGTATTGGCAAATATTTCCTTATTTTTCTTGGACACAGCCCATGTATGCCCTATTGGGAATCGTTTTGGTGGCAATCATGCGTTCCACATGGCGCACTTATACCCCTCATGTGATCTTACTGGCAGCCATCGTGTTGTTGCTCAAGCCTGTCTATTACTATCCTTTGGTAAACGGATTTTATCCCAAACGCGATAATCACTGGGTGATCGCCGAGAAAATCACCGATGAATGGAACAAGCAGACGCAAAACACCCCCATTGGCATTGTGTATGGGAGTGTTATTCTTGGAGGGCTGGTATCCCTTTATAACAGTGCTGCGACGCTTAAACATTCTGTAAGAGACAATGACCTTCATAGAGGGGTGCTTTTTGTTTTTCATGATTATGACTGGGCGAAAAATCCGATACGAGAAACCATAAAGCGTCTGCAAGTGCCAGAGCAGACCATGAAGATTGATGAATATCCTCATGTGATTTATTATGCCATTCTGCCACCCGCCGAGAAATAGAAGATGAATAGAGTGCTCACACGCGTGTATCTTTGGTTGGATTTTTTTGTGCAAAAGCCAGCGCGCGGGTTATTGCTCATTTGTGTTTTGCAAATGGTGGGGTGGGGGATTCTCGTCACATTTTTCATGCCCATCCCGTATTATGATATTGTGATCCATACCTTTTTTGGAAGAAATCCTGATGCTGATTTTTGGGGCGATTGGTATCGTCATCCGCCGACAGCTTATTTGCTCACCCATTGGCTGAATTTTGGCGAACCATTGCTCGTGTATCCACATCACATCGCCGCTCAATTGTTTGTCATTGCCACATACATTGGGGTGTATTACATGGCACTGGCTTTGCTTAAAAACAAAAGTCATGCCCTTGTTGCTGTTTTGTTGCTCATTCCATTGGGGGTGTATCAGGGATCTCCCATCGTTGAGTTCAATCATGGCTATTTGCAGGGACTCAATCACAATGTGTTGCAGTATCCTTTTTGGATTTTGCTTCCTCTCGTCACCTTTTACGCCACACGCCCTTTGCGTGAAAAAGCTCATCAGCATTGGTGGTGGCTGGCACTGGGCGTGTTATTGGGAATGGGATGCTGGACAAAGATTTCCATTGGGCTACTGTATGGCACTCTATTGGTGTGGACTCTGATTGACCGTGAGGCGCGCCAGCACTACAAAACCGTCTATCCCTACCTTGCCATTGGGTTGTGTCTGTTGATTGGCTGGAATCCCATTTATTATGGGTTTTATCATTGGACGGGGACGGCTCATGAAGTCTTAAGCAGAGCATCTCGTTTGAGAGTTTTTGACCACCCCATTGATATTGTGGTGATTTTGGCTTCCATGGTGAGTGTGGCGATTGTGGCACGAGGCATATCAATGAACACGCGCCTTTGTTATCCCTTCGATTCCCTGACACGGCGTGATAGCTTTTTTCTCCTATTTGTCACCTTTGTGCCTTTTGCGGTTTTGGTCGTGGGGTCGGTGTATCGGCAGCTGCTTCCACTTTTTTCTTGGACACTGCCCATGTATGGGTTATTGGGCATTGTGTTGGTGGCAATCATGCGCTCCACATGGCGCACTTATACCCCTCATGTGATTTTATTGGCTGCCGTTTTGCTACTGCTCAAGCCCGTTTATTACTATCCGTTGGCACACGGATTTTATCCCAAACGCGACAATCACTGGGTGATTAGCGAAAAAGTCATGGATGAATGGAATCGGCAGACAAACAACGCGCCCCTTGGTGTCGTGTATGGGGTTCATGGAATTCTTGGAGGCGTGGTGTCCCTTTATGGTGGAGCTGATTTGCCGCAAAACCGTCTCGCAGAGAATGAACGGCACAGAGGAGCTCTTGTTGTTTTTCGCGAGGGTGAGATGCACAGTCATAAATTTCGCCAAGTCATAAAAAATTTGCAAGTGCCAGAGCAAAGCATGAAGATTGATGAATATCCTCATGTGATTTATTATGCCATTGTGCCGCCAGCCGAGAAATAGAAGATGAATAGAGTGCTCAAACGCGTGTATCTTTTGCTGGATTTTTTTGTGGAAAAGCCGTCACGCGGCTTGGCGTTGCTGATGGGATTGCAGGTGCTGGGATGGGGTGTCATGGTGACTTTTTTTCATGCAACCCCCCACCATGATATAACTTTGAATTCTCTTTTGGGACTCCATGGCGGTGATGACAAAAGACATCCGCCGCTTGTCTATGCTTTCAACCATTGGCTCAATATGGGTGAGGGGGTGTTATTGTTACCTCATTATGTCGTGGCGCAATTATTTGTCATTGCCACCTATGGCGCGGTATATGGGATGGGCGTTGTGCTTCTTAAAAACAAATTGCAAGCTCTGGCTGCCACTTTATTGTTGGTGGGACTACCTGTGTATCAGGAATATACTCGGGTGGGGGTCAATCATGATGTGATGATGTTTCCGTTTTGGGCGTTGATTCCATTGCTCACCTTCTATGCCACCCGTCCTTTGAGTCAAGATGCACAGCAGTCCCGTTGGTGGTTATTGTTGGGGTTTGTCATGGGAATTCCAATCTGGATGAAGTATCACATTTTTATACTGCTGGTGACTGTGGGGCTATGGGTTCTCATGGACAAAGAGGCGCGCGCCCATCTTGTCACGCCATATCCTTATTGGGCATTGCTAATCTTTCTGTGTGTTGCGGCGATTCCTTTAGAACAAGCATGGCAATACAGGTATGATATTATGGGGTATGGAAAATTTCCACATGATACCGAAAATTTTTGGTGGAGAGTCATCACCATGCCGAAACTCATGCTGCTTGCCCTGTTGCTCGCTGGGGTCATCTCATTGAAGACGCGTCTCACCTATCCTTTTCACAATATGACAAAACGAGAGACAAATTTCCTTTGCTTCTTTGCATTGATGCCATTCATCGTTTTTTTTGTGGTTGGAGTCGTGGTGGATACTAACCTGAAATTTTATTGGACATCTTCCATGTATCCTCTGTGGAGTCTCTTATTGGTGGCACTGGTGCGAACAGGGTGGCGCAAATACAGTGCTCATGTGATTTTAGTATTGGCTGTGGCTCTCTTATTGAAGCCCTTCTATCAATACCCATTCAAGAAGGCTTTTTATCCTCGCTTTAACAATCCGTCGGTGGTCGCCGAGAAAATTATAGAGAACTGGCGACAACAAACATCCAATGAGCCCATAGCTCATGTTTTGGGCAGCCCTGGAGGCTTGGGAGGATTGGTGGCGATGTCTGCCGGCAATGAGGTGCGGTTTCTCAAGCACCACGAGGCGGCAGACGATGAACTGTTGCAAAAAGACGGATTGTTCTTTGTTTTTTCCGAGGATGATTGGCAGAAGAACCGAATTCGCCAAGCCATGAAGAATTGGCAGCTGCCAGAGCAAAGCATGAAGATTGATGAATTTCCTCATGTGATTTATTATGCCATCCTGCCGCCCACTGAGAAATAGAAGATGAATACATTGCCCACACGCATCTATCAGTGGTTGGATTTTTTTGTGGAAAAGCCGGTGCGCGGGTTGGTGCTCATTTGTGTTTTGCAAATGGTGGGGTGGGGAATTCTCGTCACATTTTTCATGCCCATCCCTTATACTGATATCTTAATCCATACCTTTGCTGGAACAGGTGCTCGTTGGGGCGGTGTGAATCCGCCGTTAGCTTATTGGGTCACTCATTGGCTGAATTTCGGCGAACCGTTGTTGGTTAATTCTCAGAACATCGCCGCGCAGGTGTTTGTCATTACCACATATATTGGTGTTTATTATATGGGTTTGGCTTTGTTCAAAGACAAAGTGCAGGCTTTGGTTTCTGTTTTGTTGCTCATTCCATTGGGGGTGTATCAGGGAGCTCCCGTTCTGTATTACAATCACGGTTATTTGCAGGGACTCAATCACAATGTGCTGCAGTATCCGTTTTGGGTGTTGCTTCCTCTCGTCACCTTTTATGCCACGCGTCCTTTGCGTGAAAAAGCGCGTCAATCTTTTTGGTGGTTGGTGTTGGGCGTGTTGTCAGGAATGGGGTTATGGACAAAAATCTCCATCGGGATACTTCATGGCACACTGTTGGTGTGGACTCTGATTGATCGTGAGGCGCGCCTGCATTACAAAACCGTCTATCCCTACCTTGCCATGATTTTGTGTCTGTTGATTGGGTCAATGACTATTTATTATGGGCTTCATAATTGGTCTGATGGGGCTCATTATGTTTTAAGCAGAGCATCTGCTGTGAACGCATTTAATTTGGCAGATCATGACAGCACCATTCATATTTTGGTGAGTTTTGCTTATATGGTGGGCGTGGCGATTGTGGCAAGAGGCATATCAATGAACACGCGCCTGATGGTTCCCTTTGCACACATGACAGGGCGATTGAGCTTCTTTCTTCTGTTTGTGACCTTTGTGCCTTTCGCAATAATCTTGGTGGGCTCGGTGTATCGGCAAGTATCTGCTCTCTTTTCTTGGACACTGCCCATGTATGCCATGTGGGGCATTGTGTTGGTGGCACTCATGCGCTCCACATGGCGCACTTATACCCCTCATGTGATTTTATTGGCTGCCGTTGTGCTGCTACTCAAGCCGGTGTATTACTATCCGTTGGCACACGGATTTTATCCCAAGGCGGACAATCACTGGGTCATTAGCGAGAAAGTTGTGAATCAGTGGAAGACTCAGACAAACAACGCGCCTCTTGTCAAAATCTATGGCGATTATGGAAAAATAGGCGGTGTGGTATCACTCTATGCAGGCATTGATGGTGCTGAGGGGGCTCAGGCTATTATTAATCAAGAAACCACCGTGAATAGTGAAGACCTCAAGCGTCATGGGGCTCTTTTTGTTTTTGACAATACTGATTGGGGTGCGGGGCTACTTCGCCAAGCCATGAAGATTTTGCAAGTGCCAGAGCAGAGCATGAAGATTGACGAATATCCTCATGTGATTTATTACGCCATTGTGCCGCCCGCCGAGCCATGACATGAAACGCCCATTACAACAATTGCTCAAACGCGTGTATCTTTTGTTGGATTTCTTTGTGGAAAAGCCAAGTCGTGGCTTGGCGTTGCTCATGGGACTGCAGGTGCTGGGATGGGGTGTCATGGCGACCTTTTTTAATGCAGTCCCGCACCATGACATACTTTTTAATTCACTCGTGGGACTCTATGGCGAGGATGCCTATGAAGCAAGACATCCGCCGCTTGTCTATATCGTTCATCATTGGCTCAATATGGGTGAGGGGTTGTTGCCGTTGCCTCATTATGTCGTGGCGCAATTGTTTGTGATTGCCACCTATGGCGCGGTATATGGGATGGGCGTTGTGCTTCTTAAAAACAAATTGCAAGCACTCGCCGCCACTTTATTGTTGGTGGGGCTGCATGTGTATCAGGGATACACTTGGGTGGGGGTCAATCAGGATGTGATGATGTATCCGTTTTGGGCGTTGATTCCATTGCTCACTTTTTATGCCACGCGCCCTTTGAGTCAAGATGCACATCAACATCGTTGGTGGTTATTGTTGGGCTTCGTCATGGGAATTCCAATCTGGATGAAGTATCACATTTTTATACTGCTGGCGACTGTGGGGCTATGGGTTCTCATTGACAAAGAGGCGCGCGCCCATCTTGCTACGCCATATCCTTACGCTGCATTGTTAATCTTTCTGTGTGTTGCGGCGATTCCTTTGGAACAAGCATGGCAATACAGTCATGCCATTGAGGCATGGGGAACAGGGGATAGCCACAATTTTTGGTGGAGAGTCATCACCACGCCGAAATTCATGCTGCTTGCCGTGTTGCTCGCTGGGGTCATCTCATTGAAGACGCGTCTCACCTATCCCTTTCACACCATGACAAAACGAGAGACAAATTTTTTGTGCTTCTTTGCATTGATGCCGTTCATCGTTTTTTTTGTGGCTGGAGTCGCGATGGATGCGATCCTGAAATTTTATTGGACATCCGCCATGTATCCTCTGTGGAGTCTCTTATTGGTGGCACTGGTGCGGGCGGGCTGGCGGCACTACAGCACCCATGTGATTTTAATATTGGCACTGGCTGTTTTATTAAAGCCCATCTATCAACATCCATTCAAGCTAGGTTTTTATCCTCGCTTGAATAATTCGCGAGCGATTGGCGAAAAAATTATAGACCGCTGGCGACAACAAACATCCAATCAGCCTCTCCATCATATTTTTGGCAATGTTGGGCTCTTGGCGGGGGTGGTGGCTCTCCATGCGGGCGATGAGGCGCGGCTCAGCCATCAACGCAACAAGCCAGCAGATGATGAATTGCTACAAAAACAAGGAGCGTTCTTTGTTTTCTCCGAAGATGATTGGCACAAGAACCGAATTCGCCGAGACATGAAGAATTGGCAGCTGCCAGAGCAGAGCATGAAGATTGACGAATATCCTCATGTGATTTATTACGCTATTCTACCGCCTGCTCAACGGAGATAACCCATGAATAAACTTTTGACATACGGCAATCAATTATTGACATACGGCTATCGGTGGTTGGATTTTTTTGTTCAAAAGCCAGCGCGCGGGTTATTGCTCATTTGTGTTTTGCAAATGGTGGGGTGGGGAATTCTCGTCACATTCTTCATGCCCATCCCGTATTTTGATATTGTGCTCCATACCCTTGCTGGAAGCAATCTTGATGCTGATTTTTGGGGCGATGGGTATCGTAATCCGCCTTTGGCTTACTGGATCACTCATTGGCTGAATTTCGGCGAGCCACTGTTGGTTAATTCTCAGAACATCGCCGCTCAGGTGTTTGTCATTGCCACATATGTTGGTGTTTATCATATGGGTTTGGCGTTGCTGAACAATAAACGAGATGCCCTTGTCTGTGTATTGTTGCTTATTCCGTTGGGGGTGTATCAGGGCGCGCCTAGCACTGGGTTCAATCATGGCTATTTGCAGGGACTCAATCACAATGTGCTGCAGTATCCGTTTTGGGCGTTGCTTCCTCTCGTCACCTTTTACGCCACCCGTCCTTTGCGTGAAAAAGCTCATCAGCATTGGTTTTGGCTGGTGTTGGGCGTGTTGTTGGGAATGGGGTGCTGGACAAAAACCTCCATTGGGCTACTGTATGGCACACTGTTGGCATGGACTCTGATTGATCGCGACGCGCGCCTGCACTACAAAACCGTCTATCCCTACCTTGCCATGATTTTGTGTCTGTTGATTGGCGCAAAGCCCATCTATTATGGGTTTTATCATTGGGCTGACACGGCTCGTTATGTTGTGGCGGCAGCAAAATCAGCTGGCGGTGGTTATGATGGCGACTTTCCATTCGCTGTGATGTTTTTATCTATGATGGGCGTTGCGGTGCTGGCACGAGGTATATCATTGCGGACTCGTCTGATGTATCCCTTCGATTCCATGACACGGCGGGGGAGTTTCTTTCTCTTGTTCATCACCTTTATGCCTTTTGCGGTTTTGGTGGTGGGGTCGGTGTATCGGCTGGGTATTCCTGCTTTTTCTTGGTTACTGCCCATGTATGCTCTGTGGGGAATTGTGTTGGTGGCAATCATGCGTTCCACATGGCGCACTTATACCCCTCATATAATCCTGCTGGCTGCCATCGTGCTGTTGCTCAAGCCTGTGTATTACTATCCGTTGGCACACGGATTTTATCCCAAACGCGATAATCACTGGGTGATCGCCGAAAAAGTTGTGAATCAGTGGAAGACTCAGACAAACAACGCGCCCCTTGGTGTCGTGTATGGGGTTCATGGAAGTCTTGGAGGCTTGGTGTCCCTTTATGGTGGAGCTGGTTTCCCGCACACCCGTATCGCAGAGAATGAACGGCACAGAGGAGCTCTTGTTGTTTTACGAGATGGCGAGAGGAACAGTCATAAATTTCGCCAAGTCATAAAAAATTTGCAAGCGCCAGAGCAGACCATGAAGATTGATGAATATCCTCATGTGATTTATTATGCCATTGTGCCGCCCGCCGAGCCATGACATGAAACGCCCATTACAACAATTGCTCACACGCGGCTATCAAATTTTAGATTTTTTTGTTCAAAAGCCGTCACGCGGTTTGGTGTTGCTCATGGGATTGCAGGTGCTTGGGTGGGGGATGATGGGAATTTTTGTCAAACCAATTCCTCCCTTTGACACGGTTGCCCTCTCTTATCTTGTGCGGGAATTTGGATTTGCGGCGGCTGAACTGCGCAATCCGCCTCTGGTCAATATGTTTTACTACCTGTTGAGCAGTGGCGATGTGCCGCCATTTCCTGCCTATTATATCATCACGCAATTGTTTGTGATTGCCACCTATGGTGCGGTCTACGCCATGGGCGTTGTGCTTCTCAAAGACAAAGTGCAAGCCCTTGTCGCCACCTTGTTGCTCACGGGGTTGTATGTGTATCAAAAAGGGTCTTGGGTTGGAGTCAATCACAATGTGATTCAATATCCACTGTGGGCGTTAATTCCCTTGCTCACCTTTTATGCCACGCGTCCTTTGAATCAAGATGCACGGCAGCACCGTTGGTGGTTGCTGTTGGGTTTTGTCATGGGGGTGGCTCTGTGGGCGAAATATTCCATTGTTTTATTGCTGGCAACGGTGGCACTGTGGACTCTCATGGATAAAGAGGCGCGCGCTCATCTTGCCACACCCTATCCCTACGCTGCATTGCTAATCTTTCTGTGTATTGCGGCAATTCCTTTGGAGCAAGCGTGGCAATACAGTCATGCCATTGAGAGCTATCTTCAGTGGCGTAGAGATGAAGATGATCATGTGTGGAGTAATGTCATCAAGACCCCAAAACTCATGCTGCTGGCGGTGCTGCTGGCGGGCTTGGTTTCATGGCGCACGCGTCTCACCTATCCATTTCATCACATGACGAAACGAGACACGCACTTTTTGTGTCTGTTTGCCTTGATGCCGTTCATCATCCTTTTTCTCATCACCCTCATCATCCCTGTTAATATGACTGATCATTGGGTATCGCCCATGTATCCTCTGTGGGGCATCGTGGTGGTGGCACTGGTGCGAGCGGGGTGGTGCACATACAGTGCCCATGTGATTTTAGTATTGGCTATGGCTCTCTTATTAGAACCCTTCTATAAATACCCATTTGAGACTGGCTTCTATCCTCGCTTGAATAATGCTCAGGTGATTGTCGGTAAAATCATAGACCGCTGGCGACAACAAACATCCAATCAGCCCCTGTATCATGTTTTTGGCAGTATTGGGCACTTGGCAGGGGTGGTGGCACTCTATGCGGGCGATGAGGTGCGGCTCAGCCATCAACGCAACAAGCCAGCAGATGATGAATTGCTGCAAAAACAAGGAGCGTTCTTTGTTTTCTCCGAAGATGATTGGCATAAGAACCGAATTCGCCAAGACATAAAGAATTGGCAGTTGTCAGAGCAGACCATGAAGATTGACGAATATCCTCATGTGATTTATTACGCTATCATGCCGCCTGCTCAACAGAGATGACCCATGAATAAACTTTTGACATACGGCAATCAATTATTGACACACGGCTATCGGGGGTTGGATTTTTTTGTGCAAAAGCCGATGCGTGGGCTATTGCTCATCTGTGGCTTGCAAATGGTGGCATGGTTCATTCTCGTCACATTCTTCATGCCCATCCCTCATTATGACATCTTGTACCATACCTATGTTGGAAGGGATCTTGGTGTCAATTTTTGGGGTGAGTATTATCGTCATCCACCGGCAGCTTATTTGCTCACCCATTGGCTGAATTTCGGCGAGCCGTTTTTGCTGTATCCTCACAACATTGCCGCGCAACTGTTTGTCATTGCCACATATTTTGGGGTTTATCATATGGGGTTGGCATTATTCAAAAATAAAGTGCACGCTTTTGTTTCTGTATTGTTGCTCATTCCATTGGGGGTGTATCACGGGCTATGGGATTTGCAGGGACTCAATCACAATGTGTTGCAGTATCCGTTTTGGGTGTTGATTCCTCTCGCCGCCTTTCATGCCACGCGTCCTTTGAGTGAAAAGGCACATCAGCATTGGTGGTGGCTGGCACTGGGGGTGTTGTTGGGGATTGGTTTCTGGACAAAAATCTCCATCGGCTTGCTTTATGGCGCGATTCTGGCATGGACTCTGATTGATCGTGAGGCGCGTCAGCATTACAAAACTCCCTATCCCTATCTTGCCTTTCTTGTGTGTCTGGCAATTGGCGCAAAGCCTCTGTATTATGGACTGCTCTATTGGCAGAACATGGCTCAGTATCTTGTGGAAAAGATACACCATGAAGCCGACTCTAATTCCATCACTCATATTTGGAATATTTTGCTTTATATGGCGGCGGTGGCGGTGCTGGCTGGAGGGATATCGTTGCGGACTCGTCTTTGTTACCCCTTCGCTTCTATGACGCGGCGCGCGAGCCATTTTCTCTTGTTCATCACCTTTATGCCTTTCGCGGTTCTGGCGGTGGGAGCGGTGTGGCGGTCGCCCCCTCTCTTTTCTTGGACACTGCCCATGTATGGGCTATGGGGCGTTGTGCTGGTGGCAATCATGCGTTCCACATGGCGAACTTATACCCCTCATCTGATTTTATTGGCTGCCATTGTGCTGTTGCTCGAGCCTGTCTATCACTCCTCAATGAAACACAAATTGTATCCTAGAGTGGACAATCACTGGGTCGTTGCTGAGAAAATCATGGATGAATGGAATCAGCAGACAGACAATGCGCCCCTGGGCATCGTCTATGGCACTGCTGGAGTTCTTGGAGGTGTGGTATCCCTCTATAACGACGCCGATACGCCTCAAGAGCGTATAGTAGAGAATGAACGCCACAGGGGCGCTCTTGTTGTTTTTGACAGTGCTCAATGGTATAAGGATCATTTTTACCAAATCATAGAGGACCTGCAGGTGCCAGAGCAGACCATGAAGATTGATGAGTATCCCCATGTGATTCATTACGCCATTCTACCGCCAGCCGAAAAATAGAGACCAATAAGGTGTTGGCACACGGCTATCGGTGGTTGGATTTCTTTGTGCAAAAACCGTCACGGGGGCTTTTGCTCATCTGTGCTTTGCAAATGGTGGGGTGGGGAATTCTTGTCACATTTTTCATGCCCATCCCGTATTTTGATATTGTGTTTCATTCTTTCATTGGAAGAAGTCATAATTTTTGGGGTGAGTCCTTTCATCATCCGCCGCTTGCCTATATGCTCACCCATTGGCTGAATTTCGGTGAGAATTTGCTGGTGTATCCTCACAACATCGCCGCCCAATTGTTCGTCATTGCCACATATGGTGGTGTTTATTACATGGCATTGGCTTTGTTCAAAGACAAAGTGCAGGCTTTGGTTTCTGTGTTTTTGCTTATTCCATTGGGAGTGTATCAGGGCGCGCCCATCACCGAATTCAATCATGGCTACTTGCAGGGGCTCAATCACAATGTGTTGCAGTATCCTTTGTGGATTTTCATTCCTCTCGTCACCCTTTATGCCACACGCCCCTTGAGTGAGAAGGCGCGGCAATCTTTTTGGTGGTTGGTATTAGGCGTTTTGTTGGGAATGGGATTCTGGACAAAAATCTCCATCGGGCTACTGTATGGCACGGTGCTGGCATGGACTCTCATTGACCGTGAGGCGCGCCAGCATTACAAAACCATTGCGCCCTATCTCGCCCTTCTTGTGTGTCTGACGATTGGGATGAAACCTTTGTATTATGGAATTCTCCATTGGAAAGATATGACCGAATACATTATGGACAAGGCACACTATGTCGCCGACTTTGATCGCATCAGCGAGGTGCTGGTGATTTTTGCCTCCATGATGGCGGTCGCGATGCTGGCACGAGGCGTATCAAAAGACACGCGCCTTTGTTATCCCTTTGTGGGTCTGACACGGCGGATGAGCCATTTTCTCTTGGTTGTCACCTTTATGCCTTTTGCAATTCTTATGATGGTCGCGGCGTGGCTTCACATAGAGCCCGCTTTTTCGTGGACACTGCCCATGTATGCCCTGTGGGGAATCGTTTTGGTGGCAATCATGCGTCCTGCTTGGCGCGTCTATAGCCCTCATGTGATGCTGTTGGCTGCCGTTGTGCTGTTGCTCAAGCCGGTGTATTACTATCCACTGGCGCACGGATTTTATCCGCAAAGCGACAATCATTGGGTCATCAGCGAAAAAATCATGGATGAATGGAACGCCCAGACACACAACGCTCCCCTCACCACAATCTATGGCAATATTGGCAGACTCGCCGGGGTGGTGGCTCTTTATGCGGGAGCGGACGCGCCGCAAAGCATCTTCAATGGTGAGCTGACAAAGGAGCACAATGCAAACGGCGCACTGCTGCTCTCCAGTGACGGTGATTGGCAAAAGGACTCAATGCGTCTTGTCATGAAAAAACTTCAGCTGCCAGAACAAACAATGGCGATTGACCAATATCCCCATGTGATTTATTACGCAATCCTCCCACCCACTGAGAAATAGAAGATGAATACATTGCTCGCACGCATCTATCAGTGGTTGGATTTTTTTGTGGAAAAGCCATCACGCGGGCTGATTCTCATCTGTGTTTTGCAAATGGTGGGGTGGGGGATTCTCGTCACATTTTTCATGCCCATCCCCTATTCTGACATCTTGTTCCATACATTTGTTGGAAGAAGTCCTGATGCTGATTTTTGGGGCGATGCGTATCGTCATCCGCCTTTGGCTTACTGGCTCACCCATTGGCTGAATTTTGGCGAGCCGTTGCTGGTTAATTCTCATAACATCGCCGCACAGATTTTTGTCATCGCCACATATATTGGGGTGTATTACATGGCGTTGGCGTTGCTGAACAATAAACGCGATGCCCTTGTTGCTGTTTTGCTGCTTATTCCGTTGGGGGTGTATCAAGGCGCACCCACTTTGACATTCGCTCAGGGGCATTTGGCGGGACTCAATCACAATGTGCTGCAGTATCCGTTTTGGGTGTTGCTTCCTCTCGTCACCTTTTATGCCACGCGTCCTTTGAGTGAGAAAGCGCGGCAATCTTTGTGGTGGTTGGTGTTGGGTGTGTTGTTGGGAATGGGATGCTGGACAAAAATCTCCATCGGGATACTTTATGGCACACTGTTGGCATGGACTCTGATTGACCGTGAGGCGCGTCAACATTATAAAACCGTCTACCCCTACCTCGCCATTATTTTGTGTCTGTTGATTGGTGCAAAGCCCATTTATTATGGGCTTTATCATTGGGCTTATGTGGTTCAGTATGTTTCAATCTTCGCATTCAATTTGGATAGATTGAATAGAGCCACTGCTATTTTAGAGATTTGGGCTTCTATGGTGGGTGTGGCGATTGTGGCGAGAGGCGTATCATTACAGACCCGTTTGATGTATCCCTTTGCACACATGACACGGCGGGGGAGTTTCTTTCTCTTGTTCATCACCTTTATGCCGTTTGCCGTGATACTGGTGGGGTCTGTGTCTCTGCAGGTGGTTCCTCCTTTTCCTTGGACACTGCCCATGTATGGGTTATGGGGTGTTGTGCTGGTGGCAATCATGCGTTCCACATGGCGCACTTATACCCCCCATCTGATTTTATTGGCTGCCATTGTGCTGTTGCTCAAGCCTGTGTATTACTACCCATTGACGCACGGATTTTATCCTCGGGCGGATAATCATTGGGTGATTTCTGAGAAAATCATGAATCAGTGGAATAGCCAGACAGGAAATGCTCCCATAGGCTTTGTTAATAGGCGGACAGGAAATTTAGGTGGTCTGCTGTCCCTCTATTTGGAAATTGAAAAAAAACAACATCAAACCATTTACCCAGATGTGACAATGAACGAGGAACTCAAGCAAAAAGGAGCTCTTATTGTTTTTTCCGAGGATGATTGGGATTCGGAGAAAAAACAGTGGCATCAAGTCATAGAGGATTGGCAGCTGCCAGAGCAAAGCATGAAGATTGATGAATATCCTCATGTGATTTATTACGCCATTCTGCCGCCAGCCGAAAAATAGAAGATGAATAGAGTGCTCAAACGCGTGTATCTTTTGCTGGATTTTTTTGTTCAAAAGCCATGGCGCGGGCTGGTGCTTATTTGTGTTTTGCAAATGGTGGGGTGGGGGATTCTCGTCACATTTTTCATGCCCATTCCTTATGTGGACATCTTGTTTCACTCCGTTGTGGGACGGATGACCGACTTTGATTTTTGGGGTGAGCATTATCGTCATCCGCCTGTCGCGTATTGGCTCACCCACTGGCTGAATTTCGGCGAGCCGTTGTTGGTGTATCCTCACAACATTGCCGCCCAATTGTTTGTCATTGCCACATATATCGGGGTGTATTACATGGGCTTGGCTTTGCTGAACAATAAACGCGATGCCCTTGTCTCTGTGTTTTTGCTTATTCCATTGGGGGTGTATCAGGGCGCGCCTGTCGCTGAGTTCAATCATGGCTATTTGCAGGGACTCAATCACAATGTGCTGCAGTATCCTTTTTGGATTTTCATTCCTCTCGTCACCTTTTATGCCACGCGCCCCTTGCGTGAAAAAGCTCATCAGCATTGGTTTTGGCTGGTGTTGGGTGTGTTGCTGGGAATGGGATGCTGGACAAAAATATCCATCGGGCTTCTTTATGGCACGGTGCTGGCATGGACTCTCATTGACCGTGAGGCGCGTCAACATTATAAAACCGCCCACCCTTACCTCGCCATTATTTTGTGTCTGACGATTGGTGCAAAGCCTATTTATTATGGGTTTTATCATTTGGCGGACACGGCTTTTCATGTTTTGGTCATGGGGTATCATACGGGACAGTTTGAGCACATCAGCGAGGTGATGGTGATTGTTGCCTCCGTCATGGCGGTGGCGGTGCTGGCACGAGGCATATCGCTGCGAACAAGGCTCATCTATCCTTTTGCTGGGCTGACACGGCGCGCGAGCCATTTTCTTTTGTTCATCACCTTTATGCCTTTTGCGATTCTGGCGGCGGGTTTCTTGCTTGTGCAGGGAGCACCTTTTTTTTCGTGGACACTCCCCATGTATGCCCTGTGGGGAATTGTGCTGGTGGCAACCATGCGTCCCACATGGCGCGCTTATAGCCCGCATCTGATTTTATTGGCTGCCGTTGTGTTGTTGCTCAAGCCTGTGTATTACTATCCACTGACGCACGGATTTTATCCGCAAAGCGATAATCACTGGGTCATTAGCAAAAAAATCATGCATGAATGGAATACGCAGACAGCAAACGCTCCCCTCAAGATAGTGTATGGAAATATCGGAACATTCGGCAGTTTGCTCGCGCTCTATGGAGGCGATGAGGTGCGTCTGGCTCATCCGTATCCACAAAAAAAGCCCAAAGAAGACCACCTGTTGCGACAAGATGGCGCGTTATTTGTGATCGCTGGCAATGATCGGAGAAAAGAAAAAACCCGTCAAGCGATCAAGCGTCTGCAGCTGCAAGAACAGACAATGGTGATTGACGAATTTCCTCATGTGATTTATTACGCCATTCTGCCGCCTGCCAATTCAAAAAAGCCTTGACGGCGTGAATTCAAACACCTATATGAGTATTGTCGGCATGGTTTTGTGTCGGCACAACCAAGACGCTGTGCAGGGATGCTTTTGAGGTCTTTTGTGCAGTCTCGCTTTCCAAAGGAGAATGTCATGATGACACGACTTTCATTTTTTCAACACCCCTCGTTGCTGGGGTTTGACCATCTGGAGCGGATGCTTGACGAGTTCGGTGAGATGAGCCAAGGCGGCTATCCACCCTACAACATTGAGCAGCTGGATGATCATCACTATCAAATCAGCATTGCCGTTGCGGGCTTCAGCGATGACGATTTGGATGTGACCTTCAATCGCAACCAATTGACCGTCAGTGGCAAGAAGAAAGCTAATGGCGAGGCAAAGGGTCAAGACAAACGCTTTTTGCATCAGGGCATTGCGGCGCGCGAATTTGAACGCCGCTTCGTGCTGGCAGAAGGCATTGAGGTGACCGATGCCCATCTGGATAACGGTTTGCTCACCATTGAACTGGTGCGCCCGCAGGTGGAGGAGAGCGCACAGGTCATTCCCATCAAGAAGGGCAATGGTGTCGCTCAAAGTGCGAAAAAAGCCATCGCACACGAGGTGGGCGCGACCGCTCAGAAGCAAAACGCCACTGCTGCGAAGCTCTCTCACTGACCACTCTTAGAGATACCGCATCCCATGATTCTCCCCCGTTTCATGGGGTGCGGGCTTTGATGCCATGAATTTCCATCATGCCAAGCCTCATGGTTCCATCAGTCAGGGTGATTTGCTCTGTCTGGGTGTGGATGTGTGTGCTTACATTCGCAATGTGACCATCAAGGGAGAGTCATGCTATGCCACGCACCATGCGGACGGCAGACTCATTGCCGTCTATGGCAATCGTGATGACGCCTTTGCCTCCATCATTCTCAAGGGACTACAACATGTCACATTGCACTGATTTCTCTTGTGTTGCTTCGTGACGGTGTTACCATTGGCGGCATGAATGCCAAAGACATCACTAAAGACATCGCTAAAGACATCACTCTTGTCATGACTTCTTGTCACCGCCATGAGCTGTTGGCGCGCTCCATTGATTCTATGAAGGGGTGGCTTGATGTCTTTGCTCAAAAGATCATCGTTGAGGATTATCCTGTCACATCGCCGTTTCTGGAAGACTTGCGAGACAAGGGATGGACGATTCTCATCAATGACCCCAAACGAGGACAGCATGCTTCCATAGACAGAGCCTATGGGTGTGTTCAAACACCCTTTATTTTTCACACCGAAGATGATTGGATTTTTGATGCTTGTCCCGATTTTGCCACTGGTAAAAAAATTCTGGGTGGCGCATTGACGGATGGGACGAAGAAGGTTTCTTTGGTGCTTTATTCAAACGCTATGCATCGTCGGTACAAGGATCGCCCCGATTACAAAAAGAAAAAATTGGACGGCACACTCTTTGGTTACAGTGATGGTGTCACAGAGAGGTGGAATTCATTTAATTTTAATCCGTGTCTATTGCCAACATCTTTGTGGCGTGACTACGGTCCGTGGTGGAATTTTGTGACAGAAGGCAGTTTGGGGAAGTTTTTTCTGGCTCGGGGTTATTTTATTGTGTCGCAATTGCCGTCACTGGCGCATCACATTGGCGATGCGTTTCATGTAACGGATACCACAAGGCACAGAAGAGGCAATTGGGGGCGCGTCATTCGGCAGTGGTTTGTCACCGGCGTGCGGTGAGGCTGTGTGGTGGATGTCTATACTTTGCGTTTGGTAATTGAATTATATCAAATTATGGACGCTAAACTATTTTTAGGGGTATTGAAAAACACGCCATACCACATAAACTGTTTATAAGAAGAATGGCAACATGCTTCTGATGCCTCCTCCTTCGGCAGAGTCTCCATAGCGGATTTTATTCCTCTATGGAGGCTTTTTTTTCATTTCTCGGGTGACATATTGTTGGATTCGGTGTGTGACTTCATCTTCCTTGCCGGCCACGAAGTGATTGGCATCTTTGATGATGTGATGTTTCACATCAATGAGTCGAGTATTTTTGAGTTTTCTGTTGAGTTCTTTGAGACTCTTGCCATTGACATATTGGTCGGCTTTGGCGGAAATGATGACTCCCGATGTGGGACAGGGAGCAAGAAAATCAAAATTGAATGGTCCGATGGGGGGCGTGATGGAGATGAAGCGAAAGATTCCGGGTCGCCGCATGAGGAGTTGCATGCCCACCCATGCGCCGAATGAGAAGCCACAAATCCATGTTTGTTGGGAATCGGCGTGCTGAGATTCCAGCCAGTTGAGTGCGGTGGTGGTGTCAAGGATGTCGCCTTCTTTTTCGTCTCGGTTGCCTTCGGTTTTGCCTGAGCCTCTGAAATTGAGGCGTAAGACGGCAAAGCCCAGTTGCGAAAAACAGTCACTCAATTGATTCATCATGGGGTTGTTCATGTGTCCTCTGAATTGGGGATGAGGATGCAGCAGCAGCACAACGGGAGCATTTCTCGCAGCACGACTGTAAAGACATTCAATGCGTCCCGCTGAGCCATTGAGAATAATTTTAGCCATATCTTGATCCCATATCTTGACCTATGCGTTGGAAGCTATCATGTATGAAGCTGGCGTGAAGTCTTTGTATGTAAATGAGGATGGCGTGATGTTCAAGAGCTTGGGGCGTGATTTACGAGCTTTTAAGGAGCGAGACCCTGCGGCGCGCACCCTGTGGGAGGTGGCGTTTTTTTATGCGGGATTTCATGCACTGTTGTTTCATCGGGTGGGGCATTATTTGTGGGGTCATGGCTTTTATTTTGTGGCGCGCGGTGTGAGCTGGCTGGCGCGCTTGCTCACGCAGATTGAGATTCATCCAGCCGCTCGCATTGGCAAGGGCTTGGTGATTGACCACGGCAGTGGCTTGGTGATTGGCGAGACCACCCACATTGGTGACGATGTGACTTTGTATCACGGGGTGACCCTTGGCGGCATTGCGCCTGCGACCAATTCTAAAAGTCAGGTGAATCATAAGCGGCATCCCACACTGGAGAATGGGGTGATTGTGGGCGCGGGGGCACATATTTTGGGCAATGTGACCATCGGAGATTTCGCGCGCGTGGGTGCGGGGTCTGTTGTCACTCATGATGTTCCTTCGTCGGTGACGGTGGTGGGCGTTCCTGCGCGTGCGGTGTCTCAAGGCAGGAAGGCAAAAGATGATCGCTTTGACCCTTACGGCATTGTGCGAGATGGCAACCGATGAATCCGTCTCGTTATTTTGATCACCATGCCACCGCGCCATTGTTGCCTGCGGCGCGGGAAGCTTTGTCTGAACAATTGACGGTGGTGGGCAATGGCTCATCGGTTCATGGGTTTGGCAGAGCCAAAAGGCGAGTGCTGGATGAGGCGCGGCGGTCTTTTGCCGATTTTTTCGCCACCTCATCACGGCGGGTGATTTTCACCTCATCGGCGACCGAAGCCAATAATCTGGCACTGCAGGGTGTGTGCACGCCTCATCTCATCGTGAGCGCGGTGGAGCATGATTCCGTCTGGAAGGTGGCACAGGCAAGGGAGGCGGCTGTTGTTGATGTCACAGCCGATGGTTTGCTGTGTGAGGAATCGTTGCGGCGGGCGATGGCGGCGTGTCAGGGAAAGAGATTTTTGGTGTCACTGATGGCTGCCAACAATGAAACCGGCGTGATGTGGAACATTCCAAGCCTCGCCAGTTCCATTCATGATGCGGGCGGATGGCTTCATTGTGATGGCGTTCAGTCACTGGGGCGGGTGGCATCACGATGGTATGAGGGGGCAGACATGATTTCGGTGTCGTCTCACAAGATTGGTGGGGCGATGGGCGCGGGCGCGCTGATTGTGCTCAGTGATGATGCCGCTTTGTTGGAGGGGATGCGTCCTGTGATTCACGGTGGCGGACAGGAACACGGCTTGCGGGCGGGAACAGAGAATGTCGCTGCCATTGCGTCATTTGCAGCGGCATTGGTTCATTGTCCTGAGGCGTGGCGGCAGCAATCGCAGCTGGAAAGCTTGCGTGATTATTTTGAAAAACAATTGCATAATATTTTTGCCACCCGTCTGACTGTGTGGGGGGTGCGATCGCCGAGACTGGCGGGGGTGAGTTGTTTTTCCATTGAGGGATGGCGCAGCATTGAGATGGTGATGGCACTGGATCTTGAGGGCATTGCGGTGAGCAGTGGCTCGGCGTGTTCATCGGGGCAAATTCAGCCATCACGAGTCATCACCGCCATGGGAGGCACAAAAAAGCAGGCATCCGAGTTGTTGCGTGTCAGTTTTGGTGCCGAACACACAAAAAAAGATGTGGATTATGTGCTGAAAACCATGAAACGAATCGCTCCACCCCTTGCATTGAAGCACTCTTTTGCCCTATAATAAGGTCATGACGGTGCGTGTGAACAGCAAACCCATCTATCTTGATTATCAGGCGACCACGCCTTTGGATGAGCGCGTCATCAAGGCGATGACACCCTACATGACTGAGCGTTTTGGCAATCCTCACTCGCGCAATCACGCCCATGGATGGGAAGCCGAACAGGGTGTGGAAGAGGCTCGCACTCAACTGGCTCAGCTGATTGGTGCTGACCCCAAGGAGATTATTTTCACCTCTGGAGCGACTGAGTCCAATAACATTGCCATCAAGGGGGTGGGAGGATTTTATAAGGATCGCAAAAATCATATCATCACTTGTGTGACGGAGCATAAGTGTGTTTTGGAATCGTGTCGTCACATTTCCCAAGAGGGGATGGATGTCACATATCTGCCGGTGCAAAGCAACGGCTTGATTGATCTCAATCAGTTGAAGGATGCCATCACCGACCAGACATGTTTGGTGTCTATTATGGCGGTGCATAATGAGATTGGTGTGATTCAGCCGGTCAAAGAGATTGGTGCTTTGTGTCGTGAGAAGGGCGTCTTTTTTCATTCTGATTGTGCTCAGGCGGTGGGCAAGATTCCTCTTGATGTGCAGGAGATGAACATTGATTTGATGAGCATTTCTGCTCACAAGTTGTATGGACCCAAGGGGGTTGGGGCTTTGTATGTGCGCCGCCGTCCGCGCGTTCGCATCAAGCCCTTGATGAGCGGCGGCGGACAAGAACGCGGCATGCGCTCGGGAACGCTTGCCACGCCTTTGTGTGTGGGATTGGGTGAGGCGTGTCGCATTGCGTCTGAAGAAATGGCTCAGGAGAATGAGCGTTTGCATCATTTGCGCTCCATGTTTTTGCAGGGGTTGCGGAAATCATTGGAAGACATTTATGTCAATGGGGATTTGGAACAGCGTATTCCGGGCAACATCAATGTGAGTTTTGCCTATGTTGAGGGAGAATCTCTGATGATGGGCATCAATGATTTATCATTATCATCGGGCTCGGCTTGCACTTCTGCCAGTTTGGAGCCGTCTTATGTTTTGCGTGCGCTGGGCGTTGAGGAGGAATTGGCTCATACCAGTTTGCGCGTCGGTTTTGGTCGATTCACCACGGAGGACGAGGTTACTTATGCGGTGGATTCCATTGTGCGCAATGTTCAACGCTTGCGGGAGATGTCACCCTTGTGGGAAATGGCTCAAGAGGGCATTGACATCAGCAAGATTGAGTGGGCACATCATTAATAACATCATGTCAAGGAGAAGACGATGGCTTATAGCGAACAACTGTTGGATCACTACGAAAATCCCCGCAACATTGGCTCTATGAAGCAAGGTGATGCCGATGTGGGCACAGGTCTTGTGGGTGCGCCCGCGTGCGGTGATGTCATGAAGCTGCAAATTCAGGTGGATCACAACGATGTGATTGTGGATGCCAAATTCAAAACCTTTGGCTGTGGCTCTGCCATTGCTTCCAGTTCATTGGTGACCGAATGGGTCAAAGGCAAGAGTTTGGATGAAGCGATGGCGATTAAAAACACGCAAATCGCCGAACATTTGGCTTTGCCTCCTGTTAAAATCCACTGTTCCATTTTGGCGGAAGATGCCATCAAGGCGGCGGTGAAGGACTATCAGGACAAGAAAAATAGCTGAGTCTTTGTCTTGCAAAGGGCGGTTGCCATGACTCTGATGACGGTCACCGATGCGGCTCAGGCGCGTGTGCGAGACATGATTGCCTCGCGCAAGCGCACCACCGCGGGTGTGCGGGTGATGATTCGCTCGCGCGGGTGTTCGGGATTATCTTATGCGCTGGAATTTGCCGAAGATGCCTGCCAAGGCGATGAACGCATTGATTGTGACGGATTTGCCATTTTTGTTGAGCCCAAAGCCACCTTGTTTTTGCTGGGCACTGAGATGGACTATGTCAGGAGCGACCTTGAGGAGGGCTTTGTCTTTCGCAATCCCAATGAGAAGGGGCGATGTGGCTGCGGCGAGTCTTTTCATGTCTGAGGGACACTGCTGGTATTGTTCTCACCCGTTCACGACCCAAGATTTTTTTTGTGATTCCTGTGGAGTGGTGCAGCCGCTCGGTCAGACGGATGCCTTTGTGATTTTTTCTCTTGCGCCGCGCTTTGCCATTGATGAGACGGCGTTGGAGCGGCGGTATCATCATTTTGCCAGTTTGTTTCATCCCGACCGCTATGTGCAGCAGTCGGATGCGGTGCGTCTTGTGGCGGAGCAGAACGCCGCAACGGTCAATGATGCCTATGAGGCGATCAAAAATCCCTTGCGGCGCGCCATTCTTTTGCTGAGCCGTGAGGGCATGGAGATTTCACTGGAAGAGGAACAGACCATTGACGACCCTCAATTGCTGATGGCGGCGATGGAAGACCGAGAGCAACTGGAAGCCTCCAGCGATGCCCAATCTATCGCTTCATTGCACGACAAAAACGAGAAAAAAATCACACAAGAAATGGAGCGGTTTTCTGAGTGGCATGAGAAAAAAGAATTGCAGCATGCCAAAGAGTCGCTGCTGCGTTTGCGTTATGGGCTGCGTCTGCGGGATGCCATTGAGGACAAAAGGCGGGCGATGTGATGGCATTGCAAATTTCTGAGCCGGGGCAATCATCGGTTGATGCGCGCCCCGCCGATGTCATTGTGGGCATTGATTTGGGGACGACTCACTCTCTGGTGGGGGTGATGAAAGACGGCACAATGACTCTGTGTCGTGATGAACAAAACCGAGTGATTGTGCCGTCGGTGGTGGCAATGGGCAAGAATGACACTCTGGAGACGGCGGTGGCGGGATATGAGGCATTGGCGAGAGATGCCGATGAACAAGTCTCTTCGGTCAAGCGTCTGATGGGGCGCGCCGCTGCCGATGTGGCGGACATGCCCTTTGATGTGGTGGCATCCGATAAAAACGCTATGGCACAGGTGCGGCTGTCCGGTCATGAGGTGTCTCCTGTGGCGTTGTCATCGGTGATTTTACGAGTGTTGCGGGAGCGGGTTGAATCTTTTTTGGAACAAGAGGTGCATCGGGCGGTGATTACCGTTCCTGCCTATTTTGACGATGGCGCGCGCAGTGCCACGCGTGATGCCGCTCGCATGGCGGGATTGGAGGTGATGCGTCTGGTCAATGAGCCCACCGCGGCGGCATTGGCGTATGGCTTGGATCACGGTAGCGAGGGGCTTTATGGGGTGTATGATTGGGGCGGTGGCACTTTTGATGTCTCGTTGCTGGATTTGCAAAAAGGGGTGTTTCGCGTCAAAGCCACTGGCGGCGATGCCGCTTTGGGGGGTGATGATTTGGATATTGCCGTGGCGCGTCATTTGACAGCCCATGAGATTTCATGGCAAGACTGCCCCCTTGCGGCGCGCAAACAATGGATGAACACGGCGCGGCGTATGCGAGAAGCTCTCAGTCAAGATACCATGTGTCGTGAGCCTCATCCCTTTGCGGCAGCAAAGACTCTTTCTTTGACGCGTGAGGATTGCGAGACGGCAATGCAGCCACTGGTGCAGCGCACATTGGATGTGTGTTCTCATGTGTTGGCGGATGCTCATCTGTCGCCATCGGATGTGAAGGGGGTGGTGCTCGCGGGCGGCACCACACGCACCCCATTGGTGCGTCAAAGGGTTTTGCAATTGTTTGGCACTGAACCCATTTGTGATTTTAATCCTGATGAGGTTGTGGTGCGGGGGGCTGTTTTGCAGGCGGCGGCATTATCGGGTCATTTGTCTGAGAGGGGTCATGTGTTGTTGGATGTTGCGCCTTTATCGCTGGGGCTTGAGACGATGGGCGGTGTGACGCAAAAATTGATTCATCGCAACACGCCCATTCCGGTGAGCAAGAGTCAGGAGTTCACCACTTGGCAGGATGGACAGACCGCCATGATGATGCATGTGGTGCAGGGGGAGCGAGAGATGGTGAGCGACAATCGCTCGCTGGCTCGCTTTCATGTGACGGACATTCCCCCCATGACGGCGGGCACGGCTCGCATTGCGGTCACCTTCACCATTGATGCCGATGGCTTGCTCACGGTGTCGGCTCAGGAAAAAACAACTGGCACGGCGCATCACATTGAGGTGAAGCCCTCATACGGCTTGTCTGAGGCGGCGATGATTGAGATGGTGCGCGCCAGTCAAAGCCATGCCCGTGATGACATGACGCAGCGATTGCTGGCAGAGGCGCGAGTGGCAGGAGAACAATTGCTCAAGGCATTGCAGGCAATTGTGCAAGAGGAGAAGCTCGCGAAAAATGAGGAACAAGACATACGAACGGCGATGAAGCGATTGGCTCAAGCCATGCAACAAACCGACCGTGATGCCATTGTGCGCGCCACCACGGATTTGGATGAGGTGAGCCGTCCGCTCGCGACGCGGCGCATGAGCAAGGCGATGCGGGATGCTCTCAAGGGCAAAAAAATTCATGCCATAGATAAGAGTTCCTCGTAATTGCCTCTTGGCTTGAGGGCATCTTTGCGTTACGATGAAAGCAAGGATACTGTGATGCCAAAAGTGACTTTTATTGAGCCCTCCGGCAAGAAGCATGAACTGACGGTGGAGAACGGTCAGTCGTTGTTGGATATCGCTCACGCCAACCACATTGATTTAGAAGGGGCGTGTGAGGGGTCGCTGGCGTGTTCCACCTGTCATGTGATTGTGGACGATGCGTTTTATGATCGCCTGCCCGAAGCCACCGATGCCGAAGAGGACATGTTGGATTTGGCGTGGGGTCTCACTCATACCTCGCGGCTGGGGTGTCAGATTATCATGAATGATTCGTTGGACGGTTTGGTGGTGACTCTGCCCGCCGCCACCCGCAACATGCAGGTGGGCAAGTGATGGTTTTGATATGTCTCTGAAATGGACGGACACGCTGGAGATTGCCATTGCCCTTGAGGATAAATTTCCCGAGGTGGATAACATCAATTTGCGCTACACCGATTTGCATCGCTGGATTACCGAACTGGACGAATTTGACGATGACCCAAATGGTTCTAATGAGAAAATTTTAGAAGCCATTCAGCAAGCATGGATGGAAGAACGGGACTAGACACAAGGGAGCATGATGAGGGTATGTTTTGCCGCGCTATTGTGTTAGAATATCTTGACTTAGCCGTGCAATTAGCTATATCGCGGGCGTGTGCGGTGTTGAATTCTAAAAAGGAGATTTGCGGTGGATAGAGGTGAGATGTTGAAATCCAATTTGGCAGCTTTGCGGGAGTTGTCGCCAAGCCTTGTTGATGAGGCGGGCAAGTACGCTTTGATGCGTGATGGAAAATTGGTTCATAGTTTTGATAGTGCCGCCGATGCACATCTCTTTGCGCGCGGAAAGTTCAAAGACGACAGGTATAGTTTGCACAAAATTAATGCTGCCCCCATTGATTTGGGCTATTTTTCTGTCATGCAATTTGAAAATTCATAAACAAGAGAGGGAGCATGACGCTCCTTCTCTTGGTATTTTGTGCAATGACCCCCAAAGGGATCGGGCTTTTGCAAGCCCCATACGGTAGCCCTTACCTATTTCCTCAACACAATGTGCATTGGTATTGTATTCAGCAAGAAGCCCGACCATCAATTAAATCAATTTTTGTCGTTGGTTTTTTCATGGTTTTCTCCGCATGTTTTGCAATGACCCCCGAAGGGATCGGGCTTTTGCAAGCCACGTACAGGTAAGCCCTCACCTATTCCCTCCGCACAATGTGCGTTGGTATTGTATTCAGTGAGAAGCCCGACAATTGATTGACTCAATGGTCAAGCCGTATGGGAATTGCAATCCTCATAATTGCCTATTTGTTTGAATTTTTCAAGTCATTGTTGCGAGCCTTTCTTTTTTGCGGTAAATAATTAGCTAGATGGCGATTGAGACGCGCGCCGTCATCGTCACTGCCTTGCAACGCCTGCTCAATCAATCTCTGAATTTGTTTTTCATGAAAAAAGTGCGCGCTGTAAATGGAATTTGGCTCGTAACCTCGTAGCAGTTTGTGTTCGCCTTGCGCGCCCGCCTCCACCCGCGCCAAGCCGTGTCCGATGGCATACTCAATGGCTTGATAGTAACACAGCTCAAAATGCAGATATGAGACATTGCTGATGCTGCCCCAATAGCGTCCATAAAGCGTGTCCGAGCCTCTGATGTGCAGAGCCATTGCCACCCGAGCTTTCCTCGCGCCGTGCTTGTCATAGGCACTGTGAATGACAATGTTTGAGCCCATGCGTTCACTGAGCAAAGGAAAAAAAGTGTCGGTTAAATACGCCCCGCCCCACTTGCGGTCGGTGGTGTGACGATAGAAGCCATAAATCTCTTGCCAATCATTGAGGCTCAGTTCATCGCCGTGTTGGGTGTCAATGGTGAGGTGTTGATGCACCCATGCCCGTTCTTTTTTCAGTTGTTTGCGTTTGGCGGAACGCAAAGTCGCGAGAAAATCATCAAAGGAGCTGAATTCATGGTTGCGCCAGTGAAACTGACAGTGACTCTTGAAGGCAAAGCCGGCTTGATGCAAAACGGCGCGGTCATCATCATGAGGAAAGGCAACATGGACGGAGGGAAAATCGTGTCGCCGTTGCAGAGCCGCCACGATGCGATGACGCGAGGCATCATCGTGAGGATCGCGCAAAAGAAAACGGCGTCCCGAGCACGGCGTCAAAGGAACGCCCGCCAGCAGCTTGGGATAATAAAACCGACCCGACCGCTCAATGGCATCCGCCCAGCCATCATCAAAAATAAACTCCCCTCGGGAATGGCTTTTGATATACAAAGGCACGCAGGCAATGATGTCACCCGCCTCGTTGTGGCAGGTGAGATGGAACGGCTGCCATCCACGGCGGGCACAGACCGAATGGCTGTCCTCCAGTGCCGAGAGAAAATCATAGCTGGTGAGAGGATTATCATGATTGCACGCGTCCCATGAGTCGCGTCCAATGTGGTGGATGGATGAGTGATAACGCATAGCCATGATGTTCATGATGTTATTGTGTCATACAACAAGGATTGATATAGATGAAAGCCAAGAGGATGCTCATGAATGACCATAACGAAAATCAACCCAATTCCCAACAAGCCATTGAGGCGGCGGTGTTTCGTCATTTGGTGGAATTTTTGCAGACGCGCACCGATGTGCAAAACATTGATCTCATGAATCTGGCGGGATTTTGTCGCAATTGTCTGGCAAAGTGGTATCGTGCCGAGGCGGAAAAACAAGGCGTGACCATCAGTGACCCAGAAGCAAGAGAACGCATCTATGGCATGGCGTATGATGAATGGAAAAAACGCTATCAAAAGTAAGCGGTGAATGGAATGGCGAGTTCGTCAAGATGGAAGGTTTGGGCAATGATTTTATCGTCATTGACGGGCGGCGGCATGGCGCGCCCGCGTCACCAAACTTGGTGCGCCGCTTGTGTGACCGTCATTACGGCATTGGCTGTGACCAGCTGATTGTGCTGGAGAATGGGGCGCGAGCGCATCATGTTCGCATGCGGATTTTTAATGGCGATGGCGGTGAGGTGGAATCGTGCGGCAATGCGGCGCGCTGTGTGGGCTTGTTGTTGCGAGACGAGATGGAGAAGGGTGTTCTCACCATTGAAACTTTGGGTGGCGAATTGGAAGTGGAGGCGGGCGAGGGCAACGCCATGCGGGTGGATTTGGGCGCGGTGCGTCTCAATTGGCGCGATATTCCTCTGGCAAAACCGATGGATGTGATGCATGTATCGTTAGGCGAGGGCATTCTTGGTGATGGCTGTGCCGTGAATGTGGGCAATCCTCATGTTGTTTTTATGTGCGATGCCGTCCCTTCCGATGACCAAGTGAGTCGGTGGGGCAAACAGTGCGAACATCATCCGTTGTTTCCTGAAAGAGTGAATGTGTCGTTCGTTCATTTCCAAGATGATGGGGCGTTGCGTCTGCGGGTGTGGGAGCGCGGTGCGGGCATGACGCTGGCGTGTGGCACGGCGGCGGCGGCATCGGTGGTGGTGGCTCGGTTGCGGCAAAAAACTGACCGTTGCGCCACCATCATCATGGATGGTGGCACGGTGCGCGGCGAATGGCTGGCGGATGACCATGTCACCATTGAAGGTGCAAGCCGCTTTTTGTTTCGCGGATGCTGGCAGGGGGAAGAGAAATGACGGTGCATTTTGTCACCAAAGGCTGCCGTTTGAACATTCATGAGAGTGCCGTGATGCGCCGCATGGCGCGTGATGCGGGATTTGAGCAAGAGTGCGTGGTCATCAACAGCTGTGCCGTGACGGCAGAGGCTGAGCGAGACACGCGCCAAACCATTCGCCGTCTGCGGCGACGCTATCCGCAGTCCTTGCTTGTGGTCACGGGATGTGCGGCGCATCGCTCTATGGAAGACTACGCCGCTTTGGATGAGGTGGATGTGGTCATGGACAATGATGCCAAACGGCAGTGGCGGCATTTCAAAAAACTGGCAACCATGAAGCCCAAACAGGCACATCATCCAGCCTCCATGCTGCGAGGCGATGATGAGTGGGGCGATGGCGTGAATCATAGCGGCATTGATTTTGATGGCATGACCCGTGCCTATGTGGCGGTGCAGCGCGGGTGCGATCATGATTGCACCTTTTGTGCCATTCCGCAGGGCAGGGGAAAAAGTCGCAGTTTGCCGTTGGAACAGGTCATTGACGAGGCACGGCAATTGGTGGCGATGGGCTATCAGGAGCTGATTGTGACGGGAGTGGACATCACGGCGTGGGGCAAGGACTTGCCTCAGCCCGCGCGATTTTCTCAGTTGTTGGAGCAGTTGGTGCGGCGCGGTGGCATGAAGCGATTGCGTTTGTCTTCGCTGGATGCGGCGGAATTGGATGAGGCGGCGATTGAGATCATCACCACATCCGATGTGGTGATGCCCGCCATTCACCTGAGTGCTCAGGCGGGTGATGATGTTATTTTGAAACGCATGAAAAGACGCCATTCGGCGGCGCAGCTGCGAGGGTTGTGTGAGCGGCTCAGTCGCGAGCGAGACAACATGGTGTTTGGCGCGGATCTCATCGTGGGCTTTCCCACTGAGAGTGAGACGATGTTTCGGCGCACTCTTGATTTGGTGCGGGACTGTCCATTGTTATTCTTGCATGTGTTTCCGTTTGCGGCGCGTGATGGCACGGCGGCGAGTCGGATGCCGCCTGTGGCGGCATCGGTCATCAAAGAGCGAGCGGCGCGCGTGCGGGCTTTGGGTGACACCATGCGCCGAAATTTTTTGCACTCCATGCTGGGGCGGCAAGTCTCATTGCTGATGGAAAAAGAGGGTTATGGACGCAGTGAGTGTGGTGTCATGGTGCGACTCAATCGCCAAGAGCGGGCGGGGCGCATTGTGTCATGCCGCATTACCGATGTGGCGGGGAGGGAACTCAAGGGCGTATGAAGAGGGCGGCGGCGGCATCAATGACCCCTGTGGCATTCTCGCCTTCTTGAACAATCACCGCCACGCCATCTCGTCCTTGTTGCCATAGCTGAGGCAAATCAATGACATAGCGCGTCTCCTCGCCATTCCACTGAGCGATGGCATAAAAATCACGCACCACATGGCTATGGGTGAGACTTTTGCCGTCATTTTCGCCCCGTGTGATGGAATCGGTGCGCTTTGCGTTGAGCTCTGCGACCCAGACGACCGAAGGATTTGGTGAAGCGTCTTCGCTGGCGGCAATGTGAAAATGAGCTTGGTCTTTGTCAATAGAAATTGTCATGGCGGTGATGGGGCGTGGTGCTTGCGTGATGGCTTTTTGCATTGTCACGGGGCTGCTGCCGATTCCTTCAATGACGCCCGCCACCACCGCCTGTGGTGTGTAGATGCGATTCATCCCCATGTGTGTCGCGTAGCTGCGTTGGCGATTGGAGGTTGCCTCACTGGAATAGGGGTCGCTCCAGCCGATGTAGTTCCAGTAATCCACATGCTGACTCAAAGCCAGAATGTTGCGGCGGGTGCTCAAACGACTCAGCAGATGGTCGGCGGGCGGACACGATGAACATCCCTGTGAGGTGAACAGCTCCACCACGATGGGCTTGCCGTCAATGATGCGGCTGACCTCCCACGCGTGTCCACTGGTGGGCAGAATCAATATCAGACACAGTGACAAGAAACGGTAAGGCATCATTTATCCGTGTGCTTCTTGCCAGTGGCGTCCAATGTGACACGATACCTCAAGAGGCACTGACAAAGATAAAGCGGGGGTGGCGGCATTTTGCATAATTCGGGTGATGGTGTGTGCCAATGGTTCGGCTTGATTTTTGGTAACCTCAAACAGCAATTCGTCATGAACCTGCAACAGCATTGTGGCATTGAGGGCGGCTTTGTCAATATGAATCATGGCGCGCTTGATGATATCGGCGGCACTGCCTTGAATGGGCGCATTGATGGCGGCGCGCTCACTGAACTGACGTTGTGTCACCGTTTTGGCGTGAATGTGAGGGATGTGAATGCGTCTGCCAAAAAGGGTCGTGACATAACCCTTGCGGCGCGCTTGGTCAATGGTCTTGTGCTGATAGGTTTTGATTTCAGGATAGAGTTTGAAGAATGCATCAATGAGCTGGTGGGCATCATCATTGCCGATGGTGAGTTGTTTGGCGAGTCCAAAGGCACTGATGCCGTAGATCATGCCGAAGATGACCGCCTTGGCGCGCCGTCTGTCATCAGGGGTGACGGCATCAGAATTGTTGTGATGAAACAGGGCGGCGGCGGTGGCACTGTGAAGGTCTTCATGATGGCACAGACGCGCTTTGAGTTCAGTCACATCGGCAATGTGTGCCAGCAGACGCAATTCAATCTGTGAATAATCCGCCGCAATCAGCACATAATCTGGCGGAGCAATGAACGCTGCGCGAATGGCGCGTCCCTCCTCACTGCGAATGGGAATGTTTTGCAGATTGGGATTGAGAGATGAAAGCCGTCCCGTGCTGGTGGCGGTCAGGGCAAACTGGGTGTGAATGCGTCCGCTGGTGGCATCCATTTGTTGTGCCAGTGGTGTGCTGTAAGTGTTCGCCAGCTTGGCAAGATGACGATAAGACAAAACATGTGCCGGCAACGGATGATGCTCCGCCAATTGCTCAAGCACCGAACGGCTTGTGGAGGGAACGCCGCTTTTGCCTTTTTTGCTCCTGCTCAATTGCAATTCATCAAACAGCACCGTTGCCAATTGTTTGGGCGATTGAATGACAAACTCGCGCCCTGCAAGGTCAAAAATCTTTTTCTCCAGCACCGCCATGTCCCGAGCAAAACGCTCACTGAGATCGCGCAGTATGGTGCGGTCAAGACAAATGCCGTGTCGTTCCATGCGCGCCGTGATGGCAATCAAGGGGCGTTCGGTCTGTTCATAGAGGGCGAGCACGCCGCGCTGTGCCATCATGCGCCGCAAGCGATGAGAAAGAGACAGCAATGACCACGCCACAGACGCGTCACCATCGCCCTCATAGCGCGCCACCGTCTCACTGGCGGAAGATGACACCGCCGCCCCCTCACACACATAAGCCATCATGGCGATGTCGTCATAATAGCGAGGCATGATATCAAAGCGGTGCATCCAATCCTTGATATGATAGCCAATCACATTGATGGCGTTATTGATGGCATTGTCGCTCAAGAGTTGTGCCAGTTGCTCATGGACGGTGTCTTCATCCTCTTTGGCAAGGGTGAGGTGACCCTTTGGGTGTGCCAGTTGCCAGTGGTCATCATGAATCGCTACGGCGAGTGTGCCGTGCGCCCGCACATTCTCCATAAATGTGCCGATGTCCTGCATGCCGACGACAGGGACGGCATCATCATCAAACAGCAGAGGCGTTTGTTCTTTGAGAATGACACCCAGTTCTTTTTTGAGGCTGACAAATTCATGACGCTGTAAAAACTCACCGATTTTACCGCCATCCAGTGCTTGGGGAATGAGGCTTGGCAGTGACGGCAGGTCTGGCACATCCTCACGCAATGTGACCAAGAGTCGTGCCAGGCGGGCATCATCGGCGTGGTCTAATAATTTTTGTCTTTGAGCGGGTTTATCCACCTCGTCCGCATGAGCCAACAAGGATTCCAAATCCCCCCATTGATTGAGCAGTGCCGCCGCGCTTTTGGGCCCGATGGATGGCACGCCCTTGATGTTGTCGGATGCGTCACCCATCAATGCCAATGCGTCTCCCAGCAACGAGGGCGGCACGCCGAATTGAGCCTGCACATCGCTCGCGGTGATGGTCTTGTGCTTCATGGGGTCTCGCATGGTGATGCCATCGCCGATGAGCTGCATGAGATCTTTGTCAGAAGAATAAATGGTGACGGGAATTTTTTCTTTTTGCGCTTGACGCGCCAGAGTGGCGATGATGTCATCGGCTTCAAAGCCTTCTTGCTCAATGGCGGTGAGAGAGAAATAAGCGGGAGCTTCCTTGATGAGGGGAAATTGCGGAATCAATTCATCAGGCGGAGCTTTGCGATTGGCTTTGTAGTTGGGGTCAATGTCTTGGCGAAAGGTGCGGCGGGCGGCATCAAAGACAATGGCACAGCCGCACCCAGAATCTCGTTGCAGCTCGTCTTTCAAAAGCGTCATCAGCATGCGAGAAAAGCCATAGAGGGCATTCACCATGACACCATCGGAGCGACTCATCGGGGGCAGGGCATAAAAAGAGCGAAAAATCGTGCCAGAGCCGTCAATGAGAATGAGATGAGAGGGCATCACGATGGCTTCGGTGTCAGATTTTTGCCGCAGTAAGGGCAGTAAGCGGGCTGTGGCGGTTTCACACGCACATAAACTTTGGGATGAGGCGACTCAGCATCACCACTGCACGACACCACAAACTCTGACGGTTGGGAAGGGGAAGAGGAAGTCATTTGTCATCCATCGCTGTGGTGCCCAGGGGAGGAATTGAACCACCGACACTTCGATTTTCAGTCGAATGCTCTACCAACTGAGCTACCTGGGCGTAGGAGCGTTATAGAAAAAAATACCACCAGCGTCCAGTTCATTTGTGGCGGAAGGTGATGCGTCCTTTGGTGAGATCGTAGGGAGTCATTTCCACAGTGACTTTGTCACCCACCACCACGCGAATATGGTGCTTGCGCATTTTGCCCGCGGTGTGCGCCAGAATTTCATGACCATTATCCAGCTTTACTTTGTACATCGCATTGGGAAGGATATCGGTGATTGTTCCCAACATTTCCATAAGGGTTTCTTTGGCTGCCATGACTTTAATCTACCAATGAGACGGTGATGATGCAAGGGTTATGAAAGACGCACTTCCAACGAGCGCGCATGGGCTTCCAATCCTTCGCAGCGCGCCAGTGTGATGGCGGCATCAGCGAGAGGACGAAAAGACTCAAGCGGCACGGCAAGAGTGCTCTGGCGGGTGAGAAAATCATAGACCGACAACGGATTGGCAAAACGAGCCGTTCGCGATGTGGGAAGAACATGGTTGGGACCCGCCACATAATCGCCCAATGCCTCCGCCGTGTGATGTCCCAAAAAGATTGCGCCCGCATAGCGAATGTGTTTGAGCCATTGGTGTGGTGTGGCGGTCATAATCTCCAGATGCTCAGGTGCGAGCCGATTGGCAAGAGGCATGGCATCAGCCAAAGAGGCGACCGTGATGATGGCTCCGTGATTGTTCCAGCTCTCCTCGGCAATGGAACGGCGCGGCAGAGTGGCGCATTGGGTGTGAATTTCTTGCTGGGTTTTGTCGGCAACGGATTCATCATCGGTGATGAGGATGGCTTGGGCTTGGGTGTCATGCTCGGCTTGAGCCAGCAAGTCGGCGGCGAGCCAAGCGGGATTGGCGGTTTTGTCGGCAAGAATAAGCACCTCAGAGGGACCTGCGATCATATCAATGCCCACCATGCCAAACAATTGACGCTTTGCTTCCGCCACATATTGATTGCCCGGCCCCACAATCACATCGGTTTGAGGCACGAGTGATGTTCCCAGTGCCATCGCGGCGATGGCTTGTGCACCGCCAATGCGGTAGATGTTCGTGATGCCCACCAGTTGTGCCGCCGCCACCACCAACGGATGAATCTCCCCGCGCGGCGTCGGTGCAGCCATGACGATGGCATCAACTCCCGCCACCAAGGCGGGAATGGCATTCATCAAAACCGAACTGGGATACGCCGCCGTGCCGCCCGGCACATAGAGTCCCGCCGATGACACCGCCGAGTAACGCCACCCCATCGTCACATGGCTGTCATCGGTGATGGTGTGGTCGCGAGGCATCTGTGCCTCATGGTAAAAACGAATGCGCTGTGCCGCAAACGCCAATGCCTCGTGTTGTTCCTTGCTCACCTGTTTGAGAGCCGCCGCGCGCTCCGCCTCAGTGATGAGCAACTGGCTTGAATGGGTGACGGCGTAATCATCCAGTTGGCTTGTGAGTTCCAGCAGTGCGTCATCGCCTTTTTGTTTCACTTTTTGAATGATGGTGTGCACCACATCGCGCACATCGGCTTGTTCGCCTCGCCGCGCCGTCACCAATGCCTGACATTGCTCGGCAAAGTCATTGTCCTTATGATGCAGCCGCCAAGTCATGACGCTCTTTTTTTCTCCACAGTTGTGATGTGGTCACGGATGGCTCGCAGCACGGCTTGCACCGCATGAGGCTTGGTCTTGAGCGAGACGCGATTGACAATCAGACGGGCACTCACATGGGCAATGGTTTCCACCTCCACCAATTGATGCTGTCGCAGTGTGCGTCCGCTGGACACCAAATCCACAATGTAAGGACACAAATTCAGCTCAATCGCCAATTCCACCGCGCCATGCAGCTTGATGCATTCCACCTGAATGGAGCGTGACGAGAAATAACGGGTGCAGGTGCGCGGATATTTAGTGGCGACACGAATGCGACTCCACTTTTGCGGGTCATCATGATGGGCGTTTTGTTGCGATTCCGCCACCACAAGGCGACATTGTCCGATTCCGAGATCGGTGGGCATGTAGAGTTCGGGATAGTCAAATTCCATGAGGACATCGCTGCCCACAATGCCCACATCCGCACCACCAAAGGCGACAAAAGATGCCACATCAAACGAGCGCACACGCGCCACCGACACCCCATCCATAGAACTGGCAAACAACAGACGGCGAGAATCATCGTTCGTGATGGCATCATCAATGTCAATGCCGCTCGCCGCCAGCAGAGGCAGTGCGTCATCCAGCAGTCGCCCCTTGGGCAATGCCAGAGTGATGGGGGTGATGGCGGATGAACTCATGAACGCTTCGCCAAGGGAACAAACGGACGGGAACAATGACCCTGATACAATTGACGAGGTCTGCCAATGCGATAGCTGTCATCTTCAATCATTTCTCGCCATTGGGCGACCCAGCCCGCCGTGCGCGCCACCGCAAAAAACGCCGTGAACATGGTGACGGGAAAACCCAATGCTCGCAAAAGAATCCCTGAGTAGAAGTCTATATTGGGAAAGAGTTTCTTCTCCACGAAATAGCTGTCCTTGAGGGCAATCTCTTCCAGTTCCAGTGCCAAATCCAGCAGCTTGGGGCGTCTGCCCTTCATCTCATGAATGACCTCCATACAGACATCGCGAATCACGGTGGCGCGCGGGTCGTAGTTTTTATACACCCGATGACCAAAACCCATCAGACGAAAAGGGTCATTCTTGTCACGAGCCTTTTTGATGAAGGCGGGAATGTTGTCGCGCGTTTCAATGACTTGCAGCATGCGCAGCACCGCCTCATTGGCACCGCCGTGAGCGGGTCCCCACAATGATGCAATGCCAGAGGCAATACAGGCAAAAGGATTCGTTCCAGAAGAGCCCGCCAGACGCACCGTGGAGGTGGAGGCGTTTTGTTCATGGTCGGCGTGTAAAATCAGCAATTGCTCCATGGCTTTGACTTGACTTGGCGTGGCTTGGTAGGGTTCGCACGGATTGGAGAACATCATGTAGAGAAAATTCTCCGCATAGCCCAAGCGATTTTGCGGATAGGAAAAGGGCTGTCCAATGGCATACTTATAGGCCATTGCTGCCACGGTGGGCATTTTGGCAAGCAGCCGCACCGCCGCCAGCGAGCGTCCTTCGGGCGTGATGAAGTCTTTGTTCTTGACCGAATAAAATGATGACATCGCTCCCAGCACACCCACCAAAACCGCCATCGGATGAGCATCACGGCGAAAGCCACGATAGAAATAGTGAATCTGATCATGCACCATAGAGCGATAGGTCAGGGTGTGACGAAAGTCATTGATCTGTTTTTTGCTGGGCAATTCGCCGTGAAACAACAAGTAGCAAATTTCGGGAAAATCAGTCTGATGGGCAATCTCTTCAATGTTATAGCCGCGATAGAGCAAGATGCCGTTTTCGCCATCAATGAAGGTGATGGCGGATTGACAACTGGCGGTGGAGGCATAACCGGGGTCGTAGGTGAAAAGTCCGCTTTGGTGATAGAGCTGACGAATATCAATCACATCGGGTCCCGCCGAGCCTTTGAGGCGCGGCAACCGCCAACTTTTGCCACTTTGGTGGTCGGTGAGCGTGACATAAGAATCGCTGGCGTTTGTGTCTGCCGCCGTCTTGGGTGAGACGGGGAGCGTATGAGGCATCTGTTTACTCATGGATGCCGCAATCTAGCACAATTCAAGGTGATGAGGCAAGCTGTGTTGCAAGGTGACGCAAACGGGCAAGGGTTTCTTTCTTGCCAAGAAATTCCATCAAGCCGAAGACGGGCGGTGACTCAGTGCGTCCCAACAAAGCCACACGACACAGAGTCATGGTGGTTTTAAGGGGCTGGTCACAGCTTTTTGCTCGCTGCTTGAGGGTGTCGCCAATGGTGTCTTTTTTCCATTCATCAATGGCTTCCATTTTGGCGATCATATCGCTCAGGTCTTGCACATGGGGCTGCACTTGCAACAGCGCACCCTGTTCATAACCAGAGACTTCTGATACCATCACATCCATTGCTACCCTCCAACTTTGTTGTTGACGAGTAAAAAGTAGGACAAAACGACCATAATGTCAAGTTGGGAGATGCCATCGCAAGTAATGAGCCGCGATGTCGCGCAATTCCGCCAAAGTTTGCACACGACCCTTAAAGTCTGGCATGAGTGATGCAAAATCATTCGGCGTTTTGTTCATGCGTTGTAATGTGTGTGTGAGGCTTGAATCAAATTCCAATAGCTTTTGCGTGAGAAAATCATCGTCCATATCGCGCAAGTAATTGCTGTTGATGTGATTGAGTTTTTTTGCATCAAAGCGCGCCGCGGCGCGCCCCACATTCTTCACATCAAACCACTGCACCGCCTGTTCTTTGGTGATGATTTCATCATCGCCGTGCGACCAGCCCAGTCGGAGCAGATAATTGAGCAGAGCGTCTGGCAGGTATCCCATGTCTCGCCACTCTTGCACCGCCAATGCCCCATGACGCTTTGACAGCTTCTTGCCGTCATTGCCGTGCAGCAATGGCATGTGAGCCATGCGCGGCGCAGTCCATCCCAGTGCCGTGCTGAGCTGCCATTGACGAAAGGCGTTGGTGAGATGGTCATCGCCGCGAATAACATCGGTGATGCCCATGTCGTGGTCATCCACCACCACCGCCAGCATGTAGGTGGGTGAGCCATCACTGCGTTGCAACACCATGTCATCCATGGTGTCATTGGCAACGGTGACCCTTCCCTGAATGAGGTCATCAATGGTGGTTGTGCCATCGGACGGCATGGCAAGCCGCAGGGTTGGTTTGTCACTGGTGGGCTTTGCGTGTTCCCGCACCATGCGATTAAAAATATGAACCTTGCCGTCACTGCGTTTTCGCATCTCTTCTATTTGAGCTTGGTTGGCGTAGCAGTGATAGGCTTTGCCTTCTTTGAGCAATTGGCGCGCGACTTCTTCATGACGAGCGACACGCGCCGATTGATAGACCACCTCTTCATCATGATGCAGCTCAAGCCAATTGAGTCCATCAAGGATTGCATTGATGGCTTGTTGTGTGGAGCGTTGGCGGTCGGTATCCTCAATGCGCAGCAGCATCTTGCCATTATGACGGCGCGCATGCAGCCAGTTATAATAGGCGGTGCGCACACTGCCGATATGCAGCATGCCTGTGGGTGAAGGAGCAAAACGAGTGATAACAGTCATGGTGAATTTAATAGAGACGATAGAGAATCATTTGGACGAAGAGCGCGCTCATTGGGGGTTGTGGTTTGCGGTCGCCACACTGCTGGGCATTGTGACTTATTTTGCATTATCTCATGAGCCAGCATATCCGCAAGAGCCTTTGGTGATTTTATTGGTGGCGGTGCTGTTGGGAGCACTGGGATGGGGACGGGGAGGGCATGGTCAGGTGGCACTGTTGTTTGGATCACTGCTGACATCAGGCGTGGCGTTGGGAATGGGCGTGGCGGCGATGCACAGTCATGGGCATGAATCGTCACTTCTGCTGACAGAGCCATTGTCATTTCAGCCATTGGTGGCGCGCGTGCACCGATTAGAGCCATCCAAAAACGGCGTGCGTCTCACTCTGCATGAGGTGCGCGCTCCCGATGGCTTGCCTCTGCCCAATGTGCGCATGACGGTGCGCGGCACGGTGGAGGATTATCCTGTGGGATCGCTCATTGCAACAATGGGGAATTTGTATCCGCCTCGTGCGCCCGCATGGCAGGGGGATTTTGATGGCGTGCGTCATGCGTGGTTTCAAGCCATCGGCGGTTATGGCTATGCACTGGGAAAAGCCAAAGTCTTGGAGCGCGGCGAGGATGAGAGAGGAATCAATCCGCTCCGCATCGCCATTGATGCTCGCATCAAAGAGGTGATTGACGCCCCCGCCTCACTGGTGGCATCGGCATTGCTGACCGGCTATCGCCATGCCCTGCCGGATGAACTGTGGGAATCCATGCGCGGCTCCGGCTTGGCTCATTTGCTTGCCATATCGGGACTCCACATGGCACTGATCAGTGGCACGCTCTTTTTCATGTTGCGGTTGTTTTTTGCTTTGTTGCCGCCATTGGTTCTCAATTACAGCGTCAAGAAATGGGCGGCACTGCTGGCGATTGGCGGCGGATTCTTTTATCTGTTGCTCACAGGAGGCACAACGCCCACCATGCGAGCCTTTATCATGGTGTTTTTGTTCTTTGTGGGAGTCATGATGGCGCGGCGTGTCTATACTCTTGCCATGGTGGCGTGGGCGGCGGTGGCATTGATGGTGATGTCGCCCGAACGGGTTTTATCAAGCGGATTTCAAATGTCGTTCATTGCGGTGATTGCGCTGGTGGCGTTTTTTCATCACATCGTGAAGCAAACATCATGGAACGATGAAGAACTGCCGTGGTATCGCCGTGTGGTGTGGTTGCGCTATATGCAGGCGGTGGCACTCTCCAGCGTGATTGCCGGCTTGGTGACGACACCCTTTGTGGCCTATCACTTTCATGTTGTGCCTTTGTACGGCGTGTTTGCCAATTTGCTGGCTGTGCCTCTGACGGCGTTTTGGATTATGCCCAGTGGCTTGCTGGCGGTGTTGTTCATGCCATTGCAGTGGGATGCGCCGTTTTTGTGGATGATGGGCAAGGGAATTGAGTGGCTCATTGTCATTGCCGATGATGTCTATGGCTGGCGTGGCTCGGTGGTGAGCGTGGGCAGTTTTCCAGTGATGGCGTTGCTGCTGTGGAGCATGGGATTGTTTTGGCTTTGTTTTTGGCATCATCACAGACGATGGGGATTTGCCGTGATGGCGGTGTCGGTGGTCATGATGTTTGACACAACGCCGCCCGTGTTGCTGGTGGCGGACGATGGCAGTGCCGTCATTGTGAATCAGACACAGACGGGCAATGTCATGATTCCCATGAGTGAGGTGCACGATGACTTTCGCATGGCATCATGGCAGAAGGCTCTCGCGGCGCGCCTGATGACTTCAGAACAATTAATGGCGCGCGATGATACCTTGCGTTGCGATCGTGACGCATGCATCTGGCACGACACGCGTATTATTGCGTTTATTCATCGCCCTGAGGCATGGCGCGAGGAGTGTCGCCACAGTGATATTATTGTCATGGTGACAGGCGGCGCGCCTCATGGAGCGTGTGCCGCCCATGTGATTGACAACAAAGCCTTGCGAACACACGGCAGTCATTCTGTGTGGCGTGATGGTGAGAGCTGGCGCGTAAAGGTGATGCCATCAGATCGTTTGTGGCACAATTCATTTTGGCATTCGCCCCTTGAGCATCAACGGTAGCCCACGGTTATGATGATGCCATCAAATTGTTTTTGGCACGCTTTATTTTGGCATTCGCCCCTTGAGCACAAGCGGTAGTCCTGCGGTTATGGTGATGACATCATCGGCGGCGGCGGCGCATTGTTGATGAATCCATCCCAGTTGCTCTGTGTAAAGGCGCGTTTGCGGATGGCTGGCAATCGTTCCCATGCCCACCTCACTGGAGACCATCCACACATCGGCAGAGTGTCCTCGCACCGCTCGCATCAATTCATGCGTCAGTTCCTTCATGTTTTGTTTGTCCATCATGTTGTGGGCACACCACAGATCCAAGCCATCAATGAGAATGGGAATGTTTTTGTTGCACTGTGTTTGGATGGCACGGGCAATGGCAAAGGGGGCACAGATGGTGCTCCAATGATGATCGCGCCGCTTTTGATGATATTTGATTTTATCCAGCAGTTCTTTGTCGGTGGTGTCATCACGAATGGTGGCGATGTAATAGGCGTGGCTATGGGATGCACGCAGATGCTGTTCGGCAAAAAGGCTTTTTCCCGATGATGTGCCGCCGATGATGAACAGCAAGCGGTTTGGGGACATAGCTAAATGACAGTGATGGTGAACGACACCAGCGCGACGGCTTCACTGATTTGTTGTGTCGCGCCAGCGATGTCTCCATTGTAGCCGCCGAGTTTTTTCTCAGCGAGAATGGCGATGCCAAAGGCGACAACAGCACAAGCGATGAGGCTTGCGGCGATGGCGATGATGTCAAACAACACAAAAAACAACGCCCCCGCGCCCACACCCAGAGGAAGAATGAGGGATGCGGGATTGAGTGACCCCAACGCCGCGCCCAAGCCATCTTCTTTGACGGGGTTCATAAAACACACCGGCACAAGAAAAGCGATACGAGAGACAATGCTGGCGGCAACAATGGCACTGGCGGCGGCAAACGAGGATTCCTCCATGATGGCAATAAGTGCCGTCCATTTGATGAGAATGACAAAAATCAGAGCCAGCATGGCAAAGACACCGCTGCTGCTGTCTTTGAGAATTTTCATGCGCTCATCGGGGTCGGTGGTGGCAAAGAGGGCATCACTGCTGTCGGCAAGACCGTCTTCGTGCAGTCCGCCCGTGAGCATCACCATCGTGGCAAGAGCAAGCATGACGGTCACAGTGGCAGGAATGCCAAACGGTGCGGCAAAGAGAATCACCAACGCACCCGCTCCGCCCACAACCAAGCCGGTCAGAGGAAAGGCACGCGCCGCGCGCCGCAAACTGGCAGAATTGGCAGGGGTATCATCGGCAACGGGAATGCGAGTCAAAAAACGCAACGCTTGCAGCAAATCCTCGTACCACGGACGCATGGAGCGACTGATATCCTCGCGCGAAATATTCTCCAGATGCGAGACGGCATCCTTCAATTGTTTGGTTGCGCTTTGAGAGACCGTAGATTTTTTCTTGGGGCTATCTTTGGATGCGGGCGTATTGGGGGGCAATTCTTCCATGACGATTCCTTTGCTGATTTGCAATGATAGAGGTTTCCCTATAGAAACTATGTAGCATGGATACAAAAAAAATCCACAAAAAAAATAACATGAACGATTGGCTGGCATTGGCAAACGAGATGCCATCGGCGTGTGATGAGGCGCGTGACAAGGCGATGCATCGTCAGAATCAATTGACAAAGCCACCTCGCTCATTGGGTGACCTTGAGGATTGGACTGTTTTTTTGGCGGGATGGCAGCGGCAGGTGTGTTGTGATTCTTGCACCATTCATGTGTATGCGGGACGGCATGGCGTGAATTGTCATGGGGTGTCGGCGTATCCGGACACGGTGACGCGGCAGATGGTGGTTAATTTTGACAATGGCGGTGCGGCGATCAATCAGTTGGCATTGTGGACGGGTGCGGCATTGCGGGTGCATGGATTGTGGTTGGATGAGGCAACCGCAGACTTCACCACGCGAGACGCCATGACACAGGCGCGCTTTTGTGAGGCAATGCAGCGAGGATTTGATTCCGTCTCGCCCGATGATGATGTCGTCGCGCTGGGCGAGATGGGCATCGGCAACACGACGGCGGCGGCGGCACTGTGTCATGCACTCTATGGAGGCGAGGCAAAGGACTGGGTCGGCAGAGGCACGGGCGTGAAGGGGGACGCATTGCATCATAAAATTGAATTGGTGGCGCGCGCCGTGACATATCATGAAGGACAGTGGAATTCGCCCTTTGATTTATTGCGCCGCATGGGAGGCTATGAGATGGTGGCGATGGCGGGGGGCATCATTGCCGCTCGCATGGCGCGTGTTCCAGTCATTTTGGACGGCTTTATCTGTTGTGCGGTGGCGGCGGTGTTGCAGCGATGGTCACCACAGGCACTGGAGCACTGTCTGGTGGGGCATCAGTCGGCGGAGAAATCTCACGCGAAACTTCTTGACAAAATTGGCAAAAAGCCTATGCTCAATCTCAATATGGCTTTGGGAGAAGGAAGTGGGGCGGCGTGCGCGCTCGGATTGCTGAAGGCGGCGGTCGCGTGTTATCGTGACATGGCATCCTTTGACCAAGCACAGGTGGATGAAGAGAAAGGACAGGAGTCGTCATGATGAACATCATTCGCACCATTCTTTTGGCGGTTATTTTGGTGGGTATGCCGCTTGCGGCACAGGCGGGGTCGCTCACCGTTTTGCCCTCTCGCCTCATTGGCGGTGAGGGGCATGTGGATATCGCCGTTTATGATTCTGAGGATCACTATGCCAAGCAAGAGACCCCTGTCAGAAGGGCTTACATTGTCGCCAGCGAATTTCCCAGAAATGGATTCACATTCAAAAATTTACCCGAAGGATTTTATGCGGTCGCCATGTATCATGATGTCAACAACAATGGGATTTTTGACCAAACATTCTTCGGCTGGCCCCTTGAAGGCTTTGGCTTCAGTCATGATGTGGTGCCGATGCTGACACTGCCAGACTTTAAGGACACATCCTTTTATCTGGCGGGCAACAGCAATGCTCGTCAGAAACTGGTGATGCGTTACTGGGGTCAGTTTGATTTTGAGGCATGGTAATGGCTACCAGCTGAGCTGTGTCATGATGGCTCGTGGCGTGAGGCTGAGCTGAGCCAGTTTTGTTGTGATGTCTTCTTGACTTTCTTCATGATGAATACCGCTTGTGATGAGAATGGCATCAATGGCGGCGTTGTGCGCGCCTTGGATGTCGGTGCTGATGCTGTCACCGATGGCAATGATGCGTGACGAGTCGGTGGTGGCGTAATGGTGTTGCAATGCGCCATAGATGGCGGGGTGTGGCTTGCCATGATAGGTGACGGGACTTCCCAGTTTTTCATAAAAATTCGCCAGTGCGCCGGCACAGATCATCATGAATCCGCCGCGCACCACGGTGCGATCGGGATTGGCACACAGCATGGGCAGAGCGCGAGCGTGGGCTTGATGCAAGAGGTCATGATAATCACTCAATTGGTGGTCATCTCCCCAGGGACCGCTATTGAGAATGAAATCGGCGGTGAGAATGTCATCGGTGGGGGTGAAGGGCAGTCCCTCCAGCAGGTGATAATCTCTGGGAGGACCAATGTGATAGCAGTGCTGTCCCCATGTTGCCACGCCTTGTTGGTGAAGTTGCTGCCATGTCTGTTCGCCCGATGAGAAGATGGTGTCATAGCATTGCGGACTCACTCCCAGTTGGTGCAGCTGAGTGGCGATGACGGCGGTGCGTCTGGGAGCATTGGAGATGAAGGCAACGGTTTTGCCATGACGCGCCAATTGGCTGAGGGCTTCAAGGGCGTGAGGAAAGGCGGTGACACCATCATGAATGACGCCCCACAGATCCAACACAAACAAATCATAATGGTCAATGAGATGGCGTAGATGCGTCATGTGGTCTTGGAATGTTTGGGGCGGTCTTGCTTTTTGTGTTGGGATGGGTCACTATAAGGGAGAGTTCCTTATGACACACATGAAGGTCATTGTGCAATTGAGAAAAAGAGGATTCAGAGTGAGGACAAGACAATGAGCATTCGTCCTTGGCGAGACATCACGCGCCGTGGCAGCCGTCAGATTGGCGTGGGCAAGGTGCGGGTGGGTGGTGATGCTCCCATTGCGGTGCAGTCCATGACCAACACATTGACGACCGATGTGGCGGCGACCATTCGTCAGATTCGTGAACTGGAGATGGCGGGGGCGGATATTGTGCGGGTGAGCTGTCCCGATGAGGAATCCAGCAAGGCATTGGCGGAGATTGTCAAAGAGGTGGGTGTTCCCATTGTGGCGGATATTCACTTTCATTATCGGCGTGCCATTGAGGCGGCTGAATCGGGGGCGGCGTGTTTGCGTATTAATCCGGGCAACATTGGCTCTGCCGAGAAGGTGGGGGAGGTTGTGCGGGCGGCGCGCGACCATGGATGTTCCATGCGGATTGGTGTCAATGCCGGGTCACTGGAGCGAGATTTGTTGGAGAAATACGCCGAGCCGTGTCCTGATGCCATGGTGGAGTCGGCACTGCGTCATATTCGCATGCTGGAGGACTGTGATTTTCAGGAATTCAAGGTGAGCGTGAAGGCATCTGATGTGTTTATGGCGGTGGCGGCGTATTATGGCATTGCTGGGGCGTGTGACTATCCGTTGCACTTGGGCATCACGGAGGCGGGAGGTTTGCAGAGCGGAACGGTGAAATCTGCCATTGGCATGGGCTCGTTGTTGTGGGCGGGCATTGGCGATACCATTCGCGTCTCGCTGTCGGCTGACCCGGTGGAGGAGATTCGCGTTGGGTTTGAGATTTTGAAGTCACTCAATCTGCGCCATCGCGGCGTGACGGTCATTTCGTGTCCTTCGTGTGCGCGCCAGCAGTTTGATGTCATTCCCACTGTGAGTTTGTTGGAGGAGCGGTTGTCTCATATTCGTGCGCCCATCACGCTGTCGGTGATTGGCTGTGTGGTGAATGGGCCAGGCGAAGCCCGTGAGACGCAAATCGGCTTGACGGGCGGCGGACAGGGGCATCATCAGGTGTATCTCAATGGTGAGAAGCATCATATTTTGCGAGACGGCGACATTGTGGAGCATCTGGTGGAGCTGGTGGAGAAAAAAGCCCAGCAGATGGAAGATGCGAAAAACAAGGAAGGACACGCTGTAGAAGAAGCCGTCTCTTGAGGATGGCTGACACATTCAAAAGAATGAGAGGATTGCGCGATGTCACCGATGAGACGGCGGCATCGTTTCGCACCATCATGGAGCGTTTTCGCGTGGTGGCGGGGTCTTATGGCTATGATGAGATTTTCTTGCCCCTCTTGGAGGATGTTGAATTGTTTGAGCGGGGTTTGGGTTTGACATCGGATGTGGTGTCAAAGGAGATTTATCGCTTTGAGGATGTGGGGGGGCAGATGGTGGCACTGCGTCCTGAGGGCACGGCGGGTGTGGTGCGGGCGGCACTGCAGATGGCACAGCTCTCACTCCCCAAGCGATTGTTTTATGACGGTGCGATGTTTCGCCGAGATCGCCCGCAAAAGGGACGCTACCGTCAGTTTTATCAATTGGGCATTGAGATGTTGGGAGGCGCGGCAGTGGCGGGCGACCATGAGGTCATTGCACTGGCGGATGATTTTTTGCACAGCTTGAATGTGCGCGATAAAGTGGTGTTGCAGCTCAACAGTTTGGGTGATGATGACAGTCGGAATCGGTGGCGCGCCGCTCTGGTGGAGTATTTCACGCGCCACCATGATGCACTGTCGCCATTGTCGCAAGACCGCTTGCACAAGAATCCGTTGCGTATTTTGGATTCCAAAGAGCCATCGGATCGCGCTCTTGTGGCGGATGCCCCGCGCATTGATGATTTTTTCACCACCGATGCGGCGGCGTTTTTTGCCGACCTGCAAAGCCGTCTGGACAATGATGGCATTGTGTTTGAGCGCGTGCCCCATTTGGTGCGGGGTCTGGATTATTACGGTCACACGGCTTTTGAGTATGTGGCGAGCGATGGCTTGGGAGCACAAAACACGGTTTTGGCGGGCGGACGCTATGATGGTCTTGCGCCGCTTCTGGGCGGGCGTGAGCTGGCGGCGGTGGGCTGGGCGGCGGGCGTGGATCGTCTGGCATTGTTGTGTGGTGAGGTGGGCGAGAAATTTTCCTTGATGCCTGAGATATGGCTTTTGCCGATGGGCGAGGCGGCGGTGAGCAAGTCGTATCAATTGGCGAGGGCGTGGCGGAAGACGGGTCTTTGTCGCGTCATTGTGGAAGAGCGCGCCTCTTTGGCAAAGCGACTCACAAAAGCTCACAAACAAGGTGTGCGTTGTGTTGCCATCATGGGAGAGGATGAACTGCGTGACGATAGCGTCACATGGCGTGACTTCAAGACGGGAGAACAACAGCTTGTGCCATTCTCGCAAGTGACGGATTCATTGGCGGCACTGTTGGGTAATCGCAATGAATAAATCATCTTTGTTGGTGGTGGGGGCGAATCATCGCTCCAGCACGGCGGCGATGCGAAGACGCATGAAGACGGGTCTTTGTCGCGTCATTGTGGAAGAGCGCGCCTCTTTGGCAAAGCGATTGACAAAAGCTCATAAACAAGGGGTGCGGTGTGTTGCCATCATGGGAGAGGATGAACTGCGTGACGATAGCGTCACATGGCGTGACTTCAAGACGGGAGAACAACAGCTTGTGCCATTCTCGCAAGTGACGGATTCATTGGCGGCACTGTTGGGTAATCGCAATGAGTAAATCATCCTTGTTGGTGGTGGGGGCGAATCATCGCTCCAGCACGGCGGCGATGCGCAGACGCATGTTGCCGTTGGGTGCGGATGGGGCGTGGCTGATTGAGGAGGCTCGCAAAGCCGATTTATTGCCTCTTGTGCCGGTGGTCGCGGATGATTGCATCGTCATGCTGTCATCGGCTGAGACGGCGTGTGACCAGATGAATTTGCGGATGCGCTTGATGGCGTTGTTGGTGCGTCAGGATTCCATGCGTGATGAGGGAATTTTTGCGCTGTGGGGACGCGAGGCGTTGTATCATTTGTTTTCCATGGCGGCGGGTCTGGAGTCACTGGTGATGGGCGATGATGCGGTGACGATTGCACTGCAAGATGGCGTTCAGCTCGCCCGCATGAGCGATGCGCTGCAAGAGCCTCTTGCCTCCATGATTGATTATGCGTTGGCGTTTGGTGCGTCATGGCATCATAATGCGAAGTTTGGCAAGCATCCGTCATCGTTGGCGAAGGCGGCGGTGACCATTATTGACGAGGTGCATGGAACGGATGAAAAGCTCAATGTGTTGTTGCTGGAGAGCAGTCCGCTGGCACTGCTCATTGGGGAGCGGATTGGCACGCGCGCACAGGATGTCACCCTTGCCAGTTACGATGGGGGTGTGGCGGAATCCTATGTGCGCCGCACCAATGGGCGCGCTGTTCCGTTTGATTCGTGGGGCTCAAGCTTGCATTCGGCGGATGTCGTGTTGCTGTCATCTTTGCGCGGGGGAGATTCTTTTGTGTTGGATGACCATTTATTGCGTCAGGTGATGCGTCATCGGCGCGGTCGTCCTTTGCTGATGATGGATATGACCGTGCCGTCTTCAATTGACCCTTCGGCATACGATGTGGATGGTGTCTATGTGTGTGACTTGAGCGATTTGGAAGAGCGATTGCTGCACGGCAGTGAGACCAGTCAATGGTTGACGCAAGGGCGACAGCTGGCGCGCGAGGCGGTGCATGATTTTTTAGCCGATGAGCCACCAGAGCCTGTGGTGACGGCGGATTCATTGTTGTGGTCTCATTGGCAGTCGTTGCGTAATGGGTATGGCACGGAGGCGGCGGTGGAGCAGTTTCTGCGGCATCCTCTGAAACAACTGCGGGCGTTGGAATCCAAGGGACGCGGCGGCGAGGCGCGAAAGTTGATTAAGTTTTTATTTCTGCAAGACCAAGAGGGTGACATCAAGGGTGACATCAATGAGTGATGACAAGGGGGCATCGCTGTCTGACGAGGCGTGGCGTGATGGCATCAAGCAACGCTGGCAGGAGATCAATGAGGCGTTGCAACGAGGCGATGGCTCGGTCGCCAAAGAAATGGCTGACATCAAGGATGCTGTGGATTTTGTCTCGCAATGGGAGCATCTGAGCGATGACATCGCCGCCGCCGAAGAATTAGAAATGACAGAGGAAAAAAAGACAATCACCAAGCAGCGCGAAAAATTGGAACAAAAATGGCAAGAACAACAAAAGCAATCGCATCATTACAATTTGCGCAATGTGATTGTGGAGATACGCGCCGGCACGGGAGGCGAGGAGGCGGCACTGTTTGCGGCGGATTTATACAGAATGTATCAGCGATTTGCGGCGCGGCGAGGATGGCGCACTGAGGTGTTGTCATTGCAGGATACGGAAAATCAGGGCATTCGTGAGGTGGTGATGCTGCTCAAGGGAGCGGATGTGTTTGCCCATATGTGTCATGAGAGTGGCACTCATCGGGTGCAGCGTGTTCCCAAGACGGAGTCATCGGGGCGCATTCATACATCGGCGGCGACGGTGGCGGTGCTGCCCGAAGCTCAAGAGAGTGACATCGCCATTGACCCACAAGAATTACGCATTGACACCTATCGCGCATCGGGACCAGGGGGACAGTCGGTCAATAAGACCGATAGTGCGGTGCGGGTGACTCATTTGCCGACGGGGCTGGTGGTGCAGTGTCAGGATGAAAAATCACAGCATCGCAACAAGGCTCGGGCACTGAAGGTGTTGCGGGCGCGTCTGTTTGACCGCCAGCAACAACAGGAGGCGGCGGCGCGCTCTGAACAACGCATGACGCAAATCGGCTCGGGCGACCGCAGTGAGCGTATTCGCACCTATAATTTTCCGCAAAATCGCGTGACCGACCACCGCATCGGTTTGACCATGCGCCAGCTGGATAAAATCCTTGAGGGTGAAGGATTGGAAAACATCATGAATCGGCTGAAGAACCACGCGTCATGAATCGTCTGTCTGTCCTGTGTGATGAGGCGGCGGCATTGTTGCGCGCTCACGGCATTGAGGGGGCGCGCCGAGAGGCGCGCCGCATCATGGCAATAGTTTTGAAATGTGATGAGGCAAAAATGTGGATTAAAGATGATGATGCCGTCTTGTCTTCCATTGAGCAACAACGTTTTCATGACATGGTGGCATCTCGTCTTGAGGGCCGCGTGGTGGCGCGGCTGGCGGGGGAACGGGAATTTTGGTCACTGCCATTTTTTATTGATGACACCGTGCTAGACCCGCGCCCCGAGAGCGAGACGCTCATTGAACTCGCCATTGAATTGATGAAAGATGCCGCCCACACGCCGCGCTATATTGTGGACATGGGGTGCGGTTCTGGATGCTTGCTCGCGGCATTGTTGTCTCATTATGGCGAGGCGCGAGGCGTGGGGGTGGATTGTTCTATGGCGTGTTTGCGGGTGGCTGACACCAATATGCGTCACTTGGGATTGTCGTCACGGGTTCATCTGGTGCGTGGTGATTGGGCTCACGGCTGGCGAGGAGCGGTGGATGTGGTGATTGCCAACCCGCCCTATGTGACATCAGACCAATGCGCCGCCATGCCAAAGGAATTGACGCATGACCCATTGCTGGCACTGCACGGCGGGGAAGATGGATTGCGCTGTTATGAGGGACTGTTCGCATCATTAAAGGGATTAGCCTGTCACTGGTTGATTGTGGAGGTTGGCGCGAGCATGGCGCATGATGTGATGATGCTGGCACGGCGGCACGATTTTCATCATTGTGCCACAAAAAAGGACATTCACGGCATTGAACGGGCTCTTGCTTTTGTTGTGAGAAGCCCTTGATTTTTGACCATTGATGTGGAATGTTTGGAACACTTGCCATGCAAGAAGAAAACCAACAGCACCAAAAGGAGCCGTCATGACCCCTCCTCGTTTTATGCGCTCATCGCGCAGCCATCATGCTCGCCGTTCGGGCGGCAATTCTCATCGCTCGGCGGAGAGTCATGGGCCCAATGGCAAAGTCAGAGGCAACTACAAGCATATTTTGGATCATTATCTGAGCCAAGCGCGTGATGCGCGCGCATCGGGCGATCGGGTGATGGTGGAGTATTTGTTGCAGTATGCCGAACACTATCAGCGCATGGTCAATCATATCAATGAGACCATGAACAATCAGCAGCAACACGGCGCACAGCCTCAAGACATAAGAGATGAGAGAAGAGAAGCCACGAGGGACGAACAACCCTCAAGGGACGGACGCAATGGAACAGGAGGGACAGGAGGGGCTTCGCCAGTGGTGCGACCGGGATCCGTGTTTTAAGAACGCAAAATTGGAGAGCCTTGTCTCTTTTTCCTTGTCTCTTTTCACAGATGAATTATATGATTGACCATGATACTGGATCAATTAACGCCTCATGCGCGCAGTTTGGTTGAATCATCTCATCGTCATGCTATTCGCTTGAGTCATCAGGAAATCACCCCTTTGCACTTGGGCAAGGCGGTGGTGGAGGATGAGAGTGCCGCTCAGTGGCTCACCCAAGGGGGCGTGTCTCTTGCCACATTCAAACAGGAACTTGACCAGAGCTTAGCGACCATTCCTCAGGTGGAAGGGGGGCAACTGACGATGGGGCGCGCCATGCAGGAGGTGTTGGTGCGCGCTCAAGACAGTCAATCGTCATCATCGGTGGGCGGTGATGCTTTGGTGGTGGCATTGATGCAGCAACGAGAGATTGTCCCTCTTGCACAAAAGGCGGGCTTGCAAAAAGAGAAATTAGCTCAAGCGGTGTCCGGTGCTGCCAACAACAATAATAATGACACCAGTGCGCTGGCACGCTACACAATGAATGTGACGCAAAAAGCCGCCCGTGATGACATTGATCCCGTCATCGGCAGAGAGGATGAGGTGCGCCGCATGATTCAAATTCTGGCTCGCCGCACCAAGAACAATCCGGTTCTCATCGGAGAGCCAGGGGTGGGCAAAACCGCCATTGTGGAAGGATTGGCGCGGCGCATTGCCACGAGCGATGTTCCCGATGGACTCAAAGACAAACAGCTTCTGGCATTGGATTTGGCGTCCTTGCTCGCGGGAGCAAAATACAGAGGCGAGTTTGAAGAGCGACTGAAGGCTGTGCTCAAGGAGGTGGAACAAGAGACGGGGTGCATTATTTTGTTCATTGACGAATTGCACACGCTGGTGGGAGCAGGAGCAAGTGAGGGCGCACTGGATGCCTCCAACATGGTGAAGCCGGCGCTCGCGCGCGGCTCTCTGCATTGCATTGGGGCGACCACACTGGATGAATACCGTCAGCACATTGAAAAGGACGCCGCGCTCGCGCGCCGCTTTCAGCCATTGTTTGTGGGTGAGCCATCCATTGAGGACAGCATTTCCATTTTGCGCGGTCTCAAGGAGACATACGAATTGCATCACGGCATGAGAATCAGTGATGGGGCGGTGGTGGCGGCGGTGGAGTTGTCGGCGCGTCATATCAGCGGGCGTTTTCTGCCAGACAAAGCCATTGATTTGATGGACGAAGCCGCCGCCCGCTTGGCGGTGCAGGCAGAGTCAAAACCAGACCACCTTGATGCCATGGACAGGCGCATCACCCAGCTGAAAATTGAAGAGGCGGGACTCAAAAACGAAAGCGATCAAAAATCACAAAAACGCCTCGCCGATTTACAGAAAGAATTGGCACAGCTGCAAAAGGAGGCTCACAGTCACGAACAACAATGGCTTGCCGACAAAAAAACCCTTGAGGACATTCGCTCCTTGCAAAAACAATTGGAAAAAGCCAAAGCCGACTTTGAACGCGCCCACAAGGACGGTGACTACGCCACGGCTGGTCAAATTCAGCATGACACCATTCCATCGCTGGAGAAAAAACTGGCATCGTGGCAAGAGGGCAAGAATCAAAGCCATTCTTTGTCTCATGAGGTGAGTGCGGAGGATGTCGCCGCCATTGTCACCCGCTGGACGGGAATTCCTTTGGAAAAGCTGGTGGGCACGGACAAGGACAAATGGCTGGCGGTGGAGGAATTTTTGCGGGAGCGCGTGGTGGGGCAGCAGACGGCGGTGACGGCGGTGGCTCATGCCATCAAACGCTCACGGGCGGGGCTCAAGCAGGACGAGCGTCCCATTGGCTCTTTTTTGTTTCTGGGTCCCACGGGCGTGGGCAAGACCGAACTCAGCAAGGCACTGGCTGAGTTCCTTTTTGATGACCCGCAGGCACTGCTGCGCGTGGACATGTCGGAATACATGGAGCGACACGCGGTGGCGCGACTCATCGGCGCACCCCCCGGATATGTGGGATATGAGCAGGGGGGCGCGTTGACCGAAGCCGTGCGCCGCCGTCCCTATCAGGTCATTTTGCTGGATGAGTTGGAGAAGGCTCATCATGATGTCTTTAACATTCTGCTGCAGCTGCTGGATGACGGCAGGCTCACCGATGGACAGGGGCGCACGGTGGATTTCAAACACACGGTGGTCATCATGACCTCCAACATTGCCAGTGAGCAAATTCTGCAGGCATCCTCGCCAAAAGAAATGCGCGACGCGGTGATGAATGAGGTGCGGCGTTTTCTGCGTCCCGAACTGCTCAATCGCATTGATGAGACGGTGATTTTCAATCCGTTGTCTCAAGAGTCTCTGTCTGCCATTGTGGACATTCAGTGGCGGGAGCGGCAGGCGTTGCTCAGCCAACGGGGCATTGATTTGCAAATGGATGACAAGGCTCGGGCGTGGCTGGCGCGTCAGGGATACGATGTTGCCTTTGGCGCGCGTCCATTGCGCCGATTGCTACAGGATACGGTGGACAACGAAATCGCTGACGCAATTTTGGATGAGACTTTGCAAGAGGGACAGAGAATTACATTCAGTGTCAAAAATGACGCACTGTGTCATCGTGTCGCTTAGGGATGGCGTGAGGCAAATTGAAAAGTGGGCAGCTCGGAGTAGATTTTTTCATACCATCGGACCAATGAGCGAAACTCCATGAGTTCTGTTCCTGTGATATAGCGGGCACTGGGCAGAACCATTTCTTGCGAATTGATGTGGTTGCCATTGACGAGGACTTCGTAATGAAGGTGGTTGCCTGTGGAATATCCCGTTGTTCCCACATAGCCGATGATGTCTCCTTGTTTGACATGGCTACCGGGTTTGATGTTTTTGGCAAAGGCAGACATATGAGCATAGAGGCTGCGATAGCGTGCGTCATGGCGAATGGTGACATAGTTGCCATAGCCATCTTCCACCGTTGCCATTTTTTGCACGATGCCATCGCCTGCGGCATAGATGGGCGTTCCTTTCGGGGCGCCAAAATCCGTGCCCTTGTGATGACGGGTGTAGCCAGAAAACGGATCTTTGCGCTCTCCAAAGCCAGAGGTCAAAAACGCGCCATCCACGGGAGTCTTCAGCAGTGAGGTCGCCACCGATGCGCCCGAGGCATGATAAAAAGGCATATGAGATTCGTCGGTGACCGAGCGATAGATGGCAAGGGTGCGTCTTTTGCCGTAGTAGTTCATGCGAAGCGTCAGCAGGCGATAATCGGTGATGGTGTGATGGTGGGGGTCACGAATAATCTCATACATGATTTGAAAAGTGTCTCCTCTTCGAATTTCTCGTTGCAAATCCACCGAGAACGACAGAGCCTTGATGACCTGCCGAGCCACATCGGCGGGAACGCCCGCAATGGCAAGACTGCGAGCCAAAGGATGACGAATCACGCCTTCCACCTTGAGGGTCACCACAGGATTTTTCTGCAATTGTTCTTGGCGCACGCGATAGGAGGCATCACTGTATTGAGTCGCCGTGATGAGGTGTCCGTCTTTGGTGCGTAAATTGAGTTGAATGGGCAGAGGATGTGTCAGGGTGTCGGGGTGATAGACAAACGAGGCGTGAGATATTTTGTGAAACTGCATGGGCGACACAAAGGGACGCAGCCGATTGACCAAATGATGAGCGTGGTGGCGATCAAAACCATGACGACTCAAAAACACATAGATGTTTTTATCTTGCAGGGGGATTTTTTTGGTCACCGATTGTGTGGTGTCATCAATGATGGCAACCGCGGTGGCTTTGTTTTGCGTGGGTGTCTGATTGTTGTGGGTGTCTTGAACGGTGCGCGCCGGCGCATTGGCAGGAGTGGTGTGGGACAAATCGGAGATGGACAAGACGGGAACAATCAGCACACAGGCAAACAGCACCAGTGCGATGGTGCTTACCGAGCGCGCGCTTTTTTTATGATGGCTTGCCGCCGTGTGTGATGAATGATGCGGGGACGATGATTCCATGAAAACCTCCTTTGCACAATGATTGTAGCACGACAAGTGAGGATTGCGTCAAGTCCTTCGTCATAGGGAGCATGAGGCAATTGGCGAGCGTGTTGCTGAGCAAAAGCGATGCCGATGGCAAGGGTGTGGCGGCGTTGTGTCAAATTGAGGGTGCGATCATAGTAGCCGCCGCCGTAGCCCAGCCGTCTGTTTTTGTCATCAAAGGCGAGCAATGGCACGAGAAAAATGCGCGGCTGTTGCCATCTCATGAATGGCGGCGGCACGGGAATATTGTATGCTCCCAGTTTTGCGGCGATGGCATTGTTGTCATGACGAAATGCCAAAGGGGCATTGCGGGCAACAATCACGGGCAGGGCAAGACGGTAGCCTCGTTTGCGCAGATGGCTTGCCACGGCACTGACATCACATTCGCCCTTGCTGGCATGATAGAAGCTCACCACGATGCCTCTTGGGGCGCGTGGCATGAGGGCGTTCATCAGACGCACACACGCGTCCCCTTGCGTGAGATGAGTCAGGCGACCGTAGGCGCGCGCTCCAAGACGCGCCCGTCTCGCGCGAAAAAAGTCACGGGCGGCGGTTTTATGAGGGAATCTTTTGGATGATGGAATCAATCCGCTGCTTTAGTTTGGCAATTTCTTCGGAGGCGTGTGAGGCGAGGTCATCTTGTTTTTGTCGTTGTTCGGCTTCATCCATGAGCATGAGGGCGGCGAGGATGAGCAGATGGGTGTCATCGGCGTGTGAGAATTGTCCCGCCAGTGCTTCAATGCGCGCCTGCAGACGCAACGCCAGACGCTCCAGACGCGCCTCTTGACCATCCCCACAGGCGATGCTGTAGGATTCATTATTGACCGTGACCTTGACCGTTCCCATGAAGTCGCTCCATTAGTTTCTCCAGTGCGGCGATGGTGGAATCAATTTGTTTGAGCAGTTGCTGTTTGTGGGCATCATTGTGTTTTGATTTTTGCGCATTGTGAATTGCCGCCTCCAGCGTGTTGAGGGAGGCGTGAATATCCTGCCAAGCGTTATGATTTTGTTCCATTGTCACTATTGCACCGTATCATTAATGACTATAACAAATAGATATCAAATGTTAAAGCCATGATGACAGTTATTGACCACACCCACCGTTCGCCTCATTTCAGCGATAGGCGTGATGGTGCTGTTCCTCGCATGGTGATTATCCATTCTATTAGTATGGATACGGAGCAGGATTCTATTAATTTGCTGTGTGACAAGCCATTTCATCATGAGGGCAAGGTGACCACTTTGAACAAAAATAAAGTCAGCGCGCACTATGTCATCACGAAGGACGGCACGGTTTGCGGCTTGGTGGATGAGGAACACTGTGCGTGGCATGGGGGTGAGTCTTATTGGCGCGGGGTGCGTAATGTGAATGATTGCTCAATAGGCATTGAATTGACACATGGCGGGGATGGTATTTTTAGCGGACAGCAGATGGAGAGCGTGGTGTCCTTGTGTCATGACATCGTGTCGCGCTGGAACATGGATGCTCGGCGGATTTTGGCTCACAGTGACATCGCGCCGCTGCGCAAGAAAGATCCGGGCGAGCATTTTGATTGGCGGGTGCTGGCGCGCGAGGGATTGGGCATCATGCCGTCGGTGGATGCGGTTCGCTATAAGCATGACTGGCGTTTTTACATTCAGAAAATCGGCTATGACACAAAAAACATGACGGCATCCTTGCGGGCGTTTCAGCGTCATTTTATGATGATCGGCGGTGCTCACGAGGATTTTGGCAAGGGAACGCCCAAGACCCTCGCCGCACTAGACGAGGTCTGGCGAAAATCGTGAAGTTTGTCGTGACGCTTGTCTTGAAAGAATTGCGTCAAAAGCTCGCCGCATTCTTCCTCGTGAATTCCGCCATAGACTTGCGGCTTGTGATGACAAAAGTCTTGCTGAAAATAACACTGGCAGCTGTCAACCGCGCCCGCCTTGAGGTCACGCGCGCCGTAATATAATGTGTGAATGTGCGCGAGAGAAATAGCGGCGGCGCAGAGTGGGCAGGGTTCAAGGGTGACATATAAAATGTGTCCGTCCAATCGTTTTTGCCGTGAGGCACGAAGGGCGCGCTGGATGGCAAGCATTTCGGCATGGTGCAAGACATTGCTGGAGGTTTCATTGTGAGCGGATGCGATGATGATGCCATCGGGGTCAGTAATGACGCAACCCACAGGAACTTCATCGCAATCACGGGCAAGGCGCGCCAGTTCAATGGCACTAAGCATGGGGGATAAGTATTTCATTTGAATTTGCCGAAAAATCAAGGTATCATCTTCACTATGGAACGCAAGGCACGAATTGACATCACGACTAAACGCAAGGCGCGAATTGGCATTACGATGGATGAGGATGAGGCGGGAGTGCCGCCACGGCGGCGATTGCATGTTTTTTGGCTTTATGGTGAGGCGATTTATAAGGCGGGAGGAATTCCGATTTTGCTCTTGCCTCATATGGAATTGGTTTCTCATTACGGCGAACTTCTTAGCGGTTTGCTCGTCACCGGGGGTGATTTTGATATTGACCCCGCGTGTTATGGTGAGACAATTCGTTATGAGGGCATGAGGATTTGTCATGAACGCACGGATTTTGAGCTGGCAATCACCAAAGAGATTTTGCGGCGCGATAAGCCCGTTTTGGGGATATGCGGTGGGGCGCAGGTTCTTAATGTGTCTTTTGGGGGCAGTTTGTTGCAGGATATTGGCATGGATGCGCCGCAGGCGATGAATCATGAGCAACCGCCGCCGCGCAGTCGCCCCTCTCATGATGTGCTGATTGAGGCGGGCACACGCTTGGCGGATGAGTGGTTGGGGGTGCATCAATGTGCGGTGAATTCGGCTCATCATCAGGCGATTGCGCGAGTTGGGACGGGTTTGATTGTCAATGCTCGCGCCACCGATGGCATCATTGAGGGCATAGAATCCCCGAGCCATCGTTTTTGTGTGGGGGTTCAGTGGCATCCAGAATTTTTGTTGAGCGAGAGAGACGCCGCGTTATTCCGTAATTTTGTGGCTGGCTGTTTATAGATGGCGGAAAGATTTCATAACTTGCTATTATTTTTTTGACAAAAAGCTCTTGCCAATGATTTGGTTTTCATGTATCTTGCTGTGGAATGAACGGATTGTTCAGCAGTATTTTTTTAAGCCTATAGAAGGAGATGATTCATGGCGACATCACTGTTATCTTGGATTTTCACAACAAAGCGGCGAGATGCAAGCACGATTGCCAGCAGGACTGCCAAAAAAACTGAAGGAGTGGGAAAACGGCTCACGCCACAGTCTTTTCTGACATACGGCACGCTTTGGGTGGTGCAGGTCTGTGCGATGGCGGTGATGCTGGCATCGCCGTCTTACGCGGGAGGCCCGCAAGTCTCGGGGCTTGTCATGAGTGGCGATGAGAGCGTGGCGTGTGGCGATGCCACAACCGCCCATAGCCCATGGGGAATGATTCATTGCTCCGATTCCGACCGCGCCTATGCCAATGCCACAGCCGCGGCAGGCAATAATAATCAGCGTGACGGCAATCATAAGGCAATCGCCCAGGCATTGACATGCGCCCTCGGCACGGGCAATTCGTCTTTGGTGGTGTTTGAGTGTGCGGGGGGAGCGGCGAGCGACTTGAACAACGGGCTGACGGAATCCGAACTCTCGCCGACAGGTGAGCATAAAAATCAAGGTGCTGTCTCACTTCTCATCAGAATACGCAATCTGTCGGCTAATGTGAACACGGCATCAAACAGCAATGCCGATGGCATCAGTGTTGATTTGACTGGTGGCACACTGCGGGCAGAGAGGGCTCTCACCATCAACAATCAGACGACTGGCACGGGTTCTAATGGCGCGGGTCAGACTGGCACGGTCAGAACCATTCAGATTCGCGGGGAGGGCGCGGTCGCGATTCTTGGCGTTGCACCCACTCGGGTGACCATCAACAATGCCGCCGACCTTGATTTTGCCAGCACCAACGATGATTTGGTGGGCATTGAGGCGGACGGCACTAATGTGAATATCAACAACAGTGGCAGAATTGGCTTTGCGGGCAGTGTGGGTGGCACGGGTCATGTTGGCATTTATGCGGCTGCCAATTCTGTCAGTAGCACCATCACCAACACCGGCAATATCAATGTGGGAGCTGGAACGGTGGTTGAGTTGGAGGGTGCGAGCAATTTCACGATCAATTTCAATGGTGGCACGGTGCGTTCCTCGCAGCATTTGGTGGTTGCGTCTGATAGCTCAACCAACACGGTCAATATTAATGTCGGTGGCGGCACGGCAACGGGGCGTTTGGATTTGAATGCGGGTGCGAGCACCATCAATGTGAACAACGGCGGCACTCTTGTGCTGATTGGGTCATCGGATTTTGGCACTGGCAATAATACGGATAATGTGCGTGTCAATAGCGGTGGCGCGTTGCACCTTGGCACGGCTTCGGGTGGCTCCGATGGCGTGACCTTCAATACAAGGAGTTCAACGCAAGGCACAACGGCATTCACCGTCAATTCCGGTGCCACCTTGAGGGTGTTTATGGATAGCTCCTTTAACAAAATGATTTTCAGGGGCGATTTGAGTTTTGCTGGCAGTGGTGCTGTCAATCTTGATATTGAAGTGCCTTCGGGCTACACGCTTGGCTATCGCGTCACCGATTTGATTGATGTGACTGGTTCTGGCAACACCCTTGATATTGGCTCTAACACCACCTTCAATGTGCGGGTGCTGAAGGGCAATGCCGTTCAGAATCTGTATGGCTTTGCGGTGAGTGAGGCATCAGGCGAGAATCTGCGGGTGGTGTGGACCAATGTGGAGCCATCATCCATGAGCTGTAGCTACGCGTCCAATGTCTTGGGATGCACCGGTGGCTCGGTGGTTGACAATGAATTCAGGAATGGTCTTAATATGAACCGTATGTTTGCCGACACGGGTCTCATCAGTGGCTCGCACACGGGCAGTTTGACGGTGAATTTGAACAACCTTACTGGTGTTGTGAGCAATTCCAGCTCTGGCACGGGGCGCGCCATGACCTTTGATGGCACGGCGAGCGGAAGCACCGTGTCGCAGGATTTGACCGTCAATAATCAAACCTCTTCTGCCACACGGCGAGCTGCCAATGTGCGGGGAGCAAACCAAGCGGCGTTGTATGTGAAAAGCAATCGCTCGGTGACCATCAACAATGCGGCGGCTTTGGTGTTTACGGGGACTGCAAACAGCAACAGGCGCGGCATTGAAGCCGTCTCGGGTGGCACGGGCAATGTGAACATCACCACGCAAGGCACGGGGCGGATTGGCTTTTCTTCTGTCTGCACCATCAATTGTGGCTCGGGGCATCGCGGCATTTATGTGAATCATGGTGGCACGGGCTCGGTGACGGTGACCAATGGGGCGCGCATCAGTCTCGGAGGGGCAGGCGTGACGGCGGCTGGCATTCGCGTGGACGCGGGCTCAACAACGGCATCTATTAACATCAGCAATTCGGGAAACATCAGTAGCACCGGCGGGGTGGTGGTTCTCACGGGCGGTGCGTCCGATGACAATGCCACCATCAATTTCCAATCTGGCACGGTGAGTGGGCAGTATTTGGTGAATTCCACCTTTGCGGGTGCGACGACCGTCAGCATTCGCGGCACGGCAACGGGGCGCATCACCTTAGGGGGCGGTAATGATGCCGTCACCGTGCGTGGTGGCACAACGACTCTGTCAAGCGGCACATCCAATTTTGGCGGTGGCACGGATTCTCTCACGGTCAATAGCGGTGCCACATTGAATTTGGGCGATGCCGCCGATGGCTCGGACAATGTCACCCTCTCTAGTTTGTCCACCTTCACCATCAAAAGCGGTGCGACTCTGAATATCTTTTTGGACAGCAACTTCACCACCACCTCCTCCAGAGCCTTCTTTTTCTCTACGGGCAATCTGCAGTTTGACGGCAGCGGTGCCATCACCATCAATGTGAGGTTGCCATCGGGCTACACGCTCGCGGATCGCGCCGCCTTTGATTTGATTGATGTGGGTGGCGGTAGCAACTCTCTTGATTTTATCAATGGTGCGTCTTTGTCCACGCTGACTGTGAATGTGCTTGACGGCAGTGATAACATCGTCACCGTTGATGGCTATACGCTTGTTGTGACGGAAGCCAATGAGAATTTGCGTCTGGCGTGGTCACTTCCCATCACCTGTGGGACATCCAACAGCAACAGAACGCTCACCTGCACGGGGGCATCGGGCGGGCTGACGGCGGATGGTCTGACGCTGGCTGAGATTTTTGCCAATGTCAGTGGGGTCTCCAGCATTACGGGGGATGGGGTCATCAGCCTCAATGATTTCCGAGCCAATGTGAACACCAGCACCGCCAGTGACAATGACGGCATTGCGATTGATGGCAGCGTTACTAATGGCATCACGGGGTCTATCACGGTGAATCATCAGACCAATTCCACCACCAAACGCGATGTGTTTGTGCGAGGCGAGGGGGCGATTGCGCTGTATGTGAACAGCAGGGCGGGGGTGACGGTCACCAATGCCGCCAATCTTGTGTTTGCCGCCAAATCCACGGGCTACGAAGACGAACTCTATGGAATTGAAGCCGCATCGGCAGGAAGTGGCAACACCACAACCATCACCAACTCGGGCAGAATCGGATTTGCATCCACCTGTAGCACCAATTGTGGCACGGATCATGTGGGCATTTTCTCCGATGTGGCAACGGGCTCGGGGGCGAACTCCGTCACCAACTCCGGCACAATCAATGTGCGAACCACCGCCAGCACCCACACCGACAGCACGGCGATTTTTATGGACGGCGGAACGCCCACAGTCACCAACACCGGCACCATCATGGCGGACGGCGCGGCGGTGTATTTGAGAAGTCTCGCGGGCAACCCCACCATTAATTTCAATAGTGGCACGGTTTCCTCGCGTGATTACTTGGTGGAAGTCGCCAGCGGCAACAACCGTAACACCACCGTCAATGTCCGTGGCGGCACGGCAACAGGCAGATTTATTTTCCGTGGCGGTGCGGACACCGTCACGGTGAGCGGCGGCACACTGAATTTGACGGCGGGATCGGATTTTGGCGGCGGCAATGACAGTGTCACCGTCAATAGCGGCGGCACACTGAATTTGGTGGGAGCATCCAATTTTGGCGGCGGCAATGACATCGTGAATGTCAATAGCGGTGGCACATTGCAATGGGGCAATGCCACCACCCGTGCCGAAAACTCAGGCATTAGAGGCTTGACTAACTTTACCATCAGGTCGGGGGCGACTCTGCGATTGTTTGTGGGTGCAAATATCATTGCAAGCCGAAGCTCTGCTGTCACTCTTACAGATGGCAACTTGACTTTTAATGGCAGTGGCACGGTCACCCTTGAGGTGGTGTTGCCCGCCAATTATGCGTTCCCAACGAGCATCACCACGGCGTTGCTTATTGCCAACAATGGAACCGTTAGATACTCCAGTGGCTTTGCTAACTCTAATTTTGCCGTGCGGGTGAGACTCGCCGGTGGCAGAATGCTTAGTTTCTCAAGCATAGGGCTGCAATCCGCTGGCAGTAATTTGGTTCTCACATGGGCTGGGGCGGGGCTCGGCTTTGGTTGTGGCAGAACCGTTGAAAATGCCAGTGCCGTGACGCTCAATTGCGGTGGTGGTGTCGCCGCCAATGTGGCGAACGGAATTACCCTTCCTAGTTTTTTCGGTGATGAATCCGTGCTGAATACGCGCGTTGAGGGACGAGGCACGGTCAATATCAGTGATTTGGCGGCGAATGTGAACACCAACGCCTCCAGCACCGGTCATGGCATTGAGATTGATGGTGCGGATACGGCGGGTTCGGTTTTTGCTCGGGTGACGGGCAATCTCATCGTCAACAATCAGACCACTGGCACAAAACGCGATGTGTTTGTGCGAGGGTCGGGCAAAGCCGCCTTGCGTGTGCGGGGCGCGCTGGGGACAACCGTCAATAATGCGGGCAACCTCGTGTTTGCTCAAAGCGGCGGTGCCTATGCTGGTGAATTGATCGGAATTCGTGCCATCGCGAATAATGGCGCGGTCACGGTCACCAATTCTGGCAGGGTTGGGTTTAGCACCGCCTGCAATAACTGCAACAACGCTGATAGCTATGGCATTTTCACAGAAGCTGTCTCTGGTTCGGCGGCGGCTAGCACGGTCACCAACAGTGGCACAATCATTGCGCGCAACGCCATTTTTATGAATGGCGGCAGGCATCAGACGGTCACCAACACCGGCACCATCACCGCCTTTGGCAGTGCCGTTCGTTTTTCGGGCACGAGTGGCAATATGACCGTCAATTTCAATGGTGGCACGGCGATAAGTCAAACGAACTTGGTGAGTTTGAGTAACACGGCGACGGGTTATGTCGCTGTCAATGTCAATGGTGGCACGGCGACAGGGCGGTTCAATCTCAACAGCAACGACAGTCAGACCGTTGTCAATGATGGCGGAACGCTTGTCATTAGTTCTGGCACATCCAATTTTGGCGGTGGCAGAGATGATATCAGCGTCAATGACGGTGGCACAATCCAAGTGGGCGATTCCATCAGTGGCTCGGACGGCGTGACCCTCAATGGCTTGGAGAATTTTCATGTCATTGCCGGCGCAACCTTGCGGGTGTTCATGGACAGCCGATTCTCCACCAGCAACGATGCCGCACCCCTCACGCTGAACGCTAATCTCGCGTTTGATGGCGAAGTGACCACACTCCCATCGGGACGACCGGATCCCAGCTTTGTCCCCGAGAACATCAATATTGATGTCACCATTCCCAATTCCTACTCCTTCACGGGGCCGCGCGCCGCCTTCACCATCATTGATGTGAGCGGCGCGGGCAATGCCATCAATTTCTTTGACCGCGAGCCGGGCGTCTCAATGACCTTGCGGGTGTTCCAAGCGGGCGGCGGACAAATGGTTGTGCAAGGCGGCAAGGTGTTAGAAGGCACAGGCGAAACTCTGCGAGTCTCATGGGAAGCACTGTCTTTGGGCACGGCAGCCACCGCATCCACCATGGATTGCACCTACAGCGCATCGGCTGCAACCCTCTCTTGCGAGAACGGAACGGCAGGAGGTACCGAATTCAGTAGGGGCTTGAACATGAATCGGTTTTTCTCCAAAGCCACAGGTCTCAGCACCTCGGTGCCCGGTGATTTGACTCTCAGTGTGGATGACCTCGCTGGTAATGTGGGAACTTCTAACATAGATAGCGCATTCATCGCCGATGGCACAGCCAACCAATCACGGGTGCCGGGCAATCTTTGGATCAATCTGCAAAAAAACACCAGCGACAGCGACAAAGTAAACATCGGAACACGGATTATAGGCAGTGCCGCCGCTTTCATCAAACATGATCGCAATGTCACGCTGGATAACGATGGGGGACTGGTTTTCTTCGCACGCGCTGGCGGTTCATACCTCGACAATCTTATCGCCGCTCAGGTGGAAGGCTTGGGCGAATACACCACCGTCATCAATCGCGGCACCATGGGCTTTAGCTCAGCCTGCACATCCAACTGTGGCTCGGGACACAAGGGAATTTATGTCAAGGCTGAGAGCTCCAGTGCATCCTTTGTGCGGGTTACCAATGAAACAAGCGGCACGATTCGCATCGGCAATAGCGCGAGTACCGCCATTGAGGTGGATACCACCAGTGCCAGCGCGAATGTTGATATCACCATCAGCAATAAGGGAACAATCATAGGGGGCGCGAACATCACCGCCTTCAAACTGGTGGGAACGCGCAGTGGTGACAAGGGAGTCATCAGCGTCTCGCAAACAGGACTCAACAACAGCGCCATCGGAACGCTCGTGGATACCACTGGCTTTGCGGGCAATGCCATCGTTGAAGTGCGGGAACTGGCGAATGTCAGGGGTGATATTGATCTGGGCGCAGGCAGTGACAGTTTCTACATCGGCGGCGGCTACAATCAAGGCACGCGCACACGCAATGTGCCACAGGGAGGGCAAAGCGGGCAAAGCGTGCAAACCACTCTCTTTACTGTCAATAACGGCTTTGCGGGGGGTTCATACTCCTTCGGCGGCAGTGGCAATCTGACCTTTGGGGCTGGAACGGACACCATGACGGTGGGCGGCACGGGAACGCTCACGGTGGGCTCATCGGCTTCTGTCGGTGGCACTATCACGGGGCTGGAGAACTTCCATCTGCGTGGATTGAGCACCCTGCACCTTTATTTCAACAACGATTTGAGTAACGCGGGGTTGACCTTCACTGGCACGACCAATGTCACCGTGGATGGAACGCACAGCAGTGGCACAACCATCGTGATGCACCTGCCCTCTGGTGTCGCGCTCGGCGACCGCACCAGCTGGATTACCCTCATTCAGGGCAGCGTCACCCTCAACAGAGCCACCAGAGATGTCAACCTTCCTAACACCATCACCAGCAACAACGCCCTCAACCTGCGGCTTGCCGACATCACGGCGGCACAAGGGCTGGCTCTCGGGATGCGTTTCTTCCGTGGGACACGCGAGATTTTCGCCGATGCCGAAGTGAGAATAGACCCCAACACCAACAATCTGCAAGTGCGATGGGTGAATCTCAGAGCGTCCGCATCCATCGCCCCCTCCGTTGACTGCTCACGCACCATCAGCACCAATGATGCCGCCCTGACCTGCGCCGGCGGCAGCGCATTCGGCATGGGGTCGGGGGTGAATCTCAATGACGAATTGGGCGGCGATCGGCGCAATGTGAGTGTGGCTATTGGCACTCTTGGGGCTGATATCAACTCCCGAGCCACTGGCACAGGGCATGGCTTGGAACTTGATGGCACTTCGGGCGCGAACAGCGTCAGTGGGAATATCACCGTCACCAATCAAAGCAACAGCGTGAGCCCGCGCGCCATCCAAGTGCGTGGCTCTGGCAATGCCGCCCTCTATGTGAAAGCCGCCGCCTCGGTGGGTATCACCAATGGCGGTGACCTCGTGTTTGTGCAAAATGGCACCAGCTACGCCAACAACCTTGACGGAATCTCTGCCGAATCGGGCGGAAGTGGCGGAATTACGGTCACCAACACGGGGTCAATCGGGTTTGTCAATCGCAGGGTTGAGGATGTCATTGAATTCTCCAATGGCACCGCCACCAAGACCATTCGCCGCACCGTCACTGTGTCATCCAGCTGTTCTGCTAACTGCGGCAATCAGCACATCGGCATTCTCGCCGACCATAAGGGAAGCGGCAGTGTCTCGGTCACCAATCAGGGCAACATCTTCTTGGGTGCCGGTGGCACCGGCAACGGCAACAGAGGAATCGTCGTGCAGACTTCTGGTAGCACCGGCGGGACGATGACCAACTCGGGCTCTGGGGTCATCCTCGGCGGCGCGAACACCACCGCCTTTGGCGCGATTTCGGCTTCGGGCAACATCAATATCAATGTCTCGGGCGGACGCGTGGAAGCCGATAATCTGGTTTCTTCCTCAGGAAATTCACCCGTTATCATGCGTGTCACGGGGGGAACGGCACAAGGACGCATCGTCACGGGCGGCGGCAATGACACCGTCACCGTCAGTGGCACGGGAACGCTGATTATCGCAGGTGTCTCAAACGACACCAACAACTTCGGCGGCGGCAATGCCGACACAATCAATGTCAATAGCGGCGGCACGGTCGCCTTGGGCAATGCCTCCGATGGCTCCGACAGAGTCACCATCGCAGGGCTGGAGAACTTCAATGTCAATGCCGGTGGCACGCTGAGACTCTACATGGATGCCTCGTTTAACGCCGCCAACATCGCCGCAACAACCGCCTTTGCTGGCACGGGAAACAATGCCCCCGTCATTGAAGTGTATCTTCATGAAAACTACACCCTCGCCACCCAGCGTTCCGAGTTCACTATCTTTGATGCCTCCGCCGCAATCACAGCCAGTGCCACAACCCTCACCGACATGGCACGGCGAGTCAGACTGGTGCAAGGGAACACAACCTACAGAGCCACTTTCACGCTCAATAGAGACAGTAACGACACTACCAAGCTCAATCTGACTTGGACTGATGCCTATTCGGTTGTGGATCCGTCCGCATTCACCTGCTCCCTCGCCAGCGGCACCCTCGCCTGCACAGGACCCAGACGGACTGACTTTAACGCTCCTTATCTGGGGCGGGAGTATCTGCAAGGCGGTGTTAATTTGAATCGCTTCTTCCAGAAAGTCAGCACCCTCAATTCGGGCATCCATAGTGGCGACCTCACCGTCAACATCAATAACCTCGGCAATGACCTCGCTTGGAATGACGCACAATCACCCACGAACAGCACCATCACCATTGATGGCTCTGCGGGCGGCAGTCGGGTGACGGGAAATCTCATCGTCAATAATCAAACCACCTCATCGCCCGCATTCACCGCCTATGTGAGAGCCGCCAGTCAAGCCGCCCTGTATGCGAAAGCCATCACCAACAGAAATATCACCGTCACCAATGAGGGTAATCTGTTCTTTGGCGAAAAAAGCGGCGGCGGATATAACAGCGTCATGAGAGGTCTGAGTGTTGTGGCAACGGGCACGGGTAATGCGATGGTCACCAACTCGGCTGACATCGGCTTTGAATCCGCCTGCACCAGCAACTGTGGAGCTAATCAGCGCGGCATTATGGTTGGAGCCGCCACGGGAACCATCACCATCGTCAACAGTGGCAATATTGCAATTGGTAGCGGTGGAAGCTCTGATGCTGACTACAATCGTGCCATTTATGTTTTTAGCGGTAGTGATTTGGGTAATGTCACCATCACCAACACAGGAAATATCTCGGGTGGGAGCAATTCAAGAGCCGTTTATGTGGCGGCGGGAACTGCCACATCCAACAGCATCACCGTCAATTTCAATGGCGGCACGGTGGATGTTGGCACTTTGGTGCGCGCCAACGCAACCACAGACCTCGCTTTCAATGTCAATGTGAACGGCGGCACTGCCAAAGGTCAGTTGGTGTTCAGCGATGACAACGACAATGACACCGTCACCGTTAGCGGCAACACACCCCAAGGCGGCACACTCCAAGTCGGCACACTCCATCTTGTCGGCACTTCTAACTTCTATGGCGGCACCGATGCCATCACCGTCAATAACGGTGGCAGATTGATCATGGGAACTTCCAGCACAAATGTCACGCTGACTGGGCTGGAGAACTTTAATCTGAATGCCAACGGTATCTTGGAAGTGTTTGGCAACTTCAGCATCACGGGGACGGCAAGCATCTCGGGTTCTGGCAGCAACGCCCCCACCGTTGTGGTGCATCTGCCCACAGGCACAGGAAATGGCAACTATGGCATCATCAGTGCCAATACAACCACTATCGCGGACGCGGCTGGTCTTGTCAGCAAAGCCAGATTCACACTGGGAGGCGTTGTCGCCAGTCCGTTCACGCGCACCTTCAGCAATACCGGTGGCAATTTCGTAGTCAATCTGACGATGCTGGATACTGCCAGCGGGCTCACCTGCGTCTCAGGCGGCAATGACTTCAGCTGCACGGGCGGTTCGGGTAGCGAATACACCAATGGCTTTTTGCTCTCGCGCTTCTTTGGTCACGCCAACTTCGTCACAAACACAGGAGCCGTTGATGGCGGCTTGCGTGTGTGGGTGGATGGCCTCTCTGCCAATGTGAACACCTCAGGCACAGGACACGGCATGACCTTTGATGCCACCGCCAATGGCTCGCTGGTCACGGGAGATCTGCGGGTCTTCAATCAAGTGAAAGAGAGCAGAACAGAAACCCTAAACCAAAACCCAACAAGAAGACAGGTGCAGGTGAGAGCTGCCGAGAGAGCCGCCATCTTCGCCAAAGCAAGCGGCGACCTCTATGTGGAGAGCAACTCACCCCTCGTGTTCGCAGGAAGCAATGTCAATAATATGCGGGGTATTCATGCCGTTGCTGGAAGAGGCAAGGCTACCACCGTGTCCAATAAAGGAAACATCGGCTTTGTTTCTTGCACATCCAACTGCGGCTCGGGACACCGAGGCATCTTCGTGGAACACACCGGAACGAACTCCACCACGGGACAAACAGCCGCCACCATCACCAACAGCGGGGCGATTGATTTCGGTGTCGCCACCAACAGTGTGGGCATCTATGTGAGTCACACCAACAATAGCGGGAATATCACCGTCACCAACAGCGGCACTGTCGCTCTTGGCACGGGGTCGGTGTTCGCCGAATTCGCAGGGTCTGCCTCATCGGCGCGCACATTCACGGTCAATATCGGCAATAGCGTGGTGGCTGACACCATCGTCAAAAGTCCATCCAATGCCAACTTTAATATCAATATCACGGGCGGTGATGTGAGTGGCTCGTTTAACCTCAGATCTGGCAATGACACCGTTAGAATCACTGGCGGGTCGTTCAATGTGGGCAGCTCGGCTGATTTTGGTCTCGGCAATAATTCCGTCATTGCCGAACAGGGAGGCACATTCGCCGTCACAAGCGGAGCCGCACTCACGGGATTGGACAACTTTACCGCCAATGCCGGTGGTGCGTTGCGGGTTTATCTGGGCGACTCCTTTGACAGTGCCAATTCCACCGTTTTGAACCTGGGCGGAGCCTACTCTCTGAACGGAACAGGCGAGAGCGCCGCACGGTTGGAGATTTATCTGCCCAATGGGTATGTGCTGGGCGCGCGCAGTCGGTTTGCCTTCATCACCGCCGGCACCGCGAGCGTTGCATCTCTTTCTGATGTCGCCGCCAATGCGCGCCTGTATTACAGAGGCTCTCGCCTTAAGGGAACACTCAATGTGATCCAATCCGGTAGCACCTTGCAATTGGAGTGGCTGGGTGACATTTCTTACCTTGATTTTGGTTGCGCTCCAGCCGCTGGTGTCACCAATGCCTTCAATTGCTCTGGCGGTGTCGTGAGCGAGGTGGAGGATGGATTGGCATCTATTGTCATCTTTGAGGCAGCAGGGATCACATCATCGGTCGCCAACCCCACATTCAACTTTGATGACCTCGCCGCCAATGTGGGAAGCAAATCCAACATTGATACGAACGGGCATGGCATTGTCGTTGATGCAACGCTCAGCAGCAGTCTCTCGGGCAATCTCACCGTCAATAATCAGGTGAACACCGCCAGTGCCGACAAGGTGGATGTGTTTGTGAGAGGACTCGCACACATCACCACCCATGTCGCCGCACTGTATGTGAAATCTGATGCCGGTGTGACCGTCAATAATGCCGCCGACCTCGTCTTTCATCGGGCTGAGGGGACGACATCATGGCTTTGTGTCACCACGGGGAGTTGTCCCGATGCGAATCGTCCGTCAAATCCCTACAGAAACAATCTGGCTGGCATCACGGCTGTGTCGGCGGGCTCGGGAAGTGTCGCCATCACCAACAGTGCCGCCATCGGCTTTAACGGCAACTGCACCGATATCAGCTGCGGCGGCGGACACAGAGGAATCAATGTGCAACATGGTGGCTCGGGAACGGTGACCATCACCAACTCTGGCGACATCAACATCCAAAGAGGCGCAGCATTCTATGTGGAACACGGCAACAATAGCGGCGATGTCACCATTACCAGCTCTGGCAATATCACCGTGCAAGATGACCACAGCGCAGTGCGAATCGCAAACACAGGAAGCAGCTCGCAGACGGTGACCATCAATCTCACGGGCGGCGACATCACCGCTGGAGAAATCGTGACAACCAGCTCCACAGCCAATTTCAAAGTCAATCTCAATATCAGTAGCACGGATGTTATGGGGTCTTTGTCGCTGGGACGAGGCAATGATACCGTCACCGTCTCCGATAGTGCCAAGTTTACCCTCGGTAGCCCATTCAACTTTGGGGCTGGAGACGATAGCCTCATCGTTCGTGACCGAGCACAAATCATCGCCGGCAATGCCACCGATGGCTCTGACGATGTGCAACTCAACGGCTTGGAATCAGTCACCTTCAGCAATAGCGCAAGCCTGACACTGTTCCTGGACAGCGGATTCAATGCCGCATACAGCGCATGGACCACCGCACAAGCAAACCTGAGCACAGTCACCGCCAACAGCAGCAGCACGCAGGCACAAATCAGAGCCGCCCAAACCGCATTGAGAGTCGCCCTCGGAGCGTTGGATGCAAAGGCATTCAAAGTGCAAGGTCAAGTGGCATTCCAAGGCAGGGGAAATAATGCTCCCATCATTCGGATTCATCTGCCCAGTGGATTTGCTTTGGAAGGTGCTGGCCGTGTCCCTCGCCCCGATTTTACCATCATTGCGACACAAAGAATCTATCGGACTAATCCCGGTTCAGTGGCAAGCGCCGGCGTGACGGCGGAATCGCTGCGTGACATGGCATCAAGGGTGCGGATTATTCAGGATGGGCAAATCCTCTCCGTTGCATCGTATTTGACCATCAGAGGCTTTGACTCACTGAATCTCGGATGGGTGACCACGGGTGCTCCCAATTTCAATGTCTCACAGATGGATTGCCGTCTCGGAGGAGAGATCGTGAATTGCTCGGGGGGTGTCCTGGGATCAAATGAATTCAACTCTGGAATCAGCCTGATTGGTATTCTTGAGAGATTGGGGGTCGTGACCCTCGGAGATGAGGCCCAAACCGGGTTTGTGGAAACAGGATTCGTCCTCAATCTTGATAACCTTGTCAGTCATGTCAATCTGACGGGCAGCGGCTACGGCATTTATGTTGATGGACGCAGCTCATTGTCGGAAGTCAGAGGCAATCTCACCGTCAATAATCAGGTGAGAACCGCCGATGACGACAAAAAAGATGTCTATGTGCGAGCCTCCGAGCAAGCGGGCATTTTTGTCAACTCGGCTAAAGCCGCCACCGTCACCAATGCGGGCAACATCTTCTTCAGAAAGATTGGCAACACCGCTAACTACAGCAACGCCATGATCGCTCTCAGTGCCAACTCATTGGGAGCGGGGCGGTTGCATGTCACCAACAATGCCAGAATCGGATTTGATGAAGTGTGCATCGCCGTTACCAATGGCGCAAATTGCGGCTCGGAACTCATTGGAATTTCTGCCAGTCAACATGAGGCGGGGGCAACCATTGTCGTCAATAACGGCAGCATCAATGTGGGGGGTGGCAACGATGCCATCTTTGTTCAGCAACTGGGCGGAGTCGGAACGGTGACCATCACCAACAACGGCAACATCACTGCCAAAAATGCTGTCATATTCTCGCAGATAGATGGTGACCCAGCCAGTGATACGGCTGTCATTAATTTCAGTGGCGGAGTCGTGCGCACAGCCGCTCTCGTTCATGCCGATCGCTTTAACTTTGAGGACTTGGATTCGCCCGATGTGGATCTCAGCACGCTGGATTTGAACGCCGCCGTTTGTAACGACGCCGATACCACCAATGACACCGATGCCTGCAAGGTGGATTCTGGATTCGTTGGCAAGGTGACCGTCAATGTGACCGGTGGTCTCAATGTTGGTAACTTTGTCTTCAACAGAGCCGTCAGCTCCGATGACACCGTCAATGTGACGGGAGGCATTTTGGTTCTGCCCAGTGTCACAGCAGACGGCGGTGCGGGCGGTGTCTCCGACTTTGGCAGAGGAACCGATACCCTCAGTGTGGGCAGAGGAGGCACCTTGGTGTTGGGTTCTCCCTATGTGGCTGGCTCTTCCAGTGATCCCAATGAAACCAGCATCCCCACTGGCTCTAGTAGCATCCAATTCTCGGGATTGGAGAACTTCAACCTCAATGCGGGCGCAACGCTGCGGCTCTACTTGGATGACAGCGTCAGCAGCAACAGCGTCAATGCCGCGAGAATCAATAGCACCGTCTCAATCAATTCCTCCGCGAACATTGATATCAACCTGCCTTCGGGATACACCATCGGCGATAAGACCGCATTCACGCTTATTGATGCCACCGCTCTTGATGTGGGAAGTCTTAGAATCTTGAGCAATCGGGTGCGCATTTTTGATAGTGGAGGGGTGCTGTATCAGGGAACGATTACCCTCAGTCAAAGCGGAGAAGACCTGCAAATCGCATGGAGCGACTTGACACAATTTGCAGGGGCTTCATCCATGAACTGCTCATACACCAGCATTGCCAGATCCATTCAGTGCAGTGGCGGCGATGCCAGTGATACTGAATTCTCTCATGGAATGAATCTCACGCGCATCTTTAATGATGTGTCCTTCGGCAGAGGAGGTCTCTATAACAACGGTCAATATAGTGGCAATCTCACCATTAACCTCAGTGGACTGACCACCACAGTCAACACGGCTGGCTTGGGACACGGTATCGCCATTGAGGCTGTCACCGTTGTTCCTGATGATCCCACCGATTCCAACACCACTTTCACCACGACGAGGTATATCGCAGGGGATCTCACCGTCAATAATCAGGTGACCGGCACCAGAGGAGAGGTTCAGGTCAGAGGGGGCACAAACGCCGCATTGTATGTGGCAGCAGCCGCCAATGTCACCGTGAATAATGCCGCCGATTTGAGATTCAAAACCAAAGACACCGGCTTTTACGATGACTCTCTGACGGGACTCTCCGTTTCGTCATTGGAGAACACCACGGGAAGCATCACCGTTGTTAACAGTGGCGATATTGGCTTTGCATCCTCTTGTGTGCCACAGTGTGGTGAGGGTCATATTGGCATTGCCATTGGTCACAGTGCTACGGGGGATGTCAGTGTGACCAATGTGGGCAATATCGCCATGGGAAGCGGTGGCGTGGAGCGTTTGAGCATCAACATTCCCGGGCAAGCTCCAGTGACCTCTGAAATTGTTACCGCCAATACCGCCATTTTGTTGACTGTTCCTTACGGTAACAATGTCACCGTGACCAACACCGGCAATATTACGGGCGGTGAATACTCATCGGCGGTTGGCATCATTGCTGGTGCGGGTGCGCAGAATCGGGTCATCAATTTCAATGGCGGTGAGGTGAAAACCGATGAGATTGTCAATGGCGAGCTTGCTTTGGGCGGCACCACAACCGTCAATGTGAACGCTGGAACAGAAGTGGAAGGACGCTTCAACTTTGGCGGCACGATCGCCGCTGGCGCAGAAACCGTGAATGTCAATAGTGGTGGCACGCTGGTCATCACCAATGGCGAGTCCAAATTCGGTGCGGGTGCTGATGCCATTGTGGTCAATGAGGGCGGTCACCTGAATCTCAGCAATGATGCGACGGGTGGCTCTGATGGGGTCACCATCAGCGGACTTGAGACTTTCACGCTGAACGCCAAATCCACGCTGAGTGTGTATTTGGATAGCAACTTCAATGCGTTCTCCATGGCGACCAGTATTGCCATCAATGGCGGCAGTGACGCTCCCACTTTGGTCATCAATCTGCCTGTGGGCTATGACCTCGCGGCGCGCAGTGCCTTCACCTTGATTGGTGTGACGGGCACTAATACGGTCACGGTGGATGCGGCAACGCTGCGAGGTCTTGCCAATAATGTTCGCCTTGTGAGAGGCTCGCAGCGTTTCAAAGGCGGCAGTGCTCTGACATTCAGTCTGTCGGCTGATGGCACGAATTTGCAGATGGCATGGAATGATAGTCTTGAGGCGATCAAATTCAATGAAATCGCTCGAGGTTTGGGTGGCGATGACAATCAAAGTAGCGTTGCTCTTGCGCTTTCCAATGCGGCTGAAAGAAGTGGCAATCCCAACCTCTATCGGGATCTCTTTAATGCCGTTGAGGACAGTGGCGATGCTAAAAACCTTGAGTCCAGTCTTGCGCCCATTTATGGCTCGCTGGTGCAATCCAGCTGGTTTGCGGGGCATCGCTTTGTGAATGAGGTCATGGAAAACTTCTGTTCTCGTCATAGAGTGACTGGCTTGAAGAAACTCAGCTATTCGGAGCATTCCACTCGCAACAAGCGGACTTCGTGCGGACGGGCGGATATCTGGAGTTCGGTCACTCGCAAGTCCGATGATGATGGCGCGGTCGGATTTGAAGAAAACAGTCTCTTTAACTTCGGCGGATTCTGGAGCAGAGGACTCAACAAGCACTTCACCTTCTCGGGTGCGGTGAGCTATGGTCTGATCAATCATGAGAGCAATCGCGGTGGTGAATCTTATGGTCATCGGGTGTCGGGGGCGGCGGTGTTGCATTTGACTCAAAATGGTGCGTTGCAACGCAATGGATTTATCGCATCGGCGGGCGCGACCGTGAGTGGCTCTATCTTTGATGTGGATCGGGATACTGTCGGCGGCGGGTCTGTGACTTCCGATGTCTCTATGGTGACCTACGGGCTACACGCCAGAGGCGGATTGCGCTTGACACTCTTGGGCGATATGTTCATTGAGCCGCGCGGTGGTATCAGCTTCTCGCAACTGTTCATGCAGGAAACGCAAGAAGAGGTCTCTCGCAGGGTGCAGGGAACCAGTGACTTCAATCTCGCACTGGATGACGGTCGCCACAGCTTCACATCGTTGCACGGTAGCGTCATGATGGGAGACCAGTGGCAACTGTCTAACTCCATGCAGATGGAGCCATCACTCAAAGCTGGACTCACATACATCGCCACAGGAACCGATATTGATGTCAACAGTCGCTTTGTGGGTGACCTCAATGAACAGAACTTCATCGCCTACAACAATGACATGGATCGCTTGTTTGTGGACATCAGCACCGGATTCTTGCTCTTTGGAGACGAGGAAATGCTCGGCTCGCTGGATTATGAAGGCATGTTTAGCCTGATTGGTAAAACACGCCGTCATTCCGCTCGCCTGCGGTTGTCATTCTAAGGTGTAATGATGCCCGTGGGGGAGCTTAGCCAATGCCTCACTAAGAGTGAGGCATTGGCTTGTGAGGAGGCTTGTAAAGGCACTGCTAATTTTTTCACTGCTAATTTTTTCACTGCTAATTTTTTCACTGCTAATTTTTTCACTGCTAATTTTTTCACTGCTAATTTTTTCACTGCTAATTTTTTCACTGCTAATTTTTTCACTGCTAATTTTTTCACTGCTGATTTTTTCACTGCTGATTTTTTCACTGCTAATTTTTTCACTGCGAATTTTTTCATGATTTTTCATCATTTTATCTCTTGCTTATGATTTGATTTTGTTGTAGTGTGTCTTTTGGATGAACGGCGCGTTCAGATTTTTTCGTTGCCGTTTGCTTTTGTGATATATCAATAGGAGAGAACTCATGATGTCATTGTTCCTTTGGATGAACGAACTTTGTCAACAAGCAAAAAAGGTGAGAATGTTGATTGTGCCACATGCCTTGTGGACATACGGCTCGCTGGTGGCGATGCTGGGAGCGATGTCATTGTGGATGGCATCGCCTGTTCACGCGCAAAGCATCAACGCAAGTAATGATGTGAGCGTGGCATGCTCTGACCATGCCATAGCCAACAGCCCATGGGGCATGGTTTATTGCACTGATGAGGATCGCGCCGTCGCGAATGTCGCAGCCGCCTTTGCAGCCGATAGAGAAACCGATCAGCTGCCTGTGCCATTGGCACCTTTGGATTGCTCGCATACAGGCAGACCTTTTTTCTTCAACGCATCAACGCCTCTCACGGTCACTTGCACGGGGGGAAGAGGCAATGAGGTGAGTTCGGGGCTGACAGCGGATACCTTTATTAACGAAGCAGGTGTGACGGGAAGCAGTGCATCCAATGCCAATAATTTTGTGTTCAACATTAATGATTTTGAAGACTCGCCGGCTAACACCTCCGGTCATGTCATTAACATGGATTTGGCATCAGGTAGTCATGTAACGGTTGGTCTGGTCACCGTCAATCTTCAAAACACAAGCGGAACGAGGGAGATTCTTGCTACTGCTTCCAATGCCGCTGGGTTGAATGTGAATGCCAGAGCGGGGATTGTCATTAACAATGGAACCACTATTACTCATAACCGAAGCGGTCAGAATTACAACCACCAGTTTCGCGGAATTCTTGCTTATGCGCGCAATGACGGAACCACCAAAACTGTCAATGTCACGAACAGCGGCAATATTGGTAATAGCTGCACCACCAACTGTGCCACTGGGCATTTTGGCATAGAAATTGTCCCTTCCACCAATAATAATACGGCTTCTGATGTCACTGTGACCAATACTGGATGGATTCGCCTCGGCGGAAACGGTGGTGATGGTGATGGCAGTGCTGGTATTATGGTCAGGCAAGCGGGGGGTGCGGTGACCATTAGCAATAATGCGGACATCAGAATTGGTGACACTCAAAACAACAGGGGCAGAGCTATTGCGACTGAGGGTGCGGCTGAGGGCATGACGGTTAATTTCCAAGGTGGCAATGTGTCGGCTTATTATGTTGTGGATGTGACTCGCGGTGAGGCTGATGATGATATTACCATCAATGTGAGCGGCGGCAGGGTGTCGGGCGCGGTTCATTTGCAGGGGGGTGATGATACCATCAATGTGAATAGTGGCGGTGTGTGGCAATTTTTGAACAGCGCGACTGCTGGAGCGGAGTTTCGCGAAGGCGATGATTCCGTGACGGTCAATAGCGGCGGTGCGGTGTGGTTGGGTAACGCCACCGATGGTTCGGATATCGTGGATCTCAATGGGTTGGATACATTTACCATCAAAGCCGGGGCAACATTGCGGATGTTTATGGACAGCACCTTTACCAGCTCCGCCTCTAACTCTTTCATATTTGGCACATTTGGTGGTGGTGATTTGAAATTTGATGGCAGCGGCCTCATCACCCTTGAGATTGTGTTGCCCAGTGGCTACTCGCTGGCAAATCGCGATGCCTTTGATTTGATTGATGTGGAAGGCAACAACAACACCCTTGATTTTGAAAATGGTGCCAGTGTTGATAACATTCGTGTGCGTCTTATTGCGAGTAATGGAAACACCTTGGGTGGGTATTATGGCATTGTGACGGAAGGCTCAGGCGAGAAACTGCGGGTGGCATGGCAGACCGTGACGGCATCCACCATGAATTGCTCTTTTGCCTCCGCCACCGTTACCTGCACGGGGGGAAATACCGGTGACGACGAATTCAGAGTCGGAATGCATTTGCGGCGCATCTTTGCCGATGCCACGCAGCTGGCAAGTTACACGGGAGATTTGACGGTGACTCTGAATAATCTCTCTGGCAATATTGGCAGCGGCACCCCCACAGACCATGTCGTTAATTTTGATGGAACAGCGAGTGGGTCGACCGTGTCGGGCAAATTGACCGTCAATATGCAAACCAATTCTTCCACCAAGCGTGCCATTGAGAGTCCCGTTGCGAACAGAGCGGGCTTGCGTGTGTGGGGTTCAGGAGAGGTGGTCGTCAACAATGCTGCCGAGATTCGTCATAAACGAACCGGCAATGCTTACGACAGTGCTTTTCGGGGAATTCTTGCTCGGGCGGGTGGCACTTCGGCTTTGACGGTCAGCAACAGTGGCAATATTGGTGTTTCGTGCACATCCGACTGCGGTGTTGCACATCGGGGCTTGGAACTGCTCGCTTCTGGTAATTCTGATTCGGGGTCTACGGTCACTGTGACCAATAGTGGCAATATCACTTTCGGTCCTGGTGACTCTGGTAGTAATGCTGGCAGTTCTGGTATTTTTGTGACTCGGGCGGGCGGCACGGTGACCATCACCAACACGGGGAATATTAATGTTGCCAATGCTGCGGGGACTGCTGACAGCAACAGGGGCAAAGCTATTTCCCTTCAGAGCAATTCCGTTGTCAATTTCAATGGTGGCACGGTGGATGCTCATTACTTTTTGTATGCCGAACGCTCGGCGGATTATACTCTCAACGCAACGATTAACGGTGGCACGGTGCGGGGCGCGCTGCGCTGGCATGGGGGCAATGCGGTGGTCACGGTGAATAATGGCGGTGTGTTGGATTTCAGAGGCACATCGGAATTTGCTGGCGGCGACAATAGCCTGACAGTCAATAGCGGCGGCACGGTGTATTTGGGGCATGCCAGCACCGAAGGCACGGACGAGGTGAACCTCAATGGGTTGGATACATTTACCGTCAAAGCGGGGACGACTTTGCGGCTGTTTATGCGCAGCGATTTTGGTGCGAGCACTCATACCGAACTCACATTTGGTTCGGGGGACTTCGTGTTTGATGGCAGCGGCACCTACACCATTGAGATTGTGTTGCCCTCTGGCTACACGCTGGCAGATCGCAATGCCTTTGATTTGATTAATGTGGATGGCAACAACAACACCCTTGATTTTATCAATGGTGCAGATGTCAATAATGTTAATGTGATTCTGAGGCAGGGGGGAACAGCCTTGTCGGGGTATATTGTCACACCGACGGACTCAGGAACAGATGGCGAGATTCTGCGGGTGCAATGGCTGACTGTGACGCCATCCACCCTTGCTTGCTCGGGAACGCCTCCCACCATTTCCTGCTCAGGGGGAACTGCCAGTGACGATGAAATCACCAAAGGCATCACTTTGAGACGCATCTTTGCCGATGTCAGTGCTCTGGGCACATCATACACAGGAAATCTTGTGATCAATCTGGATAATCTGGTTGCCGATTTGAACACCGCCAATGATACCACAACTCATGCCATTTACATGAATGCAGGCGAAACTGGCTCAAGGGTGTCGGGCAATTTGACTGTCAATGTTCAAACCAACTCCGCTATCAAGCGCACTCTTTTTGTCTCCGCGGCAAACACAAGTGGGATGTATTTGCTAAGCCAAGCAGGGTTGACCATTAACAATGCGTCCAACATCGTCCATTCCCAACGCAACAATGCCTACAACGACCAATTTCGGGGAATCATTGCCCTGGCGACTACTGGCACGGGGAACGCGACAATCACCAACACAGGCAATATCGGCAATTCGTGCACCGACGATTGTGGCGTGGGGCATTGGGGCATGGAGATTAATCTGCCCGATGCCTCTGATGCGGGGAATATCACCGTGACCAATCGGGGGAACATCACCATCGGCGGTGACTCTGGCAATGGTTCTGGAAGCGGTGGTATTTTTATTGCGCAATCAGGGGGAGCTGTGTCCATTGACAACTATGGAAACATCTCCGTGGGAGACACCGCTAACAACAGTGGCGCGGCTGTTGTGACGGAGGGCTCCAATGATGGTGTCAGTGTCAATTTCCGTGGTGGCACGGTGACGGCAACTTATGCCGTGCGCTCCAGTCGGGATGCTAATTACTCTGTTGAAATGAGAGTCAGTGGTGGCACGGTGACGGGCAGATTCAGATCCTATGGCGATGATGACTTAATCAGAGTGAACAATGGCGGCACTTATGTGATGAGCAATGGAACTTCCGATTTTGGTGCTGGCTCAAACGATAGGATTATTGTCGATAGCGGCGGCAGTCTGCGTCTCGGCGACTCTACCAATGGCTCCGATGGCGTGGACATCAATGGGGTGGAGACATTTACCGTCAATTCGGGTGCGACTTTGCGAATCTTCATGGACAGCTCCTTCAGTGGCAGTGCCGCCAATAAATTCACATTTGATTCCGGTGACTTTGTGTTTAATGGCAGCGGAACTGTCACCCTTGAGATTGTGTTGCCCAGCGGCTACACGCTGGCAACCCGCGATGCCTTTGATTTGATTGATGTGGATGGCAGCAATAACACCCTTGATTTTAGCGGTGGCTTCAGTGTCAATGACTTTAATGTGAGGCTTATTCGCGGCGGAGTCAATTTGGGCAGTTATATTGCCACGGTGTCGGAAGCATCAGGCGAGATACTGCAGGTGCAGTGGAGATTGCTGACAGCCAATTCCCTTGCTTGCTCACCATCCAATAGCAATAGCACCATCAGTTGCTCATCGGGTGCAGCCACTGAATTGGCTGACGGTCTGACTGCCGCCGAGATTTTCTCTTATGCCGGCTCGGCTGTGACCAGAATCGCAGGGGCTGGTGTCATCAACCTCAATAATCTTGGCGTGGATGTGAATACAAATGCCAACAGCAATACGCACGGCATTGAGATTGATGGCACGGCTGGCGACCCCGACCTCATCGGTGGCAATATCACCGTCAATCATCAAACCAATTCCGTCACCAGACGCAGTGTGTTTGTGCGAGGGGCAAGCCAAGCCGCACTGTTTGTGAGAGGTGCGGCAAGCGTGACAGTTACGAGTGCCGCGCCCCTTTCGTTTGCCGCCGTGAGCGGTGTCTATGCCACCTCTCTGCGGGGCATTGAGGTCACCGCGGCGAGTGGCACGGCGACTGTCACCAACTCTGGTGCAATCGGCTACGCCGCTTCCTGCAGTGCCAATTGTGGCACGACCCATTTCGGCATCATCTCAAGAATTTCCTCTGGCTCGGGGGCGAACCGCGTCACCAACAGTGGCACCATCAGCATGAACCCCGATACCACCGCCACCGTCAACGCTAATGCGATTTATGTGCAAGGGGGAACGCCGACCGTCACCAACACCGGCAACATCAATGTGAAGGGTGATGCCGTTACTTTTAACAGTATTGCTGGGGGGGCAGCGACTGTTGGGTCAGCGACTGTCAATTTCAATGGTGGCAGGGTGACAGCCACTGGTAATTTGGTAACTTCTGACACGACCAACAATATCGTCACGGTCAATATGAATCGTGGCACGGCAACGGGAGCAATCAGTTTGAGCAACGGAGCTGACCGTGTGAATGTCAGTGGTGGCACGCTCACCGGCACGGTCAGTCTCGGCGGCGGCAATGACGGCGTGACTGTCAGTGGTGGCACGCTCACCGGCACACTGGACCTCGGCGGCGGCAATGACAGCGTCACTGTCAGTGGTGGCACGCTCGCAAGCACACTCAATCTCGGTGACGGCAATGACAGCGTGACTGTCAGTGGTGGCAGGCTCGCGGGGACATTCAATCTCGGCGGCGGCAATGACAGCGTCACCGTCAATAGCGGCGGCAACCTTGTGATTAACAACGGCGCATCCAACTTTGGTGCTGGAACGGACAGCGTCACCGTCAATAGCGGCGGCAATCTGACTTTGGGCGATGCCACCAATGGCTCGGATGGCGTGAGCATCGCTGGTGTGGAAAACTTCACCCTTGAGGGAGGCTCCACCTTGAACTTGTTTGTGAATAACAACTTCAGCACCATCTCCATGTCTGGCGCGACGCTCGCCGTCAGAGGAGAGGGCAATGCTCCCACCATCGTCATCAATCTGCCCTCTGGTTATGACCTTTCCGCCGGCGGTGACCTTAATCTGTTCACTGCCTCCTCACTCTCCATCGGTGTGACTGCCTCTAGCGGTGATGATGCCCCAACACTGGCGGGGCTCGCGGCACGAGTGCGATTTGTTCAAGCTGGAACACTCCTCAAAGCCAGAGATGTCGCATTTAGCGTGAGCGGCACTAATATCCTCAAGGCTCAATGGGCTGCCATTCAAAGAGTGGATTTCAGTGACCTCGCCATCGCTGCTGGTGCTAATCAGAGACAGCTGGGCATCGCCAGAGTGTTGCAAACCGCCTCTTTGCGGGATGGCAGTGGCGAGGTTTTTGATCACCTCTACAATGCGCTGGAAGAAGTTGGCAATGACAGACACCAAAATCTTGGTGAGGCACTGGATCGCGTCTCTGCGCCCATCTATGGCACCATGGTGCAAGCCAACTGGTTCGCCGACCAACAACTGGCAGAGCAGGTGCTTAATCAGTCGTGCGCCCAATCCAACTATTTGGGCAAAAAACGCTACAGCACCTACAGCGCGTTGAGACGCCAGGGGCAAATCGTCTGTGGCAGAACCGCCATCTGGGGCTCGCTCCTGCGCAAAACCGACAAGGAAGGAACGGTCGGATTTAACGAAGATTCGCCAATCAACTTTGCCGCATTCTGGGATTTGTCACTGACCAATCAAATCCATATGTCGTTCGGAGGCAGCTACAGCCTGCTCGCCCACGAAAATAACAGAGGCGGCGAATCCGATGGACACCGAGTCTCCTTTGCCGCATCAGGACACTTTGCTCCAAGCGGACTGCTCCAAACAGACGGATTCAGAGCAGGCGGCGCAATAACACTGGGTGTCACCGCACACGACATGGAACGCGCCACCTTCAATACCGCCGTCGTTGAGTCTGAACCCGTCTTCGTCAACTATGGCGTTCACGCCAAAGTCGCCTACAGGGCGTATGTTGATGCCGATGTTTATATGGAGCCCAGTGCTGGAATCAGCGCGACACAAATCTTCATGCAGGATGTTGAAGAGAATAATCTGAGCACCGTCAGTGGTATCTCGCCTTTCAATCTCAATGTCAATGATGAGCATTTCAATTTCACCAGTTTGCGTACCGCACTCCTCTTTGGGGGGGACTATCTCTATCCTGGGGATGTCACATTTCAGCCGCTCTTCAAACTCGGTGTGACTTATGTGCTCTCAGGATTTGATGAGATTGATATCACCTCGCAGCTCGCCGCCGACCGCATGGGCAATAGTTTCACCTATACCGGCGTGATGGATGACATCTATGTGGATTTCGCCGCTGGGGTGCAGCTGTTCGCCGATGAGCAATTCTTTGGCTCGCTGGATTATGACGGCATGGTGGGCATCAATGGAGATGTCGGACGGCATTCGGCGACTTTCAAACTGTCATTTTGATCGTTTGAAATAGCATCCTATAGTGTCATCTTTGTCCTGTCGTGAGGCGGGCACGGTGTCGTGTGAGTTGTGGGGGAGGTGGTCTTTAGTGCATTTGTTTGCATTTTTGCTTCTTCTAGGGACGGCGTCTGTTGAGGCGCGGTCATCGTCTGGCGATGCGGTCACGCTCGCCGCTCTGGCGTGTGCCAACAACAATAACACCATCACCTGCACAGGCGGAACCGCCGCTCAACTCGCAGGCGGACTCACACTCGGCACTATTTTCTCCGCCGCATCCGTCACCGGCATCTCCGATAATGCCATCATCAATCTCAATGATTTTGATACCACCGTCAACACCACAGGCACAGGGCATGGCATCACCATTGATGGCTCGCTGCAGAGCACACGAATCAGGCTCGGCATCACACTCAATCATCAGACCAACAGCACCACCAAGAGAGATGTGCAGGTGCGGGGGGAATCGCAAGCCGCTTTGTATGTGAGAAACTCCTCAGATGTGAATATCAATAACAGCGCAAATCTCGTCTTTGACACCAAAAGTGGCGGCGGATACAATAACGGTCTGCGAGGGATTCACGCCGAAACGCTCGCCAGCCTCGTTATTAATATCAACAACAGCGGCAACATCGGATTTGCTTCCAATTGCACCGCCAACTGCGGCTCTGATCACAGCGCCATTTGGCTGATTCAGCGTGTCGGAGGACCATTGAGTGTCACCAATTCGGGCAATATCAATGTGGCAGGAGCAAACGCCGTCACTTTGGAAGGCGGTGCTGACAACAGTGTCGCCAATGTTACCTTTGCTAATGGACGCGTCACCGCTTCACGAATTATCAATTCTAATTTTGGCGGCAGAGTGAACGCCGTCATCAGTGGCGGCAGCGTCTCTGGGCTTTTTGATATTTCCAACGGCAATGACACTGTGACACTGAGTGGCGGTCATCTCACCCTCGTCAATGGAGAATCCAATTTTCGCGGCGGCAACGATACCCTCACCCTCAATGGCGGATTGCTCACACTGGGAGATGCCACCAATGGCTCTAAAGGAACACGATTTTCTAATCTGCAGACAATCAATGTCAATGTCGGCGCAACCATGCGACTCTATCTGACACGCACAGGAACTGCTTTTGATTCCGCTCTGACATTTTCTGGAAACATTGCTCTCAATGGCGCTGTGGGCGAAGAGCCTGCATCATTGCTTTTGTATCTGCCATCTGGCTACACCATCGGCAATGAAGGGTATTTTACCCTTATGAGTGGCTTGACCGTTTCCACCAATCTCGCTCTGAGGCTGGCGGATTTGGAATCACGAGTGCTCATTTTCTCAGCAGACGACAACACCGAATATGTGGGCGCCATTCAGATGGTCGCATCGCCCCTCTCCAACAGAACCAATCTGAGAATCCGTTGGAGCGATATGGTCGCTATCAGTAATACCGCCTCTAGCATGGACTGCTCCTTTGCATCCAATACCCTCACCTGCACGGGAGGCTCAGTCGCCGAACTCAATACGGGAATCAATGCCCGCCTTCTCTTCAAAGATATCACCGCCCTGCAAGGTGGCACCCACACGGGCAACCTCACCATTAACATTGATAGCGTCACCGACACCACCATCAATGCCACCGGCAACAGGCACGGCATGACGATTGATGGCACAATGGAAGGCTCGCGGGTGACGGGCAATCTGACGGTCAATAATCAAACAAGCAGCAATGCGACGCGCAATGTGCAGGTGCGAGGTGGCAACAGGGCTGCGCTCTATGTTAAATCTGCGGCGGGAATTACCATCAGCAATAGTGGCGATTTGGTTTTTTCTGGCACAAATTACAACAGCGGATTGAGCGGCATTCATGCCATTTCAACGGGGACGGGCGGTGTGACCATCACCAACACAAAAGCCATCGGTTTTGCATCCAATTGCACCGCCAACTGTGGCAGCAATCATCGGGGTATATGGGTGGATCAGCGTGTCAGTGGAGTGGTGAGCATCAGCAATTCGGGCAACATTAATGTGGGCAACGGTGATGCAATCAGATTGGATGGCGGCACCTTTTTCAATTTTTCCACCATCGCCCTTTCAGCAGGGAGTGTGACAGCGTCACGAATCATCAATTCTAATTTTGTGGGCTCGGTGTTTGTGACCATGAGTGGTGGCAGTGCCTCAGGGCTTCTGAATTTTGGCGCTGGCAATGACACCATGACGGTGAGTGGCGGCACTCTCACCATTGCCAATGGCACATCCAATTTTGGCAGTGGCAATGACAGCATGACCCTCAATGGTGGGAGAGTCACCATTGCCAATGGCACTCTCAATTTTGGCAATGGCACAGACAGCTTCACGGTGAATGATGGCACTTGGCTGACTTTAGGGGATGTCACCAATGGCTCCAAAGGCGTCACATTTTCTGGTTTGGAGACATTGACGCTCAATGCCGATTCCACCACGCAGCTCTATCTGAGTCGCACGGGCAATGCTTTTGATTTCGCTCTGACACTTTCGGGGCGCATCAATATCAATGGAGAGGCGGGCAAAGATCCAACGGCGTTGTATGTGCATTTGCCGTCTGGGTACACCATCGGCAACCAATCGTATTTCGTTCTCATCAATGCCATCTCTGTTGCCTCCAATGCCGCCTTTGATTTGACGGACATGGCACAGAGAGTGCGGATTTTCTCATCAGACGGCAACACCGAATATGAAGGCACCATTGAGCTGCAGAGCAGTTTCAATGCCCTCAGAATTCGTTGGAGCAATATGGTGGGATTTAATAACACCCCTTCTACCATGAATTGCTCTTTTGCCTCCAATACCCTCACTTGTACGGGAGGCGATTTTAGTGAAATTGGTCGTGGCATCAATGCGCGTCGTTTGTTTCAAGATATTGCGTCTTTGCGAGATGGTATTCACGATGGTGATCTCACGGTTGTGATCAATCGTGTCGGCGAGAATGTTGTCAATTTCGTTGGTTTAGGACACGGTGTGACCATTGATGGCGAGCGTAACGGTTCTCGGGTGACGGGCAATCTGACGGTCAATCATCAAACCACAGGCACGACAACTAATGTTCAGGTTCGCCATCGTGGTCGTGCGGCACTGTATGTGAAAGGAGGCAGTGGCGTGACTGTTGCCAATTCCGCCAATTTGGTGCTTGCGGCTGAGCGCGATGGTCAGTATGAATTATTTCTTGAAGGCATTCATGCCATCGCAACGGGGACGGGCACTCTTTCGGTGACCAACAATTCGGCTGCCACCATTGGTTTTTCTTCTGCGTGCACGGCGACCTGTGGCGCAAATCATCGCGGCATTGTGGCAAGCCACACAGGCACGGGGAACATCACCATTGCCAATGGGGGGACGATTCAATTGAATCACACCACTCAAGCCACAGGCATGGTGGGTATTTTGGTACTGATGCCTCGTACATCAGCGTCTGCCAGCGTGACCATCACCAACACGGCGACCATCAATGTTCCTGATGTTGCCGTTTCCGTTCAAGGGGGCTCGGGCAAAACCGCCACCGTCAATTTCAACAGTGGCTCTCGCGTGACATCTCAGTCCATCTATGCCAGCACGAATTTTGGCGGCAACAGTGCCGTGAATATTAGTTCCAATGCCATTGTGACGGGCGGCATCACGGGGGGCTCGGGCAATGAGACCGTGACGATTGCCTCGGGCGGTTTGTGGAATATGACGCAAAGTTCTACTTTGGGCGGTGGCTCTGATTCCGTCATTCATAATGGCACGCTGGTTTGGGGCAATGCCACGGCTGGCTCTGATGGTGTGACATTAAGTGGGTTGGAGACATTTACCGTGAATGCAGGGGCGACTTTGCGTCTTTATTTGGACGGTGATTTCAATGCTGTGACATTATCTTCTGCTGTGCGCTTTAATGGGACGAGCGATGCGCCCGTGATTGAGATTAATCTGCCAGCCAGTTATGATCTTTCCGATCGTGCGGCTTTTGATTTGATTGACACAGGGAGTGGTTCTCTCACGATAGCGAGTCTGGCGGCTTTGAATGCCAAAGTGTCGATTAGGCGGGGCGGAATCAACCTCAGTGGGATTGTGACCTTGAGTGAAGACGGTGAGAATTTGCAGGTTTCATTTGAGGATCTTTATGCTCCCACGACCAATAGCACACTGAGTTGTTCTTACAGTGTGCCGACCCTCACCTGTACGGGTCGTTCTGACAGTAATGTCACTGAAGGTATTGATCTTCGGCGTTTGTTTGCCTCTTCCCCATCGCTATTGAGGCGGGGAGTGCGTTCGGGCGAGCTGATTGTGATTCTTCATAGTTTTGGAGCAATTGTGAATGCGGTGGGAACGGGTCATGGCATCACACTGGATGGGACGATTCTTGGCAGCCGCGTGACGGGCAATCTGACGGTCAATCATCAAACCACAGGGACGAGACATGAAGTGTGGGTGCAAGGGACCAACAGGGCGGCGTTATATGTGAAATCACAGATGGGGGTGAGCGTGACCAATGGCGGCAGTTTGAGGTTTGTGGGCTCTCCCTTCAGAAGTGGACTGCGTGGCATGGAGGTTATTTCGGCGGGGACGGGTAGCGTGAGCATCACCAACACTGGTGCTATTGGTTTTGGCGGCTTCTGTCCTGATATTTCTCAGTGTAACGATAACCATCGGGGGATACTGGTGAATCACGGTGGGAGTGGCAGTGTGAGCATTACCAATTCGGCAGATATCAATGTGGGTCAGGGTGCGGTGGTGGCTCTGACGGGCGGAGAAGCTGCTGACACCGCCACTATTAATTTCACATCAGGAACGGTGACAGCGAGTGAAATCATCAATTCCACCTTTACGGGTGATGTCACCGTGACCGTGAGCGGCGGCAGTGCCACGGGGCGCGTCACTCTGGCAGGAGGCAGTGACAGTGTGACGGTGAATGGCGGAACGCTCACTCTTGCCAATGGCACATCGGCATTTGGCGGTGGAACAGATAGCCTCACGGTGAATAGTGGCGGCACGCTGATTGTGGGCGATGCCAGCAATGGCTCAAAGGGAGTCACCGTGACCGGTTTGGAGACATTCACCGTCAATGCCAATACCACCATGGGACTTTATCTGAGTCGCACCGCCAGTGTCTTTGACACCGCCATGACTCTGTCGGGGCGTGTGAATGTCAATAGCACGGTGGGACAAGACCCCACCGCATTGCATGTGTATCTGCCGTCTGGGTATAGCGTTAGCGATCAAAACTATTTCACCCTTTTGAGTGCCGCCGCTCTTGTTCCCAATAGCGTCTTTGATTTGGCGGACTTGGCATCTCAGGTGCGTATTTTTGCCGCTGATGGCACGGAATATGTGGGCTTTGTTGAGTTGGGCATCACCAGCACCAATGCCATTCCCACGGCTCTGACGATGCGCTGGAGCAATATGGCGGTGGTTAATAATACCGCCTCCACCATGACCTGTGGTCTTGCCAGCACCACCCTCACCTGCACGGGCGGCAATGCCAGCGAGTTGGGGACAGGCATTGATGCTCGGCGTTTGTTTCAAGACATCACCTCTTTGCAAGACGGTGTTCACACGGGCGATCTCACCGTCACCATTAATAATGTCACCGACACCACCATTAACTCGGATGGCACGGGACACGGCGTGCGTATTGATGGGGCACGAGAAGGCTCACGAGTGACCGGTAGTCTGACGGTCAATCATCAAACCACCGGCACAAAGCGTGATGTGCAAGTGCGCCATCGCGGTCAGGCGGGGTTGTATGTCAAAGGAAGAAACGCCGTCACTGTTGTCAATGGTGCGAATGTGCTGTTTGGCAGCAATGCTGGTCGTCATGAGTCATCTCTGTATGGTATTCACGCCATTGCCACAGGAACGGGCAATCTGACCGTCACCAACAATTCTTCTGCCACTCTTGGTTTTTCTGCCGCTTGCACCGTGAGTTGTGGACAAGCTCATCGTGGCATTGCGGCGAGTCATATCGGCACGGGGAATATCAGTATTGTGAACAGTGGCGACATCAATGTGAATGCCACCATTGGCGTCATTAGGATGGTGGGGATTTTGGCTGAATTGTCTCATCCATCCTCTGTCGCCAGTGCCACCATCAGCAACAGTGGCAGCATCAAATCCCATAACATTGCCATTGCGGTTGAGGGAGGCTCGGGCAAGAGTGCCAATGTGACTTTTGCCAGTGGCTCGGATGTTTCGGCATCATACATTTACTGGGGTGAAGATTTGGGTGGCAACAGCACGGTGAGCATTGCTGGTGGTGCAAATGTCCAAGGCGGGGTGCGCAGTGGCAGTGGCAATGATGCGGTGAGCGTTGCGGCGAATGGCACATGGCGTTGGGATTCTCTGATTTCTGATTTTGGCTCTGGCACTGACTCTGTGACCAATCGCGGCACGGTGCATTTTGGCATGAGGACACGCCCTGCGGGCAATCTCATCATCAGAGGGTTGGAGAGCTTCACGGCGGAGTCCGGCAGCATTGTGCGGTTTTATTTGGGGAGAGATTTCAATGCTCTTAGGTTATCTTCTGCGGTTCGTTTTAATGGCACGGGTAGCAATGCGCCCGTGATTGAGATTCATCTGCCCGCCAGTTACGATCTTTCCGACCGCACGGCTTTTGATTTGATTGACACAGGCAGTGGTTCTCTCACGATAGCGAGTCTGTCTGACTTGGATGCCAAGGTGAAGGTGTTGCGCGGAGCTGTCACCTACAGAGGCAGATTTGTTTTGCGTGAGGACGGTGAGAATTTGCAAGTGTCCTGGACGGGTCTTTTTGCGTCTGTGCCTGCCAGCACATTGGATTGTTCCTACAGTGTGCCGACTCTGACCTGCACGGGAGGCTCTGCCGATGAGTTGGCTGGCGGTCTGAGGATGGATCGCATGTTTGCGGATGTGTCGGAATTGGCGGCGGAAGGATTGCGTTCGGGCAATCTCACCGTGACTCTTCATAGTTTCACCAGTGCGGTCAATACCAGTGGCACTGGGCATGGCATCACATTGGATGGCACGGTGGCAGGGTCACGAGTGACGGGAAGTATGACGGTCAATCATCAAACCACAGGCACAAAACAAGATGTGTCGGTGCGTGGGGCGAACAAGGCGGCTCTGTATGTGAAGTCGGCGGCGGGTGTGAGTGTCACCAATGGTGGCAATCTGGTGTTTGCTGGAACACCTTACAACAATGGCTTGCGCGGCATTGAAGCGACCTCGGCAGGCACAGGCAATGTGACCATAAACAATTCTGCCACCATCGGCTTTGCCAGCACTTGCACTACCAATTGCGGCAGCAATCATCGGGGGATATTGGTGAGTCACGGCGGCTCTGGCACGGTGAGCATTAGCAATTCGGGTGATATCAATGTGGGCAGTGGTGCGGCGATCGCTCTGACGGGCGGGACATCCAGCACCGCCGCCACCATTAGATTGACATCTGGCACGGTCACGGCGAATGAGCTCATCAATTCGGACTTTGCGGGCAACATCACCATGACCATGAACGGCGGCAGTGCCACGGGTCGCATCACTCTTGGCAGTGGTAATGACACCGTGACGGTGAATGGCGGAACGCTCACTCTTGCCAATGGAATATCGGCATTTGGCGGTGGAACAGATAGCATGACACTCAGTGGTGGCACGCTGATTGTGGGGGATGCCAGCAATGGCTCAAAGGGAGTCACCGTGACCGGTTTGGAGACATTCACCGTCAATGCCAATACCACCATGGGACTTTATCTGAGTCGCACCGCCAGTGTCTTTGACACCGCCATGACTCTGTCGGGGCGGGTGAATGTCAATGCGGCGGTGGGACAAGACCCCACCGCATTGCATGTGTATCTGCCGTCTGGATATAGCATGAGCGATCAAAACTATTTCACCCTTCTGAGTGCCGCCGCTCTTGTTCCCAATAGCGTTTTTGATTTGGCGGACTTGGCATCTCAGGTGCGTCTGTTTTCATCAGACGGTAGCACCGAATATGTGGGTTTTATTGAACTGGGTGTGACAACCACCAATTCCATTCCCACCGCTTTGACGATGCGCTGGAGCAATATGGCGGTGGTCAATAATACGGCATCCACCATGAGTTGCAATCTTGCCAGCACCACCCTCACCTGCACGGGCGGCAATGCCAGCGAGCTCAATTCGGGCATCAATGCTCGGCGTTTGTTTCAAGACATCACCTCTTTGCAAGACGGTGTTCACACGGGCAATCTGACCGTCACCATTAATAATGTGACCGACACCACCATCAACTCGGATGGCACGGGACACGGTGTGCGCATTGATGGGGCGCGGGAAGGCTCACGGGTGACCGGCAGTCTGGCGGTCAATCATCAGACCACCGGGACAAAGCGCACCGTGCAGGTAAGCCATCGCGGTCAGGCGGGGTTGTATGTGAAGGGACGCAGTGGTGTGACGGTTGTCAATGGAGCGAATGTGCAGTTTGCCACCAATAATAATCGGTACGCCTCATCGTTGTATGGCATCTATGCCATAGCGACGGGGACGGGCAATCTGACCGTCACCAACAATTTTGCCACCACCATTGGCTTTTCTGCTGCTTGCACTGCAAACTGTGGGACAAATCATCGCGGCATTGCGGCGAGTCATATCGGCACGGGGGACATTGATATTGTCAATGCGGGTGTCATTCGGGTGAGCAATACCGTCAATGCTGTGGGCATGGTGGGGATTCTTGCGGAACTGCCATCATCAAGTGCCACTGCCAGTGTGAGCATTGACAATACGGGCATTATTGAGGCTCGTGATATTGCCATCAATGTGGTGGGGGGAACAGGTAAAACCGCGACTCTTAGTTTCAACAATGGTTCTCGTACCTCGGCGTTGGTTGCCTATTGGAGTCAGCAGTTTGGTGGCAACAGCACCGTGAATATTGGCTCTTATGCCGTTGTGACGGGTGGCATCATGGGAGGAACGGGCAATGAATCTGTGTCGGTTTTTGCGAACGGCAGTTGGACAATTAATTACAATTCGTCTTTTGGTAGCGGCACGGATTCCATCACCAATCGCGGCATCATGGCGATTGGCAGCAGCACACAGGTGTCACGTTATATCAGCATCACCGGCTTGGAGACTTTCACCATGGCGGCGAACAGCACGCTGCGTTTGTATCTGGATAGTCTTTTTGGCAAGGTGGATATATCCGGCACGGTGACTTTCAATGGCAGCAATGACCGAGATGCTCCCATCCTTGAGTTGTTTCTTCCTGCGGGCTATGATTCTGGAAGTCGCTCGGCTTTTACCTTGATTGATGCATCGGCGATTGTTTTGCAATCCACTCTGACTTTCTCGGAGTTGGCTCGCCGTCTGGTCGTGCGGAGTCGTGACGGCACGGTGTATGACGGTGATTTCACCTTATCGCGCGCCACAGGGGGTCAGTTGCAGTTGGCGTGGGGGACGATTGGTGAGGCATTAAACTGTCGGTTGGTGGGCAGTGCCATCACCTGCAGTGGTGGCAGTGCCAGCAGTTTTGAGTTTGTGGGTGGCTTTGATTTGGATGATATTTTTAGAAAAATCAGTTCATTATCAAGCGGTGTTTTTACGGGCGATTTGACGGTCAATCTTGGCTCGGCAACGGAGTCTTTGGCGGCGACAGTGAACACGGCGGGCACGGGTCATGGCATTGAGCTGGATGGCACGGTGACGGATTCTCGGGTGACGGGCAGTATGACGGTCAATAATCAGACCGCTCCTGCCACCAAGCGTGATATTCAGGTGCGGGGGACAAACAAAGCGGCTCTGTATGTGAAGTCGGCGGCGGGCGTGACCATCACCAATGGCGGCAATCTGGTGTTTTCTGGAACACCCTACAACAATGGACTACGGGGCATTGAGGCGATTTCAGCAGGCACAGGAAATGTGAATGTGACCAATAATAGTGGAAGTCAAATTGGTTTTGCTTCTGCTTGCACCACCAATTGTGGCACGAGTCATCAGGGTATTTTTATCAATCATGCTGGCTCGGGAACAGTGAGCATCACAAATTCTGGAACAATTAATCTTACGGGTTCTGGCACGGCGGCACATGGCATACAGGTGTCGGCGGGGACGGCGACCGAAGCGGTGACCATCAGTAACACGGGAACAATTAATGTGGCGGGCGCGGCGATGTCTTTGACGGGGGGAGCGTCTGCTGACACCGCCACCATCAACTTGACATCGGGCACGGTCACGGCGAGCGAGATTATTAACTCAGATTTTGCAGGTAATGTGACAGTCACCATGAACGGCGGCAATGCCACGGGTCGCATCACTCTTGGCGGCGGCAATGACACCGTCACGGTCAATGGTGGCACAATGACGCTGACAAACGGCACATCGGCATTTGGCGGTGGAACAGATAGCATGACACTCAGTGGTGGCACGCTGATTGTGGGGGATGCCAGCAATGGCTCAAAAGGAGTCACCGTGACCGGTTTGGAGACATTCACCGTCAATGCCAATACCACCATGGGGCTTTATTTAAGCCGCACGGGCAATGTCTTTGATACCGCCATGACTCTATCAGGGCGTGTGAATGTCAATGCGGCGGTGGGACAAGACCCCACCGCATTGCATGTGTATCTGCCGTCTGGGTATAGCATCAGTGACCAAAACTATTTCACCCTCATCAGTGCCACGGCTCTTGTTCCCAATAGTGTTTTTGATTTGGCGGACTTGGCATCTCAGGTGCGTATTTTTGCCGCTGATGGCACGGAATATGTGGGCTTTGTTGAGTTGGGCGTGACCACCACCAACGCCATTCCCACCGCTCTCACCCTTCGTTGGAGCAATATGGCGGTGGTCAATAATACCGCCTCCACCATGACCTGTGCCCTTGCCAGCACCACCCTCACCTGCACGGGCGGCAATGCCAGCGAGTTGGGGACAGGCATCAATGCGCGGCGTTTGTTTCAAGACATCACCTCTTTGCAAGACGGTGTTCACACGGGCAATCTCACCGTCACCATCAATAATGTGACCGACACCACCATCAACTCGGATGGCACGGGTCACGGTGTGCGTATTGATGGGGCACGGGAAGGCTCACGGGTGACCGGCAGTCTGACGGTCAATCATCAAACCACCGGCACGCCACGCACCGTGCAAGTGCGCCATCGTGGTCAGGCGGGGTTGTATGTCAAAGGACGAAACGCCGTCACTGTTGTCAATGGTGCGAATTTGATGTTTGCCACCAATGCTGGTCGCCATGAGTCATCTCTTTATGGCATTCACGCCATTGCCACAGGGACGGGCAATCTGACCGTCACCAACAATTCGTCTGCCACTCTTGGTTTTTCTGCCGCTTGCACCGTGAGTTGTGGCACGAGTCATCGTGGCATTGCGGCGAGTCATATCGGCACGGGGAATATCAGTATTGTGAACAGTGGCGACATCAATGTGAATGCCACCATTGGCGTCAGTAGGATGGTGGGGATTTTGGCTGAACTGTCTCATCCATCCTCTGTCGCCAGTGCCACCATCAGCAACAGTGGCAGCATCAGTTCTCGTAACATCGCCATTGCCGTTGAGGGAGGCTCGGGCAAGAGTGCCAATGTGACTTTTTCCAGTGGCTCGGATGTTTCGGCAACCTACATTTACTGGGGCGAAGATTTGGGTGGCAACAGCACGGTGAGAATTGCTGGTGGTGCAAATGTTCAAGGTGGTGTGCGCAGTGGCAGTGGCAATGATGCGGTGAGCGTTGCGGCGAACGGCACATGGCGTTGGGATTCTCTGATTTCTGATTTTGGCTCTGGCACGGACTCTGTGACCAATCGCGGCACGGTGCATTTTGGCATGAGAACACGCCCTGCGGGCAATCTCATCATCAGAGGATTGGAGAGCTTCACGGCGGAGTCCGGCAGCACTGTGCGGTTTTATTTGGGGAGAGATTTCAATGCTGTGAAGTTATCTTCTGCGGTTCGTTTTAATGGCACGGGCAGTAATGCGCCCGTGATTGAGATTCATCTGCCCGCCAGTTACGATCTTTCCGACCGCACGGCTTTTGATTTGATTGACACAGGCAGTGGTTCTCTCACGATAGCGAGTCTGTCTGACTTGGATGCTCGGGTGAAGGTGTTGCGTGGAGCTGTCACCTACAGGGGCAGATTTGTTTTGCGTGAGGACGGCGAGAATTTGCAAGTGTCCTGGACGGGTCTTTTTGCGTCTGTTGCCGCCAGCACATTGGATTGTTCCTACAGCGTGCCGACTCTGACCTGCACGGGAGGCTCTGCCAGTGAGCTCAGTGGCGGTCTGACGATGGATCGCATGTTTGCCGATGTGTCGGAATTGGCGGCGGAAGGGTTGCGTTCGGGCAATCTCACCGTGACTCTTCATAGTTTCACCAGTGCGGTCAATACCAGTGGGACGGGACATGGCATCACGCTGGATGGCACGGTGGCAGGCTCACAGGTCACGGGCAGTATGACGGTCAATAATCAGACCGCTTCTGCCACCAAGCGTGATATTCAGGTGCGGGGAGCGAACAAGGCGGCTCTGTATGTGAAATCGTCTGTGGGTGTCACCATCAATAATGCGGCATCATTGGTTTTTAAGCCTCGTTCTAGCAATACCCACAGTTCTGAATTGCGTGGCATTGAGGCGATTTCGGCAGGCACAGGCAGTGTCAGCATCACCAATTCTGCCACCATCGGCTTTGCGACAAACTGCACCACCAATTGCGGCAGCAACCATCGGGGCATACTGGTCAATCACGGTGGCTCTGGCACGGTGAGCATTAGCAATTCGGGCAATATCAATGTGGGCAGTGGTGCGGCGATCGCCTTGACGGGAGGTTCATCCACCACCGTTGCCACCATTGGTTTGACATCTGGCACGGTGACGGCGAGCGAGATTATCAATTCCAGCTTTGCAGGCAACATCACCATGACCATGAACGGCGGCAGTGTTTCGGGGCGCATCACGCTCGGCGGCGGCAATGACACCGTCACGGTGAATGGCGGAACACTCACGCTCGCCAATGGCACATCGGCATTTGGCGGTGGAACAGATAGCGTCACGGTGAATAACAATGGCACGCTGATTATGGGAAATTCCACCAATGGCTCAAAAGGAGTCACCGTGACCGGCTTGGAGACATTCACCGTCAATGCCAATACCACCATGGGGCTTTATCTGAGTCGCACCGCCAGTGTTTTTGACACCGCCATGACTCTGTCGGGGCGTGTGAATGTCAATGCGGCGGTGGGGCAAGACCCCACCGCATTGCATGTGTATCTGCCGTCTGGGTATAGCATTAGCGACCAAAACTATTTCACCCTTCTGAGTGCTGCGGCTCTTGTGCCCAATAGTGTTTTTGATTTGGCGGACTTGGCATCTCAGGTGCGTCTGTTCTCATCAGATGGCAGCACCGAATATGTTGGTTTTATTGAGCTGGGTGTCACCACCACCAATTCCATTCCCACCGCTCTGACGATGAGTTGGAGCAATATGGCGGTGGTCAATAATACGGCTTCCACCATGAGCTGTGCCCTTGCCAGCACCACCCTCACCTGCACGGGCGGCAATGCCAGTGAATTGGGGACGGGCATCAAAGCCCGCCGTCTTTTTCAAGATGTGGCATCACTTCAAGATGGTGTTCACACGGGCAATCTCACCGTCACCATTAACAATGTGACCGACACCACCATCAACTCGGATGGCACGGGTCACGGTGTGCGTATTGATGGGGCACGGGAAGGCTCACGGGTGAGCGGCAATCTGACGGTCAATCATCAAACCACAGGGACAAAGCGCACCGTGCAGGTAAGCCATCGCGGTCAGGCGGGGCTGTATGTCAAAGGAAGAAACGCCGTGACCGTGACCAATGGTGCCAATGTGTTGTTTGGCACTAATGCTGGTCGCCATGAGTCATCTCTTTATGGCATTCACGCCATTGCCACAGGGACGGGCGATCTGACCGTCACCAACAATTTTGCCACCACCATTGGCTTTTCTGCTGCTTGCACTGCAAACTGTGGGGCAAATCATCGCGGCATTGTGGCGAGTCATATCGGCACGGGGGACATTGATATTGTCAATGCGGGTGTCATTCGGGTTACCAATACCGTCAATGCTGTGGGCATGGTGGGGATTCTTGCGGAACTGCCATCATCAAGTGCCGCTGCCAGTGTGAGCATTGACAATACGGGGATTATTGAGGCTCGTGATATTGCCATCAATGTGGTGGGGGGAACAGGTAAAACCGCCACCATTCGTTTCAACGGTGGCTCTCGTGTGTCGTCCTTGATGGCCTATTGGAGTGGGCAGTTTGGCGGCAACAGCACGGTGACCATTGCCTCTAATGCCATTGTGACGGGCGGCATCACGGGGGGAACGGGCAATGAGACGGTGACTGTTGCCTCAGGTGGCACATGGAATATCAATTACAGTTCGTCTTTTGGTGGTGGCACGGATTCCATCACCAATCGTGGCATCATGGCGATTGGCAGCAGCACACAGGTGTCACGCTATATTGGCATCACGGGTTTGGAGACTTTCACCCTGGCGGCGAACAGCACGCTGCGTTTGTATCTGGATAGTCTTTTTGGCAAGGTGGATATATCCGGCACGGTGACCTTCAATGGCAGCAGTGACCGAAATGCTCCCATCCTTGAGTTGTTTCTTCCTGCGGGCTATGATTCTGGGAGTCGCTCGGCGTTTACCTTGATTGATGCATCGGCGATTGTTTTGCAATCCACTCTGACTTTCTCGGAGTTGGCTCGCCGTCTCATTGTGCGCAGTCATGACGGCACGGTGTATGATGGTGATTTCACCTTATCGCGCGCCACGGGAGGTCAGTTGCAGTTGGCGTGGGGGACGATTGGTGAGGCGTTAAATTGTCGGTTGGTGGGCAGTGCCATCACCTGCAGTGGGGGCAGTGCCAGCAGTTTTGAGTTTGTGGGTGGCTTTGATTTGGATGATATTTTTAGAAAAATCAGTTCATTATCAAGCGGTGTTTTCACGGGCGATTTGACGGTCAATCTCGGCTCGGCAACGGAGTCTTTGGCGGCGACAGTGAACACGGCGGGCACGGGTCATGGCATTGAGTTGGATGGCACGGTGACGGATTCTCGGGTAACGGGAAGTATGACGGTCAATAATCAGACCGCTCCTGCCACCAAGCGTGATATTCAGGTGCGAGGAGCAAACAAAGCGGCTCTCTATGTGAAATCGGCGGTGGGCGTGACCATCACCAACGGCGGCAATCTGGTGTTTGCTGGAACACCTTACAACAATGGACTACGGGGAATTCATGGGATTTCGGCAGGCACAGGCAGCGTGAGCATAAACAATTCTGCCACCATCGGCTTTGCCAGCAATTGCACCACCAATTGCGGCAGCAACCATAGAGGCATACTGGTGAATCACGGTGGCTCTGGCACGGTCAGCATCACCAATTCGGGCAATATCAATGTGGGCAGTGGTGCGGCGGTGTCTTTGACTGGGGGTTCATCCACCACTGCCGCCACCATCGGTTTGACATCTGGCACGGTGACGGCAAGCGAGATTATCAATTCCAGCTTTGCAGGCAACATCACCATGACCATGAACGGCGGCGGTGCCACGGGGCGCATCACTCTTGGCAGTGGTAATGACACCGTGACGGTGAGTGGTGGCACAATGACACTGACAAACGGCACATCGGCATTTGGCGGTGGCACTGATAGCATGACACTCAGCGGCGGTACTCTGATTATGGGAAATGCCACCAATGGCTCAAAAGGAGTCACCGTGACTGGCTTGGAGACCTTCACCGTCAATGCCAATACCACCATGGGGCTTTATTTAAGCCGCACGGGCAGTGTCTTTGACACCGCTTTGACTCTGTCGGGGCGGGTGAATGTCAATGCGGCGGTGGGACAAGACCCCACCGCATTGCATGTGTATCTGCCGTCTGGGTATAGCGTCGCTGATCAAAACTATTTCACCCTTCTGAGTGCCACCGCCCTTGTTCCCAATAGCGTTTTTGATTTGGCGGACTTGGCATCTCAAGTGCGTATTTTTGCCGCTGATGGCACGGAGTATGTGGGCTTTGTTGAGTTGGGAGTCACCAGCACCAACGCCATTCCCACCGCCCTCACTCTTCGTTGGAGCAATATGGCGGTGGTCAATAATACAGCATCCACCATGACCTGTGCCCTTGCCAGCACCACCCTCACCTGCACGGGCGGCAATGCCAGTGAATTGGGGACAGGCATCAAAGCCCGCCGTCTTTTTCAAGATGTGGCATCACTTCAAGATGGTGTTCACACGGGCAATCTCACCGTCACCATTAACAATGTGACCGACACCACCATTAACTCGGGTGGCACGGGTCACGGTGTGCGTATTGATGGGGCACGGGAAGGCTCGCGGGTGAGCGGCAGTCTGACGGTCAATCATCAAACCACCGGCACAAAGCGTGATGTGCAAGTGCGCCATCGCGGTCAGGCGGGGTTGTATGTGAAGGGACGCAGTGGTGTGACGGTTGTCAATGGAGCGAATGTGCAGTTTGCCACCAATAATAATCGGTACGCCTCATCGTTGTATGGCATCTATGCCATAGCGACGGGGACGGGCGATCTGACCGTCACCAACAATTTTGCCACCACCATTGGCTTTTCTGCTGCTTGCACTGCAAACTGTGGGACAAATCATCGCGGCATTGCGGCGAGTCATATCGGCACGGGGGACATTGATATTGTCAATGCGGGTGTCATTCGGGTGAGCAATACCGTCAATGCTGTGGGCATGGTGGGGATTCTTGCGGAACTGCCATCATCAAGTGCTGCTGCCAGTGTGAGCATTGTCAACACGGGAACGATTGAGGCTCGTGACATTGCCGTCAATGTGGTGGGCGGCTCAGGTAAAACCGCCACCATCCGTTTCAACGGTGGCTCTCGTGTGTCGTCTTTGATGGCGTATTGGAGTCAGCAGTTTGGCGGCAACAGCACGGTGGGTATTGCTTCCAATGCCACTGTGACGGGCGGCATCATGGGGGGAACGGGCAATGAGACGGTGACTGTTGCCTCAGGTGGCACATGGAATATCAATTACAGTTCGTCTTTTGGTGGTGGCACGGACTCCATCACCAATCGCGGCATCATGGCGATTGGCAGCAGCACACAGGTGTCACGCTATATTGGCATCACCGGCTTGGAGACTTTCACACTGGCGGCGAACAGCACGCTGCGTTTGTATCTGGATAGTCTTTTTGGCAAGGTGGATATATCCGGCACGGTGACTTTCAATGGCAGCAATGACCGAAATGCTCCCATCCTTGAGTTGTTTCTTCCTGCGGGCTATACATCTGGGAGTCGTTCGGCGTTTACCTTGATTGATGCATCGGCGATTGTTTTGCAATCCACTCTGACTTTCTCGGAGTTGGCTCGCCGTCTGGTCGTGCGCAGTCATGATGGTACGGTGTATGACGGTGATTTCACCTTATCGCGCGCCACAGGAGGTCAGTTGCAGTTGGCGTGGGGGACGATTGGTGAGGCGTTAAACTGTCGGTTGGTGAGCACTGCCATCACCTGCAGTGGGGGCAGTGCCAGCAGTTTTGAGTTTGTGGGTGGCTTTGATTTGGATGATATTTTCAGAAAAATCAGCTCATTATCAAGCGGTGTTTTCACGGGGAATTTGACGGTTAATTTTGGCTCGGCAACGGCGTCTCTGGCGGCGACTGTGAACACGGCGGGCACGGGTCATGGCATTGAGTTGGATGGCACGGTGACGGATTCTCGGGTGACGGGAAGTATGACGGTCAATAATCAGACCGCTCCTGCCACCAAGCGTGATATTCAGGTGCGAGGAGCAAACAAAGCCGCTCTGTATGTGAAATCATCTGTGGGCGTGAGCATCACCAATGGCGGCAATCTGGTGTTTGCTGGAACACCTTACAACAATGGCTTGCGGGGCATTCACGGGATCTCAGCAGGCACGGGAAATGTGAGCATCACCAATTCTGCCACCATCGGCTTTGCGACAAACTGCACCACCAATTGCGGCAGCAACCATAGAGGCATACTGGTCAATCACGGCGGCAGTGGGAGTGTCAGCATCACCAATTCTGGCAATATCAATGTGGGCAGTGGGGCGGCGATTGCTTTGACGGGTGGCTCATCCACCACCGCCGCCACCATCAACTTGACATCGGGCACGGTAACGGCGAATGAAATCATCAATTCCACCTTTTCAGGCAACATCACCATGACCATGAGCGGCGGCAGCGCAATGGGGCGCATCACGCTCGGCGGCGGCAATGACACCGTCACGGTGAATGGCGGAACGCTCACTCTTGCCAATGGAATATCGGCATTTGGCGGTGGAACAGATAGCCTCACGGTGAATAACAATGGCACGCTGATTATGGGGAATTCCACCAATGGCTCAAAAGGAGTCACCGTGACCGGCTTGGAGACATTCACCGTCAATGCCAATACCACCATGGGACTTTATCTGAGTCGCACCGCCAGTGTCTTTGACACCGCCATGACTCTGTCGGGGCGTGTGAATGTCAATGCGGCGGTGGGACAAGACCCCACCGCATTGCATGTGTATCTGCCGTCTGGGTATAGCATTAGCGATCAAAACTATTTCACCCTTCTGAGTGCTACCGCTCTTGTTCCCAATAGCGTTTTTGATTTGGCGGACTTGGCATCTCAAGTGCGTATTTTTGCCGCTGATGGCACGGAGTATGTGGGCTTTGTTGAGTTGGGTGTCACCAGCACCAATGCCATTCCCACTGCTTTGACGATGCGCTGGAGCAATATGGCGGTGGTCAATAATACGGCATCCACCATGAGTTGCAATCTTGCCAGCACCACCCTCACCTGCACGGGCGGCAATGCCAGCGAACTCAATTCAGGCATCAATGCGCGCCGTTTGTTTCAAGACATCACTTCTTTGCAAGATGGTGTTCACACGGGCAATCTCACCGTCACCATTAATAATGTGACCGACACCACCATTAATTCCGGTGGCACGGGTCACGGTGTGCGTATTGACGGGGCACGGGAAGGCTCACGGGTGAGCGGCAGTCTGACGGTCAATCATCAAACCACCGGCACAAAGCGCACCGTGCGGGTAAGCCATCGCGGTCAGGCGGGGCTGTATGTCAAAGGACGAAACGCCGTGACCGTGACCAATGGTGCCAATGTGTTGTTTGCCACCAATAACAGTCAATACGCCTCATCTCTTTATGGCATTCATGCCATTGCCACAGGAACGGGCGATCTGACCGTCACCAACAATTTTGCCACCACCATTGGCTTTTCTGCTGCTTGCACTGCAAACTGTGGGGCAAATCATCGTGGCATTGCGGCGAGTCATATCGGCACGGGGGACATTGATATTGTCAATGCGGGTGTCATTCGGGTGAGCAATACCGTCAATGCTGTGGGCATGGTGGGAATTCTTGCGGAACTGCCATCATCAAGTGCCGCTGCCAGTGTGAGCATTGACAATACGGGCATTATTGAGGCTCGTGATATTGCCATCAATGTGGTGGGGGGAACAGGTAAAACCGCCACTCTTAGTTTCAACAATGGGTCTCGTACCTCGGCGTTGATTGCCTATTGGAGTCAGCAGTTTGGTGGCAACAGCACCGTGAATATTGGCTCTTATGCTATTGTGACGGGAGGCATCATGGGGGGAACGGGCAATGAATCTGTGTCGGTTTTTGCGAACGGCAGTTGGACAATCAATTACAATTCGTCTTTTGGTGGCGGCACCGATTCCATCACCAATCGCGGCATCATGGCGATTGGCAGCAGCACACAGGTGTCACGCTATATTAGCATCACCGGCTTGGAGACTTTCACACTGGCGGCGAACAGCACGCTGCGTTTGTATCTGGATAGTCTTTTTGGCAAGGTGGATATATCCGGCACGGTGACTTTCAATGGCAGCAATGACCGAAATGCTCCCATCCTTGAGTTGTTTCTTCCTGCGGGCTATACATCTGGGAGTCGTTCGGCGTTTACCTTGATTGATGCATCGGCGATTGTTTTGCAATCCACTCTGACTTTCTCGGAGTTGGCTCGCCGTCTGGTCGTGCGCAGTCATGATGGTACGGTGTATGACGGTGATTTCACCTTATCGCGCGCCACAGGAGGTCAGTTGCAGTTGGCGTGGGGGACGATTGGTGAGGCGTTAAACTGTCGGTTGGTGAGCACTGCCATCACCTGCAGTGGCGGCAGTGCCAGCAGTTTTGAGTTTGTGGATGGCTTTGATTTGGATGATATTTTTAGAAAGATTGATTCATTATCAAGCGGTGTTTTCACGGGTGATTTGACGGTTAATTTTGGCTCGTCAACGGCATCTCTGGCGGCGACTGTGAACACGGCGGGCACAGGTCACGGCATTGAGCTGGATGGCACGGTGACGGATTCTCGGGTGACGGGAAGTATGACGGTCAATAATCAGACCGCTTCTGCCACCAAGCGAGATATTCAGGTGCGAGGGACGAACAAAGCGGCTCTGTATGTGAAGTCGGCGGCGGGCGTGAGTGTTACCAACGGCGGCAATCTGGTGTTTTCTGGAACACCTTACAACAATGGCTTGCGCGGCATTGAGGCGATTTCGGCAGGAACAGGCAGTGTGAGCATCAGCAATTCTGCCACCATCGGCTTTGCGACAAACTGCACCACCAATTGCGGAACAGGGCATCGGGGGATTTTGGTGAATCACGCTGGCTCTGGCACGGTGAGCATCACAAATTCTGGAACAATTAATCTTACGGGTTCTGGCACGGCATCACATGGCATACAGGTGTCGGCGGGGACGGCGACCGAAGCGGTGACCATCAGCAACACGGGAACAATTAATGTGGCGGGTGCGGCGGTGTCTTTGACGGGCGGGGAAGCTGCCGACACAGCCACCATTCGCCTCACATCTGGCACGGTCACGGCGAGCGAGATTATCAATTCCAGCTTTGCAGGCAACATCACCATGACCATGAACGGCGGCAGTGCCACGGGGCGCATCACTCTGGCGGGGGGCAGTGACAGTGTGACGGTCAGTGGCGGCACAATGACGCTGACAAACGGCACATCGGCATTTGGCGGGGGCACTGATAGCATGACACTCAGCGGCGGTACTCTGATTATGGGAAATTCCACCAATGGCTCAAAAGGAGTCACCGTGACCGGCTTGGAGACATTCACCGTCAATGCCAATACCACCATGGGGCTTTATCTGAGTCGCACCGCCAGTGTCTTTGACACCGCCATGACTCTGTCGGGGCGTGTGAATGTCAATAGCACGGTGGGACAAGACCCCACCGCATTGCATGTGTATCTGCCGTCTGGGTATAGCATCAGCGATCAAAACTATTTCACCCTTCTGAGTGCCACGGCTTTTGTTCCCAATAGCGTTTTTGATTTGGCGGACTTGGCATCTCAGGTGCGTCTGTTCTCGTCAGACGGTAGCACGGAATATGTTGGTTTTATTGAACTGGGTGTCACCAGCACCAACGCCATTCCCACCGCTCTGACGATGCGCTGGAGCAATATGGCGGTGGTCAACACCACCGCCTCCACCATGACCTGTGCCCTTGCCAGCACCACCCTCACCTGCACGGGCGGCAATGTCAGCGAACTCAATTCAGGCATCAATGCTCGGCGTTTGTTTCAAGACATCACCTCTTTGCAAGATGGTGTTCACACGGGCAATCTCACCGTCACCATTAACAATGTGACCGACACCACCATCAACTCGGATGGCACGGGTCATGGTGTGCGCATTGATGGGGCACGGGAAGGCTCACGGGTGAGCGGCAATCTGACGGTCAATCATCAGACCACCGGCACAAAGCGTGATGTGCAAGTGCGCCATCGTGGTCAGGCGGGGTTGTATGTCAAAGGACGAAACGCCGTCACTGTTGTTAATGGAGCGAATGTGCAGTTTGCCACCAATGCTGGTCGCCATGAGTCATCTCTTTATGGCATTCACGCCATTGCCACAGGAACGGGCAATCTGACCGTCACCAATAATTCTTCTGCCACTCTTGGCTTTTCTGCTACATGCACGGTGAGTTGTGGACAAGCTCACCGTGGCATTGCGGCGAGTCATATCGGCACGGGGAATATCAGTATTGTGAACAGTGGCGACATCAATGTGAATGCCACCATTGGTGTCATTAGGATGGTGGGGATTTTGGCTGAACTGTCTCATCCGTCCTCTGTCGCCAGTGCCACCATCAGCAACAGTGGCAGCATCAATTCTCGTAACATCGCCATTGCGGTTGAGGGAGGCTCGGGCAAGAGTGCCAATGTGACTTTTGCCAGTGGCTCGGATGTTTCGGCAACCTACATTTACTGGGGTGAAGATTTGGGTGGCAACAGCACGGTGAGCATTGCTGGTGGTGCAAATGTTCAAGGTGGTGTGCGCAGTGGCGGTGGCAATGATGCGGTGAGCGTTGCGGCGAACGGCACATGGCGTTGGGATTCTCTGATTTCTGATTTTGGCTCTGGCACGGACTCTGTGACCAATCGCGGCACGGTGCATTTTGGCATGAGGACACGCTCTGCGGGCAATCTCATCATCAGAGGGTTGGAGAGCTTCACGGCGGAGTCCGGCAGCACTGTGCGGTTTTATTTGGGGAGAGATTTCAATGCTGTGAAGTTATCTTCTGCTGTGCGTTTTAATGGCACGGGCAGCAATGCCCCCGTGATTGAGATTCATCTTCCCGCCAGTTACGATCTTTCCGACCGCACGGCTTTTGATTTGATTGACACAGGCAGTGGTTCTCTCACCATTGCCAATCTGGCTGACTTGGATGCTCGGGTGAAGGTGCTGCGTGGGGCTGTCACCTACAGAGGCAGATTTGTTTTGCGTGAGGACGGCGAGAATTTGCAAGTGTCGTGGACGGGTCTTTTTGCGTCTGTTGCCGCCAGCACATTGGATTGTTCTTACAGCGTGCCGACTCTGACCTGCACGGGTGGCTCTGCCAGTGAGCTCAGTGGCGGTCTGACGATGGATCGCATGTTTGCCGATGTGTCGGAATTGGCGGCGGAAGGATTGCGTTCGGGCAATCTCACCGTGACTCTTCATAGTTTCACCAGTGCGGTCAACACCAGTGGCACGGGTCATGGCATCACGCTGGATGGCACGGTGGCAGGCTCACAGGTCACGGGCAGTCTGACCGTCAATCATCAAACCACAGGCACGAGGCGCGATGTGTCGGTGCGAGGCGCAAACAAGGCGGCTCTGTATGTGAAGTCGGCGGCGGGTGTGACCATCACCAACGGTGGCAATCTGGTGTTTGCTGGAACACCTTACAACAATGGACTACGGGGAATTGAGGCTATTTCGGCGGGAACAGGCAGCATGACCATCACGAATTCTGCCACTATCGGCTTTGCGACAAACTGCACCACCAATTGCGGCAGCAACCATAGAGGCATACTGGTCAATCATGCTGGCTCTGGCACGGTGAGTATCACAAATTCTGGAACAATTAATCTCACGGGTTCTGGCACAGACGCACATGGCATCCGTGTGGACGCTGGAACAGCAACGGCAGCCGTCACCATCAGCAATACGGGAACAATTAATGTGGCGGGTGCGGCGATGTCTTTGACGGGGGGAGCGTCTGCTGACACCGCCACCATCAACCTGACATCTGGCACGGTGACGGCGAGTGAGATTATTAACTCAGATTTTTCAGGTAATGTGACAGTCACCATTAACGGCGGCAGTGTTTTGGGGCGCATCACGCTCGGCGGCGGCAGTGACACCGTGACGGTCAATGGCGGCACAATGACGCTGACAAACGGCACATCTGCCTTCGGCTCAGGGACGGATAGCCTCACGGTGAATAACAATGGCACGCTGATTATGGGGAATGCCACCAACGGCTCGGATGGCGTAACAATTTCGGGCTTGGAGAATTTCAATCTCAATGCCAATAGCAGACTGCGTCTTTATATGGACAGCAATTTCAATGCTTTGACAATCGCTGGAACGGTGACTTTGGCAGGCGGTGCCGCCACCACACCCATCATTGAGCTGCATCTGCCCTCTGGCTATGTGGTCGCCGACAAAAACGCGTTTGCCATTATTGATTCCACCACCCTCACACTGTCGGGAATCACCCTGGCTCATCTGCAAGAGCGCGTTGTCATCCAAAAAGGCATCGTGACATACGAAGGAACGATTACCCTCACCGAAGTGAGCGAGGAACTGCGCATCGCATGGAGCGATCTCATTGCTCGGCTTTATTGCACCCGCACCGGCAATACCATTGACTGCATGGGGGGAACCGATAGCGATTTTGCATCGGGGCTCACACTTGCTACCATTTTCGGCAAGGTCAATGTCACGGGTTCGTCTCTTGCGGGCAATCTCATCCTCAATCTCAATAATTTGGGCGCGCATGTGAATGCCACAGGAACAGGACACGGCATCACGCTGGATGGCACGGTGACAGGGTCACGAGTGACGGGAAATATCACCCTCAATCATCAAACCACCACCGCTGCCAATGCCAGAAAAGAAGTGCAGGTGCGAGGGGCAAACCAAGCCGCTCTGTATGTGAAATCATCTGTGGGCGTGAGCATCAATAATGCGGCATCATTGGTCTTTAAGTCTGGGACGGGCAATACCCACAGTTCTGGACTGCGGGGAATTGAGGCGATTTCGGCAGGCACAGGCAGTGTCAGCATCACAAATTCTGCCACCATCGGCTTTGCGACAAACTGCACCACCAATTGTGGCACGAGTCATCGGGGTATTTTTGTCAATCATGCTGGCTCTGGCACGGTGAGCATCACAAATTCTGGAACAATTAATCTCACCAGTTCTGGCACGGCGGCACATGGCATACAGGTTTCGGCGGGGACGGCGACCGAAGCGATGACCATCAGCAACACGGGAACTATCAATGTGGCGGGCGCGGCGGTGTCTTTGACAGGAGGTGCATCTGCCGACACCGCCACAATCAATTTGACATCGGGCACGGTCACGGCGAGCGAGATTATCAATTCCAGCTTTGCAGGCAACATCACCATGACCATGAGTGGCGGTAGCGCAATGGGGCGTATCACGCTCGGCGGCGGCAATGACACCGTCACGGTCAATGGCGGCACAATGACGCTGACAAACGGCACATCGGCATTTGGCGGTGGAACAGATAGCGTCACGGTGAATAGTGGCGGCACGCTGATTGTGGGTGATGCCACCAATGGCTCAAAAGGAGTCACCGTGACTGGGCTCAATTCATTCACCCTCAATGCGGGCAGCTCCTTGCGGCTTTACTTGACTCGCACCAACAACAATTTTGATATCGCCCTCACCCTGCCTTCCGCCATCACCATCAATGGCACAACATCCAGTGACGCGCCCATCATTGCCATTTATCTGCCCCGTGGCATCACGCTTGGCGATGAGAGTGCCTTCACCCTTATTGATGGCACGGATTTATCACTGGCATCCACGCTTACTTTTGCCGAACTGGCGGCGCGGGTGCGAATCTACACCCACAATGGCTCTCGCTATAGCGGCACGGTGACGCTGTCTGAGGGCTCGGCGGATAATCTGCAAATCGCTTGGCAAAATCTCACAAGACAAATCATCACAAGCTCCATGAATTGCATCACCAATGATAGCGGAGCGACAGTGACCTGCTCGGGCGGTGACACCACCCATGATGAATTTCTCTATGGCATGGATGCCACCGATATTTTCCGCAGTGTCAATGCTTTGCAAAGCGGCACGCGCAATGGTGACTTCTCCCTCACACTGCTGAATCTGGCGGGGACGGTCAATACCAACGGCACAGACCATGCCATCATGATTGACGGCAGTAAAACCGGATCTCGGGTGACCGGCAGCATCACCGTCAATCTCAATGTCACCGGCACAAAACAAGATGTGTCGGTGCGAGGAACAAACAAGGCGGCTCTGTATGTGAAGTCGGCGGTGGGCGTGACCATCACCAACGGCGGCAATCTGATGTTTGCTGGAACACCTTACAACAATGGAATTCGTGGCATTGAGGCGATTTCGGCGAGCACAGGAAATGTGAGCATAAACAATAATACGGGAACAACCATCGGCTTTAGCTCTAGCTGCTCAAGCAATTGCGGAACAGGGCATCGGGGGATTTTGGTGAATCATGCTGGATCAGGAACAGTAAGCGTGAGCAATGCAGGAAGCATCAATCTCACGGGGTCTGGCACGGCATCACATGGCATTCGTGTGGAGGCGGGGACGGCGACCGAAGCGGTGACCATCAGCAACACGGGAACAATTAATGTGTCGGGCGCGGCGGTATCTTTGACGGGCGGGGAAGCTGCCGACACCGCCACTATTAATTTCACATCAGGAACGGTGACAGCGAATGAGATTATTAACTCAGATTTTGCGGGTAATGTGACAGTCACCATTAACGGTGGCAGTGCTTCGGGACGCATCACTCTTGGCGGCGGCAGTGACACCGTCACCATTGGACAAAGCGCAACCCTCACCACATCGTCGGGTGCTATGAATTTTGGCGGCGGCACGGATGCTTTTGATCTGGCAGGAACATGGGTGCGAGGAGGCTCTTCGGGGTCGTCTCATGATGTCACCGTGACGGCTTTGGAGACTTTTCATTATCGTGCCACCAGCACCCTACGGCTCTATGTGAAAAAAGGCGAGGGAACAAGCTGCGCCGCCAATGCCTATTGCTTTGTGGATATGAGCGGTGGGCGGCATATTCTCTACGGCACATCTTCTGCTGCACCCAGTTTTGACCTTGTTTTTGCCGCCAGCGACACCACCGCCGCCGCCACCATTGATCTCTATCGTTTTCCCGTGTTGGGCAGCAATGGACTCAGCTTCAGTGGCATCACGGAGCGTCAGGTGCGAGGGTTTGCCACCAGAGATTCATCCATTTCAAGCAATGTTGCCATCAGTGGCAGAATTTATGCCTTTCAATGGAATCACACCTCGGGTGGGGCGGTTTTGCAATTACAGTGGAAAGCCACGCCCACCGCCACCAACACCCAATGCTCCGCCGCGCTCAGCTGCACCATCACCAGCGCATCGCGCTTTGATTTAGAAGAAGCGTTCACCTATCGCAATGTCAGTGGCAATAACAGACACATTATTTTTGCCGATGCCGCCATTGCCATCACCCGCATTGATGCGTCTGCCAATAATCAAAGTGCCATGATTTATAACGATGCCCTGTTTTTTGATGGGGATGCGTTGGGGTCATTGGTCATGGGTGACCTTGCCATTCGCATCGGACAAAACAGCGCGGTGAATAATCGGCAGGGTGCGATTTCTCAATTGGTTGTGCGAGGAGACAGTGACAGCACCATTGAATCCATCGTTCGGGTGCGTCATGGAATGGATGTGGATGTGCGTCTTGGCTCGGCACAGGCGGGAACGGCTCTTGAGCTGCTTTTTGGCTCTCACAATGGCACGAATTTCTACAACAACACCGCCGCCATTTATGTGGAGAGCACGGCGGGTGGCAAGGTGGTGATTCGCACCGATGATCGCAATAAGGATGTCGCTCGCATCGGCTTTGCCGACACCCACGCCTGCACCCAAACCAGCAAAGGATGTGCCAATCGCGGCAATGGTCATTATGCCATCTATGTGGATGCCTCCCGTGCCGTCAGTGATATTGATGTGGAAATCGGCTCTGACACCGTCATTGATGTGATGGGAAACTTTGCCGACAACGCCAATCGCAATGCGGCGTTTTATGTTGTGGGGGGGGCGCACAATCACACGGTGGATATTGTCAATCGCGGCACCATTGTCAGCTCCAACGCCATCTATCACGCCACAGGAACGGGCAATGTGGTGGCGAATTTTGAACATTACGGCACGCTCCATATGGGAGGCAGGGGCGTTGTCAGCAATGATATCTCACTGAGCGGCTTGGATGTCATGCGCTGGCATCCTCAGAGCCGTCTTCATTTTTATCTGCAAGGCTCGGGAACGAATCTGGCTGACAACACGCGCCGTCATGATTTTGCCTTGCAATTAATTGATTCGTCTCTTGCCGTGCCCACCATCACTGTGCATACGCCTGCGACTTTTGCCTTGCAGAGTGGCAATCAAAGTTTTGTTTTGTGGCGTGTGTCATCGGTTGCGCTGGGTTCTGGCAGCAATCGTGCGTCATTGGGTGCGCTGCTGACCGCCATGGGCGACCAGTTGGATGATGATGTGTTATTCGCCAGTGATGCGCCCAAAGGCAGTCTTGGAGTGCGGGCGAACTTTTCTTTGACGGCGGTCAATTCGTCTGTGGCGGGCTATCAAGACCTCACCCTGTCGTGGAGCGATATGCGCTTTCATTATGACGCATCGGCTCTGACCTGTCGCTTGGTGGGCAATGCCCTCACCTGTGAGGCAACCACCGCCTCCGCCGCCGCCATTGCCGAGCTGCAAGGAGGGCTTAATCTGGGACGCATGTTTGCCGCCGTGGGTCAATCATTGGCGGATGGCACCCACAGTGGTGATTTGACGCTGTCGCTGCCACAGCTCATCAATGTGGCGCAAAATCAGTATTCCATCAATTATGGAGCAACGGCGACTCATTCGGGGCATGGCATCATTGTGGACGGCACATCCCCTGGCAGTGCCGTCACGGGGGATTTGACCTTTAACTATAATGCCGGTCAGGCAAGGCACATGTATGTTTTTGGCTCATCGGCAACAACCGTGAGCGGCGATGTGGGGGCTGCCGCCATTTATGCCCGCTCGCAAAAAGCACTCGCCATCACCATTGCCAATAATCATGAAATTCGCATGACCACACCGGGGCAAACATCAGGCACGACTCTCAATCGCCTTGTGGGAATTTATGCCGAGTCCATCAGCACTGGCAATGATGCCATTGCCATCACCACCGCCAATGGCACAATTGGCTATGTCAGTGGCGCATCATCGTTTGGCAATAACACGCGGGGGATTTTTGTCAAACGGGCGGGCAGTGGGGTCATCACCATCAATAGCGGCGTTGGGGTCATTGATGTGGGAACGCACAGTGGCTCGCACGCATTCTATCTGGATGTGGGCAGCACCACCGCCGCCATCACCATTGCCAATACAGGCGGTGTGCGCGCAGGAGGCGATATCATCCATCTCAAGCCCGTTGATTCCAATAATAGGGCAAACGCCGCCGTCACTTTCACCCATACGGGGGGCGGCAGTGGCAATCAAATCTCAGGCGGCATGAGCGTTGGTGACGGCAACGATACCATCACCATTGGCGCGGCGAACACCAATTATACCGATGCCACCGCACCCCGTGCCTCTCTCACCAGTCTTGATTTGGGCGGCGGCACAAACACCCTCACCAATTATGGCATCCTCACCCTCAATGGCGGTGGCACATATAATTTTGATCGCGACAATGCTTCCGACAGTGTCATCACTAATTACGGCACGGTGCGTTTGGGACAAGCCAGCAGCAATCAAGCCTTGAAGTCACTCACCATCAGTGGTTTGAATTATTTCAATGTGCGGGCGAACTCTACGGTTGTTTTGGGACTCAATGGCTTGACCAGCACCGCCCCCAGCACCGCTCCCAGCTATAAGGTGAGATTTTATGCCACTCGCAATGGCAACGATGCGCCATTTATCAATATTAATTTGCCGTCAGGGACGATCAGCCAAAGAACCCATGCCACGCAAACGGCGTTTACCATCTGGAGCACAGGCGGCATTGAGCGTGCCACACCATCGGGAACTGTTCCCACTCAGGCGGAGATGCTGCAGCTATTGGCGAGTCGTTTGCAGCTTTTTTCGGGGTCGCAGCAATGGAATGCCGTCTTTACGCTTTCGGTCAGTGGCAATCTGTTGCAGCTGGCATGGTCACAGCTGTCCATTGTTCTTGAGGAGTCGGGATTTGATTGTTCTTCCAACTATAGTGTCAATAATCTGGTGTGTGTCGCCGATGCCAACACCAGCGATAGCGATCGCGCAAACGGCATGCAAATGGGACGCCTATTCAGACAAGCCCATCTTAATGTTGCGAGTCGTCCGTTTGTCAGTGGCAATCATCTGGGTAATTTGACAGTCACCTTGTTTGACTTGGGAGGAGTAATCAATAACAGTGGTGACGACCACGGCATTACTTTGGATGGCACTCTGGATGGGTCGTTTGTGAGTGGCACAATGACGGTCAATCATCAAACCACAGGCACAAAGAACAATGTGTTGGTGCGTGGAGCAAACAAGGCGGCTCTGTATGTGAAGTCGGCAATAGGTGTCACCATCAATAATGCGGCATCATTGGTTTTTAAGCCTCTTTCTGACAATACCCACAATTCTGGACTGCGGGGCATTGAGGCGATTTCAGCAGGCACAGGAAATGTGAGCATAAACAATAATACGGGAACAACCATCGGCTTTGCTACTGATTGTTCATCCAATTGTGGCACGAGTCATCGGGGGATTTTGGTGAATCACGCTGGCTCAGGAACAGTAAGTGTGAGCAATGCAGGCGTAATCAATCTCACGGGTTCTGGCACGGCGGCACACGGTATCCGTGTGGAAGCTGGAACGGCAACGGCAGCTGTGATGGTTGCCAACACGGGAAATATTAATGTTTCAGGTGCGGCGGTGTCTCTCACGGGTGGCGCGTCCAATGACACCGCAACAATTAATTTCACATCAGGCACGGTCACGGCGAATGAAATCATCAACTCGGACTTTTCGGGCAATGTCACCATGACCATGGCTGGCGGCACGGCAACGGGACGCATCACCACAGGCGGCGGCAGCGACACCGTCACCGTGAATGGCGGAACAATGACGCTGACAAACGGCACATCTGCCTTCGGCGGTGGAACAGATAGCCTCACGGTGAATAACAATGGCACTCTGATTATGGGAAATGCCACCAGTGGTTCGGATGGCGTGATGCTCAGTGGCTTGGAGAACTTCAACCTCAATGCAGGGAGCACGCTGCAACTGTATTTGACGCGCAACACGGCGGCGGGCGCAGGCAATCAATTGTTCAGGGCGGTGGCGATTGGCAGTGGGGCGACCATCACTCTGGCATTGCTGGACGAATTGCGAGTCTATTTGCCATCGGATTTTTCTTTGGATTCATCGGGACATCAAACCCTTGCTGCGCCGTTTAATTTATTGTCTGGCAGCACGGCGAGTGCCACGGATGCGGTTTTGCGAGGGCTCAACAAAACCGTGTCTATTTTTCCCAATGACGCTCGCATCAAAATGTATAACGCTTCAGGACGATTGCTGCGCGCCGATACCATCACCCTTGCGGTGAGTGGCGGTCATATCACCATGACATGGAGCAATTTGAATTCGGGGGCAAATCCCACCACTTTGAATTGTCGCTTTGTGGCAGCCAGCAGTTTGATGCTGTGTGAAGGGTCTGCCAATGATGCCGCCGAGCGCGGTGAGGGATTAAACATGGATCGCTTTTTTGCCAGCATCACCGACAGAGACGACCTGAGCAAAAACGCTCATTACAACGGCGATTTGACGGTGGAATTGCGTAACATGAGCGGTGTCATCAATGGGGTCAATTCCGCAGGACATGGCATCACGATTGATGGAACGATGGCAGGTTCTCGGGTAACGGGAAGTGTGACGGTCAATAATCAGACCGCCTCTGCCACCAAGCATGATGTTCAGGTGCGGGGGGCAGGCAAAGCGGCTCTTTATGTGAAGTCGTCTGTGGGTGTCACCATCACGAATGGCGGTAATTTGGTGTTTGCGGGCGCGCCCTATCGTAACGGCTTGCGCGGCATTGAGGCAACATCGGCGGGAACGGGCAATGTGAGCGTAAACAATAATAGTGGAACAACCATCGGCTTTATCTCTAGCTGCTCAAGCAATTGCGGAACAGGGCATCGGGGGATTTTGGTCAATCACGGCGGCTCTGGCACGGTCACCATCACCAATTCGGGCAATATCAATGTGGGCAGTGGCGCGGCGATCGCTTTGACGGGCGGCTCATCCACCACCGCCGCCACCATCAACTTGACATCGGGCACGGTCACAGCGAATGAAATCATCAATTCCACCTTTTCAGGCAACATCACCATGACCATTAACGGCGGCAGTGTCATGGGGCGCATCACGCTTGGCGGCGGCAATGACACCGTCACCATTGGACAAAGCACAACCCTCACCACATCTTCGGGTGTCATGAATTTTGGTGACGGGCGCGATCGCCTCATCAGTCATGGCGAGATGATTCTGGGAAGCCGTTCGGTGGCGGTGAAGGATGTGCCCTTTGTCTCGCTGGAAGATTGGCACATCAGGCAGGGCGCAACCATGGACATTTACATGAACAGTGGCAACATCGCACTGGCTAACCAAACGGTGCAAGGCATCACCATGAGCGATACCACTGTGACGATGGAGCTCAATGATGACGGACGCTTGCCATTCACAAAGGTTTATCTCACCGATGTTGAGCGATTTTTTGGCGGACAGGCGACACGGCGATTGTCATTTGCCAGCACCGAGCCATTTCTCAAGGCGGCAAGGGCGGTGGTCATCACCAATCAAGCGGGCAATACCGTGACCGAGGGTCGTCTTGATATTTTGAAGCGATGGGTGCAATCCATTCGCTTCATCACCAAAGATGGCAGACAGTATCGGGGGCGACTCAGTGGCGCACTGGATGAATCTCAAGGACTCAATTTCGCGCTGGAGAACATGAACAGTTTTGATTTTTTACTGCTGGGGGATCGCGACGGCGATGGCATCAGTGACCTCAAGGAGCGTGAGACGCACATTGCTCGTTCTCTCAATCGCTTGTCAGAAAGCCCCTCTCTTTCCGACTCGTTGTATGATTTTCTGGAAAGTCTTTATACTTATTTGGAGGCGCGGGTCACCGACAATGGTCGCTTGGAAGATGCCGAAAAGAGGTTGGATGTGTATGGCAATGACTTATCGTCATTGGCGGGGACGATTTATGCCTCGTTGGTGCAAGCCAATTGGTTTGCCGAGCAGAATTTCAGCCGAGTCGTGATGAAACCCTCATGTGGCGATGTGAGTGCTTTTGCGGGGCAGGAGAAGCGTTTGTCGTGGTTGAAGAAGCAAAATGGGGTGGTGATGTGTGCGCGCAGTGCCATCTCCAGTTCAATGCTCACGCGCAGTAACAGTGAGGCTGCCATTGGCTTTACGGAACACACACCCGTTGGCTTGGAAGCCATGTGGGATGTGGCATTGCGTCCTGATCTTTTTGTCAGCTTGGGCGGCAATTATTCCTATGTTAATCACACCAACGAAGGCGGCGACAGTGATGCCAGCGGACACAGATTGACTTTTGCGTCATCAGTTCACCTCTCCGAGTATCACATGACGCAACAGCGAGGCTATCGGCTGGGGATGGGTATTGCCGGAGGCTACAATTTGTATCAGGTGCAGCGTCAGGTTTTTGGCGATTTTTATGAGTCGTCGCCTTCAGTGGGCTTTGTGGGGGTGCATGGTGCGGGATCGTATCGTTATGGCTGGTCGGCTGATGATTATATTGAGCCTTCTTTTTCGGCATCCATCATGCAGGTGTTGTTGGCAGGGACATCGGAATCATTGCAACAGAAAGGTGTCAATGGGCTTGATTTGGATGCGTCATTGAATGTGCAGGATGCCTCTCACACCTATGCCAGCTTGAGGGGAGCGGTGGACATGGGAATGGCATACGGTGCTGGTGCAGGAAATAATGTGTTTCTGCCTCAGGTCACTCTGGGCATGACTTATCTTGTCACGGGACAAGAGATTGAGGTGGAGAGTCAGTTGACGACAGCCTCTGGCGAGGCGGTGGATGTCTCTTATCAAGATGAGGGAAGCCCCATATTTTTTGATGTGGGCGTGGGCGTGACCCTATCGCTGGGACAGGAAGTGACGGGGCATCTCAATTATCAGGGAATTTTTGGCATGGGCGGTGGCGCAGCGCAAAGTCACAGTGGCACGCTGCAATTGTTTTTCTGATGGGATGAGAAAACGATATTTACCTTGCGGCACGCGCCCCATGACAGCACGAGCCAAACGCTCATTGTTTGACCATCTGCGCCATCACGATTTCTTTTCCTTCGGCGGAGCGACCGTGATTGACGGCTTTTGCGGCAGTGGCGCACTGGGATGGCAAGCTTTGCAAGAAGGCGCGCATCGGGTGATTTTTATAGACCATACGGCTGAAGTCATGACACCGTTGCGGCAGCGAATTAGTGAGACAAAAGAATCTGCCCACTGTCTGATTGCCGACATGACAAAGCCAATTCCCAATAAAGATAGCGTGCGGGCGAATCTGATTTTACTCACCCCGCCATGGCATTCGGGAACGGCGAGTGTGGCGGCGCAGCAATTGCATCGGCAGGAATGGTGTGCGCCTCATGCTTTGATGATGATTGAGACTCATAAAAATGAAGAATGTGTTGTGTCACCACCGTTTGTCTTTTTGTATCGCCGTGTGATTGGCGACCACTGTTTATCCTTTTTTCGTTGTGACAAAGACACGCAAGGCGTCACTCATAAATGAGGCGTGTGTTGTGTCACCACTGTTTATCCTTTTTTCGTTGTGACAAAGACACACAAGGCGTCACTCATAAATGAGGCGTGTGTTGTGTCACCACCGTTTATCCTTTTTTCGTTGTGACAAAGACACACAAGGCGTTACTCATAATGCATGAGAGGATTGCCACAGGAGGTGCGTTTTCGGTTTTTGCTGGGTTGGGCGATGGCGATGGTGTGCGCATCGGCTGATGTGGCGGCTCAGAATGCAGGCTCATTTTTTGACGAAGACATTCGCATTCACAAGCCTCATGCGGCGCATCAGGGATTTTATATGGGCTTGATGGCGGGTCTTTCTTCGTCTCACATGAAGGGCAGCCTTGTGACCAGTCGCGTTGCCAATCCCACCACCATCAGCCTCAAAGAGGATCAGCAAACCATTGATTATGCCTTTGTGTTGGGATACGGATTTTTGCTAGACCCCCACAATATTTATCTGGGAATGGAGAGCGATATTGCGGTGGGGGGTGGCTCAATGAGCCTCACGGACAGCACTCAATCTCACACGCAAGAGATCAAGCGCAAGCATCGCATCGGCTTGTCTTTTTTGGTAGGCGTGGGGCGTGAGGTGTGGGTGCTCTACGGCGTGGTGGGGTTTGTCAATGCCCGCTTTGATATGACAACCACGACACCGCACCTACGGCAAAGCAACAGTGTCAGTGCTGAGGCGGTGCGTCTGGGAGGCGGCATCGCTTTTGCGCTCAATCATGATGTCTTTCTCAGAAGTGACTATAACTACCTCAAATACGGCACGATGGATGATGACATTCACACAATGGCGGTGGTCAATCAGAGCAGTAACAATGTGCAGGTGGTGTCATCCAATGAGTTGAGTGAGCATGTGATTACTTTGGGCGTATTCTATCGCTTTTGATGTTGCTATGGTGGGCGATGAGGATTATCCTAAAGGGATGGATGATTCTTTGTCACGAGCAAACGAGTTATTTTTCGGCGATGATTTATCGCTGGAGACGGCAACGGCGGTGCTACAAGAAGCGGCTCGCGGGCGGGATGATGCCGATTTGTTTTTTGAGTATCACCACAGCGAGGGACTCAATTGGGAGGATGGCACGCTTAAGAATGTGCAAGATGAGACACGGCGGGGTTTTAGTGTGCGCGTCATCAGTGGCACGCGGCAGGCGTTGGCTCACAGCAGTGATTTGCGTCTGGCTTCTCTCAAGCGGGCGGTGGCGAGTGTGCGCTCCCTGAAAGGTGGCAATGTGACGCTGGCGGCATCTCCGGGCCATGCTCATGTGGCGCGCTATGAGGCGAGTCATCCCATTGCCGATTACGGTCTTGTGGATAAGGTGGCATTGTTGCAGCGTTTGGAAAAAGAGGCGCATGGTAAAGATTCTGCGGTGTGTGGTTTTTGGGCATCGTTGCATAGTTCGTGGCAATTGGTGTTGGTGCTGCGTCCTGATGGCTCGCACTATTGTGATATTCGTCCTTTGGTGCGTTTGGGCGTGCGCGTGACCGTGCAGCAAGGCGACCAACGAGAGACGGGAGTCTCAGGCACGGGCGGCAGAGACCACTGGAATAACTGGACAAACAAGACGGTGACGAATCGTCTTCTTGATGATGCCATCGGCATGGCGCGTTTGAACTTGGATGCCCACGCCGCACCGGCAGGAGAAACGCAGGTGGTGCTGAGTCACGGATGGCCTGGCATTTTGTTGCATGAAGCGGTGGGACACGGCTTGGAGGGAGATTTCAATCGCAAGGGTTTGTCGGCTTTTGCTCATTTGATGGGGAAACGCATTGCCGCCAAAGGCGTTACTGTGGTGGATGATGCCACCATCACGGCGCGGCGTGGCTCTTTGACGATGGACGATGAAGGCACGGCGGGACAGAACACCACACTCATTGAGGATGGCATTTTGTGCGGCTTCATGCAGGATCGCATGAATGCTCGTCTGATGGGCGTTGCTCCCACAGGCAACGGACGCAGAGAAAGCTACGCCCATTGCGTCATGCCCCGCATGACCAATACCTACATGCTGGCGGGAGACCATGAGCCTCAAGAGATCATTGAATCGGTGAAGGATGGCATTTATGCCGTGCAATTTGGCGGCGGACAGGTGGATATCACTTCGGGACAGTTTGTGTTTTCTGCCAGTCTTGCCTATCGCATTGAGAATGGCAAGGTGACGCATCCCATCAAAGGGGCGACATTGATTGGCAGTGGGGCGACGGCATTGCGTCACATTGCCATGGTGGGCAATGACATGGCGTTGGATGACGGCATCGGCACATGCGGCAAAGAGGGACAACTCGTCCCTGTGGGCGTGGGACAGCCCACATTGCGTATTGACAATCTCACTGTGGGAGGGACATCGTGACCTCAATCAAACAGTGGGAGAAACGCGCGCGCACAGAGCTCAAAGACAAGCCCCTTGAATCCCTTGTGTGGCAAACGCCCGAAGGCATTGAGGTGAAACCTCTCTACACCGCAGAAGACCTAGAAGAAATGGAGCATTTGCAGAGCTTGCCTGGTTTTGCGCCATTTACTCGCGGCGTGCGCGCCACCATGTACGCCAATCGCCCTTGGACGATTCGTCAGTATGCGGGATTTTCCACCGCCGAAGAGACCAATCAGTTTTATCATCAGGGGCTGAAAAACGGCGTGACGGGGCTCTCGGTCGCTTTTGATCTGGCGACTCACAGAGGGTATGACTCTGACCACGAGCGCGTCATTGGCGATGTGGGCAAGGCGGGGGTCGCCATTGATTCGGTGGAGGACATGAAAATTCTCTTTGCTGGCATTCCGTTGGAGCGCATGAGCGTCTCCATGACCATGAACGGCGCAGTGTTGCCGGTCTTGGCGGCATTTATTGTGGCGGCGGAAGAACAAGGAGTCTCGCAGGAGCAATTATCGGGCACTATTCAAAATGATATTTTGAAAGAATTCATGGTGCGTAACACCTACATTTATCCGCCCGAGCCCAGCATGCGCATTGTGGCGGACATCATTGATTACACATCACGGGCTATGCCTCGTTTTAATTCCATTTCTATTTCCGGTTATCATATGCAAGAGGCGGGGGCGACACAGACGCAAGAGCTGGCTTACACTCTGGCGGATGGCGTTGAATATGTGCGGACGGCTTTGTCAAAGGGGTTGCCTATTGATCAGTTTGCGCCGCGCCTTTCATTCTTTTTTGCCATTGGCATGAATTTTTTCATGGAGATTGCCAAGTTGCGAGCGGCGCGCTTTTTGTGGGCGGAATTGATGAAACCGTTTCATCCTGAGGATGAGCGCAGTTTGTGTCTGCGCACCCACTGTCAGACATCGGGGGTGTCATTGACGGAGCAAGACCCTCACAACAATGTTGTGCGCACCACCATTGAGGCGATGGCGGCGGTGCTGGGGGGAACGCAGTCATTGCACACCAATGCCTTTGATGAGGCACTGGCTCTGCCCACGGTGTTTTCGGCGCGCATTGCCCGCAATACGCAGTTGATTTTGCGTGATGAGGCGGGCTTGGCAAAGGTGGTGGATCCGCTGGGAGGCTCTTATTTTATTGAAAATTTGACCCATAGCATGATTTGTGAGGCGCGCCGTCTCATTGATGAGGTGGAAGAACTGGGCGGCATGACCAAAGCGGTGGCATTGGGTGTTCCCAAACGGCGCATTGAGGAATCCGCCGTCCGCCGCCAAGCGCGAGTGGATCGCGGTGATGATATTGTGGTGGGAGTCAATCGCTATCAGCCACAGCAAGAAGAAGACATTGACATTCGCTTTATTGACAACAGTCAGGTGCGCGAGGCTCAGCTGGCGCGTTTGCAAAAAATCAAGAAGGAGCGAGATGAAAACGCCGTGACCCAATCATTGAATCGCTTGCGAGAAGGCGCGCACAAAGACGGCAATTTGCTCGCGCTCACCATTGATGCCATGCGGGTGCGTGCCACACTGGGTGAGGTGAGCTCAGCTTTGGAGGATGTGTTTGAGCGTCACCGTCTGCAGGCGGATATTGTGCAGGGGGCTTATGCTGAGGCGCGGGCGGGGGATGATGAGTTTGATGGCATGCGCGCGCGCACTTCTGGTTTTGCAAAGCGTGAGGGTCGCCGTCCTCGCTTGCTGGTGGTCAAAATGGGACAAGATGGGCATGACAGAGGTGCGCGCATCATTGCCACTGCATTTGCCGATTTTGGTTTTGATGTGGATGTGGGGTCGCTCTTTCAAACACCGCAGGAAGCGGCTCGGCAGGCGGTGGAAAATGATGTCCATGTCATTGGGGTGTCCAGTCTGGTGGCGGGACACAAAACGCTGATGCCCATGTTGGTGCAAGAGTTGCACAAGCAGGGGGGGGATGATATAAAGGTGATCTGTGGCGGGGTGATTCCGCCGTCTGACTATCAGTTTCTCACCCAAAGCGGTGTGGATGCCGTGTTTGGACCTGGAACGAATGTCATTGCCGCTGCCACTAAAGTTCTTGATTTGTTGGAGAAAAGCGCATCATGAATGAAAAAGAATCTCAAGTGACGGATGAGGCAATTTATCGTTCGCGGCGGCGGTTTGTGGCAGGACTCTCGGTTGTGGGCGCGGCGGCGTGGTTGGGCAGTCGCTATGGCGGCGCACCTAAAAATCAGGCACGCAAAGAGAATGCGTCTTTTGGCAGAGTCAAAGATGAGACGACACAAATCGCTCCCATGCCGCCCACACCAACGCCACAGCCGCCACCGCCTCCTGTGCCCAATCAATTTTTGCTTGAGCCCATTGGCAAAGCAAAGCGCACCGTGACCACCGATGAAGCCGTCACGCCGCTGTCTATCGCCACCGAATACAACAACTTTTACGAATTTGGCACCGCCAAAGAAGACCCCGCGCGCTATGCTCACCAGCTGACGGTGGATCCATGGAGCGTTGTCATTGACGGTTTGTGTCACAAAGGAGGCACTTACGATTTGGAAACTCTTGTGCGCTTGAGTGGCGGCTTGGAGGAGCGCATGTATCGTCTGCGCTGTGTGGAGGCTTGGTCTATGGTGATTCCTTGGATTGGCTTTTCCCTCGCCCGCCTGATTGACCATGTGGAGCCCATGACATCGGCGCGCTATGTGGCGTTTCAGACGCTCTATCGTCCTGAAGAGATGCCGCAGCAGAAGAGTCTGTTCGCCACCATTCGCTATCCCTATGTGGAGGGATTGCGGATGGATGAGGCGCGTCACCCTCTGACTTTTTTCACGGTGGGGATGTACGGGGAGCGGCTCTATCCGCAAAATGGCGCGCCGGTGAAGGTGGTCATTCCTTGGAAGTATGGCTTTAAGAGTCCCAAATCGGTGGTGCGGATTACCTTTACCGAAAAACAACCGCCCTCCACATGGAACATCGCCGCCCCGCGAGAATACGGATTCTACAGCAATGTCAATCCCAATCGCTCTCATCCTCGTTGGTCACAAAGCTCTGAGCGGCGGTTTATCAGTCGTGTCGGATTTCAAAACACCCAGCGCATTCCAACCCAAATATTCAACGGCTATGGCGAGCAGGTGGCTTCCCTCTACAAGGGCATGGATTTGATTCATCGCTTCTATTGATGATGTCGGCTGCTTTTTATGTTTTTATTGCATCTTCCTTGCCGTTTTTGTTTTTGCTTTATAACGGCGTGACGGGTCAATTGGGCGCTGACCCTGTCAAAACCATGACGCTGGAATCGGGCATTTGGGCTTTGAATTTTCTTGTTCTTTGTTTGATGGTGAGTCCTATGGCTCGTTATCTCAATATGCCGCGTCTGGTGCGTTTGCGCCGTCAGTTGGGCTTGTGGTGCTATTTTTATGGTTGTGTCCATGTGACGGTGTTTTTCGTTTTTTTGCTGGATATGGATATCAGTCGCTTGAACAAGGAGGTGACGGAGCGTCCTTACATTATCATGGGCTTTGGGGCGTGGGTTTGGCTATCGGTGATGGCGGTGACAACGATCCCGCGTCTCATCAAAAAAATGGGAGGCAAAAACTGGCGGCGGTTGCACAAGGTGATTTTTCTTGTGGCGTTTTTGTCGTTTGTCCATTTTTTGATTCTCTCCCGCAGTGACATCGCCGCTCCGCTTGGCTATGGGGCGGTGATTGTGGCTTTGGTGGCGGCTCGTGTGTATTATGCTCGAGCGTGGTGGCGGGAGCGACTGGCTCGTTTGCGGCGTTGATTTTTGTGATGAGATTGTCTATGGTGAGGCGGTCACAACCTTGAGGAGGATTATTTATGGCTAAAAACAGTCTCGGACGCCGTCATGTGGGGCGTATTCACACCTTTATTCCTGGTCCCACCCATATTCCTGATGCCATTTTGAATGCGGTTCATATTGCCACTGAAGACCAGCGAGCACCTGACCTGCCTGAATTCACCAAGCCTTTGTATGAGAAGGTCAAGAAGGTTTTCAAGACAGCAAAGGGACAGGTTTTTCTGTATCCGGGTTCTGGCACGGGGGCGTGGGAGTCGGCTTTGACCAACACTTTGTCTGCTGGGGATAAGGTTTTGATTTATCGCTTTGGCACATTTAGTCTGTTGTGGGCGGATATGATGACGCGCCTGGGGCTGGATGTGGATGTGGTGGATCGTCCGTGGGGAACGGGAACGCCGCCTGAGGATGTCGCCCAACGCCTGAATGATGACAAAAATCATCAATACAAGGCGGTGTGTGTGACTCACAACGAGACGGCAACCGGAGTCACTTCCGATGTGGCGGCGGTGCGCAAAGCGATGGACAGTTGCAAGCATCCCGCCTTGTTGTTTGTGGATGGTGTGAGTTCCATCGCCAGTATTGATTTTCGCATGGATGAGTGGGGCGTTGATTGTGCCATTGCCGGCTCACAGAAGGGCTTTATGTTGCCTGCGGGCATTGGCATTTTGGCGGCGAGTGCGAAGGCTCTCAAAGCCAATGAGTCGGCGAACTTGCCACGCTGTTATTATTCGTGGGAGGATATGCTGAAGACCAATAAGGATGGATATTTCCCCTACACCCCGCAGCTTCCCATGTTGCGAGCGTTGGATGTGGCGTGTGATTTATTGCTGCAAGAGGGTCTTGAGAATGTGTTTGCTCGTCATCATCGCATTGCCGAGGGGGTGCGGCGGGCGGTCAAGGATGGCTGGGGCTTGTCGTTGTGTGCCAAGGACACGCAGTGGGAGTCCGACACCGTCAGTGCCATTTGTGTGCCCGAAGGAGCGGATGCGCGTCCCGTGATTGCCACAGCCTATCATAAGTATCACATGTCGCTGGGTGCGGGATTGCATGAGGTGATGGGCAAGGTGTTTCGCATTGGTCACTTGGGGGATTTGAATGAACTGCAAGCAGCCGCCGCGGTGGCGGGAGCTGAGATGGCGATGCGCGATCATGGCATCAAGGTGGAAGCGGGCAGTGGCATGGCGGCGGCGGGCGAATACTGGCGCGAACACACCCCCGAAGGCGGCTGATATGTCACTGGGGCGCGTGTTGGTCACCAGACGATGGCCACAAAGGGTGGAGGCTCGTGTTGCTGAGCTGTTTGATGCCACCCTCAGCACCAACGATGTGCCGCTCACTGCCGATGAGCTGAAACAAGCCATGCGGGATTACGATGTGCTGATGCCCACCGTCACCGATGCCATCACTGCCGATATTCTCTCTGTGGAGGGGCGCACGGTGCGGATGGTGGGCAATTTTGGCGTTGGCTTTAACAACATTGATATTAAAACGGCACGACATCAGGGCATCGTGGTGAGCAACACCCCCGATGTGCTCACCGATTGCACCGCGGATATTGCCATGAGCTTGGTGCTGATGGTGGCGCGCCGCCTAAGCGAGGGCGAGCGTCACCTGCGGGCGGGTGAATGGACGGGCTGGCGTCCCACCCACATGATGGGGTGCAAGGTCACCGGGAAAAAATTGGCACTGGTGGGATTTGGCAGAATCGCGCACGCAATGGCTCGCAAGGCGCATCACGGCTTTGGCATGGAGATTATGTTTTTTGACCCCTTTGTCAAAGACACCGATGCCGGCAGAGATGTGGCGGCGAGCCAATGCGATAATTTGCCTGAATTGTTAAAGTGGGGCGATTTTATCTCAATCCATTGTCCCTCAACCGAAGGCACACGCGGGCTTATGGACGCACTCGCCTTTGCAACAATGGGCAAGGATTCTTTTTTGATCAACACCGCTCGCGGTGACATCGTGGATGAAGCAGCATTGATAACCGCATTAAAAGATGGTGTGATCGCCGGCGCCGGATTAGATGTCTATGAAAACGAGCCCACCGTCAGCAGAGGATTGCTGAGGTTGAACAATGTGGTGTTGCTGCCCCACCTGGGCAGTGCCACAAATGAGACCCGCGAGGCAATGGGAATGCGCGTCGTGGAAAATGTCCAAGCATTTCTGCAAGGCGAAGAAATTAGAGATAGGGTTGCCTGATGGCATCTCGCGAAAAATTGCGTCAGCTGGCGCAAGAATTATTTCAAAGAGCAGTTGATGCCGCCAACCCTGGACAATTTGTCAATGCAGCAATCCGCTATGATGATACACTTTATGAGTATAAAATTAAATTTATGCCAGATTATTTATACTTTGAACCTTTTACCGAATTGGAACACCCCAATCCTTTTAAGGCGTTCAATCCATTAACATATGAAGCATCTTACCCTGAAGGGACTAAATTTCATGTGATAGCTTTAGGCAAAGCATCTGTGAAGATGGCGAGTGCGATTTTGCATGGGCTACATGCTCATATATCATCGTTCATTATTGTGACCCATGAAGTTTCTCAATCTTTTAGTTTTCACGAAACTCTACCGTTTATTGAAAAACAAAAAAAAGAAACTAAAGTTATAGAGGTGAGTGCAGGTCATCCTTTTCCCAATCAAAGCAGTGTGAAAGCAGGACAAATTTTGCTAGATAAATTTCGTTCTGCAAAAGAGGATGAGGTGATTTTGTTATTGTTGAGTGGTGGTGGCTCCGCTCTTGCTGTTTTGCCCGCGGATGGCATCATTCCAAAGGATAAAATTACCGTTACGAAATTATTATTCGAAGCGGGTGCTGATATTCACGAACTTAATTGTGTACGTAAGCATCTCTCCAAAATCAAGGGGGGGCAATTGGCACAGATGACCAAAGCCCGAATCCATACCATCACATTGTCTGATGTTTATGACGATGACCCTGCCTCTATTGCCAGTGGCATTGCCTATCCCGACAAAACAACATTTCAAGAGGCTTATGACATTATGCACAAATACAAGTTGTGGGATGAATTGCCCGCCAGTGTCCAAGAACGCTTGCAGGATGGGCGTGATGGTAAGATTGAAGAGACACCTGATGATGAGGAAAAATTTAACCATGTGTTAGGCTACATAGGAGGCTCTAACAAAAAAAGCATTTTGGCTGCGCGTCAAAAAGCAGCATCAATTTCTCTTTGGAATTACCCCATTACTGATGAGGTTAAATCGTCCGCAAAATCAATGGTGAGTGCCATTAAAAACAAAGAGAAGCTTTGCATTGAAATTTCGGGGGGTGAGACCACCGTCAACATCACGGGCGATGGTTTGGGGGGACGCAATCAAGAATTGGCTTTGCTATTTGCCTTGCAAGCAGAGGAACAAAAATTGCAGGAACGCTACAAGGAGTGGGTGTTTCTGTCGGGCGGCACGGACGGGCGCGATGGACCCACCGAAGCCGCGGGCGGCGTGGTGGATCATCAATCGCTACAACGCATGAGAAAGGCGGGCATTGACCCACAAAAAGAATTGGACAACAACAATTCCTATCATGCTCTCAAGGCATCGGATGACTTGATTCCAAGAAGAGATACGGGAACGAATGTCGCCGATATACAAGTATTTATTGGTGACCCTCAAAAGTAACGCGATGGAGTCGCCGAATGATTTCAATGGTCATCAGATTGAGAATCGCCATCAGTATCCACAAATTCGCGACTGTCAACACCGTCAGCACTGCCAGTGAGAGTCCTGCGCCCAGCACGATAAAAAACGCATCGCTCATGTTGCTGAGGGCGATCACGCGAGCGCGCATGTCATTGGTGCTATGAATTTGCAACAGGGCATAACAGGGCACAACATAAAATCCCGCCGCCACCGCGAGCAGAAACAAATCAACGGCAATGCGGAGATATGGAAACGCCAGCATATCGGCGAGGGTCATCGTATCGGCATGAGGCACAATGGGGGAGCTAAAATGCACCATTGCCGCGTCTGCGAGAAACAGGCTCATGAAAAACAAGCCATAGGGGGCATAGCGCACCGCAATCTCGCCGCGCAAAAGCCAGCGAATGAGCAATGACCCCACCGCAATGCCCACCGCAAACAATGCAAACAATAGATTAGCCACCGCCTCATCGCCGCCCATCACGGTGTGCACGAATTGGGGCAATTGGGTCACCACCACCGATGCCGTCAGAAAAAACAACGAGATGGCGATGATGCCATAGAGCAAGGCGCGTTTTTCCATGACAAAAAAAAGCGTCTGCCGCAATGGCTGCCATGCCCACAGCGATAGGCGCGCGCGTCGCGGCGTTGCTGGCATCACCACACTTGCGCCATAACCCAGCACCGCGATTGTCACCAGCACGGCGATGACATCCGCCATGCCATCGGTGTGAATCAAAAGAATGCCCGCCAATAAAGTTCCCGCTAAAATGGCGATGAATGTTCCCGCCTCCACCAAGGCATTGCCGCTCAACAGTTCTTTTTTGGCAAGGTATTCGGGCAAAATGGCGTATTTGATCGCGCCAAAAAACGCCGATTGCACTCCCATGAAAAACAACACCACCAGCCATAGCCACACATTGTTTTGCAGCAATGCCCATCCCGCTATTGAGGCGATGGCAATTTCCGCGAGTTTCAAAAAGCGCGTGAGCTGAGCCTTGTCATGGGTGTCTGCCAGCACGCCCGCCACAGGCGAGACGATAAAAAAGGGCACAATAAACAACGCCATCGCCACCGCCGCCCACACGCCGCCATCCAGATGGGGCGCGCCAAACACAATCTGCAAAATAATCGCTTGCTTGAGCAAATTATCATTAAACGCCCCACACCACTGCACCACAAATAACGGCGCAAAACGGCGAGAAACAAGCAATTGTCCCAAAGGTGATGATGGTTTTTTGTGTTTGCTGTCATTCATTGCTTGCATATTTTTTGCAATTGGCGTAGAGTGCATCATAGCCTGTTGGGCGACTTTCTCAACAGTCAAGGTGTCAATAACGGAACAACCCGAGAGGTCGCGATGGCTTTTTATGAGCTTGTGTTTATCATGCGAGGTGATTTATCCCCTGAGGCGGCATCGGGGCTTGGTGACGGCTATCAGAAGGTCATCAAGGAATTGGGCGGTCAGGTGCAAAAGAGCGAACAGTGGGGATTGTTGCCGCTGGCGTATCCCATCAGAAAGAACAAAAAAGGGCACTATTTTTTATTTCAGCTGGACGCGCCGCATGAGGCGGTGGCTGAGCTGGAACGCCGCATGAAACTCAATGAAGATAACTTGCGTTTTCTCACCACCCGCATTGATGAAATCAGCAAGGAGGATTCGGTCTTTCTCACTCGTCATAAGGAAAAAGAGAAGGAATTGACAAAGCAGGGAGCATCATGATGGAGCATCGTTCGCAAAGTCGTTCGTCATCACCCTTGCGTTTGCGCAAGAAGGCGTGTCCGTTGTCGCTACCGGGCGCGCCCGCCGTGGACTACAAGGACATTAAACTGCTCAATCGTTATTTGTCGGAAAGCGGCAAGATTTTGCCCTCCCGCATCACCTATGTCTCACGCAAAAAACAAAAGGAACTGGCAGTGGCTGTGAAACGGGCGCGTTTTTTGGCTCTGTTGCCCTATGTGCGGTGAGAAATGTGCGATGAGAAATGTGCGATGAAATCATCGGCAATGCATATTGTCTTGCTGGATCGCATCCGCAGCCTCGGAGGCATCGGCGATGTGGTCGCCGTGCGCCGTGGTTATGCTCGCAACTATCTTTTGCCACAAGGCAAGGCTCTGCGGGCAACCAAACACAACATTCAAGAAATGGAGAAAAAACGAGCCGAGCTGGAGAAAAAAGATCAAGAGGCTCTTCAACAAGCCGAGCAGAAGAAAAACCAATTGCAGGATTTGGCTCTGAACTTCATCAGACAGGCGAGCGAGAGTGGGCAGCTGTACGGTTCGGTCTCGGTGCGTGATGTGAAGGAATTGCTCAAAGAGCAGGGACATGAGATTCCTTCGGAGCGGATTATGCTGTCCGATCGCATCAAGGAGGTGGGGATTCATTCATGTGTGCTGGTGCTGCATGCCGATGTGACGGTGTCTGTTAGGCTGAATGTCGCGCGCAATGACGATGAAGCACAGACCCAATGGAAGGCGCACCGTGAGCCTCACAGTGAGCCCTCCGATGAAAAGGACAGGGGCGTGCCGGCAAAAAAAGAAGTCAAACAAGCAATTGAAGCGGAAACAAGTGAGGATTGATGGCACGGGTTGCATCAGCCACTGCCAAAACCACTGCCAATGAGACTCAAGCGGAGTTTTCACGCGCGTATGACATCCAGTTAGAACGAGAATTGCTGGGCATCGTGTTTTTATATCCCGATTTGTTGGATGATGTGTCGCTCATTGTGAAGCAAGAGCATTTTTACGACCCACGCCACAGGGCGATTTATGATGCCTGTGAAATATTAAGGGATGGCAGTCGGGTCATTGACCATCATGGGGTGGCACTGTGTTTGCAAAGTCAGAAACTCTTTGATGATGCCAAAGAGTGCAAAGACTATGTATCAAAATTAGTGGATCAGGTGAATTATGGCACTGCCCATGCGGAAGGGCATGCGCGCATGGTGCGTGATTTATATCAGCGTCGGGAACTGGTGACTATTGGTCGTCAGTTGATGGGCACAGCGATTAATCACCGTGATTATGAGACGGCGCATGCTGTGGTGGATCAGACAGAGGGACAATTGATGAAATTGATGGAGGATCACACGCTGGCATCAATGGAAGATTTTGGTGTGGTGGCAAACAAGGGAATTGAGCATCTGCATCAAATAAAGGATGGGAATTTTGGCTTGGAGACGGATTTGAAGAATTTAGACAATGCTTTGGGAGGCTTGCGTAAGACGGATTTGATTGTTTTGGCGGCTCGCCCCGGCATGGGCAAGACGGCACTGGCATGCACCATTGCTTTGAATGTGGCAAACAATAAAAAGTCCGATGGTTCATCTGGTGGGACGGTGGCATTTTTCTCGCTGGAGATGTCGACGATGCAGTTAGCGATTCGTATGTTGGCGGCGGCGTTTAAGCATGATGTGGAAAAAATGTTGGGCGGAAAAATGACGGAGGAAGGACTCAAGGAATTGGGTGAGCAAAACAAGGTTTTACGCTCTCTGCCATTGTGTTTTTATGACACCCCCACATTGACCATCGCCCAGTTGCGCTCGGAGGCGCGACGGCTCAAGCGCAAAAAGAAATTATCCCTTATTGTGGTGGATTATTTGCAATTGATGGCGGGCTCGGCAGAGTCACGCCGTCAGGGCAGGGTGCAGGAAGTCTCTGAAATCAGTCGCGGACTCAAAGCCATTGCCAAAGAGCTGGATGTACCGGTGTTGGCGATGTCACAGTTGTCTCGTCAATCGGAAATTCGCGGCGGTGACCATGTGCCGAAACTATCGGATTTGCGAGATTCGGGTTCTATTGAGCAAGATGCCGATATTGTGCTTTTAATTCACAGAAAGGCGTATTATCTCGCGTCTCAAATCAAAAAAATGGAAACACAGGGCGAGGAAATTGATGCGGGGATGAGAGACGAATTTGAGGCGTGTCGCCATAAAGCTAATGTCTTTATTGCCAAATATCGCAACGGTCAAACAGGAGTCATTACCCTTAAGTTTAATGAAGCCAGCATCTCCTTTGAGAGCTACAAACATACCAGCATCAGTGAGGATGACTACCGTGGCGAGGTACGCCCTCAGGATGTGTTTCCGGAGTCTCATCGTGAAGATGTCCTTGCGGAGTAAGATATGATGAATATGTCGCGCATGGTGGGGCGAGGTGTGATGGGTGCATTGGCATCATTGGGGTCGCTGGTGCAGTTTGCGGGACAGTCGGTGGCTCATGTGGTTCTGCCGCCCTTTTATGGCAGGCAATGTGTCAGACAGATGGTCATCATTGGCTATTACTCGCTGCCTGTGGTGGGCTTGACGGCGGTCTTTACGGGGATGGTGTTGGCGTTGCAGAGCTACACGGGATTTTCGCGTTTTTCGGCTGAGGCGGCGATTCCCAACATTGTGGTGTTGGCGGTGACGAGAGAACTGGGTCCTGTGCTGGCAGGATTAATGGTGAGCGGACGAGTGGGGGCATCCATCGCCGCTGAAATTGGAACGATGCGGGTGACCGAGCAAATTGACGCACTCATTACCCTCACCACCCATCCCGTTAAGTATTTGATTGTGCCGCGCGTCGTGGCGGGCGTTGTGGTGTTGCCAGTGCTGGTGTTGGTGGCGGACATTATTGGCGTGATGGGCGGATTTTTGGTGAGTGTCTTGCGTTTGGATTTCAATGGCGCGGTTTATCTCGCCAACACTTGGGAATTTTTGCGCTTTAATGATGTGGCATCCGGGTTGGTGAAGGCAGCGGTGTTTGGTTTTATCATTACGGTGATGGGATGCTATCATGGCTTCTATTCCAAAGGTGGAGCTGAAGGAGTCGGCAGAGCCACCACGCTCGCGGTGGTGAATGGATCTATTTTGATTTTATTCTTTAACTACATTCTGACAGGAATCTTTTTTGCGAGTGGCGGTTGATGACGGCGAAGATGATCATTCGTGATGTGCACAAAGCCTTTGGTGCAAAGAAGGTGTTGAGCGGTGTGTCGCTGGATATTGCGGCAAAGGAGTCTCTGGCGGTCATTGGACGCTCAGGCATTGGCAAGTCGGTTTTGATTAAATGTATTTTGGGAATTATTGAGCCAGACAGGGGCAGCATCATTGTGGATGGACAAGAGACGGTGGGGATGGATAGTCATGCTCGCCGAGACTTATTGGCATCCATCGGCATGTTGTTTCAGGGGGGGGCATTGTTTGACAGTCTTCCCGTGTGGCACAATGTGGCGTTTGCGCTGTTGGGCAGAGGCATGAGTGAGGCGCAAGGCTTTGAGCGCGCCGTCTCGCTGTTGCGGGATGTGGGACTTGGAGAAGAGGTGGCGCAATTGCGTCCTGCGGAATTGTCGGGCGGGATGCAAAAGCGTGTCGGCTTGGCTCGGGCGTTGGCGGGAGAGCCGCAGATCATTTTCTTTGATGAACCCACCACAGGACTTGACCCCATTATGGGAGATGTCATCAATGACCTCTTGCGTTCGGTGGTGGATCAGTGGGGGCTCACCACTTTGACCATCACCCATGACATGGCGAGTGTGCGTAAAATCGCCGACAAGGTCGCCATGCTACACGAGGGCACGATTATGTGGCACGGCAAGGTTGCTGATATGGAAAAAAGCGGCAATCCCTACATGGAGCAATTCGTGCGAGGGTCGGCACAGGGACCCATTCAAATCCATCCATCACAGCGATCATGAGAAAATGATGCTCCCATGATTTGTATTGAGGTCCCAGCAAAAAATAGCGGAAGATTTCGCTTCAAAACAAGCGAAGGCGGAAAGGCTTTTGATGAGGTGTTTAAGATAGGGCAAGAGTTTGCCCCCAATGTTTATTTAGAATGGATGATTTCCTATGATAACTTCTTGATGTCTCGTTTGAACGGCGTTGAATTTAAAAAGCATGTGTTGAAATTGAATATATTTCGCTATGATATGGATGATACATTTGTCAATGTCGTTGCAGCACAAGGGTTGGTGAGATGGATATTTATTCTATATCGGAACATCTTTCCGTATTGGAGAGGATGCAGTTGGGAAGTTTTTACACTCCTCTTCCCATTGTTCGGCGTTGCCATCAATTGATTAAGCCTTATGTCAGCGATTGTTCTATTGTTTTTGATAACGCTGCAGGCTTTGGAGCTTTTTTAGATGGTATTGATGGCTCAGTCCGAGCTGCTGAAAGTGATGGACAAGCTTTTGATGTGTTGTGTCAACATCACGCAAGGCAAGATTTATTTTATGGCAATGCTTTGCTTGGTGTCAGAAGAGAAGCGTATGCCATTGGGGATGATGATTTTTTGATTATGGTGGGCAATCCACCTTACAATGATATCACATCATCCTACAAGAAAGGGCAAAAAGGCAGTCATGAGTGCGATTGTGCTCTTGTTGACAGGGATAAAGGTATTTCTTTTCTTAGAAGTTATGACTTATTAAGAGCTGATGTTGTGTGTGTTCTTCATCCGTTGTCTTATCTGATTAAGAAGGCTAATTTTGAGAGACTGAAGTGCTTTAAGAACAATTACCGCCTCATCAGAGGTGAGTTATTTTCAAGTGATTGGTTTACAAAATCATCATCACAATTTCCTATTGTTCTTGCGCTTTATGAGCGTGATGCAAGGGGTATGGACTTTGATTTCATTGGTTCTTTTTCTTTTTCTTTTTTGGAGAATGAAAAATCTTGGCGATTGGCTGATTACAATACAACCGATGGGTACATCAACAAATATCCCCCTCGTCGCCATGAGTTAAAGGAATCGCCTCTTGGTCTTTACTACTATAGTTTTAGAGACATTAATTCTCTCAAACGCAATGCTTCTTTTATGACATCAAGTCGTAACGGGATTGTCGTCACTGTAGAGAATTTTTACGGATATGCTTATCTGCATTGTTTCAAAAAATTATTCAAAAAGGACGATATGTGGCTTTTTGGGAATTTATCGCCGCTGGTCAATTTGTCTTGGTTGAAAAATAATAAAGCTGCATGTGTTTCATGGGCAATGCAAGATTCTCATGTTTTGAGTGGTTTGCCGCGCCTGAGTCGCTCCTCCATAGCGGATTATTATAATGCAATGTATACAATTCCAGCTGATACACGGTCTTTTATTTTTTTCTAATTTGATTATGATGAATTTAGAATGAAGGGGATACTGTGTTACTGTTGACGCAAAATTATCTGGATACGCTGGTGATTGCCTATGTGTTGTTGTCGGCACTGATGGGTTACATACGCGGTTTTTACCGCGAGTTGTTTCGTGTGATTGCGTGGTCGGCGGCGTTTTTGATTACATATTTTATTTTGCCTCGCTTTGCTCGAGCGTTACCGTTGGCATCGGTGGTGACCTCTTACATTGTTGGCGGGAGCATTTTATTTTTTCTGCTGCTGGCTATTTTCAGTTTGGTGTTGCGCTTGGTCTATAGTTTATTGGACTTGGCTCGCATGCTGGGTTTTGGAGATCGTTTGCTGGGTTTGTCTTTTGGGGCGGTGCGTGGTTTTTTCGTTTTTTGTCTGGCGTATTTGTTGATGAGTCTCGTGCCTGCGGTTTCCGAGCCTGATGTTGTGCGCAGTGCGCGGTTTCGTCCCTTTATTGTGACGGGTGCGGATTTTATTCATGATGTGATGCGCAGTTTTGTGTCTCCTCGTTATATGCCGAATCGTCACTTGCGAAGGAGCTCCCATGAGGGACACGATCAGAGTCGGGTGATTTTGACTCGCTCGTTTGACGACAACGCCGTGATTGTGATGCAAATGTAATGTGTGGTTTGATGGGTGTTTTTGGTCATGAGGAGGCGGCAGCACTGACGGTGTTGGGTCTTCATGCCCTTCAGCATCGCGGACAGGATGCCGCGGGGGTTGTGAGTTATGACGGTGAGCGATTTCACTCTCATCGGGCGTTTGGTTTGGTGGGGGATCGCTTCAATAAGAGCAAGGTCATCAAACAGCTCATAGGGCGCAGTGCGGTGGGACACAACCGCTACGCCACCACGGGCGGGGTGGTGATGAAGAATGTTCAGCCACTGTTTGCTCAATGGGGACAGCATGGCTTTGCTTTGGCACACAACGGACAGCTCACCAACGCCATCCGCACCCGCAAGGAATTGACGCGGCAAGGTGTGATTTTTCAAAGCACTACCGACACGGAGGTGATTATGCATCTGATGGCGCGTCAACAGACCGCTCGGCTGGAGGATCAATTGGTGGGTGCGCTGCGTCATATTGAGGGGGCGTATAGCTTGGTTGTGTTGGGGGAGGATTGTTTGATTGGCATGCGGGATGTGTATGGCATTCGTCCTTTGTGCTTGGGGCGTTTGGAGGAGGGCTGGCTGTTGGCATCGGAGAATTGTGCCTTTGATATGGTGGGCGCGCGCTATGAGCGTGATATAGAACCGGGGGAGATGGTGGTGATTAATGAGACGGGGGCGCATTTTTTCAAACCTTTTGTGAAAAAAGAGCCTGCTCATTGTCTGTTTGAATACATCTATTTTGCCCGTCCGGACAGTGACTTAGAGAATGATAACATTGCCATGGTGCGTGAGCGGTGTGGCGGTCGTGTGGCTCGTGAGCATCCGGTGGATGCCGATATTGTGATTCCGGTGCCTGATTCGGGCTGTGCGGCGGCGATGGGATACGCCAAGGAGGCGAATTTGCCTTATGTGATGGGCATCATTCGCAATCACTATGTGGGACGCACTTTCATTGAACCCACCGATCAAATTCGCAGTCTGGGCGTGCGTTTGAAGCACAATGTCAATCGGCGACTGGTGAGTGGCAAGCGGGTGGTGTTGGTGGATGACAGCTTGGTGCGTGGCACGACCTCACGCAAAATTGTGAATTTGGTGCGAGCGGCGGGAGCAACAGAGGTGCATCTGCGTGTTGCCAGCCCGCCGGTGCGCCATTCGTGTTTTTATGGAATTCATACCCCGACCCGTGAGGAATTGCTCGCGGTGCGCCATGAATCGGTGGATGAGATGACCCGCACCGTCGGAGCGGATTCCTTGCAGTTTTTGTCGCTGCAAGGACTCTTTGATTCGGTGGGCAAAGACAAGGGCTTTTGTGATGCCTGTTTCACGGGCGATTATCTGATTCCATTGATTGACCACAAGGAGAGCGAGGAAGGTCAGCTGTCGCTGTTTTAATAGGTGATGAGAAGTGAGTGGAAAAACTTTTCAATCACTTGAAGCTTAAGCATCTTATAGAAACATTTCTTGGGTGATGGCGCGATACCATCCATCGGCATAGAGGGCTTCTTTTTTGCGAAAATCGGATGATGCTGCCAGTGGACTCACGCCGCCCGCGCCACTGATGGCGGTGATGCCACGGGGCGCAGCGCGATACACGCCCGCCACTGAAATGCCGTAATCGGGAGCAAGCAAACTGTAGCAGGTGTTCATGAACAATGGCTCGGTGAGAGGTGTGTCTTGCAGGCGAGACGCAATGTGACGGGCACACGCCTTGCCTTGAGAATTGGCGGCAAAGCCAGATTTGGGCATGGCGCCAGGGTCAATGGCATCGCCAATGATGTAAACTCGGTCATTGTCACTGAGGGATGATTGCATGGTGTAGGCATTGATGGGACACCAGCCGTCATCGCCGCTGAGCTGAGCTTGTCGGAGCAATGCGGGGGCGCGCTGTGGTGGCACAATGTTGGCAACCGATGCCTTGAATGTTCCCGCGCCGCGAGTGGTGATGGTCATGGCGGTGGCATCAAAGGCGGTGATGGCTCCGCCCTCATCACCAGAGATCCATTCAATGCGATTGCCATAGAGTTGCCGCCATCCTTCTTGAAAGAGTTGTTGTTTGGTGAAGGCGTTTTTGTGGTCTAAAAGCACCACTTTGGCTCGTTTTTTGTGGCGTGTGAGATAGTGGGCAATGACGGAGGCTCTCTCATAGGGAGCGGGGGGGCAGCGATAGGGATTGTCGGGAGCGGTCAGCACGACTGTGCCGTTGTCATCCATGTCTTGCAGTTGCCGCCGTAGCAATTGCGTCTGTTCGCCCGCCTGCCACGCATGAGGCGCACGAGGGCTGATTTTCTCGCCATAACCGCGGATGGCATCCCACACAAATTCAATGCCGGGGGCAAGAATGAGAAAATCCCAATGGACGGTGCTGCCGTCGCTCAGAGTCACATGCTGGCTCGCGTCAGATATTTGCATCACCCGCCCATGAATGACAGCAATGCGTTCTTGGTCAAAGCGTTGATAGTCAAAGGTGATGTCTTCCATGGAGCGAAAGCCGCCAATGACATAATTGCTAAAAGGACAGGTGATAAAGGCGCGCTTGGGCTCAATGAGGGTGATAGAAACATCAGGGACAGAATGACGCAAATAGCGCGCCGCGGTGGCTCCGGCAAAGCCGCCACCCACCACCACCACATGAGCTTTGCGATGCGCACGACTGGAGGACTTAGCCAACAAAGGCGAGACAAGAGGCAATGCCAACAACGATGCGCCGCCAGCAAGAAAGCGTCGGCGGGTGTGGCGGAAGGAGTGGGATCGCTTACTCATCACTCACGCCAAAATAGGATGCCAGTTGGGTGAGGTCATCGTCACTGAAGGGGATGAGCAGGCGGTGCATGATGGTGGCGGCATCGGGATTGTCTCGCAAAAAAATGAGCTGGTCTCTGAGCTGCGACACCGAATGATGCACCAGTGGTGGAATGGAAGAACCTTCCAGCGCGCCCTCATAGCCATGACAGGTCATGCAGCTTTGAGCAATGATGGTGACATCAGGCGGTGCATAGTTTTGCTGAGTGGTGCGCTGGGGACCCAACAGGCGTTTTTTGACTTCATCATCAATGGCGTGCAGCTCACCCGCTCCCATGATGGAGAGGAGGAGGGCAAGCACAAGCGGCAAGGTCATCAGGAATCTCGGCGATGCTCAATGGCAGCCAGTTCTTCCATAGAAATCGTGCCGCCGTGAGCTTGCACTTTTTCTTGGTCGCCTTTGGGCAGGACGGGCTGCAGAGCGTCTAGTTTTTTCCAGTCCGGCAGAGGCGTTTCCTTATTGGCTTGAGGCACATGGCGCGCCGATGCGGTACGGGTGTAGCTGTGAATGTAGCGGGGGCAGTTGCGCCACATTTCGGTCACTTTGATGCGTACAATCAGTTGGGATTCGGGATACTCCTTGAGCAGAGGGTCATCATCACTGACGCTTGCCTCACCATAGGCGCGCAGGCGATGGGGCTGTTCAAAGTCAATAAAGAGCAATCCCACCTTGCTATTGCTACTGATGTTGCCCATAGACAAAAACATGCCGTTGCCGTCATAGCTGGGAAAGGCGAGGGTGTGTTCATCCACCACCCGCACAAAGCCCTTGTTGCCGCCTTTGTAGGAGACTGACGGTCTGCCTTGGTCATCAATGGTGCTGAGAAAAAACAAGTCTCGTGATTCAATAAAGGCGCGCTCGTCTTCCTGAATGGTGTCATGGACAATGATGGATTCCACCGTATCGGCGAGACGGCGGGTGTCAAACTGGTCTTGCAGAGAGCGGTGGGCGGTGCTGTAGATTTTGCTCATGGCTTCCTCCGTTGTCATAACATAGTATAGTAATGAGTGGCTATGAGGTCAAACGCTCATTGGTCACTCTTTCATTCCATCTTGTCATGCTTTTGCGCCAGATGAGACGCATGGCAATGCCTTCACAGTGCAGGAACCGGCGCAATTGGTGCATGACATAGCGTTTGTAGGATTCCTGCATCTCACGAGGACGATTGACAAAAAGGGTGAATTGGGGTGGTGAGTGGTGGGTCTGAGTGATGTAGCGCATTTTGATGACACCACTTTTGCCGCGCGGCGGTGGCTGTTGCATGACGATGTGTTGTAGCCACCGATTGAGGGCATGGGTTGGACACATGCGCACCATTTTTTTGCGCATGGCACTGATGTGTTTCTTGACTTGTTCCACATGGCGTTTGTTGTGGGCACTGATGGCGATGATGTGGACATCACCGATTTGTGCCATGCGGGCGGCGGCGATGGCGCGGCATTGTTTTTGAATGTGTGCTTTGGCGGCGGCGGTGATGAGGTCACACTTATTGAGCACCACCAGTGGTGTGGTGAGATTTTGAATGGCGGTATCGGCGATGGCAAAATCTTGCTTGCTGGGAGGCTCACGGCAATCCAGCATGATGAGGGTGAGATGAGATTCGCTGATGGCTTGCAGCGTTTGCCTTCGTGCTTGGGGAAGGCTTTGTTTGCTGTGTTTGTTGCGGGTGAGCCCTGCCGTGTCATACAGCAGACAGGGGGCATCATCATGCAGACGAATGGGAAGGTGGTGGGCGATGGCATCACGGGTGGTGTGAGCGATGTCACTCACCAGCATGGATTCTGTGCCAATGAGCTGATTGGCAAGGGTGGATTTTCCCACATTGGGCTTGCCAATAATGCTCACAACAAATGGAGAAGTTTTTTGGGTCGTCGTGGATGGCGATGATGACGCAGGCAAAATATCATCAATCCATTCGTGAATGAGATGCAAGTCGCGCCGATGAGCACAGGAGATGGCGATGGGAGCGGCAAAGTCGTGGTCGCTCCATTCGCTGATAGCGGGGACGCGCGCGTGATGGTCGCACTTGTTGGCAATGATGAGGGTGGGACGCGCCCACTGACGCGCCCATTGCAAAAGGTGAGCATCACCACCGCCCATGGGATAGCGTCCGTCCAGCACAAAAAGAATGGCATGGCTTGTCTGCAGGCATTGTTGCGTGTGCCGCCAGCTGTGGTCAGCCAGCGTGTCTTCTTTGGCATGAAACGGACATCCTGCGGTGTCGGTGAGGGTATAGGGAATGTTGTGAAGGGATTGCATCGCGGCATGACGCACATCGCGCGTCAATCCCTCAAGTCTTCCGGTGAGGGCGCGCGTGCGTTGTGTGGGGGTTTTGGTGAGGCAGTTAAACAGCGTTGATTTGCCCACATTGGGCATGCCCATCAAGGCGATGCGCGGCGGGTCATTCAAGGGCGATGACTTCGGCATGACGGGTGAGCAGATAGAGGTTTTCATAGGCGACAACGGGGGGAAGTTCAATTTCTTTGTGGATGAAGACTCCCTGTCTGTATTGCCCGGAGCGCGCATTGTAGAAGCGGACATTGCCCACCGAGCTCACCACAACGACATGGTTATTGACAACGATGGGGCCATACCATTGCAGGGGGACTGCTTTTTCTTGTGGATTGGCGAATGTGGGCAATTTGACCGACCAGAACAACGAGCCGTCCTCTTGATTGAGTGCCACCAGCTGATGGTCGCGCGTGATGAGCAAAAGGGCGTTGCCCACCATCCACGGCATTTGCGAGCTGCGCACGGGATATTGCCAGAGGCTTTGTCCGTCTTTGACATTGAGGGCACTGAGTCCGCCGCCATATCCCAGCACAAAGATGCGCTCATTGCTGATGATGGGTTCGGCAATGATGTCTTCCATCGGATTGGCGATGCCGAGCCGAGTGCCACGAGGCAATTGCACTTGCCAGAAGATTTGACCGTTATCACTGCTCATGGTGCGAATTTCTTCCGATGAGTACGCGGCGACAACAAATTTGCGTTCGGTATCCACGGCGGGCGATGCCGAGCCGAGAAAGCCCAGTTCCAGCCGCAAGCCGGAATCCTGCCAGAGGTATTGTCCGCTTTCCAAATCAATGGCGACAAGGCGATTGCTGAGGGTCATGATGTAGAGCCGTCCCTCACTGATGGTGGGGCTGGCGCGCACTGGTTGCTTGAGTTCTTTGGTCCACAACACGCTGCCATCTTGGATGCGATGCACCGAAACAAAGCCATTGGGGGTGACGGTGGCGACAACACCATCGTGATAGGCAAGACCGATGCTAAAATCGGAGGAGTCATCATCATACACGGGAGCACTCCATATCTCAGTGCCATCAAAGGCATCAAGGGCGATGATGTCTTGGTCTTTATTAATGAGCAAAAGGGTGCGCTCAGCCACGATGGGCGGTGATAAAATACTGTGCTCGCCGCCGCCGCCCACCGATTGAGTCCAGGATGTTTTCAGAGGCAGTTTCACCGAAAGATTGCCGCCACTGTGGCGTCCATCTTTGCCTTTTTGTGCCCACAGGCGATTGGCGCGCGAGAGGGGCAAGGTCACGCTGTCTTGACTGCGGGGAATGGTGTCAATGCCACTGGTGTCAGACACGAAAATATCAATGCGTTCCCCTTTGAGAACAACGGCGGGAGTCACGCTGCATCCAGACAGCACGACAAGCAACACGGCGACAAGGCGATTCATGGAAGGGGAGAATCCTTTGCGGGCTCATCAAGAGGCTTGCCCAGCCATGACAGCATATCGCGAGCGCGTCCCCGCAAACCTTGAGGAAAGCGATCGGTGGTAGCGATTTGTTCAAACATCAGGATGGCATCGTCTTCTTTTTTTTCTTTGAGTAAAATCAGTGCCTCCAATTCAAGAGCCGTTCCATGCCATGTGTTGTCTTGGCTCATGAAGGGTTGAATGCGTCCTCGCAGCTGAGCGGGCTCTTCGTCATCCAGCTGATGATAGACCCACAAGATGGTCGCCAGCTCGCGCACCAAAGGTGTGCGGCTATAGAGTTGCAGGTCGGCATAAATAGCGGCGGCGCGCTCATGGTCGCCTTCTCGTGAGCGCACCGCAGCCTCTTGCAGCAGCGTGAGATCCTCATAATAGCCTGAGGTTTCCGTTTGCAGCTGTTGCAATTGACGAAGGGCACGCTGTTGCGAGCCTTCCTCAATGGAGTCAAGGGCGCGGCTGTAGGAATCACCCCAGCTCTCCAGTTGAGCGATGCGGTAGTTGCGATAGCTGATGCCGCCCGCAAAAACGATCACCACCGCCGCCGTGCCGTAGATGATGGGCTTTTTGTAAAGATTCCATAATTTGAGACGGCGTTCTTTTTTGAGCTCGCCTTCAATCTCTTGCAGGAGAGAATCTTTCGGTTCGTTTTGGGGGGTGCGCGCCATGACGATGTGTCCTCACAGGTGTTCTAGCATAGGATGTCAGGTTTTTTTAGGGGGAATGGTTCTAAATTGCAGATTTTTTAGGTGACGATAGAGGTCATTATTTTTCATGAGAAAAGCGTCATTGCCGTCCCCAATGGCTTTGCCGCGGTCCATGACAATGATGCGGTCGGAATTTTGCACGGTGGCAAGGCGATGGGCAATGGTGATGCTGGTGCGTCCGTGCATGAGTTCTTGCAGCGAAGCGGAGATTTCACTTTCATGATGAGAGTCCAGTGCGCTGGTGGGCTCATCCAGCAGGAGAATACGCGGGCGGCGCAAAAATGCCCGTGCCAGCGACAGACGCTGCCGCTCGCCGCCAGACAATAAGAGTCCTCGCTCACCCACTTCGGTATCCAATCCATCAGGAAGGGAGCTCACAAGGTCACCCAGTGCGGCTTTCTCCAGAGCCTCATGAAAATCGCGATCGCTGGCGAACTCATTGGCATAGGTCAGATTATCCCGCAAAGTGCCGGCAAAAATAATGGTCTCTTGGGGAATAAAGGCAAACAGCGACCGCAGTTCCGATAGCGGCACTTGACGAATGTTGGCATCATCAATGGTGATGCTGCCGGTTTGCGATTCATAAAAGCGCAGCAGCAACAGCATGACGGTGGATTTGCCCGCCCCCGAAGGTCCCACCAAAGCCACATGCTCGCCACCAGCAACGGACATGGTGAAATCATCAAGGGCAAGGGCTTTGTGTCCCGATGGATAGGTGAATGACAAGGATTGAATGGCGATGCTGCCTTGAGGTTTGGTGATGTGCACGGTGGGTTCTTGTTGGCGCACGGGGGTGTCATGAGCCAAAATATCAAACAGGCGATCGGCTGCGCCGGCGGCGCGCATGACATCACTCAGAGATTCGCTCAAAACGCCCGCGGTGGCACACGAGAGGATGGCGTAATAGATGAAGCCGGTGAAGTCACCAGGCGACATCGCTCCGCTTTTGACTTCATCCACGCCGATATGAATCATCAAGCCAATGCCCACAATCACGCCTATGAGCACCAAGGATGTGAGCAGTGCTCGCATCCGCAGGCGGGCGCGCGCCACATCAAAGCTCTCTTCCACTTTGGAGGCAAACTGACTCACATCACGCTCTTCATTGCCAAATGCCTGAATGATGCGCAAGCCACTGAGACTTTGTTCGGTGTGACTGCCCACAGAGGCAAGAGTCTCTTGGCTTTTTTTGGACAACATGCGAACCCTGCGGGCACAAAAAATGATGGCAATCATCATGGGCGGCATGGTGATGAAGAGGGCGAGCGACAGCGTCAGACTTTGATAAAACATGGCAATGATGGAAAAAACCACCACCAACAAATTGCGCAACGCCATAGACCCTGTGGAGACAATGAGCGTTTGAATGATGGCAGAATCGGTGGTGATGCGTCCGATGAGGTCGCCGGTGCGTCTGAGTTCAAAAAAAGCGGGTGGCTGGCGCAGAATGTGGCGATGGAGGCGATTGCGTAAATCCGCCATCACCCGCTCGCCCACCCAGCCGATGAAATACAACCGTACGCCCGATGCAATCGCCAGCAAGAAAAAGAACAAGGCGATGAAAAAAATCAATTGGGTCGCCGAGAGGAGAGACTCTCCTTGAAACATCTGATCCACCACCTCCGATGCCGCCGCCCCCACGCTCAAGGTGAGCAGTGCCGACAACGCCACGCCACTCAATGCTCCCAACAGCTTGAAGGGATAACGCCACATCAGGGCAAGCAAGCCGCTGAGAGATTTAACGGGACGGGATTTGGCTACGGTCATAATGGTCAATCAAAGTCAGCAGGGGGGAAATGAGATGTTTATTGGCGGGAAGCATTTTGTCAATAGGAAAAGCGGAGGGGTCAATCCATTGAATGTCCTGTCCTTCTTTGGCGATGACCTCCTCAATGGCATGGGGATAAAAAAACAGATGCAGAGCCAGCCGTTTCGTATCATGGCGCGTGACGACAACAAAGGCGGTCTCATCGGTGACGATTCCCAGTTCTTCACGAAGTTCTCGCACCAATGCTTGGGTGAGGCTTTCGCCCGCCTCCACCTTGCCGCCAGGAAATTCCCATGCCCCCGCCATGCGTTTGCCCTGAGGGCGAGAGGTGATGAGGCACTGTCCTTGTCCATTGCGTAAGGATGCCATGACGATGGTGTGGTTAGCTGCGGTAGTGGGCATTGACGGTGATGTAGTGATGATTGAGATCGCTGGTCCAAACGGTAAAATTCCCCGTTCCCAAATGCAGATGAACAGCGATGGTGAGTTCGTCTTGTTGCATGAGCTGTGTGAGAAGGGTGCGGTCGTGTGGCTGTGGCTCACTGTGGTGGGTGACGGCGATGCCACACAGACTGATGGAGATATGGTCGGGGTCGGCGTGTTGTCCCGCCTTGCCAATCGCCATGACGATGCGTCCCCAGTTGGGGTCAGAGCCCGCCATGGCGGTTTTGACAAGGGGTGAATTGGCGATGGAAAAAGCGATGATGCGAGCGGCATCATCACTGGTTGCGCCTTGCACATGGATGGCGATGCGTTTGCGCGCACCTTCGCCGTCTCCCACAATTTGCAGGGCGAGGTCGTGCATCACGGCGTGCAGATGCTGGGCGAATGGCTCTGCCCCTTCATCCCTCATGGATGTGATGGCTCGCGAATTGCTGTCAGCCGTGCTGATGAGAAGAACGCTGTCGGAGGTGGAGGTATCACCATCCACAGTGATGGCGTTAAAACTGGAAGCGTTTTGCCTCGTCAAAATCTGTTGCAACACCGGCTGTGCGATGTTGGCATTGGTGAATATAAAACACAGCATGGTCGCCATATCGGGAGCAATCATGCCCGCGCCTTTGGCAATCGCCGCGATAGAAACGGGATAATCCCCAATGGTGAATTGACGGCAGCTGCCTTTGGGAAATTGGTCGGTGGTCATGATGGCGCGCGCCGCTTGTTCCCAGCCGTCACTGCGTTGTTTGTGCATGAGGGTATTCAATGCCTCATTGATGCGCTGGCTATCTATTGGCTCGCCAATCACGCCTGTGGAGGCGAGATAAATATCGTGTGATGACACATTCAGTTTTTGCTTGAGGTGTTGTGCGGTGTCATTGACGCTTTGCCGTCCCGCTTTGCCGGTAAAGGCATTGGCGTTGCCCGAATTGACAACCAACGCGCGAATGCCGCCATGAGGCAAAGATTTCTGACACCAGCGCACCGCCGCCGATGCACACAAGGAAGAGGTAAACACACCCGCCACCCGGCTGCCTTCGGCAAGCAAAAACAACGCCAAATCGGTTTTGGCTTTGCCTTTGAATCCGGCATGGCACGATGCCATCGTCACGCCCGCAATCTCAGGCAATGATGGAAACGATGACGGCACAAACGGCGAAGAAGACATGACAATCAGGCAATTTTACGGGTGACAGCAGGGCATACTTTATGATAAACAAGGGCTATATCACATTCCACCCAAACTGGCTACCAGCACAGAGGCGTTCATGAGACACATTCACAGACTTATTTATGGCGGGGTGATTTTTGTCCTTGCTGTCACCGCACCTCCTTTGGTGCATGGTCATGATCATGATGAGGGATGGACGGTGGCGATGGCATCACAGCAGTCGGCACGGGAGCGCAAAAAAACCATGCGTCAGTTTGAAAAAAGCGCGGCATTTGCCGATGGTGCATTGTCACGAGGCAATCCCAATGGCTCTTTGACGCTGGTGGAATTTGGTGATTACAATTGCGGCTACTGTCGCGTGATGCATCAAACCATTGGCGATGTTGTGGCATTGGATGGCGATATTCATCTTGTGTATCGTGAATTTCCCGCCCTGGGCAGAGGCTCGGTGGAGGCGGCGCGCCTTGTGCTGGCGGTGATGTTGATGGATGTGGATGCCGCCCACACACTGCAAGACACCCTCTACACCATGAAAGGACGGCTGGGAGAACAACAGGTGATTGATGCCATCAAGGCACAGGGATTGGATGCGGTTGCCATCATTCGCGCCGCCAAAGAGCAACGCATCAGTGATATTTTGAGTCAAACCTTTGCCATGTCTCAACAATTGGGATTTGCCGCCACGCCCACATTGATTGCCAATGGCGAGATCAGTGAAGGATTTTTGTCGGAGGATGATTTATTGGAATTCATCGCCATTGCTCGTGCCAATCGTTGATGGGTGATGGCTTCTATTGCCGCTGGATTTTGGGATGCCATTGGCAACACTCCCTTGATTGAACTTCAGACACTGTCGCACCAAACGGGATGCCGTATTCTTGGTAAGGCGGAATTTTTGAATCCGGGCGGCTCTATCAAGGATCGGGCGGCGCGCGCTATTATTGATGATGCGGAACAATCAGGTGCACTCACCCAAGGGGGCATTATTGTTGAGGGAACGGCGGGCAACACGGGAATCGGCTTGACTCTCGCAGCACGAGGGCGCGGCTATCGCACCATTATTGTCATGCCTGAGACGCAAAGTGACGAGAAAAAAGACATCCTGCGTTTGTGTGGAGCTGACTTGCGTCTGACTCAAGCCGTGCCCTATAAAAATCCCGCCAATTATGTGCGGGTGGCAGAACGCATTGCCACCGAACTGCAAGAAGCGGGGGAGGCGGTCATTTGGGCAAATCAGTTTGACAATGTTGCCAATCGCCGCGCTCACTATGAGACCACCGCGCAAGAAATTCGCCACGCCACCAATGATTCTGTGGATGCCTTTGTCTGTTCTGTGGGAACGGGCGGCACATTGGCGGGCGTGGGCATGAGGCTCAAGGAGGTCAATTCTCATGTTGTGATTGCTCTGGCTGACCCGATGGGCTCGGCTCTGTATCATTATTATCAGCACGGCACACTGAAATCGGAGGGCGGTTCCATCACCGAAGGCATCGGACAAGGACGCATCACCGCCAATCTTGAAGGCGCACCCATTGATGACCAAATGCAAATCACCGACACCGAAGCCATGACCATGCTCTACCACCTCATTGACAAGGAAGGGCTGTTTTTGGGAGGCTCCAGTGGCATCAATGTGGCAGCCGCTTGCAAACTGGCACAGCGTTTGGGCAAAGGAAAAACCATCGTCACCGTCTTGTGTGATGACGGCAATCGCTACCGCAGCAAATTGTATAACCGAGAATTTTTGCTGCAAAAACAACTGCCTCTGCCCCCTTGGATGGATGATTCCTCATGATTGCGTCACCCCTCATAGATGCCATGACGCTGCAGAAACGCCAGCAGCAGCAACCCATCACCATCATCAATGGCACATGGTTTCTGCCGTCTGATGAGCGCGATGCGCTCGCCTGCCACCATGAGTGCCGTCTGCCCAATGCTCATTTTTTTGATATTGACACCATCAAGGATGAGGCATCGTCTTTGCCTCACATGCTGCCGTCTCTTGACGATTTTACCCGCATGATGAATGAGCGCGGCATATCATCACGCCATCCCATTGTGGTGTATGACGATGTGGGGACATGGAGCAGTCCCCGAGTGTGGTGGCATCTGCGCGCGTTTGGTCATGAGGATGTGTTGATTCTGCACGGCGGGCTGCCATCATGGCGGGCGTGTGGCTTGCCCCTTGAGGAGGGAGAGGCAGAGACGGTGGTGTCACCCGTTGACTGTTCATGGCGCGATGACCGTGCCCACCATGTGATTGATTATGACGAGCTGAAACGGTTGGTGCGTGAACAACGGGTGCGGGTGATTGATGCCCGTCCATCGGCTCGCTTTAACGGTGAGCAAGATGAGCCTCGTGCGGGTTTGGCGCGTGGGTCTATTGCGGGCAGTGTCAATGTGCCTTTCAATCTTTTGCTACAGGATGATGGTATTTTCTATCATGATGTCGCGCGTTTGCGTGAGATTTTAACAAAGCCATTGGATTGTGAGCATGAGGTTGTCACCAGTTGTGGCTCTGGGGTGACGGCATGCATCGTGACGGCGGCATGTGCGTTATGTGGTGTTCATGTGCGGGTGTATGACGGCTCATGGGCTGAATGGGGGGCGGAGTGGGGAGCAAAACCATGACCTCAAAACGACACACCCGCATTGTGCAAAGCGGACGGCGGTCTCATGATTGGTGGGGCTTGGTCAATCCGCCCATTTGTCATGGCTCTACCATTTTGTTTCCCGATGTGGCGGAATTGGAGGAAGCCACCGCTCATCCTTTTGGACGCACCTTTTATGGACGCATGGGAACGCCCACCAATTTTTGCTTTGAAGAAGCCGTTGCCGACTTATATCGTGATGAAAAAAACGATGCCACCTTCGCCGTGGCGACATCGTCCGGCTTGGCTGCCGCCACCATTGCTCTGACGGCTTATCTCAAACAGGGCGATGAGGTGCTGATGGCTGACCCCGTCTATGGGGCAACCCGCCGTTTTGCCGATGTGTTTTTGACTTCGTACGGCATCACGGTGACTTATTTTGATCCCGCTCAGCCACTGGATGACCTCATCAATGAGACGGTGAAGGTGATTTTCATGGAGAGCCCGGGGTCATTGACCTTTGAGGTGCAGGATGTGCCTGCGGTGGTGTCATTGGCGCGGCGGCACGACATCATCACTGTTTTGGACAACACATGGGCAACGGGGCTTTATTTTAATCCACTGGCGTTGGGGGTGGACATTGCGGTGGAGTCGGCGACAAAATACATCGTGGGACACGCCGATGCCATGCTGGGAGTCATGGTGTGTGGTGATGAATCCATGGCGCATCACTTGCGGCGCGCGGCAATGCTGCGAGGAGATGCCGTCTCGGCAGAGCGATGCTATTTGGGACAGCGAGGCATTCGCACACTGCCATTGCGGCTGCGGCATCATCAGACCAATGCCATGACGCTTGCCACATGGCTTGAGAAACAGCCACAGGTCAAACGGGTGTGTCATCCGGGTTTATCATCCTTCAAGCCATTTCACGAGCTTTGGAAGCGTGATTTTTGCGGCGCAAGCGGATTGTTCGCCCTTGAATTGATGCCTTGTGAGCGGTCGTCTGTTCATAAGATGCTGAACGGTTTGCATCACTTTGGCATTGGCTACAGCTGGGGCGGTTATGAGAGTTTGATTTTGCCCATCGCACCAGCCACTGAGCGCAGTGTCACTGACTGGAAGGACACAGGAATCATGGTGCGGATTCACGCTGGATTAGAGGATGTGCAGGATCTCATGGATGACTTACAGCAGGGAATGGCACTGTTGAAATCTTGTTGATAAATTGTTGATAACTTGACTTGTTTTTGCTGTGGAACTTTGCTAGAATTTGCCAATGGAGTCGTTGTATCTGCGACAATTGGCGGAGATGAGTTCCTCTGTCCCATTTATTGTCATGATGGTCATGGCTTTGGCGGCTGTGGCGGTGTTGCTCTATGGCGCATGGTGTGATGTGAAAACACACGAACTGCCCGATGAACTCAGCATCGGATTGGTGGGACTGTGGATTGCCAAACAATTGCTGGTATTGTGGGCTGGCATATGGAGCGGACAAGCTCTGGTGTGGTCATTATTGTTGTCGCTGGCTGTCTTTGTGGCGGGTTTTGTGTGTTTTATTTTGAATGGTGTTGGCGGCGGAGATGTCAAAATCATGTCGGCATTTTCTTTGTGGATTGGCTTTGAGGGAGGCGTGATGTTTCTCATCATCACCTTATTGGTGGGCGGTGTGATGGCATTGGTGTTGTTGACAAGCATGGTGGTGCGGCATGGGGTGAAGTCTGTGACGAGTCGCTCCCGTGCTGTTCCTTTTGCCTATGCCCCTGCGATTTTTGTGGGGGGACTGGTCAGTGTTGCCATATTGGGCTATGATGTCACGATGGGATATCCGTTATGAATCAAAGACGCGTCATTGGCATTGTTCTGATTTTATTCATGGGGGTGGTGGGCTATCTTCTGCTGGCAGCCATTTTGCAAGCTCCCGAAGAGGGCGTGCCCGTTGTGGAAGAAGACATCGTTGAAGCCGAGCCGGAACCCGAACCTGAGCCTATTGTCGTTGTTTCTGTCGTGCGGAGCAAGGTGCCTCTCTACAGAGGGCGCGTGCTCGCCAGAGAAGACTTTTCCATCACCGAGATGGACGAGAAAGAATTAGAAGAAGGCATGATTCGCAGCGATCAGTACGATATCGCCACCCTTGAGGGGTCAATCGCCTTGCGTGACCGACTGGGCAATGAGGTGTTGCGGCGCGCGGACATCTTTTTGCGTTCCGATGGCAATCCGCTCTATATCTTTTTGGAAAAAGGAACGCAAGTTGTCGCCGTGCAGGCGGGAGTCAATTCTCGTCTCAATCAAGCATTGCAGCCCGGTGACTATGTGGATATTATTCTCAGAGTGGCAAGCCCCATCTCGGAAGATGGGATTCAAAGCTCCGATGGCGGACCTCTCAAGGTCTTTACCACCACACTGGGACAAGCCGCTCGCACCATCATGAAACGCAAACGCATTGTCGCCATCGGCGGACGCACCTTCTATGGCACAACACTGCCCAATGCTTCCGAAGAATATGTTCTGTTAGAGGTCACCGGCAAAGAGGCGGAAAAACTTGTCCTTGCCGAAAATGTTGGAACAATTAGCTTCATTCTCAGCAAAGATGACGATGATGAAAGCCCCTCTATGGGAACGCAAGCCACCGAACTGTTTGATATTCAAGCGGTCAGTCGTGTGCAGCCACCGAAAGTCTATCGCGGCGGCGAGGGAGGGGACTTCTCGTTTTTTGAATGATGATGCGTTGCCTTCAATTTCTTCTGTGTCTTTTTGTCATGACCCCCGCCGTGTGGGCACAGGCTGATGTGGAAAAAGGCAAAAATGCACAACAAACCACAAAGACGCACATGCAGACCGAAGCACAGTCTGAATCTGTCAACGATGATTCCGCCATCATGCCGGAACAGCCCGATTATGTTTATAAAAAGTTGGAGGTGGCGGTGTCATCGGCTGAACTGATTCGCTTTGATGAGCCGTTGTCCGATATATTTGTTGCCGATTCCGATGTCGCCGATGTGACGGTCAATTCCATCAATTCTTTCTACATTCAGGCGGGACGACCCGGGCGCACCACCATCATTGGCTATGATCACCAAGGGGGGGTGTCGGTGTTGTTTGATGTCCATGTGGTGGTGGATACCAAGCAACTGGAACAGCTCATTGCCGCGGTAGAGCCCGAAATAGAGGTGGAAGCCACCGCCACACCGCAAGGAATTCTTCTGCGAGGAACGCTGGATTCTCCTGAACAGGCTGAGTTCATAGAACAGATTGCTTTGCAGTATTTATCCTCTGTTCTTGATAGTGCCGATGCCGAATCGGTTCTCATCAATCAGATGCGGGTGAATGCCGCCAATCAAGTCAATTTGCAGGTGCGTGTTGCCGAAGTGTCTCGTCGGGTGGGAGAGTATATTTCCATCAATCTCGGATTTGAGGATACGGGTGGCTCGATTGGCTTTGGCGGCGCGACCGGTGTGCGCGGTGAGGGTAGTTCTGCTGTTGCATTTAATCGCAGCACTGTGGCGGCGGGGGTGCTGGATTCTTTGCTTGCCGTCATCACCAAGCCATGGGGAACCCTTTATACCCTTTTGGATCTTTTGGAAGACGAAGGCTTGTTGGTGACTCTGGCTCAGCCCAATCTCACCACCACATCGGGCGAGAGTGCCGAATTTTTTGCGGGCGGTGAAGTGCCCGTTCCCGGTGCGGGAGGCGGCGGTGCTGGCGGCGGCGGTGACGGTGTTTCCATTATTTCGGGAACTGTGGAATTCAAAGAAATTGGGGTCAGGCTTGATTTTACGCCCACCATTCTCTCCAGTGGCAGAATCTCTCTCAACATTGAGGCGGACATCAATGAAATCAATGAAAGCTATTCGCAAACCATCAATGGCAATCGGGTGCCGGGCACTTCCGAGAGAACCGTCAGCACCGTGGTGGAAGTCGCCAGTGGACAAAATTTCGCCATCGCCGGATTGCTGCAAAACAGAATGTCCAGTGGCACGAGACAATTTCCAGGGTTGGCGGATATTCCCATTTTGGGAGCATTGTTTCGTTCTGACTCATTTCAAAACAGTGAGACCGAGCTGGTCATTATTGTCACGCCACTGCTGGTAGAGCCCGTCAGTCAGCAGGCATTGGTTTCTCCTGCTGAGCGGTATAGCTTCAATTCGCAATTGGAGCGATGGCTCACGGGGCGCATCATGGAATATCAAGGCATGGATATGCCCATTGAACAGGTGGTCATGGCGCCGCGCTATCTTGAAATCGGTGGCTTTATGCTGGAATAAATGATGATGACCTTTTCCCGTCCTTTGCATGGTCTCTGTCTCATACTCGCCCTCACGATGATTTCTTGTGTGGGGCGATATCCCGATAGCAATCAATTGCTCAATGAGGAATTCAAGCCCACCTTTCAGAAGGTGACGGTCAGCATGTTTGTCAATGTGAGTGAGGGGACGAATCTTGACTATCAACTGGCTTATGTGAGCAGCATCATGGAATCAATGGGGGAGGCAAAAAAACTCTATGTGCGGATGACGCGTCTGCCCGGCGGCGCGTATGTGGATGACATGAAACGAGCCGTGACACAGATTAAAAAATATTTGAAAAAGCAAGGCGTGCGCGCCCCCCACATCTCTGAGACAGACCATGGACGCCCTGTGGGTCATTTGCTCAATGCGCCTGTGGCAGTCTCTGATGGCTCATCCATTTTGTTGGGGTTGGATCGCTACATTGTCGTTCCTCCTGAGTGCATTGGCATGGATTTTTCCTTTCAAGCGGGACGCAACACCAGTGGCATGAGTCCCTCCATTGGGTGCACCGATGCCACCAATCGGGCATTGATGGCATCCTCGCCACGGGATCTCATGCAAGGCAGAAATCTGGACTTGCCCGCCGCCGGATATGCCTCTGAGACCCTTGCCGAATTCGGTGAGGGTGAACAATGAATAACAATGAATAATGAATAAAAAATTCCACCATTTGTTCATTGTGTGATAGATTTGTGATACAGTGCACCAAGAACAAGGAAAGGAAAGCATCCGATGGCAGAGGCAAAAACACAAAGTGCTAATAGAAAGAGCGCACTGGGAAAGGTGCAAGAAGGGATTCTTGCCTTTGTGCAGCGCAGTGATGCGGTCGGAGCGATTCAATCGTTTGCCGACAACACCAGCATTCCCATTATTGGCTTGAACAAAGGGGGGATTCGTCAGGCGGTTCGCTATCTTGCTGAAAAACCGTCTCCGTCTTTTCTCATTGTGGATATTGCCGACAAGCGTGATGTCACCCGTGAGCTGTTGGAACTGGCTGATGTGTGTGATCCCAGTGTGACGGTGGTGGTGCTGGGAGACACTCAGGACATCACTCTGTATCGGGAACTAATCAATCTGGGGATTAAGGATTATATCGTGCATCCGTTGGCAACGGAGAGCTTGTATGATGCCTTTGATGAACGCTCTGGGGGACAGAAGGTCAACAAGGTTGTGGCGTTTATCGGGACTTCTGGCGGCTGCGGCTCGACGACTCTTGCCACCACCTGTGCCTGGATGCTTGCCGAGGAGAGCAAGTATTATACGGCTTTGGTGGACTTTGATATTTTGTACGGTTCGGTGGCTCATATGCTCAATCGCCAGTTGTCTGAGGGCATGAGTGATGCGTTGGAGCATCCCGATCGGGTGGATAAAATTTTTGTGGATCGCTCCATGGATGCGGTGAGCGATCGGTTGGCGGTCTTGAGCGGTTCGGTGCAGTCACAGAATTTCTCTGGTTTGACTTTGCGCGGTTACAATGAATTGGTGCGCCGCCTTGGGGCGCGCTTTCGCTATGCGGTGATGGAAATTCCTCGCTGGAATCATCTGGCGGTGCGGGCGGCGGTGGATTGTGCTCAGACCATTGTGATCACTTTCACACCTGATGTCATCAGTTTGCGCAATGCGGTTGAGTCTTTGCATCATTTGGTGGTCACCTACAAGACGCGAGCGCGCATTATTGTGGTCATGAACAAGGTGGGACTCTACAAATACGGCGAGGTGACTACCGCTCAATTCAGCGATATTACCGGTCATCAGGTGGATCATATCGTTCGCTTTGATACCGCCGCTTTGGACTCTATCAACAAGGGTGGTATTTTTACCAATCGCGGCAGTTCGCTGTATGCGTCTGCCCATCGCCTGACTCAAGATGTCGGGGGTCGCCATGTGCGTCGGCAAGGAGGATTGCTCGGTGGCGTTCTCGGACGACTCACATCCTAGCAAAACCATGACATTCTGCTGTCTTGCAATTGAGTCGGGGAATTCTTACAATGGGATGACTGTTGTTATCTCACAAGAGGTCTTCTATGGGGTTTGGACGTAAAACAGCTGTTGTCCCTGTTGCGGGGCAAGAAGAGATAGAAGAAACACCCACCGCCTCGGAGGCGACTCAGGCGCGGCAAGAGGCTCCACCTCCTGTGGATGATCGCTTGGTGGATGTGTATGAAAATGAAGCCGAAGCATGGCGAGATTCCAGTGCCATCAATTCGGTGGATCGTCCCACGCGCGATTTAATCTATCAATCGGTCATATCTCAGATTAATCCCGAAGATATATCCCAGCTCTCGCGGGAAGATTTGCGTGACACCATTGCGGCACTGGTGGGCAATATTGCCACCATCAATAACATTCCCATCGGACAAAAACAGCAAGATGCCATCACCGATAGCTTGGTCAAAGACATGCTGGGCTTTGGTCCTTTGGATGATTTGCTCGCCGATGATGGCATCAACGATATTTTGATCAATGGTCCCGATAAAGTGTATGTGGAGCGCAGGGGTAAGATGGAGCTCACCAATGTTCATTTTCGCGATCAATCCCATTTGATGAATATTTCGCAGCGCATTGCGGTTTTGGTGGGTCGCCATGTTGATGAATCCAGTCCTTTGACGGATGCTCGTCTGCCGGACGGCTCTCGTGTTCATATTGCCCTGCCGCCTGTGGCATCGGACGGTCCGTATTTGTCTATTCGTAAGTTTGGCAAGCATGCCATTATGCTGGATACCTTGGTGAAAAATGGCAGCATTTCTCAGGCGATGGCGCGTCTGATGGATGTTGCCAGTGTGTGCCGTCTCAATATTTTGGTGGCTGGCGGCACCGGCGCAGGCAAAACAACCGTTCTCAATGCCCTGTCGCAGAAAATTGATCCCACTCAGCGCATCCTCACGGTGGAGGACACACTGGAACTGCAAATGCAGCAGCCTCATGTGGTGCGGCTTGAGTGTCGCGCTTCCAATCAAGAGGGCGTGGGAGGAATTGATATCAGAGAACTGGTGCGCAATGCTTTGCGGATGCGTCCTGATCGCATCATTGTGGGAGAGGTCAGGGGCGCAGAAATCTTTGATATGCTCCAAGCCATGAACACAGGACATGATGGCTCCATGGCAACCATTCACGCCAATAATCCGCGTGACACACTCGCCAGAGTGGAGAACATGATGGCACAAACAGGCATGAATCTCCCTATTGCCGTCGTGCGCCAATACATCACCAATGCCCTTGATATGGTGGTCTATGTGGAACGCATGCGAGACGGCGTCAGACGCATTTCTTCCATCACTGAAGTGCTGGGAATGGAAGGGGAATCCATGGTCACCCAACCACTCTTTACTTATAAATTTGAAGGAGAAGACTCCGAAGGCGTGCTCAATGGCAGCTTTGAGTCGGCGGGACTCAAACCACGATTTTATGAGAGAGCCCGTTACTTCGGCGTAGAAAACGAACTCATCAAAGTTATGGGTGTCGTTTGATGAGCCTCTCAATCTTAGGTATAGATCCCTTACTCTTGGGTATTGACCCTTTAATTTTAGTTGGCATGTTGATTGTGGGCGGCATGATCATAGGAAGCCTCCTGATTCTCAAGCCGGAAAGCAAAAAAGACATCCTCATGGAGCGTTTGCGAGAAGACGAGTACGCCATCGCTTTTGAAAAAACGCGCGAGAGAACCAAAAGAGCACAGGAAAGCCATTATAGCTTTGGCGGTGATAATATTATCAAGCAATACATGGAGGAATTTCAGACAAAGCTCGTTCGCGCCGATATTGAAATGAGCGCGACAGGATTTATTATTATGTTTAATGTCAGTGCGTTGCTTGTGTCGGCGGTTGGCACACTGCGCTTTGGATTGGGCACGGGAGCCGCCTTGCTTGCGGGGTATGGGCTGGCGTTTTTTATCTTCAGTGGGTATCTGCGCCGTCGCGAAAATCGCAAAATGCGAGCGTTTCTCTTGACCTTTCCCAGTGTTTTGGATTTCATCATTCGCGGTGTGCGCTCTGGGTTGCCGCTCGCGACACAGGTGCATCTGATTGCCGATAATTTTGAAGATCCCATCAGCAGTCTGTTTCGCAAGGTCAGCTCCTTTGTGATGCTGGGGATGGGGGTGGATGAAGCTCTCAGACGAGTGGGCGAGGAGATGCGACTGATTGAATTCAGACTCTTTATCACCGCCATCAGTGTGCAGCAGCAGGCGGGGGGTAATATCAGTGAGAGTCTCAGTCGCCTTGCCGATATGATGCGCAAACGCATTGAAATCAACGAAAAGCTCAAATCGCAAACATCGCAAATCAGAGCCAGTGGCTATGTGGTGTTTGCCATGCCGCTGGCTGTTTTTGGATTGGTGTCTTTGCTGCAGCCCGGATATTTTGATCCCCTCTTTAATACGGAGTTAGGAAACTACATGCTCATGGCGGCGGGGGGCTTGATTGTCATGGCAATTACCACCATGAATATTATCATGAAGGAGCGTTTTTAATGGGAATTGAATTGCAAGATAATCCACTGCTGACCCTTGCATTGTTGGTCTTTTTTTTGATGGGAGTCGTCATTCTCGTTCAGCAATTTCTGATTGAGCAAACCCCTTTGGAAGAGCGCATTGCTCGCATTAAGCGCAATAAGGATATGGGTCCGGGAGATCGCGCGGCGGGCGATAATCTATGGGAAAGCTTCAAAAAACTTTCCCGTAAAGTCAATCCTGTGGCGGTTCTGGGACAGCGAGAGGTGGAAAAGGCGCGCGCGCCGTTGGTGACGGCGGGATATCGCAGTGAGGATGCGCTCACGGTGTTTGTGCTGATTAAATTGATTACCGCCACTTCTCTTGCCGCTGTGGTGTTGCTCATTATCATTTTTACTCAGCAATCCTTTAATACGATGAGCTATGTTTTTATTTTTTCGGGGGCGATTGGCGGCAGTATTTTGGTGAATATTGTGGCTGAGAGTATGGCAAAATCTCGTCAGGAGCGCATCCGCAAGGTGTTGCCTGATGTGGTGGACATTATCCTCATTTGCATCCGCTCCGGCATGACCTTTGAGGGCGCACTTCAGAGACTGCTGGTTGAACCTCATGACTATATGCGAGAAATTAATGACGAGTTGCAGCTCACTTTGACGGAAATGCAGATTTTGCGAGAACGAGAGATGGCACTCAAGCGTCTTGCGGATCGTCTGAATATTGAAGAGGTTCGTGTTCTAGCATCCAGTGTGATTCAGGCGGAGAAATATGGGACATCGCTGTCGGAGACTTTTGGTGTCATGAGTGAAGAGATGCGCAATCTGCGTGTTCTGCGGGCTGAGGCATGGGCGGCGCGCGCTCCTGTGATGCTCACCATTCCGATGGTTCTGTTTTTGCTGCCGTTGTTGTTTATTGTGGTTTTGGGCCCGGGGGTGATTCGTATTCTTGAAGTGTTCAATTGATGATGGGACGGCAAGGCTCGGTTTTGGTAGAATTTGCTCTTGTGGGAACGATGTTTTTTTCCCTTTTTTTGCTGGCGTTGTTGTTGGGTTTTTGGGTGTTCACCTACAGCACATTGGAAGGGGCGGTGCGAGATGTGGGACGCGCATGTGCCGCTCAATTGGGAACAGGCTCAAGAACCGATACACTCTGCCAGAGCAGCGATGGCGTGCGAACGCTTCTTGAGCCAAGACTGCCAGGATTTTTCATCATGGATGACATCAAAATTTCCAGCTATCAATTTGATTCTGTGGAGGCTGCCAGCAGCCATGTGCCCACTCAGGCGATGATGGAGTCTTTGGGAGCGGAGGTGTTTTCTCAGGGGGGACGCAGTCTGATTACCTATGAAATTTTCTATGAGTATCCCATCAGTACGGCAGTGCCCTTTATGGGCGAGCTTGTGGATGTGCGCGCCTACACGGTGCTGTTGCGAGAGCCGTGATGTCGTTGGTGCGCCGTTTTTTTACTCATCGGTGTGGGGCGGCGATGGTGGAATTTGCTCTGATTTTGCCGTCTTTGTTGTTCATCATCATGCTCTCTACCGATCTTTTTTATCTGGTGCGCTTGCACAATGATCTTGAGAATATGGTCAATCTGATTGCCGATGACCTCGTTCTCAAGCGAGACATTACCTATTGTGATTTGGATCATGCCTACTATTTTTTTAACTACATCCATCGGGATCGTCCGTTTAAGAGTCCTGTGGATGAAAATCGCCATCAGCTCAACATTGCCATTGTGGAATTTGCCGATGATGCCTATGATGCCGAAGAAGACGGCGTTCTGGTGAGTGGCATGCGGGTGATTTACAGCTTTAGCAAAGGCAAGCTCAAACGCTCCAGTTTTTATGCGCCCACAGGAAAAATTTATAACGAATCGGCTCTTCCCGATTATGGGGCGCGCATTATGGATTTGATTGGGGGTAATGACGAATTTGTGATTCGTGACGGTCGCATCAAAGCCATTGTTGTGGAGGCATGGGCTCGCTATGAAGCCTATTGGAATTTTGTTGTGTCCATGCCCACTTTGATTGCGGCGGGTCCTGCGTTTACCATTCACAGAGGGTCCAGCTACTCTGCTTTTTCTAAAACAGTCACGGTAGAGACCGACAATACGGCGAGGGTTTGTTGATGATGAGATATTTTCAGCGTTTATGGCGGACGCGCGGCGGTGCGATCATACCATTGTTTGCCCTGAGTGCGTTGACATTGATTGGTGTTGGCGGTGCGGCGGTGGATGTGGCTCGCTTTTATTTGGTGCGTGATAAAGCACAGACCTCTTTGGATAAAGCCTTATTAGCCGCCTCTTCGGCGGCGGCGGTGGAAGATAGAGAGGTGACCTTGAACTATTTCGCTGGCGGCGTTTTTCGAGCCAATTTCCCTGCGCGCTATTTTGGCGTGGCTCGTCCCACAATCAATGTGACATTCACCGATAGGCAAATCACCGGCAGAGTTGATATCAATGTTCCCGCCTATTTCACCTCACTGTATGGTTTGGATTCTCTGGAGACCACCGTGACCTCCACCTTTCGTCAGACGGATCCTCGTCACATGGAGATTGTGATGGTTGTGGAACGCTCTGGCAGTTTGAATGTGCGCTCGCCCGCCGATGGTGGCGGTGCTGCCTATAGTCCGTGCACCACCACGCTGGCGAATAACTTTACCCTCAACAGCAGTTGTCGGCGCACTTTGTTTGAGGATGTGCAAGATAGTCTTGTGGCATTTGTGCGGGATGTTTTTGACTCCTTTGACGAGACGCGCATTAACGCCGAAAAAATTCGCATGGGGGTGGTGTTCTATAATGAGAATGTGGCTTTTTATGAGAGGCAGACATGGCATTTGTATAGACGGGCTTATCCCCAGTTTCGCTTTTTTTATAACAATCGGTATTATCCCAGTGGCGGTTTTCGCAATAGGCATATTTATCCGAGCAATTGTTTTTTTGCTCGCCCACGGAATAATCCGCAATTTGCGGCAACCAACAGCGCAGGGACGGCTCGGCAGACGACTCGTCGATGGGATGATTTGTTGGATGTCAATGATGTGCCTCTGTGGACAGCGAACGCTCATATGGTGCCGATGGGTTACAATCGTAAAGATCGGGAGGGAGCCAACTATACACGAATTTTTGAAGAGGCTCGTTTTTCTAATGCTGTGGTGCCATACTATTTGTATGAATGGAATTGTTTGGAGGTATGGAGATATCCGGATCCCACCGATACATCCAGTCCTTGGGCTCACTTCGATCGCAATTCGCCCCTGTATTCGCCTTCTTTGGCTTTGGAGAATAATGAATCTCTCATTGTTGACACCATTGAGCTGGCATCGCCTTATGGGGGAGCGGCATTGGTGGAGGGCTTGGCATGGGGCTTGCGGATGCTATCGCCTCGTTGGGTTCAGCATTGGCTGACGAGAGTCAATCAATCCACACAGGTTGTCACAAATGCACGAGGCAATGCCACTTGGTACAGTGGCTATGCGCCGCCTTACGATGAGGACAGTCACGCAATGAAAATTTTGATTTTGGTGGGAACGGGTCAATCGAATTTTCCTCTTGAGAGCCGCGGACAATGGACGCAGAGCAACAATTCAGCGGGCTTGGCGGCACCTGATATGCCCATCAATTACGCCAATTCGCCCATGGGCAGCAACTTTGCACGATTAGATACCTATTTGGGAAGGGTCGGTGGTTGGCGCGCTCGGGATGTCATCAATCTGACGGAGAACAATTATACCAACACTTTGGCTTCGGGGCGTTATAAAGGCACGCTGCATGCCTATGGCTGGAGTAATTTTGGTCCCTGTATGGGTCACCGTCCGCCGAATTCGTCCAGTGCGTTACATTATTTGGATTATGACACTGTTGAAGAACATTGTTTTAATCCCAACGCCACAGGATGCACTGGCACAGGTGACAGACGCTCCACTATGGCGGCTTGTTATCGCCATGTGGCACTGATGTCACCAACGACCAATTTAACAGCCAACAGAGATAATGACATTCTTGCCAGCAGGGATCCCTCATCCAACAGTCGTGTGCAAAATGAGTTGTCGGCGCGTGCCTATGCCGATGTGTGTCCGTATTTGGAAGATCGCGGGGTGATGGTCTTTACCATTGGCGTGGTGACCACAGGAACGGGAGATGTGGATACCCGCCGCAATGCCGTCAATCAGCGCATCAGACGCTGTGTGGCACAAGAGCACTGGGATGAGCGCACATTCACCGCCATCAATGAGCAAGAACTCATGAATGCCTTTAATGACATCAGAAGTTTTCTCATCACGCCTCGTTTTGTTGATTAGTGAGAATTCCTTCTTTCTTCAATTGATGCAGTGCCGTGACCAGTTGGGTGCAGAGTTTTTTGTCATGCTTGGGGGTGGGTGTGATGCGAATGCGCTCACTGCCTCTGGGAACGGTGGGGTAGTTGATGGGCTGGACATAGATACGAAACTGATTGAGCAAAGTATCGGTCACTTCCTTGCAGCGATGGGGGTCGCCGATGATGATGGGAATGATGTGACTGTCATGATTGAGGAAGGGAATGGCGGCTTTGGTGAGTTCTTGTTTGAGAAAAGTGACATGATCAAATAGTTTTTGCCGTTCTTGGTCGCTTTTTTTCAGTTGTCTGAGGGCGGCAAAAGCTCCGGCGGCAATGGCGGGCGGCAGGGAGGTTGTGAAAATGAAGCTGGAGGCATGGCTACGGATGAAATCGGTGAGATTTTGGCTTGCGGCAATGTAGCCGCCGATGGTGCCGAGAGCCTTGGCGAGCGTTCCTTGAACGATATCAATATCGGCGAGGCATCCTTGTGCTTCGGCTTGTCCTGCGCCGCGTCTGCCGTAGATGCCCACCGCATGGACTTCATCAAGATAGGTGAGGGCATTGTATTTTTTTGCCAACTGGACAATATCGCTGATGGGGGCGATGTCACCATTCATGGAATAGACCGATTCAAACGCAATGATTTTGGCACGATCCGCAGGGTGCTCCTTGAGCAAAGACTCCAGATGCTTCATGTCATGATGGCGAAAAATCGCCTTTTGTGCCCCCGAATGACGCATTCCTTGAATCATGGAGGCGTGATTGTCTTCATCGGACAAAAAGACGCAGTCGGGCAGGTGTCGTCCTAGTGTGCTGAGGGTGGCTTCATTGGCGATGTAGCCCGATGTAAAAAGCAGAGCCGAGGGTTTGCGGTGCAGATAGCACAGTTCCCGCTCCAGCATGACATGATAGTGGGTTGTGCCGGATATATTGCGCGTGCCGCCACTGCCTGCGCCACACTGGTGCAGTGCGTCTTGCATGGCTTGGAGCACGGCGGGATGTTGTCCCATGGCGAGGTAATCATTGCTGCACCACACCACCACCTCATCAATGCCGTCCTTGTGATAATTGAGGGCGTAGGGGAATTCGCCCACCTTGCGCTTGAGATCGGCGAAGATGCGGTAGCGTCCTTCTTTTTTGATTGCGTTCAGGCTACTCGCGAAAAAATGATCGTAGTTCATGAGCGGCGATCGGTATTTTTTTTCGTGATGGATTTTTTAATCTCACGCAATTTATCGTTTTGCAGATAGGACAGTGATTTGCTTTTATCGCCTTTCATGGGGTCAAAGAAGGCTGCGCCATAGCTTTTGATGCGTCCCTTGATGCCACTCAGAAATTCATTTTCCCACTCTGTGGCGGGGTCATCACCTTTTTGCTGTTTGATGGTGTCTCGCTGAGTGAGCACGCGCTCAATGAGACGCATGGTTTTGCGCACCTGTGCCTTTGACGGCTTTTTGCGTTCGGCATCGTTATCTCGCGTGTGCTGCTGAGCTTTACGCAAGATATCGTCTATGGCTTTTTGTGAGTCGCGTTTGGTCATGACAAGCTCATAGCAAGAATGTGAGCCCGGAAGGAATCGAACCTTCGACACAGCGATTAAAAGTCGCTTGCTCTACCAACTGAGCTACGGGCCCTCTATGGGATGGTAATAACAACATGATGGCGGGATTGTCTATGGCACTACGGTTGATTTATTGCTATGGTGCTGGGTTGCATGGCGGGTCATTCCAAATACAAGAATATCATGCACCGCAAGAATGCTCAAGACAAGAAGCGGGCGTCTTTGCATGGTCGTGTGACTCGGGAGATTATGGTGGCTGTTCGTTTGGGCGGCGGTGGTGATGCCGATCGCAATGCTCGGTTGCGTTTGGCGTTGCTGTCGGCTCGCGCTGCCAACATGACCAAAGATGCCGTCAGCAGAGCCATTGCCCGTGCCAGTGGAGAGAATCAGCAGGGCAGTTATCAAGAGGTGCGTTATGAGGCTTTTGGGGTTGCGGGCGTGGCATTCATCGTGGAGACCGCAACCGACAATCGCAATCGCACGGCGGCGGAATTGCGGGCTATTTTTAGCAAGCACGGCGGCAATTTGGGACAGGATGGCTCGGTGGCGCACTTGTTTGAGCACATGGGACACATCTTCTACAGCCATGAACAGGCACAAGGAGATGCCGTGTTTGATGTTGCCTGTGAACTCAATGTGCAGGACATTGAACAGGATGATGAGGGCTGTCATATCATCACGGCGGTGGATGACTATCATGAGGTGGTGCAGCACTGTGTGCAATCGCTGGGCGCGCCTCAGAGTGCTTCTTTGGTGTGGCGTCCATTGACAGAGATTGAAGTTGCACAAGACACGGCGGCGACCTTGCAAAAATGTGAAGAGCTATTGGAGGACAATCAGGATGTGGTGGCGGTGTTTTCTAACTACAGTCTTGTCGCATGACGCTGATTATGGGCATAGATCCCGCCTCGCAGGTGACGGGCTGGGGCGTGATTGAGTGCCGAAGCGATGGCATGCACTACAGAGGAGCATCGGCATTGTATGGCGAGGGCGATGGCGTGGCGGCGCGCATGGCGCGTCTGTCGGACGGAATGGCGCAATTGCTGCGTGAGCACGCTCCTTGCGTGATTGCCATGGAGGAAGCCTTTGTGGGACGCAACAGCGCATCGGCTTTGCGTCTGGGCGAGGTGCGCGGCATGATGATGGCACACGCCACACACAACCGCATTGAGATTGTATCCTACGCCGCTCGCACCATCAAAAAAAGTGTGACTGGCAATGGCGGAGCATCCAAACAACAGGTGGCGATGATGGTGCGTCATTGTTTGACGGGCGATGTGCCGTCTGACTTGCCGCAAGATTCATGGGATGCGCTGGCGGTGGCGTTGTGTCATGGGTTTATGATCGGCACAAAAATGAAGATGCCATCATGATGCGATTTCTTGACGGCGTTTTGCGTGGCATTGATGGAGAATCCATCCTTGTGGATGTGCATGGGGTGGGCATTGAGATGGTCGTCTCGTCTCGCCATCTGGAACAGCTGCGCGGTCAATTGGGGCAACGGTTGCGCGTGTGGGTGGTGACGCGCATCAGTGACGACACAATTCACTGCTACGGCTTTGCCAGTGATGAGGAGCGCGCCCTGTTTTTGTTATTGTCTAAAATTACGGGAGTGGGAGCAAAAGCGTCATTATCGTTGCTGGGAGCTTTTGGCGTTGCGGGCGTTGTGTCACACATTGAAAAAGCCAATGAGGCGATGCTGTGTTCCGTGCCACTCATTGGCAAACGAATTGCGGCGCGTTTGTGTCTTGAACTCAAGGGACGACTCGGTTCCTATCGTCATGATGAGGCGGCGGCAACGGGTGACAACAGAGATGCGGTGATGGCTCTGGTGCAATGGGGCTATGCCATGACGGAGGCAGAAAATGCCGTGCAAGAGGCGATGAAGGGGGGGCATCAAGAGACGGCTCACATTATTGCCGATGCACTCAAGAGACTGTCATCATGAAGCCGCGCATCGTCCGCCCTCAGACCCTCAATGACTTTATTGGACAAGATGCCATCAAGCACAACATGGCGGTGGTGATTGAAGCCGCCAAAAATCGGCAAGAGGCGGTGGAGCACATGTTGCTGTCTGGTCCTGCGGGATTGGGAAAGACAACGCTGGCTCAAATTGTGGCATGTGAGATGGGCGTGCCCATCAAGCATTCCATTGGACCTGCCATTGTCCGTGCGGGAGACTTGGCATCCATTGTCACTCAATTGGAGGCGCGTTCGGTATTGTTCATTGATGAGATTCACCGCTTGCATCCTGCGGTGGAGGAGATGCTGTACACGGCGATGGAGGATTTTCGTCTGGATGTGGTGATTGGCAGCAGTGGTGCGGCACGCTCGGTGCGCATTGATTTAGAGCCTTTTACCCTGATTGGGGCGACCACACGCTCGGGATTGGTATCTCGTCCGTTGCGGGAGCGGTTTGGTCTTAATTTGCGACTGTCCTTTTATGATGTGCATCCATTGAGTGTGATGATTGAAAAAGAAGCGGCGCGCTTGGAATTGCCTCTGCAGAAAGGTGTGGCGGCGGCGATTGCCATGCGGGCGCGCGGTACGCCGCGCAATGGATTGCGTCTGCTCAGACGCTTGCGAGATTTTTCATCGCAAGAATCCCAATTGACCATGACGCGCGCGAATGAAGCCTTTGCCACAATGGGCATTGATGAATTGGGACTGGATGACATGGATCGCCACTATCTCACATTGATGGCATCCTCCTACAAGGGCGGCCCCGTGGGCGTTGAGACGATGGCGGCGGCAATGGCAGAAGAGCGAGATGTGCTGGAATCAGTCGTTGAGCCGTTTCTGGTGCAACAAGGCATGGTGCTACGCACCAAAAGAGGGCGGGTGCTCAGCGTGACGGCATGGCAGCATCTTGGCATGACACCCCCTCAATTGCCGCAAGGAAACCTTTTTGACCAAGAGGAAAACGATGAATAACCACATGCCCTCTATGGGATGGCGTGACGGCACGCGTCATCTGTTTTCCCTGCGGGTGTATTATGAAGACACCGATAGTGGCGGCATTGTCTATTATGGGTCTTATGCGCGTTTTATTGAGCGGGCGCGCTCGGAATGGTTGCGTCTGACGGGCGGGGACGAAATGATGGGAGACGGAATCTTCGTGGTGCGGCGATGCTATGGTGATTACCATCGCCCCGCACACCTTCATGATGTCTTGATTGTTGAGACGCAATTGTGTCATTTGAAAAAATGCTCGGTGCGATTGCATCAGCGGGTGATGAAGGGGGAGACACTGGTGTCGTCATTTGATGTGACCCTCGCGTTTATTCACACAGAGCGGATGCGTGTCATGGCGATGCCTGCGGCGTTGGTGGCGTGTCTTGACCCCATGCTGGCTGACTCATGATTCCTTTGTTTTGGCACTACGGCATGTCATTTGTGCTGGTGGTTGTGTTGGTGATGACCCTCACGGTGGCTGCTCACGAGATGAACCGCATTGGCTTTTTGGCGCGTGAGGAACGGCGTTTTCAAAAGGCGGTGGAGGGAGCGAATTCTATTGATGACTTGCTTGCTCATGCTCAAAGAAAGGCGCGTGGGTCGGTGATTCATAAGATGTTTGTCACGGCGATGCAGGATTATCAACGCTTGCTGGCGGATTCTCGTTTGGGAAGCGAAGACAGTCGGGTGGATTATTTGGCGCGCCCCTTGCATGTGTTGTGGGGTGAGGAAAAGGAGCATTGTCGTCATCGTCTGAAGGCGTTGCTGCACGGCGCGGCGGTGGCTCCACTGATGATGATGGGAGGCTTGTGGCTTGATGCCATGTTTTTTGCGTCTGTTGTGGCTCGTGATGTGTGGTTTTGGAATGGCTATGGCACGGTGTTTGTGATGCTGCTCGCGGCGTTTTTCTACGCTGTATTAAAAGAGCGATTGCGCCATCACGACCGTTTGCTCTGTTTGTGGGTGCAGCGTTTGTGCATCATTTTAGCCCGTGATGTCAATGCGGTGGCAAGATGAGATTTGTGTGGAGCATCATGATGGTCATGAGTGTTGTGTGTCATTGTGCTGTGGGCGCACAGGCGGCATCGTTGGTGGCGTTTGGCATGGTTGCTCCCCAAGAGGAAGCCATGACATTGCAAAAACAAGTGATCCAGCACCTGCAAAACAGTGGCATGGCAACCATCAGACAAATGTATGTGGAAGGGGATGATGTGCTGGCTTTGAATCCATCAATGGAACAATGGCGCAGCGAAGGGGTGTCGTGGGCGGTGATTGCCCAATGGCACGAAGATGACCAGTGGGTGTGGCGCATGCGGGTGTGGAATGTCACATCCGGCGAACAGGTGCTGGCGCGCGCGTATCGCTCCACCGATGACGAGAGCTCACTCATTGCCGACACGGTCGCCGATGACCTCTATGGCATCATCACGGGCAAGGAAGGCTACTTTGCCCATCGCATCATGTCCGTGGTGGCGGATGGTGAGGGCAGCCGTTTGACTTTTATGAGATTGTCATCACTGCATGAAGCGCGCTTTATTGAATTGGACGAGCACATTGTGTCGGCGCGCGCCATTGATGGAGGACGGCGCATCGTGTGTGTGATTCATGAGGAAGGAATTCTCAGCTTGCATGTGTATGATGTGGAAAAAGAGGAAATGACCGCCATCACAGAGGGTGGTGAAGGAGGTGATGCGATGTCTTTTGCGCTGCGCGTCTTTGATGATGGCACCCATGTGTTGTTTGCTCGCTCATCATGGGGCAATAGCGATGTGTATCATTTGGATATGGCATCGCGCGTGGAGGAGCGTCTCACCAGCCACAGTGCCATTGATTTGCCTGGTGGATGGGACGGCACGCGACAGCGTCTGGTGTTCAGTTCTCGTCGTGGCGGCACATCTCAGTTGTATGGGATGGCGCGCGATGGCACTGACCTGCGCCGCCTGACATTCGCTGAGGGGGAGTATTTTGTGCCTGTGTGGTCACCCCAAGGGGATGACATCGCCTTTGTGCGTTGTCTTGCAGACGGTTGCCAGTTGGCGGTGATGGCGGCGGATGGCTCTGGTCTGCGCGTGCTCAAAACGGGCATCTTTTTTGACCATGTGTCGTGGTCTGCGGGTGGCAATGCCCTGTTGTTCACCCAATCGATGCGCAATGACGCGAGCGATGAACGGCGCACCATTCGCGTGCTCAATATTGACAGCGGCGCGCTGTATGATGTGGAGAGCGGCGATGATGTGGTGCGTGATGTCTCATGGAGCGCACCCCCATGAGATGGGCATTGATGCTGGCTTTTGTGCCTGCCGTGCTGTGGGCACAACAGAGGATGGATTCCGATGATTCCGCCTATGTCGCCACTCTTGTGGGGGACACGGTATGAGATGGGCATTGGTGCTGGTTTTTGTGCCTGCCCTGCTGGCGGCACAACAGAGGGTGGATTCCGATGATTCCGCCTATGTCGCCACTCTTGTGGGGAATACGGTGTATTTTGATGAGGCACGCACGGTGCTGGATGAATCATCTTCTTATGTGTTGCAGCAATATGGCGCATGGCTGGCATCTCATGAGAACTATGATGTTGTGTTGGATTGTCATGCCTCTGTGCGGGGCAGTGATGATTTTTTGTGGGCATTGGCGGCACGGCGATGTGCGGTGGTGGGCGATTTTTTGCTGTCTTTTGGGGTTGAGCAGAAGCGCATTGTGATGCGTCACTGGGGCGACACACGGCTGGTGACACGCAAAAAACAAGAACTGTTCAATCGCGCCAATAATCGCGTCCAGATCACCATTCGTTAAGGTTAGTCAATCACCATGTTCCAAAACAGCTAGGTCTTGTCCTTTGGCTTTTCCAATTGGCTGACCCTGTCTTCCAAACTTTCTAATTTCTTTACTCTTTTCTCCAAAAGATCAATGCGCGACAGAGCCTCACTGATATTTTCCGTCAGAATTTCATGTGCCTTACGAAGATTTTTGACTTCTGCCTCTAATTTATCTAAGCGTTCTCTAATTTCACCGAAACGCTTGTCGAATTCATCAAAACGCTTGTCGAATTCATCGAAACGCGTGTCAACACGATGACTTAACGCTGTTAAATCATCTTGCATTTTAATCACTACTTCAAGGATTTCTTTCAGTTCAGGAATTCCTTTAGTGCTCATGACTTTCTCCTTTGACGATTGTTGCCAATATAATGATGTTTTGTGTCAAAGTAAAGTTATTTACGAGTATGTGTCGGCTGTGTTTTGTCTTGACCTATCCGCCCGACAGCCTACTATGATGCGAGGGGGCCGTAGCTCAGTTGGGAGAGCGCGTCGTTCGCAATGACGAGGTCAGGGGTTCGACCCCCCTCGGCTCCACAAATTAATGCAAACCAAGATGTGCCGATGTCTCATTGGCTTGATTAAGGTGAGTGATGCAGTTCCTAATTGAATCTTTCGTGAGGGCATCAATGCGGGCGATGGATTGCTCCAGTGTCTCCACCTTGTCATAAATTAGCCATTGTTGTGCCAGACGGTCACAGCGCGCGGCGGTGCTTTCTTGTCCCATGAGCAATGAGGCGCGTAAAGCTTCTTGTGCCCGTTGCAGCTCGTCATCACTGACATCATCACCAATGGCATGAAAGAGCTCGCGCGCCACATTCCGCACTTCACTCACTCGCTCATGAGATGTGCCGGCATAAAATCCAAACAAGCCACTGTCATTGTAGGGTTGATAGAAGGCGGACACATGATACGCCAGCCCGCGTTTTTCGCGTATTTCCTGAAACAAACGCGACGCCATGCCGCCGCCATAAATCAAGGCGGTGGCTTTGCAGGCAAGATGAAGGTCATGGTGATAGCTGGGAGCGCGCACCCCTTGCACGATATGAGATTGTTCCAGTTTTTTCGTGGCATGATGGTCGCCGCCTTCATAGTGCGCGCTGGTGACCGGCGGTGGCGCATCATTGTTCCAATTCGCAAAGAGACTTTGAGCGTGGCTCAGAAGCTTGTCTTCATCCATTTTTCCCGCAATGGCAATGACCATAGAATCGGCTTTGTAGTGGTGGTCAATGAATGACTGCATATCCTCTCGCGGCAGGGTGCGAATGATGTCCCTGTCGCCAAGAATGGGTCTGCCGATGGCTTGGTCTGGAAAGGCGGTGGCTTGAAAATGATCCCACACCACATCTTCGGGGGTGTCCGCCGCCATGCCGATTTCTTGCAAAATAACGCCGCGCTCGCGCTCCATTTCAATGGAATCAAAGGTGGAGTGAGAGAGAATGTCAGCCAGCAGATGCAACGCCCGCTCGCTGTGGTCACTGAGCACACGGGCATAATAGGCGGTGCATTCGCGCGAAGTCCAGGCATTGATGATGCCGCCCACATCCTCAATTTCTCTGGCGATGGCGAGTGCGTCACGGCTTGTTGTGCCTTTGAACGCCATGTGTTCAAGAAAGTGTGCCAAGCCATTTTGTTCTTTGCTCTCACAGCGTGCCCCCACGCCCACCCAGACACCCATGGTCACCGATTGCACATCGCGCATGGGGTCAAGAAGAATACGAATGCCATTGGGAAGGCGGTGAGTGATGGTCATGATGAATTCCTCCGAGAAGTGTTTTGCAGGATATAGGCACGCAATTGAGCGGTGTCAGCATCCATGATGGTAAATTGTTCTTTGTGGTGATGCAAGGCGGCAAGAGAATCGTGTGGAGGGGGCGTGTGCTGGCAGGCTTTGGTGATGGCATCGGGAAATTTGGCGGGATGGGCGGTGGCGACCATCACCACATCGGTGTCGTCACGGGCGTGATGGTGCTGTGCTGCGGTCACTGCCACGGCGGTGTGAGGGTCAATGATGAGATGATGATTTTTGTGAATGTGGTTGATGGTGGCAAGGGTTTGGTCATCACTGACGGCGGCTGCCGAGAAGGTTTGTGTCATGCGTGTCCATGTGTCTTTGGCAACGGCGGCTTTGCCGTGCTGTTGCAGCTGGGTCATGAAATCGGTCACATCATGATGATTGCGTCCAGAACATTCATAAAGCAGGCGTTCAAAATTGCTGGCGGTTTGAATATCCATGCTGGGACTCAAAGACGGACGCATGGCGTGAGGCTGCATGATTCCACTGCTGAAAAAGCGCGCCAGGACATCATTATGATTGGTGGCAACAAGGCAGTGGTCAATGGGCATGCCCATGCGTTTTGCGCCATAAGCGGCGAACATATTGCCAAAATTGCCGCTTGGCACGACAAAGGTGACGCTTTTGCCTCTGCCATGCGCCCGCAATTGGGCAATGGCATGACAGTAATAGACCATCTGTGCCATGATGCGCGCCCAATTGATGGAGTTCATGGCTCCCAGTGGCGGCAGGTGTGAGGTGTCATGCCGAGCATCGGCGAAGATGTCTTTGACCATGCGCTGACAATCATCAAAGCTGCCTCTGACGGCAATGTTGTGAATGTGAGGCTCATGACAGGTGGTCATTTGCCGTCTTTGCAGGGGGGCGATGCGTTCATGAGGATGCAGCACGATGAGCTGCATGGTGTGTTGCTGCCGACAGGCATGAATGGCAGCCGCCCCCGTGTCTCCCGATGTCGCCACCACAATGGTGAGATGACGCTGTTCTTGGGTGAGGATATGGTCAAAGAGGTTTGCCGTGAGCTGCAGGGCATAGTCTTTGAAGGCAAGAGAGGGTCCCAAAGTGAGATTGAGAATCCAGCGATTGTCATGCAAATGAATGAGTGGCGGCTCGGAAGGAAACGAGCCATAGCTGCGAGCGATGAGTTTTTTGTAGGTTGTCTCATCAATGCTGGATGCCACATAGGATGGGTGACGGCACAGACGCGCTGTTCATAACTCATGGGCTGCAGGTCATCATCGGATAACCGATGCCACCGCTTCGGCATGGTGAGTCCGCCGTCATGCGCCAAGCCGCCGATGAGGACATCACGAAAGGAAAGAGAGAGCGATGCTGAACGGGTGCTGGTGTAGCGAATGGTCATGAGGCACAGATGAAGGGAGGGCGCGCCCGACAGGATTCGAACCTGTGACCTCCGCCTTCGGAGGGCGGCACTCTATCCAGCTGAGCTACGGGCGCGTGTGCAAAGTGTAACGGCAAGAGACGCGTGAGGCAAACGCGAGTTTTCATCATTGCCCCAAAGCGACCCCTTCACGGCGTGAATCGGCTGCGCCGTGAAGAATGCCGTCATCGTCCACAAAAATGACATGCAAACCACTGGTCATGGGTCTGTATTGAATGGGCGTACCTCGTGCGTGAAGGTCTTTGAGGGTGCTGGCTGGAAAGTCGCGTCCTTTTTCTAACATCAATGCGCCTTTGTGCAGCCGCACATGGTGCGGCAGGGCAAGGGCATCGGCGGGGGACTCTTTGAAATCAAGGATGGCGGTGACCACCCGTGCCAGATAGGCGATGATAAACATGCCTCCCGCCGAGCCGGCCACCAAAACGGGCTGTTGTTCTTCATTAAAGACGATGAGGGGAGTCATGGAACTGAGGGGGCGTTTTCCGCCTTGAGCTTCATTGGCAAGGCGGCATTTTTTGTCGTCATGAGGCGCGAGGGCAAAATCGGTGAGCTCGCTATTGAGAAAAAATCCCGCCGCCCACAAGCCAGAGCCGAATGCAGGTCCAACGCTGGCGGTCAGTGAGATGCTGTTGCCTGATGCGTCAATAATGCTGATATGAGTGGTGGAGGGGCGATTGACCGGCATGATGTCACGGCGACAATGAGCATCACGATTAAAGCTGGGATGGGTGTGGCTCATGGTGTGGTTCATGGTGATGGATTGGCTGCGTTGGCGCAGCATGGCATCATCCAGCAATTGAGCGGTGGGCACGGCGGCAAAGCGATCATCGGCGAGCCAAAAGCCGCGATCCTCATAGGCAAGGCGGGACGCTTCACTGATGAGGTGAATCGCCGATGCCTCACCCGCTTGCGTCATGTCCAGCGGAAATGATTGCAGCATGGTGAGAATTTGCATCAGTGTCATGCCGCCCGATGTGGGCAGTGACACACTGCAAAGACGATAGGAACGGTAGGAATCACACAAGGGCGGTGGTGTGCGGACGCGGTAGCTGGCAAAATCATCGTTGGTGAGAGTGGTTGGTTTGTGCGGTGCATTGGCGACCGCCTCAATGATGGCATTGCGTATTGTGCCGTGATAGAGCGGATGGCTGCCCTCATCACGCACCAAAGCCAGCGTGTTTGCCAGAGCCCGATTGGTGTAGGTGTCACCTGCGGTGCGCGGCGTGCCATCGGCATGAAAGAGAGGATTGTGAGGGGCATTGCGGCGCACCTCATCGGCATCGGCGAGCAATTGGGCAAGGCGGGGGCTGACCTCAAAGCCATCACGGGCAAGGGCAATGGCATCGGCAAAAAGCGTCCGCCATGCCAAGACACCATGATGGCGGTGTGCTTCTTCCATCAAAGCCAGAGCACCTGGGACTCCTACGGCGATGCCCATGCTGCTGGCTTCATGAAATCCATATGCTTGTCCATCTTGCTTGAGAAACATGGCGGGATGAGCCGAAGCGGGGGCTTCTTCTCTGCCGTCATAGCTGTGAGTTGTTTTTTTGTTGCCGTCAAAATAAAGCAAGAACGCCGAGCCGCCGATTCCCGATGATTGCGGCTCTACCACATTGAGCACCAGAGCGGCGGCGATGGCGGCATCCATGGCATTGCCTCCTTGCTGCAGAATACGCCGTGCCGCATCGCTGGCATGACCATTGGCGGTGACCACCATCCATTCACGCCCCTGTGCCTGTTGCAGGGAGATGTCCATAGAAAGGTGCGCGGCTCGTTCGGGCTCCGATGAACTCACGCCCAGCAATCCCATTGACAGCAGAAGCACAAAAGCCTTGTTGTTCATCACCATAGGATGTCTTATGAATGAATAATGGACAAGAGACAAGAAGGCACATGATGAATCGTCTGTGGGATGCATCATCCATCAAGCACCACAGAGGCAAGCCATTGGTGTGTTTGGCTCTGGCGAGTGCCTACTGGGCGCGTCTTGCCGATGGGGTGGCGGATATCATTCTTGTGGGGGATTCCATGAACATGACCATCTACGGACAGGACGATACCCATAGTGTCACCCTTGCCATGATGGAGCGTCATGGCAGTGCGGTGGTGGCGGCGACGAGTCAGTCTATGGTGGTGCTGGATGCACCGTGCGAGGTGCGAGATTGGAACAAGGAGCAAAAAGCCGATGCCATGAAACAGTTATTGCAACAGACACAAGCACAAGGGGTCAAGATTGAGGGCGGGGCAGATGTGGCACAGGACATTGCCCATGTGGTGTCACAAGGAACGGCGGTGATGGGACATGTGGGTCTGATGCCTCAATACGCCAGCGATCATCGTGTGGCAGGGCGTGAGCATGGCGAGCGGGCGCGCATCATGGAGGATGCGCGAGCGATCGCCAAGGCGGGCGTGTTTGCTATGGTGGTGGAATGTGTGCCGCACACCCTTGCCGCCGAGATTGCGTCTGCGGTGGATGTGCCAGTCATTGGCATTGGTGCGTCACCTCAATGCGATGGACAGATTCTTGTGGCAGAAGACATGCTGGCTTTGACGCCGCGCCAGCCTCATTTTGTGCGTGTGTATGATGACAGTGGGACACGCATCAGGAAGGCATTTGCCCGCTATGCCGATGATGTGCGAGATGGCGATTTTCCTAAAAATAAGGAGTGTTACACAGATAAATGAAAGTGATAGATGAGCATAAAAACTGGCAGCAATTGTGCCGGTCATGGCGGCGCGAGGGCAGAACCATCGGATTTGTTCCCACCATGGGCGCATTGCATCAAGGGCATGAGGCTCTGGTGGCGGCGGCTCGTCACAGCTGCGATGTGGTGGTGGCGAGCATTTTTGTCAATCCGTTGCAGTTTGCCGCCCATGAGGATGGGACGCGTTATCCGCGTTTCCTGCCGCAAGATATAGAACTGCTGCAAAAGCATGATGTTGCCGCGCTCTATGTGCCGTCATCAGATGATGTTTATCCCGATGATTTTGTCACATCGGTGCGGGTGGCGGGTTTGACGGAAGTTTTGTGTGGCGTGCATCGTCCCACTCACTTTGATGGCGTGACCACCGTGGTGGCTAAATTGCTCATGATGACACAGCCTCACGAGGCTTTTTTTGGTGAAAAGGATTATCAGCAGTATGTGGTCATCAGGCAAATGGTGCGCGATTTGGCGATGGATGTGCATATTCGCGCCGTGCCAACGGTTCGGGAGAAGGATGGCTTGGCGTGTTCGTCACGCAATCTGTATTTGAACGAATCCAGCCGAGCCATTGCGCCGCGTCTTTATGGTGTTTTGACGCAAAGCTTGGCGGCATGGCAAGCAGGCGGCACAAGAGATGCCATTGAAAAGGAGTGTGTGAGTCAATTATTGCGGGCGGGATTTACTTCGGTGGATTATGTGTCTTTGGTGGATGATATGAGTTTGCAGCCCGCACAGGAAGCTCAACGGAATCATTGTCGCTTGTGCGCCGCGGCGTTTTTGGGTGATGTGCGTCTGATTGATAATGTGGGAATTTAGAACTGCTTATTGAAAAGCAACCGATCCAGCGAATAGTGTCCAGAGCCCTTGAAGAACACCACCAGCAATACGATCAGCCACATCAGAGGATACTCATACCCTCCTTGGCTGTTGGAGAATCCATTCTCCCAATGAACACCAAAGACAATCACCAGCATCAGAATAATGGCAGCCGCCGCCACAGGACGAGTCAAAAGTCCCACCAAAATGAGAAAACCGCCCACAAGTTCGGTCAATGTGGCAACCCATGCAAAAAACAACGGCATGGGAAAGCCCAATTGAGCAACAAAGCCGCTGAATCCCGCAACAGATTGTTCACTGACAATTTTGCCATAGCCGTGAGGAATGAGATTGCCGCCCGCCACCACGCGCAACAAGACATCGGCGATTCGCCCTCCCAGCACATAGAGGCAGGTCAGATACGGATGCTGAAACCACAGAGGCGGTTGTTGATCATGATTCATGGCAACCTTTATAGCCGTTTTGTCGCGATGAGACAAGAGAAAATAGATGGGAACGACAAGTTGTGATGCGCCAAAAACGACAAGGGAACGCCAAATGGACAATCAAAGACCTACAAGTTTTTGCATCAATTGGCGCGTGATGTCGCCGATGGGCAGAACGCGTGTTGCCATTTGTGTGACCGGCACGATGCCAATGAGGGCGTTGGTGAGAAACATCTCATCGCAGTTTTCTATGTCATCTTTGGTGACGGTGACCTCTTGACAGGGTGCGTTTTCCATGACCACTCGCCGCATCACGCCCGCCACACCTTGTTGATGCAAGGATGGGGTGCGCAGTGAGCCGCCTGTCACAAGAAAGACATTGCTCATGACACCTTCAATGATGCGATCAGAAACATCCATGAGCAATGATTCAAAAATGCTGTCGTCTTGCCACTCGCGGCGCGCCATCACCTGTTCCAGCCGATTGAGATGTTTGATTCCGCCAAAATGAGGATGCGAGTTCAGTCGCCATGTGCCATAACGCACGGTGACACCGTGTGCCAAGGATGCCATTTTGTGCGCGTCATAGGGGGAGATGTGCAAAAAGAGAGACGGAGTGGTGTTTGGTGAAATTCCATAGCCGCGGGTGCTTTGTCCACGGCTGTAGATGAGTTTGAACACGGCGGAATCATACTCTTGCGCCGTTTTTTCAAGCAAAGGCAACCATGCATCATCGGGCATTGGCATGGCAAGACGCGCCGAGCTGGCGGTGAGTCGTTGCCAGTGATAAGACAAGAAGCGAATGGATTTGTTTTCCACGCGCATGGTCTCAAACAAGCCATCGCCGTAATTGAATGCTCGCTCGGCTGGCGTGATGATTCCCTTGTGCCAGTCGCCATCCCAGTCGCCATCACTTTGTAGCATGAGGAATGAATGAGTCATCAGCATTATAGCGTCATGGCGGCGCGCGCCATGGTGTCGCCACACAGGGAGCGAATGAGTCCTTGTGCTTTGGCGTGGGTTTCATGCAATTCCTGCTGGGGATTGGAGTCGGCGACAATGCCGCCGCCGGCGCGAAACTCAATATGAGAGCCATGCCGCACCATCGTGCGAATGAGAATATTACAATCCATGCTGCCATCGTGATTGATGTATCCCAGCGAGCCGGTGTAGGCATGGCGAGGGGCGCGTTCTATGTCTCTTAAAATTTCCATGCAGCGAATTTTGGGACATCCCGTGATGGTGCCGCCGGGGAAAACGGCGCGCAGGGCATCCTGAGGCGTTGCTTGAGGCGTGAGGCGTCCCGTGATGACCGAGACGATGTGATGCACATGGGCGTAGGATTCAATGGTCATGAAATCTCGCACCTGCACCGAGCCAGCACGACAGACGCGAGCGATGTCGTTGCGTTCTAAATCCACCAGCATGAGGTGTTCGGCGCGCTCTTTGGGGTTGTGTTTGAGTTCTTGCTGCAGGGCAATGTCGGTCATGGCACTGGCGCCGCGCGGGCGGGTGCCGGCAATGGGGCGCGTTTCAATGATGCCATTGCGCACAGCACACAAACGCTCAGGAGATGAGCTGATAATCGCCGCATCGTCCCAGCTCGCCAGTGCCGCAAAGGGCGCAGGGTTGGATTGCATCAGACGATCAAACAACTGGCTATTGGTGATGTCGGAGGGAAGAGAGGCGCGCCAGCGTCGGGAGAGATTCACCTGAAACACATCGCCCGCATGAATGTATTCAATGCAGCGGGCAACATCCTCTTGATGCTGCTCGGCGGGGTCGGCAATGATGTCGTCATAAAGCAGGGGAGGGTGAGAATTCGGTGTGAGCGATTGATTGCTGGCGGTGTGCCAATCGTGCTCCATCTGTGCCAACAGGCTCGCGTGTGCCTTTTCGGCAAATGCGTAGGTGACGGCGCGCTCATGATCATGAATGATGGCGGCGGGAATGCGCACCGCCTCAGCACAGGGAAGCAGAGGGCTGGAATCCATCGCCAGTCGGGGCTCTAATTGCGAGACAAACTCATAGCTCAAAAAGAAAAACCAGCCGCCACGAAAGGGAAAGGGCGGGGGAGAATCATTGTGAGCGGCGCGTTCCGCTTGCCACTGCTGGGTGAAGTGATGCAAAAAATCTCCCCGTGTGCCATCACCGCCATGCAGTGTGCCATCATGATGCAGCGTCAAGTGATGCTGTGGATGGGCAAACAGAATGCTATAGCGCGCCTCACTGCCAAGACTGCCGCTCATCACCATGTGAGGATAGCGCGCGCGCTGCTTGTGATGCAGAGTCAAAAAACGCGTCAGCACACCATGAGGCTTGGAGGTTTCGCCGTCTTCTAAAATGATATACGCCATGTCAAATTCATTGAAACATTTTTCTCATAAATGCAACACAATGATGATTTTTGTCACACACAAAGAAAGGACACTCATGAATGGAAAAAGGGGGAAACATGGACGCTCGAATTCTTGTTGTTCATACGGGTCATGATGCTGACCGTATGATTGTGCGTCATGGTTTGCATGATGATGGCTATCATGTGGACATGATTCACATAAAAAAGTTTAATTTATTTCATCTGCTGTCTCGTCAGGGTGGAGCTGTGTATGATGCGGTGATTTTCATGCGGGGAGACGGTTTGGATGAGCTGGCGTGCACAGCCTATGTGACTTCCTTGACGGCATCACCAATGCGGGTGGCATGTTTTGTGATTGAAGCCCAAGGGTCGTATGACTTGGTGGGCAGTGTGCGTTATTTGCAGGCGGGGGCGAGTGATGTTTTGATGCGTCCCATTCCCCTGCCGTCGTTGCTGGCGCGTCTTGCCAATGAGGTGTATCGCAGGCACATCAATGATGGAGCTGTGACATTGGCGCGGGCGGCAAAAGAGGAATTCGTCTTGAATGAGGATGCCTTGAATATGGACATGGACGGCAGGAAGGTATCGCTGTCACGGATGGAATACCGCATGATGGATATTTTCATTCGCCATGCGGGTGAGGTTTTGGATAAAAATGATTTGCTTTTGCGTCTGTATCAGCATCCGTTGCCTGCGGACTGTCGCATTATTGATGTGTATGTGTGTCGTTTGCGCAAGAAGTTGGCGGAGCACGGTCATGGCGATGTAATTCGCACCGTCTGGGGACGAGGCTACTGCTTTGCGCCAACGATGGCGATGAATTGACATCTTTATTGATGTGTATGTGTGTCGTTTGTGCAAGAAGTTGGCGGAGCACGGTCATGGCGATGAATTGACATCTTTATTGATGTGTATGTGTGTCGTTTGTGCAAGAAGTTGGCGGAGCACGGTCATGGCGATGAATTGATGCCTTTGTTTTGCCGTTTATTTTCATTAAGATGATGCCTTGAAGCGAGGCAATCATGATTGGCATTATAGGTGGAGGGATACAGTCATTGGCGGCGGCGTGGTCATTGGTGCGCATGGGTGCACAAGTGACCATTTATGAAAGCGGACGGCTGGGGAATGAGGCAAGCGGCGCGGCGGCGGCAATGCTGACACCATTGGGCGAGGGCGATGTGTGGCATAAAAAGCTTTTGCCCCTGTTGCAAGCGGCACAGCGTCAATGGACGCATTTCGCGTGCCTGTTGCACCAAGAGACACGGTGTCATATTGATGAACGAGCCGATGGGTTGCTCATGGTGGCGTTGCATCGCGATGATCTGGCGGCGTGGCGGCATCGCTATGGCGATGGCGTGACCCGTGACCATGCCCGTTGGCTGACGGCGGATGAGGTGGCAGCCAAAGAGCCGTTTATGGCGCGCACCCATGGCGGTTGGCTTTGTGAGGGCGAGAAAAGCGTGGATAGCGTTGCCGTCATGACGGCATTGCGGCGAGCGGTGGAGAAGGGCGGCGGCACAATTCATGAGGGCGCGACGGTGCAGGAGATTATATCCAGCAAGGGCAGTGTGACGGGATTGCGCGTGGATGGCGAGATTCATGCCATGAACCGCATCGTCCTGGCGGCGGGGGCGTGGAGCTCGGTCATCAAGGGATTGCCGCCGCAGTGGTCATCATGGATTCGCCCCGTGCGAGGACAAATTGTCACACTGCGAGCTCGTGAAGATTCCGTGTTGCAGGGCAAGCCACTGATTTCCCACATGGTGGCGTGGCGGCAGTATTATGCGGTGATGCGCGGTGATGGTCGTCTGTTGCTGGGGGCGAGCAGTGATGAGGTGGGATTTGCCAACTATGGCGCAACGGGAGCATTGTTTGACTTGTTGCATCATGGCAGACAATGGATGCCGTTGCTGGACGAGATGGAATTTGTCACCATGAAAACATCGTTGCGTCCCGCCTCCCATGACGGCTTACCAATCGTGGGGGCGGCACCAGACCACTGGCACATGGCGGGATTGTTTATTGCCACGGGACACTATCGCAATGGTGTTTTACTTGCCCCTCTGACGGCACAGGCGGTGCAAAGCTGGTATCGCCAAGAGCAAAATCCCTATGAAGTCATGAGTTTAGCGCGCCTTAGCGAGGGTGTACGGGAGAAAGTGGCATGAAACACATGGTGCGGGTGACCATCAATGGCGAGCCTCACGATTATGAGGAAGGATGCTCTTTGCCTCAGGTTTTGGCATCTTATGAGATGCGGGGTTCGGTGGCGGTGGCGGTCAATGAGCGGTTGGTGCGGCGCGCATCGTGGCAGGATTATTGCGTTCAGGATGGGGATCGCATTGAGATTGTGCGCGCGGTGGTGGGCGGATGATGGCGGACGAGTTGCAGCTGGGAGGACTGACACTGTCGTCTCGTCTTTTGATGGGCAGTGCCGGATTTGCCGATATGGCGACCATGCAGCAGGCTCTGCGAGCGGGCGAGGCGGGCATGGTGACGGTGGCGATGCGGCGATTGCCTCATGGTGATGCCAATGAGCAGCACAAGATTTGGCAAGACTATGTCATTTTGCCCAACACCGCAGGATGTGAGACTTCGCAAGAAGCGGTTCTCACCGCCCAATTGGCGCGCGAGGCACTGGAAACTGACTGGATTAAATTGGAAGTGATTGGTGATAAAGAGTCTCTTTTGCCAGACCCCGAAGGATTATTGACGGCGGCGCGCCAATTGGTGAGCGAGGGTTTTGTGGTTTTGCCCTATTGTTCCGATGACCCCATGCTGTGTCGTCATTTGGAGTCGCTGGGGTGTGCGGCGGTGATGCCGTTGGCTGCGCCCATTGGCACGGGGCTTGGTGTGCGTAATCCTCATAACATTCGTCTGATTCGCGCGGCGGTGGCGTGTCCTGTGATTGTGGATGCCGGCATTGGCGCGCCCAGTGATGCGTGTCTGGCGATGGAATTGGGCTGTGACGGCGTGCTGGTGAATTCGGCGGTGGCACGAGCCAAAGACCCCATTGGCATGGCGCGCGCCATGAAGAATGCCGTCATTGCCGGAAGAGAGGCGTTTTTGGCGGGAATCATGCCCTCCAGCACCGAGCCGCGCTCCATGAGCTCACTCAATGACATGATGAGCAGCTCTTGACCAATGGCTCAGAACAGGGCAATCTCTCGTCCATGTTTGCGATTATTGAAACAGGCGGCAAGCAATACAAGGTGCGTGCCAAGGATGAGATTGCCGTTGAGCGTCTTGAACAGGGCGTTGGCGAGACGGTGGCGTTTGAATCGGTGTGTTTGCTGGCGGACGATGCAAAAAAATTGACGCCTGCAAAGCCTTCGGGCAAAGCCAAAGTGCGCGCCACTGTTATTGCTCAGGGACGCTCTGATAAAATTGTGGTCTTTAAGAAAAAAAGACGCAAAGGCTATCGCCGCAAGAATGGTCATCGCCAGCATCAGACGGTGGTGCGCATTGATGCCATTCTCGGTGCATGAGCAAAGGGAGAGACGGCTATGGCTCATAAGAAATCAGGAGGAAGCTCACGCAACGGCAGAGATTCTGCCGGCAGACGGCTGGGTGTCAAGAAGTATGGCGGCGAGCATGTGCGGGCGGGCAATATTCTTGTGCGTCAGCGAGGCACGAAATATCACGCCGGTGACCATGTGGGCATGGGAAAGGATCACAGTTTGTTTGCCATGACCGATGGCGTGGTGCGGTTTCACTGCGGCAGGGGCAAACGCTTATCGGTGCATATTATTCCTCCCACTTGATGCTCATGCGTTTTTTGGATGAGGTGGTGGTGCATCTTGCCAGTGGCGGTGGCGGGCATGGGTCGGTGAGTTTTCGCAGGGAGTCATGCTTGCCCAAAGGGGGACCCGATGGCGGCAATGGCGGACGCGGCGGCGATGTCATTTTGCAAGCCAATGCCGCTTTGAACACTTTGATTGACTTTCGCTATCGCTCTCACTTCAAAGCTCGGCGCGGCGGCGATGGTGCCGGCAAAAATCGCAGTGGCAAGCATGCCGAACCACTGGTGGTGGATGTGCCACTGGGATGCGAGATTGTCAGTGAGGATGGACGGCTGCTTTTTGCCGATTTGAATCAGGAGGGCAAACAATATCGCATTTGTCGTGGTGGCAGAGGCGGTTATGGCAATACCCATTTCAAAAGTTCTGTCAAGCGCACGCCGCGCTTTGCGCAAAGGGGTGAGGCGGGCGAGGAGCGCACCATTCGTCTGCGCCTTAAGGTCATTGCCGATGTGGGTATTGTGGGATGTCCCAATGCGGGAAAATCCAGCTTTTTGCGCGCCGTCACCAATGCCGATGCCAGTGTGGGTGACTATCCCTTCACCACTGTCCATGTGGGGCTGGGGGTCTATGAGAATGATGACAGACGCATCGTGTTTGCCGATATTCCGGGATTGGTTGAGGATGCCCATCAGGGCATTGGTCTTGGCTCGCGTTTTTTGGGACACATTGAACGCTGTTCTGTTTTGCTGTGGCTGCTGGATGGCGACAGTGGTGACCCGCTCACGCAGTTTCGGACTTTGCGCGAGGAACTGGCTTCTTATCACACCCCTCTTCATGACAAACCTTTCGTTGTGGCGGTGAATAAAATTGATGTGTGTTCTTCGTCTGAAATCTCTCGCTGGCGTGATGCCTTGCAAAAAGAAAGCGGACACAGACACATTTTTGCCATTTCATGCGTCACTGGTGAATGGGATGGCTTGTTGAATCATGTGGCGCGATTGCATCAGAGCCAAGAAGAGACCAGCACTGTGACTGAGTGGCATCCTCTTGATGGATAAAAAACTTCATCCTCAACGGCTTTTGGCTGATATGCGCCGCCTTGTCATTAAGGTGGGGTCGTCTTTGGTGTGTGATGATGACGGTGCGCCGCGCCTTTCTTTTATTTCATCACTGGTGGCGGATGTGGCGCGCTTGCGAACACAGGGCTATGAGATTGCCATTGTGTCGTCCGGTGCGGTGGCTTTGGGGTCGGTGCTGTATGGGGTGATGCGTTCACAGATGAGCGTGGCGCAACAACAAGCCGCCGCCGCTGTCGGACAGATTCGCCTCATGCGTCTGTGGCGCGAGGCACTGGAGGCCCATGACATCACCAGTGCTCAGATTTTGCTCACATGGGACGACATGGAACGCCTGCCGCTGGGGGCGCGCGCCACCATGCGTCATTTGTGGCAGGCGGGGGCGATTCCCATCATCAACGAAAATGACTCCATTGCCGCCGATGAGATTATTTTTGGTGACAATGATCGCTTGGCGGCACTGGTGGCAAAGGTGGCGATGGCGGATGGCTTGTTGCTGCTGTCCGATGTGGATGGACTCTATGAGCAAGACCCTCGTCATAATTCAAGTGCGCGTCATATTGAGGTGGTGCGTCATGCCATCGGTGAGGATATCAAACAAATGGCGGGAACGGCGGCGGCTTTTGGCTCGGGCGGCATGGTGACCAAACTGCAAGCCGCCAGCGTTGCCATGGCGGCGGGATGTCACATGATTATTGCCGATGGTCGCCATGACGATGTCATGAATCGTCTGCAACAAGGGAGGGGGCGATGCACATCTTTCTTAGCGCAACACTCACCTCGTGAGGCGCGGCAATTGTGGCTCAAAAAACAGACACCCGTCAAAGCTCAATTAGTTCTTGATAAATCTTGTTTGTCGGCTTTGCAGAAGGGAGAATCACTACAGGCACAGTATATTCATGATGTGCAAGGAGCATTTTCACGAGGCGATGTCGTCTCTTTAATCAGTGAAGACAGTGTCATTGGCAAGGGAATTGTCGCGTGGGATGATGCCCAGTGGCAGAAGAAAAAAGATGACACGAGCGAGGTTTTTCCCTATGATGACACCGATATCATAGATCGCGATGATTTGTGGTTGGTATCGTCATGACAAAGCCTCTCACCGATTTGCACAAACAAATGCTTCACATGGGCGAAGATGCCCGTGATGCTGCGCGCATCTTGGCGAGTGCCTCTACGGAGACAAAAAACAGAGCACTGATGAGCATGGCACAATTGGTGCGTCATCGTCAGGATGATATTCTTGCCGCCAATGCCACCGACCTCAAGAACAGCGAGGGCAAAGATTACAATGCTGCCTTTATCAATCGCTTGACTCTTGATGCCAAGGGCATTGAGGGCATGGCATCGGGGATGGAAGCCATCGCTCGGTTGGATGACCCTGTGGGCGAGGTGATGGGTGAGAGCACGCGTCCCAATGGTTTGCACATTCGGCGTGTTCGTGTTCCTCTGGGGGTTGTGGGGGTGATTTTTGAGTCTCGTCCCAATGTGACGGCGGATGCCGGCGCATTGTGTTTGAAGGCGGGCAATGCGGTGATCTTGCGTCCGGGGTCTGAATCTTTTGCCACCTCTCGTCTGATTACCGACATTCTCATGGAGGCATTGGCGGCACACCAATTGCCGCCTGCCGCCATTCAGATGGTGCCCACAGCGTCTCGTGAGGCGGTGGGAATTTTGCTGTCCATGAGTCAATATATTGATGTTCTTGTGCCGCGGGGCGGTCAAAGTTTGGTGGCGCGAGTGGCGCAAGAGAGTCGCATTCCCGTGTTGTATCATCTCATGGGACTGTGTCACAGTTATGTTCATGAGGATGCCGATGGGGACAAGGCGGTGGCGGTGTGTGTCAATGCCAAGATGCGCCGCTCGGGCATTTGTGGGGCGACCGAGACCATTTTGCTGGACGAATCCATCGTCTCATCGCTGGGGCACAATCTGGTGACGGCACTGCTGGACAAACAATGCGTTGTGCGAGGGGATGATGCGGTGTGTGCATTGGATGGGCGAGTGCAAAAGGCGAGCGATGATGATTGGAACACCGAGTATTTGGATGACATCGTCTCCATCAAATGCGTGGCGGGAATTGATGAGGCACTGGCTCACATTGCTCGTCACGGCTCGCTGCACACTGAGGCGATTATCACTGAGAATGAATCCGCCGCCGCTCGTTTTTTGCAAGAGGTGGATGCCGCCATTGTGATGCACAATGCCTCCACGCAGTTTGCCGATGGCGGTGAGTTTGGCATGGGAGCGGAGATTGGCATTGCCACAGGACGCTTGCATGCCCGAGGTCCTGTGGGGTTGCGAGAATTGACCAGTTACAAGTATCAGGTGGTGGGCGATGGACAATGCCGCCCGTGAGGGGCACACGCGCCGCTATCGCCGTGTTGGATTGCTGGGAGGCTCGTTTGATCCTCCGCACGAGGGACATCTTTTTATCAGCCTGCAAGCCATACGGCTGTTGCGGTTGGATGAACTCTGGTGGCTGGTGGCGACTCAAAACCCCCTCAAAAATGACCCTCACATGACATTGCAGCAGAGAGTGTCTCATGCTCGGCGCATGACAAAAAATCATAAAAAAATTGTGGTCAGTGATTTAGAATATCGTTACAATCTTCGTTCCAGTTATGAAACCATTTGTTTTTTGCAACATCGGTATCGGCGCGGCGGCTGCGTTCTGCGTTTTGTGTGGGTGATGGGCGCGGATTGTTTGGTGTCCTTGCCTTTATGGCATCGGTGGTCGCTGTTTGTGAAACGGGTGTCTCTGGCGGTGTTTGCCCGTGGAGCTGATGATTATCGCGCCCTTGGAGGCATGGTGGCAAAACGCGTGGCATACGCCCGCCGTTCGCCTCGTGTGAGTCATAAACTGGCTGTGATGAATCCGCCCGCATGGGTGTTTTTTTCCACAAAAAAAATGCCGCAGGCATCGCGTCTGTTGCGGGAGCGTTCATGAATCAGCACGAGAATTTGTGTCGGCAATTGTGCGCCTTACTGAATGATGCCAAGGCTCAGGATATCGTCACCATTCCTTTGGGCGCGCGATCTTCTCTTGCCGATACCATGATTATTGCTTCGGGATCATCGGTGCGTCACATTGCCTCTATGGCGGATAAGGTGAGTCATTTTTTCAAGAAGCAGCATCAATTGATTGTCGCCACTGAGGGCTTGCCGCAAGGGGACTGGGTGTTGATTGATGGCGGCGATACCATCATTCATTTGTTTCGCCCTGAGGTGAGAGACTTCTACAAACTGGATAAATTATGGAGCGCGCCATTGCAGGAAGTGGAATAAAGACAACGATTACATCGTCATATCGTCTGAAACCTCGCCTGCGGGCGAGGTTTTGTGGCATAAGGGCGTTCAAGAGGGTGGTGTTTATTCCCATAAAGTGGTTGACAATCCCATAAAAAGGGGATAAATCCATAGAATGTCTGTTTTTGTCGGACAGGTGATCAACAGTATTGATGGCAAAAATCGCTTATCAATTCCGTCTCGCTACCGCAAAATTCTAAACAGTGACGGTGACAACGACATTGATGTGCAATTGCTTCTCAGCAATAAGGAAAGTGACTGCCCTTATATTGCTGTTTATCCTCAATTGGTGCTGGACGAGCTCGCCGAAACTGCCTATCATAGCCCTCACAGCACAACAGAAGACGAAATTGCCTTTAATAATTTTCTCAGTTTATTTACCGTTCTCTCTTTGGACGGCAACGGACGCATCACCCTGCCGGCATCCTTGCGTAAAGCGGCGCAGCTGCAAGACGAAGCATTGATCATTGGCAAGGGGAAAACCTTTGAAATATGGAATGCCAGTCATCACGAGACATGGATGCAAAAACAAAAAGTCTCCGATGAAAACTTTGAAGACTTTGAACGGCGGTTGCGGCGTTCCAATGTGAAGGAGCAAGTCTCATGACACATCTTCATCAAGCCGTTATGACGCGCGAGGTGATTGAGGGCTTGCGTCCTCAAGAGGGGGGTGTCTATGTGGATGCCACCTTCGGCGCGGGAGGTCACACCTCTGCCATCTTGCACGCTGCCCATTGCACCGTTCATGCCTTTGACCGAGACGAATCCGCCATCGCCATCGCCACTGAGATGCAGAAACAGTGGGGGGAACGGTTGCATGTGCATCACGCACTGTGGAGCGATATTGCCGCCACCCTGAAAGAGCACACCATCACAAAAATCAATGGCATTGTGATCGATAGCGGTGTGTCATCCATGCAACTGGATGAGGCACAGCGCGGATTTTCTTTTCAACAAGATGGACCTCTTTCCATGCAAATGGGAAAAAATGAATCGTCCGCTTATGATGTTGTGAATCATGCCTCTCAACAGGAACTCACTGATATTCTGCGTGACTACGGACACGAACGGCGCGCCAAGGCAATCGCTCGTGCCATTGTGGAAAAACGAGCCACCGCCCCCATTGAGACAACACTGCAACTGGCACAATTGTGTGGTTCTAAACGGGTGGGGCATCATCCCGCCACCCGCACATTTTTGGCGTTGCGGCTCTATGTCAATGATGAGGTGCGACAGCTCAAAGATTTGCTGCATGATGTCACTCACCTGCTCAAAGTGGGGGGGCGCGTTGCCTATATCGGCTTTCATGGCACTGAGGATGTGGTGGCAAAGAATTTTTTCAAAAAATACTCCCGCCGACAAGGAACGCTCTCACGCCTGCTTCCCGGTGAGCCTCGTTCCAAAAACAAACCGCCACTGTATCGCATGGTGAGCCGTCATGTGGTGACACCCAGTGCGGATGAAATCGAAAACAATGTTCGGGCGCGCTCAGCGCGCCTGCGAGTGGCGGAACGATTGGGAAAACCGCTATGAATGTGATTGTTGCAATTGTGGTGAGCACAATCATGCTGGGCGGCAGTCTTTTTGCGGCGGTCACCGAGCGATCGGTTCTCTTGTTGCAGGGGCAAGTGGGTCAGCTGCGGCAACAGATTCATGATGAGCAAAAACAATTGCAATCATTGCGAGTGGAGTGGAGTCGTCTGAATAGTCCCTCCCGATTGAAGCAGTGGCACAATCATGAGGTGATGCCATGATGCGCCGTTTGCGTCATTTGTTGCATGACTTTTTGCTTGATTGGCGAATGAATCATCGCATGGGCGGGGTTGTCACGCGGCGGCGGTCCATGTATGGCATCGGCGCATTGATGGTGCTGGCGCATGGGTGTGTTTTGAGTCATGTGGCGTGGCTGGCTCTGGCTGAGCCTAATAAATCATTGTCTGTGCCATCGCCGCCTGTCCATTTTATGAAGCGCGCCAACATTGTGGATCGGCATGGTGTCTTGCTGGCGGCGGATGTGATTGATGAGGGCGGAACGCGCCGCCGTGTCTATCCTCAATCATCGCTTTTTGCCCATGTTGTGGGCAGCACCGACCAAGCCATGCGGGGTCTGGATGGCATTGAGTATGCTCGCAATCGGCGGTTGTTGCGCAGTCCTCACGAGCCACTGCGTCTGACGGTGGATCGCGCCATGCAGTATATTGTTCATGAGGAGCTGAGCAAAGGAATGGCTAACTGGAACGCTCAAGGGGCGGCGGCGGTGGTGTTGGATGCACACAATGGGCATGTGCGGGCGTTGGTGTCATTGCCGAATTTTGACCCTCATAACAGAGGTGAGATGACCCATGCAGCGTATTTCAATCGGGTCACGCGCGGGCTTTATGAGATGGGGTCGGTGTTTAAATTATTTGTTGCTGCCATGGTGCTGGAGTCTGGCGGTGATGAGAACAGTCGCTTTAGCATCGGCGATTTGCGAGTCGGAGGGCGTGTGATTTCGTCGCTCGTGCCGTTTGCCGGCGATGCACACGGACATTCACTACGCGCCATTGTGGCTCATTCTCTTAATGCGGGGGCATCTCGTGCGGCGTTGCAATTGGGCGCGGCTCATCAGCAGTCCCTATTGGATCGCTTTGCCATGCTGACACCAGTGCCCATTGAATTGAACGGCGTGGCAAAGCCTCGCAAGCCTTCAGGGTCTCGGTGGAGTCCATTGAGCGTGGCAACCATTGCCTATGGCTACGGCTTGGCGGTGACCCCTCTTCATATGGCGGCGGCGGTGGCGGCGATGGTCAATGGTGGTTTTTACCATGTTCCCACACTGTTGCACGATGAGTCTTTGCATCACAGTCATTTTCGCCTCATCACACAAAAGCAGTCGGCTCAAATGCGCCGCCTGATGCGGACGGCAGTCACGCACGGCACGGGGCGCGCCGCCGCCATTGATGAGATCGCCATCGGCGGCAAGACAGGAACGGCACACAAATCAACTGCAAACGGTTATGACGAGAATCGAATTCTCACATCTTTTGTCGCCGCATTCCCCATTGATGCACCCCGCTATGTGTTGATGGTGCTATTGGATGAGCCGCAACCCAGCTCGCAACGACAAGAAGTGAGTGGCGGCACTGTCGCCGTTCCCATCGCCACCCGCATGGTGCGCCGCATTCATCATCTCAGGGAGAAGCACCATGCCCACCATGAGGCTTTCTGACATCATGCAATGCCTGCCCGCCATGACTCATCATTCCGCCAGTGCGTCCGTGCAGGGTGTCATGGTGCATGGCATTGCTCAAGACCACAGACGCATGGTGCGAGGAGACCTGTTCGTTGCCATCAAAGGAACGCATCATGATGGCGCGCAGTTTATTGATGATGCCATTGCTCACGGCGCAAGTGCTGTGGTGACGCAGAATTCCTCATCGGTGACATCCGTGCCGATGTTACACCATGACAACACGCGTCTTGTGGCGGCGCGTGTCGCATCTCATTTTTATGCGCCGCATCCCTCCAGGATCATGGCGGTGACGGGAACCAATGGTAAAACATCCGTGGTGGAATATGTGCGGCAGTTGCTCACTTTGTTGAAAAAAGCCGCCGCTTCCATTGGCACGCTGGGGACTCTGCCTTGTGATATTCAATCAAATCTCACCACGCCCGATGCCATCACTCTGGCTCAGCGGTTGCAGCAGCTGCATCAGAAAAAGATTGATTATGTGGCACTGGAAGCCTCCAGTCATGGGTTGGCTCAGTATCGGCTGGATGGCATTGCCATCAAGGCTGCCGCATTGACCAACATCACGCGCGACCATTTGGATTATCACCCATCGTTTGCCGACTATGTGGCTGCCAAGAAGCGTCTTTTCTCCGACATTCTGCCTCACGATGCCATTGCCGTCATCAATGGTGATGATGAACACGGCTCGGCGTGGGCTCAAGAGAAGAGGCGCGTCATTGTGTATGGCGTGTCACCTCGCGCTCATCTGCGTCTTGAGGACATTGAGCAAGACGCACAAGGCATTGCCGCCACAGTGTGTTATGAAGGCAATCGTCATCGCCAGAGTCTTCCTATTTACGGCACTTTTCAGTGGCACAATATTTGTGCCGCCATGGGACTTTTGCTGGCGTGTGGCTTTGAATTTTCCCAATTGGTGTCGGTGTTGTCTCATGTGCGCTCGGTGCGCGGCCGTCTGCAGGCAGTGGACGACAGTTCCATCTATGTTGATTATGCTCACACGCCTGATGCCTTGCGTCAGGCATTGATGCAGTTGCGTTTTGGCAGGAGGCGTTTGCATGTTGTGTTTGGCTGTGGCGGCAATCGTGACCAAGGCAAGCGCGCCCTCATGGGGCAGGTGGCAGAGCAGTACAGCGATGTCATCACCATTACCGATGACAACCCGCGCTTTGAAAACCCCGAAGCCATTCGCCGTGACATCATGGCGGGCATTAAAGACACAAGCAAAGTCACGGTCATTGGCTCACGGAGCGAAGCCATTGACCATGCCATCGCCCAAATGGCAACCGATGATGTGCTTTTGATTGCCGGCAAAGGGCATGAGCGCGAACAAATCATTGGTGATGAACACCATCCCTTTGATGATGCCGAATGGGTGCGGCACATTATAAAGCGAGAGGAATCATGACGCTGTGGAATGACCAATTGTGCGCCAGCATAGGACAAAGCAGCGCGGCGTGGCAGGCATCTCATGTCGCCATTGACACCCGCACCATGAAGCCGCAGTCGCTTTTTGTCGCTCTGCAAGGAAATCATGTGGATGGTCATGATTTGCTGAGACAAGCTCATGATGGGTCCGCCGCCGCCGCCATGGTGGAGCGCGCGCCATCTCGCCATCCTCATGATTTGCCGCTTTTGCGTGTTGATGATTGCCGCGAGTCCCTCATTGCCATGGCACAATTGGCGCGAGCGCGCAGCTCGGCGCGCATTGTTGCCATCACGGGAAGTGTCGGCAAGACCACATGCAAAGCCATGCTGGCGCGACTTCTTCAAGACATGGGAAAAACGACATTCAGCCTCTCCAGTCATAACAATCATTTGGGAGTGTCGCTTTCTCTTGCCAATCTATCGCCTCATGATGCGTTTGCCGTCTTTGAGTTGGGCATGAACAAAGCGGGAGAAATCGCCACACTGGCACAATGGGTGCAGCCTCATATCGCCATCATCACCGCCATTGCCCCTGCTCATCGGGAGTTTTTTTCCTCCTTGCAAGCCATTGCTCACGCCAAAGGCGAACTCATTGACGCATTGACGAACGAATCCATTGCCATTCTTCCCAGAGACTCCGAATTCTACGACCTGCTTGCTGCCAAAGCCACCGATGTGGGGGCGCGTGTTCTCTCCTTTGGCTGTCATGGCGATTCTGATATGCGTCTGACCGATGACCATCATCTGTGTTTTGCAGGACAGCGCGTATCCCTCAATCTTCAGTGGCGCGGTCGGCATCATGAATTGAACGCCGCCGCCGTGATGCTGGCAGCCCATCGGTGCGGCATGAGCCTTGATGCCGCCGCGCGTATTCTCAATAAAGAACAGCCACTGCAAGGACGAGGACGCGAACACACCATCATCATTGACGGTAAGGTGATTCATCTGTTGGATGAAAGCTACAATGCCAACCCCGCTTCCATGATGGCATCGTTGGCATCATTGGCATCGTATCCGTGCACCAACGCACGGCGCATTGCTCTTTTGGGTGATATGCTGGAACTGGGCACACAGGCATCGCTGTATCACAATCAATTGGTGGCTCATCTGACATCCATTGATGTGGTGCATGCCATTGGCGACCACATGATGCAGCTGCATCACCAGCTGCCATCTCGTCAACAAGGGATTGCCGCTCATTCCATCGCTCAGGCACAATCTGATATTATTGCCTCATTGCAGCATGGGGATGTTCTCATGGTGAAGGGATCGGCGGGGGTGCGGCTGGCATCGTTTGTGCAAAAATTGCGCGAACACAACGGAGAGTCTTATGCTGTATAATCTTCTGACTCCGTGGGTTGAGCATTTTGCGCTGTTTAATCTGTTTAACTACATCACCTTTCGCTCTTTTGGTGCGGTGATGACATCCTTGTTGCTGGCTTTGGTGTTGGGCGGCAGAATCATTCGCCTGTTGCACAAGCATCAAAAATCGGGGCAACCCATTCGCATGGATGGCCCCGTCACTCATCTGCAAGCCAAGCAGGGAACGCCCACGATGGGTGGATTTCTGATTTTGCTCTCCATGGCGGTGAGTTTATTTTTGTGGGCGGATATTCTCAATCCCTACATTCAGGCATCCTTTGTGATCATGGTGGGATTTGCCTTGATTGGCGGCTGGGATGATGTTCTCAAATTGCGTCATCGCAGCTCCAAAGGTTTGCGAGGACGCACCCGTCTGACATGGGAATGGCTTTTGGCATGGGGCGCATTGTTTTGGCTTTCTCACCATGCGGATGCCTCTATTGGCATGTCGTGGTCTGTTCCTTTTTTCAAAGACCTCTCCATTCACTGGGGCGCGCTGGGATTGCCTCTGACGGCACTGTGTGTGGTGGTGGGGTGCGCCAATGCGGTGAATCTCACCGATGGACTGGATGGCCTTGCCGTTGTGCCTGCCATGATTGCCTTTTCTTGCTTTTTTGTCATTGCGTGGATTGTGGGCAATCATGTTTTTGCCTCGTATTTGCATCTGCCCTATGTGCCACAGACCGGTGAACTCGCCGTTTTGTGTGCCGCCATGTTGGGAGCGGGGCTGGGATTTTTATGGTTTAATGCCCCGCCCGCGCAAATCTTCATGGGAGACATGGGCGCGCTTGCCATCGGCGGCTTGCTGGGATTTGTCGCCGTGGCGACTCATCATGAACTGGTGCTTGCCATCGCTGGAGGATTGTTTCTTGTGGAGACATTGTCCGTCATGGTGCAAGTTCTGGTGTTCAAAATCACGGGCAGGCGGGTTTTTTTGATGGCACCGCTGCATCATCACTTTGAAAAACTCGGATGGCAAGAATCCACCATCGTCATTCGCTTTTGGATTATTGCCTCTGTCCTGTCCCTGTTCGCCCTTGCCACACTGAAACTGCGATGATGATGAAACTGAATCTCAATTCTCAATCTTCGTACGGCGTTCTGGGTCTCGGTGAGAGCGGTTCGGCGGTGGTGGCGTGTTTGCGTCATCATGGGTGTGGCGTACGGGTGTGGGATGATGACGCGGCGCGCATGGCACACCATGCCAATCATCTCAAAGAGTCTGATTTTGACACCTTGAATGGCATTATTGTCAGTGCGGGCATTGCCATTGACCATGACCCTCAGCATCCTATGGTGAAAGAGGCATTGAAGCGTCGGTGTCCGGTGCTACGGGATGTGGCGTTGTTGCATTATGCACAATCTGCGGCACGGCGGGTGGCGGTCACGGGAACTGATGGCAAGTCATCGGTCGTTGCCTTGCTTGCCGATATTTTTACGCGCGCCGCCATTCCTCATGCGGTGGGCGGTAACAGCTTTTGTGGCTGTCTTGCCATGCCACATTTGCCGCCAGAAGGATGTTATTTGGTGGAACTGTCATCCTATCAGTTGGAGAGCAAAGGCGAGACCGCTTGGGATGTCGCCGTGCTCCTCAATGTGAGCGAGGATCATCTGCAACGGCATGGCTCAATGGCGCGTTATGCCGCCATCAAATCTCGCATTTTTGACCACATGAATGACAATCATCTCTGCGTTGTGGGATGCGAAGATTTCCACAGTGATGCCATTGCTCAAAGTCTTCAAGACAATCACCGAGCCGTGAGACGCTTTGGCGAGAATGCCACCAGTCATCATGATGCTTATCGTGAATTGTGTCGCATGGTGGCGCGCTGGTTTGGCATCGCTGATGATGTCATCAGTGATGCCATTGGCAACTTCAAAGGCTTGCCTCATCGAATGGAGACGGTTGTTTCATTGGATGCCTCATCGGATGAACGCGTTTTTATCAATGACAGCAAAGCCACCAATCCTCATGCGGCGGCGGCGGCGTTGGCATCATGTCACAATATTTTTTGGATTTGCGGCGGTCTTCATAAAAATGTTTCCTTTGAGCCTCTATCACCTCATGTGCATCGTGTGCGGCGCGCCTATGTGGTGGGACGCCATCAAGAATCACTGTGCCAATGGCTGGATGAAAAAGCTGTGGCGTATCAAACCCATGACAATCAAAGGGATGCTCTGCGCGCCGCTTTGGCTCACAGCGAGAACATGCGCGCCACCATTTTGCTGTCTCCTGCGGCGGCATCACAGGATGAATGGCAGGACTTTGCTCAGCGCGGTGACGCATTTCGCCATGATGTGCATCAATTGACGAGGTGCTCATGACGCAAAAATGGCAACAAATGGATCACACAACCACCTGCATCGCCATGGTGTTGTGTTTGTTTGGCTTGATGATGATGACCTCTGCGTTCGCGGTGGATGGGCACGGCGCGTCTCTCTTGATGCGTCAGGGGATGTTCCTGCTGCTGGGTTTTGCCCTCGTTTGCGGGGTGTGTCTGTTGTCTCATGATGCTCTGTTGAGGGGGTCTGTGGCGATGCTGGTTTTGGGAATTCTCATGCTGGTTGCCGTATTGTTTGTGGGAGACTCCATCAACGGAGCCAGTCGCTGGTTGCCTGTTGGCAAATGGTTGCCATTGGGGTCGCTGTCGGTTCAGCCTGTGGAATTGGTGAAACCCGCCTTTGCTCTTGTGTCGGCGTGGCTGTTTGTGCGGCTGCGGGAGCGCGGCAATAGCATTGATTTTCTGTTGCCGCCCGCCATTTTGGCAATCATTGTATTTTTGTTGCTGGGACAGCCAGATGTGGGGCAGAGCATTGTCATCACCATGATGTGGCTCGGACAACTCTTCGTCATGGGCATCACTCTTTCTATGGCGATGGCATTGGCTGTTATTTTGGTGGTGGCTTTTATTGCCATTTATGCATTTCTTCCTCATGTGGTGAAGCGGGTGCATCAATTTTTATCTGAAAGTGAAGCGGGGCGGCAACAAACAGACATCGCGCGCGATGCCATGAGCGGCAGCGGATGGTGGGGCGAAGGAGCAGGGCAGGGGGTCTTCAAGCACGACCTGTCCTATTTCTACAATGATTTTGTCTTCGCCACCGCAGTGGAAGAATACGGATTCATGGCGGCTCTGGTGATGGCGGGCGGAATTCTCATGATGGCACTGCGGCAATGGCTGGCGGTGGTCAATCATGAGCGGTTGGTGATTTGTCTGGCGGTGTGGGGGCTGATGATGAGCCTTGTGTTATCCAGTCTTTTTCATATTGCCACCAATGTGCAACTGATGCCTCCCACGGGCATTGCGTTTCCATTTGTCTCTTATGGCGGGTCGGCGTTGTGGGGGGCATTGCTCACCATTGCCCTATCGCTCAATTTGAGTCGGCAAAAGGAGGTGTCATGAACATGGTGCGCGGGTGTGTTGCGATTGCCACTGGCGGCACGGGAGGGCATGTCTTTCCCGCTCTTGCCTTTGCTGACGCTTTGGGTGAGCAGCATGTTGCCAGTCATTTTGTCACCGATGTCAGAGGGGCGCGTTACGGCACACCTGATGGAAGCCTTGTGCTTGCCATGCCGCACGGTGTGCGAGGACGAATTCTGCGCATGATGTGGCTGATGCCGATGTGGCTTTGGCGGGTGATGCGGCTGTTTCGGCAAAAAAATGTGCATCTGGTGGTGACTTTCGGCAGCTATGCCGCCATTCCCGCCATGATTGCCGCACGGCTGATGGCATTACCCCTCATCATTCATGAACAAAATGCCGTGCTGGGACGAGTCAATCGCTATGGCGCACGGCTGGCATCCGCCATCGCTCTGTCATTTGCCCACACCAAGCCAAATTCAGTTATTAAGCGATGGAAAAAGAAAATAACTCTTGTGGGTGTCCCAATTCGTGCAATGACGCGTGAATTCACAAAAAAAGACACATCATCATTCACTATTGGCGTGTTGGGGGGCTCACAGGGAGCACACGCTCTATCCGACATCGTGCCGTCCGCCATTGGACAGCTGGCACACAAAGAGACAATTACCGTTTTGCATCAAGCGCGGCGCGAGGATGAGAATCGGGTGCGGCAGCACTATGAATCACTGGCGGTGACGCACGATGTGCGTCCGTTTTTTGACGATATGAGTGATTTCTATCGCCGCTGTGATGTGTTGATTGCCCGTGCGGGTGCATCCACCATTGCCGAGGCAACCGCCATGCGGCTGCCGCTCATCCTCATTCCGTATCCCCATGCGGCGAACCATCATCAAGATGACAATGCGCGCGCCGTTGCCCATCACGGTGCAGCCATCGTGGTGAATGAACAGCCTCAAGCAGATCGGCAGCTGCATCGGCATTTGAATCAATTGATGACATCACCTCAGACAATGACATCCATGAGCCGTGCCTCAGAACGGATGTCTCATTTCAAAGCGGCGACAAAACTGGCATTATTGGCGCGCACCATGCTGAGGAGACAATTATGACCGCCTTACTGCCATTCAAAGATTATGTGATTCATTGTGTCGGTATCGGCGGCATCGGCATGAGTGGCATTGCCGAACTGCTTCATGACATGGGATGCACCGTGCGCGGCAGTGATATCAGCGACAATGCCAATGTGCACCGCTTGCGCGCTCGCGGCATTGATATTGCCATCGGGCATGATGTCGCTCATCTGGGTGAAGCATCTGTGGTGGTTTATTCCTCCGCCATTGGCTCTGATAATGTGGAACTGCAAGGGGCGCGTGAACGGCGCATTCCCATCATTTCTCGTGCCACCATGCTGGCGGAATTGATGCATTTCAAGCGCGCCATTGCCGTTGCGGGGTCCCATGGCAAAACCACCACCACATCCTTGTTGGCGCATGTTTTGGAGCACGCTCAATTATCACCCACTGTGGTCAATGGCGGGGTGATTGAGGAGTGGGGCTCTAATGTGCGTTTGGGAACGGGGGATTTTTTGTTGGCGGAGACCGATGAATCCGATGGGTCGTTTGTTCATTATCATCCCGAATTTGCCGTTGTCACCAACATTGATGCCGAACACATCAATCATTACGGTGATTTTGCCGCCTTGCGGCGCGCCTTTGATGAATTCATCGCCACCATCCCATTTTATGGATGCGCCATTCTCAATATGGATTCCCACAATGTTCAAGAAATGCGAGCCCGCATGGGAGACGGCAGAAGAGTCATCACCTACGGCTTTGCAGCCCATGCCGATGTGCGCGCCATCAATGCGAAGAAAAAAGGATTGGGATGGCAATGTGATGTGGTGCTGCGGGATGGAGTCGTGCAATCGTGTGACTCTTTTGCCATCACGCTACCAATGGTGGGGCGTCATAATTTATCCAATGCTTTGGCAGCCATTGCCACCGCACTGTGCATGGGCGTTGATATTGCCGCCATTCAAAAGGGCATTGCCTCATTTGGCGGTGTCCACAGACGCTTTCAAATCATGGGGGTGACATCACGAGGCGTGGTGGTCATCAATGATTATGCCCATCATCCCACAGAAATTCATGCCACACTGCAAGCGGCGCGGGAGCATTATGGCAAGCGGTCATTGATTGCCGTTCATCAGCCTCATCGCTACTCTCGCCTTAGGGATGTGTTTAATCAATTTCTCGCGGCGTTCAATGATGCTGACGGCATCATCATTGCCGATGTCTATGAAGCGGGGGAGCGTCCCATTGCGGGATATGATGCCGACCGTCTGGCGGATGAATTGCGCGCCGCAGGGCATCCCACCGTGATGCGTCTGAAGCAACCGCACCAATTGGCAAGCATGGTTCATGACATGGCGGGCGATGATGCCATTGTTGTCTGCATGGGGGCGGGGTCTATTGGAGGTTGGAGCAAACAACTGTTTCATCGGCTCAGCGAGGGTCATGAAAGTCAGAGGAAAATATCATGAGAGCCGCCGTGACACCCGCCATGACACCCTATGAGCATATTGAAGGACACTGGCAGGCGAATGCCCCTGTGGGGCAGTGGTCATGGTTTGGCGCGGGGGGGCATGCCGCCATGCTCTTTGAACCATTCAACACCGACCAATTGCGGAAATTTCTTGTGGCACGGCAGTCATCAGTTTTGCCTGTTCATGTGGTGGGGGCGATGTCCAATGTGATCATTCGTGATGGCGGTTTGGATGGCGTGACGGTGCGTTTGCATCGTTTGAATCAATACGAAATGTCTGCCGATGAGGTGTTTGTGGAAGCAGGAGTGCGCACCGTGCAGTTGGCGCGAGCGTGTTTGCGGGCTGGGCGCGGGGGATTGGAATTTCTCGCCAACATTCCCGCCACCATCGGCGGCGCATTACGCATGAATGCCGGAGCATACGGCAGAGCCATGGGTGATTGTGTCAAAACCATCTTCGCCTTTGATGGCAACGGACAGTGGCATGAGCATGGTATGACATCAAATGACTTTAGCTATCGTCACAGTGCTATTCCTCGCGATTGGATTATTGTGGCGGCGATTTTACGCACCGTGAAGGCATCTCGTGATGAGATCGCCGCGCGCATGGCTGATATGCGTCACCAAAGACGGCGCACTCAGCCCATCAAGGCGCGCACGGGCGGCAGTATTTTCAAAAATCCGCCACAGCATAAGGCGTGGCAGCTGATTGACCAAGCGGGATGCCGTCACATGACAGTGGGAGACGCGGCTCTCGCACCTCATCATTGCAACTTTATGATCAACAAAGGAGGCGCGCGCGCCTCAGATTTGGAGCAACTGGGCAACGCCATTCGCCATGCCGTGGCTGAACACAGCGGCATTACGCTGGAATGGGAGATTGAACGCATGGGAAGAGTGTCATGAAAAAGATTGTTGTCTTGATGGGTGGATGGTCAGCGGAACGCGAGGTCTCTTTGGAGAGCGGGCGATGCGTTGCGGACGCGCTCAAAAAGCACCACCATGTAAAGGCAGTGGATGTGGGCGATGCGCCCAATCGTGCGTGGATGGACGCACTTGATGACAACACCATTGTCTTTAACGCCCTGCACGGCACATGGGGTGAGGATGGCACGGTGCAGGGCTTGCTTGAATCCATGCACATTCCCCATACCCACTCTTCGGTGCATGCCTCTGCCATTGCGATGGATAAACACGCCTCTGCCAGCATTGCTTCCATGCTCTCTATGCGCGTGCCGCACCATCAGCTTCTTGCCAGAAAGAAATGGCATACCATTGCCGATGTCATGGCGTTGCCGTTTGTCATCAAGCCCATCAGCGAGGGCTCTAGCGTCGGCGTGACCATTGTCCATGATGAGAAACAACTGCCCGATGTTATTGCGTCATGGCAGCACGGCGATGTCTTGATGGTGCAACAGCACATTGATGGGCGAGAACTCACCGTGGGAATTCTCAATGATGAGCCACTGGATGTTATGGAAATTGTCCCGGCGCAATCGTTCTATGATTATAACGCCAAGTATGATGATGCCGCAACGCAGTATCATATTCCCGCCACAGTGCCTGATGCCATCACGACCCAAGCTCAGCGGTGGGCTCTTGCCATGCATCGCACGATGGGATGTTCTTGCGTCAGTCGGTCGGACTTTTTGTTTGACGAAAGTCACGGTGAGGCGGGATTGTATTTTTTGGAAATCAACACTCAGCCCGGTTTGACCTCTCATTCTTTGCTGCCGGCAATGGCGGCGCATCGTGGCATTGCGTTTGATCAATTGGTCACAACTATTTTGGAGGCGGCACAATGAGCCAATTGCATGATAATCCCTTCACATGTCAAGATGAGATTAAGGAGCACCGAGGCGTGACTCTTGGCAGATGGCACGGGCGCACAATTGTGCTGGGGCTCTTGTTCATGTCTTTGATGGTGTGGAGTGTCAAAGACATGCCGCGCATAGAGCGGATTGACATCTATGGTGAAGCAAAAATACCCGAACAAACCTTATTGGATGCACTACAGATTGCAACAGGGGATGCTCTGTATGGATTTTCATTGGGTGAGGCTCAGAGGCGTGTGAGCTCATTGCCGTTGGTGGCGAGTGCTCAGCTTCAGCGTTTGAGTCATGGTGTGGTGCGTTTGATGATTACCGAGCGCATTCCTGCCATGATTCACATCACTGCCGATGGCAATTTTGCCCTTTTGGATGAAGAGGGGTTTCATCTAAGCGATGTGGAAGACTTGAATGCCTATGATTTGCCCATTTTCAAAGGCAATCCGTCACCTCAGGAATCAATGGCTGTGTGGCATTTGACGCTGAATTATCCGTTGCTGGGGCATGATGTGACCCTTTATCACTATGTGGATGGTCGCTGGGATATTTTTGTGAATCATGACACTCGCATCATGCTGGCGGAGAATGATGTTGCCGCCTCGTGGCGTGCGTTTTTGCGTACCGATGCACTGGAGCGGCACTTGCACAAAAAACCTCAAATTATTGATGCCCGCCAGCCAGCCAATATTCTTTTTTCCATGATTGCTCATCACGGAGAGGCGGGATGATGGGACGACAATTGATCGGTATTTTATCCATCGGCACAACCCGTCCCAGCTGTGTGATGATTGAGCGCGTGGGCAATGGGCGGCAATTAATGCCTCAGTCTTATGTCACGGACTCTCTCTATAAAGATGATGACCCCACAGAGCTGTGGACGCAATTGTTGCGTGATGCCGAACAAAAAGCCAATGTGACCATTGATCAGTTGTATATTGATCTTCCTCTGTGTCATGATTCTGGTGAGAGTTGGTTTGTGACTTTTGAAGCCGAGATTGCGTGTCATGGTGTGCCTGATGACCAAGTCTGTCGGAAAGCGGTGATGGAAGAAATGTCATTGCTGCTGAAACAGCGGGGATATCGCCAATGTCATGCCAGTGTGGGAACGCGGCGATTGGAGAATGGCGTGGGCTGTTATCCTGTGTGTGCGTTGGCGGTGACCGAAGAGTTGTATCAGAAATTGGAGCAATTGACCGAGCACATGGGCGTTCGTCTGGCGGGGGTGCGCTCGGCGACCTATGATGCGGCTCAGTACTTTGCATCGGAGCAGCAAAAAAAGGATGGGGTGGCGTACATTCACATGGGTGAGGGGGAGGTATTGTATGTTGCTTTCAAGAATAATGTATTGTGTCGCATAGGATTTGACAAAAAGGGCTTTGATCAATTGGTGCGCTGTGTGAGGAAGGCGTTGCTTTTATCGGTTTATCAATCGTGGCAGTTTTTGAAGTCTTTTGGTTTGCGTGGCAATGATGCGCTGGGGGATCGCTTGCGCGGCATTGTGCAAGATATGGTGGTCTGGCTGGCTGATGAACTCAAGCCGTTGGAGGTTGGCATTGGCGGTGCGTTTGATTGGATTGTGGCACAAGATAAAGTGCGGGCAAAGGGCATGATTGGTTTGATGCAACGCCAATGGAATCGCGCCATGAGGACGGTGACCCAAGAACCTCTCTTTGCCGATCGCATGGTGGAATTGTTGGCAATGGCGTATTCTGTGATGGGCGGCGTGATGCCACCACTCTCAAAGAGCAAGCCACTGCCCATTGCTCCCATTGCCAATGAGAATCCGAAAGTCCCAACGGATGAACGAGTTTTTCAGTCGCCTTTTGCCAACAGTGATCGCAACGCGGCAATGGGTTTTTCGTAACATGCAAAGGAGATCATGATGACCAGTGACTTTTCTATTCCTCATGGGGGCTCGCATTCTCGGTCTGATGCTGGACTTACTTTTGGCACATGTGAAATTGGTGTCATTGGTATTGGCGGCGGCGGCGGCAATGCGATCAATAGTTTGGCGCAGCGTGATATCACGGATATTCGCATGATGGCTGCCAACACGGATGCACAAGATCTCGCCAGTGTTGATGTTCCCTATCACATTCAGTTGGGTCCTCAATTGACGGGGGGAGCGGGAGCGGGCATGGATCCCGATATTGGCTATCGTGCGGCTCAAGAGGCGGAGCAGGCGTTGCGTGTCGCCCTTGAGGGTTTGAGCTTATTGTTTATTGTGTCAACACTGGGTGGCGGCACGGGTTCGGGGGCGACTCCTTTTGTGGCGCGTCTGGCACGAGAGATGAATATTTTGACGGTGTCTTTTGTGACAACGCCCTTTGACTGGGAATTTGGCAAGCAGGTCATTGCTCAAGATGCCCTGAAGCGACTGGCTCCATTGACCGATACATTGATTGTGGGAGCTAATGAAAAGCTGCTGGAATTTCAGCAAGACGGTGAACAGGGCAGTTTTCAAAAGGGTTTGGCGATGATGAATGATGTTCTTGCCGAATCGGTGCGGGCGGTGAGTGATTTGGTTTTGAAGCAGGGGCTGATTAATTTGGACTTTGCCGATGTCAAACGAGTGCTGCTGCGCGGCGGGCGAGCCCAGCTGGCAAGCGGACAGGCGCGCGGTCAGGATCGCGCTCATAAGGCTTTGGAAAAGGCGTTATCGTCTCATCAATTGCTGGATAATCATCAAATGGGGCAAGCCAAGAGGATGCTCATCAATGTGACAGGCAATGTGGCTGCTGACGAAATGCCCAAGATTATTCAAGCGGTGCGGCAGCGCATGGCACTGGCGGAAATTAATTGTGGTGTCATTCATGATACCACCATGAATGATTCCTTGCGAGTGACCATCATTGCGTCCGGATTTGAGCAACACAATCACCACTATGAGCCTCATGACGATGGGGCGGCTCATCCCTTTGATTTGAGACAGGGCGAAGCACAGCCGTCATCGCCGCCAGTGCATCACGAGGAGCAGCAGACAGACAAGAAAAAAAGCTGGTGGAATTGGTGGAGGAAAAACGAGGAAAAGATGACACAAGAGGCGGTGACGCAGTCACCGCCGATACCGCCGATACCGTCTCATCAGCCAGCGGCGGTTCATGAATCCATCGCCAAAGAAAATGATTTTACCGATGAGGTTTCTCATCATGACTCACCACAGGTGACAGAACACCGCAAACCGCCAAATGATGAGCTGCCACTATTTCAAGCACCGCAGCAAAGCGAGGATGATGCCATTCCTGCTGAACACAGGGAGTCTGTGGAAGTCTCGTCATCGGTGGAATTGCAAGAGGGCAGTTTGCGAGTGCCTTCGTGGGGGCATAATTATGGCAAAAAAGATTTGAATTGAGTGACAATTTGTGGCACAATGACCCTACGAGTTGAGGAGAGAAAGGTTATGAGATTTTTGTTCTTACTGGGTTTATGTGCCTTGATTTCGGGGTGTAGCATTGGCAAGTCCACGGTTCTTGTTCCTTTTGGGACGGCGTGTAAGGATGCTCTTGAAGTGGAGTTGGTGCGTCATGAGGATGAGTTGGAGCGCAAGCGTCGCCCATCGTTCTCAAAGGATGATTTGATCAATCAGTTTGATGACTGTGATTCGGTGGCGACGGTGGTCTCGGCGGTGCCGGCGATTATTGTTGTGGGAGCATCGGCGTATGCCTTCTGTCTCGGTGAAGGCAAATGCGGCTCTGATGATGACGATGGGCCACCGCCACCGACAAATAGTCAAGGTGGTGGAGGTGGATGATGAGGATTTTTTCTTTATTGATGGTGTCTGTTGTGCTGACGGGGTGCAGTGTTGGCAAGTCCACGGTGCTTGTGCCTTATGGCTCGGCGTGTAAGAGTGCCCTTGAGGTGGAACTGGTGCGCTATAAGGATGCCCTTGAGAATAAGCGTCGTCCGCCGTTCACAAAGGAGCAGCTGATTAAACAGTTTGATACCTGTGATGCCGCCGCCACGGTCATATCGGCTGTGCCCACCATGATTGTTGTGGGCGCATCAGCCTATGCCATTTGTATCGGCGAGGGCAAGTGCGGCAGCGATGATTAGTTAAGGGTGTCGTCATGAGCACATTTGAATGGACACCCAAACAAGCACCGATCAAGCCTAATGACCCGCCCGAAACGATCGCATTAAAAAGACAGCTTTTGCGTGAAGGTAAAAACGCAAGCACCATCTTGGTGGAGGATGATGATGAGATGCCGCCATACACACATAGTTTTTTGGTTATGATGGCTAATGCCAAAGCACATGGGTTGTGCCCTGACTTCCCCTTGAAAGAGGGGATTGCGAAAAGACGCAAGATGATCAAAGACCGTAGAATTCGTAGGGTGGTAAAAGACCCAAGAAAACTGCCATAATTTGCCGTGTGTCAAATTAATTCCCTTAGTTAATTTTGTTGTATTTTTTTGCAAATCATTATCATTTTCATTTTCTATTCACACAAGAAGTCTATGTTGGCGACAAGTGAACGGGAGTTCATCGTTTTGTCAACCCTAAAGGAGTCGTGCCATGTCTTGGAACACACCTAAGGTCACCGAAGTGAGCGTTGGTTTGGAAATCAACAGCTACGCTTGCGCCGAAGTCTAAGAGCTTCAGCCATTCGGTAGGGAAAGCTCAAGCCTTTCGGGGCTTGGGCTTTTCTATTTTCATGAGCTCGGATTATGAAGCCAAATGTTTTCGGATGGTGGGGGCGAAGATGATGAGTCCCACCAAATTAGGCACAAGCATGAGGAAGATCATGGCATCGGACAAATTGACGATTTGGGTCACATCCATCGCCGCTCCCACAACAATACAGACGCAAAAGAGTGTCTTGAACACGCCTTCGGTGAATTTGCTCTCACCAAACAAAAAGCTCCAGCCCTTCAGTCCATAATAAGACCATGTGATGAGGGTGGAGAACGAGAACAATAAAATCGCCACCGTGAGCACATAGGGAAACCAAGAAGCAACCGATGCAAAGGCTTGGGAGGTCATGGTGACTCCTGTGAGCCCTTCCGTGCCGAGATAGGAGCCACTGATGACAATCACGAGTCCCGTCATGGTGCAAATGACGACTGTGTCAATAAAGGGCCCCAGCAGGGCGATGTATCCTACGGAGGCGGAGTTTTTTGTCTTGACGGCGGCATAGGCAATGGGGGCAGAGCCCAGTCCCGCCTCATTGGAGAACAGAGCGCGGCGAAAGCCCCACATCATCACGCCAATGATGCCGCCGTATTGGGCATCGGGGGTGAAGGCTTGGTGTATGATTTTAGCAAAAGTTTCGGGCAGCTGACCGATATGCGTCATAATAATCAAAAGACAGCCGATGATATAAATCGCGCCCATGGTGGGCACGAGTTTTTCGGTGACTCTGCCGATGCTTTTGATGCCGCCAATAATGACAAAAGCCACCATCACCGCCACCACCGTGCCAAAGAGCCAGCCATAACCCAGCAGACTGTGAGAGACCACACTGTCCAGTTGTTCAAAGGCTTGGTTGGCTTGAAACATGTTGCCGGCTCCGAGGGAAACGCCCACACAAAACAGCGCAAAAGCCGAGCTCAGAACACTGCCCAGCATGGGCATTCGCCGTTCCCCAAGTCCAATGGTGAGATAATACATCGCCCCGCCCGAGACACTGCCATCTTTGCGAATGTGTCGGTATTGGTGTCCGATGGTGCATTCGGCGAATTTGGTTGCCATGGCGAGAAATCCTGCGACCACCATCCAAAAGATTGCGCCCGGTCCTCCGATGGAGATGGCAATGGCGACTCCAGCAATATTTCCCAGTCCCACCGTTCCCGAAAGGGCGGCGGTCATGGCTTGAAAGTGACTGAGTTCGCCTGCGCCTTCTTTTTCCTTTGTGCGTCCTTTTTTGAGCACGCGCCACGATTGCCTCAAGCCTCTGATATTGACAAAATTGAGATAAAAAGTGAGCACAAGAGCCGTGCCGATGAGCAACAAGACCACAAACATGGCTTCGCCACCAAAAAACGGCACGGTGAAAAACACCAAGGACGCCAAACTGCTGCTGATGGGGCAAATGGCGTGATTGATACGGGCATCCAATGAAGCACTGGTGAGGCTACACGCTCCCTCTATGGGAAAGGCGAGAGCCAAACCATACGCAATGATGCCAAAGAAAAAGATTGTCGTAATGCCTTTTGCAAGACTGCCCGATTTTATCATCGTATTATTCCTCGTTTTCTTTTGCCATGACTTTATTGATTATGCAAGAGGCTTTTTGAGGGGTGGTGGTGGTCGTGTGTCATCATCGGGGCAGTTGCTGATTTTGATGGGGTTGCCACTCACGGTGATGGGGCCTGCGGCGGTGTCATGCACCGCGACCAGCATACGGCGGGCGCGTAGATTCTTGTCGTCACACACCTCAGCCACGGTGCGAATGAGTCCCACGGGGATGGCGTTTTTCTCCAGCATATCAATCCATTCATCGGCGGTCTTGGTGGCAAGGCACGATTCAATCAGTTGGTGCAGCTGATGGTGATGTTTGGTGCGTTGGTCATTGGTGGCAAAGCGTGTGTCATCAAGCCACTGCGGCTGCTTGAGAGCCCGACACAAAGAGGCAAACAGTGCGTCATTGCCACAGGCAATGACAATGGGACGATCTTTGGTTTGAAAACTGGCAAAGGGGGTGATGCTGGGATGACGATTACCAATGGGGCGCGGCACAATGCCGTCACTGGCATAGCGCACGAGGGCATTTTCCAGCAGGGCGACCTGACAATCCAGCATGGCGATGTCCACATGAGACCCCACGCCGCTGCTGTGCCGCTTGTGAAGGGCGGCGAGAATGCCCGCCACGCCATAGAGTCCAGCCGTCATGTCGCCGATGGATGTGCCGACCCGCACCCCCTCGCTGTTTTCCTCACCATTGATGCTCATCATGCCGCTCATGGCTTGAATGATGATGTCATAGGCGGGCTTTGCGCGCCGCGTCCCTTCCTGCCCAAAGCCACTGATGGATGCCAGAATCAGCCGTTTATAGCGTTCATGAAGGGTGAGCCAGTCGTAGCCCAGTCGTTGCATCACGCCGGGGCGAAAGTTCTCCACCAGAATGTCGGCGGTGGCGAGCATGTCTTCAAAGAGCGAGCGGTGGCTGTCTTTTTTGAGATTGAGGGTGACGCTTTCCTTGCCGCGATTGAGTGAGGCAAAATAGAGGGATTGTCCATTGACAAAGGGCCCAATGGCGCGTGCGTCATCACCGGTCTCGGATTCTACTTTGATGACGCGCGCGCCAAGATCGCTCAAAATCATGGTGGCAAAGGGTCCCGCCAGCACACGGCTGCAGTCAATGACGGTGATGCCTTGCAGTGGCGGTGTGGTCATGATGTGAGCAGTCGTGCGGCATCCAATGCGCCATACGACACAATGGCTTGTGCGCCCGCACGGCGAATGGCGACCAAAGACTCCAGCAGACAATCATCATAAGAGAGGTGCGAGCTGCCATGACGCAGCATGGCATACTCACCGCTCACCTGATAGGCAAACAAAGGCACGGCAAACGATTGCGCCGCATGACAAATGACATCCAAATAGGGCAGGGCTGGCTTCACCATGACCATGTCCGCTCCTTCATCAATATCAAGGGCGATTTCTCGCAATGCCTCGCGTCTGTTGTGACAATCCATCTGGTAGGTTTTTTTATCACTCGTGCCCAGCAAAGAGCGGCTGCCCACGGCATCACGAAAAGGACCATAAAATGCCGAGGCATACTTTGCGGCATAAGATAAAATCAGACAATGGGTGTGATGTGATTCGTCCAGTGACTGCCGAATGGCGGCAATGCGTCCATCCATCATGTCGGAGGGGGCGATGATGTCTGCTCCCGCGTGAGCTTGCAGCACCGCTTGGCGACACAGCACCGCCACGGTCTCATCATTGAGAATTGTGCCGTCACGCACGATGCCATCGTGTCCGTGACTGGTGAAAGGGTCAAGAGCCACATCGGCAATGACTCCCAATTGGGGGTGATGCTTCTTCACATGGGCTATGGCGCGACAGAGCAGATTATCCTCTTGCAGGGCGTGCGAGCCTTTGTCATCTTTGAGTGTGTCGTCAATCACGGCAAACAGGGCAATGGCGGTGATGCCGTGCTGCAGACATTCGTCCGCTTTGTGCAAAAGGTCATCAAGGCTCAATCTGTGGTGGGTGGGCAGAGATTCAATGGGAGTGGAAGGATGGTCATGAACAAACAGAGGCATGATCAGGTGATGAGGACGCAGCTCATGCTCTCGCACCAAAAGACGCAGCCACTCATGCTGACGCAAACGCCGCAGACGCGTGGTGGGATATCTGCCAAAATGTGATAGTGTGTCGCTCATGACTCAATTGCTGTCCTATTATGATGATTATTTGCGCGCATTGCAAAGGCAGGGAGCGTTGCGTCATTTAACCCATGTGGAGACTTATGATGCTGGTGAGGTGGTCATTGGTGGTCGGACACTGGTCAATTACGCCAGCAATGACTATTTGGGACTGAGTCATCATGAGGTGGTGCGTGAGGGTGCGCAGCGATGGTTGCAACGCTATGGCACGGGGATGAATGGCTCGCGCCTGCTGGGAGCATCACTCACGGCGGTGGCGCAATTGGAGGCGCGCATGGCGGCGGCGAAAGAAATGCCCCGTGCCATTATTTTTGGCAATGGATTTTCCTGTAACGGCAGTGTGTTAGCGTCTGTTTTGGATAAATCACTTCTACCTTTTGATTCTATGGTCTATATGGATCGTCTCAATCATGCCAGTTTGTATCACGGCGTGCGCACGGCGGGTGCGCGTATGCGGCGATATCGTCATTTGGATTATGACCACTTGGCATCATTGCTTGAGCGTGACCGAGATAAAAATTTGTGTCGTTTTATTGTGTCAGACACGCTGTTTAGCATGGATGGTGATTGCTGTGATGTGGCGATGTTGCAATCATTGGCAGCTGAATACGATGCGTTGCTGCTGTTGGATGATGCCCATGCCTTTGGTGTGTTGGGCAAAAATGGACACGGCTTGGCGCGCGCCATGCCGAGCGGCATCATCACGGCGACTTTTGGCAAGGCGTATGGCTGTTATGGCGCGGTGTGTTTTTGCAATGACACCATCGCTCAGCTGTTGCTGCAAAAAGCGGGGGGACTGGTTTATTCCACCGCTCTGCCGCCGCCCGTGCTGGGAGCCATTGAGGCGGTGTTTGACAATATGAATCAATGGAATTACCTGAGACAGAGTGTTATGGCACATGGCAAACGCCTCAGACAATTTCTAGGCGATCAATTGAATTGCCCGTCCCATGACACGCCTATTGTGCCTATTATTATGGGTTCTAATGAGCGCGCTCTGGCGGCATCGGATTTTCTTTATGAGCATGGCTTTTTTGTGCCTGCTGTGCGTCCGCCCACCGTGCCGCCGCACACGGCGCGCTTGCGTCTTTCCTTGTCTGCCGCGCATCGCAAGGATGATATAGACCGTGTGGCGAGCCTTTTGTTGTCATGGCAGGAGAAATCATCATGACCATCCTTTTTGTTCATGGCTGGGCGTGGGATGAGCGTCTGTGGCGGTTCGTTGATTCGCTGTGGCATGATGAACCCGTGAACCACATCAATTTGGGATTTAGTGGCACGCCGCAATGGCATGAGAAGACGGCACACAAAACTGTGGCGGTGGGACATTCTCTCGGATTTTTATGGCTGCTCATGCAGCCAGTCGTGTATGATGGATATGTGAGCATCAATGGGTTTAGTCATTTTGTCACTTCTGACACCAAAGCCGCGTTGCGCGCCATGAGGCAGCGTCTGCAAACATCGCCGCAAGAGACGGTGGCGAATTTTCATAGAGCGTGTGGTGTGTCATCCATGCCGCACTGCCGCTACAACTGGCAGCGTCTGGACGAGGGATTGCACTGGCTTGCCACATGGGATGGACGGAAACCTCTTGAGCAACTGCACAAGAGCCATGTTCCCATTGTGTCTTTGGCGGGACGGCGCGATGCCATTGTGTCACCACAATGCACCATAAAGCCTGTGCGCTGGTGTGATGATGGCAATCACCTGCTGCCTGTGACCCATCCTCATGACTGTGCCGCCGCCATTCGTGACTGTATGTCTCATGTCGGTTCGTGAGTGTCATGCTAATTTCTCACGCGCCGCGCCTCACTATGATGAATGGGCAACGGTGCAAAAGACCATTGCCGCCCATTTGGCGCGGATGCTGTCGGTTCATGATGCGCCGCGCCACTGGTTGGATGTGGCGTGTGGCACGGGTGCATTGTATGAGGCGCGTTGTCGTTATGGAACGGTGGCGACGGGTCGTGTCGTGATGATGGATTGCAGTCATGCCATGATGCGGGAAGTGTCATCATCTGTGGGGCGTGTGGTGGGGGATGTGAATCGGCTGGCGGTGCGGGCGGGCATCTTTGATCTTGTCACCATCAACATGGGGCTTCACTGGATGAATGATGGCGCGCGAGCACTGGAAAAACTGGCATCGTTGGTGGCGGATGGAGGCTTGCTGGCGTTTTCTGTGCCGTTGGCACAGAGCTGGTCGTCATGGCGGCGATTGATTGGCTCGCGGGCGTTGCGTCATGGATTGCTGCCTCTGCCGTGCGCGTCTGAACTGGATGAATGGCTGCGTCTCGCTCATTGCGATACACTCGCATCTGAGACCATTGTTCATGAGCAGTTTGCCGCCTCCCCGCGCGCCTTTGTGCGTCAATTGAAAATGACAGGATGTCACACCGCCGCCGCCTCATACAAAGGCGCGCCCTTCGGCGAGCGAGCGTGGGTGGTGCGTCAACAGACACCCTTGATTGTGGATTGGAAAATTGCCTATCGTGTGGCGCGGCGGCTATCATGACCCAAAAAGACAGCCAAAAAGACAATATGACACCTCGTATGATTGTCACAGGAAGCGATACCAATGTGGGTAAAACCGTGGTGGCGGCGTGGTTGCTGCATCATGGTGGCGGGGCTTACTGGAAGGCGATTCAATGCGGACGAGACGAGAGCGGCACGGATGATTCATCTCGTGTGGCATCACTGGGCGGCGTGGTTGCCGCACCTCCCGCCTATGATTTTCAGCTGGCGCGCTCGCCTCATGAAGCCGCCGCCGCCGAAGGAGTCACCATTGCCCTTGACCAATTGACACCGCCAACTCCTGATGATGCCCCTCTCATCATTGAAGGCGCAGGCGGCGTGATGGTGCCTCTCAATGATTCCCAATTCATGATTGATGCCTTTGCCTTGTGGCAAGCATCGGCGATTGTGGTGGCGCGCACCGCTCTGGGAACGATCAATCATACCTGTTTGACACTGCAGGCATTGCGTCTGCACGGCATTGAGGTGGCGGGAGTCGTGTTGGTGGGAGACGCCGATGATGAAAACGCGTCCGCAATTGAGCGTTATGGTGATGTGTCAATTGTCGGTCATCTGCCGTTTCATCAGCCATTGTCAGAAGAATTTTTTGCCCGCCATCCGCCTTATGACACAAGCTTGCTATCGTTATCGTAATTGATTAAATTAGAACCATGACACCGAAAACCAGCAGTTCAACTTATGCCGTGGTGTTTGATATGGACACAAAGTGTCTGGAGCGAGAATGTCCCACTTCCTATCAAAATGCCTACAAAGCCATTGGTGATGTTTTCAAGAAGTATGCTTTGGTCAATGTGCAGGGCAGTGTCTATTTGGGAGCATCTTCTTGGCTGGAGTGCGTCAGTGCCTTGCAAGAGATGGTGGCACATCATGAGTGGTTTGGTCAGTGTGTCAGAAATGTGCGTGTTTTTAGAGTGGAAGATGACAATGATGTCACACAGCTCATTGCTCACTATCACAATCTTTTCTACAAGACCTATTTGGATGGTCGTGATGGCAAAAACTCAAAATCCCCTCAAGGGCATCATGAAAAAATTCACCATCTTGTTTGATGGCGTTTCCACATAATCTTTCGTCTTTAGACGCGACTCATTTGTGGCATCCGTTTGATAAGGGCGGTGCGCCGTTGGTCATCACGCGAGCTGAAGGCAGTGTTCTCTATGATGAAACGGATCGCGGCTATCAGGATCTCATCTCTTCGTGGTGGGTGGTGACCCACGGTCATCGTCATCCTGCCATCATGAAAGCCATTCACAAACAAAGTGAGCGATTGTCTCATGTGTTGTTTGCCGGTGTGACTCATGAGGGCGCGGTGCGGGTGGCAGAGCATCTGGCGCGGGTGACACCATCATCATTGCAGCGGGTGTTTTTCTCCGATAATGGCTCGTGCGCCGTTGAAATTGCTCTCAAAATGGCATGGCTCTACTGGCGCAAAAAGGGCAAAGAACCCAAGCACTTTCTGGCATTGGAGGGAGGCTATCACGGTGACACCATGGGGGCGATGGCGGCGGGGGTCTCATGCCAGCTCTATGAGGGGTTTGAATCCTTGCTCTATCCGTTTCATTTCACCTCGTATCCCGAGACATGGCTGCATGACAACGCAATGGGCGTGACCGAAGAGCGCGCCCTTGAGACACTATCTGAACACTTGCACACCAACGGGCACACTCTCAATGCGGTCATTTTAGAGCCGTTGGTGCAGGGAGCGAGTGGCATGCGGATGAGCTCAAGGCGTTTTTTCAATGAGGCGGTTGCCATGATTCGCACCAAAAGCGATGCGCTTATTATTTTTGACGAAGTCATGACCGCCTTTGGACGCTTGGGCTCATTGTTCGCCAGCGACCAATTGGCACACCAGCCGGACATTCTCTGTTGTGCCAAAGGATTGACTGGTGGCACGCTTCCCCTTGCGGCGACCATCATTCAGAACCATATCTATGAGGCTTTTGCTCATGATGGGGGACACTTTTTTGCTCATGGTCATTCCTACACCGCCAATCCATTGGCATGCGCCGCGGCACTGGCATCATTGCAGCTGTTTGATGCGGACGACACATGGACGCGCATTCGCGCCATAGAACACATTCATCACACCGCCATGCAAGACATCATGACTCTGCCTCACATCACCAAGCCGCGCATCATGGGAACGATTGCCGCCTTCACCATTGATGGCAAGGATGAAGGCTATCACGCCACCATTGGCACAGCCATTGGCGAAGAGGCGTTGCGGCGCGGGCTGTTGCTGCGTCCGTTGGGTAATGTGGTCTATATGATGCCACCGTATTGCATCGCACCACAGGCACTGCGTGAAGCGTGGCAGCAGCTGCATGAAATTCTTGCCCAATTCATGCCAAATGACCGTGAGGCATCTTGTGATTGACAAACGCTTGACATGCACATATTCTAACCACTATGGCTATCCAGACGGAACAAAAACCAACCGAACATCGCAAGGCGAATGGCTTGTATGATGATGTGGTCGCCCTCAAAGCGGATGTGGTCGCTCTGAAGGTGGATGTTGCCACCATCAAAGAGCAAGGCAAGAATTTTGCCACGAAGGAAGATATCGCCAAGTTGGAGACCAAAATCGCCAAACTGGAAGCTCAAATCGCCAAGCTGGAAACTCAAATTGCTGAGGCGCGAGCTGACAATAAGGAAAACATCGCCGAACTGCGAGCTGACAATAGGGAAAACATCGCCGAACTGCGAGCTGACAATAGGGAAAACATCGCCGAACTGCGAGCTGACATGGCTGAACTGCGAGCTGAACTGCTGGAGAAAATGTCAGCCACGGATCACAAGATTGAGAAGGCAAAAAATGAGGTGTTAGAAGCTTTCAATCGCGTTGCTACGCGGGTGATTGTGACTCTTGTGGGAGTGATTGTGTCTCTTGTGGGCATCTTGGTGACACTTATTTTGAAGTGACGAAAACCCTTGCCTCATGGTCATGCCAAATGACCGTGAAGAATTTTGTTATTGACAAACCCTGCAAACGCACATATTCTCATCACCATGACAATGGAAACGCAGCAAGAACCACCAAAGCATCGCGAGGTGCAGAAAACACCCAAGCATCGCGGTGCCAATGGCTCGCGTGATGATATGGTGGATCTCAAGGTGGATGTTGCCACCATCAAGGAGCGGTGCAATCATTTTGCCACCAAAAAAGATGTCATTGAGGCGAAAAATGAGTTGTTGGAAGCCATCAATCGCTTTGCCGTGCGGGTGATTGTGGCTCTCGTGGGAGTGATTGTGGCTCTGGGCGGCATTCTGGTAACACTAATTCTTAAATGATAAAACCCCTTGAATTAGTTGGTCATGCCTAATGTTTTGAGGGCTTTTATCGCATCTTTATTTCCTTCTTGAGGGCTTTTATCGCCCCTTTATGTCCTTGTTCTGCGGCTTTTTTGAACCAATACGCCGCCTGCAGACCGTCCTGTGTGACACCTGTGCCATCGTAATACATCAACGCCAGAGTGGTTTGAGCATTGGCATTCCCTTGTTCGGCGGCTTTTTTCCACCAATACGCTGCTTGTAGGTAGTCCTTGTCGTTGTAATAATCCACCCCAAGATTGTATTGGGCTATGGCATCTTCTTCGGCATGAGCCACGCTCGGCATCCAGCCCGTATGAGCAATGACGACAATGGCAATCCATGTGATAAGGCGGGTGGTTCTCATGGTGGCAGCTTACCATATTCCCATTAAGAATTAAACACTTTGCCAAGAATCTCACAGCTTGAAATTCTTTCCCAATTCATGCCTCATTCATCTTGTCATTGAGACTATAGGTGAGTATCATGATTCACTCTGGAGTCAGTTCTTTGACAGATATGGTTGCCTCGTTATTGCTGTGGGTGGCGAGCGTCTCTGGCTATGACATGCCTTCGGAGACCCCTTCGGTGGTTTTTGCGTCATCGGATTCGTTGCAAGAGATGGCGTGTGGGGGACGACGGTGTGCGGTGGTGGCATTTTATCACATTGAGGAGCGGACGGTTTATTTGCGTGACGATATGGGACGGGCGATGAATGTGTGCGCAGTCTCTATTTTGGTGCATGAACTGGTGCATCATATGCAGCACCGCAATAAGCATCAGGAACGCTTTGGTGACTACAGCGAGCGCGTGCGCTATGCAATGCGAGAACAAGAGGCTCATGACATTCAATCAATGTATATTCGTCAGTTTCCCTATCGCTATCGCCCGCGCGAACAGACCATTTCCTACGCCTATGACCCGCAACGCTTTGGCTTGTTGGCAAGAGACGATGATGATAGCCCGCGCTATTACATGACGAGGGGCTGTAGCATTCAGGTCAAACCCTAGCGGCACAGACGGGGCAGCTGGGATTTTTATCGTATTGGATGGTGTGCATGGACGCTTGCAGCGCGTCATAGAGGAGGAGTCGTCCTTTGAGGGATTGTCCCGTCCCGATAATGCACTTGATGACCTCCGCACCGAGCCATCCCGCCATGACACACACCGCCATATTGAGAACCCCTTGCTCAACGCATGAAGGAGCGTTGGCATCGGTGTCCGATGGTGGAAAGAGGCAGGCGTAGCAGGGAGCGTTTGTATTGCCGCCCATGATGGTGGTGATTTGTCCGCTCCAGCCGCTCACCGATGCCTTGATGAGGATTTTGCCCTGTTTGACCGCCGCTTTATTGAGACAGTGAGCGGTGGTGATGTTGTCCGAGCCATCGGCAATGATGTCATAGCTCGGCAGGATGTGGGCAAGAGTGTCATCATCCATGCGTTGGGGGTGAGGAATGAGGGTGACGGCGGAATTGATGGCGCGTGCTTCATCAATGGCGGTGGTGGTTTTGAGCGCGCCGATGTGGTTTTGGCGGTAGAGAATTTGGCGTTGCAAATTGCTGGTTTCAACGGTGTCATCATCGGCGATGCCGATTGTTCCCACGCCCGCAGTAGTCAGATAGATGATGAGGGGTGTGCCGATGCCTCCCGCACCCACCACCAGCACTTTGGCACGCCCGATTTTTTCTTGTCCCCTGCCGCCAATCTGCGGGAGCATGATGTGGCTGGCATAGAATTCCATCTCATGGCGAGAGAGGGTCACTTAAGAATGATTGCCACCATAACGATCACACAAGAAACAATGACTCCCACAGCGGCGCGATTGATGGCATAGATCACTTCATTTTTCGCCCTCTCAATTTCTTCACGCAGTTGAGCGATATCTCCCCGCAACAAACTGACAGCATCGTCACTTTGCAGGGCGGCGACACTTTCATGAGTGGTAAAATCCACCATGAGAAGAGCGCGACCGCTCTTCAAGCGATAGGTTTTTGCCGTCACCGTGAGATATTCTTTTTTTTGCTTCGTCTCTGTCGTCATGATGGTGAGAATATGTGAATTTGCAGAATTTGTCAATACCAAAATTCTTCACGGTTATTTGGTATCCATGCCATCGGAAAAAAGCTCGGTGGAGAGGTAGCGTTCGGCGGCGGACGGCAGAATGACAAGGATTCGTTTGCCTTTGTTTTGGGCTCGCTGTCCCACCTCTAAAGCCGCCGCCAGAGCCGCCCCCGATGAAATGCCTACCGCCAAGCCCTCAAGACGCGCCACCGTGCGCGCCGTCTCAAACGCCGTCTCGTTGCTGATGGTGATGACCTCATCAATCATTTGTTGGTTGAGATTTTTGGGAATCATGCCTGCGCCAATGCCTTGAATTTTGTGGGGTCCCGCCGTGCCTCCCGACAGAACGGGGGAGTCTTCGGGTTCTACCGCCACCACATGAAGGGCGGGGTGCTGCTCTTTGATGACCTCACTCACGCCGGTCACCGTGCCGCCCGTTCCCACGCCCGAGACGAAAATATCCAGCCGCCTGCCCACATCGTGCCATATTTCTTGCGCCGTGGTGTGGCGATGAATGGTTGGATTGGCGGGATTTTCAAACTGTTGCAAAATGATGGAATCCTTGATTTCTTTGTGCAGTTCGTGTGCTTTTTCAATCGCGCCCTTCATGCCTCGGGCGGGGTCGGTGAGATGGGTTTGTGCGCCCAGCAATTGGAGCATTTTGCGGCGTTCCACAGACATGCTGGCGGGCATGGTTAAAATGAGTTTCAGCCCTCGGGCGGCTGCCACGAATGCCAGAGCAATGCCCGTGTTGCCGGATGTGGGTTCTATGATGGTGGTGTTTGCGGTGATGCGTCCCGCTGCCACGGCATCATCAATCATGGCAAGCCCGATGCGATCCTTCACCGATGAAAGAGGATTGAGAAGCTCCAGTTTGGCGATGAGCTCCGCCTCGCACTGGTGAAAGCGCGCAAAGCGATTGAGGCGCAACAGAGGCGTTTTGCCAATGAGGTCGGTGATGGAGTCGTGAATGCGCTCGCTCATGGAATTATACTGACATCGTAGGTGAGGGTGAAGACAAAGAGCTCCGTGCCCGGATTATGACTGCTGAGCGAGGCGTTGGAGATATGAAAAGCCGAAATTCCCGCCCATGCGTTGTGAGCAAAGCGGTAGGCAATCTCGCCGCCCGATTTGAAGTTGAGTTCAAATCCGAGATCTTTATCGTCCTTTTGTTCGTAGTATCCCATCGCCAATGAGGGGATGATGCGCCAGTCGTCATCAACATAAAAAGCGCGTTCAATGGCGGCGTAGCCGTAGACGGCGCGGCGGTCGGTGGCGAGAAATCCCACATCAAAATTCAAGCCCAAAGGCAAAAAGAGTGAAGGCAGGGTGACCTCCGCGCCGTAGGCAAAATTATTGTCCTTGGCAAAATTGAAGATTCCCCCCATGCCTTTGACGCGCATCATCTCGCCGTGACTGGAAGTTGCGGTGACACTCATGAGCAACATTATGATGGCGAGCAACCGTGCAATCATCATGGGGCTTTTATACCGCTTTTGGATGGCAAAGTTAAGACGCAATTGCAACTGCTCTTTTTTGAATGATGGTGACTCTTGCCTCATGGTCATCTGCAATGATCGTAATGCGTCTTGCCATTGACAAATTCTTGAAATGCCCATACTCTCATCACCATGACGATAGAAACGAATCAAGAACCACCAAAGCATCGCGGTGCGAATGGCTTGCATGATGATGTGGTCGCTCTCAAAGCGGATGTGGTGACTCTCAAAGTGGATGTTGCCACCATCAAGGAGCAGTGCAATCATTTTGCCACGAAGGAAGATGTTGCCGATTTGCGAGCTGAACTGCTGGACAAAATATCGGTCGTGGATGGCAAGATTGATAAGGCGAAAAATGAGTTGTTGGATGCCGTCAATCGCGCCGCTGCGCGAGTGATTGTGGCTCTGGCGGGAGTGATTGTGTCCCTTGTGGGCATTCTGGTGACACTTATTTTGAAGTGACGAAAACCCTTGAATTAGTCGGTCATGCCTAAAATTTTGAGGGATTTTATGGCAGCTTTATTTCCTTGCCTCGCGGCTTTTTTGAACCATCGCACGGCTTCTTCATAATCCTGCGTGACACCTCTGCCTTGTTCATACATGCACCCCAGACTGTTTTGGGCTGAGGGCATCGCCTTGTTGAGCGCGCTCCATCAATTGTTGCAAATCAGTATGAGCCATGTCCATTGTTTACCCCGTGTAGTTTGAGCTTTATTTGACTTTTTTCAGCAATTCAAGAGCTCGCGTGGCTTGAATAAAGTTCAGCTGAGATGCTTGGGTGAACCAGTGCGCCGCTTTTTCATAATCTCGCGTGACTTCTTCGCCAATGGCGTATCTCACGCCAAGAAGATACAAGGAATTGGCATCCCCTTCTTGTTCCGCTTCTTTGATCCTCTCCTGCTCTTCTTGCTGAGTGAATTTGGTTTCGTCACTAACTTGCTGGACGGCTTTTTGATACCAGTGCTTCGCTTTTTGATCATTCTGTGTCACACTTTCATACACCACAGCGAGATTGAATTGGGCTATGGCAAATCCTTGCTCTGAAGCTTTTGTGAGCCAATGCACTGCTTTTTTCTCATTTGGTTTAATACCCATGCCAGTGGCATACATAAAGCCAATATTGTTTTGGGCATCGGTACTCCCTTGTTCTGCGGCTTTTTTGAACCATTGCATCGCCTCATGATAATCCTGTGAAATACCTTTTCCGCCAACATAAGCCATCCCAAGACTGATTTGGGCTCTGGCACTTCCTTGTTGTGCGGATTCTTGATACCAATATAGTGCTTTCTTATCATTTTGTGCCACTCCTTTGCCCTCATCATACATCCAAGCAAGATTGAATTGGGCTTTGGCATCCCCTTGCTGGGCGGATTCTTGATACCAATACACAGCTTTCTCATCATTCTGTGCCACTCCTTTGCCCTCATCATACATCCAAGCAAGATTGAATTGGGCTTTGGCATTCCCTTGTTGGGCGGCTTTTTGATACCAATACAGGGCTTTCTCATCATTTTGTGCCACTCCTTTGCCCTCATGATACATTAAAGCAAGATTGAATTGGGCTCTAGCATCCCCTTGTTGGGCGGATTCTTGATACCAATACAGGGCTTTCTCATCATTCTGTGCCACTCCTTTGCCCTCATGATACATCCAAGCAAGATTGAATTGGGCTCTAGCATCCCCTTGTTGGGCGGCTTTTTGATACCAATACAGGGCTTTCTTATCATTTTGTGCCACTCCTTTGCCATTCCTATACATCAAAGCAAGATTGAATTGGGCGTAGGCATCCCCTTGTTGGGCGGCTGCTTCAAAGTGGAGGAATGCTTTTTGTGCATTTTTTTTAACACCCTTGCCAAATAAATGTTTGACACCAAGATTAAATTGTCTTGTTGCTTCTTTCTTTTGCATATTTTTTATGTTATCCGATACCAATTGTTCGGTGATATACAACGCCAATTCAGGAAGCATATCATGTAAGTCTTTAGCTATGTCACGCGTTGGCTCGGATGATTTTTCAAAATCTTTTATTAATGATAAAATCAAAGCAAAAAGCAGAAATCCTGTTACCGTAATTAAAGAATAGAAAAATTGGCTTGGCAATGGAGGTTGATTCCAAGCTTCAAGAATTGATGGAAGAAGGATTAAAATGGACAATGCGGGTACAAGGAATAAGAGACAGACTCGCGACCTCGTACTGATTTTTTTTGGGAAAATGTATTCAAAGAATTTTTCCACACCAAACTCCTCGCGCCATCAATTGACCGCCGCGATTGTATCACACTGATGAGGCTGATAAAACAGCTTTTTCACGGTTAAGAATTAAACACTTTGTCGAGAATCTTGCAGGCAGTAGTAATCTCATTGTTTGGTCGGCAGAAGGAAAAACGCACGAATTTATGACCGTCCACGGGGTCAAAATCCACGCCCGCCGCCAGTGCCACATGATGACGATGCAATATCTCATCACACCACGCCACGCTGTCATGGGTGACGGCGGCGGCATCGCAATAAATGTAAAATCCGCCGCGCGGCTGAGCCGTCAGACTGAGTGGGCTTTGCTCAATAAACCGCAACAAAACATTGCGGTTGTCATTCCATCGCCGTACATGGTGTTTCATGGTGTCCATAACCTCTTCTTGTAGCATGGAAATCGCGAGTTCTTGTCCTGCGCTGGGCGGCGCGACATAGAGATTTTGCTGTAATGCCAGCAGGGAGGAGGCAAAAGCGACAGGCGCGATCATCCAGCCCACACGCCAGCCCGGCAGCGCAAAAAACTTGGAAAAGCCACTGGTCACGATGGCATCGGGGTCAAACGAGAGGATGCTGTGAGCTGTGTGGTCATCATCGGTGACATCGTGATAAATCTCATCGCTGATGATGCGGATACCATTATGTCGGCAATAATCAGCAATGGTTGCCAGTTGGTGTTCGTCCATCAGTGCGCCGGTGGGGTTGGCGGGATTGGTGAGAATGATGCCGCTCGGTTTGGTCTCACACTGCTCAATATGACGCGCCGTCAGACACCAGCCGTCCTCATCCGTGAGCGGCATATCCACCACCCGCAGACCCAACGCCTCCGCCATGGGGCGATAGGCGGGATAACACGGACGCGGCAGAGCAATCACATCCCCATGCTCAAACGCCGCCAGCAGTGCCAGAGTCAGACACGCCGATGAGCCACTGGAGATGACGATGCGGGATGGGTCAATCTCAAGCCCATAGCGATGCCCATAGAGCCATGCAATGCGTTCTTTGAGCTGGGGCGTTCCGGTGGAATCGGTGTAGCCAAAATTGCGCTTGGTGAGGGTGTGTGCCAGTTGTTTGAGGATGGCGGGCGGCGGAGCGGTGTCCGGCGCGCCCGCCTCCAAACGCATGACCTTCACCCCGCGCCGTTCCAGTGCCGATGCCTTCGCCATCATGTCCATCACAATAAATGAGGGAATGGCACTGCGGCGAGACGGGAGATGTCGATCATTCAATGGAGCTATCCTCATTTGATTGCCATTGGGCACGCCACCCATACAAAAACCAATGGCAAAAAGCAAGAGCGAGGGCGAATTAGTTGGGTATGCCCAATGTTTTGAGTGATGTTTTCTCTTGCTCATGGTCATCTGCAATGACCGTAAGGCATCTTGGCATTGACAAACCCTGCAAATGCACATATTCTAACCACCATGACTATCCAGACGGAACAAAAACCAACCGAACATCGCAAGGCGAATGGCTTGTATGATGATGTGGTCGCCCTCAAAGCGGATGTGGTTGCTCTGAAGGTGGATGTTGCCACCATCAAAGAGCAAGGCAAGAATTTTGCCACGAAGGAAGATATCGCCAAACTGGAGACCAAAATCGCCAAACTGGAAGCTCAAATCGCCAAACTGGAAGCTCAAATCGCTCAGGCGCGAGCTGAAAATAATGAAAATAACGCCAAACTGGAAACTCAAATCGCCAAACTGGAAACTCAAATCGCTCAGGCGCGAACTGAAATTAAGGAAGATATCAATGTGTTGTTGCAGGCTTTCAATCTCTTTGCGACGCGGGTGATTGTTGTTCTTGTGAGCGTGATGGTGGCTCTGTTGGGAATGGTTGCCACGGCACTTTTTTGATGCCTGTCCTTGCCTCAAGGCGAGGGGGAATCAGTCGGTGATGCCTAATTTCTTGAGAACTTCTATTGCATCAACATCGCCTTGTTTGGCGGCTTTTGTGAACCAATAGACGGCTTTTTCATCACTCTGTGCCACGCCGATTCCCTTGCCATACATCACAGCAAGATTGTATTGGGCTACGGCATTTTCTTGCTCTGCGGCTTTTTTCCACCATTCCACAGCTTCCTCATCATCCTGCGTGACACCCATCCCATCCCTATACATCACTCCAAGATTGGCTTGGGCGAGGGCATTTCCTTGTTCGGCGGATTTTTTGAACCATTCCACGGCTTCTTTTTTATCCTGCGTCACACCCATGCCAGTGTTATACATCACACCAAGATAGTTTTGGGCATCGGCATCGCCTTGCTCGGCGCGTTCTCTCAATTGGTGCAATTCGTCCGTTTCATCAGCCATGCCTAATATTTTGAGAGCTTCTATTGCATCTTTATTTCCTTGTCTTGCGGCTTTCTCCCACCAATACAAAGCTTGCTCATCGTCCTGTGCAACCCCATCTCCATTGTGATACATCAGCCCAAGATTGAATTGAGCCTTGGCATAGCCTTGCCTTGCGGCTTTTCTCCACCATTGCGCGGCTTGCTCATAATCCTGCGGAACACCTCTGCCATGAAGATACATCATAGCAAGATTACTTTGAGCTCGGGCAAATCCTTGCACCGCGGCTTTTGTGAACCATTGCGCGGCTTGCTCATAATCTTGCACAACACCAATGCCATTGTCATACATCCAGCCCATAGTGGTTTGAGCGCGATCATATCCTTGCTCGGCGGATTTTAGATACAATTCCAACGCTTGCTCATCATCCTGCGGAACACCTCTGCCCTCGCGATACATCTCCGCCAGATTGTTTTGAGCATTGGCAAGTCCTTGTGCCGCGGCTTTTTGATACCATTCTACCGCCTGTTCATCATCTTGCGGAACACCTGTGCCATTTTCATACATCCACCCAAGGTTGTATTGGGCTTGGGCAAATCCTTGCTTGGCGGCTTTTTGATACCATTGCACCGCTTGTCCAACATCTCGAGAGACACCTCTGCCCTGTTCATACATCGTCCCAAGATAGAATTGGGATACGGAGTCGCCTTGCTGGGCGCGTTCCATCAAATGGTGCAATTCGTCCGTTTCATGAGCCATGCCTAATTCCTTGAGTATTTCTATTGCATCAGCATGGTTTTGCTCTGCGGCTTTTGTGAACCAATAGATGCCTGCCTCATAATCCTGCGTGACACCTGCGCCCTTGCCATACATCAACCCAAGATCGTATTGGGCATCGGCATTTCCTTGCGCCGCGGCTTTTTGATACCAATACACGGCTTTCTCATAATTCTGTGCCACACCATCGCCATTTTTATAAAACACCCCAAGAGCGTATTGGGCATCGGCATGCCATTGTTCCGCGGCTTTTGTGACCCAATAGATGCCTGCCTCATAATCCTGCGTGACACCCGCGCCATTGCCATACATCAACCCAAGATAGAATTGGGCATCGGCATCGCCTTGTTGAGCGTCTTCCATCAATTGGTGCAAATCTACCGTTTCATCGGCATGAGCCACGCCCATTGTCCATCCCGTGTGGGCAATGACGGTGATGGCAATCCATGCGATGAGTTTTTTGTTGTTCATGATTCTTGCCCTTTGCCTTGCTAACCGTCATGATTATATCATACTATGACCTTTATGAAACGCTTTATTTTTCTTGTGCTGATGTCGTGGGTGAGCGTGGTTGCGTCATCAACCCCCGCTGCGAGCATCATTCGCGACGCTGAAATTGAAGACACTCTTAACTCTTGGGCGTATCCTTTGGCTGCGGCGGGCGGGCTGGATTTCGGCACCGTGCAGATGGTGGTGCTGAACGACTCATCCATCAATGCCTTTGTCACCGAGGGGCAACGGATGTTTTTGCACAGTGGGCTTTTGATGAACACCCGCAATGCCGATGAGGTCAAGGGGGTGCTGGCGCACGAAATCGGACACATCACCGGCGGGCATTTGTTGCGTCTGCAGGATGCCGCCTTTGACACCAGCATCTTCAATCTCATGACCATGCTGCTCAGTGCCGCCGCCATGGCAGGCGGGCAGTTTGATGTGGGGCTGGCGGGGGTCATCGCCATGCCCAATGTGGGCAATCGCCTGTTGCTGGAGGAATTTCGTCACAACGAGACGCTGGCAGACCAAGCCGCCGTCAGTTATCTGCAAAACAGCGGACAATCGGTGGGAGGGCTATACTCATTCCTCTCCATGCTGGCAGAAAAAGAACAAGGCTTGGACATAGACCCCTATCAACTCACCCACCCTCTCAGTGGTGAGCGCATTCGCCTCATGGCGGAGCATCTGCATCATGAACCGCACGACTGCTGCCATCATCCCCACGATGAGATGCGTCATGAGCGCATGGTTGCCAAACTCAAAGGGTTTTTACTGCCCCCCAATGAAGTGCTTGATTTCTACGCCACTCACCCCAACTCCTTCGGCAGTCACTACGCCAAAGCCATTGTGCACCACCGAGCGGGGGATGTGAACACTGCACTGGCAATCATTGATGGACTTTTGCAAGGGCGAGAAAACGACCCATACCTGCACGAACTGCGAGGGCAGATTTTGTTTGAACACGGTCAGCCTCATGCCGCCGTCATATCGTATGCGCGCGCGGTGGAGCTGAGCGATAATCATCCGCTCATTTTAATGGGATGGGCGCAAGCCGCACTGGCGATGAATGATGAATCGTTGCTGCCACTGGTGTTGCAGGCATTGGAATTGGTGCTGGTGGAGGAATCCGACAACATCATGGCGTGGCATTTTTACAGCACGGCGGCAGGACGCAATGGCAACATGGGACTCGCCGAACTGGCTCTGGCAGAACGCAGCCTGCTCATGGGGGATGGCGAAAGTGCACAGCGTCACACGCAGCGCGCCAACACATGGCTCGCAAAAGACTCACCCCATCAACAAAGATTGCGCGATATTCAGCTGATTTTATCGGATAGCTGAGCTTGCAATCATGGCGGTTATGGGTCATTGTCGCTTCATGAACACCAAGACCCTGAAGGAAGGACGCAAAAATATGCCGCAAAGCATGTATGTCCCTTATCCGAAGGGACGGCAGGCCGATGAGGCATCCCAAAAGGTGAGGCATCCCAAAACATGACTGGCAAAAGACTCGCCTCGTCAATAAAGATTGCGCGATATTCAGCTGATTTTATCGGATAGCTGAGCTTGCAATCATGGTGGTTATGGGTCATTGTCAATTCATGAACACCAAGACCCTGAAGGAAGGACGCAAAAATATGCCGCAAAGCATGTATGTCCCTTATCCGAAGGGACGGCAAGCCGATGAGGCATCACTCAAGGAAGTGCGCGCTCTGTTAGGAGCAATGCCCTTGCGCCGAGATTTGTTGGTGGAGTATTTGCACCGATTGCAGGATTCGCAAAGAGCATTGTTTCATCGTCATTTGGTGGCACTGGCGGAGATTTTGCGTCTGCCCCTTGCCGAAGTGTTTGAAGTGGCGAGCTTTTACGCTCACTTTGATATTTGTGCCGATGATGCCACCGTGCCGCACATCACCGTGCGGGTGTGTGACAGCATCAGTTGTGCGTTGCGGGGAGCATCATCCCTGTTGGCGGAGGCTCAAAAACAGTGGCAAAACGATGATTCCGTGCGGGTGGTGGCGGCTCCCTGCATGGGACGATGCGATGAAGCTCCCGTCACGGTCGTGGGGCAGCACCATTTGGCACACAGCACTTTGGCGGACATCAAAAAGACCGTCAGCAAAAAAGACATCGCCCCTGTCGTGCCATCCTACAGAGATTTTGGCATCTATCGCCGCGAGGGGGGGTATCGTTTGTATGAGGCGTGCGTGGCGGGGCAACATGATCCCGAACAGGTGATTGAACAGCTGGGGCAGGCGAATCTGCGCGGCAAAGGCGGCGCGGGCTTTCCTGCGGCGCAAAAATGGAAATTTGTGCGAGCCGCCTCCAAACCGCGCTTGCTGACCATCAATGCCGATGAAGGCGAGCCAGGCACCTTCAAAGACAAATACTACATGGAAAAGGATCTTCATCGTTTCTTGGAGGGCGCGCTCATTGCCGCATGGGCGGTGGAGGCACAAGCCATCTATATCTATCTGCGAGATGAGTATCCCGCCATTCATCACATGCTGATGAAAGAATTGACCGTTGTGAATACCTCATTGCCGTCCTTGCCCGCCATTCATGTGCGGCGCGGCGCGGGAGCATATATCTGCGGCGAAGAATCCGCCATGATTGAAAGCATTGAAGGCAAGCGGGGGATGCCTCGTCACAAGCCGCCGTATATTTCAACGGTGGGACTCTTTGGCAAACCCACACTCAATCAAAATGTGGAGACGGTGTATTGGATTCGTGACATCATGGAAAAAGGAGCGTCATGGTATGCCTCTTTGGGCAAGGGGGATTTCAAGGGAATTCATTCCTTTTCGGTCTCGGGCAGGGTGAAAAATCCCGGTGTTAAGGTGGCGGCGGCGGGCATCACCATGAACGAATTGCTCCATGAGCATTGTGATGGCATGGAAGACGGACATGAATTCAAAGGCTATCTGCCCGGTGGGGCATCAGGTGGGGTGCTGCCTGCCAGCATGGCGGACATTCCATTGGATTTTGGTCAATTGGAGGAACACGGGTGCTTTTTGGGCTCGGCGGCGGTGGTGGTGTTTTCTGACAAAGATTCGGTGCGCGATGTGGTTGTCAATCTGTTGCGCTTTTTTGAAGATGAGAGCTGCGGACAATGCACCCCCTGTCGTGTGGGAACGGAAAAGGCGGTGGCGTTGCTGGAGAAAAATCAGTGGAACGCACCACTGCTCACACAGCTGGTGAGTGCCATGCGAGATGCCTCTATTTGTGGGCTTGGACAAGCGGCTGGAAATCCGATAGACTGTGCGTTAAGATTTTTTCCACAGGAGGTAGGAATCTCATGAAAATGGACAGAACGATACGGTTTCGCTTGGACGGGCGTGATGTGGAGGCTCGGGAAGGGGAGACCATCTGGCAGGTTGCCAAACGAGAAGGCACACTGCTGCCCCATTTGTGTCACGCCGATGAGGTGGGTTATGAGCCTGACGGCAATTGTCGCGCCTGCATGGTGCACATTGAGGGCGAGCGCGTGCTATCGGCATCCTGTATTCGCCAGCCCACCGAAGGCATGGTGGTGCAGAGCAAAGATGACCGCTCTCGTGATTCTCGCCGCATGGTGATGGAATTGCTTGTCGCTGACCAGCCGCCACGCACGCGCGCCCATGATGATGACTCGCATTTTTGGAAAATGGCGGATGCGGTTGAAGTCACCTCCAGTCGTTTTGCGGCGCGCGAATCATCTCATGTGCCGTCACCTGACCTCAGTCATCACGCCATGGCGGTGCATTTGGATGCGTGTATTCATTGTAATTTGTGTGTGCGGGCGTGTCGCGATGTGCAGGTCAATGATGTGATTGGCATGGCGTATCGGGGGGCGGGGGCGAAGATTGTCTTTGACTTTGATGACCCTATGGGCGCGAGCAGTTGTGTGTCATGCGGAGAGTGTGTGCAGGCGTGTCCGACGGGGGCATTGATGGAGAGCTCACTGCTGGATGACAAAGGCATGGGTGCATTGAAGGCGGATGACCATGTGGAGAGTTTGTGTCCTTATTGCGGGGTGGGGTGTCAATTGACCTTTCACACCAAGGGCAATGACATCATTGCGGTGGATGGACGAGATGGCCCTGCCAATGAACAACGCTTGTGTGTCAAGGGACGCTTTGGCTTTGACTATGTGACTCATCCTCATCGTCTGACCAAGCCGCTGATTCGCCGTGAGGGCGCGCCCAAAAACGCCGAAGAACGCCTTGATCCCAGCAATCCGTTGACTCATTTTCGCGAAGCCAGTTGGGATGAGGCTCTGGATTACGCCGCCTCTGGCTTGGTGCGTCTGCGCGATGAGGCGGGCATTGATGCTCTGGCGGGATTTGGCTGTGCTAAGGGCTCTAATGAGGAAGCTTATTTGTTTCAAAAATTGGTGCGGACGGGCTTTCGTAATAATCATGTGGATCACTGCACGCGCTTGTGCCATGCGTCATCGGTGGCGGCATTGATGGAGACCATTGGCTCCGGTGCGGTGACCGCTCCCGTCTCTGATGTGGCACACGCCGATGTCGCCATTGTGATTGGGGCGCGCCCGGCACAAAATCATCCTGTGGCGGCGACTTTTATCAAAAATGCCGCCAAGAAGGGAACGCAGCTGATTGTGCTAGACCCGCGCGCCAATGAACTGGCGCGCTACGCCACCCACGCGGTGCAGTTCAGAGCGGGCACTGATGTGGCTCTGCTGAACGCCATGATTAATGTCATCATCAGTGAGGGCTTGGTGGACAAACAATATGTGGAGACTCACACGCAAGGCTTTGAAGAGATTAAAAATCATGTGGCGGATTTCTCCCCCGAAGCCATGTCGCCCATTTGTGGCGTGGATGCCGAAGTCATTCGTGAGATGGCTCTTTTGTATGGCAAAGCCGACCGAGCCATGATTTTTTGGGGCATGGGCGTCTCGCAGCATGTGCATGGCACTGACAATGCTCGCTGTTTGATCTCACTGGCACTGCTCACCGGGCAGGTGGGCAGACAAGGCACGGGGCTTCATCCTTTGCGGGGACAAAACAATGTGCAGGGCGCGTCCGACATGGGGCTCATTCCCATGGTCTTTCCCGACTATCAGCCTGTGGATGATGATGACACGCGCGCCTTTTTTGAGAAAAAATGGGGCACAAGCCTCAATGCCAACAAGGGCTTGACGGTGGTGGAGATTATGAAAGCCATCTATGAGCGTTCCATCAAGGGCTTGTACATCATGGGCGAGAACCCCGCCATGTCAGACCCAGACGCGCACCATGCGCGCGAGGCATTGGCTCGCCTTGAGCATTTGGTGGTGCAGGATATTTTCCTCACCGAGACCGCCTATCTTGCCGATGTGATTCTGCCCGCCTCTGCGTTTCCCGAAAAGACCGGCAGTTTCACCAACACCGACCGCTATGTGCAGTTGGGACGCCAAGCGGTGTCGCCCCCCGGTGAGGCGCGTCATGATTGGCGGATTATTCAAGACCTCGCCAATCGCATGGGACTCAATTGGAGCTACACCGATGAGGGCGAGATTTATGAGGAATTGCGCAGCTGTGTGCCGTCTATGAAGGGCATTTCGTGGAAGCGTTTGCAAAAAGAGGGATGGGTGGTGTATCCCTGTGACAGCGAGGAATCCGAGGGCGAGTTTGTCATTTTCGGCGATGGCTTTCCCACCGAATCGGGACGCGGACGCTTGGTCAGTGCCGACATTGTGCCGCCCGATGAACAGCCCGATGAGGAGTATCCGCTCATTCTCACCACGGGACGCTTGCTGGAGCACTGGCACACCGGCTCTATGACGCGGCGGGCGGGCGTGCTGGATGCCATTGAGCCGCGCGCCTTTGTGCATTTATCCCCTAAGGAAATGAAACGCTTGCGTCTGGGCATCGGTGACAGTGTCGCGTTGGAGACGCGGCGGGGACGCATTGAAACCCATGTGCGAGAGGACAGGCAGATTCCCGAAGGCATGGTTTTTATGCCGTTTTGCTATGAGGATGCCGCCGTCAATAAACTCACCAATGATGCCTTGGATCCCTTTGGCAAGATTGCGGAGGTCAAATACTGCGCCGCGCGCCTGGAGAAAATAAAATGAGATGGCTATGGGCATGGACATTGTCCGTTGCACTCTTATGGACGGTTGATGCTTCCGCTCAGCAGTTTGGCAAGTCCGATGACATTCGTTTTGCTCAAGGCTTGTGGTTTGGCTTGAAGAAAATGCGTCTGGTGGGGGATAATCCCGTTCATGTGAAATTCTATGAGGGCGTTGAGCCACACGGTTTTGTGCTGGAGTTTTTGGAGCGTCAAATGAGCATTGGCGGCAAAAAAATGTGGGTGCTTGTCAAACGCAATTACGGTCCTGCGGGGGTGACGGTGGAACGGGTGTCAGCCAATCCCGCGCGCTATCTCAAGGCAATCACCGTGATGGTGCAGCGTGAGAAGGGATATGATGAGGAAAACCGCAATTGGTTTTGGGTCAAGTATGCCCCCGATGGCACGGTGATGAAAAACAACAGAGCCATTGCGTTGGCTGGACGAGTGGCAAAGGGCGAACGCACCGGGTGTATTTTGTGCCATGCGGCGGCGGAAGGACGCGACTATGTCTTTAATCATGACCGCTTTGCCGACGATAGATGACCATTACATTGTGGAACGGTGAGGCTGACGGCACATTACCGCCCGTTGTCACTCATCTGTTGCACCAATTGGATTCCCTTGCCATTGAATGGCAGTTGTGGCGGCATCCGCCCACGCCGCGCGTGGAGGATGCGTCCGCCGTTCATGACGCACTGCCCAACGGCATTCACACCAAAAATCTCTGTGTAACGGAAAGTGATGCAAAGACTTTGTATCTTTTGACATGCCGTGCGAATTGTCGCGTCTCATGGCAGACGGTGGCAAAAAATCTAGGCACACGGCGGCTCTCGTTTGCCGATGAGGCGCGCGTGCTGAAATGTCTTCATGTTCCCGTTGGTTCGGTCACGCCACTGGCTGTGATGAACGACACCCACCATCGGGTGCGATTATTGCTGGATGACCAAGTGCGAAATGGTGGACGCGTCTATGTGCATCCTCTCGTCAATGACATGACACTGGCGTTACGCGGCGAGGATGTCTGGCGGTTTGCCCGTCATCATCACCATGAACCAATAGTCTTGCAAAATGATGAATGGATGAGATAAGATGACTGATGACGGGAATTCCTTTGATGTCTAATTCTTTTGATACCTCGCTGCTTGAGTTTTTAATCTGCCCGGTGAGCGGCGGAAAACTACGGTATGACGAAAAAACCCAACGCCTAATTAGTGACAAGGCGAAACTGGCATATCCAATAAAAGAAGGCATCGCGATTTTGTTGGAGGCGGAAGCCGAAAAGTTGGATGCAAAGCCAAAGAAGAAATAATCATCAATTCCTTTGCCTGTCTATCATCCAATACTCTGTCCAGCTCACGCATGGTTATATTGTGTTTTTTAGCAGCTTCGCGACAAATCAAAGTATATTCCCACCATTTATCAAAGCTGTAATTGTAATTTGTTACACCACCTACGCTTGCCATCGCTCTTATATCCACAATCGGATATTCTTTCAGGAAAATAAAATGCAAAATAACACTTGCCATCGCCCAGTTGACACCGTGAATTCTTTGTAAAATTGTAACGCGGATTTTTCTCATCACAATCAGGAGCAAAGGCAATTTCGGTAACCTGTTTGATGATTGTGTCAGAATTTTCTTTGCACCTGTTTTATTTCTAGAGTGCTTTCCACTTCTGCAGCTGCCACAAGGTCATCTTTTGTCATGTAGCCGCGCCCTTTTGCTTCTCTCATGACTTCGGCAATCTTTTTGTCTTGCTTATATGGACGCTGTGTATTTTGCCATGCGTCATAATCTGCATTTGCTTTCAGTATTTCTTCTGTTAGGTGTGGGATTTTCATAACTGACATGTCTAACCTACCACATTATTTTTGACAAGAAGGACAAAAAAAACTACTTCTTCCGTTCATTTTTTCTTTGACAATGTAATTATCACAATTCGCGCATGGTTCATTATCTCTTCCATACACCTTAAAATGATGTTGAAAATATCCGGTATCCCCCATACTGTTGCGGTAATCACGAATGGTGGAGCCGCCGCTTTGAATGGCGGCGAGCAGTGTGTGGCGGATGGCATCAACAAGAATGATGCTTTCGTCACCCGAAATAGTTTTTGCGGTGCGAGCGGGATGAATTCGTGCCTCATACAAAGCCTCACACACATAAATATTGCCCAAGCCCGCGATTAGATGTTGATTCATCAGCAATGTTTTTATGGTGACGCTTTTTTGCGCGCCACAGACATCTAATAGCCAGTCTGCGGTAAAGTCATCACTGAGAGGCTCTTTGCCTAAAGTATCAAGAGCCGTGTCGTTGTGTTCGTGGGAAATCAGTCTCATTAAGCCGAAGCGGCGGGAATCATGATAATGAACAAAGCCGTCCGACAGTTCAATGATGACATGGTCATGCTTGCGGCGGTCGCTTCTGCGTGCATGGTAGTGCAGACTGCCCGCCATGCCGCAATGAATGAGCAATTGGTCTGTGTCCATTCTCCACAACAAATACTTGCCGCGCCGTTGCAATTCATGAATGGTTTGATGACGGCAACGGCGAGCAAAATCCGCCGCCACCGCAAAACGTAAATGAGGCTGAAAGACGGTGACCCGCTCAATGCGCCGTCTCAGCACCAGTGGCTCAAGGGAGCGTTTGAGAGTCTCAATTTCTGGCAGCTCGGGCATTGACAGGACACGCAATGATTGGCACAAATGGATTGAGAGGTATTCATGCCAAATATTCGTTCAGCCATCAAGCGTATGCGTGTGACGGCGCGCCATACGCAGATCAATCGTGAGCGACGCTCGCGAGTGCGCACGATGGTGAAAAAAACACGCCTCGCCATCGCCAATAACGATGAACAAGCCGCGCGGCTCGGCTTCAAACAGGTAGAACCCGAACTGCAACGAGCCGCCCGCAAGGGGATTTTTCACCAAAAGACAGTGTCCCGCATGGTGTCACGCCTCAACAAGGCAATCAAAAACATGGCGCAGACATAGCCGCAAAAATAGTTCAGCTGGCGGCAATTTCCGTTCGCAGATTTTCAATCAATTGCTCAATGTGTTCGTGTCCAATGATGAGAGGGGGCGACAGGGCAATGGTGTCACCGGTGGTGCGCACGAGAAATCCCTTGTGAAACAGGCGATTGTAAACATCAAACGCCCGCTGACTTGAATGACCTTGCGGCTTCAGCTCAATGGCTGCCATCATGCCGATGGAGCGGATGTCGCAAACGGCGGCAAGATCACCCAAAGAATGAATCCCATCGGCAAAAAACGACTCCATCTCTCTTGACCGCGCAAATAGGTCTTCCGTTTGATAAATGGTGAGCGCGGCATCAGCCGCCGCACAGGCAAGGGGATGGCCGCTATAGGTAAAGCCGTGCGGAAATTCAATCTGATAGGGATGAGACACAGCGTTTCTAATGGTGTCCATAATGGCACGAGAAACCCCCACCATGCCCATGGGAACAGTGCCATTGGTGAGACCTTTGGCACAACAAATCATGTCTGGCTTGAGATGAAAACGACTGGCGGCGGTGATGTCACCCAGTCGCCCAAAGGCGGTGATGACCTCATCCAAAATGAGCGGAATCTCGTAGGTTTGACAGATGTCATTGACTCGCTGCAAATAACCATCAGGCGGCACGAGAACGCCCGCCGAGCCAGAGACGGGCTCCATGATGACGGCGGCAATGGCATCTGCGCCGTGTTTTTCAATGATGGCAAGAACATCATCGGCGCGCTCAATGCCGCCATGAGGCGGAAAGTGCGGCTGCATGAGGTTTTGGGGTATATCATCAAAGGCTCTGACAAATTCCACCGCCGTGTGAGTCCATCGCTCAAAGGGCACTCGGTTATTGACAATGCCGCCCACCGTCACGCCTCCCCAACAGACACCATGATAACTACGCTGTCGCGCAATAACGAAAGGTGTGCCTTCAAAAGAAGGATGACGCAAACGGTGATAGCGTATAGCCAATTTAAGCGCGCTCTCCACCGCCTCAGACCCCGATGAGACAAACATCACATGATGAATGGGCGGCGGCATGAGGGAGCTCAAACGCTCCGCCAAGGCAAAAGCGGTGGGATGTCCCATCTGAAAGGCGGGAGCATAATCCAGCGTCTCGGTTTGAGCGGCAATGGCTTTGGTGATGGCGGTGCGGCTGTGTCCCGCATTGACGCACCACAAGCCGGATGTGCCGTCCAGCAGTGGCTCGCCATTGTCTTTGGTGTAATACACACCCTTTGCCGCCACCACTTGACGCGGCGCATCATGAAACAACTGATGATTGGTAAAAGGAAGAATGAGAGGAGAATCGCTCATTGAAGCCCTCATTGAAGCCATCTGGCACAGTGATGAGCAAAGGCGGCATCCCATGCATCATGTGTGATGCTATATCCTTGTGCGGCGAGAGAGCTCACCAATTGCGGCTTCATGCCACAGGGCAGGATGGCATCGTAGGGAGTCAAATCATTGGTGAGATTGACCGCCACGCCATGCCAACTGATGCCATGACGCACCGCCAAACCAACAGATGCCACCATAGAACCATTCACCCACACGCCATGATGTCTGTCATTGCGTTGTGCTTTGATGTTCCATTCGCCCATTGTGTCAATGAGACAGTTCTCCAGTGCCACGACAAATTGTCTGATGTCGTGCCAGCCGCGTTTTTTCAGATTCACCATGATGTAAGCGATGCGCTGCCCCGTTCCATGCCAGCTGACCGAGCCGCCTCTGACGGAGCAATACAAAGGCAGAGCTGCCGATTGATTGAGAATGTGAGCATATTCGGTGCGTTTGCCACTCACATAACAGTGAGGATGAGACAAGAGCCACACGGTTTCCGCCGCTTTGCCATGATGAATGGCGGCAATGGTGTTTTCCATGAATTGCACGGCATCAGGGTAGGGAACGCAATCACTGACCGTCCATTGAATGGCGGCAATGGTGTCTTCCATGAATTGCACGGCATCAGGATAGGGAACACAATCACTGACCGTCCATTGAATGGCATCATCAGATGTGCTAGGGGTATTGTGATGGTTGTGCGGTCGTGGCGGAACTGGTAGACGCGCAACGTTGAGGGCGTTGTGGGAGCGATCCCGTGGAAGTTCGAGTCTTCTCGACCGCACCATCGCATTGTCGGGCAGAGCATTGTCGGGCACAAATGTCATAGGAGTAATTAAGATGGCTCATGATCGCCACTCGGTCAAGGGAGATGGACGGCAATCTGACGCGCTGGAATTTGAACAGCAGTATCAATTGATGTCGGATGCTTTGAATCACGATGATGATGCCGCCCTGCATCGTCATGGCTCGGCGTGGGGCGGGGCGGTGGTGGCGCGCATTGTCAAACAAATGGAGCAGGAACGAGCCCGCACGCTGCTCTCTCGCATGAGCGATGATGTTTTGCCTCATATTCTCACCGAACTGGATGATTCGTCATGGCATGGGGTGGTTTCCTCACTGGGCGTGGCGCGCATTGCCAAAGCATTGGAGCATCTGCCCACCGATGATGTCACGGCGGTTGTGGAATCATTGCCTGTGGATATGCGCGCTGATATTGGTCATCGTCTTTCCAAACAAAAGCGGCGTTTTCTTGAGGTGGGCTTATCCTATCCCGAGAAAACCGCAGGACGCTTGATGCAAAGCGAAATCGTTGCCATTCCCTCTCATTGGACGGTGGGACAAACTCTTTCCCATCTGCAACAAGACGACTCCCTGCCCGCCAATTTTTTTGATGTACAGGTGGTGGATGTGCGTCAACATCCGTTGGGGGTGGTGACGCTGGACACACTGGTGCGAGGCAAGCGCAATCAAAGTGTGACATCACTGATGCGAGATCATTTGCGTCCCATTGAAGTGACCACATCGCAAGAAGAGGTTGCCTTTTTCTTTCGCGATCAAAACATCGCCTCCCATCCGGTGGTGGATTCTGAAGGACGCCTGCTGGGCATCATCACCATTGATGATGTGGTGGGCGTCATTGATGATCAGGCAAAAGAAGACTTTCTGCATTTGGGAGGCGTTGCCACCGATGGCGGCACACCCAGCCAATGGGGAATTCTGCGCTCTCGGGTGGGATGGCTCATGTTCAATTTGTGTGCCACTTTTGCCACCGCATTGGTGGTTGCCCAATTCACCCATGCCATTGAACAAATTGTCGCCCTTGCCATGTTCATGCCCATGGTGGCATCCATGAGCGGCATTGCCGCCGTCCAAAGCCTGACAGTCACCGTGCGCGCCCTTGCCATGAAGGAGTTGGGAGGCGACAATCTCATCCGCACCATCACCCGCGAGGTTTTCGTCAATACCATCGGCGGCGTTTTGTTGGGATGCGTTGCCATTGGTGTCATCTGGTTGTGGCTCGGGGATCTGTCTTTGGGATTATTGCTGCTGGTCGCCATGATCGCCAATCTGGCATTGGCGGGATTGCTGGGCGCACTCATGCCGTGGCTTTTTCATCGCCTCACCATTGACCCCGCCGTGGCATCGGGTCCATGCGTCACCGCCCTCACCGATGTCATCGGATTTTTCACCTTCCTAAGCCTCGCCACATTGTATTTGCTTGATTAACATCATCACTCTTGCATTTGATGCAAAAAATATGGATAGTAAAAGGGATGTTGCATCAAGCCACTCTCAAACCAAGCACGATTTTTTGTCACGACAATCTTCCCATTTTGCGAGGAATCAACAGCAATTCCATAGACTTGATTTATCTTGACCCGCCCTTCAATAAAGGCAGACAATTTCACGCACCCATTGGCACAACGGCAGAGGGAGCATCTTTTACCGACATATGGTCGCCCGACACAATGGACGATGCGTGGCACAATCAAATCAATGATCGCCACCCCAACCTGTATGAGTATCTTGATGCCGTCGGACGCATCGGCAGCCGTTCGGCAAAGTATTATCTCATCTATATGGCGGTGAGGCTGATGGAAATAAAGCGTATTCTTAAAGATACGGGCAGTGTCTATCTGCATTGTGACCCCACAGCAAGCCACTATTTGAAACTACTCATGGATACCATTTTTGGCAATAATCGTCTCATCAATGAGATTGTGTGGTGCTATCATGGCCCCGGCTCACCCAACATGAAGCAGTTCAACAGAAAAAGTGATACGATTTTCTGGTATGCCAAAACCGACCAATGGACTTTTAACAACACCGCCATGCGTGTTCCTTACAAAAAAAAAGAGCAGGGATTAGTCGGTGCGATGTCTGCCGATGGCTCTGTTTCCCAAGAAGATGTGTTGGAACAAAGAAAGCGCGGCAAATTGCTGGAAAACTGGTGGATTATACGCATCGCCGCCAGAAGCAAAACAGAATATGTGGGCTATCCCACGCAAAAGCCACTGAAGCTTCTCACCCGCGTCATTGAGGCTTCCAGCAATGAAGGGGATGTGGTGCTTGATCCATTTTGCGGCTGCGCGACAACTTGTGTGGCGGCTGAAAAACTAGGGCGACAATGGATTGGCATTGATGTGTCGGAAAAAGCTTTTGAACTGGTCAAAATGCGTCTTCATAAAGAAGTTCAAGACCTGTTAGGCACAGAACCCATCTACCGAGAAGACATCCCCAAACGCACGGATATAGACCACAAAAGAAAAATCACCAATACCGATAAAGAAACCTTGTTTGGCAAGCAAGGCGGAAAATGCAATGGCTGTGGAACTTCGTTTGAACCACAGCATCTTGAAATAGACCACATCATCCCCAAATCCCTTGGCGGGTCTAATGAGTTGGAAAATCTGCAATTATTGTGTGGCAATTGCAATCGCATCAAGGGTGACAGACCAATGGAATATCTTCTCAACAAAAGAAAAAAAATGATTCGCTCAATTTCATAGCACAAAAAATGATGGAATGTGATAGGATGGGGAGATGACTTTATCAGGTCTTGCAGATATGACCCCATTCCTCAAAGAGATTTTTCCAGAGGATTACAAGGATATAGTGGTAGTTTTTCTGTCACTCATTTTTGTTTTGGGTGTTTTGGGGTGCATCCTCATTGTTAAATCTTTGTTTAAAAAAGATAAAGCTGCCGAGAAAGGCAAGCCCGAAGGTCAAAACAATACTTTTATCAATAATCAAATTATCAATAATTATAATTATAATTATAATTACTTTGGCAATGGTGTGCCACAGGATGACGAGCAAATGGCGGAATGGTATCAAAAAGCTGCCCAACAAGGGGATGCCCTAGCCCAATTCAATCTTGGTGTGATGTATCACAGTCCTAAAGGGGTAACGCAGGATAAGAAAAAAGCGTTGGAATGGTGGCAACAAGCTGCGGAGCAAGGTATTGCCCTAGCCCAATACAATCTTGGTGTGGCTTATAAATTGGGGGATGGCGTTGCACAGGATGATGAAAAAGCGGTGTTTTGGTATCATAAAGCTGCCGACCAAGGGGATGCTCCAGCCCAACTCAATCTTGGCGTGATGTATTACAACGGCGAGGGAGTGAAGGAAAATAAGGAAGAATCTTTGAAATGGATGAAAAAATCTGCTAAACAAGGACTTATCCCAGCCCAATACAATCTTGGTGTGATGTATGAGCATGGTAGGGGTGTGACGCAGGATAAGAAAAAAGCGGTGGAATGGTATCAAAAAGCTGCCGACCAAGGTCATGCCGAAGCGCAATCTAATCTTGGTGTGATGTATGCCAACGGTGATGGGGGACTGAAGCAGGATTATGAAAAAGCGGTGGAATGGTATCAAAAAGCTGCCAAACAGGGCTATGCTCTAGCTCAAATCAATCTTGGTGGGATGTATGAATCTGGGCGAGGCGTTGACACTGATACAAAGGAGGCGGTGAAATGTTATGAAAAAGCTGCCCAACAAGGGCTTGCAGAAGCCCAATACAATCTTGGTATCAAGTATTACAACGGTAAGGGGGTGAAGCAGGATTATGAAAAAGCGGTGGAATGGTATCAAAAAGCTGCCGACCAAGGACTTGCCAACGCCCAAGCCAATCTTGGCGTGATGTATTACAACGGTGAAGGGGGATTGAAGGAGAATAAGAAAGAAGCCTTAAAATGGCTTCAAAAATCTGCCGACCAAGGTCATGCTCTAGCTCAGCACAATCTTGGTGGGATGTATTACAACGGTGAGGGGGGATTGAAGGAGAATAAGAAAGAAGCGTCAAAATGGTTGCAAAAAGCTGCCGACCAAGGGGATGCCGATGCCCAATACATTCTTGGTGTGATGTATGGCAAAGGTGAGGGGGGGACGAAGAATAAGCAAAAAGCGGTGGAATGGTGGCAACAAGCTGCCGATCAGGGTCATACTGAAGCCCAATACAATCTTGGTGTGATGTATGGCAGAGGTGAGGGGGTAAAGAAGAATCTTGTAAAAGCGGTGCTTTGGTTGCAAAAAGCTGCCGAACAAGGCGATGCCAAAGCTCAAGATATTCTCAAAAAACTAACACAACACAATTGACATAGCCCTCACTCACGACACGATCAAATTGATTAGGCGGTTGGGAACGAAAATAACCTTACCAATCTTACCTTTTTGCAGGTATTTTGCCGCGTTGTCCAGTTGTTTGGCGGCGGCAATAACGGATTCCTCATCACTGCCCGTTACCATTTTTATTTGTCCGCGCAGTTTGCCATTGATTTGCACGGCGATGGTCACGGTGTCATCTGTCAAAAATGCTCCATCGGCAATAGGAAAAGCCGATGTTGCCAACAGCGATTTGCCGCCCAGCTTTTTGTGCATTTCTTCGGTGATGTGGGGAATGATGGGATGAAACAATTGCACCAGTGTTAATGCGGCATTGTGGCGTATTGATGGCGAGACATGGGGGGTGTTTTCAATGTCATTGGTGAAGCTGTGGAGCAGTGCCACCACGCGATTGAAATGGTGCTGGTCGTAGGCTTGGGTGACGGCATCAATGGTTTGGTGTTGTTTTTTTTGCAAGAGCTCGTCTTGTGTGGTGTCGCTGGCGGCTGGCGGCTCAGTGGATGATTGCGTGACAACTTTCCACAGCCGCTTGAGATAGCGCGCCGTGCCCTTGACTCCATCCTCGCGCCATTCAAAATCGCGCATCGGCGGCGAATCCGACACAATAAACAGGCGCGCCACATCCGCGCCGTAGGTGTGCAGAATATCATCGGGGTCTATCACATTGGATTTGGACTTGCTCATTTTCTCAATGCGTTGCGGGGTGACCGTCATGCCGTGAGCATCCACCCATCCACCATCTTGCGCGCGCACATCTTTGGGTTCAACCCATGAGCCGTCCGCTCGCTGATAACTTTGATGACACACCATCCCTTGGGTGAGCAAAGCGGCAAAGGGTTCATTGACGGCACGGTAGCCGCAATCCCGCAATGCCCGCATGAAAAAACGAGCATAGAGCAGGTGCAGCACGGCGTGTTCAATGCCTCCCACATAGAGATCCACCGGCATGGCTTTGGCGAAGGCATCGGCGTCATAGGCGGTGCTGGCTCGGGGTGAGACGAAGCGAGCAAAATACCATGAGGACTCAAAAAAAGTATCCAATGTGTCGGATTCTCGCCGCGCCGTGCCGCCGCATTGAGGGCATTGCGCCGCCAGCCACCCTTCGTGACGGCTGAGCGGATTGCCTTGCTGGCTGAAATCCACATCTTCGGGCAGCAGCACGGGGAGGTCGGCGGGGGAGAGGGGCATCATGCCGCAGGCATCACAATAGACGACAGGAATGGGGCATCCCCAGTAACGCTGGCGCGACACGCACCAATCCCGCAAACGATAGGTCACCTCGCTTGCGCCGTGTTTGTGCCTTGTGAGATGGTCAATCATTTTTTGCTTTGCTTGTTCCACGGTGAGTCCATTGAGAAATTGCGAATTGATGAGCGTTCCGTCTCCCGTCCAGCAGTCGTGATGGGGTTCGCCTGAAGGCGGTTCAATGACTTGGCGAATGGGCAGGTGGTGGCGGCGGGCAAATTCGTGATCGCGCTCATCATGAGCGGGACACCCAAAAATCGCCCCCGTGCCATACTCCATGATGATGAAATTGGCGACATACAAAGGCAGGTCTTGCCCCTCCACCAGCGGATGAGGATAGCGCAGCCCTGTGTCGTAGCCTTTTTTGTCGGTGGTGGCTTGGTCTTGTTCTTTGGTGGATGATTGCAGGCACTCCTTGATGAATCGGGCGAGTTTGGCATCGTCGCGTGCGAGGCGTTCGGCAAGGGGATGGGCGGCGGCGATGGCGAGAAAGGACGCGCCAAACAATGTATCAGGGCGGGTGGTGAAGACATCAATGGCGGGCTGGCTATCATGGCGAAAATGCACCCGAGCCCCTGTGCCTTTGCCAATCCAGTTTTCCTGCATGTGAATGACTTTGGGCGACCATTGGGTGAGGTGTGCCAGGTCATCCAGCAGTTCTTGACTATAGCGCGAGATGCGCATGAACCATTGGGTGAGTTTTTTCTGCTGCACCTCCGCTCCCGACCGCCATCCTCTGCCGTCTATGACCTGTTCATTGGCGAGGACGCTTTGCTCCACCGGGTCCCAATTGACGATGGATTCCTTGCGATAAAGCAAATCTTTTGCGAGAAAGTCCAGAAACATTTTTTGCTCGTGCTTGTAGTAGTCGGGGTGACAGCTGGCGATTTCACGCGTCCAATCGTAGCCAAACCCCATGCGTTGCAGTTGAGCGCGCATTGTTTTGATGTTGTCATAAGTCCAGTCTCTTGGATGGGAGTTTTTCAATCGGGCGGCGTTTTCGGCGGGCAGACCGAACGCATCCCATCCCATCGGATGCAGCACCGTGTGTCCTTGCATTTTTTTCAGCCGCGCCACGATGTCACCCAGCGTGTAGTTGCGCACATGCCCCATGTGAATCCGCCCAGACGGATACGGAAACATCTCTAAGACATAATAAACGCTGCCCGCGCGAGTGAGGTCGGTGCGAAAGACTCCGTTTTGCTTCCACTGCTGCTGCCAATAGAGTTCCTGAGTTTGGTGCTGATAGGAATCGTTTTTCATGTTTTTATTGTAGATGGATTGATGGCGGATGTAAAACCGCGCCGCATCGCTCTGCCATAGAACCGCTTGTCTATGGGTGTGCGATTCGTGATGCCTCCCAATGCCAACAGGCGAGGAAAGTTGTGGGGTTGTGATGATGCAAGAATGGCGGAACGGATGGAACGCGGCAAAGCCTTTTTGTCGCCTGTTGCATAAATCGGCGAAATCAGGCAATAGGTGGGATTGTATTGTAGCGCGCGTGTCCATTCTGCCACTGAATGAATAGAGGTGCTGACGGTATAGTGTTTGTGCCGCCATGAAGAGACAAGATTGCGCGCACAATACCATGATGAGATGTGAATGGTTTTGATGGTGTGCGGCAGAGGGTGACCCTTCATGACAGAGACGAACAATTGAATTCGGCGGGCGCGCGCGATGGTGTGCAAGCGGGCGATGATGGCGGCGCGGTGCGGAACGGCGGCATCATAATAACGCACCACACAAGCGATGCGTCCTCTTGGCAGAAGGCTTATAATTGTGGCATCGCTGTCACTCTCGGCGTGGTGAGCCGATGTCATGAACCAGAGAGACAAGAATCGTGTCACTTCTTTTTTGCTAATTCTTCCAATACCTCTAATTTAAAAATAGTTTTCCCTGCATCATCATGCCCCTGCAGTGCAGCTTTTTGCAACCATTCCTTCGCTTTTTCATAATCCTGCGTCACACCATCACCGTTGGCATACATCAAGCCAAGATTGTATTGGGCTGAGGCATTTTCTTGTTTGGCAGCTTTTTGCCACCATTCCACCGCTTTTTCCATATTCTGCGTTACCCCATAACCGTTGGAATACATCCCACCAAGATTGTTTTGGGTATTGGCATGACCTTGCATCGCGGCTTTTTGATACCATTGCACCGCCTTTTTATAGTCCTTTTTTACACCAACCCCATTTTCGTAAGCCACACCAAGATTGTATTGAGCTTCGGCAAATCCTTGGTCGGCAGCTTTTTGCCACCATTCCACCATTTTTTCATAATTCTGCGTTACTCCATAACCTCTGCGATACATCTCACCAAGATTGTATTGGGCTTCGGCAATCCCTTGGTCGGCAGCTTCTTGACACCACTCCACCGTTTGCTCGTCATCCTGTGGCACAAAAATAAGATTGTCTTGACCGTCGGGCTCTCCGTTCTCGGCAATTTTTCTAGTTGCGTCTGTATCTTTTTTCCCAAAAGCTGACCATTTATTAATAATATTGGGTAAAAAATAAGCAACAGCAAGGAACACTATAAGCGTGTGCCACTCTTGGAATATATCTTTGAGGGATGAGATAATATCTGTCACATTGCCACCCTACCACAGCTCATGAGGCGTTGCAACTGAACGGCGTTCGTGAAAAGACAAGGGCTGTGTCACTTCTTTTTTTCTAATTCCTTGAGAGCATCTATAGCTACCTCAAGCCCTTGGTCGGCAGCTTTTTTAATCCATTCCTTCGCTTTTTCCAAATCCTGCGTCACCCCATCAGCGTTGGCATACATTAAACCAAGATTGAATTGGGCTGGGGCATTACCTTGTTGGGCAGCTTTTTGATACCATTCCAAAGCTTTTTCTTTACTCTTCTTTACTCCTCTACCCAAATCATACATCGTACCAAGATTGGATTGGGCTTCGACAATCCCTTGTTGGGCAGCTTTTTGCCACCATTCCACCGCTTTTTCATAATTCTGCATCACCCCATTACCTCTGTTATACATTCCACCAAGATTGTATTGAGCTTCTGCAAGACCTTGTTCGGCAGCTTTTTGAAACCATTGCACCGCTTTTTCGTAATCCTGCGTCACCCCATCACCTCTGTTATACATTCCACCAAGATTGTATTGGGCTTTGGCAAGCCCTTGTTGGGCAGCTTTTTCATACCATTCCACCGCTTTTTCATAATCCTGCACCACCCCATAACCTCTGTCATACATTCCACCAAGATTGAATTGGGCATCGGCATCGCCTTGTTGGGCAGCTTGTTGATACCATTGCACCGCTTTTTCATAATTCTGCACCACTCCCTTACTGAACTCATACATCACACCAAGATTGTATTGGGCTTTGGCAAGCCCTTGTTGGGCAGCTTTTTCATACCATTCCACCGCTTTTTCATAATTTTGCGTCACCCCCATACCGCGCTCATACATCACACCAAGATTGTATTGGGCTTCGACAATCCCTTGTTGGGCAGCTTTTTGCCACCATTCCACCGCTTTCTCGTAATCTTGTGGCACATCATTGCCAAAGTAGTACTTCAAACCAAGACTGTATTGACCTTCAGGTATTCCTTTCTCAGCAGCTTTTTTTGCTTCATCTTGAGTTTCTTCCAGTAATAGCTTGGCAATTTGCACCACTAGCCATAGTGCAAATAAAACAGATGCTACAATAAAAAAATGAAAAAGTGCATCTAAAGCATCCTGTAGGTAGTCGTAATCATAAATAATGACAAGGCGAAGCCAATCCTTAATAATAGTGGTTGAAAAATAATAAAAAGTGAGCAACAAAATACCTATCACCGTAGGCTTTTGCCACTCTTTAGGAATTGTTTGCGTGACGGAAAAGATATTCTGTTGAAGCTCTGTTTTTGTTTCTTGGTCGCTCATGCCTCCACCCTACCACATTTCATCATTTTGTTGCAATTGATTTGCGGGCGTGAAAAGACACATTATGGGCAATGACACAACCATTAGGGAACGGATTGAATCCATCACACGGCGGGTTGCGGCTGTGGCGGGGGAGCGGCGACAATCAATCACCTTGATTGCGGTGTCTAAACAGCAATCCAGCGATTCTATTCGTGAAGCCATCAATGTGGGGCATGGGGATTTTGGGGAGAATCGCATGGATGAGATTCATGGGAAATGGCATGAGCTGAAACAAGAGCATCCTCATGTGGTGCTGCATCATATCGGCGCGTTGCAACGGCGGCAGGTGAAAAAAATCATGGGGGTGTGTGATGTCATTCACGCGTTTGATCGCCACAGCCTCATTGAGCCATTCGTGCGGGAGCGGGACGGCACGGGCAGAAATCCATCCTTGTTTGTGCAGGTCAATGCGGCAGCAGAGACGCAAAAAGCGGGAATCGCACCCCAAGACGCACCCCGCCTCATTGATGCCATGCGCTCCGCACACCTGCCAATCGTGGGGCTGATGTGTCTGCCGCCCATCGGTCAGGGCAAACGCTATTTTAATGAGCTGGCACAGCTGGCAAAACGGTGCCATCTCTCGCAGCTCAGCATGGGCATGAGCAACGACTTTGAAGACGCCATCAACGCCGGCGCAACCCACATCCGAATCGGCACGGCAATATTCGGAAAACGCGAATGATGAGAGAGGCGCGCGAATTAGTTGTTTTTTTCTAATCTTTTGAGCTCATCGTGAGCAAATGAACTCCCTTGCTCTGCGGCTTTGCGTAGCCATTTTATCGCCTGTTGCATGCTGGGATTGGCTCCGCCACCTTGAGCATAAAGCCAGCCAAGAGTGTATTGAGCATAGTCATCGCCCCGCTCAGCATCCTTTTTGATTTGTCCCTCCGCTTTTTGATACCATTCCATCGCTTTTTCATCATCCTGCCTCACCCCATAACCCTTGGCAACCATGACACCCAGCCGAGCCTGAGCAATGTGATGATTTTGCCCAGCAGCTTGCCTATACCACTCAGCCGCTTTTTGATAATCCTGCGTCACTCCCTCGCCGTAGTAATAGAGCCAGCCAAGATTGTATTGGGCATCGGCAAAACCTTGGTCGGCAGCTTTTTGCCACCATTCCACCACCTTTTCATAATCTCGCATCACCCCTTCACCTTCAGCATACATCACACCAAGATTGTATTGGGCTTGGGCATAGCCTTGTTCAGCAGCTTTTTGATACCACTCAGCCGCCTCTTCATAATCCTGCGCCACCCCATCGCCTCTGTCATACATATTGCCAAGATTGGATTGGGCGACATCATACCCCTGCTCAGCGGCGCGTTGATACCAAAACACCGCTTTTTCATAATCCTGCGTCACCCTCTCACCGCCCTCATACATGACACCAAGATCGTTTTGGGCGTAGGGATTCCCCTGTTCTGCCAGAATTTCCAATTGTGATAAGTCATCCTCCGCCACCGCACTCAAGGAAAAAGATGTGACGACAATGACAAACAAAAAAGCCATGCCACCACCACGCCTCGCCAATACATTTGCTTTATTCCAATTCATGCCCCCACCATATCCCATCGCCACATTCTTCACAACACGGAAGAGATGGGGATAGTATCACTTGTTGTTTTCTAACTCTTCTAATGTTTTGAGAACTTCTGTTGCATCTTCATCGCCTTGTTCGGCGGCTTTTGTGAGCCAATAGACGGCTTTTTCATCACTCTGTGCCACGCCTATCCCCTTGCCATACATCACCCCAAGATTGAATTGAGCTATGGCATTCTCTTGCTCGGCGGCTTTTTTCCACCATTCCACCGCTTCCTCATCATCCTGCGTGACACCCATCCCATCCCTATACATCACCCCAAGATTGGCTTGGGCGAGGGCATTTCCTTGTTCGGCGGCTCTGCGATACCAGAACACCGCTTCTTCATAATCCTTCGTGACACCCCGACCATCGGCATACGCAGAACCAACCTCGTTTTGGTAAAAGGCACTGCCTCCCTTCGCGAATTCTATCCATTGTTGCACTTCTTCCGTTGCATCAGCATGAGCCACGCTCGCCATCCAGCCCGTATGAGCAATGACGACAATGGCAAACAAAAACGCCGTGCCACCACCACGCCTCGCCAATACATTTGCTTTATTCCAACCCATCCCCTCACCATATCCCATCGCCACATTCTTCACAACACGGAAGAGATGGCGATGGTATCACTTGTTTTTATTTAATCTTTTGAGAGCATCTATAGCTACCTCAAGACCTCGCTTGGCAGCTTTTTCATACCATTCAATCGCTTTTTTTATATCTTTCGTCACCCCGTCACCGTGTTCATACATCCAACCAAGATTGAATTGGGCTTGGGCATCCCCTTGGTCGGCAGCTTTTTCCCACCACTCCTTCGCTTTTCTATAATCCTGCGTCACCCCCTGCCCCATGGCATACATGAAACCAAAACTGGTTTGGGCTTGGACATAACCTTGCTCGGCAGCTTTTTGATACCATTCAAACGCTTTTTCATAATCCTGCTTAACATCATCACCTTTGATATACGCCGCACCAAGATTAAACTGGGCTTTGGCGAATCCTTGCTCGGCAGCTTTTTGCCACCATTCCACAGCTTCTTTTCTATCCTGCGTCACACCATAACCGTTGTAATACATCCAACCAAGATTGCTTTGGGCTTGGGCGAGTCCTTGGTCGGCAGCTTCTTGATAGAATTTCACCGCTTTTTTATAATCCTGTGGCACACCATCACCACTGTAATACATATCACCAAGATTGTTTTGGGCTTGGGCATTTCCTTGCTTGGCAGCTTTTTGATACCATTCCACCGCTTTTTTATAATCCTGTGTCACCCCATAACCGTTGGCATACATCACACCAAGATTGTTTTGGGCTTGGGCGAGTCCTTGGTCGGCAGCCTCTTGATACCATTCCACCGCTTTTTCATAATCCTGTGGTACACCCTCGCCGCGCTCATACCTCACACCAAGATTATTTTGGGCTTGGGCGAGTCCTTGGTCGGCAGCTTCTTGATACCATTCAGCTGCTTTCTTGTAATCTTTTGGTACGCCAATCCCGTAATAATACCTTATACCACGCTCGTATTCATCTTGCCCTTCTTCGGGCAATAAATCTTCGATAGTTACAATCGCTGAATAAATAGCTGTTGTAGCAAATATAACGATAAAGGCATAGAGGGAGGCATAGAGGGAACGCTTCATAGCCGAATGTGCAGTAACATCTTTGGAATAAAGTGTTAAAGCTTCCAACCATTTTTTAATAATGATGGCAGAAAAATAAAAAAGAGCTAATAAAAAAGCAGTTCCACCTAAAAGCTCGAGCAATTGCTCAGGTATTTTGTCCAACGTCAGGTTCATAAATTTGTTAACGGCATCAGGATGCACATAATCCAACCCACTGCTGGTAGTGTCTTTTGTGGGCTCAGGCACAGGTTCACTAGTTTTGTCAATGGCTTTGGGTGCTTTGTCAGACATACCCTTATCCTACCATATTCCATCGCTTTGTTGCAATTGGACGGGGTGCGGGGAAAGACGCATCATGAGGGATGGATGATAAAGCGACTTGAGCGAGAGACATGAGACAACAAATTGCACAAATCGTCATAGTGACAAGCTATGCAGCCTTGGGTGTGGGAGGTTTCATTGTCTGCTAGATGAATGAAGATTGCGCTGCCGTGTCCCGCGACTTTGGGGTGGCGATTGTGGGTGAGGATGAGGATGATGTCGTAGATGCCGTCATTGCGCCACAATCGCTCATGAGAACATGACGGCGGGGATGAGGTGAAAAACAGGCGGTTGTAAAGAGGGGAGGCGGGGTCATCACAGTAGCGCATGGAGCGGCGGATGGGTCGGGGGGTGATGGGGCACGGCGGCGGCGGGATGCGGTCGCTGCGGTAGAACAATGCGTGTCCCCGCATGATGCCCACGGGCGTTGCGCCATCGCCTTCTTTCTTGTGGCGCGTCACGCCCGCTTTGCCCAGCAGGCAAGAGATGGTATGGTGCCGCCATCTGACAATGCCCGCATGGGCGCGAAAAGGAGTGTGAGGGGTGTGAAAAATATGAAAAGTCGCCATCACCTTGTGATTCTGGATGTCAGTGACGCATTGTTCTTGCGGGAACTCAAACGCATCATAGAGCAAGTCATAGCAAAAATAGAGGTCAAGCAAAAGAAGGAGCTCACCGCACCGCCGCCGCACAAACGAGTGACTCTCATTTACGACCGCCAGACAGCCTCCCACGCCGCACGCACCCCACCAGCAGATGAGTGGCGCGCGCTGGGCATCACCCATCTGATTATGCTCAGCGGCGAGGCGATGGAATCACGAAATTCGGTGGAATCACCTCGCGGCATGACGCTCCATCTCATGAAAAAACCAATAAAAATTCAAGCGTTATTAGATTTGCTAGAATCACCCTCAGGGTGAGGGGTTGTAGTAATGGAAATTCCATACACCAGCAATCTCTTTTGCCAGCCGCTTACTGCGTTCATCAATATCATCTTTTGTCCAATCTGTGTTTTTGGCTAATTCATTCGTTGTTGTTATCGTGTTTTCGGCGTATACAAGCACTTTATCAGCAAAAGGCTTATTGCCGATTCTTTGATTATCAACATCCAATAACAAAGCAAAATTACCAATGCGATTTGTGTGGTAATCCCTATCTTCCACTGAAAAATCTTTCCAATCTTTTTCATTTGGATTTTGAGGCAAAATGTGTTCAATGTGAATTTCTTTACCCACATTGGCAAGTTGCTTGTTACGGGCAAATTCAATATCCCGCAATAATCTTTTTGCTTTGTCTCTTCTGACTTTTTTATTAGCCGTCATTTCAACTCTAAAATCTTTATCAGACATGACCCCATCAACTTGGTCATGGATGCCTTGAAAAAGTTCTTGAGCGATTGTCTCAAAATTTTCTTCTGTATAGATGAGTTTTTTAGCAAAAGCAGCTAGCCGAGAATTGCATTTTGATACATTTTGCCCGCGAAGAATTCCCAACGCTTCAAGGCGAGAAATTAAGCTGTACATGTCATGCATAATATTGTTAGCTTGTTCTGTTGTAATGCGAGGTTTTGGCATATTTAACGCATGAAACATAGCAGCAATGGGAGCTCTGCATATTTTATTTCCATCCCATATTTTAGTTCCGCACAAAGCTTCTCTGAAAAAAATCGGCACATCCAATTTTTTCCACAGGTCATGGTCATGCTTAACAGAAGCCAAGTAATAGTTAGGAAAATTTTTCTTGCTACCACCATCTATAGATACGATTTTCTCAAAAAAATCCAGATATATTTTCTGGCTTTCTTTTTCTTTTTCTTTTTCATCTTGTGCTTCCTGCTTAAAGGAATTCTCCACTTTAGAGAACAAGTGATTTTCCTCAATTCTAATGCCTCTATGACACTCAAAGAATGTATTAAACATTTGAGTCATAAGGTCATCAACTCTTTTGTGGGTCATTCTCATGGTATTCTCCAAGTCTTCCCACAATTTGAAGCAGTACTCAAATTTTTCCCTGTTGATATTTCGGAACACAAAAATTCTTATTGAATCTATCGTGCCAAGAGGTTTGCCCCGAAGATTAAGAGCTTCAAAAATTTTGTATGCAATCTTTTCATCTTTAACAACGATAAAAACTACCTTCACATTGTTGAGAAGGTAATTCATATACCTAACAAGCTCATCGGTATTTCCTACATGAGAGGTCTCTTCTTTTTTTCTTTTTATAAATTCTTTTACTTCTTTCGAAGCAACTGACATTTGGTCGTGGCTCGTAGCGTCGCCTTTCATAAGTTTTTCAAATCCTTCTCGTTCACTTTTTCGATCAAAGTGAACAACCTCGTCTGAAATTTTAAGAAGGGCTGACATAAGATGAACCACCCCTTCTTCTCCCAAATTAGAAGTCTCTTTTTGCAACAAAAAGCGCGCTTCTCTTGCGATTAATGAAATTGTTGTCAATCTTTGTTGCCCATCAACAACCTCAAAAGGTTTGTTTGGATTATCGTTAATCAAATTGAAAGAGCCAATGAAATAGTAGTCATCGCCATCATTGAGGGCATCTTGAATGTCTTCAAGAAGTTCTATAACCTCGTCTCTACTCCAACGATAGCCGCGCTGATATTCTGGAACGAGAAATTTTCCTCCGAGAATTTCCCCAACAGGCATTTCTCTGATTGTCAAGTCGTCATTTTCTGTCGTCATTTGGAATACTCCGACTGATTAGATGACACACACGGGGCGTGTGTTTTTGTGTGGTGACTTGTTCAACATCACTTTGTCTTTTTGCCATATTTCGCGAATTGTTTCAATCTCTTGGGGCGTAATTAATTTCATCGCCATTTCTTCTTGCAGTTCCAATAGTTTTTGCAAAATTTTCTCACGCGCCTTAATTGTAAAGGCTCTTGGCATGATTGTGCCGTCTTTTCTCGTGCGGATTTTGCCTCTGCGGTCAATGGCGAGGCGATATGTGGGGTCACTTCTTATTTCCAGTAGCCATAAGCGAAAATCCACCAATGCCTCAAACTGCTCAAAGCCCGAATCCACCAATCCTTCAAGACTGCTATCCTTTTCCACCACGGTGCAGACCCAACAGCCAAAACGCGGCGATGCCGAACCGCACCCTGGGGCTTCGGTTTTGCTCAAGACGGTGGGGCATTCGCCGCCGCGCGCATTGCGATACAATGTAATCAAATTGCGATAGCTGCCTCCCCAGGGGGGCTTGGATTGCAAAAGAAATGTCCATAGTTCATCATCCTCAAAATCCACGATGGGGGACAAGACCTTGCAATGCTCCAGCGAATTGTGGTCACTGTAAATGCTGTTGCCTTTGCGTTTGTGGCGATTGATGGATGCGGCTCTTGAGGCACTTTCTGATTTGCGTGTCCCCATGAGTAAAATCACATTGCCGCTTTGGCTCACTTGCTTTTTGATGAATTCCGTTGAGGGCTTGATTTTAAGACGGTCGGTGCACCAGCGAAACATACGATTGGGCGTTGGGTATCCTTTGCCAATGACTTGCACCCAAAAGGAATCGGAATGTGCTGGCTCTGTGATTGTGGCGGTGATGGGCAGATTAAGCTTTTTTGCCGATGATTTGATTTTCTTCATGCTTTTGTGTAAATGCTCACTCACAAGCGGACTTTCCACAAGGGTATCATTGGACACAACATAAACAGGACGCACCCGCTTTTCTTCAGGCACATTGTGCAGGCACTCCATGACAAGATGCAAAAGAAATGTGCTGTCTTTACCGCCCGAATAGGCGATAATCCAGGGGACTTTGTGTTTTCTTTGATATTCTTGCGACAGGATCGTGCGGATGTGGTCAATTTTTTGACGCAGTGAGACATGTGTCTGACCATCCATAGAAGGACTGTAGCAAAAAGTGATCATTAAAACAATGCCTCGCGCGCCACGCTCTGTGTGGCAATTCATGTGAGCGATCATCAAAACAAGCCGCGCGCCTCGCCCCCCGGTGAAGGGGAGCGGGGCGAATGAGCGATAATTTATTGAAAGCTCACCGCAAAGGGCAGGGGCGATTGATTGTTCATGGTGTCGCGCCGTTGATGCTGCCATGTCATGGCGTTGTGGCGAGCGGTGATGAGCTGCTCGGGGGTGAGTTCATCCATGATTTGCATTTTGAGGAGTTCTGGGTCGGCGTGTCCCATGCTCATGACATAGCGGCTTGCGGTGGGGTCGCTGGCCATCATCAGGTGCATGGTGGCGTTCATGAAGTCGCCGCGCATGGCAAAAATCTCCGCCAGATGCGCACACCCATGAGGATTGCCCAACGCCGCCGAACGCTCATAAAAGGCGATGGCGATGTCTTCGTCTTGCGGCACGAACTCACCGTTGAGGTGCATCCATCCCAATTCGTTCAGCGACTCGCTGTGATCTTGCATGGCGGCTTTGGTGTGCCACTCATAGGCCTTTTCCAGATTCTGCTTGATGCCGCGTCCGTGATAATAGCGCATGGCGAGGGCATGTTGCGCCTCTTTGTCGCCAGCCCGCGCCGATGCCATCACATCACGCACCCCCATGGCATCAAACGGCGACGAGGACTCCGCCAATGCCACAGACGATAGAAAAAACGAAGATAAAAGACAAAGGGTCAAATGTTTCATGCACCATTGGTGACACAGTGTCGCTAAGTGTTGCAAAAAGATGGGCGAGGGGTATAGTGATTGGATGAATTGGAACGAAACAAAGATATCGGCGCGGCGTGTGAGTCGCGCGGCGTTCTTGCTTGTCACTGTCTTTATTACATTCCCTGCCTTGAGCTCAGTGGCGGTAGCGTTATCAGATGAGCAATATGAGATATTGCAATCTGCCAAACAAGGGGATGCCGAAGCCCAACACAATCTTGGCTTTATGTATTTCAACGGTGAGGGGGTGACGCAGGATTATGAAAAAGCGATGTTCTGGTATCAAAAAGCTGCCCAACAAGATATTGTTCAAGCCCAATTTTCTCTTGGTGTCATGTATGCCAATGGTTATGGGGTGACTCAGAATTATGAAAAAGCGGCGGAATGGTGGCTAAAAGCTGCCGAGCAAGGTATTGCCGAAGCCCAATTCGGTCTTGGTGTCATGTATGAGTCCGGTAAGGGGGTGACGCAAAATTATGAAAAAGCGGTGCAATGGTATCAAAAAGCAGCTGAGCAAGGTGATGCTCCAGCTCAATATAATCTTGGTGTGGCTTATGCCAATGGCTATGGTGTGACGCAGGATAAAAAAGAAGCGGTCAAGTGGTACACAAAAGCTGCCCAACAAGATTATGCTGATGCTCAATTTAATCTTGGCTTGATGTATCATGGCGGTAAGGGAGTGACGCAAGATTATGAAAAAGCGGTGGAATTGTGGCAAAAAGCTGCTGAACAAGGGAATGCTGAAGCCCAATATAATTTTGGTCTCATGTACGGCAAAGGGCAGGGGGGATTGAGGCAGGATAAGGAAAAAGCGATAGAATGGTGGCAAAAAGCTGCCCAACAAGGTGATGCCCTAGCTCAAACAGCTCTTGGTGTCATGTATGTGAACGGTGAGGAGGTGGCACAGGATAAGGGAAAAGCGGTGTTCTGGTTACAACAAGCTGCCCAACAAGGTGTCGCCAAAGCCCAATTCATGCTTGCTGTCATGTATGCCGATGGTGAGGGGGGATTGAGGCAGAATATGGAAAAAGCGATAGAATGGTGGCAAAAAGCTGCCAAACAAGGTTATGCCCTAGCACAATTATATCTTGGTATGATGTATGACGAAGGTGAGGGGGTAACGCAGGATCAGAAAAAAGCGGTGCAGTGGTATCAAAAAGCTGCCAAACAAGGGAATGCTGAAGCCCAATTCAATCTTGGTGAGATGTATGCCAACGGTGAGGGGGTGGCGCGAAATTATGAAAAAGTGGTGAAATGGTGGCAAAAAGCTGCTGAGCAAGGTCATGCCGATGCCCGAGAGGCTTTACTTCAACTGTACAGTGAGTGATGCCAAGGCATCAATTGCGCCCTCGCCAGCTCCACCCCTTGTGATGAATCCCCGCAAAGTGTTGCAAAAAATATGGACGGGGATATAATAGGAGGATGGGTGAGAATGAAAATACTAGCGGTTTTGTAGCCTCTGTGCGTCCAGAGCATCAAGTAATAGGTGACCTTAGAGAATCTGAAGTTTCAGCCTTCATGAAGAACCTGCCAAGGTATTGGCATAACTTTTTTTGGCTTGCGGTATTCTTTCTTCCCATTGTTTATTTTTCATCCCTAGCTATTAGTGCATTGGCGGATGCTCTGTCAAGTTTGCAAGAAAACTGGCTGGTGGCACATATGGATGCATCCTTCATTTTTTGGGGGTTTGTTGTTCTGCTCGTTCTTTTGTCAGGTTTTGCAATTAGTATTGTTTTAGTCATCGGAATTCCAATTCTTGGCGAGCTTTTATTCATGCGAGACAAGAAAAATAAATACGAAGCCGAAGAAGCATTCAGGCTTGGTATGAGGTATTACAGTGGTGATAGTGATGAAGCCAAATAAGGTAAAAGCGTTGCAGCACTTCAAAAGCGCAGCCCAGAAGGGTCATGCCGAAGCACAATATAATCTCGGTGTGATGTATTTCAATGGCGAGGGTGTGACGCAGAATCAAACAGAAGCCGTGCGGTGGTGGCAAGAAGCTGCCCAACAAGGAATTGTTCAAGCTCAATATAATCTTGGCGTGATGTATGAAAATGGCAATGGTGTGGGTAAGGATGAAGAGAAAGCAGTGCGATGGTACAAAGAAGCTGTCAAACAAAATTATGCCAAAGCTCAATACAATCTTGGCTTGGCTTATCTTAATGGCAACGGTGTGGATAAGGATAAAGAGGAGGCGGTGCGGTGGTGGCGAAAAGCCGCCGAACAAGGTGATGCCCCAGCTCAATATAATCTAGGTGTGGCTTATGGTAAAGGCGAGGGTGTGACGCAGGATCAAAAAGAAGGTGTCAAGTGGCTTGAAAAAGCTGATGAACAAGGTTATGTCCCAGCTCGAAGAGCCTTGAGTGTAGTTAAAAAATCATCATGACTCCAATTGGGCAGTCAAAGATGCCTGCAAAAATTTGTCAATGTCGCCACCTAATACCGCCTCTTGGTGTTGTCAAAATATTGATTGAAAAGTGCAGTCGTGGTATGTCCGGCGCATGATTGCTTCTGATACCAAAATCACATTAGAATTCATCAAAGAACAACTGCCTCGCGATTTGTCGGAGGCTCTTGCAAGACTTATTTGTTGCAATTTTCCTGTTCTGCTCCTTATGGCGGCAACGGATGGGCTGGGAAGACTGCCAGAAGTCTTGGGATTGTTGTTGAATTGTCTCTTTCTCGTTGCCGCGTTTTCCCCCGCCATGATTCAATCATTGCCGCCGATGTCACATGATGACATGGCAACTTCCATTAAAAAATCGCTTTTCTTCGTGGAGGGTTTGTTTTTCGGCTCGCCGCGCGGGTATTTTCAATACGGTGTGGAATGTCTTTTGAGCCAGAATGACACCGAAGCTGGCAAATGGTTTCAAAAAGCTGCTGAACAAGGTCTTGCCCAAGCCCAATTCAATCTGGGTGTGGCTTATCACAATGGCTATGGGATTATGAAGGATCAAACACAAGCCGTCAAGTGGTACACAAAAGCGGCGGAGCAAAATCTTGGCGCTGCTCAATACAATCTCGGCGTGGCGTATGCCAACGGTGATGGGATTACGAAGGATCAAGAAGAAGCCGTCAAATGGTACACAAAAGCCGCCCACAAAGGCTTTGTTCTCGCCCGACACAATCTCGCTGTGGCGTATGCCAATGGTGATGGCATCGCGCAGAATCAAAAAGAAGCCGTCAGGTGGTATAAAAAAGCGGCTGGACAGGGTTTTGTTCTCGCCCAGCATAATCTCGGTATGGCGTATGCCAATGGTGATGGCATTACGAGGGATCAAACACAAGCCGTGAAATGGTTCAAAAAAGCGGCTGGACAGGGTTTTGTTTTCGCTCAGCATAATCTGGGCGTGGCTTATTACGATGGCTACGGTGTGGAAGCAAATGATCGGCAGGCGGCACAATGGATTACCAAAGCCGCCCAGCAAGGTTTTACCCAATCTCAGTTCTATCTGGGCATCATTTATTTCACTGGCGAGGGTGTCCCGCAAGACACGGAAAAAGCGATGGAATGGTGGCAACAAGCCGCCGAGCAAGGTCATGGCGATGCTCAAGAAGCCTTGAATAAAATCAAAGAAAGATTATGACAGTGTTGCAAAAACATGGACGAGGGATATAGTGATTGGATGAATTGGCATAAAGCAAATATCTCGGCGGGGCGTGTGAGTCGCACGGCGTTTTTGTTCGCCATTGTCATGACATGTTTTTCCTTGAGCGCGGCGAATGATGCCTTATCAGACTCCCACTATGAGATATTGCAATCTGCCAAACAAGGGGATGCCGAATCTCAAGCAGAGCTTGGTTGGATGTATCTCAACGGTGATGGGGTGACGCAGGATGATGAAGAGGCGGTGCAATGGTGGCAAAAATCTGCTGAACAAGGTCATGCCGATTCCCAAAACAATCTTGGTGTGATGTATGACAATGGTTGGGGAGTGACACAGGATGATGAAAAGGCGGTGCAATGGTATCAAAAAGCTGCCCAACAAAAACATGCCGAAGCTCAATACAATCTTGGTGTGATGTATGAAAATGGCATAGGTGTCACGCAGGATTATGAAAAAGCGGTGTATTGGTATCAAAAAGCTGCCGAGCAAGAGAATACCGAAGCCCAATCCAATCTTGGTGTGATGTATGCCAACGGTTATGGAGTGACGCAGGATTATGAAAAGGCGGTGCAATGGTATCAAAAAGCTGCCCAACAAAAACATGCCGAAGCTCAATACAATCTTGGTGTGATGTATTCCAACGGTTATGGGGTGACGCAAGATGATGAAAAAGCGTTGGAATTGTATCAAAAATCTGCCGACCAAGGATTTGCTCCAGCCCAAAACAACCTTGGTGTGATGTATCAAAACGGCGAAGGGGGATTGAAGCGGGATATGGAAGAAGCGTTGAAATTGTATCAAAAATCTGCCCAACAAGAGTATACCCAAGCCCAAAACAATCTTGGTATAATGTATTACAACGGGCTGGGGGTGAAGGTGAATAAGAAAAAAGCGGTGGAATGGTGGCAACAAGCTGCCGAGCAAGGATTTGCCTCAGCCCAAACCTCTCTTGGTCTGATGTATGGCAAAGGTGAGGGGGGATTGAAGGAGAATATAAAAAAAGCGGTGTTTTGGTGGCAACAAGCTGCCAATCAAGGGTATGCCCAAGCACAATTCAATCTTGGTCTCATGTATGAAGATGGTTATGGGGGATTAGAAAAGAATAAGAAAAAAGCCATGGAATTGTATCAAAAAGCTGCCGAGCAAGGACTTGCTCCAGCCCAAGAAGCTTTACTTCAGCTGCTCAGTGAGTGATGCTTGCAGGAATTCGTCAATGTCGCCGCCTAATCGCCTCAGTGTTGTGAAAAACATGGACGGAGGGGGGGCAAGTATGGTATGTCCAGTGCATGGCTGATTCTAATTTGAAAATCATATTAGAATTCATCAAAGAGTACGCGCCTCGCAATTGGAAGAAAGCCCTTGCGATGTTACTTTGTCTCTGTGTAGGGGCAGTTGGCATCTGTGTATTGCTTTTCGCTTTTGGCTTAATAGTGAATAAGCTGGAAGAATTGTTAGTAGAATTGGGAATCTTTGCGATTGTCCTCTTTGGCATTGCTAGATTTCCCCACAAAATTATTAAACTGTTGCAACTAATGACAAATAACATAGATGCTGACATTCCTACTGGCATTAAAAATTTGGTTTTATTTATAGAGGGTTTGTTTTTTGGCTCTCCACAGGGGTATTTCAACTACGGTTTAGAATGTGTTTCTATTAAGAATTACAACGAAGCTGCCAAATGGTTTGAAAAAGCTGCCCAACGAGGTTATGCCAAAGCCCAATGCAATCTTGGTATCATGTATGCCAAGGGTGAAGGAGTGACGCAAGATTATAAAAAAGCGGCGAAATGGTACAAAAAAGCTGCTGAACAAGGTCATGCCGAGTCCCAATGTAATCTAGGGGTGTTTTATGCCAATGGCGATGGTGTGACGCAAGATCAAACAAAAGCAATCAAGTGGTTTGAAAAAGCTGCTGAACAAGGTCTTGCCGAAGCACAATATAATCTAGGGGTGTTTTATACCAATGGCAAGGGTGTGGCACAGGATAAAGCCCAAGCGTTCAATTGGTACAAAAAAGCTGCTGAACAAGGTATTGTCGAAGCCCAATACAATCTTGGTGTGGTTTATCATGAAGGCGATGGTATTACGAAAGATACAACCCAAGCAGTCAATTGGTATAAAAAAGCTGTCCAGCAAGGTCATGTTCCAGCCCAATGTAATCTAGGCTTGGCTTATTTCAATGGCGAGGGTGTGACACAGGATATAAAAGAAGCAGTTAAGTGGTTTGAAAAAGCTGCTGGGCAAGGTCATGCCGAAGCACAATATAATCTAGGTGTGATGTATCACAAAGGCGAGGCTGTGACGCATAATCAAAAAGAAGCAGTCAAGTGGATTAAAAAAGCTGCTGAACAAGGATTGGATGAAGCCCAGTATAATCTAGGTGTGATTTATTTCGATGGCGAGGGTGTAGCACAGGATCAAAAAGAGGCGTTCAATTGGTACAAAAAAGCTGCTGAACAAGGTCTTGCCAAAGCTCAATATCTTCTGGGTGGAGTGTATTTCAAAGGCGAGGGTGTAACGCAGGATGTTAAAGAAGCGTTGAAATGGCTAAAGGAATCTGCCAAACAAGGTTATGCCGAAGCTCAAAAAGTTTTGAATGAAATCAATTTATCCTCATGACTCCAGCTGGGCGGTAAGAGATGCCTGCAGGAAGGCATCAATTTCGCCACCTAATACCGCATCGGTGTTGCCGCTCTCGTGGTGAGTTCTCAGGTCTTTGATCATGCGATAGGGATGGAGCACATAGGAGCGAATTTGATTGCCCCACGAGATGTCCTTTTCCGCCTGTCTGCCGGCTTGTTTTTCTGATTCGCGCTTTTGCAGTTCCAGCTCAAACAGTTTGGCTTTGAGCATGGTCATCGCCGCCGCCTTGTTGCGATGCTGCGAGCGATCATTTTGACACTGCACCACCAGCGATGTGGGCAAATGGGTAATCCGCACCGCACTGTCGGTTTTGTTGACATGCTGTCCGCCCGCGCCCGAAGCGCGATAGGTGTCAATGCGTAAATCTTTATCCTCAATGACAATATCAATGGAGTCATCAATCACCGGATAGCATTTGATTGAGGCAAAACTGGTATGACGGCGCATGGCGGAATCAAACGGCGAGAGCCGCACCAAGCGATGAACCCCCGACTCCCGCTTCAGCCAGCCATAGGCATACTCACCATCAATGCGAATGGTTGCCGATTTGATGCCGGCTTCTTGTCCGGCATTGTTCTCAATGAAATCACAGGCAAAATCACGGCGATTCGCCCAGCGCATATACATGCGCAGCAACATCTCCGCCCAGTCTTGTGCCTCTGTGCCGCCGGAGCCCGCATGAATCTCAACGAAACAATCCCGATGGTCAGCCTCGCCCTCCATCATGGTCAAAAACCGCGCCTGCATTAATTCGCCATGCAGCGGCAACAAGGATTCCGCCACCTCCCGCAACACCTCATCATCGGATTCCTGCTGCGCCAACTGCTCCAGCGTCAGAGCATCTTCCCACCGTTGCTCCCATGAGGCAAAACGCTGCAGCTGCGCCTCAAGGCGGGTTTTTTCTCGCAACAACCGAGAGGCGTTTTCTTGGTCATTCCACAAATCATCTCGCGCGGTGAGCTCTTCCAATTCGGCGAGACGCTTGCCCAAGCCTCGTTCGTCAAAGACGCCTCCCGAGCATCGCCAATGCATCACGAATGTCGCGTTTGACGCTCTCAAGGTTTTGGTCATCATGGGAAGGGGAGGGGGAGGACATGGTGTGTTCTCAGTAGAGTCCCAATAGTTTCTTGGTTTTATCTCGCCCCAGCAGACGGTCTCTGCCGTAGGCGGCATCTCTGCCCACGGTGGCGGCGAGGTCTTCGGTGTCGGTGGTGCGCAGAGCCTCAAATATGGCGTATTTCTCATCGGTCTCACTGCGAACAGGCATCCCCGTGATGCGATTAATACGCACCAAATGAATCCCCTCAGGCACGCGAAACAACGATGTGCCTTCTTCCGCAAACGCCTCCCACATGAATTGCTTAAAAATCGGCGATGACACCGTCGCGCCATTGGCAAGAACCCCCATGGAGCGCGGCTGGTCGTATCCCACAAACACCCCCAATGCCACATCGGGCGTAAAGCCGATAAACCACACATCTTTGTGGTCATTGGTGGTGCCCGTCTTGCCCGCCAGAGACACATTTTCTATGCGGGCGCGCCTGCCGGTGCCGCGCTCCACAACGCCCTCCAGCATGGAGACCATCTGATAGGCAAGGGGAGCTTCAATCACACGAGCGCGCTCATCTTGAGGAAACGGCGGCAGTGACATGCCGTCATAATCGCCCCCCACACAAGACCCGCAATCACGCTCATCACGGCGATAGATGGTGTCGCCACTCTTCTTTTGAATCCGCTCAATGAAGGCAGGCTTCACGCGTAACCCTCCATTGGCAAACATGGCATAAGCGGTGGTCAGCTGCAGCAAGGTGGTCTCCCGTGAGCCAATCGCCACCGACAACTCTGCTTTGGCATCTTCAGGCAAGACCCCCAGTAAATTGGCATAGTTCATGATGGGAGTCATGCCGATGGAATGAGCCAAGCGAATGGTGATTAAATTGCGTGAGCGTTCCAATCCTCGCCGCAGCAAGGTGGGACCGTAAAACTTCTCCGAATAATTTTCAGGACGCCAAAAATCCTCATCTTCTCCTTGTTCCAGCACCAAGGGGGCATCAATCACTTCAGTGGTGGGCGTGAATCCATTGTCCAGTGCCGCAAGATAGACAAACGGCTTAAAAGAAGACCCCGGCTGACGCAATGCTTGGGTGGCACGATTGAACAAACTGCGATCCCACGAATAGCCACCGCTCATTGCCACAATGCGCCCATTATGAACATTCATCGCCACAATCGCCCCTTCAATCTCCGGAATTTGACGCAACGCATACCGTTCAGGATACTCACGACAATCCGCCTCTCGCTGAAGTGGAGCATCCGACTCCTCATCCTTGACTTTTTCCACAAGAATGACATCACCCACACTCAAAGCGGTAGAGACTTTTTTAAGAAGAGGGAGGTCGTATTTGTTATCGGCAACCACTTGTTCTTCTTCTTGGGTGAGAGGACGGCGCGCCCACTGCATATCATCCAACGAGATGCTGCCATGACAGCCATCGCTCAAGCCGATGCCTGCCTCTTGGTCATTGGTTTGCAGAACCACAGCCAGTTGCCAATTGTAAATGCTTCGTGGTTTTTTGATTTGCTGAAGCTGTGTCTGCCATTGGTCAAGAGAAGGCAACCGGGTCAGTGCGCCGCGCCAGCCTTGTCGTTGATCAAAGGAAGTCAAACCATCTCGCAGGGCGCGCTCGGCAATGTCTTGCAGACGGCTGTCCAGCGTGGCGTAAATGGTCAAACCCTCTGTGTAGAGAGGCTCTTCACCCACAATATCAATCAATTGCAATCGGGCTTCTTCCACAAAATAATTGGAGTCCGGCTCGCCTTCGGCTCGTTCATTGCGATCTCGCACCCCCAGTGGCAATGATTGATACGCCCGCATGGTGGCATCACTGATGAGACCATCGTGTGCCATCCGTGCCAAAATGGTGTTGCGCCGTTGCAGGGCGCGTGTCGGATAGCGTCGTGGATTATAATAACTGGGGGCTTTGGGCAGACCCGCCAGCAGAGCGGATTCATGAATGTGCAGGTCATCCATGCGTTTGCCGAAATAATTGTGCGCCGCATGGGCGACTCCGTAAGAGCGTCCGCCCAGATAAATCTCACTGAGATAAATCTCCATGATGCGCTCTTTGCTGATTAATCCCTCCAGTCGCATTGCCAGCACCATTTCTTTGAGCTTGCGATCCATGCTCACCTCGCGTGATAGATACAAATTACGAGCCACCTGTTGCGTGATGGTAGACGCACCCTGCAGACGCTGTCCCATGAGCCACCGTCTCACATTGGTGATGGTGGCAATGCCAAGGCGCATGAGATCAATGCCGCCGTGATGCCAAAAATTCTTATCTTCGGCGGCGATGAAGGCATTAATCACATGAGGAGGAATTTGATCATACGGCGTATGGACGCGTTTATGCTCGGCATATTCGCCAATCAAAATGCCATCGGTGCTATAGATGCGCGATGCCGTCTTGGGCTGATAGGTTTGAATGTCATCAATGGCGGGCAATTGAAAGTGATACACCGATAAAATCACCACCAGTGATAGCATGGCAAGCACGGGCAATCCCAACACAATGTATACGCCGACCATGAGCATGCGTTGTTTGTCACGCCGTTGCATCCAGCGAGACAGAGATAATAACAATTGATTTAAGTGATTACTCATGATGCTCCTTACCGACCTCTCACCCAGATAGGAAATGTATTCCTAACCTCTACTGGAATAGTATTACTATCCCAAATATCAACCGCAAGAGTAACGCCTGTGGTCACACCCCTAATCTCAACAGGAAGTGGTTTTTGATATTCATTGACCACTTTTACAGTCAAGTCGTCAGCGTCAATCCACACAAATTCTTCGCGTATCAAAAAAACACTATACGCTATGAATAACAATATACCGCATTTGAATACTTCAATACCACCTTTGAATGTTATTTTACTCATCTTTCTTCTCCTTTCTCTGTGCTGAGAATTCAGTTAAACCAACTCGCAAGGTTACTGTGTTACGCTTTGCAAAATTGCGGATACCAGTTGTTGAGCGAGAAATTCTCTGTAGTCGGCATCCCGTAATTTAAGCTCTTCTTGCGGGTTAGACAAGTATCCTATTTCAATCAAAAGAGAAGGGACATCGGGAGCTTTAAGCACCACGAATCCGGCAAAACGATGGGGAGGCTCTAATAAATCCACCTTGCCCTTGAGATTTTTAATGATATTTTGCGCGATCACATCGGATCTCTTCATGGATTGCTTTTGCACAAGGTCAATCAAAATATATTGGACATCCTCCGAATTGCGACTGATATCCATGCCGCCGACAATGTCAGACTTGTTTTCTCGTTGAGCCAGCTGCAGAGCGACCTCATCGGAGGCTTGGTCGGACAGTCCATAAATGGACAATCCTTTGATGGCAGGCTTGTGAATGCTGTCGGCGTGAATGGAGACAAAAAGGTCGGCTTTTTTATGACTGGCAAAACGATGACGGTGTGTCAGAGAGATGAAGCGGTCATCGTCACGAGTCAAAATGGCGGTGGCGCGTCCGCTGTCATTGATGAGCTGTGCCAGGCGCAGTGACATGGCTAGGTTAATTTCTTTTTCTTGCAAGCCACTGACACCAATCGCGCCGCTATCCACGCCGCCATGTCCGGCATCAATGACGATGAGAGGTTTATTGCGCTGAACAGTTTTTTGTGGCTCTTTTTTCGCAACAGGCGGTGCTGGGTCAAAGGAAAGTCCCTCCCGTGACACAAACGCCCCCTTCAGGCGATGCTCAGCAAAACCAGCCTCATCGCTCAATGCAAGGTTGAGACTCACCACCACCTTGTCATCAGTGCCAAAATACTGAGCAATGGAGCGGATAATCACGGGCTGCTCAGAATCAAGCACCAAGCGTCCAAGACGATCGTTGAACTTGCCAAAGCGATAGCGAGATATAAAACCAATGCCCGTGGTGGGAGATGACTGCGGCAACGCCCATTCAACATTGATGCCATCAAACACCAAACGGTAAGGGTCGCTCAAGACAAAGGTTCGGTAATCAATGGGGCGATCGCTCACAAGACGCAAAGACAGGGTATCTTCACTGTGCAAATTGAGCTGCAAATGACGAATGGCAATGGTGTCATCCCCATGTGCAGAAGTCACCAAAAGACCGAGCAACGCAATGCTGACGACAAATCTCTTGCCAATGCTTTTCGTTTCTTTCATAAAGAATTCCATGACGCACCACTTTGACAGAAAAAAAAGCCTCCTGCTGATGGTGGATATTCAACAAAAGTTGCTCCCCGTGATTGATGACCATCATGCCATGCTGACGCGCATCATTCAATTGCATCAGGGGGCGTGCCGATTGGGCGTGGCGGTGGCGGTGTCGGAGCAATATCCCAAAGGACTGGGAGAAACCGTGGAACAGCTGAGAAATCAATTCACTAATGAACACATCTGTCTGACAAAAACTCGCTTTTCCGCTATGGAGGCACTCATGGAAGACACTCGCGCTCACAATTATGACCAATTGGTTGTGTGCGGCATTGAGAGTCATATTTGCGTGTTGCAAACGGTGCGCGATGCACTGGAATTGTCATCATGGAAGCAGGTGGGTTTTGTTGCTGACGGCATGGGGTCGCGAACACAAGAGAGTCACCGCATTGCCATGGCTCACATGACGCGGCTGGGGGCGATGCCTCTCACGGTGGAAATGATTCTTTTTGACTGGCTTAAAGATGCCAAAGATGAAGCTTTTAAGGATGTTTCTCAATTGATTAAGTAAGACTCTTCACTCTTGCCACGCTTTGCCATTCCATGTGCGGTAAAAACAGCTCATGCGCCCGGTGTGACAGGCAACGCCGTCTTGTTTGACTTGGAGCAGAATTGAGTCGCCGTCACAATCCAGCCGCCACGACACGAGGTGCTGTGTGTGTCCTGATGTCTCGCCCTTTTGCCACAACTGCTGGCGACTGCGTGACCAGTAGGTGACAAGTCCAGTGGCAAGGGTTTGCTGCAATGCCTCTTTGTTCATCCACGCCTGCATGAGAACGCGCCCTGAGGAAGCCTCTTGAGCAATGACAGGAATCAAGCCCGCCTCATTAAAGCGAACAGCATCCCAGAATGCACTACCAAGTGAGTTTGAAGAAGTCGTCAATGTAAATACCTTTTTAGCCCCACCATTGTTTTTTCACAAACAATGATGAATTCATCTTTCATCGTTGCCATTTTCACACCACTTTTGTTTGACGGTGAGTTTAGATGAGGCATCCTCTTATTGCTTATACTTCTTTTGTATGTCATCAGGTGGTTAAATCCGTTTTTTTCAAATTGTTCGGCAACAAATTGATCTGTTGGAAGATTAATGCCTTTGACTGTTCTATTACCAACAACATAAATACTCCTACCATGTGTTTTAACAGAATGTGACACTTTGCCAATAGAAGCTGCTAAATCGTAATAAAAGCTGTTTATTTCTCTTGCTCTCTTATTGTCCACTGTTGCAATATGAGCGATATAATCATCTATGAGAGAATTTAATTGAACCAAAGGAGTTTTCAGCGAAATATTCTCACCGCCCATCAATTTTTTATCCACTGCTCTTGCATTTTGAAAGCCTAGCAGCCACTGATTGGTGAATATTGAAAATTGACCGTAGGCAACCGTTGTTCGGCTATCACCATAAGGGGGGCTGGTGAGCACAACATCATATTGCTTATGACGATCGACAAAAGAGCCTCTGCTGACCGACAAAACAACATCATCAAGAAATGGTTCGTAGTAATTTTGATAGATGTGAATTGATTTTTTCAGGTGCGAGAAAAACACGCCGACAACATCTGGATTAAAAATCAATAAATCATCTTCTTTAATTCTATACAATTTGAATTCATTGTTTCTGACATAAGAGCAGTCACGCACAGTCAAGGACAATGCCAGCATTAAAAATTTTTTGACTTGGTCATTTTCCAAGTCTTCTATCAGATTTTTGAGTAAAGTTAATTTGTGTGCCACTTCTTCACTGAACCAGTAATCAAAATCAGACAACAAAACAGCCGTATTTTTTTCCTCACCATGATGAGCAAGGATTGAATAAGCCCGTTTTTTTATTTCACTTTCTGCCTCTTGCAATTGACGGACACTCAATTTTGTAAATCTCACTCTGCTAATCAACACAGCTAAAGGGTTTAAGTCAAAACCAGTGAAATCTCTTAATCCAAGAGATATACCACTGGCAAAAGAAGAGCCAGAGCCACAATAGGGGTCTAGCATTGAGCCATCCGTAATGTCCAACTCCTTTAGAATTTCAATTCCCAGCTGAGGAATCATAGCCGCTGGATACTTATGCAGGTGAGGAAAACATTCCTCACCATAATTTTGTCCCTCAAAATCATAGCGTGAATTGTGTATGGCTTGATATCTCATCCCAAATTCTCATTGACAAAATTAGGCAGTTCAGACATGCTTATAACAATATCGCTTTTTATATTCGGTTTGGCAATAAAAGATTGATCAAATAATTTAAGCAACCCTCTTTGTTGTGGCTGATTAATTTCATTGTAAAAATTGACCGTGCCAAAGCAAACGATTGGCATCTGCCGACCGCGATAGCTTATATCATATTTCTTTTTAATTTCATTTTTGCTTGTTGCTATTTCAAGAAGAAGTTTCCACTTAATGGTTTGCCCAGCTCTTTCTCTTAAAGAGGTTTTAAGGGAAAGGATCATTATTTTCTTTGTCCCTTCATTATAGATGATGATATCGCAGTCTGGGTTTTGCGTTTCTTCTCCAATATAAACGACTAAATCTTCGCCCAATTTTTTGACTGCTATTGCCTTAGTTGTGATAAAAGTGTTTTCAAAAATATTGCCAGCTTCTTTATTCTTGATGAAGATATAGCGCGTCATGTTTGAAAACATATGCCCCGCGATTGTTTTTTTTGCTTGGGATGCATCTGTTATTATTCCTTGAGCAATTCTATCATTAATTATGCTGTAGACTTCATCTTCAGCATTAATCATGAATTCGTGAATGTAATCAAAGGAATCTTTGATCGCACTTTGATAATTTTTATCTGAATTACTCAAAAAATCCTCAAGCAATCGCAAGGGAGGTTCCATATAGTAGGGTTTCCCTATATCTAGCAGTTCCTTTTTTTCGCTGGTTGTGATTGTCATGGCTCATATTCTACCAAGTGAGGGTGGTGTGGATGTCAATGCGTCTCTCCCATTGTCCTTTTATGGCGTAACGAGAACCATCTCTCAAGTCAATTGTGCCGCGCAGAGGGGAGTGCCAGCCGCCCACAACCGACACCGAGACTCCCTGCGTCTCATAACGCCAGCCCACAGCCAAATCGCTTTGGCGGGTGTCAATGTGTTCAATGAAAGAGTGAGACGGCGCACGCACCCTCTGATACTGCCATGAGGCATGAGTCAGAACACAGTGATTGTCACCGATGCCATGACAGCGATGATAGCCCACATGGCCCTTCATGCTTTGGCGTAATTGAAAAATGCCCGAGCCGTCAAAATCATTGCCGCCGCGTGTGCCGTAGGTTGCTCCCAACAAAATACCTGTATCATAATTGACAAACACACTGCCCTCTTCACGGTCATGAATCAATGTGACGCGCCGCCCATCACTCATGACGCGATGCGAGGCAAAATAGGCAGGGTCGGATGAGGAATGGTCATGCAACAAGGCAATGCGCCACAGGGCAGTCGCCCCATGAAACGATGACGAAAATTCATAGGGAAAATCGCGGCGATAGGAATCAAAGATGGTGATGGAGTCACCTCGCACCTGAGCATCACGCACCATCAAACCGCCAACCGCATCACTGGAAGGAGCGGCAAAGCCACCGGGCAAGCTGATTTCACCCCGAGCTGTCAGCAAACAAAAATAGGTGACCAATCCTTGCCCAATCTCATCTGCGTTGATGGGACGCCGTATCAACGATGTCTGATACCCCCCCGTGGTGCATTCCAATAACAGCCTCACCAAAAGGGACGAGTCAGACTCATTGACGCTGCTGGTGTTGGGGTCATCATCCTTCCACAGATGCTTCCAGATGGCGTAGATATTGCTGAGCATGGCACTCACTTGCGGCGCAGAAAAACTGCTGCCGCCATCTTCTCTATTGTAATTGATTGCCACCACACAGCGATCTTGAGTATAACCGCACTGGGTTTGCTCCAAATTAATACTGCCATCGTCATTCACTGTGGCTTGGGAGACAATAATCAAACGGTAGTTATCTCTCCACTCATTCCAATCGCTTGCGCGCCATTGTTGTTCATTAGAGCCACTGGCACACTGACTGATGCCATTATCAATGGGCACGACAGAAGGGGATGTGTCCGTTCTGGTATTGCCCGCGGCGGTGACAATAATCCAATTTTTGTCACGGGCATCGTCAGGGCAAAAGAAATCACCCATGTTGCTAAAGGATGTATTGATAATTTTGTTGTTCCCAAATCCGTCACGGCACGCAACAATCTTGCTACCGTCTAGCAGTTCTGGGTCGTCTTCATCTTGAGCGGCGCAGACATCAATTTGATTGAAGGCAGTTTCATTAGAAAAAAAACTATCCTGCAAGACATACCGCCGCACACGATCGCCGTGGGAGGCATTGCTTCTCAGAGAGGCTGCCATATCACTGTTAAAAGTAGAATCAATAATTGCGATGCGCTCGGGATGAGAGAGGGTTCTGCCGTTGTAGGTGATGGTATTACCTGATGAGAGGTTGTATGCCATTTGTCCGGCATAGGGGATGCGTCCTTGAAAATTCGCCAAGCTGGCATTAGAAGAAGGATTAATTTCGGTGCATGTGCCGTTCTGAAGAACATACTTAGTGCGGGAGTAGTTTTGTCCGTTGGCATCAAGAAGGCAAAAGGCGATGGTTGCCTGACTCGGGTCTGTGGCGGCAGTGCCTCCCACGCGTCCCGCAGCCACTGTGACACTTCCGCCACCACTGCCATCAAGGGGCGCGCCCCTGCCGCCACACGATGCCAACACCAGCACCGCCGCCGTCCAATAAAAAAAATGGTAGCTTCTATTGAGCAATGAGAGAAATATCCCGTTCATAAGTCTTTTTGTAGTCATTTTGTTGCAATTGTTCGCCACATGATGCGCGCTGATAAGATTCAGTAAACCACAGCCATGATTGCGAAATTTCCTTTGTCAGAGAAATGGGGAGAGTCGCAGGGGATATGGACTCTTGTTGGGATTTTTTGCGATATTCTTCAGGGACTTGAGCAATGTCCTCTTGCATCATTTGATAGTTCTGCTGTGACATGGCATAAAGCGTGTCGTGAGTGATGGTATGGTTGGTGGTGGTGAGGTGAAAAAAATCCCATTCTCGCGCCGCAGCCGATTTGATGGTTGGCACAGCCCACGAAACATCTTTGCCCGTCCGCCAGAACATGGCGGCGGTGGCGTGATGGTCTTTGATGATGACGGGATTGTCACTAAAAAGCATCGCTCCCCACGCCACCACATTGCGTTTGCCCGCCGCATCATACGCCAAGGAGGAGCGATTTTGACTGTTTTGATGACGGCAATCTCGCATGACGAGTTCATCGGTGGCGACTTCCAGAATTGGCGGCTCGGGACAGGAAAATCCCAGTAGCATGCAAACGGCGAGATCAAAAACGGAAGTATTCATCATGGCGCGTCTCCTTTTCTGGCTCTGTGCAGCAGCATGGCATCGGCGAGGGTGAGTGCCATCATGGCCTCGGCAATGGGCACGGAGCGAATGGCGACACACGGGTCATGTCTGCCTTTGGTTTGAATGGTGGTGGCTTTACCCTCACGGGTCACGGTGTCAAGGGTTTTGCGAATGGAACTGGTGGGTTTGACGGCATAGCGCACCACAATATTCTGCCCCGTGCTGATGCCGCCCAAAATGCCGCCGTTGTTGTTGCTCGCAAATTGAATGGCGTTTTTGGAAGGCTTCATGACATCGGCATACTGGTCACCGGTCATGGCGGCGGATTGAATCCCTGCGCCGATTTCCACGCTTTTGACGGCGGGAATTGACATGATGGCGGCGGCGAGCAGAGCATCCAGCTTGCCATACACAGGCTCACCCCATCCTGCGGGAACGCCTGAGGCGTGAATTTCCGCCACCCCACCGATGGAATTGCCGTCTTTGCGGGTGTCATCAAGCAATTGTTCCCATGAGGGAAGCATATCGGATTGAGGACAAAAAAGAGGATTGCTACGGGCGGCGCGCCAATCAACGCGCTGGCGGTCAATGGCGAGGCTACCCAGCTGAATGAGCGCGCCTTCAATGGTGACTTGGTTCATGATGCGGCGCGCCACGGCTCCTGCGGCAACCCGGGCGGCGGTCTCTCGAGCCGAGGCTCGCCCACTGCCACGAGGGTCATGATAGCCGCCGTATTTGATGTCATAGGTCATATCGGCATGACCGGGGCGATAGCTGTTTTTGATGGCATCATAATCTTTGGAGCGGGCATCTGTGTTGGCAATCATCATCATGATGGGGGCGGCGGTGGTGTGATCTCGGTACACGCCCGATAAAATGGTGACGCGATCGGCTTCCTTGCGTTGCGTCACATGGCGAGAGCTGGCGGGCTTTCGTTCATCCAAAAATGGTTGAATATGGTCTTCTTGTAATGGAATGCCTGCCGGCACGCCATCCAACACGCACCCGATTGCTTCGCCATGACTCTCCCCCCATGTCATCATGGTGAGAATGCGTCCTGTGAAGTTCATTGAATGCTCGCTTTCATCAAACGATGGCGATGTCGGGGGCATCAACATTTTTCATTCCCACCACATGATAGCCGCAATCCACATGATGCACCTCTCCCGTCACGCCCGATGAAAGATCGCTGATGAGATACAATCCCGCCCCAGCGACATCTTGCTGAGTGATGTTGCGTCTGAGAGGCGAATTGTGTTGATTCCATTTGAAGATGTAGCGAAAATCGCCGATGGCAGAGGCGGCAAGGGTTTTGAGTGGTCCCGCCGACAGGGCATTGACTCTGATTTGCTCGCTGCCTAAATCGGCGGCAAGATAGCGCACCGTGGTCTCCAATGACGCTTTGGCAACGCCCATCACATTGTAATGAGGCATCACCTTCTCCGCTCCATAATAGCTCATGGTGACGATGCTACCGCCTTTGCTCATCAAAGGAAGAGCGCGTCGCGCAATATCAATGAGGGAATAGCACGAAATGGACATGGAGCGCAGAAAGTCATCTCGTCCCACATCCATGAAGCGTCCCTTGAGGTTATCCTTATTCGCCCACGCCAAGGAGTGAATGATAAAATCCAATTCTCCCCATTCAGAATCAATGGCATCAAAGAGCTGATTGAGCTCTGCCTCGTCTTCCACATCACAGGGCAACACAATGGACGCGCCCACTTTTTGAGCCAGAGGCATCACGCGTTTTTTGAGAGCGCCCCCCTGATAGTTAAAAGCCAGCCCAGCTCCCGCGTCGGCAGCCGCTTGTGCGATTGCCCATGCGATGGACATGTCGTTGGCGACTCCGAGCACGAGACCTTTTTTCCCACTCATAAGATGTGAGCCAGAACTCATGGTTGACACTATTACTAAAAATACCTGTCTTCTGCAAGTATTAAGCCCCTTGCAAGACGCATGAAAATATGGCAAAGCCAAGCCAGTGATACGATGGAGAATGCGATGCAAAAATATATCTGTAAAGTCTGCGGTTTTATCTATGACCCCGCCGAGGGCGACCCTGATGGCGGCATTCCCCCTGGGACAGCCTTTGAAGACATTCCCGATGATTGGGAATGTCCTCAGTGCGGTGTGCGCAAAGAAGATTTTGAGCTTTTAGAGGAATGACGAGAGGCTATTTTCATGAGCGATAAACGGCTCTTTACCATGCGTCAGCTGCTGGAGGCTGGGGTGCATTTCGGGCATCATGTGCGGCGATGGAATCCGCGTATGCGTCCGTTTCTCTATGGCATGCGGGATCAGATTCACATCATCAATTTGGAGTCCACCGTTCCCATGCTGCACGAAGCATTGACCCAGCTGCGGGAGGTGGCTCGGCGAGGGGGGCGTATTTTATTTGTGGGCACAAAACGCCATGCCTCACAGCCTCTCACTGAGGCGGCTCAAAGTTGTGGTCAGCCTTATATCAATCATCGCTGGCTGGGAGGAATTTTAACCAACTGGAAGACTGTCTCTCGTTCCATCAAACGCTTGCACCAATTGGAAGAAACCATCAACAACAAGGAACAATGGCAGACCAAAAAAGAACTTCTGCACATGACTCGTGAACACAACAAGCTGGAACTGGCACTGGGGGGCATCAAGAACATGGGAGGTTTGCCTGATGCGTTGTTTATTATGGATTCGGTCAAGGAAGCCATTGCGGTGCAGGAAGCTCGCAAGTTGAAAATTCCCGTGATTGCCGTGGTGGACAGCAATGCCGACCCAGCCTTGATTGACTATCCCATTCCGGGCAATGATGATTCCATCAAGTCCATTCGTCTGTATTGTTCTTTGGCGGCGAATGCCATTTTAGATGGCATGAGACAAGCCGAACAAGCAAAAGGTGACACTGATTCTGTTGCGGAGATTCTCAAAGCAAAGCCGCGAAGAGGTGAGGAAAAAAAGACGACAGAGACCGCCAAAACCGAAGCTGCCAAAAAGTCACCATGACGGCGATTACGGCATCACAGGTGCAGGCACTGCGCAAGATGACCGGTGCTGGCATGATGGACTGCAAGAAGGCTCTTGCGGAAAATGACGGCAATCCCGAAGCGGCGGTGGATTGGCTACGCAAAAAGGGCATTGCCAAAGCGGCGGCGAAGTCGGACAGAAGCGCGCATGAGGGATTGATTGCTCTGGAAACAAACCAGCAAACAGGATTATTGTTGCATGTGCGCTCTGAGACCGACTTTGTGGCGCGCAATGATTTATTTCAAGAAAAAGCGCGCGCACTGGCTCGCCATGCTCTCGGTATGGGGGAGGGGGTGGATGATGCCGCGCTGCTTGAGGCACAGATGGACGATAAACCCGTCAGTGACCATATTCTGGAGCTGTCGGCGGCGATTGGCGAGAATATATCGTTAGGCGAGGTGCGGTGTCTGACTGCGCCGTCTGTTTTGGGTCGTTACTTGCACACTGTTGCCGGTGATGGCTTGGGACGCATCGGCGTGATGGTGGCGTTGCAATGTCCCAAACCCTCTGACGAATTGAATCTTGCGGCAAAACAGATTGCCATGCACATCGCCGCCATGAATCCACTGGCGCGCACCAGTGATGAACTGCCTGCCGACATTGTGGCGCGCGAAAAAGACATCATCAGTGAGCGCGCCAACCAGTCGGGAAAAGATGCCGCCATTGTGGAGAAAATGATCACGGGCGGAATCGAAAAATGGCAAAAAGAAGTGGTGCTGATGGAGCAATCCTTCATCATGGATGATTCCCTCACCATTGAACAGTTGTTGCAGCAGTTATCAGACCAAAACGGCGGCACGGTCATGGTGACCGACTATTGCCGTCTGGCTGTGGGTGATTCGTGAAGAAAACACATCGCATCTTGCTCAAACTATCGGGCGAGGCTTTGGCAGACCACGACCACCTTGTGAGTCATCCAATTTTAGAAAATATTGCCGTTGATATTGCCGCGGTGATGAAGCACGGCAAACAATTGGCGATGGTGGTGGGCGGCGGTAACATTCTGCGAGGCAAGGATGCCAAAGCATCAGGATTGGAACACAGCGATGCCGATATGATGGGAATGCTGGCGACCGTCATCAACAGTCTGTATGTGGCATCGGTGTTGCGCGCTCATGGGCTTGGGGTGCGGGTGATGTCGGCGATTGCCATGCCGCCGGTGTGTGAATCTTATGTGCTGGCGCGTGCCCTGAATTATTTAGAGCGCGGCGATATCGTGATTGTGGCAGGCGGCACCAGCAATCCGTTCTTCACCACCGATTCCGCCGCTGCTTTACGCGCCATTGAGATGAAATGCGACCTCCTCTATAAAGCCACCAAGGTGGATGGTGTCTATGACAAAGACCCTCTGACTCATCATGATGCAACACGATATGAGCACCTGTCCTATGAAGAAGTGCTGAAGAAAGACTTGCGGGTGATGGATGGCGTGGCGATTGCTCTGGCACGAGAACACAAACTGCCCATCATGATTGGCAAAATGGAGGGAGGACTCAAAAACCTCTTGCAAGACGACAGCATTTGTACCACCATTGGAAAGGAAGGGGAGCATGATTGAGAACTACCTCAAAGATGAACAAAAACGCATGGATAAGTCGGTGGAGTGGCTGCACCATGAATACAGCGGCTTGCGCACGGGCAGAGCATCACCCACCTTGCTGGAGCCCATCAAGGTCAATGCCTATGGCACGCTGATGCCTTTGCACCAATTGGCAACCGTGTCGGTGTCTGATGCTCGCACTTTGACGGTGCAGGTGTGGGATGCCTCACAGGCGGATGCCACGGAAAAAGCCATTCGTGAGTCCAATCTGGGACTCAATCCCATGCGTGACGGCGCGCTCATTCGCGTGCCTTTGCCTGAGCTTTCCAAAGAAAGACGCGAAGAACTGGCAAAAGTGGCGGCGCGCTATGCCGAAGATGCACGCATTGCCATTCGCAATGTGAGACGGGATGTGTTGGATCATCTGAAAAAAATGCAAAAAAATGGCGACATTTCCGAAGATGACCTCAAAAAAGCATCCAACGATGCACAAAAAATCACCGATGCTCATATTGCCGCCGTGGATGATTCTTTCAAAAAGAAACAAGCCGATATCCTCTCTATGGGATGAATTCTGCGGCAGCGGTGGCAAGCAAACCCACATCAATGCCACGCCATGTGGCAATCATCATGGATGGCAACAAGCGATGGGCGGAGCAGCAGCATCTGCCAGTCATTGAAGGGCATCGGCGCGGAGGCGAGGCGTTGCAAAAGGTCATCAATGAAGCCGTCACGCTTGCCATTCCCTATCTCACCGTGTTTGGCTTTAGCAGTGAAAATTGGAATCGCCCGCAGCAAGAAGTCTCCGCTTTGATGAATCTGCTGGATGGCTACCTGAAAGACAAGGTGGATGAGCTGTGCGAGAAATCCATCGCCCTCAAAGTGATTGGCGAGCGCGCTCTATTGCCTGACCACATTCGCCATAACATTAGCGATTGCGAGAAAAAAAGTGCTGGGGGGACAAATCTCACCCTCACCATTGCTTTGAGTTATGGCGCGCGCCAAGACATCACGATGGCTGTGCAAAAAATAGCGCGCGCCCTCAAAGACGGACAATGCACGATTGAGGACATCACCCCTGAACGCATTGCAGAGAATTTGCAAACTCATTTTTTGCCGCCGCTGGATTTGCTCATTCGCACCTCTGGTGAATTGCGTCTGTCTAATTTTCTGCTGTGGGAGAGTGCCTACAGTGAGTTTTATTTTTGCGAGCGTTTATGGCCCGATTTTACGGGTGATGATTTGCGCGCGGCGGTGAATCATTTTGTCCATAGGGAGCGTCGCTATGGTCTTTGAGCGAATCGTCTCGGCGGGGATTTTTCTGGCACTGGTTGCATGGGTGGTGTGGCTGGGCGCGCTGTGGATGAGCGGCATGGTGGTGGTGCTGTGGGTCACTGCTCTTTATGAATGGTGGCGCATGGCGAATGCGTCTTTTTCTGAACGAGGCATATTGATGGGAATGCTGATTCTGTCATTGAGTTTTGCCTGTGTGGCACTGCTGGTTTTTTGTGCACCGTTTCTTTATGTGGTGTGGCTCTTGTCATTGGTGGTGATTTTTGACAGTTTCTGCTGGCTGGGCGGCAGGTGGCTCGGCATGACACCACTGATGGCACGGGTGAGTCCTCACAAGACTTGGGAGGGCTTGAGCTGCGGAATAGCGGCGGTGTTGCTGATGAGTTCATTATGGGGCATGGATGATGTGATGATGGCACAGCTGCCTGTTCTTTTGATGGCATGCGTTGGCGGCGATGCGTTGGAATCGTGGGCAAAACGCGTCGCCCATGTCAAAGACAGTGGCACATGGATAAGGGGGCATGGCGGCTTGCTGGATCGCATGGATGCCATGCTGATGGTTGCCGTCACGGCATCGGTCATGATGGCAGGGCAGGGGAGGCTTGCATGCGGCGTGTGACAATTCTTGGGGCAACGGGCTCTATCGGCACAAGCACCCTTGATGTGGTGGCGGGGCATCCCGATGACTACAGCATCGTGGCACTGACGGCACAGCATAATGTCACCGATTTGGCACGCGCCGCTCGCCACCATAAGGCGCAAGTGGCTGTTATTGGTGATGAATCCTTGTATGATGAGCTCAAAAACCAGCTGCAAGACTCTGATGTGCAGGCGGCGGCGGGGCAACAAGCCATCATTGATGCCGCCGCGATGCCATCTGATTGCGTCATTGTCGCCATTCTCGGCATTGCGGCATTGCGTCCAGTGGAGGCGGCTCTCAAACAGTGTCCCATTGTGGGCTTGGCAAACAAGGAAACCCTTGTGGCGGCGGGAGCACTGGTCATGGACATGGCACGCCAGCACCAATGCCGCATCGTCCCTGTGGATTCCGAACACAGCGCAATTTTTCAGCTCTTTGATGAACACCAACGCACCGCCATCGCTTCGGTGATTCTCACCGCATCGGGAGGCGCGTTTTTGCATCATCCTCTTGACCAACTCAATGACATCACTCCTGAACAGGCGGTGCGTCACCCCAACTGGGACATGGGAGCAAAAATATCGGTGGATTCCGCCACCATGATGAACAAAGCACTGGAACTCATTGAGGCATGTCACCTGTTTGCACTGGATGAATCGTGCGTTGAGGTTGTCATTCATCCGCAATCCATTGTTCATTCGGCGGTGCGCTATGTGGATGGCTCGGTTCTGGCGCACATGGGAACGGCTGACATGCGCACCCCCATTGCCTATGCCCTTTCGTATCCACAGCGCATGAAAACCGCCGTTGCTCCTCTTGATTTCACTCAGCCTCTGTCTCTTGAATTCATGCCGCCCGATGACAAACGCTTTCCCTCCTTATCAATGGCGCGCCAAGCCTATCGTGCGGGCAACGGCGCAAGCATCGCCTTTAATGCCGCCAATGAGGTCGCCGTTGCCGCATTTTTAGACAAGCGCATTGCCTTTCCTCGCATCACCCAATTGGTGGGAGAGGTGCTGGAGGAAGGGGATTATCACAATGTCTCTTCATGGGATGATGTGGAAAAACAAGACCAGCACAGCCGCGCCATCACGCAAAAACTGATGGGACTTATTGACAACAATGCAATCAATCCATCATAAGAGTCTATCATGGATTTTCTGAGTGCCCTTCTGCCCTTTATTGTGGTGCTGTCCTTTTTGGTGTTTGTGCACGAATGGGGACACTACATCGTTGCTCGTTTTTACGGCGTGGCGGTGGAGGTCTTTTCCATCGGCTTTGGACGGGAAATCTATGGCTTTCATGACCGTCATGGTACTCGGTGGCGGTTTGCTCTCGTGCCTTTGGGTGGCTATGTGCGCTTCTTTGGCGATATGGACGAGACCAGTGGCAGACTGAAAAAAAATCTCTCCTTGGAAGAAAAACAAAAAAGTTTTCACGGCAAAAAAGCCCATCAGCGCATCATGATTTTATTGGCAGGGCCCCTTGCCAATCTGGTGGCGGCGTGGGGATTGCTTCTCATGCTGCTCTTGGTGAGCGGCGAGCATTTTCTGAGTCCCGTGATTAGCGATGTCATGGAGGACAGTGCGGCACAAGAGGCGGGATTGCAAAAAGGCGACCGCTTCGTCAGCATCAATAGCATGCCCATCAACAGCTTTGCCGATTTATCTGAGGTGGATGAGTGGCAAGAAGGACTGCCCATGGATGTGCGTGTCTTGCGAGACAACACCGAGATGAAATTTCGCCTCGCCCCACGCATGATGCAACCCGAAGGGGAGTCGCAACCTCGACCCATGCTGGGTGTCATTGGCAGTGAATGGACAAGCCGCCCCCTTGATGTCAGCGAGGCATTGGGCATGTCGGTCACCCAAAGTGTGGCAATGTTTAGTGCCGTGCTGAACGCTTTGGGGGAATTGATCAGTGGCAGCCGCACATTGGATCAATTGGGGGGACCCGTCCAAATCGCGCAAATCTCAGGTGACCGCTGGGAGAGAGGATTTGACACCCTCGTTCACTGGATGGCATTCATCTCCATCAATCTTGCCATTTTCAATCTGCTGCCACTGCCGCCATTAGACGGCGGACACATTCTCTTCACCTCCATTGAAGCCGTCAGACGGCGACCTTTGAGCGAGGAATTTCTTTATAAAATTCAAGGTCTGGGTATCCTCTTTGTCCTCACGCTGTTTTTATATGTGACATGGAATGATACCATGCGCTGGTGGAACGGTTGATATGATCCGGCGTGTGCTTTTGTGTGTGGGGATGCTGTTCATGGTCGGCACCCATGGTGTCTTGGGGCAAAGTCAAGGCACACTGCTGGATATTGTCATTAGCGGCAATTCGCGCCTCACCGATGATGCCGTCATCACCTACACAGGGCTGCAACGAGGCGATGAATTCAACAGTGAGACCGCCGCCGACGTGCTGAAAAAACTCTATGAGACCGAACTGTTTGATGACATACGCGTCACCATTGATGCCGAGGTGCTGGTGATTCAATTGCGAGAGAATCCGGTCATTCGCCGCGTTGCCTTTGTGGGACAAGATGATGTGGATGAAGAAGACTTGCGCGATGCGGTCGCGCTCAAACCCCGTGATGTGTATAACAAGACGCGTATTCAAAGGGCGGTCAAACGCCTGTTGGATTTATACCGCTCTCAAGGATACTATGCGGCAACGGTGAGTCCCAAACGCATTAATCTCGCGCAAAATCGCGTTGATTTGGAATTTGTCATTGATGAGGGCAAAGCCGCCACCATTGAAAGCATCAATTTTATCGGCAATGAGCGATTTTCCGATGACCGTCTCAAAGAAGTGATTTTTAATCGCGAGGCTCGGTGGTATCTGTTTTTTGCCTCCAACGATGTCTACGACCCTGAACGAGTGCGTTATGATCAAGAGCTGTTGCGGCGATTCTATCGAGAAGAAGGATACCTTGATTTTCGCGTCATTTCCGCCACCGCCGAACTGACCCCCGACCAAAACGAATTCATCATCACCTTTGTGGTGCAAGAGGGCGAGCGGTACGAGATTGAATCCATCACCTTTGAAAACAATCTACCCGAGCTCAAGGGGGTTGATTTTAGTGAGGATTTCTCTCACAGAGCGGGCAACTGGTTCAGGGAATCGGATATTGAAGACACCATTGCCCGCATGGTGGATCACGCCCGAGAGGCGGGCTACGGATTTGTGGAAATTGATCCCCTCACCGAACGACTGCCTGAGGACAATAAGGTTAAAATTGTTTATAACATCAATGAGAGTGGACGATTTTTTGTCAGTCGCATCAATATCAAGGGCAACAATCGCACGGTGGAGGAGGTCATTCGCCGCGAGATTCTCATCAGTGAAGGGGATGCTCTCAATGCCGAACTGGCGCGCCGTTCTCGTCAGCGACTGCAGGTGCTGGGAATTTTTTCCGATGTCTCCATTGCCTCTCGTCCCACCGATGTGCCCGACAGGGAGGTCATTGATATTGAGGTCAAGGAAGCACGCACCGGAGAATTTTCTATCAGTGCGGGCTATTCATCTAATGATGGATTTTTGTCCAATGCCCAAATCAGTGAGCGCAACTTTCTGGGACGCAATCAAAAGCTCAATTTTGGCTTCACCTATTCCGATCGCCGTATCAGTTACGATATTGGATTCACCGAACCCTATTTCATGGGTAAAAATATCAGTCTGGGATCAAATGTGTACTACACCACCTACGACTATCAAGCCGAAAGTGGCTATAAGCGGCGACTGATTGGCGGTAACATTGTCTCTGGCTATCGTTTGCTTGGCGATGTGCGTCAGAGCTGGGCGTATATTTTTGAAAACTCCAAGATTTTTGACATCACCACCAGGTCACAATCCATATTGGACAGTGCAGGCGGGCGCAATAAGTCTTCCATCAAACAGACTCTTTCCATTGACCAAAGAGACAGTTTTCGCAAGCCCACACAAGGATACAACAGCAGTGCATCGGTTGAACTGGCGGGCATTGGCGGTAATGTCAGATTCACCCGATTCACAGGAACACTGGGATTGTATCAAAATTTCACCCCTGAATGGGTCACGGGGATTAATGTTCGCTTTGGGCATATTGTCGCCTATGGCGGCGAGATCGTTGAGGTGCAGGATCGCTTTTACTTGGGCGGCGATGATCTCAGAGGATTTGATTTCTACGGCGTGGGACCCCGCAACATCGTTCAGCGTGACTCACTGGGCGGCAATACTTTCTACACCGTCCAGATTGAGCAATCTTTTCCATTGGGCTTGCCTGAGGCGGTGGGCATGGAGGGACGAATCTTTTTTGATTTAGGCTCATTGCATCAGGTGGATAATGCCAGCATTTTTGTCTTTGATGATCATTTCTTGCGCACCAGTGTGGGACTCGGCATTGCGTGGGATTCGCCATTGGGTCCTTTGCGTCTTTATTATGCCTTTCCACTGAAAAAGTATTATTTGGACGAGACAAGACGCTTTATTTTCACTGTGGGGACGAATTTCTAAAATAAAGCACCTTCCTTGTCTTGACAAACATCATGGGAATGGGTAATTCTGCACCGACTGCTGAAGCGATTGTGTTGTTTTGTTTCGGCGGTTTGACTCACATAATCTTTGAAATAAGGAGTTTTGACAATGCGTTTGAGTCGTATGAGTGTCTTTATGATGGTGTCTTTGCTTATGGGCACGGTGTCACCTGTGATCGCGCAGGACGATGAGCTCAAGCGGGCGCCCGAATCGGAATGGATTTTTAATGCGCCGTTGGTCAATCTCGCCATTATTGATACCAAAACCATCATCACCAAATCCAAAGCGGCTCAAGGGACTCTGGAAGAAGCCGATTCTTTGCGACGCTCCATTCGTGATGAAATCGCCAAAAAACAAGACAAGCTGGAAGACGAGAAGAAAAATTTGGAACGCAAAAGCAAAATCTCCTCTGATGCCGCCCTGCAGGCAAAAATTCGTGACTGGGAAGAGCGCGTCCGCTCATTCAATAAGGAGGGCGAATTTCGAGGACAGCAGCTGGATTTGGCTCTGCGAGCGGCACTGTTCAAAATCAATGCCAAGATTTTAGAAATCACGCAAAAGATTGCGTTGCAATCCAACATCAATTTGGTCTTGGATCGCGAACGGGTGCAGTTCTTCAGCAAGGAAATGGACATCACCGACATGGTGCTGGAGCGGCTGGATGACCAACTTCCTGAAATGGGACTGGACATGGAGGAAGCGCAACGCTTGCTGGAAGAAAGTCAAAATCCCCCACAAGGATAAAGAAGGCATCAAGGACGCGCGAATTGAGTTCATGCGATGACGAAAGATGGTGGTCGCAATGATTTTTTTCAATCGGCAGGTCCTTTTTCATTAGAGCAGCTGGCTCAGTGGGCTGGCTTGCCTCTGACAGACGGTGCTGATGGCACACAGCTCATTGACGGCATTGCTCCTTTAGAGACTGCTGGCAAGGGGGAGCTGTCATTTCTGGATAACCAACGCTACAGCGACCAATTGAAGCACAGCAAGGCTTCGGTGTGCATTGTGAGGCAGGATATGGCGAAGCACGCACCATCTCATATGGCAGTGCTGGTGAGTGATAATCCCTACTGGCACTGTGCCCAGCTGGCGCGGCGATTTTATCCAGATTATGAACGCACTGCCACTCATATCACGGTGACAGACGGTCAAGCCACCATTCATCCATCGGTGACAATGGGAGAGGGGTGCGTCATTGGCACGGGGGCGGTGATTGGCAAAAATGTGTGCATGGGCAAGCACTGTGCCATTGCTCCACAGGCAATCATTGGGGATGGGGTGTGCATGGGTGACCACTGTCACATTGGTGTGCAGGCTCATATTCAGCACACGGTGATGGGACATCATGTGCGGGTGCAGGCGGGAGCGCGCATTGGCGAGGCTGGATTTGGCTTTGCCATTGATCACAAAACCGGACGCTATCGGGACATGCCGCAAATTGGGCGTGTGACCATCGGTGATGATTGCGTCATTGGAGCAAACACCACCATTGCGCGCGGCAGTGTGAAGGATACCGTCATTGGGGATGGCTGTCGCATTGATAATCTTGTGCAGATTGCCCACAATGTGTGCTTGGGACGCGGCTGTATTTTGGCATCGCAGGTGGGCATATCGGGCAGCACCACGGTGGGAGATTTTGCCATGCTGGGCGGACAGGTGGGCGTTGCCGGGCATTTGTCCATTGGAACGGGCGCATACATTGCCGCCAAGTCGGGACTCATGAGAGATGTCCCTGCGGGGGGCAAAGTGGGTGGTATTCCTGCCGTCCCTGTGACACAATGGCACAGACAATCTGCCATCCTCAAAAAATGGACGAGGCGACAGTGACAAAAGAAAAAATACACTCAATGACCAATGAAGACATTCGGCGATACATCCCTCATCGCTATCCGTTCTTGATGGTGGATTACATTGAGGATTTGGTCTTGTTTGAACGAGCCACAGGAGTCAAAAATGTCTCCAGCAACGAGCCTTTTTTTCAAGGACATTTTCCCCAACAACCCATCTTTCCGGGCGTACTGATGGTGGAGGCTCTCGCTCAGACTGCCGCGGCAAGTGTCCATTACAGTCTGGAACAAACCAAACAAAAAATGTGGAAAAATACCTTTCTTGCTTCAGTGGATAAGGCACGCTTTCGCCATGTTGTTCAACCAGGGAATCAATTATTGCTGCATGTCAAGCAAGTCTTCAATCGCAGACAGATATGGCGTTATACGGGAGAGGTGATTATCAAACAATCAGGAAACACCGCGGCATCTGCTGAATTCACAGCCGTTCTTTCCGATGACGATTTATGACTCAGATTCATCCTCAAGCTCAGGTCAGTTCAAAGGCACACATTGAGGACGATGTCACCATTGGTGCTTATTGTGTCGTGGGAGATGATGTCCATTTAGAAAAGCGGGTGACCCTTCATTCTCATGTGGTGGTTGATGGTCGGACGCACATCAAACATGATACGCAGCTGTATCCCTTTAGTGCCGTTGGCTTGCCGCCGCAGGATGTGAAGTATCAAGGTGAGAAATCCCAATTGACCGTCGGAGCTCACTGCACCATTCGCGAGCATGTGACCATCCATACGGGCACGCAAAGCGGCGGAATGAAGACCAGCGTGGGCGATCATTGCTTGCTGATGGTGGGCTGTCATGTGGCGCATGATTGTCACATTGGCAATCATGTGATGATGGCAAACAATGCCACACTGGGCGGACATGTGGAGGTGGGAGACCATGCTTTTATTGGCGGATTGGCGGCGATTCATCAATACATTCATATTGGCAGCCATGCCATGATTTCGGGCAATTGTGGGGTGCGCAATCATGTGATTCCGTGCGGCATGGCACTGGGCAGCCCCGCGGAACTGATTGGACTCAATCTTGTGGGATTGCGCCGCAGAGACTTTACCCGCGATGACATTCACGCACTGCGCCATGCCTATGGCATGCTGTTTGACGACACAAAAGGCGATGACTCATGGGAGGAGCGTGTCGCTCAAGTGCAACAAAGATTTGGCAAGAAGACATTGGTGTCGTTGGTTTTGCAATTTATCACGGCAATACAAAATCATCCCAAAGTGGCACGGCAAGGAATGTGCATGCCAGCCGCGTCTGCATGAGCCGTCATCCGCCTCTATGCATCATTGCCGGCAAAGGCGATTTGCCGTGGCGACTCTATGATGCCGCACGGCGCGACAGGGTGTGTCATGTTCTGGCATTGCGAGGATATTGTGACAAAAAACGCGTGTCCCAATTGAATGACAATGCTCGCTGGGTGTCACTCACTGCCATTGTCTCGGCATTGCGAAAGACTAAAGAGGCGGGGGTGACACAATTGGTGATGGCGGGTGCGGTGCGCCGTCCGTCATTGCTCTCCATGACCAGGTGGGATCGCGCCACATGGCAGCTGGCAAAAAAAATTCTCACAAAAGGACGAGGCGATGACCACCTGCTGCGTCTCATCATTCACCAGATGGAACAAGAAGGATTCAAAGTATTAGGGGTAAAAAATATTGTTGGTGAGGAACTAATGGTGCAGCACAACTTCTACAATAACGGCTTCTATCCATCCAACTATAAATCCGATATTGCGGCGGGATTGGAGGCGGTGCGTCATGTGAGTGCGGCAGACATCGGACAATCCATCATCGTGCAACAAGGTCAAGTGGTGGCGGTGGAAGGGTTGGAAGGCACTGATGAGCTCATCAAGCGTTGCAAGCGGTTGTTGCGTAAGGGCAGGGGGGGCGTTTTTTTCAAGTTCAAGAAGAAAGATCAGGACGAACGAGTGGATTTACCCACCATTGGTGTGTCCACCATCACTCATTGCGTGCGCGCGGGCATTGATGGCTTGGCTCTGGAGGAGGGGGGCGTCATTGTTTTGGATGAGACGGCGGTGATGGCACTGTGTGAGCGACATGGTCTGTTCATCACCACCTTTGCACCTTTTTCGTCATGACAAAAACATGCTTCATGGTGGCGGGCGAGGCATCAGGCGATTTATTGGGCGCGCGCCTCATAGAATCATTACAAGACCACTGCTTCATCACGGGTGTGGGCGGACCCTTGATGCGGCGAGCGGGATTGCAGCACAGTCTTTTCAAAGGCGAGGAGCTGGCGGTGATGGGATTTTTTCAGCTATTGCCTCATCTCAAACGCTTGCTGGCGCGCATTGATGAGACGGCACACGCCATTGTCACTCAGCGTCCCGCCATGGTGCTCACCATTGATGCCCCCAGTTTCAATATGCGTCTTGCCAAGGCCATTCGGCGACACGAAAAGGGAGAGCATATTCATCTTGTTCATTATGTTGCCCCGACTGTTTGGGCGTGGAAGAAGGGACGCGCCGCCACAATGGCGCGCCTCTATGACGACCTTTTGACACTGCTGCCCTTTGAAAATGACTATTTCACCCCGCACGGACTGAATTGTCACTATGTGGGACATCCTGCGGCGTGGAAAGATGGCAACGCTCACCGCACACACCCCACCGACAATGATGCTCTCACGCTCTTGTTGTGTCCGGGTTCTCGGCGACAGGAAATTCGCACCAACGGCAAAACAATGCTGCAGGCGGTGTCATTGGTCGCACGACAATTGCCCAAAGGACGCAAACTTCATGCCGTGATGATGGTGGCATCAGGCATGGAAAAACATTGTCGTGATATCCTTGGTAATTATGACGCATCGGAAATTCACTCATTGACGGTGGCATCTCATGAGAAACGCGCCAATTTGTTTGCAGCAGCCGACATGGCTCTGGCGGTCTCGGGAACGGTCAGTGTGGAGCTGGGGGCACACGGCGTGCCGCATGTGATTGTTTATGGTGGCGATCGGATGACCGAATGGATTGTGCGTCTCATGGTGCGGGTGCGCTATGCCAGCTTGTTGAACATCATGGCGGATGACGAAATTATTCCCGAATTCTTATTTTCCCATTGCCGTCCAGATTCTATTGCCTCAGCCGTCTCATCATTATTGCACAGTGAAGCCAAGCGGCGCGCCCAAAAAAACGCCATGGCACAACAAATTCGCCGCATGGTTGTCAATCCCCATGAGCATCCCAGCACCACCGCCGCCAACACCATTGTGTCATTGTTGTGATGTGAGTTGATAATTGTCATTGTTGTGAGTTGATAATTGTTATTGTTGTGAGTTGATAATTGTCATTGTTGTGAGTTGATAATTGTTATTTAACATAATAACAATTATCACATTTGGCAATCACACGGGACATCTATGAATTATTCTTTGATTCCAAAAGGCGAATATACGGGCGAAACACCCGCTCCAATGACGCAAGACTCGCCATCAGCCAGCTGTATTGCTCCTGCCAGCCATCACGATTCATCACATTGACCCCCTCTTTGTGCAATGAGACGCGCCCCTCATTGCGCTCGGCATCATGCGTGCCCCAGTGCAAACTCATGCCCAGCTCCCATTCAATCTTTTGACGAGACCGGCACAGCCCCCTGAACAATTCATGAGAGCGAGCCCCATGACACACCAATGACACAATCAACAACGACTGAGGCTCATTCATGGTGACCACAAAAACAAAGTGGTGCGAGCCAATATCAAACAACACTTGTGATGGATTGTCATCGTCCATGGGCGACAGTAAAAAGTCATTTTGCTGGTGAGCATAATTCCTCAAGACACGCCAATACACCATTTGCGAAGACTCTTCATCCTCAGACGGTGTGCTTTTTTCAATTGTCTTCTCCTCCCTCCCCTTCTCCTTTGGTTTGTTTTTTGCCTCCACTTTGTCTTTTTTTTGCTCATGCAATGGCGTGACGGGCACATGCCACTCATCGGGTTTTGCCACCACATCCATCCACAGAGCGGGCTCCGAATTATTGATGCACCACAAAGTCACCTCAACACCAAAGAACGATAATCCATCTTTGGTAATGCGATTGAGCTGACGCAAAGCATGGCGATGACTCATGGTAAAGGGGGCAGCCAGCCACACCGCAACCCCCTCCTCTATGTCGTGAACGGCATCAAGCACCTTGCCCACATGGGCATCAAGGGATAAATCCAGCGTGACAGCAATCAACACCGCCTTGTCTCGTGTGACATCACCATCATTGCCACGACAGATTAAATCAATAAATTGGTCATGTGTGTTGGTGTCATCGGAGCGTGACTGCAACTGCAGGTTCATGCCAATGGCATGACCAATGACATCAATATGATCCCCCTCACAGAGCCAGTTGACAAAATCTGGTTTGCCATTGCTCCAGACTTCGTGGAGGTCTCGCAATTTGCGAAAATGTCCGAGACGGTCGCTCATCGCTCTTTGCCTGTTTTATTGTCTATACAGACACAACCCGCCCATCCCACGCCAATGAAACATCGGGCGGTGTCATTGCCTCCATGCTTTCATAGTCACTTTCTGCTCCCAAATGTGTCAAAATCACCTGACGGCATCCGATGACCTCTCGCCACTGCAGGACTTGCGGCAAAATGGCATGAGACGGATGAGGACGGCGCGCCCGCAAACAATCCACAATCCACACATCCACCTCTTGCAGATGATGAAGCGCGCGCGGCGATAAATCCGACACATCGGTGCAATAGGCAACAGTGCCAAAGCGAAAGCCTGTGGAATATCCCGAACCATGATGCTGCTCAAAATAGACAATGGAAAACGCTCCCAAAGACAGTGTCCCCTCCGTGTCCAAAGCATGGGGGATAAAAGACGGCTTCACATAACAAGTGGGAGGCTCATCGGCAAAAGCGTAAGGAATACGCCTTTGAATGATATCAAGACACGATGCCTCACTGTAGAGATCAATGGGCTTTTGCATGAGACTATTCAAGCCGCGCAAATCATCCAGTCCGCCGATGTGATCGGCATGGCAATGAGTGATAAGCAAGGCATCAATGTGATTAATATCATGGGCAAGCAGCTGAGCGCGCACATCGGGCGTGGCATCAATGAGCAGACGAGTGCCGCCCCGTTCAATCATGACCGAAGAGCGTGTGCGGCGGTTTTTGGGATTTTCGGGGTCACACGCTCCCCAGCGATTGCCCAGCAACGGCACCCCACTGGATGTGCCACACCCTAAAAAAGTGACAGTGGTCTCATGGGGGGTCTCATGAGGCATGGGATAAAGCAAATAAATGGTCAAAATTAGATGAGGTCACGCGCGCCAATTCATCCAGTTCCACATCTTTAATAGCTGCCACCGTGCGCGCCGTGTGCAACAAAAAAGCAGGCTCGTTGCGTTTGCCTCTGTGAGGCTGGGGAGCAAGAAACGGTGAATCCGTCTCCAGCAACAGGCGATTGAGTGGTATGTGTTCTTTGATGAGCGCGCGCAAATCATCTCTCTTTGCAAAGGTCACCAAGCCGGACAGTGACACATAAAATCCTCGCCGCAAGGCACAGTCAAGAAGGTCAGCCCCGCCATCAAAACAATGGAGAATGCCACTGCGCCCGTTTTCGTCTTGTTTGTATTCATCACGCAACAGTGCGATGAGATCTTCTTCGGCATCCCGCATATGAATGATGATGGGCAACCCCGACTGCCGCGATGCCTCAATATGTGCCCTAAAGGCTTTGCGTTGTTGTGACTTATTGTCACCGCCTTTGAGGTAGTCCAGTCCGGTCTCACCCAGAGCAATGACTTTGGGCTCGCCCGCCCATTGCAATAAAAACTTCTCATCAAAAGGCGCGTGGTGCGCCACAGACAACGGATGAACCCCCACCGAGCAAAAAATTCCATCATAACGCGCCGCCAAAGCGATGCTGCGCTTGATGGATTCTTCATCAATGGCAATGGTCAACAAACGCCCGATTTTATTGTGCGCGGCGCGCTGCACGATGTCATCGGTCTCGTCTCGCAGTGAGTGCCAATCAAGATGACAGTGGCTATCCACAAACATCGCTGTCCTCCCAACGAGGAAAGAGCGGCTGTGGCGGCGGCAGCGGTGTTCCCGCAGGCGGCAGAGCATCGGTTGGACGCAATGAGTTCCATGTTTCCGCCATGCCCAGCTGATGGCGCAACTGCTCCATCGCCGATGGCATAAACGGATGAAGCGCGCTCATCACCGCCGCCAGCGATTGCATCAGCACCCAGAGCACCGACTCCATGCGCTGCTCATCGGTCTTTTTCAATTGCCACGGCGCATGGTGCGCCACAAAGCGATCACTCGCCGCAATCAATGACCACACATGTTCCAACCCTTGATGAAATGCCACGCGCGTCAAAGCATCCTCCATCAGCGCAGGCAGAGCCGTGGCTTGAGCCACAAGAGCTTGGTCTTCATCATTCAATGAATGACGAGGCGGCATCACTCCCCCCGCCTGCCGCTCAATAAAACGCAGCACCCGTTGACTCACATTGCCCAAACCATTGGCAAGGTCGCCATTGATGCGCCGACGCATGGCATCTGCCGAAAAATCACCATCATTGCCAAAGGGAATCTCTCGCAACAAAAAATAACGCACCCCATTCACACCCCATCGCTCCAGCAGTTCAAAGGGATCAATCACATTGCCGCGTGATTTTGAAATCTTCTCCCCCTCATGAGTCCACCAGCCATGCGCCACCAACTGACGCGGCAGAGGCAAGTCCAGTGCCATCAACATCGCCGGCCAATAAATGCCGTGAAAACGGACAATGTCCTTGCCAATCACATGCATTTGAGCGGGCCACCACTCTTCATGGTGGTTCGGATACCCAATGGCACTCAAATAATTCACCAAAGCATCAATCCACACATACATCACATGATCGCTCTCCTGTGGCACGGGGATGCCCCACTGCAAATTTTGACGGGAAATGGATAAATCCTTCAGCCCCCCCTCAATAAATCGCTGCACCTCATTGCGGCGATGGTGCGGCACAATGGCATCGGTATGTGTCTTGTAATAATCCAGCAAGGCATCGGTGAACCGACTCAACACAAAGAAAAAACTCTCTTCTTGCAAATGCTCCAAAGGATTGCCCGCCTCATCGGTGACACTGCCGTCCTTATGATGAACCACCGCATCATCGCTCACATAGGTCTCATCTCGCACCGAATAAAATCCACGATAGACATCTTTTTTGATAAAGCCGCGCGCGTTTAGTTCATTCCAAAAGTGACACGCCGCTTCTTGATGACGCTCTTGGGTGGTGCGAATAAAATCATCATTGCTGATGAGCAATTGCTCGTTCAGTTTTTGAAACCGCTGTGACATAATGTCGGCGAATTGTTGGGGCTTCATGCCTTTTTGCGCGGCACTGTCGGCGACCTTGCGTCCGTGTTCATCAGTGCCTGTGAGAAAAAACACCTTTTTGCCGCGACTGCGCCAAAAACGCGCCAGCACATCACACGCCACTGAGGTGTAGGCATGACCAATGTGGGGCGCATCATTCACATAATAAATGGGAGTCGTGATGTAGAAGCGATTATCCATGAGCCATTCTCTGCCACCGATTCATCCGTTGCAACAGCAAAAAAACAATGTGTGCCTTTGGCAAATGAAGTGACCCAGCGCGGCGCGTCATTTTTTGATAGGTATCCCATAAATCAAACAACGCCCCCTTGTGAGCATGGTTGGTATGTGTGTGATGGTAAAAAAATCCGTCCACCATTCTCATGAGGATATGCCACGCCTGTGGTTCTTTTGTCCATTGCTCACTGATGCGGCGCGCCTCGCCCTGTGATGCATCCGCCTCATGCAGCCATTGCCATGTCTGTTGCATGAGTTCTTCGTGCTTCATGGCAATCATTTGGCAAGCGACTCCTGCTGCGCCGCCACTCCATTGATACAGCGTCTTGATGTCCGCCGTCAGTTGTGGATGCTCACGGCGCACCACCGCCTCAAAATTCACCTCATCCAAAGGACGCAGCATCAGCAAGCGACAGCGAGAGCGAATGGTCGCCAAAACTCGTGCGGGAGCATGAGACACGATCAAAATCACACAGCGAGGCGGCGGCTCTTCCAGCGTCTTGAGCAGTGTTTGTTGTGCCGCAAAAGTCATGTCCTCCAACGCATCAATCACCAGCACTTTTTTGCCGCTCTCATGATGAGACAGCGACAAATGCTGCAACCGCTCTCGCAACTGCTCAATGGTAATCCGACGCGTTTTTGTTTTTGCCTGTGATGAGGGACGCAGCAGAAAAAAATCCAAATGCCCCCCCAGAACCATGCGCCGCCAATAAGGATCATTGTCATCAATATCCGTCCACCCATCCCCCTTGAGCAACGCGCGCGCCGCATGCAATGCAAAAGTCCCTTTGCCGATGCCTCGCATGCCGCCAATCAACCATGCGTGACAATCATCCCTGCCATCCATCACCTGCTGACGCTGTGCCTCATGACCGCGCAACACCGAGTGATACAAACCCAGTGTTGCCTCAATCTCACGATGGTCTCCCATTTCCTTGACCATCATTGTCTCTCCAGATGAGCAATGATGTCTTGCGTCACTTTTTCTGTCGCCTGATTGGCATCAATCATGATGCAATCGGTCATTTTCTGATATCGCTCTCTGATTGTCTTCATGTAATCGCTCCCCCGTTCTTCAAAAATATCCCCCAGTGCCATGGAGCGATGTGGCTCACCATCCAAAATGAAAGTCATGTCTGGCTGTGCCTGTGCCAAACAATAGGATTCCACCTGTTCATAGAGAGCTCGTTCTTCCATAGAAAGCTCATACACTTGATAGGCACGGGTGGAATGAATATAGCGATCACACAAAACCCATTGACCATTTTTGAGAGTGGGCACAATAAGCTTTGTTAGATGCTCAATGCGTGCCGCCGAAAACAGCAGAGCCTCACTAAAGGGTGACATGGCAACATCATGCTTGAGCAATTGAGTCAATTGCTTGCCCAGTGTGCCTCCCGCAGGCTCTTGGGTGCAATAAACCTTAATGCCCTGTTGCTCCAGCCACTGAGCAATGCATCGCAGCTGTGTGGATTTGCCAATGCCATCCACCCCCTCCAGCGTGATAAAAAGAGGCTTGGTCATAATGTCTGCCGCAGCCACCGTGCCACAAAAACAAAGGGTTGCAGCCACGAAGCGCGCGCCGCCACCGACTCCGCCGCCACAACAGACTGAATCACTTCAGTGCCATCTTTGTGAATAACCATCACCTCCCCCATCACATCGCCTCGCTCAATGGGGGCAATGGCGGGCGAGACATAACGCAAACGAATGGATGTGTCCTTGAAGTGCAAACGGCGCATCGTCAGCACAAGAGGCTGTGCCAGCCGCACCCGCACCACATCTTTTTTCCCCCACCACAGAGGCAGTGCCGTCAATGCCCGCTCATTGCCAATGCGGTAATTGGTAAAATGACGAAAACCCCAATTCAGTATATCCTGACTCTCTTGTTTGCGCTGCTCATTGCTAGACAAACCGCTCACCACCATAATCAATCGCCGCCGTCCCCTTTTTGCCGATGCCGCCAAACTGTATCCTGATGCCTCAACATGCCCCGTCTTCAAACCATCCGTTCCCTCATACGAACTCAGCAACGCATTGCGATTGTATTGGGTTATATCATTATGAGTGAACACCTTCTCCTTGTATAAATCATACATGTGAGGAAAATCGCGAATGGTGTGCAATGATAGGAACGCCAAATCTCGTGCCGTGCTGTAATGCCCCTTTTGTGGCAATCCTGTGCTGTTTTTGAACTGTGTTCCCTTCAAGCCCCATCGTTTGGCTTGTTCTGTCATGGCGGCGGCAAAATTTTCCTCTGTTCCATAGAGTCCCTCCGCCAGCGTGATGGCGGCATCATTGCCCGACTGCACAATAATCCCTCGCAACAAATCAAGCACCGTCACCTCAGTTTCTGGCTCTAAAAACATACGAGACCCCCCCGTCTTCCATGCCTTGACACTGACTGTGAAGCGATCATCCAAGCGAATCGTCCCATTGCTAATGGCATCAAAAACAATGGCAGCCGTCATGATTTTAGTCAAAGATGCCGGGGCAATGGGCTCATCGGCATTTTTTTCCATAAGAACGGTTTGGGTATGGGCATCCATCACAATGACCTGCTGTGCCGTCAATGCTCCAGGCATGGTCGCCTGCGCCACCTCGCCAGCAAAAATCAGTCCAAGCAACGCCCAGCGCAAATCAGCGCACCACAATGTAGGCATCGGGAACGCCTTTCTCTTGGAGCCATTGGCGAAAATTAATCGCATCCGATTGTCCTGCAAAAGGACCAAAACGCAGACGAAACACATCATCACCACCAATGGTCACACGATCAATGATGGGCTCGCCCACGGGCAATTGGGCATCCTCCAATGCATTGACCAAATTATTGATACTCCTTTGGCGTCTGTATGCACCCGCCTGCACATAAATATCACCCTGACGCGAAACGGTGGGCTTGAAATCAGTCTTTAAAGGATCGCCGCCCCTGCGCCACTCTTCATAAATGATGGCTTGGCGCGCCGCCTGTAAGCTCTGTTTGGGCAAAAATTGCACCCGCACCAACGCTTTGCCCTCTTTGTGAAAACCCAATTGACGAGCCGCCGCCTCCGAGACATCCAATATGCGACCCCGCACAAAAGGACCGCGATCATTGACCCGTATGATCATGCTTTTTTGGTTGTCCAAATTGGTGACCTTCACATAGCTGGGCAATGGCAGTGTTTTGTGGGCTGCGGAAAATTGGTCTGCCTTGAAAATCTCACCATTGGCGGTTTCTTGTCCATCAAATGGCTCGCCGTACCATGAGGCAATGCCGATTTCATCATAATCGGGATCCTCGCCCGGCACATAGATTTTACCATCCACCGTATAGGGTTCGCCCACTTTGTAATGTCCCACCGATTGGGTTGTGCCACACGAGACCAGCATCAGTGGCACTGTCAAAAAAATAGCAAACGGCACAGACATAGTCACAGTTTAACCATCCGCGATGCTATCGGCAAGAGTGCCCACCGAAATTGCAAAATAACTGGAGCGATTCCAAAACAAAATACGCTTGAAATTGGGAAAAACCAGCCACGCCTCCTGCTTGTTTTTGTCGGGCGAAATGAGCCACGCCTTTTGCGACCCTCGCAGAGATTTTTTCTGTGCCCCAATGGGACGCACCCCCAGTGTGCGCCACTCTTTGATGGAGCGAGCTTTATTTGTCTGCAGCCCTGCCTTTGCAAATGATAATTGAGACGGCATCGTCACTTTGACTCCCCATCCTCGTCCTTTTTTCCAGTTAAACTGTCTCAAATAGTTGGCGGCTGATGCCAGTGCATCGGCGGTGTTATTCCAAATATCCTTGATGCCGTCACCATTGAAATCTTGGGCATAATTTTGATAGCTGCTGGGCATGAATTGCACCTGCCCCATCGCTCCCGCCCATGATCCCATCATGATGCGGGGTGACACGCCACTGCGCTGAGCAATCACCAGTGCCTGCAGCAGTTCTTTGCGAAAAAAAGCGCGCCGCCTGCCCTTATAAGCCAGAGTCGCCAGCGCATGAAACACATTATGACTCCCCTGTCGCTCGCCAAATTGACTCTCCAACCCCCATAACGCCACCACATACGACGCCTCAACCCCATAGTGAGACTCAATGCGCGCCAATAAATCACTGTGGTGTTGTGTGAGTGCTCGCGCTTGAGCGATGCGCTCATCATTCAACACGCGCGCCAGATACTGTTGCACCGTGATGGTGAATTCCCACTGTCTGTTTTGCAATCGCACAATGGACATGATGGGAACAAACCCCTCAAAGGCTTGCTCAAACAATTCAGCAGATACCTGCTGTGCCATAGCTTCCTCCTTCAGAAGCGATAACCACACGGCGACATTTTTTTGCTCCGCCTGCCTTTGTGCCTGAATGACGGCAAAATCAGCAGGGCGCGCCTGTGGCAACTCAGACGGTTGCGCGTGTGCCATCAGTGGCAACCACAGACATAGCCATGCAACACCTCGTCTCATAATTTGTCTCATGCTGTGTTCCAATGAGCGGCAATGCTCACCCTGTCGGGAAAGAGCGTCATTGCCCCCACGGATACACCATCTAAGGGCAGTCGCGCCAAATGACCCACCCGCTCCATCGTCATGTTGCCCGAAGCCTCCAAATGACATCGCCCCTCATTATATGCCGCCACCTTTGCCATCGTCTCATCATCCATGTTATCCAGAATAATCCATGACGCTGCCATATCAATGGCGGTGATGGCATCATCGTATGAGTCACACTCAATAATAAATTCCGTCTTTTTTTGCTGACGCATCGCGCGCATGGCATTGGCAACGCCGCCACACGCCGCAATGTGATTATCCTTGATGAGTATCCCCTCTTGCAAATTCGCCCGATGATTGCGCGCTCCCCCCATGCGCACCGCATATTTTGATAAATAACGCAACGCAGGAACGGTTTTGCGAGTGTCCCACACATCCATAGATGAATCCCGCACCAGCTCACAATAACGATACGCCGTGGTGGCAATGGCACACCCAATATGCAAAACATTGAGCACAGACCTCTCCAGTGCCAGCAATTGACGCGAGTCGCCTTGCCATTGCATCAGAGACTCGCCCGCCGCCACCATCGTGCCATCATTCACCAATGATTTCAATTGCGTTCCCCTGCTCCATGTGTTCTGTGTGGCAACCAATGGCGCGCCGCCCGCCATCACCAATTCGCAATCGGCAACAAGAATCAATTGTGCCACTTGTGAATCACCCACAAGGGCGCGCGAGGTGACATCATCATGCGCGCCATCTTCCGCGAGGCATGTTTCCATCAGGAAGATGATTTCCTTGTGAAGGGCATCCTCCATCAGCCCAGCGTAATCATCCGCCCCTCATTCTCATTGCGAGAGGCGTGAAGCATCCGTTGCAGAGGACGCAGTGCCGCATCCATCAGCCTTGATTCCATATCAATGGCAGGCGTGCCATCGCGCAGGCACAGATACAACTTCTCCATCGTGTTGAGTGCCATGTAAGGACATGACGCACAATGATCACAACTGCCCTCTTGCACCGGTGCCGCAATAAACTTCTTATGAGGCGCGGCTTTGCGCATGGTATGAATGAGATTCTTCTCGGTGGCAACAATGAAGCAATCATACGAGCTTTGCGTCACAAATTGCAGCATGGCAGAGGTAGAGCCGATGTGGTCGGCATGACGCAACAATGATTCCTCACACTCTGGATGCGCGGTCACCTGTGCTTGCGGATATTGTCTTTTCAAATCCAGCAGGGCGCGCTGGGAAAAAGTCTCATGGACAATGCAGCCGCCCTGCCACAGAGTCATATCGCGTCCCGTTTGTTTCTGCAGCCATGCCCCCAGATGGCGGTCAGGGGCAAATAAAATCGGCTTGTCGGCAGGCAAGTGGCGGATAATTGTTTCCGCATTGGAGGAGGTCACAATAATATCCGACAACGCTTTGACATCCGCCGAACAATTGATATAGCTCACCACAATATGATGGGGATTGCGATGACGAAACGCCGCCAAATGAGTTGCCGAACACGATTCCTCCAAAGAGCATCCCGCATTGATGTCAGGCAATAACACGGTGCGTGTGGGCGATAGAATTTTTGCCGTCTCTGCCATAAAACGCACCCCGCAAAACACAATGACTTCGCATTGGGTTTGTGCCGCTTTGCGTGATAAATCAAGGGAATCGCCCACATGGTCGGCAATGTCTTGAATGTCTTCATCCTGATAGTAATGCGCCAAAATCACGGCATTGCGCTCGTTCTTGAGACGCACAATCTCATCTTCTAAATTGGAAGGGATACGGTCAGTCATGGTCAATCACCGCAGAAAAGGCAAAGGGATGCCATAGCGCGCCGTCTCGCCCAGTTCCTCCTCAATGGCAAGAAGGCGGTTGTATTTCGCCAGTCGCTCCGAGCGCGACAAAGAGCCCGTTTTGATTTGTCCGCAACCAAACGCCACCGCCAAATCGGCAATGGTGGTGTCTTCGGTCTCGCCCGAGCGGTGCGACATAATGCCGCCCCAGCCATAGCCAGCCGCGCAATCATAAGCTCCTTGAGTCTCACTCAATGTGCCAACCTGATTGGGCTTGAGCAGCACCGCATTTGCCATTTTTTTCTCATAGCCTCGCTCAATTAATGTAGGGTGCGTCACGAATAAGTCATCCCCCACAATTTGAATTGAGGAACAGTGTTGCATCATGTCCTGCCAGGCGGCATCATCATCCTCGGCAAAGGGGTCTTCAATGGAAACGATGGGATAATCCTTGATGAGTGCCTCATACCACTCACGCAGCTGCGTGCCACTCAATGCCTGATTTTCAATGTGATAGCGATTGTCTTGATAAAATTCGGACGCGGCGGCATCCATCGCCAATGAGATGTGCGCGCCGCTTTTGTATCCCGCCTTCTCAATGGCTTGCATCATGAGATTCAGAGCCTCACGATGGGTGTCCAGATTGGGAGCAAAGCCTCCCTCATCGCCGACAGCGGTCACAAAATTTCCCTCTGCCAGTAAGGCTTTAAGATAATGAAACACTTCTGATCCCATGCGTAAAGCCTCAGCAAAAGACGGCGCGCCGTGCGGCACAATCATGAGTTCCTGAATGGCAAGACCATTATCGGCATGGCATCCGCCATTGATGACATTCATCATGGGAATGGGCAAAACACGAGCCGCTGCGCCTCCCCAGTAACGATAGAGCGGCTGTCGACACGCCGCCGCCGCCGCTTTGGCAACCGCCAGACTCACCGCCAAGATGGCGTTCGCTCCCAGTTTCTTTTTTTGCTTTGTTCCATCCAATTGCACCATGGTGGCATCAATGATGCCCTGTTCTCGCGCGTCCATGCCCTGCAATGCGGCAAAAATTTGCCGTACCGATTCAATGGCTTTTTGCACGCCCTTGCCGCCATAGCGTTTGCCATCACCATCACGCAATTCGTGAGCCTCATGACTTCCCGTTGACGCTCCCGACGGCACGGATGCCCATCCCTCTGCGCCGCCGCCCAGACGAACCCCACAATGAACTGTGGGAATGCCGCGGCTGTCTAAAATCTCTCGCGCATCCATCGCAACAATGGCGTAGGAATCACTCATGAGGCTCTCTTACCATCTTTTTGATGTATGCGTCTATAAAAGAAACATCTTTGAGCAGAGCATCCAATTCCTGCAATGGCAGCATGGTGGCGGCATCAGAGGGGGCGCGTTTGGGCTCTTCATGCACCTCAATGAACAGTCCTGCACATCCCACCGCCACCGCCGCCCGCGCCAAAGACGCAATGAAGGAACGCTCGCCTCCCGATGTCTTGCCCAATGAGGACGGCTGCTGCACCGAATGGGTGGCATCAAAAATCACAGGATAGCCCGTCTGCTGCATGATGGGCACGGCGCGCAAATCACTCACCAGCCGCTGATAGCCAAAAGACACCCCCCGTTCGGTCAAAAGAATGGCATCATTGCCCGTTGATGCAATTTTATGCGCCACCTGTGCCATATCCCACGGAGCCATGAATTGTCCCTTTTTCACATTGACCACCGCACCGCTCTTGCCCGCCGCCACCAGCAAATCCGTCTGGCGACACAAAAACGCAGGGATTTGAATCACATCCACCACCGCACCCGTTTGAGTCGCCTGTTTTTCGGTGTGCACATCGGTCATGACGGAACAGCCAATTTTTTCCCGCACCTGAGTCAAAATCTCCAGTCCCTTCTCCATGCCCACCCCGCGCGGTGAATCCAACGATGACCGATTGGCTTTGTCAAACGACCCCTTAAAAACAAACGGCACACCATGACGCTGTGCCAGCGCGCCAATGGAGTGTGCCAGCATCAAGCTATGCTCAAGACTCTCCAATGCACAGGGTCCCGCCATCAGCACCAGTGGATGCTCATTGCCACATTCATCATTGCCTATGGTGACCGTTTTCATTGCCATCAAATCAAATGACCGTATTCCACCGTTGCCCGAATGAAGTCGGCAAACAACGGATGCGGTGTCAGTGGGCGAGACTTGATTTCAGGATGAAATTGCACTCCCACAAACCACGGGTGATTCTCCATCTCCACAATTTCAGGCAAATTGCCGTCTGGGGAGCGTCCTGCGATTGTCATGCCGGCTTGGCGCATCACATCCTCATAACCGATATTGACCTCATACCGATGGCGATGCCGCTCCCAAATGCGCGACTTGCCATAAATACGATGACACAAACTCTTCTTCGTCAACACACACTCATAACTACCCAGCCGCATCGTGCCTCCCATGCCCTCTTTGATGCCATCGCGCGTGACCGTAGAGCCATCCTTTTGCCACTCCTCCATCAAGCCCACAATGGGATGAGCACAGCCATCATCAAATTCGGTAGAGCCCACACCTTGCAAATCGGTTTTGGCGCGCACCGCTTCAACCACCGCCATCTGCATGCCCAGACAAATGCCCAAATACGGAATGGCGCGCGTGCGAGCCAGACGCGCCGCCGCCATCTTGCCCTCACTGCCGCGCTTGCCAAAGCCACCCGGCACAAGAATACCAGAAACATTCTCCATAATATCCTGTAATGAATCCTCTTTTAAGAAAATATCAGAGTCCAACCACTTGATTTCAACCGCCGTTTCATGAACAAGACCGCCATGAAGCAAAGCCTCCACCAACGATTTATAAGAATCCGTCAATTCGGTGTATTTTCCCACCACCGCAACGGCAACATCACGCTGAGGTGAGCGAATGCGATGCGTGAGATCATGCCATTTGCCGACATCGGCTTCGCCCGTCTTCCAGTCAAAGTGTTGACAAATCTGCGTATCCAGCTTTTGTGCGTGAAAATCAAGAGGCACTTGATAAATGGTATCGGTGTCTTTGGCTTCAATGACCGCCTCAGGGCGCACATTGCAAAACAGACTAATCTTGTTCTTAATCAATTCATCCAACCCATGTTCCGTGCGACACAGCAACATGTCGGTTTGAATTCCCGCCTTGAGCAATTCCTTCACCGAATGTTGGGTGGGCTTGGTTTTGAGCTCCCCCGCCGCCGCCAGCCACGGCACCAAAGTCGCATGGATAAAAAAAGTCTCCCGCCAGCCAAGCTCATGACGCATTTGCCGAATGGCTTCCAAAAAAGGCAAGCTTTCAATATCTCCTGCCGTGCCGCCGATTTCGCAAATCACCACATCCTCATCTTGCAAATCATTGGTGATGAAATTCTTGATGGCATCGGTCACATGGGGAATGACCTGCACCGTTGCGCCAAGAAAATCGCCTCGCCGTTCGCGCTCCAACAAATCGGCATAGATGCGCCCCGCCGTGATGCTGTCACTGCCGTGTGACGATTGATTGGTAAAACGCTCATAGTATCCCAAGTCCAAATCGGTCTCGCAACCATCATCGGTGATGAAAACCTCGCCATGCTGAAAAGGACTCATGGTGCCTGGGTCAATGTTGAGATAGGGGTCTAGTTTGCGCAAACGCGTCTTGAGTCCTCTTGCCTGCAACAATGCGCCGATGGCAGCAGTGGCAACCCCCTTGCCAAGAGACGAGGTCACGCCACCGGTGACAAAAATGTATTTGACACCTGCCGCCGATGAGGAAGTCACAGCCAGCGCATCACTCTATGGGCGGAGAAGGAGAAAGACTGCGACCGCCCTCAGAGGGCAAAAGCCGAAGAGGATCATTCTCAGAATCAAGCGATTCTATGGGATCAATGGTGAGCAAATCATCAATGGGAACGGTGGGAGGCGCATCTAACAATTCAGGCGATTGAGACGCATCTTCCAAGTCAATGATGGACGAGACGCCATCACCGCGATCGGCAACCATCGTGAGCAACAAGCTGGATGCCATAAACAATGCCGCCATCCATGCGGTGGCACGAGTCAAGATGGTGGCTGTGCCGCGCCCCCCCATCATCTGCATGGGATCGCCGCCAATGCCCAAACCGCCCCCCTCGGAGCGTTGAATCAAAATCAAAAACACCAGACCCAATGCAATGAGCATGTGAATAATCAGTAATGTCAACGGCATGGGCTCACTCTACTTCAGCTTGTTCCTGTTGGCAAGAGATGTTTCCACGCCTTGCACGATTGCAGCAAAGGTGTCAAGGCTCAAACTCGCGCCCCCCACCAACAATCCGTCAACCCCCGCCACACAACACAGCTCAGACGCATTGTCACCCGTGACCGACCCGCCATACAAAATCGCCCCATCAAACAAACCGCCAATATGATGATGCATCGCCGCAATCTCCTCACCATGAGGCACACGACCCGTGCCAATCGCCCACAACGGCTCATACGCAATGGCATACGGTGCGATGCCAAGAGCCATTTGGCGCGCCACCACCTCCAATTGCCTGCCTTCTTCCCTTTGGCTGAGAGATTCCCCCACGCATAAAATCGTCTTCAGCCCCGCCTCGTGAGCTCTTTGTATTTTTTGAGCAATCCGTTCGTCATCGTCACCACGCTGACGACACTCGCTGTGACCAACAAGAACAATGCGCGCCCCCACATCATACAAGTGCGATGCCGCCACGCCGCCCGTGTAAGCTCCCCGTGCCTCCTCATGACAATCCTGTGCTCCCACCATATCAGAATCACACACCGAACTCACCGCCTCCACCAACGGCGCAGGGGCAAAAAACAAAACGGAACTCACCGCCTTGATTTTGTTCATCAGTGTGATAGTATCGCCAGTCAGTGCCAGTGCTGTGGCGCGACTCACATTCATTTTCCAATTGGCTGCAATGATAAAAGAAGACATGAAAAAACTCGTCATCATCGGTGCTGGCTATGTGGGACTCATCTCCGCCGTCTGTTTTGCCAAAAGGCATCATGTCATATGTGTGGATGTGGATAAAGACAAAATCCACCAATTACAACAAGGACACACCACCATCTATGAAGAGTCTCTTGCCGACTATTTGCGCGATGGACTAAAATCCGGACGGTTGGAATTGACCACACAACTCAAAGAACACCTGCCTCACAGCGATGCCATCTTCATCTGTGTTGGCACCCCCTTTAATGATGAGACCAATTCAAAGGATCTCTCTTTTGTGTTGGCGGTCAGTCAAACCCTTGCCAATAATCTGACTCATGATTGTCTTGTGGTGACCAAATCCACCGTTCCTGTGGGCACCAATAAAAAGATTGAAGACATCATTGATAAGGGTCTCAAAAAACGCAAAGTATCGGCTCATGTTGATGTTGTGTCTAACCCCGAATTTTTGTGCGAGGGAACTTCCATATCGGATTTCATGAAGCCCGATCGCATTGTCATTGGCGCGCGCAATCGTGAGGCTTTTGCTCGGTGTGCACAGCTCTATGATTTCCTCACATTATCTGACGACAAACTGCTCTATATGAATCTTGAAAGTGCCGAGCTCTCCAAATACGCCGCCAACGCCATGCTGGCCACCAAGATTAGTTTCATCAATGAAATGGCAGCCATTGCGGAACGCACCGGAGCTCGTGTGCAAGACATCCGAGCCGCCATCTCAATGGATGAGCGCATCGGACCTCATTTCATCAGTGCCGGCATCGGCTATGGCGGCAGCTGCTTTCCCAAAGATGTCAAAGGATTGCAATCCTTCTGTGACAAAGAACTTCATTATCAAACCAGCCTGCTGAACGCCGTGGATATGATTAACGAACAACAAAAAGAAATCATTGCCAAGAAAATTCTCACGCACTTTGACAATCACATCACCGGCAAACGCTTTGCCTTCTGGGGCGGCGCGTTCAAAGAACAGACCGATGACATTCGCAAATCCCCCGCCCTCTTCTTGATTGACACACTGCTGGAGAACGGCGCGTTTGCCACATTGCATGATGCCATCGCCCATGAAAATCTCGCTCGCTATTTTGCCGGCAGAGATTCTGTCACCATCATTCATGACTCTCCATACGATGCCCTCACCGATGCCGATGCACTGGTGGTCACCCTCAATATGCCCGCCTATCGTGAGGCTGATATGAAGCGCGTCCAGAACCAATTGTCGCGCCCTGTGCTTGTGGATTGCCGCAACATTTATGATGGCACTCAGCTGCATCAACAAGGCTGGACATGTATTCAACACGGGATTTGCCATGTCTAACATTTTGGTGACCGGCGGTGCGGGCTTTTTGGGAATCAATTTATGCCGCCAATTGCTTAACGATGGTCATCATGTCATTTGCGTGGATAATTTCTACAGCTGCGACCCGTCTCATGTTCATGACCTGACACCACACCCTCATTTCACACTGATTGAGCATGACATTCGCCATCCGTTGTCTTTGCCGCCCACGCCTCTTGATCAGATCTATCATCTTGCGTGTCCTGCCTCGCCGCCTCTGTATCAAAAAGATCCCATTTTCACCAGTGAGACCTGCTTTGTGGGAACGCTGCACATGCTTCGGCTGGCACATGAGCATCAGGCGGTGATGGTGCAAGCCTCCACCAGTGAAGTCTATGGCGACCCGCAAGAGCATCCGCAAAAAGAGGAATACCGAGGGCATGTCAATCCCTGTGGCATTCGTGCCTGTTACGATGAGGGAAAACGCGTCGCAGAAAGCCTGTGCTTTGATTTCAAACGCCGCCATCAGCTGGATGTGCGCGTCGCCCGCATCTTCAACAGCTACGGTCCCTTCATGGATCAAAAAGACGGCAGAGTCATCAGCAATTTTCTCAACCAAGCCATCGGCGGCAAACCCCTGACCGTCTATGGAGACGGCTCACAAACCCGCAGCTTTTGCTATGTGGATGACATGATTGACGGCTTGCTTGCCCTCATGAATCACGCCACGCCCCTGGATGGCGCAGTGAATCTGGGCAATCAGGATGAGTTCTCCATCATGCAACTGGCTGAAATGGTGCTCTCCATGACCAAAAGCAATGGCGGCATCACCCACGAGCCACTGCCGCAAGATGACCCCATGCAACGATGCCCCGATATCACTCGCGCCCACAAATGGCTCGGATGGCAACCAACCATCAAACTCAATAACGGACTAAAACAAACATGGAAATACTTTAAGAACTGCGAGACTTTTTCCTCATGATTTTTTGATTTTATCCAAAACTTCTTGGGCTGGAGCAAAACCTTGTTGGGCAGCTTTTGTGAGCCACTTGACTGCTTGGGTTGTATCCTGTGGCACACCATCGCCATTGAGATACATCACACCTAAATTATTTTGGGCTAGAGCAAAACCTTGTTGGGCAGCTTTTGTGAAACACTTGACTGCTTGGGTTGTATCCTGTGGCACACCATCGCCATTGAGATACATCACACCTAGATTAGATTGGGCTTCGGCAAGACCTTGTTGTGCAGCTTCTTTGAACCACTTGACTGCTTCTGTATAATCCTGCCTCTCACCCTCGCCTTTGGCATAAGCCACACCTAGATTATATTGGGCTTTAGCATGACCTTGTTGGGCAGCTTTTTTAACCCAATATACCGCCTTTCCAGTATTTTGTATCACGCCCTCGCCTTTGTGATAAGCCAAACCTAGATTATATTGGGCTTCGGCATGACCTTGCCCAGTAGCTTTTTCAAACCACTTGACTGCTTCTTTCTCATCCTGCGTCACACCATTGCCATTGAGATACATCACACCTAGATTATTTTGGGCTAAGGCATAACCTTGTTGGGCAGCTTTTGTGAAACACTTGACTGCTTTTTTTTGATTCTGTATCACACCCCTGCCTTTATGATAAGCCACGCCAAGATTGTATTGGGCTTCGGCAAGACCTTGTTGGGCAGCTTTTTTATGCCACTTGACTGCTTTTGTTGTATCCTTCGTAACACCATCGCCATTGGCATAAGCCACTCCTAGATTATATTGGGCTGGAGCAAGATTTTGTTGGGCAGCTTTTTTAATCCATTGTGCCGCCTTCCGATCATTTTGTTTCACACCTTCGCCATTATGATACATCACACCTAGATTGGATTGAGCTTCGGCAAGACCTTGCCCAGCAGCTTTTGTGTACCACTTGACTGCTTGGGTTGTATCCTGTGTCACACCATAGCCATTGTAATAAGCTACACCTAGATTGAATTGAGCTTGGGCAAGACCTCTTTGAGCAGCTTTTTCAAACCATTTGGTAGCTTCGTTATAATTATTGCTAGAAAGACATTCTAAGCCGTAGTTGAAATACCCTTGCGGCGAGCCAAAAAACAAACCTTCTATGAATAAAACCAAATTTTTAATTCCAGCAGAAATGTCAGCAGCTACTTTATTTACCACTAATTGCAGTGGTTTAATAATTTGGCTAGAAAATACGGCAATGCAAAAGAAGGCAGTCGCAAAAATTACCCCTACTTCTGATAATTTCTCTAGCTCATCCGCTATTAAATTAGAGAAGAAAAACCCTAGATAGATGCAAAATAATATCGCAAGAGCTTTCAGCCAATTGCGAGGCGCGTATTCTTTGATGAATTCTAATATGATTTTCAAATTAGAATCAGCCATGTGTTAAATATATCACAATTGCACTCCCCGTCCATGTTTTTTGCAACACGCCGCCTCATTGAAGTTATGGGGGTGAATTGAGTTTATTCAAAGCTTCTTGGGCTTGGGCATCGCCTTGTTGGGCGGCTTTGCGCCACCAGTGCATGGCTTGCTTTTCATTCTTTGTCATACCGCCGCCATTGGCATACATGATACCAAGATTATATTGGGCTGAGGCATAACCTTGCTTGGCGGCTTTTTGATACCATTCCATTGCTTTTTCCTGATTCCGCTTCACCCCTCGCCCTTCGGCATACATGACACCAAGATTGTATTGAGCCAGAACAAGCCGTTGCTCGGCGGCTTTGAGCCACCAGCGCGCCGCCTCTGCTTTATCTTTTTTGATGCCTTCGCCGCGATCATACATCAGACCCAGATTATATTGAGCTTGAGCAAGTCCCTGTTCGGCAGCCTTTGCAAACCATTGAAAAGCTTCTTGATCGTCCTTCGCCACCCCCTCGCCGTAGTAGTAGGAGACGCCGCGATTGTATTGTGCCACCGCTTGATCGTAGTCTTTCACCTGTGGCGTATGACGCAAATCCTCTATGTGATTGATGATGATGGCAATCATCGCCCCAGAGAAAAAAACAAACATCACAAACATCATCACATAAATCAGTGTGTGTGATGTGAGAAAATCCAGATTGAAGATGATGCGACCCATCGCCATCAAAAAATCATAAGCAAAAACCATCGCCGCCATCATGATGAGAATTGTTGGCGTGTATCTCATCACCAATAAGCTCTTTTCTTTCAAAAAAGTCATTGCTTACGCTCCTTATCCAGCAACAGCAATTGTCTTATGATTTTCAGCATCACCACAAAAATGGTGATGAAAATTGTCAGCACCATAAATACAACCAGTGATATAAGAAATACCGCCGCTATTTCAATGCCACTGGTCATACCATACACTTCCGATGCCGACCAATAGTCTTGCAAAATCGGTAAAATCTCTACCAATTCATTGATACTCAACGCCATGACATACACAAAAGGAATAAGAAACGCCGTCAGCCACAAAATCCTGCGCCAAGCATCGCTGAGATGGTGCAAGATTTCTCCCGCCATAGTTTGAGGAACTAAGCCAGCACCCGCATTATTTTTTGTATTGTCTTTAGCCATGCCTTTATTATATCCCATCACACCTTTTTCGCAACATTTTCACCCATCACTCAATTCGTTTCATTCCGCCGAGGTAGGGTTGTAACACATCAGGAATTTGACAATTGAGCCATCTTTCTGATAGTTCTCCATCACAGAAATTAGACAGCGTCCCACCGCCACGCCAGAGGCATTGAGTGTGTGAGCATAGCACTTGCCGCTCGCGCCCTTCACCATGCATCCCAGACGGCGCGCCTGAAAATCGCCACAATTGGATGAACTGGAAATTTCGCGATAACACTGTTGCCCTGCCATCCACACTTCCAAATCGTAGGTTTTTTGTGCGGCGAATCCGGTGTCGCCAGAACAGAGCAGCACCTTGCGATAGGGCAATTGCAACGCACGCAGGATGGCTTCGGCGCATTGCGTCATGCGTTCATGCTCGTCAGCCGATTGGCTGGGATGACACACCGACACCAGTTCCACCTTGTAGAACTGATGCTGGCGAATCATGCCTCGGGTGTCCTTTCCCGCCGCGCCTGCTTCCGAGCGAAAACACGCCGTGTGAGCCGTCAGACGCAACGGCAACGATGCCTCATCCAGTGTCTGTTGTGCCACCACATTGGCGAGTTGCACCTCTGCCGTGGGCGAGAGCCACCAGCCCTCACGCGTCTGATACAAATCCTCACTGAATTTGGGCAATTGTCCCGTGCCGTAAAGAGCACGGTCGCGCACCAACAGAGGCGGCGCGACCTCTTCATAGCCGTGCTGCTGGCAATGGGTGTGCAGCATGAAGGATGCCAAAGCCCGCTCCAAACGCGCCAATGCCCCTCGCAACACCACAAAACGCGCCCCCGCCATCTGTGCCGCCACGCCAAAATCCATCAATCCTAGACGCTCCCCCAACGCCACATGATCCAGAAAGTCATCGCCTTTTTTGACATCACCCCATGAATCAAGCACTTTGTTGTTGCTCTCATCTGCTCCATCTGGCACAGAATCATCCAAAAGATTCGGAAGGTTAGCCAAAATATTATGAATCTCTTGTTTTTGCTGGTCGGCTTTTTTCTCCAGTGCCACTCGCTCCTCTTTGATGGCACTGACGGCTTGTTCCTCTGTGCTGGAATCTTCGCCTCTGCTTTTTTTGCCGCCAATATCTTTAGAAAGAGCATTGCGCCGTTCCTGCAATCTCTGCAATTGGGTAAGCGTAATTCGCAATGCTTCATCTTTTTTCTTTAAATCGGCAAGCAAAGCAAAAGCTTCATCACTACTTTTCAAGCCGCGCTGTATCAGCGACTCGGCAAGAGCGTGAGGTTGAGCAAGTATCAATCTCATATCATGCATGATGCTTGCCTCTAGTAATCCGAATAATCACCACACTGGCTTCATACAACAAAATGAGCGGCACCGCCAATAAAATCTGACTGATGACATCGGGCGGAGTCAAAATGGCAGCCAGCAAAAAAGCCGTGACAATGGCATAGCGTCGCCATGCAATCAATTGGGCAAGAGTCACCATTTCGGCGCGCACCAGCAAGACAAGAAAAATCGGCAGCAAAAAAGATGCCCCAAAGGAGAAAATCAAAGCCATAGACAAGGAGAGATAATCACTCACTTTGGCTTCCAGACGCATCGCCATGCCCTCGCCTCCCACAAAACTGGAGAAAAAATGCCACGCCAACGGCAACACCACATGATACGCAAACAACGCCCCCGCCGCGAACAAGACGGGCATCATCCACAGCAACGGCAGCACCAAACGGCGTTCTTTTTGATACAAAGCAGGCGCAATAAATTGCCACAATTGATAACAGCCATAAGGAAAAGAGACGCACAACGCCACAAAAAACGCCACCCGCACATAGGCAAAAAACACCTCAGGCAATTGGGTGTAGATCATGGTGGCGGCGCGTCCTTGCTGCTGCAATGATTGAGCCAATGGCGCGGCGAGGATGTCATAAATTTCCTGTGCCCAGCCTAAAGCCAGCAAAAAACAAATAACAAACACGCCACCATAGCGCAAAAGACGATGACGCAATTCCCGCAAATGCTCCACCAGAGGCATGGCATCATCGCGATGAATGGTGTTGGATGCGTCATTGTTCATTTTTGTCTTTTGGTTTTTGCGTGTCATCGTTTTGGTCGCGGGTCATATACTGCCAGTCGCGCTGGAGCACGGAGAACATGCGTTGCACCTGTCCCACCACTCGGGCAATCTGCCGAGCGATGACGGGCAGGTCGTCTGCGCCAAAAATCAACAATGCCAGAGTCGCCACCAGCAGCAGTTCAAACCAGCCAATGGAAAACATGAATGCCCTTATTGATCTTTTGTTTTTGGTTTTTTCTTTGTGGCAGATTTTTTTTGTGACGGCGTGCGCAGCTCACTGGAAAATGAGCGAATACCCCGTGCCAATTCTTTCATGACTTGCGGCAAGCGTCCGGCGCCGAAAAAAATCAGCACAATCACCAAAACAAGAAGGATTTGCCATATACCGATTGATCCCATGATGTCTCCTATTCAATCACAGTGGATGGTCAAGTCAAGATGAACCTTCCACCTTGACTGCAAAAAGTCCGCCTTCCTCGCCCTTGCCCAATCCCAGTGAGCGAATCTCGTCACGGGATGGCAGATGGTCAAGGGATTTAAGGTCAAAATGCTCCAAAAACGCTTGAGTGGTTTCCCACAACAGAGGCTTGCCGGGCAATGATTTTCGTCCCGCAGGTTTCATCCATCCCAGTTCAACCAACTTATTGATGACAGAAGACGAGACGGTTGAGCCGCGAATCGCCTCCATTTCAGCGCGCGACAACGGCTGATGATAAGCACACATAATTAAAATCTCCAGTGCCGCCTGCGATAAACGCAATGGCTTGCGCTGCCAGCGCGCCAAAAGTTCACGATAATCAGATGCCGTGCGAAACCCCCAACAATCATTGACACACACAAGACGAATCCCCCGATTGGCATAATGATTCTCCAAACTGTGCAATAATTCGTCTAGTCGGTCAGGATAGGGCATCAATTGCAAGAGTTCGTCTTTTGCCATCAAATCGCCATGGGCAAATAAAATAGCTTCCAGTTGGCACAATAATGTGTGAGCGGAGTCGTTCATGATGCAATCATTCCTGTAGGGATGCAACCGTGAGGGCATCATCTATCGTCTTTTGCGACAGCATTATTTGCCGACTTTTCATCAATTGCAAGGATGCCATAAACATGGGAATCAGAATATAGGTCATGGGCTGATTCAATCGCTGAGCCACCTCACGCACAAGGTCAATAAAATCGGTGGGCTGGGTCACCCATTTTTGCACCTGCGTGGATGCCACCGCAACAGACATGAACGGATGATGGCGAAACGAAGGTGATGCTTCCTGCTGACCCTCATCACGCTCATTCATGTTGCTGTAGGCTTCAAGCAATTGATACAATTTGATTGGCGGCGGGGACAGCTCTTTGGTTTCATGATATTGGGTGGGGCGAGCGAAAAAATCTTGTCCCAATTGGGGGCGTTCTCTGAGCCAACTCACCGACTGGCGAATGAGATTGAGATGAATCAACTGCTCTCGCAATTGTTCGGCTTCGGCAAAGGGATCTTCCTCATCGTCTTCTTGTTCATGATGCTGTGGGGTGAGCAAGCGCGCTTTGAGCCATGTGAGCCACGCCGCCATCACGAGATAGTCTGTCGCTTTGGTCAAATGCCTGATATCCTGCTGCCGCAAAAACGCCATGTATTGCTCCGCCAACACAACGAGCGATATTTCTCGCAAATCCACCTCATGATTGCGCGCCAGACTCAGCAAGACATCCAGCGGACCCTCATAACTGTCCAGATTGACAATAAAGCTCTGACCTTGTGTTTCATCCATCGTGCTGTTATGTAGCATAATTGTTGCTCGCAAACAAACGACATGAACAAACCAGCCGACCATCCTCTCATTGCTGACGGCAAAATTGGCGTCTTGCTCGTCAATTTGGGCACGCCCGACGGTTATGGCTATCGTCCGATGCGCCGTTATCTCAAGGAATTTTTGAGTGACCGCCGCGTCATTGAGACCAATCCTTGGGTGTGGAAGATTATTCTCAATTGTTTCATTCTCACCACGCGCCCGCAAAAGAGCGGTGCGGCGTATCAAAGCATTTGGAATCACGAAAAGGACGAATCCCCTCTGCGCACCATCACGCGCGCTCAAAATGATGCCATCACACAAAAACTGGCAAAGGCGAGTGATGGCATCATCACCGACTGGGCAATGCGCTATGGAACGCCATCCATTCACGATGTTTTGTCTCACATGGTGGAACAAGGGGCGCGGCGGGTGTTGCTGTGTGCCTTGTATCCGCAGTATTCAGCCGCAACCATGGCAACCGCCTATGATGAGGCATTCAATGTTTTGCAAAAAATGCGCTGGCAACCCGCCATTCGCACCATGCCCCCCTATCATGATGATGCCCTCTATATTGACGCACTGGCGCGCTCTCATCGTGAATGGTGCAATAATTCGTCATGGCAGCCTGAGGTGACGCTGGTCTCCTTTCACGGACTGCCCAAAGAGTATTTTATGAAGGGTGACCCGTACCATTGCCACTGTGCCAAAACTTACCGACTGCTCAGAGAATCCCTGAACTTGAATGAAGACCAATTCATGATGACATTTCAATCGCGCTTTGGTCCTGCCGAATGGCTGCAACCCTACACCGATGAAACCATCAAGGCACTGGCGGAGAAAGGCGTAAAGCGATTGGCGGTTATGATGCCCGGCTTTGTCGCCGATTGCATTGAAACATTGGAGGAAATCGCCATTGAAGGCAAAGAGATTTTTATGAGTGCAGGCGGAGAGCAGTATGATACCATCCCCTGCCTCAATGAGAGTTCCTATCATATGGACGCATTGACACACCTAATCATGAGGCAGCTGGCGGGATGGCTTTGAATCGCATTGCATTTGTGGGACTGGGAGCGATGGGTGCGCCCATGGCGGGGCATCTGGCTCGCCACGGTCATAGCGTCACGGTTTATAATCGTAGCCCCGCTAAAATGAAACAGTGGCAGAAGTTGCATCAAGGCGCGGTTGCGGGCAGCGTCAGTGAGGCGGTGCAAGGACAAGACGGACTCATCACCTGTGTGGGCAATGACGATGATCTCCGCAGTGTGGTGACCGAAGCTCTCACGGTGATGACGAACGGCTTTATCATTGACCACAGCACCTGTTCGGCGACCATTGCCCGTGAGATGGCTCAGCTGGCGGCACACAAAGGATGCTTTTTTTGTGATGCTCCGATATCGGGCGGCATGGAAGGGGCGCAGCAAGGCACTTTGTCCATCATGGTGGGAGGGGCGCAAGACCATGTGACCGCCATTGAGCCTCTGTTGCGTTGTTACGGGCGCACCATCACCCACATGGGTGAGGTGGGAACGGGTCAGTTGGCAAAAATGGTCAATCAAATCTGTGCTAGCGGTGTCATTCAGTCTTTGGCGGAGGGGTTGCATTTTGCTCAAGAGATGGGATTGGACACCGATGCCCTGCTGCAAGCCATCACCAATGGCGCGTCATCCTCATGGTGGATGCAAAATCGCGCCGCCACCATGCTGGATGGACAATTTGATGGCTTTGGCTTTAAGGTGGATTGGATGCTCAAGGACTTGCGTCTGGCAATGGCAGCCTCCTCAACGCCGCTGGAGACCACCGCCCTCATCGCTCAATTTTATGAAGAGGTTCAGCAAATGGGCGGCGGTGCATGGGACAGCTCCGCACTGCTCGCGCGCCTGCAAAAACGAGGCAATTGATGCACCACCCGCGAGAGCTCATTCAACAAATCATCCACGCCTGAGCCATTTGCTGCCGAGAGCAACAATCGCTCATCGCGAGATGCGTCTGATAACAAGTCGGCTTTGTTAACAACCTCAATGATGGGACGCTCATCCTCCACTCCCAGTTGTGCCAGCACATCATTCACATCACGCGCCTGTGCCGTGTGATGAGGCGATGACCCATCAATGAGATGAATGATGACATCGGCATCAATCACCTCCTCCAAAGTGGCACGAAAGGCGGCAATGAGATGATGAGGCAGGTCAGAGATAAATCCCACCGTGTCCGAGACAATGACCGTTTGTCCGCAGGGCAAATACAAAGACCGCGCCATCGGATCAAGGGTGGCAAACAATTGATTCGCAGCCCATCCGTCACTGTGCGTCAAGCGATTGAAGAGCGTGGTTTTGCCGGCATTGGTGTATCCCACCAGTGAAATGGAGGGATAGTGACGGCGTCCTTTGCGTTGCAGTCTGCGGGTGCGTGTGACTGTTTTGAGTTTTTTTTGCAATTGATGAATTTTGCGATCAATGATGCGGCGATCGCTCTCAATTTGTCGCTCGCCCGGTCCTCCCATGAATCCGCTACCGCCTCTTTGGCGTTCAAGATGCGTCCAAGAGCGCACCAGACGGCTGCGTTGATAGCGCAATGCGGCGAGTTCCACCTGAATCGTTCCTTCCCGTGTGGACGCGCGCGCGCCAAAAATCTCTAAAATGAGCATGTGACGATCCCACACCTTCACCTGCCACGCTTTTTCCAACTGCCGATGCTGCACCGCCGACAACTGATGATTGATGATGACCAGCTCATACCCACTGCCGCTCACCCATTCGCGAATGGCATCGCAGTTTCCCTTGCCAAAAAACGAGGCGGCGTGCAATTGACGCACATTGACGCAGTGTCCGCTCACCTCAAAATGCAAAGCGTGAGCCAATGCCACCGCTTCTGCCAAATCATCCAACGGATGACGGTCGCCGTGCCATGCACCGTGAGGATGAATCACCAATGTTTTCATTGGGTCAGATGCTGCTCGTAGGCATCCATTAAAGCGCGCGTGATGGGAGCATCCGTTCCGTGAGGAATGGCGATGTCATCAATTGATGATACTCCCATGACACCTTGCAGCGTGCCGGTGTAGAATGCTTCTTTGGCTTTTTTCAATTCCGCCAGAGAAAATGCCTCCTCACGCACATCAATGGATAGGCGCGCCGCCGCGTGCACCACAAAATCACGCACAATTCCCGCTAAAATCGCCTCGGTGGCGGGATGGGTTCGCAGCACATTGTGCTCATCCACAATAAACCCATTGCACGCCGCGCCTTCCGTGATGAACCCCTCATCATTGACGAACCATGTCTCATTTTTTTGTTGGGCGGCGGCACGCATACGCGCCATGACATTGGGCAGCAATCCCACCGTTTTGATATCACACCGCTTCCAGCGCGATTCTGAGGCGGTCATCACGGTGACGGCATCCGTGCAGCGCGCCTGCAGCTCGGCATGATTCACAAAGGCAACCAGCTGAGGCGTCATGGTGTTGTGGGGCACATGGTTGCGCATCATCACGCCACGACTCATGTGCCAGTAAAGTCCGCCGTTGCGACAGCCATTGCGCCCAATCAATTGCTTCATGATGATGTGCCACACATCCTTCGTGTAAGGCGGCTTCATGGCAATCGCCTGAGCCGATGTCACAAAACGCCGCCAATGATTGTCAAAATCAATCAATCGCCCCTGTTCAACCCACATCACCTCATAGACGGCATCGGCAAACAACGCCGCCCGATCCAAAAGGGCAATCCGCGCGTCATGCAACGGCACATACGCTCCATTGACATAGGCGATGGGTGTCACATCCACCATTAAAAAAAACTCGGCTTTGCGGTAAAGAGGCGTTCCACATCCTTGATGGCACGGGTGGGTGCAAGCAACACAACGCGGTCGTGTTTTTGAAACACCATCTCTCCGTGAGGCATCAAGACTCCCGTGCCATCACGCACAACCGCGCCAATACGCACCCCAGGAGGCAAGTCCAATTGAGCAAGGCTGCGATCCAAAATAGCGGCGGTGGGCAAAATTTCCAATTCCATCAATTCGCCGCGCTCCCCTCCTAACGAATGAACCGAGATTACTTTGCCCTCCCGCACATGGCGCAAAATGCTTGACACCGTGATGCTGCGCGGGTGCACCACCACATCCATCCCCAAGCGATAGACCATCTGATGATAAATGGGATTCTTCACCAAGGCGATGGCTTTTTGGCATCCGTGATGCTTCGCCAAGAGAGAGATGAGAATGTTATTTTCGTCTTCTTGGGTGACACAAATGATGGTTTCTGTGGTGTTGATTTCCGCCTCACTCAAAATGACGGGATCAAGAGCATCGCCATGAATGACGGTTGCTTCTTTGAGATTGGCGGCGATTTTTTTGGCTCTTTGCTCATCTTTCTCAATGACTTTAAGATTGAGATCCACCACTCGCTCTTCCAGCATTTCAGCCAACGCCCATCCAATATTCCCGCCCCCTATAATGAGCACCCTCCGTGCCTCTGCCTCGCCATGTCCCATGAACCGCATCAACGGCGTGACCTGATTCTGAGACACCGCCACATAAACAGCCTCTCCGTGAGCGAGCACATGATGGCGATCCCACTGCTGCAACGCACCATCTCGCACATACGCCAGAATCGAAAGGGGAAACGATGCCTTTTTCTCCATCTCACTCACCGAGCACTCGTACCAATCGGATTGCGGTGCTGGCTCTACCCTCACAACCGCCAAAGAAGATTGCTCCAACATGATGCACTCAAACGCGCCAGGCCATCTCAATTGGGTGGTGATGGCGCGCGCCACCTCTCGTTCGGGAGAAATCACCGCATTGACAGGAACATGGGAATCTTGAAACAGATGCTTCCATGATGAAGCCAAATAGTGTTGATCGCGAATGCGAGCAATCCGCACAGGAGTCTTGAACAAAGTATACGCCACCTGACAAATCACCATATTGACCTCATCAGAGCCCGTGACCGCAATGAGCATATCGGCATCCCGCATTCTGGCTTGTTCCAAAACATCAGGACGGGCGGCATTGCCTTGCAGCGATTGTATATCAAGATTTTTGGCGAGCTGAGCCATCACATCCCGAGAGGAATCAATCACCACCACATCATTGTCCTCTGATGAGAGGTGATGAGCAATTCCCGCTCCCACTGCGCCACCACCGCAAATAATAACACGCATCGCCCCGCTTCCTAAGGCGTTGCAAAGGCTTGATGCACAAAGCGTTGCAATTCCACGGGACAATCAATGCGATTGATCTCCGTTCTGATGCGAGAGGCTTGCGTCATGCCGCGACTGTACCACCCCAGATGCTTGCGGGCGATGCGCATCCCCGTGCGCGAGCCGTAGTGCTCATAGAGGGATTGGAGATGATGGACAATGGTTTTCCTCTTGGTTTTGCCATCAATGACCGCGTGGCGTCCGTGATGAATCCACTCGTGCGCCACATGAGGAAACCAAGGGCGACCATAGCTGCCGCGCCCAATCATAACGCCATCGGCATGAGATTGTTCAAGAATTTGCTCCACATCACTGAGTTCACACACATCGCCATTGGCAATCACGGGGATGCTCACCGCTTGTTTCACACGGCGAATAAATTTCCAATCGGCACTGCCCCTATACATTTGAGCTCGGGTGCGTCCGTGAATGGTAATCATGACAATGCCGCACTGCTCGGCAATACGCGCCAGCTGCGGTGCATTGAGATGATGCTCATCCCATCCCATGCGCATCTTAAGGCTCACGGGCAGGTGTGATGCTTGCACCACCGCACTCATGATGCTGGCAGCCAATTGTTCATCTTTCATAAGAGCCGACCCCGCCTCACCGCGCACCACTTTTTTGGCAGGACATCCCATGTTGATATCAATGAGGCACGCACCAAAATCATGCGCCATACGCGCCGCCTCACCCATGCGATGAGGCTCACATCCCGCCAATTGAATGGCATGATGGTCACCGATTCCCTCAGCCCGCAAAAAAGAACGCTGCACCCCACGCAACACCGATTCGCAGGCAATCATTTCCGAAAACACCAGCCCCGCGCCAAACTTCACCACTTGCTCGCGAAAGGGCTTGTCGCTCACGCCAGACATGGGGGCGAGCAAAATATTGCTGGGCAGTGATAAATCTCCGATTTGTAGCATCATTCAGACCCACCGACCAATGTAACGCCAATCCACGCCAAGCTCAAACAAAACCACGATACCAAAAGCACACGCGCCGCTCGCACCCCCGCCACCCCCGCATACAAACGCATCAGCAATAGCATCACCGCCAGCCCAAATGCCAAGAGAAATAAGAGAATTTTCATCCACGCCGTCTGATATGAAGAAAACGCCACAAAACCAGACACCATCGCCATCACCATCAAAACGACCGAGGCAATCAATAATTGATGCTCCATGCGTTCAGCCTCACGAATGCTGGGCAGAGCGGCAAGAAACGACTGCAGATGTTTGCGTCCCGCCAGCACCCGAGCCCGCAACAAACACGCCAATGCCGCCAGAGATGCCCAACTCAACACCCCATAACCCACAATGGCACTGAGCATATGCACCGTAATCCAGCCATCCTGCATCATGACCGTCTCATCATGACGCACCACAGAAAATGACGACAATAAAGCCAAACCAACCAAAACCAGACTGTAGGGCATAAACAAGACGGTCAATAAATCCACCCTGACACCCACACGCGGCAGCACCTCACGCATCCCCCACAACAGCAACAACAACAACCACAATTGCGATGACAACGACCCGCTCAAACGCAAATGATTCTGCCAAAGCCAACCGCTCAAAAAAGCCGCCGCCACCGCCAGCACAAAAGACAACAAGAAAAACCGATGGGCAAACGAAGATGCCGTCCAGTGAGGCGCGTGTGCCATCACCCCATAACACAAAGCTCCTTGTGCCAATAAAGCCACCATGCCGAAAAACTCAGTCATGAGTTCCTTCGCCGCGCCACCATGCGCAGACGCAACGCCTGCAGGGCAATAAAGCCTCGTGCGTCCTCATGGTCATAGACGGAGTCCTCCTCAAAGGTGGCAATGTCCTCATCATACAGCGAATCATCGGAGCGTCTGCCCATCACCATCACGCTTCCCTTATACATGCGCAAGCGCACATCGCCATTGACATGTCTTTGGGTGTGGTCAATCAATGCCTGCAATGCCTCTCGTTCGGGAGAGAACCAAAATCCGTTATAAATGCAAGCGGCGTAGCGAGGCATGAGGTCATCCTTGAGATGAGCCTCTTCTCTGTCCAAAGTGATGCTCTCCAGTGCGCGATGCGCCGTCAGCAAAAGCGTCCCACCGGGAGTCTCATAGACACCTCGTGATTTCATGCCCACAAAGCGATTTTCCACCATGTCCACCCGTCCGATGCCATGCGCGCCCGCCCGCTCATTGAGATGCTGCAACAGGGCGGCGGCATCATAGGCAACGCCATCCACCGCCACCCCATCACCTTCACGAAAAGAAATTACAATGTCCTCTGCCCTATCGGGAGCATCCTGTGGCGACACCGTCATGCGATACATGGATTCATCGGCATCCTGCCACGGATCCTCCAGCACCCGTCCTTCATAAGAAACATGCAGCATATTGGCATCCATAGAATACGGCGGCTCGCCGCGCTTGCCTGTGGGAATGTCCAACTGATGAGATTCGCCGTAGCGAATGAGCTTGTCGCGACTCAATAAATCCCACTCGCGCCACGGCGCAATCACCGTGATGTCCGGCGCAAGGGCATAGTAGGAGAGCTCAAAACGCAGCTGGTCATTGCCCTTGCCGGTTGCCCCATGAGCCACCGCGTCCGAGTTCGTCTCGCGAGCGATATCAATCTGACTCTTGGCAATGAGCGGGCGGGCAATGGATGTCCCCAACAAGTAGACGCCCTCATACAGACAATTGGCACGCATCATGGGAAAGACATAGTCGCGCACAAACTCCAGCTTCAAATCCAACAAGTGTGCCTCTCGCACCCCCAGTTTTTTGGCTTTGGCAAGAGCCTCGTCACATTCATCGCCCTGTCCGATATCGGCGGTGACGGTCACCACCTCACAGCCATAAGTCTCTCGTAGCCAGTGCAAAATGACAGAGGTGTCCAATCCGCCCGAATAAGCAAGCACCACCTTTTGCACAGTGTGCTTATGCGGCATGACGCTGTCTCAACGAGGACGAACGCAACTGCCCACACGCCGCCATGATGTCCTGCCCACGCGGCATGCGAATGGGCGCGCTCAAACCCCCATCATTCAAAATGTCCGCAAACGAGCGAATCCGAGACATGGGGGAACTTGCATACACGCTGCCGCGCCACGGATTGAAGGGAATCAAATTGATCTTGGCGGGAATATCACGCAGCAACGCAACCAATTCATGAGCATCGGACGCCCCATCATTAATCTCGTTCAGCATGACATATTCAAAAGTAATTCGCCGCGCATTGGATAAGGTGGCATAGGAGCGACATGCATCCAGCAATTGCGCGAGATTATATTTGCGATTGATGGGCACCAGTTCATTGCGCAATTCATCACCCACGGCATGCAGCGAGATTGCCAAACGCACGCCCCAATCCTTTCCCAGTGTGCCGATGAATGGCACGACACCTGCGGTGGAGACGGTCACGCGTCTTTTGGAAAAAGCAAAGCCATCCGAATCCAGCAAAATGGCAAGAGCTCCTGACACCCCATCATAATTGAACAAGGGCTCACCCATTCCCATGAAAACAATGTTGGTGATGGCGCGCCGATCCAATGGCTCAATATGATTCCAGCCGTCAAGGTCATCAAGGGCAATCACCAGCTGAGCCACAATCTCCGCCGCCGTCAGATTGCGCACCCAGCTTTGCGTCCCCGTATGACAAAAAGGACAATTCAGCGTGCACCCCACCTGCGATGATACACACAGCGTGCCACGCCGACTCTCTGGAATAAAGACCGTCTCCACCTCACTGCCGTCCTCAAAAGCAATGAGCCATTTGCGAGTGCCATCTTCGGACTTGAGCTGTTCCGTCACCCGCGGACGCGCCAGCACATAGTGCTGTGCCAGTTGTTGACGCAATGGCTTGGCAATATCGGTCATGGCATCAAAGTGACGCGCGCCTTTCACATACATCCACCGCCACAATTGACGCGCCCGCCACGGCGGACACCCAAAGACAGCAAGACTCGCCGTCAGCTCTTCTTTGCTCATGCCGATGAGAGATGTCATCAGGGGCAATTTTTATTGACTTCCGCCCACGCAGAGGTAAAGCCTCGCAAGGAAAAATAATCCACCGTTTCAGTGCCGCGCCATGAAACACCCCGCACCACCGCTTGGCGTCCCTTAATAAAGCGGCGAATCAACTCAACATCTTTTTCATGATCCTTCGCCCACGACCATTCTCCTTGAGCAAACAGATAAAACACATTGTTGTCATCCACCGTCAAAGTAGGGATGGCATTTTCCTTAAACTCATAGCCGGCAAAAAAACTGACCTCATTGCGCTCCGCCGTCTTAGCCCAGCGAGCCACCATGAGGTAAATTTTACCGCGCTTATTATATTTTCCTTCCGACTTGCTGGGCTGTGACACCACATAACACAGACGATCCCTCTTGGTGACATCCAGCCATGAATCCCAATCGCCAAAGCTGCCCAGATGCTTCTGCTCCGCCACCGCCGAAGACAATGACAAAATCCACAAAAGACTATACAAAACCACTCTTCGCATGATATTCTCCTGCTCATTCGCAAACGGCATTCCCCCGCCGCCACTATAAAGAATCCTTTTTGGTTTTGCAAAAGCTTCTCTTTGTTTGTACAGGAAATATTTGCCGCTCTCCCACAGCCGAAGCGGTGGCTCGTCATATTATTAAACGCAACAATTATCCAATTGAAGTGGATTCCGCCGCCATCTCCGACTATCATCAGGGTGACCCGCCCGATGCCCGAGCCATCCAAACCGCCAGCAACAGAGGCTATGACATGACCAGCTTACGAGCCCGTCAAATTCAAGAAAGTGATTTTACCCACCAAGATCATATTCTTGTCATGACTCATGAGCATAAAAAAATCCTGCAACACATCGCCCACCAATGTGATGCCAAAGTCCCCATTGAATTGCTCATGACCTATGACACCTCCTATGGCACGGATGAAGTTCCCGATCCCTACTACGGCGCACATGACGGCTTTGAGACCGTCCTCACCATGATTGAAACCGCCACGCAGCACTTTCTCACACAATGGACGAAAAAAAAATCATGAATAAAATTCATATCAACTGGATTGGCTTGTGGAGTTTTTATGTCAAGGAAGTGCAACGCTTTTTGAATGTTGGCTTGCAGACGGTTCTTGCGCCGCTTGTGAGTGCGTTTTTGTTTTTCTCCATCTTCACCCTTGCCTTTGATGGCAGCACCCGAGTGGTGGGGGATGTGTCTTATCAAGCCTTTCTCGCTGCGGGTCTCACCATCATGACCATGATGCAAAACGCCTTTGCCAATAGTTCGTCATCCTTGCTGCACAGTAAATTGCTGGGCAACATCGGTGATGTCCTGATGCCCCCCCTGTCGGCTTGGGAACTGACCCTTGCCTACCTGTGCGGCGGCGTGACACGAGGACTCATGATTGGCATCATCCTCTGGCTTGCCTTTCAATTGTTTGTGCCAATATCGCTCAATAACACAGCTCTGGCATTATTTTATGGATTTCATGGCTGTCTGTTCATGACCTCTTTGGGACTGATTGCCGCCATCTGGGCAGAAAAATTTGACCACATGGCATCCATCAACAATTTTGTCGTCACGCCACTCACATTTCTCGCTGGCACTTTTTATTCGGTATCGCGTCTGCCAGCCCACTGGCAGGATGTGGTCACCTTTAATCCTTTTTATTACATCATTGATGGCTTCCGCTATGGACTATTGACGCACAGCGAAGGGGGCATGACCGCAGGAATGATTGTCATTACCGTCAGCGGTTGGGGCTCGGTATGGATTGTTTGGCGCATGTTACTTTCAGGGTATCGCTTGCGTCCGTGAAAACTGTAGCTTATACTCACAGTCCCATGCTTGTACGAATGATTAATCCTTGGATTCATATTTGGTCACATCCTGACGATGTCATGGATAATGTGACCAAACAAAAGCAGTCCGCCGTCATTTTTATGCTGCTGTGTTCCATGATTGGCATTGTGGTGGTGAGTGTTCTCTATGCCGCTGGCATTTCTTTGCCTGACCTTGAAAAAGATGTCATGGGACAGCCGCTCATTAAATTTCCCATCCTGTTGTTGCTGGGCAGTCTGCTGGGGGTGATTTTTATTCATGTGAGCACGGCGGTGGCGGCATGGGTGAGTGAATTGTCTTTTATTCGCGGCTCCAGCACCGCCACCAGTGACAAACACCATGTCAAAATCGCCCTTGCGTGGTCACTGGGTGTTTTTCATGGATGGATTTTTCTGCTTGCCCTCATCATCACTTTTGTTTTCTGGGTGAGTGGCAATATCAATGGTGACGGTTTTAATGATGTGATGTTTGGCTTTCTGCTTCTCACCTTACTGCTCTGGACTCTTGCCTGGGCTGCCAAAGGATTTGATATGGTCGCCTTGTGTCTTGCTCATGTGCAAAATCTCTCCAAAGATAAAGCCATCAGCAGTCTTATTCTCACCTTTATCATCACCCTGCCGCCCTTCTTATTTTTATGGGGACTTCTGCCATTCGTTATTATAATCTAATTCTAACTGTTGGGCAAACGACAAAAGGGCTCACACGGAGCGGGCAATGACGATGGGTCAGCATGAGGCTCAAGAGAATCCACACGACTCCACCTGTTGCCCTGTTTGATGCGCGCCAATAAAGATTGGTGCAACGATGCCTCCGCCTGCAAACACAATTGCACCGAGCCGTCATGACAATTGCGAACCCAGCCATTCAATTCATGGGGCGCAACGGTGCGTTCCACAAAATCACGAAAGCCGACTCCCTGCACTCTGCCGCCAATCACATAATAGCCGGTCATCATGATGAATCGGCAAAAGTCATGATGACCTGATCCACCGCCAAACTGTCGCCTTGGGTGGCATCAATGGATTGAACCACCGCATCCTTATCGGCTCGCAAAATGTTTTCCATCTTCATGGCTTCAATTACGGCAAGTTCCTGACCCTGCCGCACGGCATCGCCCTCGTGCACCGCCACCGACACCAGCAAGCCGGGCATGGGAGACAGTAAAAAGCGCGACAAATCCACCACTTTCTTCTCCGGCATCAAGCGGTAATAATCCGCCACCCGAGATTCCAGCACCAGCACAGATGCCATTTGTCCCGCGTGCGTCAATTGATAAAAACCGTGTCCCATCTCTAATTGGACATAATGCCAGACCCCATCCACACGACACGCCAGCAATCGCTCATGAGGACGCCATGCCGCATGAAACTCATGCTTGCGTTCCGCCAGCTCCATGACGCAATCATGCCCCAGTGTTTCCTCAAACGCGAGAGTCACGGGAATCTGTTCTTGTCCCATGACCACCACCCACACTTTCTCACGAAAGGCTGTCTGCTCATGCCCCTCACTCTCTAATTGGTCTTCAATGGTGCGCTCCAACTGATGCATCATCTGACGCATATACGCCGCCGCCAAAGGAAAAATCGTCTCAGACAACGCCACACGCAACGATGCTCCATAGCCTTCGGGATAATAATTGCCAATGAACTGAGTGGTCACGCCCGTTTTGCAAAATTCCTCATTGAGCAATAAGTCGCTGAGAAAATATCCATTGTGAGCCACCCCTTTGATGTCATACTGATCCAGTGCATGACGCAATGCCTCAATGGTGGTGGTGCGATGAGGTGACCACGCACACAACTTGGCAATCATGGGGTCATAATAGATGGAAATGTCCGAGCCTTCTTCCACGCCGGTGTCCAAGCGAATGATGTGGTCACTCTCTTGGGTTGCGGGCGGTGGCGCATGGCGCACCAAGCGTCCCGTTGACGGCAGAAACCCGCGCGCGGGGTCTTCGGCATAAATGCGCGCCTCCATTGCCCAGCCGTCAATGGTGACATCGCTTTGCTCAATGGTGAGTTTTTCTCCCGCAGCGATTTTAATCATCCACTCCACAAGATCCAATCCCGTGACCAATTCAGTCACAGGATGCTCCACTTGCAAGCGGGTGTTCATTTCTAAAAAGTAAAAACTGCCATCGCCACCAGCGACAAATTCCACCGTTCCCGCCGACACATAGCCGACTTTTTTTGCCAACGCCACCGCCTGTTCTCCCATGCGCCGACGCATATCCTCATCCACAAAAGGACTGGGAGCTTCCTCAATGACTTTTTGATGACGACGCTGCACCGAACAATCACGCTCACCCAAATAAATGACATGACCGTGAGAATCAGCCAAAACCTGAATTTCAATATGACGAGGCGAAGTGATGAGCTTTTCAATAAACACACGCTCATCCCCAAAACTGGCTTTGGCTTCACTCATGGCGAGCCGAAATGCATCGGCAATCTCACTTTCTTTTTCCACGACTCGCATCCCCTTGCCGCCGCCGCCCGCCGATGCTTTCACCATGATGGGATAGCCGATTTTTTGAGCAAAGGCGCGCGCCTCATTCACATCGGCAATCGCACCCTCACTGCCCGCAATGATGTTCACACCCGCCTTCTGTGCCAGCATTTTGGATTCAATCTTATCGCCCATCACCGCAATGGCTTGCGGAGGAGGTCCAATAAAGCTGAATCCCGCCTTTGCCACCGCAGTGGCAAAATCGGCATTTTCCGATAAAAAGCCGTATCCAGGATGCACCGCTTCGGCATCATGCGCCTTCATGGCGGCAATGATGGCATCGCCGCGCAAATAGCTTTCACTGGCACTCATGCCGCCCAGAGAATAGGACTCATCGGCAAGACGCACATGGAGCGCATCACGGTCGGCATCCGAATAAACTGCCACCGTCTTGATGCCCATTTGCTTGGCTGACGCAATCACACGACAGGCAATCTCGCCTCTGTTGGCAATGAGAATTTTCTTAAACATAAAGCACCCGCGTTCTCACAAAAGTCTCACAAAAGTCTCACAAGGGTATATTGGCGTGTTTTTTCCACGGATTGCTCAGTTTTTTATCACGCAACATCGCCAAAGCACGACACAAACGCACACGGGTATGACTGGGGCGAATGACATCATCAATGAATCCTCGCCCGCCGGCAATAAATGGATTGGCAAATCGTTCTCGGTAATAATCGGCTCGCTGTTTGATTTTCTCCTTGTCGTGCAGCTCGTCTCTGAAAATGATTTCCACCGCGCCTTGGGGCCCCATCACGGCGATTTCTGCCGTGGGCCATGCGAAACTGACATCACCACGCAAATGCTTGGAGCTCATCACATCATACGCACCGCCATAAGCTTTGCGGGTGATGACCGTCACTTTGGGAACGGTGGCTTCACAATAGGCAAACAGCAGTTTTGCCCCATGCTTGATGATGCCACCGTGCTCTTGCGCCACGCCGGGCAAAAAACCGGGGACATCCACAAAAGTGACGATGGGAATGTTAAAGCAATCACAAAAGCGGACAAAACGAGCGGCTTTGCGTGATGCCTCAATGTTGAGACATCCCGCCAGCACCATCGGCTGATTGGCAACAATTCCCACCACCGCACCATCCATGCGCGCAAAGCCCGTGATGATGTTGGCGGCATAGTCCGGCTGAAGGGGAAAAAAATCATTGGAATCCACGACCTTATCAATCAATTCCTGCATGTCGTAGGGCTTGTTGGGATTGTCGGGAATGAGACGATCCAGTGAGGCATCCAGACGATTCACCTCATCATGATTATGCCGCCGCGGCGGCTGTTTTTGATTGCATGACGGCAGAAAATCACAAAACCGCCGCACCGCCAGCAATGCCTCCACATCATTATCAAAGGCAGCATCGGCGACACCGGATGTGGCGGTGTGCGTCAATGCGCCGCCCAGCTCCTCATGAGTGACATCCTCGTGCGTCACGGTCTTCACCACATCGGGCCCCGTGACAAACATGTAGGATGTGTCTCGCACCATAAAAATAAAATCGGTCATGGCAGGCGAATACACCGCGCCGCCCGCACAGGGCCCCATGATGAGAGAGATCTGCGGCACGACCCCCGATGCCATGACATTGCGCTGAAAGACTTCGGCATAGCCCGCCAAGGACGCCACGCCCTCTTGAATACGCGCGCCGCCCGAATCATTGATGCCAATCACCGGTGCGCCCACCTGAATGGCTTTATCCATCACTTTGGCAATTTTCTCTGCATGGGACTCCGAGAGCGAGCCGCCGAACACCGTGAAATCCTGACTAAAGACAAAAACCAATCGTCCATTGATCAAGCCGTAGCCGATGACCACCCCATCGCCCGGAATGGATTGTTCATCCATGCCAAATTCGCGACAGCGATGCTCCACAAACATGTCCCATTCTTCAAATGAGTTCTCATCCAGCAAGACATCAATGCGCTCTCGTGCGGTGAGTTTTCCTTTTTTATGTTGGCGAGCGATGCGTTGCTCACCGCCGCCCAAACGAGCCAGCCGTCTTTTTTCCTCAAGGCGTGCGAGTATTTCCTCCATCCCTCGCACCATAGCGGGTGTTCATCATTTCTTCAAGATGATAGCAAAGCGACAAAGTCAAAGCCATGACGCGCCTCTTGGCTGATCTGCTCACAGCGGGCGCGCAATTCTTCATCGTCACCCCAGCGCGCCAATTGGTCTCGGTCATCGGCAAGAATCAACGCACACAATTCCTCACACGAGAGCACACCCATCACCGATGCCAGTCCCAGCACAAAAGAATGAGACAAACGACACAAATGACAAAACGCCGCCAGTGAAAAATGATTGAGCGATTGCAAAGACCCCACCCCACGAGCCACAACCGACTCATCCTGAACAATGGGCATCACACCATTGGACACCCCCACATGAATATCATGAGCATCCTTAATCCACTGGCGGCAGAAAGCGGTGTCAGACAATCGTTGGGGCTCGCCATAACACACATCATCATGCTGCAAAAAATATGCCATCTCATCCATGACGCGCGTCCTCTCGTCATGACAATAATCCCATGCGCTCATGGTCAAGGCGGTCATGGGTTTGTTGGTCGCGCCGTGTTCATCACAAATCCGCCGTGCCAGCGATTGCGTGGGCACAATCATGGAATTGTCGTTAGGCGTGTGCCACAACTCTCCAGCGTCATTCACAATGGCGTAGCCCGCATCAACGAGTTTGAGCTTGCAGCCGCTCATAATGCTGCTCCTCCCACGGGGTGATGTCATGACTCTCCATGGCAACGCCGTGCAGCAGTGATGTCATCACGGGCGGCAATGGGGCAACAAAGCGATGGCGCGTGTCGTTTTCATCTCGCCACGCAACCATGCGTCCATGCAGTTGCAATGAGCCATGACGCTGCCCGCCATAATAACCATCTCCCAACAGAGGCATGCCCTCCGCCGCCGCATGAAAGCGAATCTGATGTTTGCGTCCCGTCACAGGACAAAAGGCAATCACATAGCGGTCATCTCCCAAATTTGCCAACAAGCGATACACCGTATGAGCTTTGAGTAATTTCTTACCCACCGCCTGATTCATGTGTCCATGCTCACGAGGCGGCGGAGCCGTGGTGATTCCCCAATACACCTTAAACATCAACCGATTGCGAAACAGTGATGTGAGATTGCGCGCCATCATGGCATCACGCGCCACCAACAAAACCCCACTCACTTTTTGATCCAGACGATGCACCAAGCGAACCTCATCGCCATAGGCAGCTTGCAATAAATGAGCCAGATGATGCCGTCCCACACCACTGCCGCCCTGCACCGCCATCCCTTGCGGCTTATTGAGAACCAGAATACGGTCATCCTCATGCACAATCATGCCATGCAATAGTTCACGAGCTTTGTCGGCTGCCATCAGAGGCTCTTGCTGTGAAACGGAGGGCGTATGAATTTTCGCCCCAATGGTCACCACCTGTCCTGAATGCACGCGCGTATCGCCAGAGCTCCCCATGCCATCCACCCACACAATGCGCCGCCGCAACATGTGTTGAATGCGATGCCAAGGCAGCTGTTCATTGCGCCGCCGAATCATGCGATCCAAGCGACTGCCATCCTCATCTTGGCGAACAATGTAGCGTTCGTGAACAGTCATGAGCCGTGTCGTCTTTTCTCCCACCACGCCAGACGCTTTGCCACATCCCTCTCATAGCCGCGCGCCGTGGGATGATAAAAGCCCTGTCGTTTCATATCATGAGGAAAGCAATTATGCCCCGCAAAGGCGTGTTCCGTATCATGATCATAGACATATCCATCGCCATATCCCTCTTTTTTCATGAGCTGTGTGGGAGCGTTGAGAATATGACGAGGCGGCGGCAAATGATGCGTTTGCGCCGCGCTTTTTTGTGCTCCCTGCCATGCCCGATAGCACGCATTGGATTTCGCCGCCGTGCTCAAATAAAGCACCGCCTGTGCCAACGCCAACTCACCCTCAGGAACACCCAAACGATGCCACGCCTCCCACGCCGCCAAAGCCTGAGGCAGTGCCTGTGGGTCAGCCAAACCCACATCCTCAGAGGCAAAACGAACCAAACGGCGCGCAATAAAATCATGAGATTCCCCCGCCTCAATGGCGCGCGCCAACCAATACAATGCGCCATCAGCATCAGAGGCACGCAGTGATTTATGCAACGCACTCGCCACATTGTAATGACCATCCCCTCGCCGATCCCCCAAAGACGCACGGCGATTGAGCCAAGAACTCAAAGATTCTTCATCCAACAACTCCGTCGGAGACCCCCGCCATACACTCTCTGCCATGTTGAGCAAATAACGCCCGTCACCGGATGCCATAGACACCAAAGCATCTCGCGCCTCATCCGTCAGCGGCAGAGGCGAACCCTCATGAGCCTCCGCGCGCCGCAACAATTCATGCAAGGATGAATCATCCAGTGTGCGTAAAGTCACCACCTGACAGCGTGACAGCAACGCATTGTTCAGTTCAAACGATGGATTCTCGGTTGTCGCGCCGAGCAGCGTGAATGTCCCCTTCTCCAAATGAGGCAAAAAAGCATCCTGCTGTCCTTTGTGAAATCGGTGAATCTCGTCAATAAACAGCACCAATGACTGCCCACTCGCGCGCTCTTGTTCAGCGCGGGCAAAAATCTTTTTGAGCTCCGTCACCCCCGTCATCACCGCCGACAGTGCCACAAACGGACGCTTCACCCGCTGAGCCAATAGACTCGCCAATGTGGTCTTGCCACACCCCGAAGGTCCCCAAAAAATCAAGGATGGCAAATAGTCTTGACTGACACTATCATGCAAAAATCCCCCTGTCGCCAACACATGATCCTGACCCAACACATCATCCAAAGTTTTGGGACGCAACAATTCAGCCAGTGGCGGCGAGGCGACAGGGAACAAAGCCTCTTCGGATAACGATGGCGAATCATGTCGATGAGGGCTTCTTGTCATCGTCTGAGCCACGCATGAAATTGAATAATCCACTCTTCTTCTTTTGTGGCGTTGATTTGTTTTCTGTTTCCGAAGAAGCGCGCTCCTCACCGCCGGATGATTCCTTGCCGCTTTCTTGAACTCTCGCCAAATCCGCCGCGCCTTTCGCCTCTCCATCTCGGTCGACAAATTCAATATAAGCCATCGGTGCATAATCACCATACCGATGCCCTGCGCGCATAATGCGAAGATAGCCGCCCGCTCGCTGACGATAACGCTCCGCCAACACATCCATCAGTTTGCGCACACACGCATCATCTTGCAAAAACGCCGTTGCCCGCCTGCGATCGTGAAGACGCCCCTTCTTTGCCGCCGTCACCAAACGCTCCACCTGTGGGCGCAAAGCCTTCGCCTTCGCCACAGTGGTTTTAATCTGCTCATGGATAATCAAAGACACCGCCATATTGGCAAACATCGCATCCCGATGAGACTTCGTCCGATTCAACTTTACTTGCCGAAGACGATGGCGCATCAATAAGTCTCCTCAATCTTAATCTTACGAGCCAGCTCTTCTAAATTCTCAGGAGGCCATTCTTCCACTTCCATGCCCAAAAACAAGCCCCGCTCTTTGAGTTTATCCTTGATTTCATTGAGAGATTTGCGTCCAAAATTCGGCGTTTGCAGCATGGCAAGCTCGGTTTTTCGCACCAAGTCGCCAATGTAGAAAATCCCCTCATGTTTGAGACAATTATAGGCTCGCACCGATAGCTCCAAGTCATCCACCGTGCGCAACAGCCACTTATCAAAGCCCAAACCGCGATCGCTGGCTTCTTCACTTTTGACGGCGGGATCATCAAAATTCACCAGCAATTGAAGCTGTTCTTGCAAAATACGAGCCGCGAGCCCAATGGCATCCTCAGGAGACACCGTGCCATCGGTATCCACCTCCATGATGAGCTTGTCATAATCGGTCATCTGTCCCACACGGGCATTCTCCACATGATAGCGCACCCGACGCACAGGAGAAAACAACGCATCCACCATAATAACACCAATGGGCATGTTCTCATCGCGTGGCACGCTCTGTGCCGACACATATCCCTTTCCCATCTCCACCGTGAGCTCCATAGACAAATCAATATTGCGATCCAGCGTGCAAATGTGATGCTTCTTATTGAGAATTTGCAATTGGGATTTCTCCTCAATGGCGGCGGCGGTGACCGCTCCTGCTTTCTTGGCAGAGAGCATCACCTTGACGACCTGGTCACTGTTCATCTTCAAAGGCAGTGTTTTCAAATTGAGAATGATATCGGTGACATCCTCATGGACACCCTCAATGTTTGAGAATTCGTGCTGCACCTTGTCAATCTTGACGCTGGTGATCGCCGCCCCCTGTAACGATGACAACAAAACCCGACGCAACGCATTGCCCAAAGTATGACCAAATCCCCGCTCCAACGGTTGAATAACCAATTGCGCTCCGTGACTGACCTCTTTGCCAAGCAAATTCTTCACCCCTATCTTTTTGGGCTTGATCAGTTCAGTCCAATTCTTTTGCAAAATATCGTGATGTTGCTCCATGGTGTTCCTTCGTGTGATGAATCAGACGCGCCGCCGTTTGGGGGGACGACACCCATTATGAGGAATGGGTGTCACATCGCGAATGGTTTTAATGGAGAGCCCAATAGCGTTGAGAACACGCAAAGCCGATTCCCTGCCTGCGCCCGGGCCATTGATCATGACATCAAGGTATTTGACCCCCATGTCCATGGCTTTTCTCCCCGCCTCTTCAGCCGCCATCTGAGCGGCATAGGGAGTGGATTTACGAGCTCCCTTGTATCCTTGCGTGCCCGCGGATGCCCATGTGAGGGTCTGTCCTTTGGAATCGGTAATGGTGACAATGGTGTTATTGAAGCTCGCGCGAATATGAGCGATCGCAGCGGGTCCCGTATTGATTTTCTTCTTGACTGCCATGGATTATGCCTTCTTCTTGCCGGCAATGGGCACGGCTCGTCCTCTGCGGGTGCGGGCATTGGTGTGCGTGCGCTGTCCACGCACAGGCAAACCCTTGCGATGACGCAAACCTCTATAGCAACCAATATCCATCATGCGCTTCAAATTCATTGCGGTCTCTCTGCGGAGATCTCCTTCCACCATCTGATCTTTTTCAATAATCTCCCGCAGCTTTATCACCTGTTCTTCACCCAGCTGGCTCACGCGCGTCGAGCCGTCAAGTCCCGCCGCCACACACACATCGGCACTGCGCTTTGACCCAATTCCATGAATATAGGTCAAAGCCACAACCAAACGCTTTTGCGTTGGAATGTTAATTCCCGCTATCCGTGCCACCATGCACCTCCATAAAAACAAAGAATAGATATGATATGCAAAAAACTTTCCTCAAAGTCAATCACCCAAACCATCAACAAATTCATAAAGACGCGTGCCCACAGCCTCCACACTGCCCTCACCGTCAATGGTGACAGCAAGATTTTTCGCTTCGTAATAGTCACGCAAGGGTGCGGTTTTCTCATAATAGGTGTGGAGGCGATGACGAATCACCTCCTCTTCATCATCATTGCGTCCACGGGCCAACAAACGCTCCACCACAAGAGAATCCGACACCTGCAAAAAAATCACCGCCTGCAAAGCCAGACCGTGTTCTTCAAGCAATTGATTCAATGCTTGAGCCTGCCCCAATGTGCGGGGAAACCCGTCAAACAAAAAATTGCCGTTGCCCCCTTGCACACGAGAGGCAATCAATTGAATGACGGTGTCATCATTCACCAAATCTCCGGCTTCCAAAGTGGCGGCGATTTGCAATCCCAAAGGCGTTCCTTCATCCACCGCAGAGCGCAACAAATCACCCGTTGCCAGTGACTGCAAATGATAACGGCTCACCAAAGCCGTGGCTTGCGTTCCTTTGCCGGCACCGGGCGCGCCCATCAAGACAATATTCACCGTCGCGCGCCTCGCAAGCGTGATTTGCGCAGCAAGCCCTCATATTGATGAGCAATCAAATGAGACTGAACCTGAGCCACCGTGTCCATGGTCACCGTCACAATAATGAGCAACGATGTGCCGCCAAAATAAAATGGAACAGAATAGCGAGCAATCAGCATCTCGGGCAACAAACACACCAATGCCAAATAAATTGACCCCACCACCGTCAGACGAGTCAAAATGCGATCCAAATAATCCGCCGTCCCCGCTCCAGGGCGAATGCCCGGAATATAGCCGCCATTCTTGCGCAAATTCTCTGCCGTGTCCTCAGGATTGACCACAATCGCCGTGTAAAAGAAGGCAAAGAAAATAATCAAGGCAACATAAAGAGACATATACACAGGCTGCCCCGGGCTCAAAATGGTGGAAAAATCATAAAGCCAATCGGGACCGCCCGCCGCTTGAAATCCCGCCACCGATGCCGGCAATAGCAACAAAGAACTGGCAAAAATCGGCGGAATCACACCGGAGCTGTTCAATTTGAGGGGCAAATGGGTGTTATCCCCTCCCATCATGCGATTGCCCACCTGACGCTTGGGATACTGCACCAGCAAGCGTCTTTGTCCTCGCTCCATAAAAATGATGAAGCCAATCACCAGCAATGCCATCAGAAAAAATCCCAGCAAAAAAGCCATAGAGAACGCTCCGGTGCGTCCCAATTCCAGCGTTCCCAACAAGGCAGATGGCAGATTGGCGACAATGCCCGCAAAAATAATCAAAGAAATGCCGTTGCCAACACCACGCTGCGTGATTTGCTCACCCAGCCACACCAGAAACATCGTCCCTCCCACAAGGGTAATCACTGTGGAGATGCGAAAAAACACACCCGGATCAATCACCGCATAGCCCAAAGGACCGGGCAGATTCTCCAAGCCAATGGCAATGCCCAAAGACTGAAATGATGCCAAAAACACCGTGCCGTAACGAGTGTATTGATTGATTTTTTTGCGTCCGCTCTCCCCCTCTTTTTTCAACTGACCCAACTGAGGCGATGCCGCCATCATCAGCTGCATGATAATAGACGCAGAAATGTAAGGAATGATATTAAGGGCAAAGATGGTCATGCGTCCCAGTGCGCCGCCAGCGAACATATCAAACATGCCCAAAATACCGCCGGCGTTCTGTTCAAAAATCTGCTCAAGGGCGGCTGGGTCAATGCCGGGGATGGGCACATAAGAGCCAAAGCGATAAATCACCAAAGCCCCCAAAGTGAACCACAGACGCCTTTTCAAAGTCTCCGCTTTAGCAAGCACCGACAGATTGAGATTGGCTGCCATTTTTTCGGCAAGAGTCGCCATTAGGAATTCTCCTCTGTGTTGTCAGTCTTTGGGTCTGTCACCGTGACACTGCCGCCCGCTTTTTCAATTGCCGCCACCGCACCCGATGATGCTTGAGAGACCGTCAATTGCAATGAAGCCGTCACTTCATCATTGCCAATGAGGCGAATGCCGTCTCGCGTGCGGCGCACAATTGTGCGTTCCAATAACGCCGCCTCGTCCAGTGCCTCCCCCGCTTTGATGACTCCCTTTGCCAATGCCTGATTGAGACGACTCATGGTGACTTCAGTGAGTCGTTTGGCGAAAATGTTGCGAAATCCTCTTTTGGGCAACCGCATGTGAAGTGGCATTTGTCCGCCCTCAAATCCCTTGACGGCAGAGCCCGCTCGCGACTTGTATCCTTTATGTCCTCGCCCTGATGTCTTGCCCTTGCCGGAGCCATGCCCTCGCCCCAGTCGTTTGCTGGTGGGACGGGCACCGTTTTGTTCGCGCAGCTGATTGAGCTTGATCATGACTCACCTCCCTCTTGTTCAATGGCGATGAGATGACGCACTTTTGCAATCATGCCGCGAATGGCGGCGGAATCTTGGCGCGTGCTGACTTTGCCGATGCGTCCCAATCCCAATCCCACCAGGCTGGCACGCTGGCGGCGCATGCGTCCGTGACTGCTTTTCACCTGTTTGATAATCCACGGCTTGGTCATGATTTCTTCGCTGGCTTAGCACTTTGAGGCGTTTTTTTGGCAGGGGGTTTGGCTTTTTTCTTTTCTTCTTTGGTGACAGGTGCTTTGACCTGCTTCATCAAGTCATCGCGCCGTGTGGCGAGTTCTTTCATGGTGATGCCGCGCTTGGCGGCAATCACACGGGGTGCACGCACCGAACGAAACGCCGCAAAGGTGGCACGAATCATGTTGTGAGGATTGGATGTGCCAATTGATTTGGTGACCACATCCTCAACCCCCAACACCTCAAAAATCGCCCGCATGGGACCGCCCGCAATGATTCCCGTGCCCGGTGGCGCAGCACGCAACACCACCTTGCCCGCGCCATAGCGTCCTTTCATGTCATAGTGCAAGGTGCGTCCCTGTCGCAGAGGAACACGCATCATCATGTGTTTTGCCTTTTCGGTGGCTTTGCGAATGGCTTCAGATATTTCCTTTGCCTTGCCATTGCCATGCCCCACTTTGCCATTGCCGTCTCCCACCACCACCAGTGCCGCAAAACCAAAACGCCGACCGCCTTTGACAACCTTCGCCACACGATTGACCGAAACCAACCGATCCAACAAACCATCATCCTCATCACGAGATTGACCGCGTCCGCCACGACCACGCTTGCCGCGAGCAGAATCATCCCTCCCTTTGGGGGGAGGAGCTGACGCGGCATTGGGAGAAACGGTCTTTTGTTCAGACTTTTCTTTTGTTGGCATCTCTGTTTCGTTCATCATCTCATCCTAACACTGTAATCCGGCGGCACGAGAGGCTTCCGCCACGGCGCGCACTCGTCCATGATAGCGGTATAATCCTCTGTCAAAAATCACCTTTGTGATTTTTTTCTCAACAGCGCGCTGAGCAATCAATGTGCCAATGTGTGATGCCGCCTCTTTGTTGCTGCCACGGGCAAACGCCGCGCGCACATCTTTCTCCAGCGTTGATGCCGCAACAAGAGTCTCGCCTTTGGCATCATCAATAATCTGAGCATACATGTGACGATGACTGCGATGAACACTGAGACGCGGCAAGCCGTTGTTATGACGCAACAAGCGGTAGCGCACCCGAGCGCGGCGGCGATGTCGTCTCTGAAGTTCCCGCACATCCATGTTACTTCTTCTTTCCTTCTTTACGCACAATCACCCGCTCTTTCAATCGGATTCCCTTGCCTTTGTAGGGTTCAGGCGGACGCACCTTACAGATGAGAGCGGCAAATTGTCCCACCAGCTGCTTGTCACTGCCAAAAACCTCAATCTCATTGGCAGAGGGACACTCCACCGTCACGCCTTCGGGAGGCGTCATCACCACATCATGGCTGTAGCCCGCCTGAATAACCAAATCATTGCCCTTTTTTTGCGCGCGATAGCCAACGCCCTCCACCACAATGAAAAGCCGAAAGCCATTGCTCACGCCTTCCACAATGTTTGCCACCCTCGCGCGAGCCGTCCCCCACAGCGAGCGGCTGCGCCGACTGAGATGACGCGGCACCAATTGCAATGATTCACCCTCCCGATTCAATTCAATGTCATGAGGCAAGCGATAGGTGAGTGAGCCCAGCTTGCCGGCAGCCGTCACTTGCTGTCCTGCAAGGGTCACCTGTGTGCCTTGAGGAATGGCAATGATTGTCTTTCCCACACGCGACATAATCAAAACACCCGACACAAAAATTCGCCGCCCACCGATTGCTCACGGGCGTGAGCATCCGACATCACGCCACTGGAGGTGGATAAAATCGCCGTCCCCAACCCCGAATAAACATGCGGCAAAGACGAAACATCACAATAAACCCGCCTGCCCGGACGAGACACTCGGGCAATCTCCTGAATCACGCCCGCCCCTTCATAATACTTCAGCGTGATTTCTAAAAACGCGATGCCTCTGTCATCTTTTTCTTGGCGATAATCGGTGATGTATCCCTCTTCCTTGAGCACCCGCAGCACCTCCATGCGCAGACGCGAAAAAGAACAGCGCACCGTCTCCTTATGAGCATCTTGCCCATTGCGAATGCGCGTCAGCATATCAGCGAGTGGATCGGTCATTGTCATGGCATCACCAACTGGAGCGCACCACACCGGGAACTTGACCGAACGATGCCATCTCCCGCAACACAAGGCGAGATAAGCCAAAACGGCGATAAGTGCCACGCCCGCGTCCCGTCATGGCACAGCGGCGGCGCAAACGCACCCGAGAGGAATCACGAGGCAATAATGACAAACGCAATGCCAGACGAAATCGCTCCTCATCGCTCAAGTTCTTATCGTAAATCTGCTTTTTCAAAGACGCGCGGCGCGCCTCATAACGCCGACACAAACGCCGACGTTTTTCATTTCGTTCAATAATCCCCTTGCGCGCCATAATCCAACTCCTAACTCATAAAGGGTATATGAAAATAACGCAACAACGCTTGTGCACTGTCATTATCAGAGGCACTGGTGACAATCACCACATTAAAGCCGCGCACGCGATCGATGGAATCGTAATCAATTTCAGGAAACACCAGCTGCTCCTTAATGCCAAAGGAAAAATTGCCTCTGCCATCAAATCCCTTAGGAGACAAGCCGTGAAAATCTCGCACCCGCGGCAAGGCAATGTTCACCAAGCGATCCATAAACTCATACATCCGATGATGCCGCAGCGTCACCTTGCATCCAATCGCCATGCCTTTGCGTAATTTGAAGGTGGCAATGGATTTGCGCGCTGTGGTGGTCATGGGTTTTTGTCCAGAGATTTTGGTCAAATCGTTGATGGCGGCACTGAGATGTTTTTTGTCATCGCGCGCCATGCCCACCCCCATGCTGAGCACCACCTTCTCAAGACGCGGCACCTGCATGACATTAGGCAATTGCAATTCCTTCTGCAATGCGGTGCGAATCTCTTTGTTGTATGTCTCTTGCAGGCGCGTCATGGTCAGTCAATAATCTCCCCTGATTTGCGAGCAAAGCGTTTTTTGCCGCCGTCTTGCAAAAAGCGCACCCCTGTGCGGGTGGGCTTGTCTTCTTTGGGGTCAATCAAAGCCACATTGGATACATGGATGTAAGACTCCTTTTCCTCAATGCCCCCCTGAGATTGCACCGACTGCTTTTGATGACGCTTCACCATCTGCACTCCCTGCACAAGAACCCGCTCGCGTTTTTTATCCACCGCCAAAATGTCTCCTCGCTTGCCCTTGTCGCGCCCACAGATGACCTGCACGCGATCGCCGCGGCGAATCTTCCACTTCATGCCATGATGCCGTGTCAGCGGGCGCGCCATCACAAGACCTCAGGTGCCAGCGAGATGATTTTCATATACCGCTTGGCGCGCAGCTCTCGCGTGACAGGACCAAAAATACGCGTTCCCAAAGGCTCACCGGTCTCATTGATGAGCACCGCGGCATTTTGATCAAAGCGAATTGCAGAGCCATCAACCCGATTGAGAGCCTTAGCGGTGCGCACAATCACCGCTTTATGAACCTGTCCCTTTTGCACCCGCGAGCGCGGAATGGCAACCTTGACCGACACCACAATCACATCGCCAATAAAGGCAAAACGGCGTTTTGAACCGCCCAGAACCTTGATGCATTCCACAAGGCGCGCGCCCGAATTATCCGCCACCCGCAACTGGCTTCCCATCTGAATCATGACTGCTTCCTGATGACTCTCCAAGACTTACGCTTGGAGAACGGTGGACTCTCTTCAATGACAACCCGATCGCCCATTTTGTAGCGATTGCTCTCATCATGAGCGGCATACTTCTTGCGGCGGCGAATATACTTCTTGTAAAGAGGATGCAAAATAAACCGCTCCACCAGCACAAGGACGGTTTTATCCGCCTTGTCACTCACCACAATTCCTTCCATCATTCGTTTAGGCATCATTCTTCTCTAGTTTTGGCGTCTCTGTTTTTGGCGTCTCTGATTTTGCTTCTTGGCGCGCCCGCTCAGAGCGAATGGTCAAAAGACGGGCATAATCGCGGCGCATCTTGCGTATGGAAGAGGTATCCTCCATTTCGGATGCCGCATGACGAAAACGCACATTGAGTCGCTCACGCGCCATTTTCTTGAGAGATGTCTCCATCTCATCATCGGTCATGGCTCTGATGTCGGAAGGTTTGAGGCTCATCACAATGATTTCCGTTCCACAAAGCGGACATCCATCGGCAATTTCGCCGCCGCCAATGAAAAAGCGAGTTTTGCCATGTGTTGCGGCACGCCATCAATTTCAAATAAAATGCGACCAGGACGCACGCGACACACCCAATATTCCACCGTCCCCTTGCCCTTGCCCTGACGAGACTCAGCCGCTTTTTGCGTGACGGGAACATCAGGAAAAACGCGAATCCAAATTTTGCCAGCGCGGCGCAAGCAGCGCGTCATGGCGCGCCGAGATGCCTCAATTTGACGAGCCGTCACCCGAGCAGGCGCAACAGCCTTCATGCCATACGCGCCGAAAACCACCGACGAGCCGCGAGTCGCCGTGCCGTGAATGCGTCCCTTGTGAGCTTTTCTGAATTTGGTGCGTTTGGGAGAAAGCATCGTGGTTATCCTTGTTTCTCGGTGGCAGCCGATGATTCATCGCCCTTGTCTTTGGCAGGCTTTTCATCCTCCAAAGCAGAGCTGTGCACATCCCCTTTGTAAATCCAAACCTTGACACCACATGTGCCATAAGTGGTAAACGCCGTTGCCGTGCCATAATCAATGTTCGCCCGCAATTTGTGCAGAGGCACTTGCCCTTCTCGCTGCCATTCCATGCGAGCAATCTCTGCTCCGCCTAAGCGTCCGCCCACATTGACGCGAATTCCCCTCGCACCTAAGCGTGTCGCAGACGCAATCGCCCGCTTCAAAGCCCGCCGAAACGACACCCGCTTTTCTAACTGGCGGGCAATGTTATCAGCCACCAAGCGCGCCTCAATCTCGGGTTTGCGAATATCCATGATGTTGAGCATCACCTCATTGCGAGACATATCATTGAGAGCGCGCCGCAATTTTTCAATATCCCCGCCCTTCTTGCCGATAATCACGCCAGGGCGCGCCGCATACAGAGTCACATACACCTTGCCGGCAGGACGCTCAATCACCACCCGCGCAATGCCCGCCGACTCCAGACGCTTCATCAAAAAACGGCGAATGGTGATGTCCTCGCGCAAAATCTCTCCGTAGTCACGCTTGAGGGCAAACCAACGAGAGTCCCAATTGCGGTGATATCCCACCCGAAAACCGATTGGATTGGTCTTTTGTCCCATAGGTCACGATTCCTTTTTGTGACGAGGCGGCGCGCCCTCTTTGACCACAATCACGAGGTTAGAGAAAAACTTACGATAACGCCCGAGCCGCCCACGCGCTCGCGGTCGCCATCGCTTCATCGTCACGGATTTACCCACTTCTACACGACTCACATGCAAATTGTCTATATCCAACGAGTGATTATTCTCAGCATTCGCCACGGCCGATTCCAAGACTCGTCCCACATCAGACGAAATGCGCTTTTTAGAAAAAGCCAAAACACGCAATGCCTCATCCACCCGCCGCCCGCGAATGAGCTGTGCCACCAAGCCCAGCTTCTGCGGACTCACCCGCAAAGCCTTGAGGCGCGCCTCAGCCGTTTTTGCTTCTCTGACTCTCTTGCCTGTCATAATTATCCTCGTTTTGCCTTTTTATCGCCACCATGACCGTGATAGGTGCGCGTCGGAGCAAACTCACCCAGCTTATGCCCCACCATGTTCTCCGTGACAAACACGGGAATATGTTTTCGTCCATTGTGAACGGCAAATGTCAAACCCACAAAATTGGGCAAAATGGTGGAGCGGCGCGACCATGTCTTGATGGCATCGCGCCGCCCAGAACTGTGAGCCTGCTCGGCTTTTTTGAGCAGCACCGCATCCACAAAGGGTCCTTTCCATACAGATCGCGTCATGATGATTACCGTTTTTTGCGTTTTTGCGGTCTGCGGCGAATGATAAAGCGATCGGTGGCAGGATTATGACGGGTGCGCTTGCCCTTGGTTGCCACGCCCCACGGCGTGACAGGATGCCGTCCGCCTTTAGATTTGCCCTCACCGCCGCCGTGCGGATGATCCACAGGATTCATCGCCGAGCCGCGCACCACAGGACGCCGTCCCAGCCAGCGATTGCGTCCCGCCTTGCCCAAACGGCGATTTTTTTGATCAGGATTAGACACCATGCCAACGGTCGCCCAGCACTGTCCCAATACCGAGCGCAACTCGCCCGATGTCAGACGCAACTGCACATAGCCGGCATCTCGTCCGATAATCTGCACCGAAGTCCCCGCCGACCGTGCCAGCTGTCCGCCTTTGCCCGGTTTCAACTCCACATTGTGAACCACCGTCCCCACAGGAATGCGCCACAGAGGCAACGCACATCCCACCTTGATATCGGATTCTTCGCTCGCCATCACCTTGTCGCCCGTGTTCAAATCCTGCGGGGCAAGAATGTAAGACAATGTCTCGTCCTTGTATTCCAACAAGGCGATGAACCCACTGCGATTGGGATCATATTCCAGCCGCACCACGCTGGCTTCCATATCTCGTTTGGCGCGTTTGAAATCAATGATGCGATACCGCCGTTTGTGTCCGCCGCCGCGATGATAGGCGGTGATGCGTCCCTTGTTGTTGCGTCCGCCCGTTTTGGAGAGTCCCTTCGTCAAAGAAGGCACGGGCGAGCCCTTCCACAGACCACGCCGATCAATGCTGATCAAAAAGCGTCTGCCGGGCGTTGTGGGCATGTGCGTCTTGAGAGCCATTCTAATTCTCCTTGACACCTTCGGACAGGTCAATTTGCTGTCCTTTTTTTAGTGTAAGAATTGCCTTTTTATAATCACTGCGCACGCCCTTGATGCCTCTGAATCGCTTCACTTTGCCCTTTTGCCGAATTGTATTGACTTTCAGCACCGTCACGCCGAACAATTCCTGAACCGCACGGGCGACAGATTTTTTGTCAGCGTCCAATCGCACTTTGAACACCACCTGATTGTGCTCACTGCAGCCAACGGCTTTTTCCGTCACCACAGGCGAGAGCAACAGCGAGCAGTCGTGCGCCACCACATCGCTGCTGCGTTCCATTTTATTGGCTGTTCTAGCCGTTTTGGTCATTTTTTTGCTCATGAGAGGCGCACCTCCAAATAGGGCAGGGCATCTTTGCTCACCAACAAATGATCATGACGCAAAATATCATAGGCATTGATGCCCGCCTGACTCACCGCCATCACATGAGGCAGATTGCGAGTGGCGCGGCGCAAAGGCTCATCCAGCGTCTCACCCGTTACCAACATGGCAGAGCGCACATTCATCATGGCAAGAGCTTGTGCCATGATTTTCGTCTTGCCTTCTTGCAAATGCATGGATTCCACAACAAACAGCGATTGCGCATCGCGCTTGACCGACAACGCACTCTTAAGAGCCAACTGACGCACACGCTTGGGCAATTGATGCGCATGAGAGCGCACCACAGGACCAAACACCACACCGCCACCACGAAAATGAGGACCATGACGCGAGCCTTGTCGGGCGCGTCCAGTCTTTTTCTGCCGCCATGGTTTAGCCGTGCTGCCGCGCACCTCCCCCATGCCCAGCACCGAATGATGTCCACTCTGACGCTTTGCCAACTGCCAACGCACCACACGCTCCAACACATCACGATGAGGCTTGGCGACAAACAACGCATCGGTCACATCAATGGATGACACCGATGATTGTAAAAGATGATACAAAGGTAACTTCATGATGAAGCCTTTTGTGTTTCTAATTCTTGAGCCTTATCTTGATGAGACTCTGACTGTTTAACAACTTGTGGCGTTGGCTGTTTTATGGCATCGGTCACCTGCACATAGCCTCCAATCGCCCCGGGCACACCGCCGCGCAGACAAATAATGCCATTGTCCTCATCCACCGCCATCACCTCCAAATTCTGCACACGACACCAGCGATTGCCGTATTGTCCCGCCATTTTCTTGCCCTTAAACACGCGCCCCGGATCTTGCGAGTGACCCGTTGAACCATGGGAGCGATGAGAAATAGAAACCCCGTGAGATGCCGCCAGTCCGCCAAAATTATGACGCTTGATGACCCCACTGAACCCGCGCCCCTTAGAGCGCGCCCGCACATCCACCTTCTGACCCACAATGAAATGTCCCACCGTGATGGCATCACCCACCTGCAACCCATCAATTCCTGATGTGCGAAATTCTCTGCTGAACGCCGGCATCGCCATCTCTTTGTTCTGCTGCATGGCTTTTTGATACACGCCGCGCACCGATTTGCTCACATTTTTCTCTTTTTTCATACCAAAAGCCAGACGCACCCCCTCATAGCCCGCCTTGTCCTCAGAGAGCAGCGACACCACATGACACGATTCAAGATGCAACAGCGTCACAGGAATGTGCGCACCATCAGGGGTGAAGGCACGACTCATGCCCACTTTCTTCATCCACAAACCATTGCGCCGTGTCTCAGTCATGTGTCAATCTCCACATTGACACCCGAAGTCAAATCCAGCTTCATGAGGTCATCCATTGTTTGTGGCGTGGGGTCGGCAATATCAATGAGGCGTTTGTGAGTGCGAATTTCCAACTGATCGCGTGAATTCTTATCCACATGAGGCGAACGCAGCAAAGTGAATCGTTCAATGCGCGTGGGCAGAGGAACGCAGCAAGTGCGCGCGCCCGTGCGCTGAGCGGTGCGCACAATCTCGCCCACCGAGCGATCCAACACCCGATGGTCAAACGCCCGCAATTTGATTCTAATGTTCCGTCCTTTTGCCACTCACACTACTCCAAAATCTCGGCAACAACGCCCGCGCCCACAGTGCGACCGCCTTCGCGAATGGCAAAACGCAAGCCCTTGTCCATGGCAATGGGAGTCAGCAAGTTCACAATCATCGTCACATTGTCCCCCGGCATCACCATCTCAACACCAGACGGCAACTCAATCGTTCCCGTCACATCGGTGGTGCGAAAATAAAATTGCGGGCGATAGTTGCTCTGAAACGGCGTGTGACGACCCCCTTCCTCTTTCTTCAGCACATACGCTTCTGCCTTGAACTTTTTGTGCGGCGTGATGCTCCCTGGTGCCGCCAGCACCTGACCGCGCTGAATCTCTTCACGCTTTGTGCCACGAAGCAAAACGCCCACATTATCGCCAGCTTCGCCTTGATCCAGCAACTTGCGAAACATCTCAACCCCCGTGCAGACGGTCTTGGCGGTGTCCTTGATGCCCACAATCTCAATCTCGTCATTCACAGACACAATGCCCCGCTCCACGCGCCCCGTCACCACAGTGCCGCGCCCCGAGATGGAAAACACATCCTCAATGGGCATCAAAAACGGCTGGTCTTTGGGACGGTCGGGCTGAGGAATGTAGTCATCAATCGCCGTCATCAAGCCCTCAATTGATTTTGCTCCCGTCTCATTATCCTTGCCTTCCACCGCCGCCAGAGCCGAGCCTTTGATGATGGGAATGTCGTCACCGGGGAATTCGTAAGAGCTCAGCAGTTCGCGCAGTTCCAGTTCCACCAGTTCCAGCAGTTCGGGGTCATCCACTTGGTCGACCTTGTTGAGATACACAACAATGGCGGGAACGCCCACCTGACGGGCGAGCAGAATGTGCTCTCTTGTCTGCGGCATGGCACCGTCCGATGCCGACACCACGAGAATTGCGCCATCCATTTGCGCCGCCCCCGTGATCATGTTTTTCACATAGTCGGCGTGTCCGGGGCAGTCAACATGGGCATAGTGGCGTTTGTCGGTCTCATACTCCACATGGGATGTGGCGATGGTGATGCCGCGTTCTTTTTCCTCGGGAGCTTTATCAATTGAATCATAGGCTTGAAATTCTGCGCCGCCTTTCTCCGCCAGCACTTTGGTGATGGCGGCGGTGAGTGTGGTTTTGCCGTGATCCACATGTCCGATTGTTCCCACATTGCAGTGAGGCTTGGTGCGTTCAAAAGTAGCCTTTGCCATTGTCTTATCTCCTCATGGTTTAAGCGGCGTACCGCTCCTTGATGCTCTCCGCCACATGGGAAGGCACGGGTTCATAGTGATCAAAGTGCATGGAATAGCTGGCGCGCCCCTGACTCATTGACCGCAAGTCATTGACATAGCCAAACATGGACGCCAAAGGCACCATCGCCCCCACCACCTGCGCATTGCCGCGCGCCTCCATGCCGGACACCTGACCCCGCCGTGAATTCAAATCACCAATAATATCCCCCATGTATTCCTCAGGCGTCACCACCTCCACACGCATCACCGGCTCCAGCAACACAGGAGATGCCTTGCCAATAGCCTCACGAAACGCCGCTCGTGCCGCCACCTCAAAGGCAAGAACGCTGGAATCCACATCGTGAAACGCACCATCTTTCAAGACCGCCTTGAAATCAATCACAGGAAACCCCGCCACAATGCCCGCCTCAATGGATTGACGCAAACCCTTCTCAACACCCGGAATATACTCTTTGGGAACGCGCCCCCCCACAACCTTAGACTCAAACACAAAACCCTCGCCCGCAGACAACGGCTCAAACGACATAATCACACGCGCAAACTGACCCGCACCCCCCGTTTGCTTCTTATGGGTATAATCCACATCACTGCCCTTGGTGATGGTCTCCCGATACGCCACCTGTGGCTCGCCCACAGACGCATTCACATTGAACTCTCGCTTCATACGATCCACAATAATCTCCAGATGCAGCTCGCCCATGCCCTTGATGACCGTCTGTCCGCTCTCTTCATCACTGCTCACTCGAAATGACGGGTCTTCCGCCGCCAAGCGTCCCAACGCCAAGCTCATTTTTTCTTGATCCGCCTTGCTTTCAGGCTCAACCGCCACCTCAATCACGGGGTCAGGAAAATCCATGCTCTCCAGCAAAATCGGCTTGTCCGACAAACTCAGTGTGTCGCCCGTCACGGTGTTTTTGAGTCCCGCAATGGCAATGATATCCCCCGCATGAGCCTTCTTGATATCCTCTCTGTGATTGGCATGCATCATCATCATGCGCCCCACCCGCTCTTTTTTATCCTTCACCACATTGAGCAAGGACATCCCCGTCTCAACAGTGCCCGAATACACGCGGCAAAAAGTCAATGAGCCCACAAACGGGTCGGTCGCAACCTTAAATGCCAGTGCCGCACATGGTTCTGAATCTTTTGCCTCGCGCGTCATTTCGTTCTCGCCAGAGACATCCGTGCCCTTCACCGAGCCAATGTCCAACGGTGACGGCAAATAATGAATAATGGCATCCAACAACGGCTGAACGCCCTTATTCTTAAACGCCGAGCCACACAACACAGGCACAAACGAAAACGCCAAACATCCCTTACGAATACAGCCCCGCAAAGCCTCCACATCGGGCTCTGTGCCTTCAAGGTAAGCTTCCATGACGCTGTCATCCATCTCCACCGCCCGCTCCACCAGAGCTTCACGCGCCTTTTGCACCTCTGATTGCATAGCGGCAGGAATATCAACCTCTTCGTATTCACTGCCAAGGGTTTCGTCCTTCCACACCACCGCCTTCATGGTGACCAAATCAATCAGCCCCTTGAGGTCGCTCTCCAGTCCATAGGGCAGTTGAAGTAATAGTGGCTCTGCACCCAAGCGATTCTGAATCATGGTGACGCACCGATCAAAATCCGCCCCCGTGCGATCCAGCTTGTTGACAAAACACAAACGCGGCACCCGATAGCGATCCGCCTGCCGCCACACCGTCTCCGATTGCGGCTCCACGCCCGCCACACCGTCAAACACACACACCGCACCATCCAAAACGCGCAACGACCGCTCCACCTCAATGGTGAAATCCACATGCCCGGGGGTGTCAATAATGTTAATGCGGTGCTCCTTCCAAAAACATGTGGTCGCCGCCGATGTGATGGTAATGCCGCGCTCTTGTTCTTGTTCCATCCAATCCATCACCGCCGCGCCCTCATGCACCTCACCAATCTTGTGAGTGCGTCCGGTATAATACAAAACGCGCTCAGTGGTGGTGGTCTTGCCGGCATCAATGTGCGCCATGATGCCAATGTTGCGATACCGTTCAATAGGATGCCGTTCAGCCATAATTCTGCACTCCTGTTACCAGCGATAGTGAGCGTAGGTGCGGTTGGCTTCCGCCATTTTGTGGGTGTCTTCACGCTTTTTGACGGCACTGCCTCTGCCATCGGCGGCTTCCAGCAATTCACGCGCCAAGCGGTCTGCCATGCGTTTCTCGTTGCGCTTGCGCGCCGAGCCAATCAGCCAGCGCATCGCCAGCGTCTCGGCTCGACTGGCACGCACCTCCATCGGAATCTGATAGGTCGCACCGCCCACGCGGCGAGAACGCACCTCAACCCCTGGGCGCACATGGTCCATCGCCGCACGAAAAACCTCAATGGGAGGGCGTTTTGTCTGTTCCCCCACATAGTCCAACGCCGCATACACAATGCGCTCCGCAACCGATTTTTTGCCAGACACCATCACCTGATTGACAAAACGCGCCAAAGACACATCCCCATAACGAACATCAGGTAAAACCTCTCGCTTGTTGGCTGAATGACGCCGTGACATCACAAATTCTCCACAGTTACTTGGGACGCTTCACGCCATAGAGCGACCGCCGCTGGCGGCGATCCTTCACGCCCTCGGTATCCAATGCACCCCTGATGATATGATAGCGAACGCCAGGCAAATCCTTCACCCGCCCGCCACGAATCAACACCGATGAGTGCTCCTGCAAATTATGTCCCTCGCCGGGAATGTAACTGGTCACCTCAAAGCCATTGGAAAGACGCACCCGAGCCACCTTCCGTAACGCCGAATTGGGCTTCTTAGGTGTCGTGGTATAAACGCGTGTGCAGACACCCCGTCTCTGCGGACAGGATTGCAAGGCGGGAACCTTCTTGCGCTTGACCACCGACTTGCGCGGCTGGCGCACCAATTGATTGACAGTAGGCATTGTCCCTCATCTGCATCATAGATCGTTTCCATAAGTAATGTGCCGCCAATAAGGCAGCACAGAAACCTTCTACACCAATTCACCGTGTTTCGTCAATAGAGACAAGAGAAAGTTGATGCTCAATTAGTCGTTGGCAAATAAAACATAGAGACTTTTTTGCGCCCGTGTAGCAGCCGTATAGAGCCATTGATTATAATCATCATATGAGCGCGGCATTTCTACATAGATTGACACCCGCTCCCATTGAGAGCCTTGTGCTTTGTGACAAGTGATGGCATAGCCATAGTCAAAAGCAGCGTGGGTATTTTTATTGATGTGTGACTCATCGTAATTATCTTCACCGAAAGAAGAGTTGATGACATGAGCTTCTTTCCTATTTCCTTCATCATCCATCAAGACACATTCCGCGGTTAAATAGCTCTTTTGCTTTTTACCATCAGTATGTTCTTTGATTTCCCTGATTTCTTTTACTATCCATATTGTTCCATTGAACAATTCAAGACGATAGTTGTTTTTTAAGCACACAATTTGCATCCCTTCCATCAGCCAATCTTTTGTCAAACCTTGCCTTGTTAGAGCTTCTTCGTTGATTTTGTGTCTTGTGTCATTTCGCGCACAGATAATTATGTCACCCTTTTCGTGCAATGATTCGGTGGTATTAGGCATAGAAGTATCTTCTACCGTGCAAATCGTGTTGTTAGATAACGGTATTTCCTGTCCATTTCTGGCGAGGGTGGCAAATTTTATTATTGGCGAATCCTCTTTTTGGCGATGTATTTTTTTCAATTCAAGGTCAATGGCATTACATTCATCACCATTGAAAAAACCTTTTCCTTCCATTGGCGGAAGCTGATATTTATCGCCAAGAACGAGAATTTTTTTAGTAACAGACAATAAGTCCAATCCCATTTTTTCACTTACCATGCTACACTCATCAACGATGATAAGGTTTAATTTACTTGTAAAGTGACGGAGTTTAGGTTTGTTCAAGTTTCCGTAATAGGGCATGTAAATCAGCTTATGGATTGTTGATGCTTTTTTCATTCCTTTTTTTCGCATGACGCTTGCCGCTTTGCCTGTGAAAGCACAGTAACTAGGTTTGATGTTGCCAAAATCCAATGAACGGAGAAAGGTTGTCTTGCCTGTTCCTGCGTGACCCCATAGGCGCGCTATCTGAGGGGTGGGCTTTGTGAGCCAGTCTTCTATGACCTTTTTTGCATATTCCTTGTCATCCTCCAATCCATTGCGAGGAGGCATCTCATACTCATCATTGCGAATGGATGTTGCATATTCATCATTGTCATCACGACTGGTTTTGTTAGTGGTTTTGCCGCGCAACAACTCTTGAGCCTCTGTATTGTCTTTGAGCGCGCTATTCCTTGATAGTAGTAAATCATGAGCCGTATAGCCACCCGCATTTTTTTCATAGATATTTGCTCCTGCATCAATGAGCTCTTTGATAACGGCAACATTTTTATTTGAACTAGCCGCCCAATGCAGTGCGGTGTTTCCAACAAAAGATTGGTTTTTCCCGCATTTTTCGGTTGCTTCATGGATTTTAGCTCCCGCCTCTACGAGTGCCTTAATGATGGCAGGCTCTCTATTACTTTGGGCGGCATAAAGAAGAGGGGGCGAGCCATATGCTTTGCTGTGAATATCTGCTCCTGCACCAGTCAGTTTTTTGATAACAGCAGGATTTTCGTTGTTTTCAGCAATCCGATGAATTGGACTGAACCCCCAACTGTCTGGAGCATTGATTTCTGCATCCGCGTCAATGAATTCCTGTAACCGCGCAGGAGTGAGATTTTTCCAAAAATTCTCATTCCAACGACCTTGTTCAATCTCGCTTCGCCATTCGGCAATTAGTTTTTCTTTGTCGCTCATTGTGGCATTTTATCACACACAATAAGGTAATTCAAAGGTTTTGGCGTGGATGTTTATTGTTGCACAAAGGCTTTTTCGTGATGAGGAGGCTGAACACTCTCCTGAGCACCTTCTGTGGCGGGAAGAGATTCCGTTCCTTTGCTCGTCACTTCTTTTTGTCGTTCTGCCAATGATTTGCGATCTCGCTCCAGTGCTTCATGGAGCAATTGATTCATGTAGCATCCTGTGCCGGCGGGAATGAGTCGTCCCACGATGACATTTTCCTTGAGCCCTGCCAGGACATCTTCCTTGCCGGACACTGCCGCTTCGGTTAAAACTCGTGTGGTTTCTTGAAACGATGCTGCCGATATGAACGAGCGGGTGTTCAATGCCGCCTTGGTGATGCCGAGCAAAATGCGCTTATAGCGGGGGGGCGTTTTGCCTTCCGTTCGCAGTTGGTCTTCCAGATCGCGCATGGTCTCCACATCCAGCTGTTCGCTTTCCAGATAGTGAGAATCTCCTGCGTCCACAATTTCCACTTTACGCATCATCTGGCGCATGATGACTTCCACATGTTTATCATCAATCTTCACGCCTTGCAGACGATAGACATCTTGGATTTCTTTGGTCAAAAAATGCGCCATGGCTTCCACGCCGGATATGTCCAAAATATCCTGTAGCAAGGGGTCGCCCTCCACCAGCAAATCACCGCGGCTGACGCGATCGCCCTCGCGCACCAGCAAATGCTTATCTTTGCCGATGAGATATTCCTGCCTGCCTTCCTCGCCCTCATCGGGAATGATGGCAACGCGCCGTTTGCCCTTGAAGTCTTTTCCCATCTCCACCACGCCCTCAATTGCCGCCAGCACCGCCACATCTTTGGGTTTGCGCGCCTCAAACAATTCCGCAACGCGAGGCAAGCCTCCCGTGATGTCTCGGGTTTTGGAGAATTCACGCGGCGAGCGAGCCAAAATATCGCCTTTTTTCACCTTTTGCTTATCATCCACCGACAAAATCATATCCACCATCAAGTGGTAATGCTCTGTGCCCTTTTCATTGGTGACGACCACGGCTGGTTTGAGCTCACTGCCTTTGCGCTGTCGCCAGTCGGTGATAATGTTATTGACGATGCCTGTGGTTTCATCGGTTTCTTGGCGCATAGACAAACCCGGTGTGATGTCCTCGTAGCTCACCGTGCCATCCTCTTTGGCGATGATGGGGACATTGTAGGGATCCCACTCCGCCAACAAATCCCCCGCCTTCACCTGAGCGTTGTTCTTGCATGGCACAATCGTCCCCACAGGAAGACGGTGACGCGCCCGCTCCTTGCCGTTTTCCTCCAGCACCAGCTCCACATAGCGCGATAATGCCACCAAGCGACCATCGGCGTTCTCAACCCAATCGGCTTTGTTCAAACGCAGAGTTCCGTCACACAACGCCTTCAAGGATGATTCCTCAGCCCCGCGCTGTGCCGCCCCACCAATGTGAAAGGTGCGCATGGTCAATTGAGTCCCCGGCTCGCCAATGGATTGAGCCGCAATCACACCCACCGCCTCGCCGATGTTCACCAAAACCCCCCGAGCCAAGTCTCGCCCGTAACACCGAGCACAACAGCCAGAGCGGCTTTCACAGGTCAAAACCGAACGCAATAAGACACGGGTCACGCCATCGTCTTCAATGGCGCGGGCGATTTTTTCATCAATCAGTGTCCCCGCCGATGCCAGAACCTTGCCATCTCGCACAGAAACAATATCCTCCGCCGCACAGCGTCCCAAAATGCGATCATAAAGAGATGAGATGGTCTCGCCGCCCTCAATCACCGCCTCAATGGCAATGCCCTTGCGTGTGCCGCAGTCTTCCTCCGTGATGATGCAATCTTGTGCCACATCCACCAAGCGACGCGTCAAATAACCCGAATTCGCCGTCTTCAGTGCCGTATCCGCCAAGCCCTTGCGAGCTCCATGCGTGGAATTGAAATACTCCAAAACCGACAATCCCTCCTTGAAATTCGAAATAATCGGTGTCTCAATAATCTCGCCCGAAGGACGAGCCATCGGACCCCGCATCCCCGCCAACTGCTTGAGCTGATCGCGCGAACTGCGAGCTCCCGAGTGCGCCATCATATACACCGAATTAAAGCCCCGTTTGCCCTCATCCTGAGGGGTAATCTCGCCCATCATTTCATCGGCAACCGCATCGGTGCAATTGGTCCATAAATCCACCACCTTATTGTATTTCTCGCCTTGGGTGATCAAGCCATCCAAGTACTGCTGTTCGAAATCCTTGGCTTTTTGATTGGCTTCTTGCACCAAGTTATTTTTGCTGCGCGGAATAATCAAATCATCCTTGCCGATGGACACCCCCGCACGACACGCCTCCCGAAAGCCAAGACGCATCAAGCGATCCGCAAAAAGAACCGTCTCCTTTTGTCCGCAGTGACGATACACCACATCCATCGCATGACTAATATCCTTCTTGGTCAAAACACGATTAATCAAGGAAAACGGAACATTCTCATGAAGAGGCAAAAATTCGGCAATCTTCACGCGCCCCGCCGTGGTCTGCACTCTGCCATACACCGTCTTGCCCTCATCGGTGACATAATTCATCCGCAATTGAATGCTCGCCTGCAAATCCAACACACCCCGACTCAAGGCGTGTTCCAGCTCCTCCACAGAGGAAAAAACCATGCCCTCGCCGCGCGCCGACACCCGTTGCAAACTCAAATAATACAAGCCCAACACAATATCCTGACTGGGAACAATAATGGGCTTGCCACTGGCTGGAGAGAGAATGTTGTTGGTGGAAATCATCAACACTCGCGCTTCCAGCTGCGCCTCCAGCGACATGGGAACATGCACCGCCATCTGGTCACCATCAAAATCAGCGTTAAACGCCGTACACACCAACGGATGCAGCTGAATGGCTTTGCCCTCCACCAGCACAGGCTCAAATGCCTGAATGCCCAAGCGATGCAATGTGGGGGCGCGATTCAAAAGAACAGGATGCTCGCGAATCACCTGTTCCAAAATATCCCATACCTCTGAGCGTTCCCGCTCCACCAATTTCTTCGCCGCCTTCAGCGACAGGGCATGGTCATAACTCTCCAGCTTTGCCAGCACAAACGGCTTGAACAATTCCAACGCCATCTTTTTGGGCAACCCACATTGATGCAATTTCAAATCAGGCCCCACCACAATCACCGAGCGTCCCGAATAATCCACCCTCTTGCCCAGCAAATTCTGACGAAAGCGTCCCTGCTTGCCCTTGAGCATGTCCGACAGCGATTTCAACGGACGCTTATTAGAACCCGTAATCGCCCGTCCCAAGCGTCCGTTATCAAACAGCGCATCAACGGATTCTTGCAGCATACGCGTCTCATTGCGAATGATCAAATCAGGCGCTTTGAGGTCAATCAGCCGCTTCAAGCGATTGTTGCGATTGATGATGCGCCGATACAAATCATTCAAATCAGAGGTGGCAAAGCGTCCGCCATCCAACGGCACAAGAGGACGCAAATCAGGAGGAATCACAGGCAATTCATGCAAAATCATCCACTCAGGACGCGCCCCCGAATGAATGAACTGCTCCACCAACTTCAATTTTTTCACCATTTTCTTTTGCTTGGTATCAGAGGTCACTTCCTTGATATCCTCGCGCAAAAATGCGGCTTCCTCTTCTAAGTCCACCTCTGTCAGCAAGTGATGCACCGCTCGCGCGCCAATCATCGCCTCAAAATTGCCGTGACCAAACTCCCGCAACGCATCCTGATACTGCTCATCCGACAACAGCTCTCCCGGCGGGAGAGGCGTGTTGCCACTGGTCACCACCACATAATTGTCAAAATACAAAACGCTTTCCAAATTGCGCAAGGTCATATCAAGCAGCAAGCCAATGCGACTGGGAAGCGAGCGCAAAAACCATATATGTGCCACCGGTGCCGCCAGCGAGATGTGTCCCATGCGCTCGCGCCGCACTTTGGCAAGGGTCACCTCCACGCCACATTTCTCGCACACAATCCCCTTGTGCTTCATGCGGCGATATTTACCGCACAAACACTCATAATCGCGCACAGGACCAAAAATACGCGCACAAAACAATCCCCCCCGTTCAGGCTTGAAGGTGCGGTAATTGATCGTCTCTGGCTTTTTCACCTCGCCTTGCGACCACGAGAGAATCTCATCCGGAGACGCAATGCCAATGCGAATGGAATCAAATTTAGCAACCTCTTGCTTGTCATAAAAATAACGCATCATGCTCATGGAAACACCCTCTCTTTGTGATCAATGGCGGCTTGTGCCAGCATTTTTTTCTCGCTGTTTTCGGTCAGTTCCACATTGAGTCCCAATGATTTCAGCTCCATCACCAGCACATTGAATGATTCAGGCACGCCCGACTCAAAGGTCTCCTCACCCTTGACAATGGATTCATAAGTGCGGGTTCTGCCGGCGACATCATCGGATTTAATGGTCAGCATTTCTTGCAGTGTATAAGCCGCGCCGTATGCCTCCAGTGCCCACACTTCCATCTCGCCAAAACGCTGTCCGCCAGATTGCGCCTTGCCACCCAAAGGCTGCTGCGTCAAAAGACTGTAAGGACCAATTGAACGAGCGTGAATTTTGTCATCCACCAAGTGATTCAGCTTCAGCATGTAGATGTATCCCACCGTCACATCGCGATCAAAAAATTCACCGGTCAAGCCATCAATGAGCCGCGCCTGCCCACTGGTGTGCAATCCAGCCTTTTTCAGCCAGTCACTGACATCAGATTCGCGCGCGCCCTCAAACACAGGGGTGGCACACTTGAGTCCATGCTCGGCAAGCGCATCACCCCATGCCACCAGATCATCGCCCTTCATGGCTTTGATATGTTTTTTACTGTCTTCATCATCATAGAGGTCAACGACATGGTTTTTCAAATCCTCCACGCTGGCTTCCTTGCGGCACACCGCCGCCGCCATTGCCCCCACTTGACGCCCCAGTCCCATCGCCGCCCATCCTAAGTGAGTCTCCAAAATCTGTCCCACATTCATCCGTGACGGCACACCCAGCGGATTGAGCACAATATCCACAGGCGTTCCCTCTTCGGTGTAGGGCATGTCCTCCACAGGCACAATTTTGGAAATAACGCCCTTGTTGCCGTGTCGACCCGCCATCTTATCGCCCGATTGAATCTTGCGCTTCACCGCCACAAAAACCTTCACCACCTTGAGCACACTGGGAGGCAATTCATCACCCGCTTGAATACGCTCCTCGGCATCATCAAGGGAGCTCTTCAAACGCTCGGTCTGCACCTGCAAACTCTGTTGCAATGTCTTGATGGTTGCCATCACCTCACTGTCTTTGACAGAAATCCTACGCAGCTCACCACTTTTCAGTGATGACAATCGCTCCGCCGTCAACACCTCACCTCTTTTCACTCCCACAGAGTCCGATGCCACCTTCTGATTGAGCAGCAGTTCCTCCAAACGTCTGTTAAAATCGCGCTCATAGATGGCTTTTTCGTCATTGTAATCTTTGAGCACCCGTTCTTTTTCCTCGCGCTCATTTTGCAACAGCCGTCCGTCTTTCTCCACGCCGCGACGGGAAAAGACCCGCACCTCAATCACCGTTCCCGAAGCTCCCGACGGCATCCGCAGTGATGTGTCTCGCACATCCGCGGCTTTTTCGCCAAAAATCGCCCGCAGCAGTTTTTCTTCAGGGGTCATGGGAGATTCGCCCTTTGGTGTCACCTTGCCCACCAAGATGTCACCAGGATCCACCTCCGCTCCCACATGAACAATGCCCACCTCGTCCAGCTTGCCAAGAGACTCCTCACTCACATTGGGCAGATCGCGCGTGATTTCTTCATTCCCCAGTTTGGTGTCACGGGCGGTCAATTCAAATTCCTCAATGTGAATGGAAGTAAAGACATCATCCGCCACCAGTCGTTCGGAAATGAGGATGGAATCCTCAAAATTATAGCCATTCCAAGGCATGAAGGCGACCAGCACATTGCGTCCCAAAGCCAGTTCGCCGTGATCGGTGGCGGGACCATCGGCAATGATGTCACCCTCATCCACCGCATCACCGCGATGCACCAAAGGTCGCTGATTGATACAGGTGCTTTGGTTGGAGCGTTGAAATTTCATCAGATTGTAAATATCCACCCCGACCCCCTCACTTTTCTTGCTGGATTGGGTGCTGACGCGCACCACGATGCGGGACGAATCCACCTGATCCACAATCCCTGCGCGCCGCGCCACCACCGCCGCGCCCGAATCTCGCGCCACCACCGACTCCATGCCAGTGCCCACAATGGGAGAATCACTGGAAATGAGCGGCACCGCTTGGCGTTGCATGTTAGAGCCCATCAGAGCGCGATTGGCATCGTCATTTTCCAAAAAGGGAATGAGCGCAGTCGCCACCGACACCAATTGCTTAGGCGACACATCAATATAATCCACCCCATCAGGGGCATTGAGCACAAACGCCCCCCCCTTGCGACAGGTAATGATGTCCGAGAGCAACCGCCCCTTGTCATCCACCGCCTCATTGGCTTGAGCAATGGCGTAGCGGTCTTCTTCCACCGCCGAGAGATATGTCACCTCCTTGCTAATCACGCCATCCTTCACCTTGTAATAAGGCGTTTCAATAAAGCCATAGCGATTGATGCGAGCATAGGTGGCAAGGGAATTAATCAAGCCAATGTTAGGACCCTCCGGCGTTTCAATGGGACAAATGCGTCCGTAATGACTGGTATGAACATCCCGCACTTCAAATCCGGCGCGCTCGCGCGTCAAGCCGCCCGGTCCCAACGCCGACAAGCGACGCTTATGAGTCACCCCCGACAGAGGGTTAATCTGATCCATAAACTGCGACAACTGCGATGAGCCAAAAAACTCCCGCATCGCCGCCACCACAGGCTTGGCATTGATGAGTTCCTGCGGACGCATCTTTTGAATTTCCGCAGAACTCATGCGCTCACGAATGGAACGCTCCATTCGCAACAAACCAAGACGATACTGATTTTCCATCAATTCGCCCACCGAGCGAATGCGGCGATTGCTCAAATGATCAATATCATCCACCGAGTCTTTCTCATCGCGCACATTGATGAGAGTCTCCACCACTCTAAAAATATCCTCTTGCCGCAGCACCCGCACATCGTCACCGCAGTCCATCTCCAAGCGGGCGTTCATTTTCACCCGTCCCACCGAAGAGAGATCGTAGCGTTCGCTGTCAAAAAACATGTGACGCAACAATAAATCCGCCGACTCATCGGTGGGAGGCTCACCAGGGCGAATCACATGATAAATATCATACAGTGCCTGTTGACGCGTCTCGTTTTTATCCGCCACCAGTGTCTGACGCATATAAGTACTGCCCTTAGAGCCCTCAATCACCAACAATTGCAGTGACTTCGCCTCCTTCACATAAGCCAGAACATCGTCGGTGATTTCCTCACCGGCTCTCATCACCACCTCTTCGCCATTGTGCAGCGAGCGCGCGACATAGCGTCCCAGCAGAGCCTCATCCGGCAGACGCAATTCCTTGACACCTTGCTCGGCAAAGCGCATCGCCTGACGCTTGGTGATGCGCTTGTTGGCTTCCCACAGCCCGTCTTTATCATAACGCAATTCGTAGGGCAGTGTCACGCCACTCCACATTTCAGGCACATACGCCACCCGCCAGAAATGTCCGTCATAACGCCAGTCATGGGTTTGGTAAAAATAATCCAAAATATCCTCACGACTCATGCCGTCCGCCACCTTAAAGGGTTCATCCCGTGAGCGATCGCGCCGCACCTTCGCCCCCTCATCGCCCGCGAGCGGCAGAGCCATCAGCAAGGTGGTCAGTAAAATTTTGCGTTTTCTGTCAATGCGCACATAGAGCAACTCCTTGTTGTCAAACTCAAAATCAATCCACGACCCCCGATACGGAATAACACGAGCCGAATGCAAAATCTTGCCGGATGAATGAGACTTGCCGCGATCATGGTCAAAAAACACCCCCGGACTGCGATGCATCTGTGACACCACCACGCGCGTCGTGCCATTGATGACAAATGTGCCGTCATCGGTCATCATGGGGACTTCGCCCATATACACGGTCTGTTTTTTTCCCTCACGAAATTGGCGTTGCTGGGTGTCGGGGTCAATATCCCAGATACGCAATTCCAGCGTCAGTTTCAGCAGCAGTGCGTATGTCATGCTGCGTCTTTGGCATTCGCGAAAATCAAATTGCGGCTCTTCCAGCTCATAGGAGATAAAGTTCAGCTCCGCGAGCCCGGCATAGTCCTTAATGGGAAAGACCGATTGAAACGCTCCCTGCAATCCTTTATCCAACCGCTTCTCATGAGGCACATCGCGCTGCAAAAATTCCTCATAGGAATTGCGCTGCACATCAATAAGATTGGGCATGGCTGCAGGACGATGCCCCTTGCCAAAAAATCGCCGCCGACTAAACGATTGCGCCATCATCCATTTCCTTTACAGTTAAAAGGGTGCAAGAAGGAACAGCCGGCGTGAATAACCAGCCGCGAAACCGAAGGAAAAAAGACCATTACTTGAGTTCCACCGTTGCGCCGGCTTCTTCCAAGCGTTTTTTGATCTCTGCGGCTTCCTCCTTTTTGACATCTTCTTTGAGGGGCTTGGGAGCAGATTCCACCAGTTCTTTGGCTTCTTTGAGTCCCAATTCGGTAATGGCGCGCACCTCTTTGATGACATTGATTTTCTTGCCACCAGCACCAGTCAGCACGATGGTGACCGTGTCAGGTTCGTCATCATCGCCTGCCGCGGCATCTCCCGCCGCCGCAGGTGCCGCCGCCACCGCCACAGGCGCAGCAGCCGACACGCCCCATTCGTCTTCCAGCATCTTTGCCAGCTCGGCAGCCTCCATGACCGTCAATTTTGATAATTGATCCACCACTTTCTTAAGATCCGTCATGATCAGCCTCCCTTTTTGTTATGATTGACAGACAAAAAACCATCTCATCCTCCCTTAGTCGCAAAGGCTGAAATCACCCGCGCCACCGATGAAGACGGTGCCGTCAGTAGAGATACCAGTTGCGATTGCGGTGCCGTCAGTGCCCCAATAAGACGCGCCCGTAACACATCCAACGGCGGCAATGACGCCAACTGATGAATATCATTGGCAGCCAGCAATTTGCCATCCATCATGCCGCCGCGTATATCAATTTTTTCGGTCTCTTTGGCAAAATCCACCACCACTTTGGATGCCGCCACAATATCACCATAGGCACACGCCAGTGCCGAACTGCCCTCAAGCAGCGAATGCAACTCAGACCACTCACCATCCCCCAAAGCAAAGGGCAACAGATTATTCTTCACCACGCGAAAAGAACCGTTGGCAGCGCGCAAGTCATGACGCAAGCCATTGACTTCCGCGACCGTCAGTTTATTCCAGTGCACCACAATCACCAGTGTGCTATCGCTCACCGCCTCTTTGATGACCCCGCTCCACGCCACTTTTTGTGCTCGCAACATATCAGCCGCCTCCCGTTGCCGTGCGCCCCATTGCCGACCTCATGTCCACCATGACACCAATGCCCATCGTTGAGGTCACCGCCATGGAACGCAGATAAATTCCCTTGACCCCTTGTGGCTTCGCGCGCTCCAAGGCATCAAGCAAGGCACGAATGTTCTCCACCAGTTTGTCTGCGGCAAAGCTCACCCGCCCCACAGGGGCATGAATGATGCCCGCCTTGTCATTGCGAAAGGTAATCTGTCCGCCCTTTGCCGCCGAGACCGCAGCAGTGACATCATCGGTGACCGTTCCCAGCTTGGGATTGGGCATCATGCCACGAGGTCCCAAAATGCGTCCCAGTTGCCCCACCAGTGCCATCATGTCGGGCGTGGCAATGCAACGTTCAAAATCCATCTGCCCCTTTTTGACCAATTCGGCAAGATCATCGTCACCCACCACATCAGCTCCTGCGCTGCGAGCCTCATCGGCTTTGCCCCCTTTGGCAAAAACCGCCACCCGCACCGTCTTGCCGGTGCCATGAGGCAACACCACAGCACCGCGCACCGTCTGATCTGAGCGTTTGGAATCAATGCCCAAGCCGATGGCAACATCCACCGTCTCATCAAAATTCGCATAGGACGATGAACGCACCAATGCCACCGCCTTGCTCAGATCATAAGGCGTTGCCTCACGCGCCTCATAGGCTTTTTGTAGTTTTTTTCCCAATCGCCGCGCCATGCTATTCCTCCACCGTGATTCCCATAGAGCGCGCCGAGCCAGCCACCGAGCGCATCGCCGCCTCCACAGATGCCGCACCCATATCCACCATCTTCTCATCGGCAATACGCCGCACAGACTCTCGCGACAACTGAGCCACCACTTCGCGTCCCGCCGTGCCAGAGGCTTTCTCCAAACCCGCCTCCTTCTTGATAAAGTATGACATCGGCGGCTTCTTCACCACAAAGGTGAAGCTCTTGTCACCATAAACCGTGATGAGCACGGGGATAATCATATCCTTATCCAAGTCTTTGGTTTGGTCATTAAAGGCTTTGCAAAACTCCATGATGTTCAGTCCTTTTTGTCCCAACGCCGACCCCACCGGCGGTGACGGTGACGCGCCCGCCGCAGGAATCTGCAACTTGATATAGCCGGTAATTTCTTTACCCTTGCCTTGCTTTTTTGCCATCACATCACACCTTTTCCACTTGAGCATAATCCAAATTGACCGGTGTGGCGCGTCCGAAAATGGAAATGCTGACCTTGAGACGCGCCTTTTCCTCATCCACCGACTCCACCAGCCCGTTAAAAGAGGCAAAAGGACCATCACACACCCGCACCTGCTCGCCCACCTCAAAGCTGACCAGCGTCTTGAGGCGCGTGCTGCCCTCATGCACCCGCTGATTGACTCGCTCCATCTCGTCTTCTTCCATAGGCAGAGCCTCACCCTTGCCGCCGCCCAAGATATCAATCACTTTGGGAACTTGCAAAATCATATGACGAATCTCGTCATTCATCACCGCATGGATGAGAATATAACCCGGAAATAACTTACGCTGACTGGTTTTGCGCGCCCCCTTGCGCACCTCCACCACTTCTTCAGAAGGTGTTTCAATTTTCCCAATCAACGACATCAGTCCCTTGACCTTCGCCTGCTCCTCAATGGCGGCGACAATCTTCTTCTCAAATCCCGATTGTCCTTGAATGATGTACCACGCCATCGTATCAGTTTTGTGTGCGGCTTCACTCATAGCGAACGCCCCCACACAATGATGGTTTCAATGACATCAGAAATAATGCTATCAATCAGCACAAAGAACAGGGCAATAATGGTGACAAACACCAAGACGGTGATGGTCATGGCGATGATTTCACCCCTTTTGGGCCAAATGACTTTTGCCAGTTCTTGGCGCACCTCTCGCATGAAAATTCCTACCTGCATGACATCATCCCTCTCGCGCAGGAGCGATAGGACTCGAACCTACAACCCCCGGTTTTGGAGACCGGTGCTCTACCAATTGAGCTACACTCCTTCATAGGACTTGGCATAGAAAGTGGCACAGAACGCGGCATAGAACGCGAGTTACTCCAGAATCTCTGCGACAACGCCCGCGCCCACAGTGCGACCGCCCTCACGAATGGCAAAACGCAAGCCCTTGTCCATCGCAATGGGAGTCAGCAGGTTCACAATCATCGTCACATTGTCACCCGGCATCACCATCTCAACACCAGACGGCAACTCAATTGTTCCCGTCACATCGGTGGTGCGAAAGTAAAACTGCGGGCGATAGTTGCTCTGAAACGGCGTGTGACGACCGCCTTCCTCTTTCTTCAAGACATAAGCCTCAGCCTTGAACTTCTTGTGCGGCGTGATGCTCCCTGGTGCCGCCAGCACCTGACCGCGCTGAATCTCTTCACGCTTTGTGCCTCGCAACAAAACGCCCACATTATCCCCAGCTTCGCCCTGATCCAGCAACTTGCGAAACATCTCAACCCCCGTGCAGACGGTCTTGGCGGTGTCCTTGATGCCCACAATCTCAATCTCGTCATTGACGGACACAATGCCGCGTTCCACGCGCCCCGTCACCACCGTGCCGCGCCCCGAGATGGAAAACACATCCTCAATGGGCATCAAAAAAGGTTGGTCTTTGGGACGGTCGGGCTGAGGAATGTAGTCATCAATCGCCGTCATCAAGCCCTCAATGGATTTTGCTCCCGTCTCGGCATCCTTGCCTTCCACCGCCGCCAGAGCCGAGCCTTTGATGATGGGAATGTCGTCACCGGGGAACTCATAGGAGCTGAGCAGTTCGCGCAGTTCCAGTTCCACCAGTTCCAGCAGTTCGGGGTCATCCACTTGGTCTACCTTGTTGAGATACACAACAATGGCGGGAACGCCCACCTGACGGGCAAGCAGAATGTGCTCTCGTGTTTGCGGCATGGCGCCGTCCGATGCCGACACCACGAGAATTGCGCCATCCATTTGCGCCGCACCGGTAATCATGTTTTTCACATAGTCGGCGTGACCGGGGCAGTCAACATGGGCATAGTGGCGTTTGTCGGTCTCATACTCCACATGGGAGGTGGCGATGGTGATGCCGCGTTCTTTTTCCTCAGGGGCTTTATCAATTGAATCATAGGCTTGAAATTCTGCGCCGCCTTTCTCCGCCAGCACTTTGGTGATGGCGGCGGTGAGTGTGGTTTTGCCGTGATCCACATGTCCGATTGTTCCCACATTGCAGTGAGGTTTTGTGCGTTCAAAGGTTGCTTTAGCCATTGTGGTTCTCCTTGCTATTGGCTTGTTGGATTTGGTGAGCGGGTGATGGGAATCGAACCCACGTAACCAGCTTGGAAGGCTGGGGCTTTACCATTAAGCTACACCCGCGCGCGAAAGGCTCGTGTGACTCATGGTGCTGAGGGTGGTGGTGGGGGTAGGATTCGAACCTACGTAGACAAATGTCGGCAGATTTACAGTCTGCTGCCTTTGACCGCTCGGCCACCCCACCGATTTGTCTGTTGGTTGATGTGTTGCCCGATATCCCATTGTTCTGTTCCTACCCGTTTTTTGTGGCTGATGGCGCGCGCAAATGAGATAATGCACCTTCCCCGCCCGCCTTTCATCATCTGACAAAAATCAGCGCGCGCAAATGCCGAAGTGTAATTATCTCACTGCTTATATGTCCTTGTTGTAGACCTTTGAGACGATGATTGTCAAGCTGTTCGCGTCAAGATATGAAAAATAATTGTCGCGAATGACGATGGACGGAGCGGTGGACGGTGAGTAAAATTCTTGAACGGAATTCTTTTTTGCGGTATTATAAAGGCATGGATAAGGATGCAAAGTTAATCTTTGCGTCAAACCTTTGACAAGAGATTCCTATGACCAGCTCTGATAGCTACCAACGCCTTGAGCATTTCATCACGAAAAAAATGATGATGCAACATATCTATCAGCCCGTCATGCTCAAGACATTGTTGCAACAAGGGGGCGAGGCTTCCGTCACCGACATCGCCCGTGCCATCGTCTGTAATGACACAGAGCAAATTAAAGAATACGAAAAAAACACAAAAAAAATGGTGGGCAAAGTGCTGACCGACAACCATGGCATCACCGAAAAGCACAGCAACACATACATCCTCAAGGGGTTCGGTGACTTGTCGCAAGATGAAGTGACCCGCCTCATTGCTCTGTGCGACCATAAATTGGAAAAATACCTGTCAAACCCTAAAAATGCCCAAGCCTCAACAAGCAAAGGTTTTATTGACCCCGCCTTTAGATATCGCGTTATTGCCAGAGCCAAAGGACACTGTGAGCTTTGTTTCATCCCCTTTACTGAAAGCCCCGCTCATGTCGACCACATCCTTCCCAAAAGCAAAGGTGGCTCGGATGACATATCCAACTTTCAAGCACTCTGTGAAAGCTGCAACACCTCAAAGAGCAACAGAGACACCACCGACTTTAGAAAAATGCTTGAGAGCTACAAAGTGCGCGTCAAAGGGTGCGCCTTTTGTGACATCAATTCGGATCGCATTGTGCGGCAAAACGAAATGTGCTACGCCGTGCGGGATGAGTATCCTGTGACGCGGCTTCACTCTTTGATTATTCCCAAGCGGCACATTGATAGTTATTTTGAATTGTATCAGCCCGAAATCAATGGGATTCAATCGCTGTTGCACGAGGTCAAAGCGGATATTGAAAAAATGGATAAATTGGTAGATGGCTTCAATATCGGTGTCAACAATGGCGATTGCGCGGGACAGACCATTCGCCACTGCCACATTCATCTCATCCCCCGCCGCATTGATGATATGACCGACCCCACAGGTGGTGTGCGCGGTGTCATCCCCGACAAACAAAAATGGGGATGACCACCACTATGAGTGGTATTGTAATTTGATAACGGAAACTCCCTCGCGTCCATCCATTGACATAAGGGGGCGTTGGCGCGTCTAGCATCTTTGGTGGGAGCACACTTGGAAAGCGTGTATGCAGGAAACAGTGCCGATGGCTCGAATCTCGCCCCATCCGCCAATTTCTGAAAAAGCTGCATAAGAAATTTTAACTCTTAGTGGGATTGCAAATTATCAGGTAATGGTGTTAAATGCATCAAATGAGTATTGGATTTTCCAAAGTGTATATCGTTATTGAGGATAAATTTGCCTTTGGCGATGAGGTTGCCTCAGTGCAGGACTTGATTGATGCTTTTAGTAACATCCCAGAAAATTTTCCGCTCCGAAACTCTGCCTACATCATTCACAAGGAAATCATTGATGATAGGTATTTTTGGCTCTACGCCCAACACGGAACATCTACTCCCTATAGTCAAACAGTTCTCAACACGGCAAGCAAAAAGCAAGAAGATAACCCGAGAACAAGAGAACAGATAGAAACAAACAAGCAGTTATTCGTCCTCTGTGCCGAAAATCAAGGTATTGCCATCCTCTACATATCTACTGGTGCAAAAAAATTCCTTGAAGAATGTTTAAAACATCAACTAAAAAGAAGGGTTTTTATCAAGCATTTCTTCAAAACCGCAGAGGAATTTGCTGAAATAATAAGAGAAATAAATAAAGTGAAAGTTTCTTTCACAGAGGATATTTTCAACAAGTCTAAAAAAATATTGGATATTTTTGCAGTGGAAAGAGATCCTTTTGGTTTGGACAAGGTAGGAACTCGTTACACCTTAGAGGTGAAATTTGATCGAGCAAGTGTCACGGAAAAGTTCTTTGATTTCTTTTTCGGAGCAAGAAATGCAAAAATTGACGGTGAAATTGATGCTCTAGTATGTGTCGGCAAGGATGACCAAAATGAATTAGCTATTTTCAATAGCGACGGTTTCAGCCAAAAAATTGATATTTTGGCAGAAAAAGATGCACAAGGCATGTATAGCCATGAGCAAATCAAAGACTCTCTCATCACAAAAATCGAAGGAAAGAAGGATGCGTGAAGAACATAAAATAGCATCTAGGTTAATATTCTTCCTCGTCTTATTGATTGCTTATTGCCTAAAATGGAAAATGACTAACACCATAGCACAGAGTTTGGTGACATTTTCTTCCATTTTTTTTGGTTTTTACATAGCATCATTGGCTATATTGCATGGTTCTTCCTATACAAAAGAGCTGTACAAATTCGTTGATGAAAAAAGAAAAATAAGAGGGATATACATCCTCAAGGAGTATCTTGAACGGATTAACACTTGCTTAATATCGTCTATCAGCTTTGTTATCATTTTTATGGTGCTGGCAACAAGTGATAGTGGCGGTGTTTTGAGCATTAATTTTTTACCATCATTTATTTTACCTTGGATTGAAGTAACAATTGATTTGAAATTGTTGCCGAGCTCGTTCATTTTCGCAATGACTGCACTAAACATTTTTTACATGAAGATAATAATAAATGTAGTCATCAAAATTATTGGTGATGAAGCAAAAAAGTGATGCCCATTACAACCACCTTTCATTCTGCTGCCGCCAGAGATTCTATCAATTTTCACAAAGGAATTATCGTGACAGCCATTTCCATTGCATACACGGATAAAAGCCACGAGAATTTTCCTCACATTGTCAGATTTTCAGGCGGGCGTTCCAGTGGGATGCTTTTGATGTCTCTTTTGCAAAGTGGCTCACTCAATGCCGCCAGAGGCGATGTCGTGATTTTCAATAACACCTCCGCCGAGCATCCACTCACCTATAAATTCGTGAAACAATGCACCCACATTTGCGAACAGACCTATGGAATACCTTTTTATTGGATTGAATTTCAAACCTACGAAGACGCTTACAGAGGCACATGGAAAAGGTATTCTTCTTTTAGGATGGTCAAGCCTGAGCCTTACAGTGATGACAATCCTGATGGATACAGGTGGCGTGGCGAGGTGTTTCACGAATTAATCAGTCATCACAATTTTCTGCCCAGTCGGCAAATCCGCATTTGCACATCCCAGCTGAAGATTTTCACCACTCAAGCATTTCTTTCCGAATGGTTTGCTCACAAAGAAGCCACTGCGTCGTTTGGTCATTTTGCCGATGAGCAGCAAATCAACGATGATGATTTATACGAGCAATATGTGAAAGCCAAAGGCAAAAGTTCAAAAGAAGTCTTTCTCAAAAGAAAGGCTTATGTGCGCCGATGCGCTTTGCGGCGACCCTCACAGTTGTTTGATGATTTTTCCAGCGTTGGTGTCACGCCCTTTTTGCAAAGCACCAATCGCCGAGAAAAACCGTTTGCCATCGCCTCTATGGTGGGTGATGATGCCGTAGGCTATATTTCACTGTTAGGCATCAGAGGGGACGAGCCGCTCCGTTTCGCAAAAATCATGCACCGCTCCCGAGAAGAAAATGAAACCAACGAATGTGTCTATATGCCCCTTGTGGATTGCCATGTGAATCAAAAAGAAGTCACCGAGTTTTGGAACAGCTTCGCATTTGATTTAGAACTTCCTGTGGAGTTGAAACTATCCAATTGTGTGTATTGCTTCATGAAAGGCACTCATGCTCTGGCGGGTATCCATAACACCATGAAGCGGTTGGACGACGATTCATCCAGTGGCATTGACATTATCCCGGGCACGCCATCCGATATCAACTGGTGGATACAAATGGAAGAGCGTTACCGCAGACAAGCGGATGGTTTCTCACAAGAAAATCGGGGCAAAAAGGTGAGCATCGGTTTTTTTGGCGTGAATTCGGGCTCCAGCTACACGCACATCAAAGACAAATCCTCCGACATAGCACACAGCGATGCCACCGATGATCTCCCCTGCCATTGCACCGATTGATCACGCAAGGGTCGGATTGTGTATGAGTCTCTAATTGATTTTAATTTTGCCCTTGTTCAATTGTGTGTTATGGTGCATCATGCCAACGATAATTAATAATTGGGAGGGCTTAGACGATGGGCATCAGAGAAAAACTGCTCACCAAATTACAAAACTTCGTTAACAAAAGACTGGGCGCCGCCAAATGGCAAGCCATGATTGATGATGATTCCGATGAACGCGATCTTTTTTGGAGAGACCTCACACTCAAGCAATTGCGAGAATTCATCGCGGCTGGTGCTCATGTCAATGCCAAGGATAAGAACGGTCAGATGCCTCTTCATTTCGCCGTTCTCGGTCATGCTCAGGGCAATGACAACATTGAGATTATCAGATTGCTCATCAAAAAAGGGGCGGATGTTCATGCCAAAGACAAAGATGGCGCAACGCCACTTCATACTGCCGCGCTTCATCATAATGCTAAAATCATTGAGGTCATCCGAGAGCTCATCAAGGGCAAAGCCGACATCCATGCCAAAAGCAGCAATGGCTTCACACCCCTTCATGGCGCGGCGGCGAGCAACAGCAGCCCTCGCGTGATCAAGGAACTCATCAAAGCGGGGGCGGATGTCAATGACAAAGCCAAAAGCGGCATCACGCCACTGCACAATGCCACCGCCACCAATAAAAGCGTTGAGGTCATCAAGGAACTCATCAAGGCAGGGGCGGATGTCAAAGCCGAGGATGTGTTCGGATGCATCCCCTTTGAGAACCTGCAACACAATCCAGCCCTCAAAAACAACAAAGACGCAATTGATTTGTTGAATCCCAAATGAGCGTGACGCGTCTTGTCATTGACAAACGCTTGACACGCACATATTCTAACCACCATGACAATCCAGACACAGCAAGATCCACCAAAGCCTCGCGAGACACAAAAAACATCCAAGCATGTCGGTGCGAATGGCTTGCATGATGATGTGGTGAATCTCAAGGTGGATGTTGCCACCCTTAAAGAGCAAGGCAGGCATTTTGCCACGAAGGAAGACATCGCCAAGTTGGAGACTCAAATCGCTCAGGCGCGAGCTGAAAATAATGAAAACATCGCCAAACTGGAAACCAAAATCGCCAAGTTGGAGACGCAAATCGCTCAGGCGCAAGCTGAAAATAATGAAAATAACGCCAAACTGGAAACCAAAATCGCCAAACTGCAGGCTCAAATCGCTCAGGCGCGAGCTGAAAATAATGAAAATAACGCCAAACTGGAAACCAAAATCGCCAAACTGCAGGCTCAAATCGCTGAACATCAAGCTGAAAACAAGCAAGCCATGGCAGCCATGGATAACAAGATTGAGAAGGCGAGAAATGATTTGTTATATGCCGTCAATCGTGCGACTGTGCGCGTTATTATTGTTCTTGTGAGCATGATGGTGGCTTTTGGGGGAACGCTTTTGACGACCCTTCTTTTTAGGTGATGTCTTTAGGTGATGTCTTTAGGTGATGTTTTCTCTTGCCTCATGGTCATCTCTAATGATCGTAAGGCATCTTGGCATTGACAAACGCTTGCAATGCACATATCATCACCACCATGACTATAGAAACGGAACAAAAAAAACCCAAGCATCGCGAGGCGAATGGCTTGCATGATGATGTGGTGAATCTCAAGGTGGATGTTGCCACCCTCAAGGAGCAGTCCCATAACTTTGCCACCAAGGAAGACATCGCCAAACTGGAAGCTCGAATCGCCAAGTTGGAGACTAAAATTGCTGAGGCGAGAGCTGACAGTAAGGAGAACATCGCCAAGTTGGAGACTCAAATCGCCAAACTGGAAGCTCAAATCGCCAAAAATCAAGCTGAAAACAAGCAAGCCATGGCAGCCATGGATCACAAGATTGAGAAGGCGAAAAATGAAATGTTGTATGCCTTCAATCGCGCCGCCGTGGGGATGATTGTTTTTCTTGGCGGCATTCTGGTGACACTAATTCTTAAATGATTCTTGTCCTTGCCTCATGGGATGAAAGACGCAATTGATTTGTTGAATCCCAGCTGATAAACCTTGCGCCGTGAGGCGATGAGCATCACGCCGCCCGCCTGAACCTATGAAAACAATTGCATCGCCAATTGCACCTCGTTCCTTTCTATACTATGTGAAAATTGATAACACAAATACAAACAATGAGGAGTTTTAGCCGATGATTATTGATGGAATTGAAGGCAAGCCTAATCTGAAACCATCTTCTCCAACCATGTTTTCAACCACGAAAATTTGCCCTTCAATTTTTCAATCCGAGTGGCAAGAAGCCATTGATGGCGATTGGTGGGAGCGCAAGCATTTTTGGAAAAATCTGACACTCAAGCAATCGCGAGAATTCATTGCGGAGGGGGCTGATGTCAAATATCAAAATAAACGCAATGAAACACCACTGCATCACACTGTCATTCATGGCGTAAGTGTTGTAATCATCAAAGAACTCATCAAATTCGGGGCAGACATTCATGCCAAAGACTACAAAGGTCGCACATCCCTTCATTTTGTTGCTTCACACAGCGATAATGCTCATGTCATCAAAACACTCATCAAAGCAGGAGCAAACATTAATGCCAAAGACAAAAATGGTGCTACACCACTTCATGTTGCTGCATTCCTTAATAGAAGCATTAAGATTATCAAAGCACTCATCAACGAAGGGGCAGATGTCAATGCCAAAGATAATGATGGTGAAAGACCGTATGACTATCTATTGCACAACAGCAAGCTCAAAAACAACAAAAAAGCAATCGCTCTATTGAAATAATCCTTCATTGAGCATGGGCGCGATGCGTGTTACGGTGGATAACACAAACAATGAGGGGAGCTTAACCAATGGACGACAAAGAAAAATTGCTCGCTGAATGGCAAGCCATCCTTCATACTGATTGGGATGAGCACAGTCGATTTTGGGAGGGACTAACACTCCAGCGATTGCAAGAATTCATCAAGGCTGGAGTTGATGTTCATGCCAAAAACAAAGACGGTAGCCAACCGCTTATTCTAGCTGCTTCATGCAGTGACAATGCTCATGTCATCAAAGAGCTCATCAACGCAGGAGCAGATGTTAATGCCAAAACCGATCATCCCAGTGCTGCCACACCACTTGATGTAGCTGCACTCGCTAATGAAAGCGTTGAGGTTATCAAAGAACTCATCAACGCAGGAGCAGACATTCATGCCAAAAGCAAACATGGTCACACACCACTTCATTATGCTGCAATCCGTAATAATAGCATTGAGGTTATCAGGGAACTCATCAACGCAGGAGTAGATATCAATTCCAAAAACAATGATGGTGACACTCCACTTCATCGAGCTGCAGACAGTGGCAGAATTTTTCTCCCGAAAGTAAAGAATAAGCAAATTGAAGTTATCAAAGAGCTCATCAATGCAGGAGCAGATATCAATGCCAAAAACAACGATGGCAAAACACCATATGACGTGTACCAAAGGTGGTTCAAATACCAAAGATGGTTCGGCGAAGAAGCCATCGCCCTATTGAAACCCACGCCATAATCCTTAATTTAAACATGGGTGCTATGCGTGGTATGGCAGACAACACAAACAATGAGAGAGGCTTAACCTATGGACAACAAAGAAAAACTACTCGCTGAATGGCAAATCTTCATTGATGGCGATTGGCTGGAGCACAAGCGTTTTTGGGCAGAAATAACACTCAAGAAATTGCAAAAATTTATTGCAGCTGAGGTTGATGTCAATGTTCAAATTGGAGAAAAAAACGAAACACCGTTGCATCAAGCCATCTATTATAGCGGAAGTGTTGAACTCATCAGAGCTCTCATCAAAGCAAAGGCAAATGTTAATGCCCAAAACAGCGATGGTCAGACACCGCTTCATTATGTTGCCATTGAATCCGCTGATTCTATCAGAAACCTTTTCAAGGAAAAAGCAAACTTGAATGCCAAAAGTAGCGATAGTCACACACAAGTGCATGATGATATTAGTAAAACAATTGAGATTGTCGGGGAGCTCTGGGGCGCAGGAGGAGATCTGGATGCCAGAGACAACAATTGTCAAACGCCGCTTCATATTGTTGCGGAAGGATTAGATAATGACAATGAAACCATCAAGGTAGCCCTCACCAAAGCGGACAGCTGATGTTGATGCCCAAAAGCGACCAAGAAGCCATTGCTCTATTAAAACCCACGCCATAACCCCTCATTGAACATCGGGGAATTGTGTGTTATGAAAGTCTTCATGTCTTTGATTCACACCTTCATCTCACGACTTCACAAAAGTCATATTGTTGCTCACGATGACTTTAACCGTTGGCTGGTGCCGCCGGCGTCCATTGCGATTCATCTGTGCATTGGGTCGGTGTATGCGTGGAGCATCTTCAATCCGCCGCTGACGCAAACGCTTGGCGTGGTGGCATCGGCGGCGAACGATTGGGCGTTGCCGGATGTGGTGTGGATTTTCTCTGTCGCCATCGTCTCACTAGGGCTGGCGGCGGCGTTTGCGGGCAAGTGGCTGGAGGAAGTGGGACCGCGCATGGTGGGCGTTGTGGCGGCGTTTTGCTGGGGCGGCGGCTTCATCATCGGCGGGGTGGGCATTCTCACCCATCAGTTGTGGCTGGTGTATTTGGGCTACGGCGCGATTGGCGGCATTGGTCTGGGGCTGGGGTATGTCTCACCCGTCAGCACCCTCATCCGCTGGTTTCCCGACCGCCGCGGCATGGCGACTGGCATGGCAATCATGGGATTTGGCGGCGGCGCGATGATCGGCGCACCCATGATGCAAGCCCTATTAGATACTTACGCCGTAGAGCCGCAATTTCTCGGCATGACAGACCAACTGGCACTGGTCACCATAGATGCCGTGCGCTATTTGCAATCGGCGGGCGGGGCGTTGCAAGAGGTGGTGGTCATCTCGGCTCGTGAGGCGGCGCAGACCGACATTCGGACAGGAGTCTATCTGGTGGGCAGTGGCGACACCGGCGCGGCGCACACTTTCTTCACCCTTGGCGTGATTTATTTCACCGTCATGATGCTGGCGGCGTTTTCCTATCGCGTGCCGCCCGAGAACTGGAAGCCCAAAGGCTGGACTCCGCCCTCGCAAGATGCCGCCAGCAAAAAAATGATGAGTCAGCACCATGTGCATATTGACCAAGCCCTGAAAACGCCGCAGTTTTACTTTCTCTGGATTGTGCTGTGTTTTAATGTGACGGCGGGCATCGGTGTGCTGGGCGTTGCCAAAACCATGATGAGTGATATCTTCGGCGGCGCGTTGCCCGCTATTGTCACCATTGGCTTTGCCGCCAACTATGTGGTGATGATCAGCCTGTTCAACATGGTGGGGCGGTTTTTCTGGGCGAGCTTTTCCGATGTGATTGGCAGAAAAAACACCTACTTCATCTTTTTCGGCTTGGGCGTTGTGCTGTATCTCACCATACCTTATGCGGCGGCGGGGGTGAGTGCGAACCCCGATATCTCGTGGCTCATTTTGTTCTACGCCGCCACCATGATTATTTTCACCATGTACGGCGGTGGCTTTGCCACCATCCCCGCGTATCTCGCGGATATTTTCGGCACACGCTATGTGGGCGGCATTCACGGACGCTTGCTGACGGCATGGAGCACCGCGGGCATTTTGGGTCCCGTGGCAATCGCCCAGCTGCGAGAATCCGCCCGCATTGACGCCATTCGGGATTTAGCCGAATCAATTCCCGCCAGCACCTTTCAGCAAACCTTCGGAGCGGACAAAAGCGCGCTGGATAGTTTGATTGCCACAAAATCCGTCACCATTCAAAAACTGCTGGACATCGCGAAAGATGGCACCGTCGACCCCTCCCCCACCTTGTATAACAGCACCATGATCGCCATGGCGGCACTCCTAGCCATCGCCTTCATTTCCAACTGGCTCATCAAACCCGTCCATTCAAAGCATCACATGAAAGAGTGAAAAATGAAACGGTGGATTTTTATTGCTCTTGCTTTGACCATCACCACACCCGCCATCAGTGGCGGCGACACATCGCTTCACGAGGCTGCAAAAAATGGCGATGCTTATGCCATCAAAAAGCTCATTGATGCAGGGGCGGATGTCAACGCCAAAAACAACGATGGTGACACACCACTTCATGATACCACAAGAAATGAAAATTGGTGCGAGGAAAATTTGGACGGGACGGCGTGCATCCGACCCGAAACCAATCCAGCTATCGTCAATGTCGTCAAAGAACTCATCAAAGCAGGGGCTGACATTCATGCCAAAAACAAAATTGGGGAAACGCCACTTCATCTTGCTGTTAAATACCTCGACATGGACTTTGTCTTAGAAAGCTACCCCCCCATTTATGTTGACAATAACAATGATTATCTCATCAGAGAATTCATCAAGGCAGGAGCAGACATGAATGCCAAAAACAACAGTGGGGAAACACCACTTCATTATGCTGCATCACATCATTATGCTGTATCACATCATTATGCTGTATCTGATGAATTCATCATCATTGAGGATGTGAATGTCATCAAAGAGCTCATCAAAGCTGGAGCAGACATTCATGCCAAAAACAGTCGTGGTGACACACCTTGCGATTTATTGGAAGACAATGACGAACTCAAAAATAACTCAAAAGCATGGGAAAAAGCACAGGAAGATCTGTGTCGTTAATCCCCTCTTTCACGGCGGTGCGAGGAATCGTCTCGTGCCTTTCCATTGCTTTGATATCTCAATTGTGTTACAATGTTCGTTCTTTCCAAAACCTCTTGAGGATTGAAAAATGAAACAGCTTATTTTTATTGCTCTTGCTTTGACCATCACCACCACCCCCGCCATCGGCGTTGGCAACACACCACTTCATGATGCTGCTTCCATTGACTATCCTCAATCCGTCAAAAAACTCATCAAGGCAGGAGCAGACATTAATGCCAAAAACAACAATGGTGAAACACCTCTTCATGTTGCTGCACTCAATGACAATGTTGATGTCATCAAAGAACTCATCAAGGCAGGAGCAGACATTAATGCCAAAGACGATGATGATGAGACACCACTTCATCGAGCTGCTTTCTTAAATTACAATCCCCATGTCATCAAAGAACTCATCAAGGCAGGAGCAGATGTTAATGTCAAAGACAAAAATGGTCGCACACCTCTTCATGATGTTGCTAAAGACGATGACAATGCTGATGTCATCAAAGAACTCGTCAAGGCAGGAGTAGACATTAATGCCAAAGACATCTTTGGTAACACACCACTTCATGAGGCTGCGACACGCAATGACGATGTTCAGGTCATCAGAGAACTCATCAAGGCAGGAGCAGATGTCAATGCCAAAAAAGGCAGGAGGGGGAAAACACCACTTCATAATGCTGCTATATTCAATGGCAATTTTTATGTCATCAAAGAACTCATCAGTGCAGGAGCAGATATTCATGCCAAAGACATCTTTGGTAGCACACCTCTTCATTCTGCTACAATACATAATGGAAGCATTGAAGTCATCAAAGAACTCATCAGTGCAGGAGCAGACATCCATGCCAAAGACATCCTTGGTAGCACACCTTGCGACAAGTTGGCAGACAGTCGCAAACTCAAAAATAATTCACAAGCACGACAATTTCTGTGCCGTTAATCGCCTCTTTCACGGCGGCGCGAGAACGCTCACCTCTTCCTTTTGTCATTCACCTTGCCTAAAGGTAACCATTCTACAAGGAATTGAACCAATGAATTACCGCTTGACTCATCTCTTTCGCTTTGTTTTTGTTTTTATGGCGGCGGTGACTCTTACCGGCTGTGCTCAGTTCATGGAGCGTCTCAAAAATAGATACATTGGGGTGGATGTCGTGCCGCCGCTGCATGAATCCATCCGCAAAGGCACAACCAACTGGACGAAAAGACTTATTCAAGACGGTGCGGATATTCACACCATCTACCGTGAGGATCGCTCCGCCGCCATCCATTGGGCTGCCGGCTATGGCGATGTGAAAACCATAGATGCGCTTCTCAAGGCGGGGGCATCTCTCACACGCACAGACGGTAGTGGCTACACGCCCTTGCATTGGGCGGCGGCGATGAATTCTGATGTCAATGTCACCAAACGCCTCATTGCGGCGGGAGCAAGCGTTCGCGCTCGCACGGGATGGGGCAGAACGCCTCTTCATGTCGCCGCTCGTTCCAACAGCAATGTGGCGGTGCTACGCACCCTCATCCTCGCCGGCGCACGCACCTACGCCCGAGACAACAACGGAAAAAGAGTCTATGAATTCTTGTTGCAAAACAATGCCCTCAGAAACAGCCGCGAAGCCGAAAATCTAATACTGGAAAATTGAGAATTGAGTGTTCATAGATGCCGCGCAATCGTCTCGTGCCTTTCCATTGCTTTGATATCTCAATTGTGTGATAATGTTCATTCTTTCCAAAACCTCTTGAGGATTGAAAAATGAAGAGGTGGATTCGTAGTGCTCTTGCTTTGACCGCCACTGCCATGCGCGTTGGCAGGTCTTTGTCTCGGAGAACTCATTGGCGGCTCATGGTCAAAAGTGACTGGAATTATGTTAAAAATCAGTGGCGTGATTTAACACCGTCGCGATTGCGACAATTTACAGCAGCAGGCGTGAATATCAACATGAGAGATAAAGAGGGCAACACGCCACTTCATGTCACTGTTGCATTTAATGTCCATGCTCATGTCATCAAGGAGCTCATCAAAGCGGGCGCAGATATCAATGCCCAAAATAACATTGGCAACACACCGCTTCATCATGTTGCTATAAAAAATGGTCATGCCCATGCCTTCAAGGAACTCATCAATGCAGGAGCGGATGTTTGTGCCGTCAATGACAACGGTTTCACACCTCTTCATATTGCGGCATTACTCAATGACAATCCCCATGCCATCAAGGAACTCATCGGGGCAGGAGCGGATATTCATGCCAAAAGCGACAGTGGTTTCACACCACTTCATATTGCCGCCGCGAGCAATAACAATCCTCATGTCATCAAGGAACTCATCAAGGCAGGAGCAAATATTCATGCCGAAGACAACAATGATGACTCACCACTTCATGTCGCGATATTTATTAATGAAAGCATTGAGGTAATCAGGGAACTGATCAACGCAAAAGCAGATGTGCATGCCAAAAACATCAGAGGTTTCACACCGCTTCATGCTGTTGCATCCACTAACAAAAGCGAGTTGATCAGAGAGCTCACCAAAGCAGGAGCAAATGTTCATGCCATAGATAACACCGGTTACACACCGCTTCATATTGCTGTTGCACTCAACAATAACAACAACATTGAGATGATCAGGGAACTCACCAAAGCAGGAGCAAATCTTAATGCCAAAGAGAACACCGGTTACACACCGCTTCATATCGCTGTTGCACTCAACAATAATAACAAAATTGAAATGATCAGGGAACTCATCAGAGCGGGAACAGACCTCAATGCCAAAGACAACAAGGGCGGCACACCACTTCATATCGCCGCACTCGTTGATGAAAGCGTTGAGGCAATCAGGGAAATCGCCAAAGCAGGAGCAAATCTTCATGCCAAAAACAACGGTGGCTACACACCGCTTCATGTTGCTGCATTACTCAATGGCAATGCTCATACCATCAAGGAACTCATCAATGCAGGAGCAAACATTCATGCCAGAACCGACAATGGACTCACACCTTGCGATTTATTGGAACACAATGACGACCTCAAAAATAAATCAAAAGCAAAGAAAATGCTATGCCGTTAATTTGTTGCCGCGCGACGCGGGCGCGCGCAATCGTCTCATGCCTCACAACGGGGCATTGCTTTGATAGCCAATTGGATGGTAGAATCCGTTCATGCCAAGCATCACATGAAGGATTGATGAGATGAACAGACGATGATTTGCTTACTTTTTATAAGTCATCGTATTTTTCGCCCCTGCAGGCTCGCAAAATTTCTTTTCTGCCTTCCTCATCAAGAAGAGTGCCCCATACCTCACCAGGTCTTAATTGGCTATCATCATGACCCAAATCACTGCGAATTGCTCTAAAAAATCGCTCACCCTCCCTCATAACGTTCTTCCCTGATAAATCCTGCAATGCTGTATACGCCTTTAATGTTGAGGGGGGTGCATGAGCGAGAAGAGCGGGTCGCAAAGCTCTAACTCTTTCTAAAAGTTCCTTTTGTTCTTGTTCAGAATCAGTTTTGTCTTTTCTATCCAACATAGAGACAAAAATATTGATAATTTCAATCATAAAAGCATCACGGTTTCGAAGCAACCACTGTTCATGCTCCCGTTTAGTTTGTTGTTTATACTGCCAAATGGTTACGACAGTTGGCACAAGCCCTGCCAATAAGCCAACAAAAAGATCCTGCTTTGAAGTAAGAAGAAAATCCACCAGCAAAATAATTCCAACAATTGAACTGATAATCAAAAGCCATACTAGAATATGCCGTAAAACTGAAGATGCAGCTTTGTTTTGTCCACTCATTGTCTTTTTCCTCCGTCCGAATTATTATAGGATTGAATTATGATATTGCAAACAAAACATTGGATTTTTATTGCTCTTGCTTTGACCATCGCCAGTGGTGACTCTTTTTCTCAGCAACAAGAAGACCAACAACTACAAGATGCCTACGCCAGAAAGCAGTGGCAGCACATGGTTGAAGGTGACTGGTATGTTGTTGAAAGCCGATGGGCTACTTTAACACCTTCGCGATTGCGACAATTTATAGCGGCGGGTGTCAATATCAATGCCGAAGACAATGGTTGGACAGCACTTCATCACGCTGCTGAGTACAATGGCAATGCTCAGGTCATCAAAGAATTCATCAAGGCAGGAGCAGATATTCATGCCAAAGGCATCTGGGATACCACACCACTTCATGCTGCTGTACGCAATAATGAAAGCGTTGAGGTAATCAAGGAGCTCATCAAGGCAGGAGCAGACATTCATGCCAAAAATTATTTTGGTCAAACACCACTTCATGACGCTGCTGCATCCAATGACAATGTTCAGGTCATCAGGGAACTCATCAAAATGGGAGCAGACATTCATGCCAAAAACAATGAGGATGAAACACCACTTCATCGAGCTGCTGCAAGAGATGACAGTTTTTATGTCATCCAAGAACTCATCAAAGCGGGAGCAGACATTCATGCCAAAGAAAGCTACGGTAGCACACCACTTCATGAGGCTGCTTCAAACAATGGCAATCCTCAGGTCATCAAAGAACTCATCAATGCCGAAGCAGACATTCATGCCAAAGACAACGGGGGTGACACACCACTTCATGAGGCTGCTTTTTTAAATGATAATCCTCATATCATCAAAGAACTCATCAATGCAGGAGCAGACATCCATGCCAAAGACGACTATGATAACACACCACTTCATGCTGCTGCTACAAATAATGACAATGCTCATGTCATCAAAGAACTCATCAATGCAGGAGCAAACATTCATGCAAAAGACAATGAGGGTAAAACACCACTTCATCGAGCTGCTGCAAGAGATGACAAGTTGTGCGCGAGTTACGAGGAAGGTTTTTGCATTCCATTTGAAATTCCCAATCCAGCTGTCGTCAATCTCGTCAATCTCATCAAAGAACTCACCAATGCAGGAGCAAACATTCATGCAAAAGACAACGATGGTGACACACCTTGCGATTTATTGTTATACAATGACGAACTCCAAGATAATTCAGAAGCAAAGAAATTGTTGTGCCGTTAATTCGTAATTCGTGCGCGCGAAATCGTCTCGTGCCTCACAACGGGACATTACTTTGATATCTAATTGTGTTATAATACCCGCGCTTGCCAAAGCCTCTTGAGGAATTGAAAAATGAAGAAGTGGATTTTTATTGCCCTTGTTTTGACCATCGCCACCACCCCCGCCATCAGTGGTGGCGACTCTCCCTCTCAAAAATGGCAGCACATGATTGAAAGTGACTGGGATGATGTTAGAAACCAATGGACTGATTTAACGATAGAGCAGTTGCGGAACTTTATAGCGGCAGGTATCAATGTCAATGCCAAAGACCACTTTTGGGACACACCACTTCATAAAGCTGCTATACACAATGACAATGCCGATGTCATCAAAGAACTCATCAAGGCAGGAGCAAACATTCATGACAAAAACAGAGTGGGCAGGACACCGCTTCATTTTGCTGCTGCAGACAATGGCAATGCTCAGGTCATCAAAGAACTCATCGGTGCAGGAGCAGACATGAATGCCAAAAACAACTGGGGTGAAACACCACTTCATCTAGCTGCACGGTGGAATACAAGCATTGAGGTGATCAGAGAACTCATCAAGGCAGGGGCAGACATTCATGCCAGAGACAGCGATGATGAAACACCACTTCATTATGCTGCTGAACGGAATAAAAATGTTGAAATCATCAAAGAACTCATCAAGGCTGGAGCAGACATTCGTGCCAAAGACGAATATGGGAACATACCACTTCATTTTGCTGCTGGAAACAATGACAATCCTCAGGTCATCACAGAACTCATCAAAGCAGGAGCAGACATTCATGCCAAAAACAACGATGGCTTCACACCACTTTATCGAGCTGCTAAATTAAATGGCAATGCTCAGGTCACCAAAGAACTCATCAAGGCAGGAGCAGATGTCAATGCCAAAGCTGATGATGACTGGACACTACTTCATTCTGCCGCTTCATACAATGGCAATGCTCAGGTCATCAAAGAACTCATCAACGCAGGAGCAAACATCCATGCCAAAAACATCGTTGGTGGCACACCACTTCATTTTGCTGCTTCAAACAATGACAATCCTCATATCATCAAAGAACTCATCAAGGCAGGAGCAGACATGAATGCCAAAAACAACGATGGTGACACACCACTTCATGATACGACAAGAAATGAAAATTGGTGCGAGGAAAATTGGGACGAGACGGCGTGCATCGGATTCGAAAACAATCCAGCTATCGTCAATGTCGTCAAAGAACTCATCAACGCAGGGGCTGACATTCATGCCAAAAACAAAATTGGGGAAACGCCACTTCATCTCGCTGTTAAATCCCATGACTTCAACTTTGAATATTACACCAATCCCCCCATCTATGTTGACAAGGACAAAGCTTCTCTCATCAGAGAGTTCATCAAGGCAGGAGCAGACATGAATGCCAAAAACAACAGTGGTGAAACACCACTTCATTATGCTGCATCAAATAATGCCGTACATGGAGGAATCATCAATAATCTCATCAACGCAGGAGCAGATATTCATGCCAAAGACAAAGCTGGTGACACACCTTGCGATTTATTGTTATTCAATGACCAACTCCAAGATAACCCAGAAGCACAGAGATTGCTCTGCCCTTAGTCGCCTCTTTCACGGCGGCGCAAAAGCTGTCCTTGTTTTCGTTTCCATTCTTTTTGTTTGATTGCCTCTCGCTTGTCGCCTTTTTTGCGTCCCTTGCCCAGCACAGCTTGATATTGACCTCATAGCCGATTGGATGGTAAAGTCCATGCCAAGCATCCCATGAAGGATTGAAAAATGAAGCCGTGGATTTTTATTGCCCTTGTTTTGACCATCGCCACCACCCCCGCCATCAGTGGCGGCGACTCTCCCTCTCAAAAATGGCAACGCATGGTTGAAGGTGACTGGGATAATGCCTACGCCAGAGGTCATTGGCAACGCTTAATCAAAGGTGACTGGAATTATGTTAAAAATCAATGGGCTGATTTAACGCCTTCGCGATTGCGAGAATTTATAGCGGCGGGTGTGGATGTCAATGCCAAAGATGATGATGGCTGGACAGCTCTTCATTATGCTTCTACATTGAACGATAATGCTCAGGTCATCAAAGAACTCATCAAAGCAGGAGCAAACATTCATGCCAAAAACAAATGGGGTAGGACACCACTTGCTTTGGCTACTGTATTCAGTGACAATGCTCAAGTCATCAAAGAACTTATCAAGGCAGGAGCAGATGTTAATGCCAAAAACAACGATGGTGAAACACCACTTCATGAGGCTGCTGAAAACAGCGACAATGCTGATGTCATCAAAGAACTCATCAACGCAGGAGCGGATGTTAATGCCAAAAACAACGATGGTGAAACACCACTTCACCTAGCTGCTGAACACAATGACAATGCTGATGTCATCAAAGAACTCATCAACGCAGGAGCAGATGTTAATGCCAAAAACAACGATGGTGAAACACCACTTCATGACGCTGAAGACAATGATAATGTTCAGGTCATCAAAGAATTCATCAACGCAGGAGCAGATGTTAATGCCAAAAACAACGATGGTGAAACACCACTTCATTTTGCTGCTAAAGGCAATATTCAAATCATCAAAGAACTCATCGGTGCAGGAGCAGACATTCATGCCAAAAACAACGATGGTGAAACACCACTTCATAAGGCTGCTGCAGACAATGGTAGCGTTGGAGTCATCAAAGAACTCCTCAAGGCAGGAGCAGATATCAATGCCAAAGACGAATATGGGAAAACACCACTTCATATCTCTGTTGAATCCCATAACTACGACTTTGTCCTTGAATCCGACCCCCCCATCTATCTTGACGCTGACAATACTGAGCGCATCAGAGAGCTCATCAAGGCAGGAGCAGATATCAATGCCAAAAACAACAGTGGTGAAACACCACTTCATTATGCTGCATCAAATAATGCCGTACATGGAGGAATCATCAATAATCTCATCAGTGCAGGAGCAGAGATTAATGCCAAAAACAACAATGAGGAAACACCACTTCATTTTGCTGCATCAAATGCCGTATATGGAGTAGACATCAAAGACTTCATCAACGCAGGAGCAGATATTCATGCCAAAGACAAAGCTGGTGACACACCTTGCGATTTATTGGAATACAATGACAGAATCGAAAATAAATCAGAAGCACAACAATTGCTGTGCCGTTAATCTCCCCTCTCTTTGCGGCGCAGAAGCTGTCCTTGTTTTCGTTTCCATTCTTTTTGTTTGATTGCCTCTCGCTTGTCGCCTTTTTTGCGTCCCTTGCCCAAGCCCAGCAACAACTTAGCGATGCCGTTCGCATCAAAGCGAATGGACAGCGGAATCAGAGTCAAGCCCTTTTGGGTCACCGCGCCCGCCAGACGCTTCATCTCCCGTTTGGTGAGCAGCAACGCCCGAATGCGCCGCGGCGCATGGTTGTGCTCTCTTGACGCATGGTCATAGGGGGCAATGTGGGCATTCATCAGCACCATCTGTTTGCCGCGCATTGCCGCGTAGGAATCGCTCAAATTGACTCTGCCCGCCCGCAACGATTTCACCTCCGTGCCCAGCAACACCAAACCCGCCTGAACCTGCTCCTCAATGGCATAGTCATGACGGGCTTTGCGATTGACCGTCACCGTCACATCGCGCCCAATTCTCTGTTTCATGCTCGCTGTTTCATGGAAACAATTGCAAGGACTGCAACACCACGGCGATTTTTTGTTCCGTCTCCTCGCTGACGGACACCAGAGGCAGCCGCAATGTGTTCTCACATTTGCCCATCAGATGCAAGGCATACTTGGTGGGTGCGGGATTGCCCTCTAAAAACAACGCCTCATACAAGACACACAGATGCTCATTGAGAAGCATCGCTTCGCGCACATCTCCCGCCCACCACAGCTCAAACATCTCGGCACACAAAGACGGCGCAACATTGGATGCCACCGAAATACATCCCACACCCCCCTGAGCCATAAACGCCAAAGCCGTGCCATCCTCACCGGACAGCTGAATGAAATCATGCTCGCCCTGAGCTGAATTATGCGCGCGATACAAGAGCGGACGCATGAGGTCACAACTGGAATCCTTCACCCCGACAATTGTGGGAAAATCAGTCGCCAGCCGCATCATGGTGGCAACGGACATATCCACCACGCACCGCCCGGGAATGTTGTAAATAATCAGCGGCAGGGACGATGCTCGCGCCACCGCCGCAAAATGCTCATAAAGCCCCCGTTGGCTTGGCTTGTTGTAGTAAGGAGTCACCACCAGAGCCGCATCCGCTCCCACTTTTTCGGCATGACGCACCAAATCAATTGCCTCATCGGTGCTGTTAGAACCACACCCCGCAATGACTGGCACACGCCCCGCCACCTCCCTCACACACAGCTCAATCACACGGCGATGCTCATCGTGCGACAAGGTGGGCGATTCTCCCGTCGTGCCACACGGCACAAGTCCATGAATGCCCTCATCAATCTGCCAGCGCACCAGAGCCACAAACGCCGCCTCATCCACGCCGTCATCATTCATCGGCGTGACCAAAGCCGTGCAAGCTCCCTTAATATTGTGAGGTGGTGCAAGTGGTTGCGTCATGGCAATTATTTTCCTATTCTATGCAAGAGAGACTTCATCGGCAAGACCGCGATCCATGCCTATTTTTTTATTACTTTTGTTCCTTTGGTCGCCTGATGCCATCAGTCGCGCGCCTTCGCCTCTGCCCGTTGAACGCCCGCCCGAATCCAATCCCGCATTCTATAGCCTCACCACCAAAGATGGTGTCACCGTGCGCGGTGTGGATGAGGCATCTCTCAAACGCATCCTCACCGCCCTCACCAACGGCAACGGCACGCTCGCCCAAGAAGAAGCCAATGTGCTGGGATTTCAACTGCTGTCCGATTATGTCACTTGGTGGCGATTTGTGCGCCATCGCAACGAAGACAAGGGACAGTTCAGTGTGTTGCGCGATTTCATTGAACGGCGCACATACTTTCCTCACCGCCAAACGCTTCTCATTGCCACCGAGCTGCAACTGCCCGATTCCGCCTCACCTCAAGAAGTGGTGGATTGGTTTGATTCCTATCCGCCCATCACCCTTGCCGCCCACACGCGCTTTTTGCAAGCTCTTATTGCTCAAGGCAACGAACGCCGCGTGACGGGGGGGTCTCGTCAATTGTGGCGCGAGAGCTACATGGATGACACCACGCGCCGTCAATTTCTTGATCAATTCGGACATCTCATCACCCCCCAAGACACCGCCGCCCGCCTTGAGCGTTTGTTTCGCGAGGGAGACTTTGCACAAATCGCCGCCATCCTGAAACAAGATGACCAGCATCACATCGTCCCCACCACATGGCGTGAGAAAAAACTCACCAAACCGCGCGAAGGAACCCTGCCGCGCGCCCTGCTGGAAGAGAGTCACGCGCTGCGTAAAAATCCGTGGGGCATTCTCTTCGGCGACATCGCCATGGATAGCCGACTCATTCACGAGACCGATTCTTACGAAAAGCTCGCCCCGCGCGCCCTGTGGGATCATTTTGAAGAACGCATTCAGCAACTGCTTCATGACAAAAAATACAGCGATGCCTACACGCTTGCCTCAGCTCACACGCAGCTATGGCCCGGCGGTTTTGATGAGGGAGTGTGGATGACTGGTTGGATTGCCTATCGCTATCTTGATGATAAAATCGCCGCCTATCGTCATTTTTCCCATTTGTTTGAGCGCACGCCCGCCTCGCGTCTGGCGGCACGAGCCGCCTACTGGGCGGGTCGCTCGGCTGATGATATGAATCAAGAAAAAATTGCGCGCGAGTGGTTTCTCAAAGCCAGTCTGTTGCCCACCACCTTCTACGGACAGCAAGCTCGTGAGGCTTTGCATCATCACAACAAAGATATTTTTGCTCATGATGACACCGGGCAGACACATCCCCTCACCGCCCAAGAAGAAGAAATTCTCACCCTCATTCGGCTGTTGCTTCATGGGAACGCGATATCCTCCACCATGCCTTTTATTCGTGAGTTGGTTTCCCATCGCGACCACCATGCTCATCTCATCCGCCGCATCGTTGAGCTGCTGCGCCTTTATGGCTCTCATGATTTGATGGTGGCAATGGGTCATCAGTTCTTGCGTCAAGGAGCACCCGATCACCCCGTTCATTATCCCATGCCCTTTGCTATTGACGAGAGCCCTCTGCACATCGCCCTAGATGACAACGAAGCTGCGCCGCCTCCTCCTTTTGTTGTGGAAAAAGCTCTTGTCTATTCCATCATTCGCCAAGAGAGTGCCTTCACAGCGAGAAAGGTTCTGAGCCCTGCCGGTGCCCATGGTGCCATGCAAATCATGCCGCGCACGGGACAGCGCATCGCCCAAGAGTATGGCATCCCCTTTGATCGCAGAAAAATGCTTGCCGACAGAGATTACAACATCACCCTCGGCAGAGCCTACCTCACCTACCTTCTCAACAAGTATCACGGCTCATATTTGGTTGCGGTGAGTGCCTACAATGCCGGTGAGCATCGCGCCATTTCATGGATTGAACAATTCGGCGACCCTCGCTACGGCAATGTGGATGTGCCATTTTGGGTGGAATCCATCACCCTTTATGAGACGCGCCACTATGTGCAAAATGTTCTGGCAGGACTGTATGTGTATCGTCACCTGTTGCCTCACGGTGATGCTCACAGACAAGGCATCACGCTGGCATCACCGCGCAATAGTTATGTGATGAAAATGCCCAAAGAGCGCGTCAGCGAGCGCACCATGGGGGCAAAGCGTCAGCGGGTGATGAAAACACCGCCCATCCCCAAGCCTCGTCCAAAGATGGGCATGACCAGATCTATTGGCAAAGGTAATTCCCTGTAGCCGTCATTCTTCCAACAGATAAATCTCGCCCAGCAGCTGCGTCTTGCCATAAATTGTCCGCACCATTTGGCGGGCTTGTTTGCTTGATTCAAAGTCTCCCAGCCGCAACACCTGATACTCGCCATCTTTTTTTTCATAATCATGCAGGCGCGGTTTGAATCCTGCCTGCTGCAATTGGCGAGCGGTGTTTTGAGCAATCACCCGATTGCGATAAACCCCAATTTGCACCGTGAATCTTCCCGTCTCTGGCATGTCACCACTCATGCGTGTGCCGCCCGCCATGTCGTCTGATTTCTTGTCGTCTGATTTCTTGTCATCTGATTTCTTGTCATCTGACTTCTTGTCTGCCTCTTCATCTCTTATATCACCTTTTCCGCCGATGACTTGCGATAAAATATCCTCCTGCGTGGCGGCAATGGAATCATGTCCCAGCAGAGCCTGAATGCGCTGGTCTCGCAAGCGACCGAAAAAATCAAGATTCTGCTGAGCCTCCTCTGGAGTCAAGTCAATGCGACTCACCCGTTCCGCCTCCTGCTCATTGCCCACCATCGCATACGCCATCGCCAAATTCTGACGCAATTTCGGATTGCCGGTGCGTCCAAAATTGATGCGTTTGAAAATCTTGATGGCTTCATCGCTGTCACCACTGAGCACATAGGACAATGCCAAATTATTCAAAATGGGAATATAATCAGAATCAATCTCCAGCCCCTTGAGATACATCAGTTGCGCCTCACGATGCTCGGCAAGCAAATCCATCGTCACACCGATGCCATTATAGGCTTTGGTATCACTGCCGTATCCCAGCATCTGACGAAAATGAATGCTGGCTTCTTCCACCCTGTCCAGTGCCAGCAAGCTCTTGCCCATTTTGTAATTGATCTCACTGTCGGATGCGTCCAGTTCCAGATACTTTTGCAAAATGACCACCGCCGCCTCAGGCTGTTCCAACTGATTATAGGAATCGGCGAGACGGCTATAGATCTCAACGAGCAATTCATCAGGCAGTTGGTCTTCATCATTGAGCAGACGGCGATACAAAGCCGCCGCCTCATTATAATTGCCGGTGTTATACAATTGGTCGGCACGAGCAAACACATTGTTGACAAAACGAGGTGATTGCGCTCCACCACACGCGGTGAGAAGAACACTCGCGACACACAAACCCAAAAACCATCCTCTTGGTGTTTGCATCGTATGATTGTAAGATATTGTCATGGTGTGTTTTCTTACCTGTCGTGATGGTATAAGATAAATGACGGTGACACAAGATGTATCTTAATCCGCCTTTGGTCTTATTGCTTGCATTGTCTTGGCTCATGACGATGTCGCCTGCGGTGGCACAATTGCATGATGCCTCACGAGTGGAAATGCGTCTGTCCATTTTGGAAGAAGAAGTGTCTGAACTGCGAGGGGAAGTGGAGCGTTTGCGCCATGCACTGGAGCAGACAGATGACAAAAAATCAGCAAAAAAAGGTGAGCCATCATCAATTCCATCATCAATTCCATCATCAATTCCATCATCAATTCCAGCATCAATTTATGAGGAGGGACGCAATTTTCTCAAAGAGGGTGACTTTGCTCAAGCGGAACAATCCTTTAGAGCGTTTTTACAGCATCACGCCGATGACGCTCTTGCCGCGAATGCTCGCTATTGGCTGGGGGAGAGTTTTTATGCTCGCAAGATGTATCATCAGGCGGCGACACAATTTGGCGAATCCTTTGAAAACGATCCCCAAGGCAACAAAGCCGCCGATAATTTGCTCAAACTCGCCATGTCTTTGAGCTTCATCGGCGAAATCCCCGCCGCCTGTCGCGCCCTTGGTCAAATTCCTCAATTGTTTCCCACAGGACATGAACGCATTTTACAAAAACAGCGCAGTGAGTATCAGCGTCTGTCTTGCATCACATTATGAGTGCGCGAAGCGCGCCCATCACCGATGGCGAATTCACCACATTGATGGAGACACTCGCTCCCTTTGAATCTCATGCCACACTGGCGGTTGCCGTATCGGGCGGACAAGACAGCATGGCTCTTGCCTTTCTCACCGAGCGATGGTGTCGCCATCACCAGTGCCACATGGAAGGGTTGATTGTTGACCATGGCTTGCAAGCGGCATCCGCACGCCAAGCCAAACAAACCAAAAAAAATCTGCAAAAGATGAAAATCAAAGCCACCATTCTCACCGCCTCCATTGAGGCGGGCGGCAATGTGCAAATGCGCGCTCGCAACGCGCGCTATCGGCTCATGGAAGATTACTGTGAGCGGCATGATATTCTTCATCTGCTTGTGGCTCATCATGACAATGATCAGGCGGAAACACTGCTTCTGCGCCTGGCGCGCGGCAGTGGTGTCTATGGACTGGCGGCGATGACACCCTGCCGCTACGGACGCGCCACGCGCCTGCTGCGTCCGTTGCTGAGCGTTCCTCGCAGTCGTCTTCACGCCACCATCAAGCATCACGCCATTGCCTATGTGGATGACGACAGCAATGATGACAGTCGTTTTGCTCGGGTGCGTCTGCGTCAGCATGAGGAACTGCTGAATGAATTGATGCCGCGCACCCGCCTCAGTGACACCACGCGCCGCCTGCGGCGCGCCCGCAAGGCTCTTGAGCATGATTGCGCCACCGCCGCGGCTGCCACATTGCAAGTCTCACCACTGGGATGTGTGATGTATCATCGTTGCCAGCTGTTGAGCCACAGTGAGGAGATTCATTTGCGTCTGTTGTCGTCTGTTCTGCAGATGGTGGGCGGGCGGTGCGTCATGCCTCGTTTGGAGAATGTGCTGGCGTTACGCGATGCCATCATGAACAAGGAAAGCCGCACGCTGCACGGCTGCGTCATCAGCCGTCTGCGAGGACAGTGGTGGATTGTCTATCGTGAGGTGGCACTCATCAAGGAGTCATGCAATTTGCCAAAAGGAGACCCCACGCTGTGGGACAATCGCTTTGAACTTCTGAGTAAAGCTTCTGTTCCATCATCAATGGTGCGTCCGTTGCGTCAGAGCGGCTGGCATGCCATCAAGCATCATGACCTGCCGCGCTTGCCAGCCGACATCTTCATGAGTCTGCCTGCTCTGTGGAATAAGAATCATGAATTGCTTTGTGTGCCATCTCTTGACATTGTCTTGCATTCAAGCGATTGTTATCGCACAGTGACGGCTCGGTTTCAGCCCGTGCGCACCGTCACTTGACGCAGCCGTCTTGTGTCCTACCTCATCGTTGTGACAATGATTCATGAAGAATAGTCAAAAACATCTCGGTTTATTTTTGCTCTCACTGCTGTTGGTGGTGATGCTCTACGGTGCGGTCTCTGGCGGGGAACGCCATCACAATCGTCAAGAGATTGTCTATTCCGATTTGCTCACCAATGCTCGTCAGGGCAGAGTGAGTGATGTCACCGTCAAGAGACGCACCATTGAAGGCACGCTATCGGATGGCTCACAGTTTGTCAGTTACATGCCTGAGGGGGCACAGTTTGTGGATTGGCTCAGCAGGGAAGCTCCCCAAGTCAAAATCAAGGCTCTGCCGGAAGAGGATGATTCCCCCGGCATTTTGGGATTGTTCATATACTGGCTGCCGTTTTTCGTCTTGATGGGGCTGTGGTTTTTCTTCATGCAAAACGCGCAAGGTGGCAATCGGGCGATGGGGTTTGGACGCTCGCGCGCGCGCATGGTCAATCAAAATCAGGAAAAAGTCACCTTTGCCGATGTGGCGGGCGTGGATGAAGCCAAAGAAGATTTGCAAGAGATTGTTGAATTTCTGCGCTCGCCGCAAAAGTTTGAACGGTTGGGAGGCAAAATTCCACGGGGTGTGTTGCTGGTGGGCTCACCGGGCACTGGCAAGACTCTCCTTGCGCGGGCGGTGGCTGGCGAGGCGGGCGTTCCGTTTCTCATCATATCGGGCTCTGACTTTGTTGAAATGTTTGTGGGCGTGGGCGCGAGTCGCGTGCGCGACATGTTTGAACAAGCCAAGAAGCACGCGCCATGCATCGTTTTTATGGATGAGATTGATGCGGTGGGTCGTCATCGTGGTGCGGGTCTGGGCGGTGGTAATGATGAGCGTGAGCAAACCCTCAATCAGATTTTGGTGGAGATGGACGGCTTTGCCAGCAACAGTGGGGTGATTCTCATCGCCGCCACCAATCGTCCTGATGTTTTAGATCCCGCCCTGTTGCGCCCTGGTCGTTTTGACCGCCAGATTGTCGTCCCTGTGCCGGACCTCAGAGGACGAGAAGCCATCTTGAAGGTGCATGTGGGACGCATCAAGCCCGCGCCTGATGTCAAAGTAAGCATCTTGGCGCGCGGCACACCGGGATTTTCGGGCGCAGACCTTGCCAATTTGGTCAATGAAGCCACCCTGCTTGCCGCCCGCCGCGACAAAAACATGGTCACCATGACCGAATTTGAAGATGCCAAAGATAAAGTCATGATGGGGGCAGAACGCCGCTCTATGGTCATGACGGAAAAAGAACGCGAGCTCACCGCCTATCACGAGGCAGGACACGCCATCGTTGGCATGCTCATTGAAGGCAATGATCCCTTGCACAAGGTGACCATCATTCCACGGGGGCGAGCGTTGGGGGTCACCATGAATCTGCCTGAGCGCGATCGCTACAACATCAACAAAAAAGAAATGATGGCGCGCATCGCCATGATGTTCGGCGGACGAGTCGCCGAAGAAATCATCTTTGGCAAAGAAAATATTACCTCTGGCGCGTCCAATGACATCATGCAAGCCACCAGTGCGGCACGCTCCATGGTGACCGAATGGGGCATGAGCGATCAATTGGGACCTTTGCGCTACAGTGAGGATGAACAAGAAATCTTTTTGGGTCACAGCATCACCCAGCGCAAAAATGTATCCGATGCCACCGCACGGCTGATTGACGAAGAAGTGCGCCGCATCGTTGACGAAGGCGAACAAACCGCACGCAAAACACTGACCAAACACAAAAAAGAACTGCGCCTGCTCAGCGAGGCTCTGCTGGAGCGCGAAACACTCACAGGCGATGAAGCACGGGTCGTCATCAGTGGCAAGAAACTTCCGCCGATGGAAAATATTGACGATGATGACGATGCCCCCGAACCTCGTCATTCTGCCATTCCTGTGACCACATCATCGCCGCGGCGGCGCGATGACACCTCTCCCGCCACCGCCACTTGACGATGCCCCTTTATCTTGAGCCTTGCGGCTTTTCCTATGGCACTGGCGCGCCTGACAGCATGGCTCTTGCCGAATCATCGTTTGTTTTTTTCTCATCGGTCATGATTCATGAGCGTGATGCCACGCGCGCTCGCGTCTCTCATCCGCCATTGTCTTTGGCAAACGCGTCTTCCTATATCCATCAACATTTCGGCAAAGAGGGAGGTGATTATGCTGAGATCTGTTTGACGAGATTGCAAGAAAAACATCACTTCTCGTTTCTCCATGACGGCAATGAGCCATCTCTTATGGGAATCGTCAATGTGACACCAGACAGCTTTTCTGATGGCGGTTTGTATCATGACACCGATGCGGCGGTGGCGCACGGTCTGGCGTTGCAGAAACAAGGGTCGGCGGTGATTGATGTGGGCGGCGAATCCACCCGTCCCTATGCCACGCCCGTTGCGCCGACCGATGAGATTGCGCGCGTCAAGCCAGTCATTGCCGCATTGGCAACGCAAGGCAGTGTTCCCATCTCCATTGATTCTCGTCACAGCGAGACCATGAAGCAAGCGGTGGCGGCAGGGGCGACCATCATCAATGATGTGAGCGGGCTCACCCACGACTCGCAATCCATCCCTTTTTGCCAAAGTCACCAGCTGCCCATCATCATCATGCACATGGGTGATGACCCCACCACCATGCAGGACAATCCCCACTACGATGACGCTCTGCTAGATATCTATGATTTTCTCGCAAACCGCATCACCATCCTCAAAAACGAGGGCATTGATGCCAGCCGTCTCATCATAGACCCCGGCATTGGTTTTGGTAAAAACAAAGAACACAACCGCGCCCTTTTGACTCATATCGCCCTTTTTCACACGCTTGGTTGTCCTCTTTTAATTGGGGTGTCTCGCAAACGCTTCATTGATGATTGCGCGCCACACAATGACCCCCAACAACGATTGGCAGGCTCGGTAACCGCCGCCGTCATGATGGCGGCGCGCGGTGTCTCACTGCTGCGGGTGCATGATGTGGCACAGACAAAACAAGCTCTTGCCGTGTGGCGCACCCTTGTTACAAATTGAAACGAACTTTGCGTTGACAAAAAATCGCAAACCTCGCACACCATTCCTATGCACAATCATGTTGTGAAAGACGCGCCACTTTTTGGCACAGATGGCATTCGCGGCAAAGCCAATGTCGCACCGATGGATGGTGTCACCACCTTGCAAATCGCCATGGCGGTTGCCCATGTGATGCGGCGCGGCGACCACAAACACCGTGTCATCATCGGCAAGGACACCCGTTTGTCCGGTTACATGATTGAAAACGCCATGAGCGCAGGCTTCACCGCGATGGGAATGGAAGTCATTTTGGTGGGACCGTTGCCCACCCCCGCCATCGCCATGCTCACCCGCAGTATGCGCTGTGATATTGGCGTGGTCATCTCCGCCTCTCACAATCCCTACCACGACAATGGCATCAAATTCTTCACACCCCACGGACACAAAATAGACGATGACACCCAACAACACATTGAACAGTGTCTGCGTGACAAAACCTACACTCAAGGAATTCATCATGCTGTGGGCAGAGCTCGCCGTCTGGAGGATGCCAAAGGACGCGCCATTGAATTTGTCAAAAGCCGTATGCCGAAAAACCTCAATCTGCATGGGATGAAAGTCGTCATTGATTGCGCGCACGGCGCGAGCTATAAAATCGCTCCCACCATCTTGTGGGAACTGGAGGGCGATGTGGTCACCATCGGTGCTGACCCCAATGGCATCAATATCAATGATGGCTGTGGCGCGACCCATCCTGAAGCATTGCGAGAACGCGTGATTTTAGAAAATGCCGATATTGGCATCGCCCTTGACGGCGATGGCGATCGCGTCATTTTGGTGGATGAACACGGACACATCGCCAATGGCGATCAATTGCTCGCCGTGCTGGCGCGTCATCGTCTTGACAGCCAGTCCATGCCCACGCCCTATGTGGTGGGAACTTCTTTGAGCAACATCGCCCTGCAGCATTATTTGGAATCCGTCGGTTTGCAATTGCTGCGCGCCGATGTGGGTGACCGCCAAGTGGCGCGCATGATGCAGAACCATAACGCCGTGCTGGGAGGCGAGCATTCGGGACACATTATCTTTGGCGATAACGATGACATCATGAGCGGTGATGGCTTGCGCGCCGCACTGGAGGTTCTCGCCATCATGAAAAACACCGACACCAAAGCCAGCCAGTTGCTTCATCCCTTTACCGCCATTCCTGCGGTGGAACATAAAGTTGCGTGCGTCCGACAAGGACAACTGCTCAAGGAAGAAGGCATTGCGCGCGCCGTTGAAAGTGCCCAACATTCGTTGAAACAACACGGCGGCTCGCTGGTGGTGCGTCCTTCGGGAACTGAGCCCTGTATTCGCATCACCGCGCAAAGCCATGATGCCGCCATCGCCGAAAAAATCGTCACGCAACTGGCAGAATTGATGGAACAACGCTCCCTTGCCACCGTCTGACACCACCCCACATGCCATCCTCATCATTGGCGGCAGTGACTCCTCAAACGGCGCAGGCATTGGACGAGATATCCAAACCGCCCATCGCCATGACATCACGCCCCTTGTTGTCATCACCGCCGTCACCGCCCAGACGCATGACGCACTCATCCATCAAGAAAATATGCCCCTAGACAGCGTGACCGCACAAGTCCGAGCCGCGTTTGAGTCTGACTGCCATCGCATCGCCGCCATCAAAATCGGACTCATCCCTCATGCCGCCATGCTGCGCGCCATCGCAAATCAACTCTCACAAATTCATGTCCCTGTTGTCATGGATCCCGTCATGAGCACCTCCAGTGGCAGTCATCTTCATAATGACACGCCGTCATTTGTTGATGCAGTGAAGCAGGTCATGCCGCCTTTGGTCACACTGCTCACGCCCAATCGTCACGAAGCCGCGTTACTCACGGGCGATACTGATGATGCAATTATGGAAAAAAAACTATCCTCTCAAGGATGGCACAATGTGCTGATTACTGATGGCAATCACGAGGGAGAGATTCTGTGTGATTGTCTGGTGAGTCACGATGGTCAGCGTCATGAGTGGCAGCATGAGAGAATTCACACCTCACGGGCAACAATTCGTGGCACTGGCTGTCGTCTTGCCACTGCGATTGCCATTCGTTTGGCTCTTGGCGATTCGCTCACTAATTCGATTGATCGCTCTCGGCGGTGGCTTCTTGATTGCCTGCGTTCTGTGCCGCCGCACGCAAATCCTGCGTAATGCGCATGGAGCAAAAATCGGGCCCACACATAGAGCAAAAACGCGCCTTTTTCGCCCCCGCCGCGGGCAGGGTCTCATCATGATAGCGGCGCGCCCGCTCAGAATCCAGCGACAGATGAAACTGATCCTCCCAGCGAAATTCAAAGCGCGCCCGTGACACCGCATCATCGCGCCGCCGCGCCCCCACATGTCCCTTCGCCACATCCGCCGCATGAGCCGCAATCTTATAGGCCATCACCCCCTCTTTGACATCATCGCGATTGGGCAAGCCCAGATGCTCCTTGGGAGTCACATAACACAGCATCGCCGTGCCGTACCAACCAATCTGCGCCGCCCCAATGGCACTGCTGATATGATCATAACCCGCCGCAATATCGGTGGTGAGAGGCCCAAGGGTGTAAAAAGGCGCATCGTGGCACAGACGCTCCTCCTCGCGCACATTGTGCTCAATCATGTTCATGGGAACATGCCCCGGTCCCTCAATCATAACCTGCACATCGTGCCGCCATGCTTTTTGCGTCAGTTCCCCCAGAGTGCTCAATTCGGCAAACTGGGCGGCATCATTAGCGTCCGCCACCGACCCCGGACGCAAACCATCACCCAGAGAAAAACTCACATCAAAACAACGCATAATCTCGCACAGCTCCTCAAAATTCTCATAGAGAAAATTCTCCCTGCCATGAGCCAGACACCATTGAGCCATGATAGACCCCCCCCGTGACACAATACCCGTCACCCGCCGTGCCGTCAGTGGAATATAATCCCGCAACACCCCCGCATGAACGGTGACATAATCCACTCCCTGCCGTGCCTGCTCCAGCAGAGTCTCGCGAAAAACATCCCACGACAGTTCTTCGGCAATTCCCCCCACCTTCTCCAAACACTGATAAATAGGCACAGTGCCAATCGGCACAGGGGAATTGCGCATAATCCATTCACGGGTTTCGTGAATGTTTGCGCCCGTGGATAAATCCATGACGGTGTCCGCACCCCAGCGCGTCGCCCACACCATCTTATCCACCTCATCGGCAATGGACGATGTCACCGCCGAATTGCCAATGTTGGCATTCACCTTGACGCGAAAATTGCGTCCAATAATCATGGGCTCACATTCGGGATGATTGATGTTGGCGGGAATGATGGCGCGCCCCGATGCCACCTCGCGCCGCACAAATTCCGCCGTCACCCATTCGGGAACGCGTCTGCCTTCCTGATTGACCTCATAAGATTCTGGCACGCTGCGTCCCTCATTTTCCCGCAGCGCAATGTATTCCATCTCTTTGGTCACAATGCCGCGCCGAGCATATGTCATTTGCGTGACGCTATCGCCCCCCTGACGATAGCCCCCCCGTTCATCACTGTCACCTCTGGCATCAATCCATGCCGCCCGCACATGAGGCAGCCCTTGCGTGATATCAATAAACGCCTCCTCATCACTGTAAGGACCCGATGAATCATAAATGAGAAAGTCACCCTCCTCGGTCGCCACCGCCCGCAGAGGAACTCTGATGCCTCCCGTTCCCGTCAGATACACCTTGCGTGAGCCCTCCAGCGCGCCCATCGCCGCCACCGTCAAACCCGTGCGCTGCAATTGGGCATTGTGCGTTTGCGTCTTTTTCATGCCTCACACCATAGCATACAATCTGAAAAAAAACAGCCATTGCCCCCGTATCATGACTTTTGCTATGATGATTTCTTTGATTGCTCATTCCCCTCACTTTCATGTATCCACTCTCCGCCGACATACACATTGGGATGGCACTGCTGCTCGTCAGTGGGGCGATTGTCTTGTATGCCCTTGACTATGTCCCCATAGCCGTGACTTCTTTGATTATTTTGGGAGTGCTGCTGATTTTCTACAGCCTGTTTCCCGTGAGTCCTGAGGCATCGTTTTCCATCAGTTTGGAAGACATCCTCAAAGGCTTTGGCAACCCCGCATTGATTGCGGTGCTGGCACTGCTGGTGGTCTCGCAAGGACTCAACTATACCGCCGCTTTGGATGGCTTCGTGCAGCCGATTTTGACGCGTATTCAAAATTTTCCCATCCTCGCCATCATTCTGGCATTGCTGTGTGTGGCTGTCATCAGTGGTTTTCTCAACAACACGCCTGTGGTTTTGATGTTCATTCCCATCATGCAGCAATTGGCGGCGGGTTTTTCGCAATCTCCCAGTCGCCTCATGATGCCTCTCAGCTTTGCCGCCATTCTCGGCGGCATGACGACCCTCATCGGCTCTAGCACCAATCTGCTGGTCTCCTCATCCCTCAATGACATCGGACTGCCGCCGCTTCATTTCTTTGACTTCACCGTCCCCGGTGTGTTGCTGGCGGCAACCGGCATCCTTTATGTGCTGATTGCGTCACGCTATTTGTTGGTGGAGCGCGCTTCGTTTGCTTCGGAATTCATCAAACAAGAAGAGACCAGTCAAAAGCTTTTTTTGGCAGAAATTAGAATTACGACCAAGTCGCAATGGAGGGGTGAGGTCATCACCGATTCGCGTCTGCCCAATGCCGGCGCCATTCGCATCCACATGATTCAACGAGGCGAGCGCGCCTTCACCATCCCTTTTCATAATGTCACGCTGAATGTGGGAGATGTGCTCATTGTTTTTGCCACCAAGAAAGACCTCTCACACATCACCGCCCAAGACGGCACAATCAGCACCAACGAAGACAACCCCCATGTTCTCACCGAAGTGATGGTGACCCCCGCCTCGCGCCTTGTGGGACAGACACTGGAACGCCTCGCTTTTCGCTATCGCTACAAAGTCATCGTTCTCGGATTGCAGCGGCGCGGCATGGTGCGCCAGACACGCCTCACCGATGCCCCCCTGGAAGCCGGCGACATCCTCCTCTTGCGCGGGGCACAAAATGATCTCCGTCATCTCTATCTCACGCGCGATGTGCTCACCATTGAAAATGCCGAAACCCACATCCCTTCACCCATCATGGCACGGCGCGCCAATTATATTTTTTTGAGCACCATCGCCCTTGCGGCATCAGAAGTCGTCCCCATCGTGGTGGCAGCCATCATGGGCGCAACCGCCATGCTGCTCAGTGGGGTGCTCAATGTCAGACGCGCCGCGCGCGCCATTGAACCCAATCTGTTCTTGCTCATCGGCTCTAGCCTGGCATTGGGAACGATTCTGCTGAAGACAGGCGCGGCTGCCCTGCTGGCTGAACAGCTCATTCACATCTTTGATTTTGTTGGCACGGCTGGCATCATCTCTATTTTCTTTTTGCTGGTGGCTATTTTCACCAACCTCATCAGCAACAACGCCTGCGCCGTTATTTTCACGCCTGTTGCCATCAGCATTGCCAATGCCATTGGCGCAGATCCCATGATTTTTGCCATCACCGTCATTTTTGCCGCCAACTGTTGCTTTGTCACCCCCATCGGCTATCAAACCAACATTCTGGTCATGGGGGTGGGACACTACCGCTTTGGCGATTTTGTCCGCTTTGGCGCGCCACTCACGCTGCTGTTATGGATTGTCTTCAGCATCTTTGCCCCCTTCTATTATGACCTCTGATTTCACATCTCCCCTTGCTGGCTTTCATGATTTGCTCCCGCCAACGGCGCACCATGAAGCCGTCCTCGCTCACACCATCATGAGCCATTTTCACAGCGCCGGCTATGAGCGAGTCAAACCGCCACTGGTGGAACAAGAACAGCATGACAGTCTCCCCCTATCGGCACAGGTGCATCAATTGCGATTCGCCCATACGCCCACAGAAAAAATCGCCGCCGTGCGCCATGACATCACCCCGCAAGTCATGCGCATTGCCCGCACCAAATTGAGTCATCAAGAGCGTCCTCTGCGTCTTGCTTACTGCGGCGAATGTCTCAGTACCCAACAAAGCCAACTGCATCCCGACAAACAATATTTGCAAGCGGGAATTGAACTGTTTGGAGCAAACTCCATTCAGGCGGAACTGGATGTCATCCTCACCGCATTGGATGCCCTGAAACTGGTGTCATCGTGTCCCATCACCATTGATCTCAACCTGCCCACCCTCACCCAGTCGCTCATTGAGCATCATCATCTCAGTGACAAAGACACCATGATTTTGCGCTCCATCCTCAATCGCAAGGATATTTCCTCCCTGCAAGATTATGACACCCACATGGCAAAAACTCTGACCCAACTGCTGCAAGGCTCTGGTCCCATGGATGAGTCATTTACCGCCCTGCAAGCCATCAGCCTGCCGCAAGCCGTGCAAGAACAACGAGACCTGTTGCTGGAATTGGCACAGCAGATTCGGCAAAAAATCCCCAACCTGCTCATCACCCTAGACCCATTGGAAAACAGAGGAATGGTGGCATACTCAGGCATCACCTTTTCCCTCTTCATGGAAGGACACGACAGTGACATCGGGCGCGGCGGACGCTATGAAACCCATAGCCCCCACACGCCCCAACGATTGTTTGCCCGCCATCATGAAAGTCATCACAATCATCTCTATCCACACCACTCATCTCACCGCGCACCTCTCCCATCACCTTCCGATGAATTCACGGGCGAACAAGCCGTCGGCATGACCCTCTTTATTGATGCCCTTGCTCACACCATTGACCCCTCTGAATCGGAAAAAAGAATTCTTGCCGTCTGGAACAGTGAGCAAAAACACATTCAGCAGTGGCGCGCTGACAATGCCATCGTCATTCAGGCTCTTGAGGATTATTCTCGTGACGCATTGCATCGCCATGCTCGGGCGTTGCGATGCTCGCACATTCTTGCCAAGGGCTCAATCACTCCCATTGATTCATGATCACGGAGAGTCTGATTTTGCTCACCGACTCCCACCTGCATGAGATTATTGGTCTCTCGCTGGAAGTCACCACCACCGCTCTGCTCTTTTCTTTGGTGATTGCTTTGCCTTTGGGTTGTTTTCTTGCCATGCATCAATCAAGAGCGTCCCGCCTCGTCACCGTTGTGCTGCACGGATTATTGGGATTGCCTCCTGTGGTGGCGGGCTTGGCGGTCTATCTGATGCTGTCGCGCAGTGGCGCTCTGGGATTTTTAGGATTACTCTATAGCCCCAGTGCCATGATCATGGCACAGATGCTCATCATTATTCCCATTGTCGCCGTTCATTGTTATCAGGCGGTCGCCGCCCGCGAGCGACAGCTTCACATGCCTCTTGTCTCTATGGGAGCATCCCCCATGCAAATGGTTCTGACACTGCTGCACGATGTGCGTCATCATCTGCTCACCGCCATCCTTGCGGGTTTTGGACGCGGCATATCGGAAGTGGGGGCGGTCGCCATTGTGGGCGGCAATATTGACCATCACACGCGCGTCATGACCACCGCCATCGCCCTTGAAACCGCTCAAGGAGACCTCGCACGCGCCATGGCGTTGGGATGCATCCTGTTGCTCATCGCCCTTGTCATCAACTGGCTCGCATGGCGCATCATGCACATCCATAGCCACCATCAACAATCCCTGCTGCCATGAATCAATTGCCGTGCATTGCGCGCCATGTCTCCTTTGACCTTCATGGCGTGACCCTCATTCATGACATCTCCCTCACCATTGAGCAGCAAGGCATCACCATTGTGATGGGACCCAATGGCGCGGGCAAAAGTCTGACCCTTGCCCTGCTGCATGGCTTGTTATCACCCAGCACCGGGGACATATCATGGAATGGCGTTGCTGCACCTCAAGCCAGACATCATCAATCTATGGTTTTTCAAAAAGCCTCTTTGTTGCACCGCTCGGTCATCGCCAATCTGACATTTCCTCTGGCTCTCAAAGGCGTGGCACGGCGCGAGCGATATGAGCGCGCATCGCACCACCTCGCAACCGTGGGACTCACCCACCTTGCCTTTAGACCCGCCCATCAATTGTCATTGGGACAACAGCACATCATCGCCCTGCTGCGCGCCACCATCGTCAAACCGCAAACCCTGCTGCTGGACGAACCCACCGCCACCCTTGACCATCACAGCACCCACCTGATTGAACAAACCCTTCACTCCCTCAAACACCAAAGCACTATCATCATGACTACCCATGATGGCGCACAGGCAAAACGCCTTGCCGATGATGTCCTCTTCATTCACAATGGACGGCTATGGGAACACACACCCGCTCGTCAATTTTTCACAGAGCCGCACAGCCACGCCGCTCACCAATTTCTCACAGGAGAACTTTTGTCATGACAAAACTCTTTGCCCTACTACTGCTGATGATGCCCGTGAGCCTGCATGGCATCCATCATCACTGCCCTCGTTCCGACAATGCCTCCCTGCTGATTGCCGCCACCACATCCTTTGAAAATTCGGGCTTGCGGCAACGCATTGAAGACGCATTTGAACAAGACACCGCCATTGATATCTCTTTTCTCATCGCTGGCAGTGGTCAATCATTGCGCATTGCCGCCAGAGGCGACAGTGACGGTGTCATCAGTCATCATCCAGCGGCAGAACAGCAGCTGTTAGAACAAGGAGCATTTGCCTTTCGTCAATTCATCATGATGAATCACTTCCTTCTCATCGCCCCTCACGATGACCCGTGCGCCACCGCAACAAGTTCTTCCATGTCAGAAGCTCTGCAACGACTCGCCTCGTGCGGCGTTTTTCTCTCCCGTGGCGACCAGAGCGGCACGCACCATCGGGAACAGATGCTATGGCAAGAGGCGGGCATCACCCAGCACACCCAAGAGCATTATCTCACCAGTGGGCAAGGCATGGGAGCGACTCTCACGATGGCAAACGAACTCAATGCCTACACAATCAGTGACAGTGCCACATGGCATCGGTTTGAACCACAACACCTCCGCATCGCCATGACCGATGCCGTTCCCAATCAATACAGCATTCTCATCACCCATCCTGTGCTGCATCCTCATGTGCGCTATGAACAGGCATTGTGTTTTGCTCATTGGCTGCGTTCCGAGAAAGGCAGACAGACCATCGGCTCATTGCAAAAAAACGGCGAGCCAATGTTTTTCTTTCCTCAAAAACGAACCGCAAAAACGCCACGATGAATAGTTTGCTTGATAACGAATAGCTTGCTTGATAACGCACATTCACATCCACATCGTTATCAAGCTTTTTGTTTTGCTCATTGGCTGCGTTCCGAGAAAGGCAGACAGACCATCAGCTCATTGCAAAAAAAACGGCAAGCCGCTTTTTTTCTTTCCTCAAAAACGAACCGCAAAAACGCCCCGATGACTCATTGAAAGAGCCCCCACAAAGCCGTAGCTTGATTGATAACGCAGATTCACATCCATATCGCTATACTGAAAATTCATGCCCACATCGGCATCCACCGTCATGGCGGCGCGCTCATCGGTGAGACTCAACACAGCCTCACTGCGACTTCCCCTCAGGCGACCGTCCAGTGAGACATCCCGTCCCATGAACTGATAATACGCCCCCACCGTCACAAAGGGCTTGAATTCGTCAGCGAAGCCATGAGATTGGTGTCCGTGTTCAGCCTCGCCGTCCTCATAAAACAGCGAGATGCCAATGTCGCCAAAATTGTTGGATTGATTGGCAAATTCCCATGCCACCGCCGCACTCCCTTCTTCAGTGAAGGAATTGCTGCTCACCTGTCCAAGACGAATATCCATCGCGCCCCCCCATGAAAAGGATGATGCTTGCTGCACAAATCCCGTGCGACCATGTCCGCTCACCGATTCCGTTTTCGGTGATGCCGTCACCATCCGCCAATTCGTTTGCGAAAAGGAACGCTGCACATCATGAAAATCCATGCCCGCCACAAGACCCGCAAACGATTGCCATGTCACAGATGAACTCAAACGATTCTCATGACGCAAGCCCACCAAGCCCTGCAGACGATGACGCTTCCAAGACGAAGCCATATCATCCTCACCGTCATTGAACGAATAGGAAAATCCATACTCCATTGACCATTCGTGAGCAAAATGAAGCACCGATAAAAAATCAACAATCAAACCGGATTCGGTAAAAGCCAGATGCTCGCTGTCACCATTTCTTTTGAAGTAGCTGCCCTTCATATCAAGGGTGGCACACACCAAACCAACACGACTGCGCTGACGCTTGCCCTTGCGACGGGTGTCATCATCGTCACAGACATCACGGCGGTGCAAATCGGTGGCAAAACGCCGATCGCCATCCATCATGGAATGAGGCAACACCCGATACACCAAACCGCCCCATTGATCCAATGCCGCACCATAGCCATCATCATGCCGAAGCGACAAAAAATTGTTCTCCAGCATTTGATTCAACCATGACGGATTGTCCGAACTGATGGCATCCAGATAATTGGCAATGGCGCGCTGGCGAGGTGTCAAAGAAGAACTGTATCTCGCAAAATCATCATCCGCCAGAACCGAAATGCCCAACGAGCCCATCCGCACCAGATAGTCCTTGCCACCACTTGTCACACGCATCACATCGGTATGGTCAGACAGCGTCAAGGCTGAACGACCGCCTTCATCGCTCACCAATGAGCCGCTCTCATCGCCCAGCAACACCGGACAGCTGCCAAAACGGCAAAGGAAATCTCTAAATTTCAGCACAACGCTGGCAAGATCAGCATCGGGATTATAGGTCATGCCGCCATCGGTGCGCACAATATAGATGGGCTTGCCTTTCTTCACTTGATTAAAATCAAAATTATCAACCATCACCCCGCCTTCAATCATGCCCGCCGAGCCGATAATCACCATGCCGTCCTTGTCACCATTTTGCATGTCCACCGTGAGAGTGCCTGTGGGCAATTGGCGAAAATAATCAAGACCGCTGATACGAGTGCCCGCCTTCATAGTGAGACTTCCTCTATTAATTATGCGATCGTGACCACCACCAAATTCAGCTCCTGTCAAATCAAGAGACGCGGTGTCATCGGCAATATAGAGGGTGTCATGCCCATTGGTGCTGCGAAACGCTCCTTGCGTGTTGCCATTGAGCACCACCATGTTGGGCTGCAGCTGATCGCGACTGCCGCCCTCTATATCAGCAAAATAACGAGGAGCAGAACTGGCACTCAACGCCGTTCCCGCCGACTGAGGACGACTGATGGTGGAATTTTTGTCAAAAGTCACCTGAATGCGTCCCTTGCCGGATTTCACCGCAATGGCGCGTCCGTTTTGCGAAATATTGAGCGTTCCCTTGTGTTCCACAGTCACTGCGCCATTGCCATTGGTGGCATCAATGTGAATACCATCTCCGGTTGCCTGTCCCACCGCCGCATTGGTGATGCCATGATGACGCACCGTGATCGCTCCTTTGCCTCCTTGCGCCCGCACATAGATGCCATGTCCTTGTCCTGTTTTGGTGAGCCGTGCGCCGCTTTCGTGATGCACCGTCACCCCGCTTTGTTGCGAATCTGCCGTCACATGAATGCCATTGGAATTATTGCCTGTCGCTTGAATCGTTCCTCTGTTGGTCAGTGTGATGATGCCGGTGCGATTGGCTGCCGTCACATACAGTGCATGATGCCCCGCCGCTCCCGCCGTCATCGTGCCGCGATTGGTCAGACTCATCGCCCCAGTGCCACTGCGACCATCCACATGCACCGCATGAGACGATGATGTCCCCGCCGTCAACGCACCATCATTGGTCAGAGAAATATCATGAGTGCCCAGCATGGCATCCACATAAACGGCATGACTATCAGCAGCCGATGCCGTCACACGAGCATTGGTCGTGTTGCTAAAAATAACATTGCCTCTTGCCTCGGTGGCATTGACATACATGCCATGAGACCCCGCCACCGAACTGGTCACCGTGCCCTCGTTGGTCACATATATTCTGCCTCTCGCCCTTTTGCTGTTCACATGCATCCCATGACCACCGCTTGTTTGACTGGTCACGGTGTTATAATTGAACGCACCCAGCGTGCCTGTCGCCCCCTCGCCATCCAGATACATGGCATGGGAGTCCTCACCGGACACCCGCAGTGTCCCAAAATTAATCAACGAAGTGTTGTTCTGAGATGACGAAGCTTTGATATAAGCGGCGTGGCTATCGTCAGCCGATGTGACCACCGTGCCCTGGCGAGCATTGAGAATTGAGAGTCTGCCTCGCGCGCCACTGCCATCCAGATACATGCCGTGAGACTCCGCCACCGAACTGCTCACACTGCCTTGATTGACGAGATCAATTTGACCTCGCGTCTGTGCGCCATTCACATACATGCTATGGTCGCCATCCGTATGACTGCTCACCGTGCCTTCATTGGTCACACTGATGTTCTGCAATGACGATGTCCCATCCACATACATGGCGTGGGAATCTTCACCCGAAGCGCGCGCCGTGCCCTGATTGGTGAGAACAATGTTGGAGCGTGATGAGTGTGCCTTCACATACATGGCATGACTCTCATCAGATGAAGTGACGACACTGCCCCCCGTTTTGTTATGAAGGGTAATCAAACCCGTTGACTCAGTGCCATCCACATACAAAACATGAGCCTCATCTCCCGCCACCGTCATCGTGCCACTGTTGGTAAGCGTGATGTTATCTTTTGAATCTTTACCCTGCACATAAATGAGATGATTTTCATCACCGCTCGCCTCAATGGTGCCCTTGTTGTCAACAGAAACCTTGCCCAGTGCGGCGACATGATTCACATGAATGGCGTGTGCCGAACCGCTTGATGCCTTCACAGTGCCTTCATTGACAATGCTCACATCATGACCTGCCCGCTGACTGTGCACATAAATTCCATAAGCCCCATTTCCTTTGGCTTCAATTGTTCCTTTATTCTCTATCGTGGCATCGCCTTTTGAGTTTCTGTGATCCATATGGACGCCGTGCGAGGCACTGTCATTGGCGGTGATGGTGGCGCCCGCTTTATTGACCAGTGTCATGGTGGTGACATCCGCCATTCCTCCATCATAGCGCGTGGCGGCAGGCGTGCCGCTATCGGATGACCACACCATATGAACGCCGTGCGATGATGCCCCTTTGGCAACGATGTCACTGGAATTGACCACCTTCACCGCATCACGCCCCTCAGCGGTGATGCCATGAGAGCCACTGCCATTGGCTGTGATGTCACCCGCCGATTCAATCAATAATTTGCCCTTGCTGGCTTTGCCAATAATGCCATGAGACGATGCGCCATTGGTGGTGATGTCCCCTTTGGTGCGAATGATGCCATGACCCGTGCTCTGGGCAAACTCAATGCCATGAGCCGACTCCTTATTAACCGCATTGAAGGCTTTATGATCAGTCGTTGGCTCATCCCAGTGCCGCCGCACTTCCAGTGTGCCGCCAAAGTCATGACTCAAATTAATCACACTGCCATTGGTGTTATGGACGCTTGTATTGCCCAAATCCTTAATATCAACATACACATGATCCACACGAGTAAATTCGTTAGAAGTGGTATTGGGAATGTTTCCCAGATGATGCTCGTTCTTAAATCCCTCTGTGGTGTGTTTATTCCACTCGTCACTACCATTATCCTTGCAGGTAATGCGAAAATGCGCGTTGCCATCAATGATTTGACGCGTCGCGGTGCAATAGTCAGGGTCAGCTTCGGCAGAATGAGGCATAACCATGCCCATCAACACCATTGATGCCCAGAGACAATTGATGAGATTTCTTTTCATGTCCATCTCCCTATGAGACGAACATCAATGATGGAAAACTGTCTTGCATCCCTTATGTAACAGATGCAATCAATTCGTTACATTTTTTAAAAGGGACTTAATATACAAAATCGGTGCAATGACAGGGTAAGTCATCAGTGGCGGGATCGCTTTGTGCGATCTCGCCAGATTTGTCTTTGATGTGAGTGTAGCAGTGGCGGCGACAATAAGAAAGATGGTTGTGGGGTGGGGCGTTGATTTAGTTTTTTGCTTCTGTATCAACGGCTTTGATGACTTCGTTTATTATCAGCAACATGTAAAAAATGTTCAGAGCAGCCATTGCAAAAATGAGGGAAACCACAAGCAAATTGAAATCAAAATCAATTGTTATCTCAATCAAAGGCAAAACGAAGGGGTGTAAATCCACACTCAAAATTCCGTCCGCGTTCCTTGTGGCAAACATCATAAAAAAGAAGACGCAGCTGATAGAAGATATCAAGCACTCGCTAATCCTTTGAAGATACCTTTTGAGTATGTAGGTTCTTCTTCGTTTTCTTTCTTGGTCAATGGTTTTATAGAGTTCCTTTATGTAGGAAGATTTATAGAATATGGTCAATGATGTCATGTAAAAACCAAATAGGATAGAAAAAAATGTCACAAGGCTCTGCGCTGTGGTGTCAGTCATTTGCACTTTTGCAGAGCAAGCAATTAAGAAGATGGCAATGAGTATTGCCCAAGATATTCTTTTGTGGTCTTTATGCATCTTTCGTGCTTTCGATTTTATCGATAAGAGACGATTTGACATCAATCGGGTTGTAAAATCCTTCCTCGTCTGTGTTTAGCTCAATAGAAAGGTTTTGGATGAAGCAGTCACTATTGAGAATAGCTAGTTCATTTTGGTCATCTTTACCGAAACAAATCAGAGAATTAATTTCACCATCAGTTTTTGCTTTTATTGCACGACGAATGAAGTCAACGAACCCTGATGTAACGGGCGCGAGACGAAACTTTGCCTTTAGAGTGTATTCAGGCTCTCCTTCAAGACCATAAAACTCTTGGCTTTCTGGAAATATCTCTGTCATTTTTCTGTGTTTATTAGGGTTGTTGAAGATGCTTCTTTTGTAAAAGATTTGCACACTGTTTATTTTTCTTACTTGTGCAAGAAATTCCTTTACACCTTTGACTGAAGCCTTAATAACAACATTCTTTACTAATTTTGTTGTGAAATATTCTTCAAGAAATTTTCTCTTTGCTGTATTTGATACATAAAGAATACTATTATCTTGATTGTAGAGGACAAACAATTGCTTGTTTGTTTCTACCTGCTCTATCGTTCTTGGGTTGTTTTCTTCCTTCTCGCTTTTCTTGTTAAAAACAGTTGGGCTATGAGGGATTGGTGTGCCGTGCTTGGCGTAGAACCAAAAATATCTATCATCAATGATTTCCTTTTGAAGGACATGGGAGGCATTGTTGAACGGAAAACTTTCTGGTTTTTTCTCCAAAACATTGTTCTCAAAAACAGAATTTAGGTCTTGGTTTGAGGCGATTTTATCGCCAACAAAGAAACACATTTTGTAAAAAACAACGCTCATCCAAAACCATATACATTGTTAGGTGAAAGTTTGCTACCACTCCAAGAATTATAATTTTTACGCAGTCTTTTCGGCAATCGGCGGACGGTGCGAGATTCGAACCATCGGCACGGTTTCCCGCCAAAGATGCCAGACGCTTCACACCACCTTATGTCAATGGATGGACGCGAGGGAGTTTCCGTTATTAAATTACAATACCACTCATAGCGATTATCACCCCCATTTTTGTTTGTCGGGGATGACTCTTCGCACACCGCCTAATATCGCTCTTTACAAATTGAGAGACCAATACTATAATCACGGCTCGCATCAAGAGGACGGAATTATGCAGTTAAGATATGCAGTGCTTTTTGCTATTGTTTTATTGATGATGGCTATAGGTTCAAACAATGATAGTTTTGGTAGGGATATGACGCGTGATTTCGATAAGATAGATGATTTCACATGGATGGAATTCGGGAAAAAAATGGTTAGAGAGAAACTGAAAGATCCAGATTCAGCAAAATTTAGAAATGTTTTTCTCTATCGTAGCCCTAATAAAGTTCCTGTTGCTTGTGGTGAGGTAAATTCTAAGAATTCTTTTGGGGGCTATACTGGCTTTCAGCGTTTTCTTTCTTCTGGCACAGTGTATGCAACATTTCTTGAGAGTGAAGTATCCGATTTTGGGCGTGCATGGTCTAAATATTGCGGAAGGTAAAAACAACCTACATGCACCACGCCCCCCGTTTGGTCGAGGGGGCATAGGGGTCATCAACTCCATTTTTTTGGGATGATGCCGCGTTTGGGTCAGATTGTATATGAGTCCCTTTTAAAAATACAGCTGCAAGCGTCCCGAATGACTGGTCACCTTGTGTTGTGTCAGAGGCACAACGCCATCATAGGTCAAAGAGCCAATAATATCCTCACTGCCCAGCAGCTTCCATCCAGCCGAGACAAACAACATGTTGGGGGTGGTGTAAAATCCGTTCATCATGTCACCTGCCACAATGGAGTCATCCAACAGTAATAATTGATTGGAATCACGCTGTTCTTTGTGATGAAGCAGACGAGAAAAGCTGACCGTCACATCCGATTCAATGAGTTGTCCGCCTCCGATTTCAAAGCGCGCGCCCACTTTGAGTCCCGCCGATACCGTCTGCATCCAATCATTGATCGCCCCCACAGAGAGTGCCAGTGTATCGCCCGTCTCATCCAATTGACCAAAACGAATGTGAGTCCAATCATAGTGAGCAAATGGCTCTATAAACCAATGAGACAGGGCAAAGCGAATGCTATTGCCTGCGCGCGCCCCCACCGTTGCAATGTTTGCCTTCCCGCGCGCCCCCATGGTGACATTCTCGGCGGCATTCATGCGCCTGTCAATATCATACTGACTGTAGCCTCCCACGATTCCCACCATGACATCATAGAGCGCGTCATCCAGCAACCAATCATGAGACAGTGCGGCTGCCGCTCGCACATGATGCCCCACGCCCGCGCTCTCTCCCACCGCATCGGTGTCACTTTGATGATGAGATGATTGATATTGTCCCGCCAGCGTGAATGTGAAATCGGTCTCGTCCACAGGACGCCAGCGAATGCCTCCCGTGAGCATGAAGCGACTGTATTCATCAAATCCAGCCGATTCTTGTGAGTTTTTGCTTTGGGTCACGCCGCCGCCAAAGGCGATAAACTCACACGAGCGATGCGGCGCGGTGTCCCATAACACCACAGGGTCATCCACATCATCCACCTCTTCTTTGTTTCGCAAGGAATCAGGCAGAGGCTGGACTCCTCCCACCGCTATGGATTCGCCGTCACCGTCAAACAGCAAAAAAGACTGACTGCCCTCCACATCCACAACACGATCCGCAACAGGCAGATGGCACGGGTCATCAAAAATCTGACGCATAAACGATTGATGAGACTGATAGGCAAACTCATTGATCGCCCCATAAACCGCTCCACTCACCACATTGAGACCGTCTTGAAAACCACTGGTTGCCGCCTCATCGGCAATGGCGGTCGCCATGCGTTTGAGAGCCAGTTTATTGGCGGCAGACAACGAATCTCCTTTGGTGGCGGCAATCACCTCATCTAAATAGCGCGCCACCGATGTCAAACGCTCTCCCACCACCGATGAATCCGACACAAAGCGAAAATCGCGCGCCACCGACACAGTATGGCTCTGACTGGTCCACGAATACTGATTGTGCACCGCCGAATCACTGGCAAATTGCAGCACGGGGTCTAAATCATCCACATTCAATCTGCCATCGGTTTCTAAAATGACATCGTCATCGCCCACCAGCATCTCAAAGTCATCGCCCAACACAATGTCTCCTGCCAAAGTGAGCGCGGCAGAGCCAAAGTCGGCATGAGACTTTTGACTGGCTTGCAAAAAATACAATCGCCCCGTTGCCCCCTGAGACAATGTCTCCACATTATTGTAGGTGCGTGGCAGCAATCCCAGCGTGCCATTGACAACGATGCGATCGTTGCCCGTTCCCATGTCCAATGAGGTCATGATTAGGGTGGCATCCTTCTCAATGGTGAGACGCTCAACGCCCGCGCCCGTCTTTATGCCGCCCTCCATGCCCACGAAGGATTCAATGGTGATGTCATTGGGGTCATTGGTGGCGGTGCTGCCGCCAGTGAGGGAGAGCAGATTCAAATCGTGCCCGTCCGCCAGCAGAGCCATGACGGCATTTCTTTTGTAGCGCAGTTCAATGGCTGATGAGCCTCCTTTGATGGTGGTGGCGGTGCTGGTTTCATCATGCAGCACCAGTGCGCCCTCATGAATCACCGACACATCCCCTGTGCTACTGGCGGCATCAATATAAATGCCATCGCTGTTTTGATGTCCCACCTCAATATGCCCCTGATTGGTGACGCTCACATCCCCTGTGGCATTTTTGGCATCAATATAAATGCCGTGTTCGGCAATGGTGCTGCTGGTGGTGGGACTGGTGGGATAGGGCACGGTGCTCATGATGCCCGTTGCCCTGTTGGTGATGGTGGCATCCCCCGTGCTGCGGCTCATCAAAATGGACACCGCCCGACTGTGAGAGCCGCCAGCGCGAATCGTGCCACTGTTATCCACCGTCATTGCCTTGCCGCCGCTCACGGCACTGATATACACCGCATCGCTACCGATGGTGTCTTGCAGTGCGCCGCGAGTGTCAATGGTTGCCCCTGCTCGGTTGGTCAAAGAAAAGCCACCGCCCGTCCCACTGGTGAGAATGGCGGACACCCCATGCCCACCGTTGCGCCATGCCTCTATCAATCCTGCATTATCCACCGTCATTGCGCCTGCGCTGCTGGGGGCTTCAATGCGAATGGCATCACTGCGGTCGGGATTATCCCCTTGGGTCAAAAGAGTCAGCCCTCGTGGCAGACGGGTGGCAATCGTGCCTCGTGCGTGGTTGCGAATCATGACATCGCCGCCTGCTTTATTGCCATCCACCTGCACATAGACACCTCTGCCGCCCGTGCCTGTGGCGATGATGCTGCTGTCTTTGGGGGCATTGGTCTCGCCATTTTCCACCGTGATTGCCACCGCTTGTTGCTTCATGATAATTTGCACACCGTTGGCATCATAATGCCTGCCTTGAGGATCTTCATAGAGGTCACCACTGGCATGAATACGCCCGCCGCTTTTGTTGAGAACCGTGACGCTCTCACCTTGATTATCGCGACTGACAATATCCACGCCGCTGCCCCCTGACCCAATGGCTTCAATGAGCCCCGCGTTTTCCAGCGTCACTGTGGAAAAAGTCCGACTGATGGGAATAATCACCGCTTCGGGTAAATAGTAACTGACTCTGTCGGCTTGGGTGCGAATGACACCGCCACTTTCATTGTGAATGGTCACCGCTCCTGCTGTCTGACTGCGAGCCGATAACATGTTGAAATGCACGGCGCGCCCCCCATCACCACGGGTTTCAATGAGATTGCGATTGACGAGCGACAATGCCCCGTCCCCCAAAGACTGATCCAGCTGCACACCATTGGAATTTGTTCCCATGCCAATAATCCTGCCGGTATTCACCAGATGGGATCCCTGAGGGGCATTCAGCTCCACCGCATCGCCTCTGCCTCCCGTGATGCTAATGGTGCCCGCATTGTTGAGTGTCACCGTGCCGCCACTGTTGCCAGCAATAAATAAGCCCTCCTCATATCCCGTGATGGTGTGCCGGGTGGCATCATGAATCTGATTATTGACGATGATGTTCCCTGTGGTGGGACCAAGGTCATAACCAAATAAAATGGCAGTTTTTCTGGATGCGACCGTGTTGATGTCGTGGGTGAGATTGCGAAGATTGATGGTCACCTCGCCCCATTGGGCGGGAGTTGTGCCGGTCATCATGTCGGATTCCGTGATGCCCAATGAGTGATTGCCCTCGCAATTGATGGTGACTTTGTTATTGTCATTGGCATCACTGCTGATGGCGCATTTGTCCGGCAGACCGTGTGCGCCTGATGGCATGACGCTCAGTGCCACCATCCCCGCCAACCATTTTTTGTATTGTGTCATCAACTTTTCTCTGTGAATTGAGGAACGATTGACGCTCTTTTGTTGCATAGCCTCATGGGTTGATTTTAGAAAGCCTCACAATCAACTTGACAAAAGGGATTAAAAGACAATAATTTAAGGAAGGATGGTGCGATGAGTGTTTGGAAGCTGATCACAGAATCAATTGGAAGGACGGGCGCGCTGGTGATGATTGCCATCGCGGGCACTTTTTATGTGTCTTTTACATTTTATTTTCATGTATCAGAATTCAAAACGGATATTGATTCCCAAATCGCCGCCATGGATACCAAATTTGAAGCCGAATTTGATGCCATGGATGCCAAATTTGAAGCCAGATTTGATGCCATGGATGCCAGATTTGATGCCATGGATGCTCGGTTTGATGCCATGGATGCTCGGTTTGACGAGCAAAACGAATTGTTGCTGCGGATGATTCAACGCATGGATGAGCGTCTTTTGAATGTTGAACTGATGGCATTGGTCAATCGAAGGAATGATGTGCTGGCGATGCCTCAAAGTGAGGAAAGGGCAAAGCTGGTCAGTCAATTGGACAAAGAAATCCGCCACATTGAGCAATTGAAGTTTGAAAGAAAATATGAACTTGACGACACCACTCGTCAGTAGTGGTGTCTCTTGCTGAATACAATGCGATTGGAAAAGTGGAGGAGGACATTGTGGCTGGTCGATTTCGTTTAGAAACCGCAGAAAAACTCAAGTACTATGTTTATAGATTAATTGACCCGCGCAATGGTCAAACATTCTATGTTGGCAAAGGCAAAGGGGATCGCGTCTTTCAACACGCTGATGGTGTCATGGAGGATATGACGGAGGAAGAAGTCGACCAAAACAGTGACAAAATAAAACGCATTGCACAGATTAAAAACGATGGCTTCAAAGTTGCCCACATTATCCATCGTCATGGCTTAGATGAGAACACAGCTTTTGAAGTGGAAGCGGCATTAATTGATGCTTATCCCGAAGTATTAAATGAAATTTCGGGACATTATGCCGATCGCGGTGTCATGCACGCCAAACAAGTGATTGAAAAGTATGAAGCAAAGGAAATTCAAGAAGAGGATATCAAACGCTATAAGTTGCTGCTCATCAATATCAACAGAACAGCTGGCGAAGAAGAAGCATATGATGCGGTCAGATATGCGTGGAGAATTAATGTAGATAGAGCGCGCGAAGCTGATTATGTGTTGGCTATCCAGCAGGGATTGGTAAAGGGCGTTTTTATCGCAGAGAAATGGATGAAGGCAACAACAAGAAATTTTCCAGGCAAAGAGGGCGTGTCAAAAAGATGGGGCTTTGAAGGAAAAGAAGCTCCTGATGAAATTAAAAAATTTTTTCACAGAAGAAGATTGCCAGACGGCATGAAAAGAAAAAAAGGAGAGGCATCGCCTGTTCGCTATTTTTACGACAGGGGTTGATAGGAAATCGCGTCTGTTCGGCTTCTTGCGTTGATTTTCAAAATCCTCACAATCAACTTGACAAAAGGAATCAAAAGACAATAATTTAGCATAGGGAAGGGTGTGACGATGAGTTTTTGGAAGCTGGCAACAGAAACAATTGGAAGAACCGGCGTTCTGGTGATGATTGCCATCGCATTCGGTTTTTATGTGTCTTCTCACATATCGGCATTCAAAGCGGATATTAATGCCCAATTTGCGGATGTTAATGCCCAATTTGCTGCCGTTAATGCTCGGCTTGACAAGCAAAACGAATTGTTGCTGCGGATGATTCAACGCATGGATGAGCGTCTTTTGAATGTTGAACTGATGGCATTAAACAATAGAAAGGATCATGTGTTGGCGATGCCTGAAGGTGAGGAAAGGACAAAACTGGTCAGTCAATTGGACAAAGAAATACGCCGTATTGAGCAATTGAAGTTTGACAGAAAATATGACTTGAACGATGCCACTCGCCAATAATGGGTCGGGTGAATTGCCCTTGCTAATTATCCGTGCTTTTGATATTCTCTGAATACACAAACCGATACTGGAGGATTCCATTATGACTGAAGAAATTAAAAAAGAGGATATGGATGGACTGCAATTAATGTTCGTCAATGTCAACCATACGGCTGACGAAAAAGGTGTTTATGACGCGGTCAGATATGCGTGGAAAATTGATGTAGATAGGGCGCAAGAAGCTGATTATGTGTTGGCTGAGCAACATGGAGTGGTCGTGGGCGTTTTTGTCGCAGATAGATGGATGGAAGCAACAAAAGAAAATTTTCCAAATGAAGAAGGCGAGCCAGACAGATACGGCTTTGAAGGAGAAGAAGCTCCTGATGATGTTAAAAAGCTTTTTCTAGGAAAAATATTGCCAAAAGACAAAGGCGATGCCTCGCCTGTTCACTATTCTTGGTAATAAAGAATAGGCTCTGTTGCATAGCCTCATGGGTTGATTTTAGAAAGCCTCACAATCAACTTGACAAAAGGGATTAAAAGACAATAATTTGAGTAAGGATGTCATGATGAGTTTTTGGAAGCTGGCAACAGAAACAATTGGAAGAACCGGCGTGCTGGTGATGATTGCCATCGCAGCCACTTTTTATGTTTCTTCTCACATATCAGAATTCAAAACGGATCTTGATGCTCGGTTTGACGAACAAAACGAATTTTTGATGCGGATGTTTAAGCGCATAGATGAGCGTCTTTTGGATGTTGAGCTGATGGCATTAAACAATAGAAAAGATATTGTGCTGGCTCAGCCCGATAGTCAGGAGAGGTCGGATACGGCGAACCAACTGGATAAAAGAATACGCCACATTGAACAATTGAAGTTTGAAAGAAAATATGAACTTGACGACACCACTCGTCAGTAGCGGTGTTTCTTGCTGAATACAATGCGATTGAGAAAGTGGAGGAGGACATTGTGGCTGGTCAATTTAGTTCAGACACTACAAAAGAACTCGGACACTATGTTTATAGATTAATTGATCCGCGCAATGGTCAAACATTCTGTGTTGGTAATTCGCTACTTTTACTAAAGAATCGCGTCTGTTCGGCTTCTTGCGTCGATTTTCAAAATCCTCACAATCAACTTGACAAAAGGGATTAAAAGACAATAACTTAAGTGAGGATGTCACGATGAGTTTTTGGAAGCTGGCAGCAGAAACAATTGGAACAAAGGGCGTGATGGTGGTGATTGCCATCGCATTCGGTTTTTATGTGTCTTCTCACATATCGGCATTCAAAGCGGATATTAATTCCCAATTTGCTGCCGTTAATGCTCGGCTTGACAAGCAAAACGAATTGCTGTTGCGGATGATTAACCGCATGGATGAGCGTCTTTTGAATGTTGAGCTGATGGCATTAGTCAATCGAAAGAATGATGTGTTGGCGATGCCCGAAGGTGAGGAAAGGACAAAGCTGGTCAGTCAATTGGACAAAGAAATCCGCCACATTGAGCAATTGAAGCTTGAAAGAAAATATAACCTGAGCAATACCACTCGCCAATAATAGGTCGGGTAAATTTTTATTGAAAATATCAGCGTTTTTTTGTATTCTGTAAGAGCAATAAACCTAAGGTCTGACCCATGTGCGTGGGTCGGGCTTCTTACTGAATACAACACCCGACCTCGCCTCGCGTGTGGAAAGGAAATAGGTAGGAGCTGTCCTTAGGTGGCTTTGCAAAGCCCGACATGAGTTGGGCTTTATGAACAAAAACTAACCTAAGGAGTCTCGTTATGAAAAAACGGTTCATCTTTCTGCTTGCCAGTGTGTGTCCATTGGCGGTGCTTCTTGCTGGCTGTGCCAGTATTGTCAAAGGGTCATCGCCCGATTTGGTCTCAATTCAGTCATCGCCCGAAGGGGTGCGCTTTGTGGTCAAAAATAATCAGGGAATTATCCTCCACAACGGACGCACCCCCGCCACCGTCTCTCTCAAAGCCAGTGGCGGATACTTTGAAAGGGCGGATTACACCATCGTCTTCACAAAAGCGGGTGGCGGCGAGCGCGTTGTTCCCCTTTCGGCATCGGTGCGTGCATGGTATGTCGCAGGCAATCTGTTTTTTGGCGGTCTTATCGGCTGGCTGATTGTTGACCCCGCAACGGGAGCAATGTGGACGCTGGAAGATGAAGTCGTCAATGTGGCATTCGGTGATGATGAGGTGGGGCAAACACAAAACGCTCTGCACATTGCATCCATTGACGATGTGCCGTCTTCATTGCATGACCACATGAAGCCTTTTACAGGAGCTTTTTGAGAAAGCGTCCGGTGTGGCTGTGAGGGTCTTTGGCAATGGTTTCGGGCGTGCCGGAGGCAATGATGCGTCCGCCGCCATCGCCGCCTTCGGGACCCATGTCTAAAATCCAATCGGCGGTCTTGATGACATCCAGATTGTGTTCAATCACCACCACGCTGTTGCCCTGACCCACCAGCTCGTGCAACACCGTGAGCAATTGCGCCACATCATCAAAGTGCAATCCCGTGGTGGGTTCATCAAGAATGTAGAGGGTGCGTCCCGTGGCTCGGCGCGACAGCTCCTTTGCCAGACGAATACGCTGTGCCTCGCCTCCGGACAAGGTGGTGGCTTGTTGTCCCAGGGTGATGTATCCCAGCCCCACCCGATGAAGCAGTTCCAGCTTGCTTTTGACCGCCGTGATGGCGCGAAAAAAGTCAAACGCCTCATCCACCGTCATGGCAAGCACATCGGCAATGGATTTCTTGCGCCACAGCACCTGCAGCGTCTCTCTGCCAAAACGATGCCCCTTGCAGTGCTCGCACTCCACATAGACATCCGGCAAAAAGTGCATCTCAATACGCACCATGCCCTCGCCGCCGCAATGCTCACAGCGTCCTCCTTTGACATTGAAGGAAAAACGCCCCGGCTTATATCCACGACTGCGAGCCAGAGGCAGCTGGGCATACCAATCACGAATGGGACCAAACGCTCCCGTATAGGTGGCAGGATTGGAACGAGGCGTGCGCCCAATGGGGGATTGGTCAATATCCACCACCTTGTCAACCCACTGCAATCCCTCCACCGCCTCATAGTGCGAGGCATCCAGCGTGCGCCGCCGCGCCAGTGTCTGTTGCACCGCCTCATAGAGGGTGTCAATCACCAGTGTGGATTTGCCACTGCCCGAGACACCCGTCACACAGATAAAGCATCCCAAAGGAAAGGTGGCATCAATGGTTTGCAGATTATGCCCCCGTGCCCCACGAATGGTGATGGCGCGCGCCGCATCGGTGGGACGGCGTTGCTTGGGAACGGCGATTTTTTTATCCCCTCGCAGATACTGAGCGGTGAGTCCCTTGCCCTTGCGGGTGATGTGGGCGGGCGTGCCTTCATCCATGACAAAGCCGCCATCATTGCCTGCGGCGGGTCCCATATCCACCACATGATCGGCGGTGCGAATGGTGTCTTCGTCATGTTCCACCACGATGACGCTGTTGCCCAAGTCTCGCAATCGCTTCAGGGTGGCAAGAAGACGCTCATTGTCGCGTTGATGCAAGCCGATGGAAGGCTCATCCAACACATACAAAACTCCCGTCAACCCAGAGCCAATTTGTGATGCCAGACGAATACGCTGACCCTCACCTCCCGATAGACTCGCCGCATGGCGCGCCAGCGTCAAATAATTGAGTCCTACCTCGCTCAAAAAATGCAGCCGCTCGCCAATCTCCAGCAGCAACCGCTCGCCAATCTCTTGTTGCTTGGCGGACAGTTTTTTTGCCAGCGAGGCAATCCACGCCGCACACTGGTCAATGGGAACATCGCACACATCGGCAATGGTTTGATGATCTATTTTGACCGCCAGAGCTTGCTCACACAGACGCTTTCCTTCACAGTGGGGACAATTGCGGTCGGTGAGATAGCGATTGAGGTCATCTTGTTGCCATCGGTCGCTGTTGTCGTAATCTCGTTGCAGCTGCATCAAGATGCCATGAAAGGGCGCGGTTGCCACCGCTCCATTGCCGTAATGAATGGGCAGCTCAATGGGAGATTCCTCGCCATGCAGCAGGGCATGACGAACGGACTCATCAATCTCTCGCCATGGCGCGGCGGGGGCAATGGCGTAGTGGCTGATGAGAGCACTTTTGAGCTCGCGGTATCGTCTGTGAAATCGTTTGAGCTGCCACGGTGCGATGGCATCATCTTCAATGGAGCGGTGTTCATTGGGAATCACCCGCAAGGGGTCAAACACCTTTTGCACCCCCAGCCCACTGCAATGACGACACGCACCGTGCGGGCTATTGAATGAAAAAAGGCGCGGTGAGAGTTCATCAATGGCAAAGCCAGACACGGGGCATGCCAGTTGCGATGAAAAAATCAGAGGCTCTTGTGTGTCGCTCTCATCGGCGGGCAGCAGCCATGCGATGCCGCCGCTTTCGTTCAGTGCCGTCTCCAGACTGTCGGCAAGGCGTTCCTTGATGGAGGAATCAATCACCAGACGATCAACCACAAGGTCAATATCGTGTTTGCGCTTGCTATCAAGGGTGGGGCTTTGATGAATGTCGTGCAGGATGCCATCAATGCGGACGCGCTGAAATCCTCGTTTGGCGAATTCTTGCAGTTCTTTTTTGTAGCTGCCTTTGCGTCCTTTGATGATGGGAGCGAGCAGGTAGAATCGCTTGCCTTTGGGCTGTGTGAGAATGCGATCCACCATCTCCGATACCGACTGTGCCGCGATTTTTTTGCCCGTGGCAGGTGAATAGGCCACTCCCACATGAGCAAACAACAGACGCAAGTAATCATAAATCTCTGTGACTGTTCCCACTGTGGAGCGCGGATTGCGTCCTGTGGTTTTTTGTTCAATGGCGATGGCGGGCGAGAGTCCTTCTATGGACTGCACCTCTGGTTTTTTCATGACCTCTAAAAATTGGCGAGCGTAGGCGGAGAGACTTTCCACATAGCGTCTTTGTCCTTCGGCGTAGAGGGTGTCAAAGGCGAGGGTGGATTTGCCAGAGCCAGAGGGCCCCGTGATGACCACCAGCTTGTTGCGTGGCAGGGTGAGGTTGATGTTCTTCAGATTATGCTCGGACGCACCATTGATGCGAATTGTGGATGAAGTCATTTTATTTTTCTTTTCGGTTGTGATAGGATACGCTTCGGCAAGAAGTTCATAAGTGGATGATGAATGATGATTTGTCAAACGCGAGGGGGCGAATTGTAGGTTAGAAAAGGAGAGGGCGATGGCAGGCAGTGTGAACAAGGTGATTTTGGTGGGCAGAACGGGAGCGGATCCTGATATTCGCTCCATGCAGGACGGCAAAGAGATGGCGACTCTCTCGCTGGCGACATCGGAATCGTGGAAGGATCGCGATGGCAATCGCCAAGAAAAAACGGAATGGCATCGGGTGGTTATTTTCATTTCGGGCTTGGTGGGCATTGTGAAGCAATATGTGAAAAAAGGAGATATGTTGTATATTGAGGGACAGTTGCGGACGCGCAAATACACCGATAAATCCGGCATTGAACGCTACAGCACAGAGATTGTTCTAAGCGGATTTAATTCAGTATTGACATTTCTCAGCTCTCGGAACAGTGGAAGCGGAAGCGGTGGCTGGCAGGGTGGCTCTGATGGCAGTAGTTCGGGCGGCGGCTCTTATGATGGCGGCGCGGGGGGTGGCTCATCCGCTGGTTCTACCAGCACCACTGATTTTGATGACGACATTCCTTTTTAGTTTGTTATCTCAGGAGGGGTGGCCGAGTGGTTGAAGGCGCACGCTTGGAAAGCGTGTATGCGGGAAGCCGTATCGAGGGTTCGAATCCCTCTCCCTCCGCCAAAAATAATTTGCAAAGCAGTGAGGAGGGACAAAAAGTGGGATAAAAACCCTTGCACAATCCTCAAAGTATTGTATCATAATGCTATCACTGGGTATACGGTGGAGAGGGCTGCGGATGCACCAACGCGACTTATTATCAAAAAGGATTAAGGCGGCAAAAAGAAACAGCCCCGCAATAGATAAAATTCTCAAAAAGAGAGAAAAACCTCTTTGGTATTCTCGCTGGCAGATATTGGGCATTGTTGCCGTCTTTGGCTTGTTTGCTTTTCTTGCACATGGACACACCTTTTTTCCCTCAGCTTTTTCAGAAATTCATGTTCTGGGAGAAGAATATCATGAAATTTTGGTTGCCATCCACTCGGGTATTGGTGCGGTGCTTATTGGCTTGGCGTTTTTTGTGGCACAAGAAATTGCAAGAGGCGAAAACAATCAATTTCCTTACAAAGGGATTATTTTACTCAAGAGAAGCCAATTTTTATATCTTCTCATTGCTGAAGTGCTTGTTTTTTTCATCCTTTTTTGGAGGGATGTAAACACTATGATTATAATGCCCATATTTGTCATCGGCATATATACTCTTTTTTCAGTCCACAAAACATTTGGCTCGTTTCTCAATAGTTATGAATTGGAAAAAGAGGAAAGAACTATGTTATTCGATAACATAAAAAAGGCTTTTCTCAAATCACTTGACTTAGAAATGGAACAAGTCATTGGCAGTAAAGAAGTTGCCAGTTCATTGAAGGGGTCTGCCATTGATATGAACTCTTGGCTCATCCCTGATGAGAAGGAATACACCGCAATAAAATCAAGAAAATCTGGCATGGTGACAGATTTGGATGTGCAAAAACTAAAAGAAATTGCTTTCAGCAACAATGACGCAGCTGAATTTGGATTGGATAAGCCTTGTTACCGTTTAGGAGTAGATTCGCTTCATTACCATGTTAATGAAGGAGAAACTTTGCTTTGGGTTCGCAATGACTTGCTTGCTAACAAAAAGCAGAAAGAAAAAATTGAGAGGCTGGTTCATAAGGCATTCAATATCAATGAAAGTGGTTTAAATTTGGAATCACTTCGAAACGATATGGGTGTATTGAGAGTGTTATCTTTAAAATTGCTCAAACAGCAGCAAGAAAAGGAATTTGGAGAAGCTTTAAACTATTACAGACAATTGTTTGAAGCATTTTACAGCTATGCAGAGCCATACTCAGAGGAACTGAAGTCTCAATGGAATTCCATCCCAATTTTTGGCATGAAGCCTAACCCAGCTCGCTGGATAACGAATGATATTCAGGAAATATTTGAACACTCGGTTGAGGCAAAAAGCAAGTTTGCTCTCACAGCATCATATTTGCCATTTGCACTGATGGGACAAATAATTACCCATAGGGATTTTTCAATTTTTGATGAATTGAGATATTATCCTTATCGTCTCTATCGACAAAGTCTCAAGGCAAGAGATGGCGGAAATGATGAAAAAGCTGATTTGCTTTTTAACCGCTCTTGGCGTAATTCTCGGGATATTATTCGGCGTGATTTACGCAACAAAATAGAAGACGGGGAATATCCAGTTGAATGGATTGAGAGGTTTGCATTTGCCGTCCTTTTAATCTTTCAGGATTTGCTCAAAGCCTCTTTTGACAAAAGAGACTTTGATTCCTTTGAAAAATATCTGTCTGTGACCACAAAGCTTTTCAGAAGTCTTGAAAATATGGTGCGCTACGACAACATTGACAGAACAAAAGGATTGGTGGATTCGCTAAATCAGAAAAACCAAGAAGTCCTTTTTGGCTTGAGCGGCTGGATTTTGAACAAATGGCGCACCGATAGCGAGAAGGGAAGCGTTGAGAAATTTTACAATGCAATTGAAGCAAAAATGCCATCGGAAATAGAGCCGTTTACAAGATTGTTTTTGCGATGTCATCACTTTGACAAAGTTAATTCTCATGGTTGGAATTCTTGGGAATTTGAAGGTAAAGAAGGGGGAGAAACCTATCGCGTAAATTCATTTGCTCATCTGGAACAATTTTATGCCGTCAAAGCTCTGTCTTTGTTGGCGGGCTATACTGATGAACAAATTGCAACAATTAATCTTCCCACTTCTCGCGATTTTGCCGACTTGGCTGGCGGATCAGGTTCTGTGGTTTCAATTCTTGATCATATCAAAAACAATTCAGACCAATGGCAGCCTGTTTTAACAGACGCGGCAATTGAGAAAGTGGATGCTTTCAAAAAGCTGCTTGCCAAAGCAAAAGATGCACAAGAGCAACAAGAGTTTGATGAAGTAAAAGAGCGTCCCATCTCGGAGCATTTGGTGCGGAAGTGCAAAGATGGAGACAAAAAGTCTTTCCGTAATAGTGCCATTATGCGCGATATTTTCATCAAGCATTTCAATGCTTACGATGATCAAACTGCAAACGAAGTTGGTTCTAATGACGGCTGGCTTACAATTAAAGAAATTATTACTAAAGAAATATTTTTAGACAACTGGCATGTTAGTGGAGTTGGAGTGCATGGTGTATATGGAGCGGAAATTGCTCGCTTTGAGAATAATTACCTGTTTGACGAAATCGCCAAGTGTTGCGAACAAATAGATGAGGGAGACTTTGAGACAACATTGGCACAATTTGCCAATGTGAATGATGTTGTCATTATCACAACACATGACTCTTTTTGGACTCTCTTTTCATCTTCGCAAAATTTCAAACATCGTTGGGAAGAAGGTGTTCAACAGCTTGATATTAAGGGGTTTGAGGGTTGGTATGATTTCAACAAGAACAAAATACCCGTTTTCAGTGGCTTTCATCACAGGTCTGACAATCCAGTTTTAATTGTGGACAAAACCACAGTGGGTAGGATTGTTCAGCTGTCGCCACTTTATGGAAACTACAAAGAAGAGTGCGTTGAGGACATCTTCTACATGGACATTCGCGCTTTCTCTCACGATGAGCAATTGATGAATGAATTAATTGCAAACCCCACGCAACGATTACAGCAGGAATATGAAACCGAAGATGAACGGCGTGAGTATTTGCGTGGGCAAGTTTTGGTTGAGATTTTTGAACGCTTCAAATACGAAGTGGGCAACGATTTTGAGGGCTACATATTGTTCACACCAAGCGAGCGTGCTTCTTTGTTTAATCCTTAGGGTTTTCGTGCTACGATTGGGGGATGTCCATTAAGACGAAGCGGCGGGTTGAGAATTTTGGTGAGGTGTTTACATCCGAGCGGGAGGTGAACGCCATGCTGGATTTGGTGTATGATGAGACGGTGCGGATTGATTCTCGCTTTCTTGAGCCGGCGTGCGGGGATGGCAATTTCTTGGTGGAGATTTTGCGGCGCAAGCTTGAGGTCATTGGCAAGCGTTATCACGATAGCCAGTTGGAGTTTGAACGCTATTGCTTTCAGGGCGTGGGGAGCGTGTATGGCGTTGAGATTCTTGCTGACAATGTTGCGATGTGTCGTTCTCGTTTGTTGTCTCTGGTGCGGCGATGTTACGGCTCTTTGTATAAGAAGACGGCGCACGATGCGTTTATTGATGTGATTGATTTTGTATTGGCTCGCAATATACTGTGGGGTGATGCTCTCACTTTGAAGAAGCCACACGGCACGGAGCCGATTGTTTTCTCACAATGGAGTTTTATCTCGGGCAGTCTGGTGAAGCGAACCGATTACACATTTGAGACTCTGGTGAAACCTCTGCCTCTGGAGGGTGAGACCCTCACCTCAGACCAAGGCGAGGAGGTGTTTATTCCGCGCCCGTGCAGAGATTTCCATCCCATTCATTTTTTGAAGGTGCGTGATGCTGTCCCACACGAATCATAATCCCGATGTTTTGAGTTGCTTGGCGAATTTGAGCGCGGACGAGATTTTCACGCCGCCGTCTGTTGCCAATCAAATGCTGGACTTATTGCCCAAAGAACTGTGGAGCGATGAGACGGTGACATTCCTAGACCCCTGCTGCAAGTCCGGCGTGTTTTTGCGCGAGATTGCCAAAAGACTCATTGAAGGATTGAAGCAGAAAATTCCCAACAAGCAAGAACGCATCAATCATATTTTTCACAAGCAGCTGTATGGCATCGCCATCACCCAACTGACATCGTTGATCGCCCGCCGCAGCTTGTATTGCTCAAAGGATGCTCGCGGCAAGTATTCCGTTGTTGAGAATTTTCTATCATCAGACGGCAATATACGCTATAATGACAAGGCAAAACATTCGTGGCACAATGGACGCTGCACATTCTGCGGAGCATCCCAAGCCGCCTACGACAGAGACGATGACATGGAAAGCCACGCCTATGAGTTCATCCACACACACAACCCAAAGGAGATTTTCAACATGAAGTTTGATGTAATTGTTGGCAACCCGCCGTATCAATTAGATGATGGCGGAAATAGCGTTAGTGCCACGCCCATTTTTCAACATTTTGTGCGCCAAGCGAAAAAATTAACCCCTCGTTTTCTGAGCATGATTATTCCTTCCAGATGGTATGCTGGAGGGAAGGGGTTGGATGAATTTAGGCAAGAAATGCTGAATGATAAAAGAATAAGCCGATTGGTTGATTTTGAATCAAGCAAAAATTGTTTTCCAGGGGTGAATATTGCGGGTGGTGTTTGTTACTTTCTATGGGAGAATGAATATGATGACATGTGTGAGGTAACAAATCTTCACGGGAATTCGCATGACAGAACACGCAGGTTTCTAAGCAAATTTTCTGTTTTCATCAGATCAAATAAGGCGGTTAGCATTGTTGAAAAAGTGACTTCAATGAGCTCTGAAATGATGGACAATTTTGTGTTGCCAAGAAACCCATTCGGTTTTGCTACCAATTTTAGAGGAAATGAGAAGCGTTCTGATGGGGATATAGCCATTTTGTCAAGTCAAGGATTGGGCTATGTATCCAAAGATTCTGTTACCAAGAATATATCCTTGATAGACAAGCATAAAGTGTTGATTGGAAGGCTTGTGCCAAGCAATGGGGAATTGAATGTTAATCCTGTAGATGGCTACAGAGTCATTACAGATACCAAAATTTTGCGTCCAAATGAAATTTCAACTGAATCTTACATTGTTATTGGTTCTTTTGATAACGAAGCAGAGTTAAGTAATTTTAACGAATACATTAACCTGAAGTTTCCTCGCTTCTTGCTTAGACAGGCGATTTCGTCAGTCAATGTTACTCGCGATTGCTTTGCCTTTGTTCCTGTTTTGGATTTTCAAGAGAAATGGACTGATTACAAACTCTATAAAAAATTTGCACTTACAAATGATGAAATTGAGTTTGTTGAAAAAACAATCCGAAGCAGGTGATGGTAAAAATTTATGGATAAATTTTTCCCTGAAAAAACTCATAGCCAGCCGCGCATTTACGCCTATTCGGATTCCCACTCACAATATGATGGGCTTTTGAAAATCGGCTACACCAACCAATCGGTGGCAGAGCGGGTGGCGCAGCAGTATCCCACAAAGGCTCCGGGCAAGATTCCCTACACCATTGAGCTGGATATGCCCGCGATTCGCAACGATGGCAGTTATTTCACGGATCATGATGTGCATCGGTATTTGCGTGACAGGGACTTTTCTAATCCCGAAGGCGAGTGGTTTCGTTGCTCAGTGTCTGATGTGACCGCGGCGGTCAAATCTCTGACCGACCGCACACCGGGCATTGATGGTCGTCCTTATGATTTTGCCATGCGTCCCGAACAGCGAGAAGCTGTGCGGCGCGCCGCCGAGCATATGCGGTCATTCAAAGCAGAAGAAGGACAAACGCCTCATTTTCTCTGGAATGCCAAGATGCGTTTTGGCAAGACCTTTGCCGCCTATCAATTGGCGTTGCAAATGAACTGGCGGCGCGTTCTTGTCATCACATTCAAGCCTGCGGTGCAAAACGCATGGCAGGAGGATTTGCTCACTCACAAGGATTTTGTGGGTTGGCAATTTATCCATAAGGACAATTTATCATCAATTGATTCCAGCAAGCCTTTTGTTTGTTTTGGCTCATTTCAGGATTATCTTGGTAAAAACAGTGCGGGCGGCATCAAGGTAAAAAATGAATGGGTGCATGAGTTCAATTGGGATTGCGTCATTTTTGATGAATACCACTACGGCTCATGGCGCGCCAAAGCCAAAGACCTCTTTGATGAGGAAGACAGGCAAGAACAAAAAGCCCAACAAGGCGAAGGCTTGGAGCATTTTGACAAAGACATCATGCCCATCACCACCCACGCCTGCCTTTATTTATCGGGAACGCCCTTTCGCGCCATCGGCGCAGGGGAATTCATTGAGGAGGAAATCTTCAACTGGACTTATGCCGATGAACAAAAAGCCAAAAAAGAATGGCAAGGAGCTGATAATCCCTACAGCGCATTGCCGCAAATGGTGCTGATGACCTACGAGCTGCCCGATGACATCAAAGAAATAGCCAAAGAGGGCGAATTTGACGAGTTTGATCTCAATGAGTTTTTCAAAGCCGAAGGGGAAAAAGCCAATGCCGCATTCATCCACAAGGATGAGGTGCAAAAGTGGCTGAATTTAATTCGCGGTAGCCATCGGGAGACAACGCGAGACAATCTCAAGCTCAAAGCCAAAAAGCCGCCGCTTCCTTTTTCCGACAAAAGGCTATTGCCTTTGCTCAATCATACTTTTTGGTTTTTGCCGACGGTTGCCTCGTGTCATGCGATGGCGAATCTTCTCAAAGAGGGGGATAATGTTTTTTATCATGACTATAAAATAATTGTCGCCGCGGGCAAGGAAGCGGGCATTGGGGTGAAGGCACTAGACCCTGTCCGCAACGCCATGGACGACCCGCTCAGTTCCAAAACCATCACTCTTTCGTGTGGCAAGCTCACAACGGGCGTTTCGGTCAAACCGTGGGCGGGCATTTTTATGCTGCGGAATTTATCCAGCCCCGAGACATACTTTCAAGCCGCCTTTCGTGTGCAAACCCCTTGGGAAATCGCCAACCGAGACGGTCTCTCGCCCAATGCCAAGGAGATCATCAAGCAGGTGTGCTATGTGTTTGATTTTGCTCCCACCAGAGCTCTGCGACAAATCGCCGACTACAGCAGCCAACTCAATCCCACAGAGAGCGACCCCGAAAAACAAGTGGCGGAATTCATCAAGTTTCTGCCTGTTCTCGCCTATGACGGCAGCTCAATGAAGCAAATAGACGCGATCGGAATCCTAGACTATGCCGCCAGCAAAACAACCGCCACCCTCCTCGCAAGAAAGTGGGAAAGCGCATTGTTGGTCAATGTGGATAATGAAACGCTGAAAAAACTCATCAACAATGAAGCCGCCATGCAAGCCCTCATGAGCATTGAGGGCTTTAGAAGTCTCAATCAAGATATTGAAACCATCATCAACCAGTCGGACTCCATCAAAAAAACCAAAGAAAAAGCCAACGAAAAAGAACTGACTAAAAAACAAAAGAAACAACTCACAGAGGATGAAAAAAAAGAAAAAAGCCTCCGCAAACAAGTGCAAGAAAAGCTCATCAAATTTGCCACGCGCATTCCTGTGTTCATGTATCTCACCGACTATCGCGAGCACACTTTGAAGGATGTCATCACCCAACTAGAACCCACACTGTTCAAAAAAGTGACAGGGCTCTCCATCAAGGATTTTGATTTGCTCGTGAATCTGAATCTCTTTAACAGTTCGCTCATGAATGCTGCCGTCTATCAATTCAAACGCTACGAGAATTCAAGCCTCATTTACACGGGAATCATCAAACACAAACACAAACATGTCGGGCTTTATGATGTAAATGTTTTGAATCCAGATATAGAGAGTGACAATTAAGTTTTCGCCAGAGCTTTTTCCACTATCTCCGCGCTGATGTTTTATGGGATTTTGAAAATTTTCAGCACCTCATCGCCGTAGCGGTTGATGGCTTTGACGGCGATTTTCCCCGAAGATGGTGTGGGAAAAGGACGAGAGGTCGCCGTGTAGAGACTCTGCCATATTTCCTGATTGATGTCGCTTTTGAGGGCTTTTTTCAATCTTTTGTAGGGGTCTTTGTCTTTCATGCCGAGGAAATAGGCGTGACGCACGAAGAATGCTTCTTCGTTGTAATCGGTGTCTATGAACCAACAGGCGATGGCGTCGGGATTGGAGGATGTGAGGTTGCCCGTGGTGGGATCAAAAATGTCTATGCCTTTTATTGTCACCTGGATGGTGTCTTTTGTGGGGCTGGTGAGGGCGATGTCGGGTTCGCCGAACAGCACGAAGAGGCGGTCGTTTTTGCTGGCTTTGAGTCGTTCCGCCATGCGCAAATCATTGTTCATGTGGGCGCGTTGAACGGGAATGTTGCCCAAAGTCATGATGCCTTCATCGGCGTAGCCTTCAAAGGCGAATCCCAGCACGATGAGGATATCAAAAAAATCGGCGGCTTCGCGTGCCGCATGGGCAAGCAGGTCTTTGCTGACAGTGCCGTATTGAGGTCCCACACAGATGGCGGCGCGTTTGGTGATGCCATTTTCCCGATAGTTGCCCTGAAAATGCAGATATCTGCCTTGTCGCAGAATGGTGAGCTCATCAAAGATGAGCTGTTCGTTTTTTTTGCCGTTATTGATGCCGCTCTGACGCAATTGCTCAAAAATGATGTCTATCAAGACGAAGCAGAGGGTTGAGAATTCAGTTAAAATAACCGAATGATTTTTGGCTGGATACCATTGTTGTCAAGCGAGATTCATAGCTTCGATACCTGTCCTCGTCACTTTTTCTGATTACAGAAAGTAAAAAATTATCATCATCACGCTCAACAAGAAGAATATCCCCCACGTTTCCTCTGCGTTTAACAATTTCTGATTTTAAACGGAATTCAGATTTATTTGGATAGTCATAAATTCTAATCCGCTCAGATATAACTTTACCATCAATATTTACCGATGAATCTAAATACAAGTCAGCGAATTCTCTTTCTTGCACAAAAGAACCCGGCCATAGCCAAAAACGCTCATCAATATTCCTAGCCGTTAAAGGAACCAGTATAACGGGATCTTGAGATCTTGCACTAACATCAAAGTTGCTCAGTGTCATAGCAAAACAACGATGCTTCGGTTTATTATTATTTTTAATAATTTCTGATATGGATTGTTCTACATCTTTTGACGCGCGGTTGCTTGAGCCCATTTTTCTTTTTTCATCTTCATTAACTAATGCCCCACAATCTTGAAATTTTTGAATGATATCAGGTGTCGCACGGATGGTATTAAACCCATTTCTAGTGACACGCAAATCTTCCAAAAAAGACTCTATAGAATTTGTAAAATTTCGATTGTTTTGAATATCCTCCAAAAGAACATCACACTCTTCATTGGTTTTTAATCCGCCAACGGTCATATTTGATGAACCGATAACGGCAATGGAAATTTTAACATTTCCCTCATGATGTTTTTTAAAGATGTACATTTTGGGATGAAATGTTGATTGATAATTTTGGCTAAAGCGCAAATATAAACCACCATTGATAATATCAGAAAGCAAGCGAACGCCCTGATAGGAAGTGTTTCCTTGATTGACCCCGACAATGCCAAGCATGCTGTCGTTGCCATTGTGATTAATAAATTTTTGCATTGCTGGCTTTAGAAGTCTAACGCCCGACCGACGCGCATAGGCAACAGCAAATTGGAAATTACAATATTTATTGCTTTCTAAAAGATCGCAAAGCACTTTCCCAGATCTATATTCACCTGTTAAAAGAGAAACATCCATTTTTATGGCATTTCCAAAATTGAAATAGTCTCTCGCCTTATCGCGTTTTTAGAATAAATATTATAGGGCGAGGGAGTGCTAGAATAAATCTTTCTCAAAACGCGAATTCCCATATTATTAGCTATAGTATTGATGAAATGTGCGGTTGGAATTTCCATAGGAACACCACCAGCAACAGTAAAATTGTTGCCTACAACCAAAGATGCTTTCCCCTTGGATTTCAGAACTCTCATTATTTCACCCAGAGAATCGCGCATATCTATAAAATATTTATAAAGTAAAGCCGCAGTATTTCTACGCCTAAATCCTACATTTGCTCTCGCATTGCGATCCCGGATTTCAGACAAAAAATCCAATATATTGATGGGTAATTCATGATTGGAGTACGCACTAGAAATTTGCTCTTCCCATTTTTTACGCTCGCTAACTAAAATTTCACGATTGCCGATAGAGCTTCGTCCCAGCTCATTAAAGGTTTTCTTATTTGTGAGAGCAAATAGGTATAGAGACAATCTATCTGCATCAATATAAGGCAAAGCAGTCGCATATGGGGGCGAGCTAACAACAAAATCAATACTGGAAGAAGCTAAAGGAAGATTTCGAGCGTCTCCTAACATTGCCTCTGCCTTTAAGTCATACGGTTTGCGGATACCGTTTAGAATCGATATCTTGTCAAGGTGCTGAAATAGTCGCTCACAAAAGAATTCACGAACATTACTAGGTGGCGTGTCTTTTCTCCTACGGATACGCTGCTCATCTGGAGACTGCCACGAAAAAATTTTAAGTATTTCACTTAACACCACACGTAAGAAAAGGGATTCCTCCTCGGAAAAATTAGAATTAATCTCATCATCCAGTTGAATGATTTGAACAAGATTTTTTTCAGGAAACCATCTACGCAAATAATCCATGTCTCTTCCATTGAGAGGAATGCCGCGTTGTTTTACTGAATTATCGGATTTTTCATAGAAAAAATTTCTCATCTTGTTTAAGGTCTCTTGACTCATACGCAAGCTAGAGACTTTTGCCTGAGAGATCATGTGCCCAACCGGATTAATATCCACCCCTACTGATTGCACACCATTCAGGGCGGATTCAAAGAGTAACGTCCCACAACCACAAAATGGATCTAATACCACCCCTTCACCACCACTGATATTTATAAGAGATTTGCAAAGCTGCGGGTAAAAACGTCCTTTGTACTCGTGCAATGAATGTGAAAAATAACGGACGTTCCTAGCTAACCTATTATTACGGTCTGCTGCCTCTAATACGCTCTGATTCGTTGCTATCCATCTTCCACATTTTCGAAATTTCGAAAAAAAAGTTAACTTCCTTAGCTTCTTATGAGCTTGTCCATCAAGTGTCTCTGTATGAACAGAAACTTCCTCGCCATCGCATCGGACGCGAGCATCAGGCAATAGCTCCTGCAGTTCCCACAACGCCATCTCACGCTCATAGGCACGCAAAGGATATTCTGCAAACATCAACTTGTAGCGATGCATGTGCTATTAATACTTACAATTTTTGAAAATTACAATATCTTCATCCTTAATATTTCCATGGGAAGGATTAAAATATTTTTTCCGAGAATCTATTTTTCGTTTGAATTCTGAAACTGGACGAAAGCCAGAGACAATTGCAGCATCCTTTATAATTTCGCTGTTGCGAATTCGTCGCCCCTGCAAAGTTGAATCTCCAATGACAATTACAAAATATCTTTTGCTTTTTAAGACTCGTCCTGATGAACGAAATACTTTTTCCATATCATTATAAAAATCATTTTCATCCATCCCGTTTGTACGAGAGTAGTGAGCGTGCGCGCCAATTTCATGTTTTTTCAATTTTGCAGGGTCCATGCCAAGCCACAACAAACGATGACGATGATAAAGATGATAATCGTATGCATTGGGGTATGGAGGGGATGTGACAATAAGGTCAGCTAAGTCATCTTGGAATATCCCTTCATCTCGACTATCGGCTACCCGAATGTCAGAAGTTCCTCGTGACAAGGCTAAACGAGAATAATCCATTATCCGTAACATTTTTGAAAGTTGCTTCTCATAACGAGATATCGCTTCAAAATTCGATAATTTTTTTGACACCCGTACATATCTTGTATCACTATCTTGTTTTGAAATGCCTACCAAAATTGCTGACAGTGCCGCAAAACAAAAATTTTGCAATTCACAAGAAGTCAATTCATTAACTGATTTTTTAACAATGCATATTTCTCGAGCAATAAATTCCTCAAACCATTCCCGTGAAAGCTCGGGGATATCATCACTTTCAATGTTATACTGGGAGTCCACTAAATTTCTCGCGTTTGTTGCGGTCTTCAAAATTTTTAGTTCATCCTTTTTATACAAAGGAGTTGTTTTAACTTTAGATATAAGCACCGCAATTTCATTAACATCATTACCAATAGCATTACGCCGAGCAATATTAGCCTCTACGCATGTTGTTCCACAACCTACAAAAGGGTCGTAAACAATGTCACCAACATTAGTAAAATGTTGAATTAGGGAGGCAGGAATTTGTGGAATAAAGCGAGCTGGATAGGGATGATATCCGTGTGTGATATCATTGGTTATTGCTCCACGAAAATTCCAATCAAATGATGCTATATTTGACAAAATCTTCTCTTCTTCAACGCTATTTTTTTCATAGGGAAGGGTATTTGCATTAGATTTGACGTGAGGCATCCTGTTCTCCTATTTACATTGTCATTCTGTATCATTTTTCCACAAACAAGTAAAAATGGAAATTATCAAATTCTTAGGCATCAGCGAAAAATCCGACTATCCCGAATGGTGATGCCGGGCGTGATAATCAAAAAATGATTGCAAAAGCGAGACGACTTCGGCTGGCGCATCTTATTGACCGTGTGATAGGCGATCATCATCGCCATCACCGTTGTTTTGCCCGCTCCTGTCGCCATCTTGGTGGCATAGCGCAGCAGAGACGGATTGGCTTCTTCATTGGCATCTTTTATCTGTTCAATAATGCGTTTGCCCTGTGCCGTGTGCGGAGCCACCTCATTGAGCCACACAAGGGTCTCTGCCGCCTCTTTTTGACAAAAAAATAAAGGATACCCTCCAGACTCCTGCCCCTCGTTCCATTTTTGTAAAAATTTTTGCGTCACATAGGTGACATTCTTCTTGTGAATGGGACGCACCCGCCAATTATCAACTTCGTTGCGAATGTGCTTGACGATTTGCAACGCCAACTCTTTTGAGCGTGTCCGTTCTTCTAAATCAAGCTTCCCTTGCTGAGGGTCGCCTTTTTGTGAGCGACTTGATTTTGGTATCGGCATCCAATGAATACTACGACGCCGCCCCGAATCAATAATATCCAAAGGCTTTCCATCTTTATCCAGCCGCCAATGATTTTGCGGATGGCGGTAAGGAGAATTCAGGATGGGATTTTCATCAAATGTCGGCATCGTCTATCTAAAGCAAAATATCTATGAATTTTCAATTCAATTTCTGTCTCCTCTTGTGGTTAGGGTTAAATATGTTCACCACTTTTAGAGGGTCTCATCACATTAAGCAATGCGTCAAAGACTTGAGGCGGGATGTTTCTTGCAATAACGATATCTATTGGCAATAATCACAAACATCAATGGAGTAAAAACATGGCGCAAGATAACAATAAGAACAGAGAGTGGGATGTCTATTACGAGAAGGAGGTCGCTTACTACGATGCTCTTGTCAATGCGTGGCTGCAAAATCGCTTGGATCGAAACAAACAATTGCTGACCATTTCATATCTTGCCATTGGTTTGCTTCTCTTGTTATTTCCGTCTTTGAAGGATTATCATTCCGATGTCTTTTTTGGCACGGCTGTTTCTTGGTTTCTTGCTTTTATTTCTTTCATTGCGAGTGCATCTTTGGCTCTATCCATTATGAGAAAAAATGCAGATTATGCACAAGCGGTTATTAGGGACGAAGAAATTCAGGAAGAATTATCCACATCTATCAGAAAAAAAACTAACTGGTTAGATGGGTTGTTTTGGCTGGGAGCAGTCTTTATGTCTATGGTAATCCTTTTACAATGGGGTTCGTTGGTGTATAATAAATACGGGGAGGAACAGGGTATGAATGAGAAGAGTACAACCACTTCATCCGATGGAAATACCAGCCCTATCAATGCTGAATACAATATTGATGGAATTAAGGGCAATAGGGTAGCAGCACCCAAGCCACAAACATCACCAGCTCAAACACCTCCTCCTCCAACAACGAAGGGTGACAAATGAAGTCAAGATTTAGCACATTTTTAGGCGTTACTAGGCTGCGACCAAAAAAACCTGTGGTTGCGATCAAAGGCACAGATGCAACCAAATATAGAAAAGTCACGGTTGGAGCATCAGGAACGAGCGCGAGGCGACCAAAGCAAAAAAAATCGTGATGCCTCCTCATGTATGACCTTATCGTCAGTGGTGGGACGATTGTGACGGCGGATGCGAAACACCGTGTCATTGATGATGGCGTGGTGGCGGTGGCGGGTGACACCATCGCCGCCATCCTTACCAAAGAACAGGCGGCGCAGCACAACCTCACGGCGCGTGAACACATTAACGCCGCCAATATGATTGTCATGCCTGCCATCATCAATTCCCATTGTCATTTGGCGGAGCGTTTGTTTCGCGGCTCGGGTGCGAGCGTGTCTCTTGAGGCATGGCAACAGATTGTGTGGCGGGCAGGGACTCTCCATAATGACGCACCTCACCAAGGCGCATCGCGATGAGAATCAAGTTTGTTCACTCGCAAGAAATGATTTCTGTATAACACTTCGTTGACTTGAAAGCAAAAACAACTTACCCTTCCGATGATAGAGATGATTGTTCATGCAATTTAATCGTGATGGGCTTGATATACCAGATGAACTGGTGAGACGCCAAAGACAAGGCAATGTGGTGTTCCTCTGTGGTGCAGGGGTTTCTGTGGGAAGTAGGATGCCGCATTTCAAGAGTTTAGCTCAAAGTGTTGTTAAAGAGTTGAGAGAAAGCGAGGAGCTTAAAAGCAAAATTGAAAACGGAGGCATCCGATTTGACGAATTGTTCAGTCAGCTTGAAGAAAATTATAGCAGGATAAGGGTCAATCAAATTATCGCTGGTCTTTTGAAAAATCACACCAATGTTAAAAATCATAAGATTATTGCCGATATTTCATCTAGCAACGGCGTTCCACAAATTGTGACGACTAACTTTGATTTATTGTTTGAAAAAGCAATTCAAGGCGCGGTCGTGCATGAACCACCTGCACTGCCTCAAATTCATTGGGGTGACTCAATCTCTGGAATCACCTACCTTCATGGTAGGATTTGCTCTCGCAATTATGTTCTCAGCCAGAGCGATTTTGGTGAGGCGTACATAACTCAGGGGTGGGCGGCTTTTTTCTTGAAAGAACTGATTCAGAAATATACGGTGGTATTTTGCGGATACGCAGCTGAAGATCCAATCATCCAGTATTTCTTCAAAGGGCTTTTAAAAGATAAAGATTTAAAAGAAGATAAGTCTTATTTAGACTTGTATGCTTTTGATAGCTTCAAAGATGAAGGTGACAAAGAAAAAATTCAAAAAAGATGGAAGAAAATTCGTGCAAAGCCCATACTCTATCCTCTGCAAAATGATAAGCATTCACACCTCTGGGATGCCTTGCGAGCTTGGGCTCAATTCAATCCTAATGATGTGAAAAAGAAATATCTTTCGTCACCTAAGGAATTGGAGTCGTATGAACGGACACAGGTCTGCTACATGGTAAAAGGCGTGGCGGAAGCCAAGGATTTTGCAGATTTGAATCCTTCTCCTCACGCCGATTGGATTGATGTCTTTGCTGAAGAGGGGATGCTCCAATGGTTCAAAAGTGATGGCAATCCACTGAAAGACTACCCATATTTTTTTGGTAGCACCCCTAATATGCCCCCAAGGCTTTTTCATTTATGTCGCTGGATGGCAAAGCATGTGACATCACCCATCGTTGTTGGTTGGTTGGTGAAAAATCGGCACTATCCTCTTCATCCTCGCCTTCTTAATTTCTTGTCCGACAATGTGGAGGAGGCACAAAAAGCAAAAGATATGCCCGAATCTTTTGAAAAAGTATGGGATTTCCTATTCGCCTTTTTTGAGCAGCGCAATGAGCAGCCATTCTTCCATTTGAGATCCACTGATTTTTTGCCGCCATCAGGCGAGCAAATCAATTGGGATGACTACCTTGAATCTATTCGCGCTGAGTTGATTAACTTGGAAAAATACACTAAAGAGCAATTTGTAAATTATTTTGATAAAATCAAAGGGAAATCTTCCTATTGGCTTGATTGCTTGAACGAAAAAAAGCCAGAGCCGACATTTTTTGGAACTACGAGAAGTATCGGTGAAGATACCGATTATCAGGCATTGATGAACATTCCTCTAGCAGAAGTGATTAAACAAGCAGGAAAAACATCCCAAAAGATTGTGTGGGGTGGAGACGATTTGCGCCCCTTTGTTGGACTGGTGCGAGATGAGCCACTGAGAGCCATAGCGGCTTTGAAGTTGGCAACTCGCAAAAATGAATATTATATTCCTTTTTGGAGGGATGCTATCAGTAGGTGGAATTACGATAAAACACCCCCTCGTATCACTCGCCTTTTTCACGAACATCTGCGCCGTTTGCCCGCCAATGTTATTCATCATTTGATGCAATTTACACTCGGCGGATGGGTTAGGGATCGCTTGCCACAAATTGCACAACAAGACGAACAATATGCTCTTGCCATTTTTGATGATTTGCTGAAGCGTTTTCTCACCGCACCACCAAAACAGGCTGGGAGTTCTTTGCTGAATGATGACGGTGATACAAACAATCCGCCCCGCACACTTTTGGAGCATGCCATTAATTCGCATTTTGGTCATATCACAGAGGGGCTACTTAAGATATTTTCTGCCAAAGAAAGAAAGGAAAAATCTGGCATACCCTCTGAATTCGCCCGCCGTTTTGAGCAATTGCTTCAAGCACCAGGGGATGGCTCATACCATGTGGCATGTATTTTGGCACAAAATAGCCTCTATCTTCACTACATAGACCCTGATTGGACAAGCCAGCATTTATTTCCTCTGTTTCAATTGACCAACGAACGGTCAGAGTCGGCATGGAATGGACTCTTGCATAGCAACGGTCTGTCGCATCCCGATATGTTTCCGCATCTCAAGTCAGATTTTCTCAATTTGTTTGAAAAAATGGATAAGGAGTGGAAGTGGGAAAATCGCCGTGAACAAGCTTATGAGTCAGCATGTCATTGGGTGAGTGTATTGTGTTTTGATTATGAGAAGGAAGGCGTTTTTTCTTACCAAGATGCAGAATCTTGCATAAAAAAAATGTCTCCACTGGGTGCGTCTCATGTTCTCCGTCAGCTGAGACATGACATGAAACATGATATGAAGAAAAATGGATGTTATCGCCTTACCCTTGATTTTATCAAAGAGGCATGGCCTCAGCGGCTGGATTATCAAAGCAAGGAGACGATGGAGGCGTTTATTGATATTCTTGAAGAGGCAGGGCTTGCAGAATCAAATGGGCATTTTCCCCAATTTCTTGAAGCAGTGAAAGGGTTTCTCGGTGAGATGAAAAATCCATGGCTCTATAGGTTTTATGAGGGGAGGGATGGCGACCCCATCGCCAAGAAGTTTCCTCATGAGACTTTGGAATTGCTTGATATTATCTTGGGGAGCAATCCGAATAATGTTCCGTGGAGTTTGCCCGATATACTTAAAATTATTATTGAAAGTAATCCATCTCTTGCGGATGACCGCCGCTACGAACGCCTTCGCAATTTGGTGGCAAGGCTTTGAAGCGGAAGCACGGCGCGAGCATCCTTGTTTCACCCGTAATATTTTCATGGTATCATTGGCGGATGTCCAACACAATTTATGACCTTGTCATCAGTGGCGGCACGATTGTGACGGCGGATGCGAAACACCGCGTCGTCGGTGATGGCGTGGTGGCGGTGGCGGGTGACACCATCGCCGCCATCCTCACCAAAGAACAGGCGGCACAGCACAACCTCACGGCGCGAGAACACATGAACGCCGCCAACATGATTGTCATGCCTGCCCTCATCAATTCCCATTGTCATTTGGCGGATAGTTTGTTTCGCGGCTTGGTTGAGGGCTTGTCTCTTGAGGCATGGCTGCAGGTTGTGTGGAGGGCGGAGCATGCCATTCTTAACCCCGAGACCACGCATTTGGGCTCACTGTTGGGACTGGCTGAAAATCTGCTGGGAGGCGTGGCAACGGTGGTGGATATGTTTTGGTATCCTCAAGAGACCGCTCGCGCCGCGCGTCTCATGGGAATGCGTCTGTCAACGGGAGGCATTTTTTTTGACCCGCCCGGTGTGGGGGAACGCTCGCAGCAGCAGTATCAAGATGAGGCGCGCCAGTTCATCAAAGATTACAAAAACAGCGATGATATTTTTCCCGCCGTCATGCCTCATGGCTGCTATACGGTGTGTCCCGAGAATTTGACCATTGCCAAAACCATGGCGCGTGATGAAGGCGCGCTGTTTCATATTCACGCCGCCGAGACGCGCGCCGAACAGGCGGATATCACCAACCGCTATGGACGCTCGGTCATTCGTCACATGGAGGCGTTGGATTTGTTGGATGACCACACCCATCTGGCTCACTGTGTGCATCTGGATGACGAGGAGATTGATATTTTAGCGCGCACGCACGCAAGCGTGATTCACAATCCGTTGTCTAATTTGAAGTTGGGGTCGGGCATTGCGCCCATTGATGCCTTGCGCAAAGCGGGCGTGTTGGTGACTCTGGGAACGGACGGCGCCATCAGTGGCAATGATTTGGATATGTGGCTCACCATGCGTCTGGCGGCGACACTGCCGAAGGGTTATCATCAACGGGCGGACATGATCTCGCCGCACGATGTGCTTCACATGGCAACGCTGCACGGCGCACGGGCGTTGGGGCTTGAAAACCGACTGGGCTCGCTGGAGGAGGGAAAACTCGCCGACATTATATTGGTGGATTGTGACCGCCCTCATAGCGTCCCCATGTTTGATCCCATCACGCATTTGGTTTATTCGGCGGCGAAATCCGATGTGCGCCATGTGCTTGTGGGTGGCACGATGCTGGTGCGCGATGGCATTATTCTCACGCTGGACATCAATGATGTCATGGCGCGCACTCGCGCCCTTGTGCCACAAATCAAAGACGCGATTGCCGACTGATTATTGCAAAGGCTTCATGCGGTCATGCAATGAAGACGGCACATCGTCAATGGATGCAATGTGCAGAGCGTTTTGTGTTTGCCCCACCTCATCATCACCGAACGCCACATTGACGACTTCATCTTCCAGCGTCCACATTGCTCCCGTTGCGGGGTCAATAATCAGCCAGCCGATGAGACCGCCAAAAATTACATTGCCTGCGACATACCATGCACGCACCGATGCCGAAAGGGGAACAATGCGCTCGCCGCCACCCGCTTTTTGGAAAACGATAATGTAGTTTGCCCTTTGAAAGTATCCGTCACTGGCTTTGAGAGAGACGGTGGCGGGGGTGCGTCCGTTGTGGATAATCATCCCTTGATCATTTTTGACCACAAAATTCACCCCTTCGGGCGATGACTGAATTGAGACCAAATTGGGCGATGACCCTTTGACGATACTGGCACAGCCAGCAAGAAGCACCGCCAATGGACACACACTGGCAAGCACAAAGATAAACCGTTTTTTCATAAAGAGACTCCTTAGGTTAGTTTTTGCTCATAAAGCCCAACCCATGCCGGGCTTTGCAAAGCCACCTAAGGACAGCTCCTACCTATTTCCTTTCCACACGCGAGGCGAGGTCGGGTATTGTATTCAGTAAGAAGCCCGACCCACGCACGTGGGTCAGACCTTAGGTTCCTTGCTCTTACAGAATACAAAAAAACACTGATATTTTCAAGAAAAACTTGCTATGTGTTCTTTTTCGCCGAAGGGCAAATTTGATGATACGGGTCATACCAGATGACGATGAAAATTCCGCCATCTCTCACGCCAAATAATCTTTTCACCCTATCAATTTTGAGGGAAAAAAGACTTGTGGCATCAAATCTCCTTTTTTCATAGTAAATTTCATTCCAACGCTTGCAGGCTTTTTCGTTCATATTTTTGACGGGAACGAAATGATGATTTTTTCCATCACTGATTAATTGATTCCAACCAAGTGCCTCAAGTTCTTTCATGCGCCTCATTACCTTGTTAAAATGCATGCCATCTTTATCATTCCAATCCAGCGTCTTTTCTTTAGAATTCTCATTGAGCAACCAATCATCCATTTCAGACAACCGCCACAAAAATTGATCTGACTCTCCAACAGCACTCCCAAGTTTATTGCGTGTTGGTATTCCTTTTCGGAGGTATCTTGACTGAGATTTAGCCTTTTTTCCTGTCCTCGCCATCATCATTATGAGCGATGATTGTCATCATCATCGTCATCGTCAAGAATGGAGTCATAATACCGTGCCATAGACTCCAAAGTGATTTCTTTGCTACCGCGCTGCCGTTTCTCTAATCCTTGTCTTGCCAGCTGCCACGGCTCTTCGGCATGAGTCAAACGGCTCAATTGCTGTCCATTGTAATGATTGTAAGTCTCCACCACCTTATCAATGGAATCTTTTTCATCATCGCTTAGTTGTGACGAATCACCCTTTGGCAGGCTATCAATGATGAACTCCCCTCTGTGAGCTTTATAGAGCTCAGGACAAACGGGACCATTCTCCCATGCCTCTATTCTTGCTCTAAACATAGGCTGGTCGCTCCACACAGAGTGCCACGCTTGGGAATAATAAACGAGTTTTTGCAACTTCCATGTGGAAAGTCTCTCTGTTTTCTCCAAAATGTAAGTCGCCACATCAAACACACTTGCCATGTCATCACCCCTCTTATTTGATTATTGTCTTTTTGTCCTTTTTGTCAAGTCGCCTTCATGACGAGAGCGGTCATGTCATCTTGGGGATTTTTTTGCCCCGTGAAACGGCGAGCATTGTCTATGACGGCTTTGGCGATTGTCTCAGCGTCTTTGGTGTGATGGCGCATGAGGCATCGGCGCACGCCTTGTGTGCCAAACATCACGCCCGTTTCGTTGTGAGCCTCGGTGATGCCATCAGTGAGCAGCAGCAGCACATCGTCTTGGTCAAGAGGCTCAAGGGTTTGCACAGGAAAAACGGCGTGAGGCGTGACCCCCAGAGCAATGCCGCCCGTCCCCACAGTCTCAATGCGCCTGTGCTTGCTGCGATACACCAAAGCGGGCGGATGCCCCGCCCACGCCCATTGCCATCTGCCGTCCTCCAGCAATTGCACAAGAGCCATGGTGACAAAATGTCCATCACGCGCCACATACTGCGCCAGATACTGATTGAGCTGACCCAGCAAAGACGGCAAATCCAACGCCTCCCCATGATGACGCACCAACGCCCGCAAATGCCCGCTCAATGCCATCATGATTAAGGATGCCGCCACCCCGTGTCCCGACACATCGGCAATGACAAGCAATCGCCTGCCGCCGAGAGTCACGATGTCATAATAATCGCCGCCCGCCGCCTCACAAAAAACAACATGCCCCGCCATCTGATGATGCTCACCATGCACGGCGGAAGATGGCAACAGGGATTGCTGCACATCACGCGCCAAATCAAGATTACGCATGAGGGTGTCATGAAGACGCAATGTCACCACCATCTTGCCAAAGGAGCGATTGAGCTGGGCGATTTCACCACTGCCTCTCAGCGGCGGCAGGGTGATGTCGGTGTTGCCATGCGTCAATTGGTCGGCGGTGCGTGCCAGTGCCACAATGGGACGGGTGACATAATTCGCCAAGCGGCGCGCCACAAACAGCACCACCACAGCAAAAATCACGGCAATCACCCCATTGCGAACAATCGCCACATGGGCAATGGTATCAAAGGCGGCGGCGCGGGTGGCTTCATCGGACATGGTCATGGATGCCAGCGAGCGCACCACATCATGCAACGACTGCAGCTCCAGCCATGCCACCAACGACATGGGAATCAGAGACACGCTCACAAACAAAAGACTCATTTTTTGCCGAAAACTCATAACCCTTTATGAGTGACACAAAAAGTGATAATGTTTATGGATGATGCCAACACACATCATTGGCAACCCTTCTTGTCAAGCCGATGTGACAACATCAAGGGTTCGAATCCCCTCTCCACCATGAGTGCCTTGCAAGCTTTTCCGTCCCACCATTTGTCCCACTGTAACATATTTTATTGACAGCTCGGGTTGTAATTGTAAAAATTTTAGCTCACGATGTTCGCAATTAAGTTCGGAGCTTTTTCGCTGTCTCAGAGATAGGAGGTAGGTCATGAGCAATCAAAGTGTGAAGGCTGGGGGCATCATTCCGAATAGTATCCCTGGCATCCAAAAGATTTATAAAACTATCGATTGTGTCTATCCGACAGCTTGTTTAAATAAGACATTTAAAATTCGGCGGGCATCTTTTAAAGATCATCTCTGTTTGGGAAGGAACAAGAAACACAAAAACCGAAATAATTCGGAAGCTTTATATATTGTCACAAAAAATTATAGGGTGACCTATGATTACACCTTTGATAACGGTAAAAAAGGTAATGATGAGGTCATTGTGCCTGCACTCATGTGTACAGATTTAGCAACGATCCCGACGCGTCTCCTTCGTTTTTTATTGGGTATCGGTAGAGTTGGACCACATTTAGAGGCAACAATTGTGCATGATTTTCTCTATATTGCTTGGCAGCTTTTTGCTCATCAGGGTGCTAATCCTAAACAACATGCGAGAAAAGAGTATAAAGCCTTTGCTGACAATCTGTGCTATTGTTTACTGAAAGCTTCCAGGGTTGGTTGTGTTAAAAAAGTGCTTATGTATGTAGGTATGAGGATTCCATTTATTGCATGGTGGTATTTTGGAGGGAAGGACACAAACATCGGTATTCCTAAAAATCAAAATCCTTGTCCCTGTCCAGAGCGCAAGTGATTTATATTCACAATTTCCGTTTAATTTCCTAGCTGGGTGCTCATGGAAAGAGTGTGGCATTATTATCTAAAAGGATGCCGCCGTGCCAATGAATCCTTCGCCGCCAAGTGTTGCAAAAAACACGAGCGGGGGGATACAATGAGGGGATGAATTGGAATAAAGCAAAGATATTGGCGGGGCGTGTGGGTCGCACGGCGTTTTTGTTCGCCATTGTCATGACATTTTTTGCCTTGAGCGCGGTGGCGGAGGATGACTTATCACAATTGAAAATGATGGCAGAACAGGGGAATGCCGATGCCCAAAACTATCTTGGTGTGATGTATAACACTGGCACAGGTGTGACGCAGGATAAAAAAGAAGCCGTGGAATGGTTCAAAAAATCCGCCGAACAAGGAAATGCCCTCGCCCAAGCCAATCTTGGAGTGATGTATAGGGATGGGATGGGTGTCACGCAGGATGATGAGGAAGCTGTGGAATGGTGGAAAAAAGCCGCCGAGCAAGAGAATGCCATAGCTCAATACAATCTTGGGGTGATGTATGGCAAGGGGATAGGCGTGACACAGAGTGATGAAAAAGCCGTCTATTGGCTCACAAAAGCCGCCGAACAAGGCGATGAAGATGCAATAGAAGTTCTCAAGAAATTAGAAGAGTTAGAAAACAACCAGTGATACTATCGCCATCTCTTTCGTGTTGTGAAAAATGTGACGGTGGGATACAATGAGGGGATGGGTTGGAATAAAGCAAATGTATTGGCGATGCGTGTGGGTCGCACGGCGTTTTTGTTTGCCATTGTCTTTATTGCTCATACGGGTTGGATGACGAGCGTGGCTCATGCCGATGAAACGGAAGAAGGGCAACGATGGATCAAACTCGCAGAGCAAGGCGATTCCTTTGCCCAAGCTCAGCTTGGGTGGATGTATTTGCACGGTGAGGGGGTGACACAGGATTATGAAAAAGCCGTGTTCTGGACACGAAAATCCGCCGAGCAAGGATATGACTTAGCCCAATTCAATCTTGGTGTGATGTATGACAACGGTTATGGCGTGGCGCAGGATTATAAAAAAGCGGTGGAATGGTATCAAAAAGCCGCCGACCAAGGGGATGCCGATGCCCAATACTATCTTGGGTGGAGTTATGAAAAAGGTGAGGGGGTCACGCAGGATTACGAAAAAGCGGTGGAATGGTATCAAAAAGCTGCCGACCAAGATGAGACCCACGCCCAATACTATCTTGGGAGGCTGTATGCCAAAGGTGATGGGGTGACGCAAGATAAAGAAAAGGCGGCACAATTGTGGCAAAAAGCGTTAGAATCGTGGCAAACAGCTGCTGAGCAAGGAGATGACCACGCCCAAGAACATCTTGGTGAGATGTATGCCAATGGTGAGGGAGTGACGCAGGATATGGAAAAGGCGGTGGAATGGTGGCGACAATCTGCTCAGCAAGGGAACACCAATGCTCAAGAATTTTTGGACGAGCTGGATGAGTGATGCCAAGGCATCACTTCCGCCGTCACAATGACCACCACAAGAAAGAGCAAAGTCTTATTTCTCAACACCCGACACCTCCCTACGGTTCGTGACAATGGCCCAGCGGGGATGGGGTTCTTGCGTCAAATCGGAGGGCAACGCCAAGCCGGCTTTGAGATACTCCCGTACCACCCAGCCAATCATGATGGCATTGTCGGTGCATAAATGATTCGGGGGTGCAACAAAAGACAAGCCATAGTCCGTCGCCGCCGCCTGCAATCGTTGCCGCAGCATTTTATTGGCAGCCACGCCGCCCGCCGCCGCAAACACGCGCCCTGTGCCATCACATAATTGCGTCATGGCACGGCGGCAGCGATTTTCAATCACATCACAGATTGCCTCCTGCACGGCGGCGGCGATGTCACACTTGCGCTGGTCGGATAATGTGCCGTTTTTTTCCTCTCGCGCCACCAATTGGGCAACGGCGGTTTTGAGCCCCGAAAACGAAAAGTCGCAATCATCCTCGCGAATGCGCGGGCGCGGCAGAGCATCAGAGGCACGCCCGCGCGCCGCCCATTGCTCCAACAACGCCCCCCCCGGATACGCGAGCCCCAAAAGGCGAGCGGTTTTATCAAAAGCCTCCCCCGCCGCATCATCCAAACTTCTGCCCCAATGACGATACACCCCCACATCCTCCACCAGCCACAATTCGGTATGCCCTCCCGACACCAACAACATGCCATAGGGACACGGACACCTGTTCTCAATGCGCGCACTGAGCAGGTGTCCTTCCAAATGATTGACCGCCACAAACGGCACACGCAACGCCATCGCCATCGCCTTTGCCATCATGACTCCCACCATCAATCCTCCCATCAAGCCAGGTCCTGCGGTGGCGGCAATCCAGCCCAGCTGCGTGATGTCACACCGTGCCTCGCGCAAAACATGACGCAACTGAGATGGCAATCGTTCCGCATGGGCGCGCGCCGCCGCCTCAGGCACAACCCCGCCCCACGCCGCATGAATCTCTTGCGAATACAAACAATGATGCACAACCTCACCATCCTCACTCAGCAACGCCACCGCCGTCTCATCACAGCTGGTCTCAATGGCAAGAATGATGCGCTTTGATAAAGTCATCTTGACCATCATCCTAAATGACAATAGGCTTCAATTGAAGTCATGATACGCATAGGCAGTCGCGCATCCCCACTGGCAATGGCTCAAAGCGAGCAGCTTCAACAAGCTCTTGCCGCCATTGGCGAAGAAAGCCGCGTCATCACCCGCAGCAGCCTCGCCGATGACAACCCTCACATCCCCGTGCGCCAGCTGGCAAGCGGCGGCAAGGGAATCTTTACCAAACAATTGGATGAGGCTCTCATCAAGCACGAGATTGAGTGCGCCGCTCATTCTCTCAAGGATGTGCCCTTTGACCCGCCCAAAAATCTTGTTCTCGCCTGTTGCCTAAAGCGAGAAGATGCTCGCGATGTTCTGGTGACAAGGCGCGTCTATCATTCCCTTGCCTCCCTGCCTCATGGCGCAGTCATTGGCACATCATCTCCAAGGCGTGTCTCCTTTTTGCGCCACCATGCCCCTCACATCACGGCGCGTGATATCAGGGGCAATGTGATGACGCGCGTCAATCAATTACGGGCGCACGATTATGACGGCATTATTTTGGCGGCGGCGGGACTCAAGCGTCTTGGCATCACCCTCGCCGATGACATCCACGCCATTGCTCTTGTCCATAGTGTTATGCTGCCCGCCGCCTGCCAAGCCATCATTGGCGTTCTGTGCCGCCGTGACGACAATGACACCATCCATGTATTAAACCGTCTCAATCACATGCCCAGTTATCTTGCAGCGATGAGTGAGCGTGCCGTTTTGCGCGCCCTCAATGCCGATTGCCAAACCGCCATCGCCGTGCATGCCTCATGGCTCACACCCACGCGCCTTGAAATGACTCTGTGGCAGAAAATCGCCGTCACGCACCAAGCCACCGTCACAACGCCCGCTCATTGTGAGGAACTGGCAACGCAATTGGTGCAGCAATGGAAGGCGCGTCTGTGATGCGCCACATCATCACACGCGCCTCACCGGATGGCGAGCACACCGTCTCATTATTTCATGAGGCGGGATTATCCGCCATTCACGCGCCTCTTTTTACCGTCACTGCCATCACGCCGCCGCCCGTTGTTACATTGGATGGCATATCGGCTCTTATTTTCACCAGTGCCAATGGCGTGCGTTACTTTCCTCATCAGACACGGGCTCTGCCGGTTTTTGCGGTGGGTGATGCCACCCGCCGTCAAGCCGAAAAACAGCATTTTACCCATATTCGCACCGCTCACGGCAGCAGCGATGAGCTCTATGAGCTGATTGAGCGTCATGCGTCCCGTGATGATGGGATGCTCTATCATGGCACACAGCGTCATCATCGCGGCATGCTCAAAGAGCGATTGGAGCAAGCGGGGTTCAGGGTGCGCCAACAAGTGCTCTACGATGCCCACCCCACCGACACACTGCCGCCGCAACTCATGACCCATCTGACAGCGCGAGAGCCGTGTTGTGTCACATTTTATTCGCCGCGCACCGCAGGAATTTTTGCCTCATTGCTTGCCGACAAAGACTGTCTGCGCCATCATGACTGTTGCTGTCTCAGTGATGCGGTGGCAGCCATCGCCGCACCTCTGGGCTGGCGACACTGTCATATCAGCGACACCCCCACCACCAATGCCATGATTGACCTTCTGACAGCATCCCGTCATTGACAAACCCTGCAAATTCCTATATTCTGATCATCATGACAATACAGACGGGACAAAAACCAACAGAACATCGCGGTGCGAATGGCTTGCATGATGATGTGGTTGCTCTCAAGGTGGATGTTGCCACCCTTAAAGAGCAAGGCAAGAATTTTGCCACGAAGGAAGACATCGCCAAGTTGAAGACTCAAATCGCCAAACTGGAAACTAAAATCGCTGAACATCAAGCTGAAAACAAGCAAGCCATGGCAGCCATGGATCATAAAATTGAGAAGGCGAAAAATGAGATGTTGTATGCCTTCAATCGCGCCGCCGTGGGGATGATTGTTTTTCTTGGCGGAATCTTGGTGACACTTATTTTGAAATGATGAAACCCCTTGCCTCGTGGGATGGATGAATTTAAATTGACGGCGGCGCAACCTTACGCCTTGTGGGACGAGCCCATCCACCACACATGGATGCCATGCCCAAACCCTCTTCCGCCAGCAAAACCAATTGCTCCAGCAGTAGCAATGATCCCAAAAAAGCTCTGCTGGTGGATCTCGCAGGCGTGATTGATAAATTCAATGCCCTGCTCACATGGCTCCAACCCACCGCCGCAATGAGTGTGGGCACGCTTGCCAATAATCTCGTCCAACTAAACAGCTCAGGCAAAATTCCGAGCCAAACGCTTCCCATCGCCACCACCCATGAGGCGATCGCAGGAACAATGAGCAACAAAATCATGACACCCCTCACCACGCAAAAAGCCATCCAAAATATTACCAATGGCAGACTGCCCATACGCAAAATCGTCACCCAGACCAGCACCGTCTCTTTGGATGGCAATCCGCGCACCGTCTATTACAAAATCTATGGGGCATCAGGAAACAGTGCCACCACCACCTCGGTTGATTCAATCGCTTCGGCATTGGGAGGCACATTATCATCTCCCGGGCGAGCCTTTGGAGGTGATGCCGTCACAGGAGGCGCGCCCGGAGGCGGAGGACTCGCCTGTGGCACAATCAACACCACCAACAAATCATCCATTCAAGTGACCATTGGCTCGGGTGTCATCAATGGACATGTGGAATTTGAATGGTACGCCAACGCATGAAAGCTCTCATTCTTGATCGCATCGTTGTGGAAGTGGCGCAAAAGGAATTTCCTGTCGCCTCTCCCCTCGCATGGTGTGACTGCCCCGACCATGTCAAACAAGGATGGCGTTTGGAAAGCGGCACATTCTTGCCACCCACACACACCGATGACCAGCGACCCCGAGAGGATTCGAACCTCCGACCTACTGCTTAGGAGGCAGTCGCTCTATCCAGCTGAGCTACGAGGTCATCCGTGTCATGCAACCATGCGCGCCTCGTGAGGTCAAGATTTCTTGACAAAGAAAGCGGAAAAGACCATGTTGCTCTCATGGCTCGGTGGCTCTGTCTTTGTATCGGCGCAATGCTGGTGACCCATTGCACAAGTGATATCAGGGTGGCGGGCTTTCCGTTTCATCCTGACCGCCTTGCCGACATCACGCCCAGCAAATCCGATAAATCCGATGTGCAACAGGTCTTGGGCTCGCCCTCTCATGTCCCCGCATTCAATAATGAGCGATGGTATTATGTCTACCGAGAAGTGGAAACCATCGCCTTCCTTGACCCAGAAACCACCAAACAAGTCATCCTCGCCTTTGACTTTGATGACAAAAATCGTGTCAAAGATGTCTTCCTCTACACCAAAGAAGACAACAGACCCATGAAAATGGTGGAACGCATCACACCCTCGCAAGGACAAGGACTCACATTCTTTGATCAATTGCTGGAAAGTGGCGCACGACTGCCAGGAACAATCCCCGGAGGCGCGCCCCAGTGAGTGAGCTAACTGAACCCCGTTATGCCCTGCTGTCAGTGTCGGATAAAAATGGATTGGTAAAATTAGCCAAAGAACTGCGTGAGCGAAACATTGAGTTGATCGCTTCGGGAGGAACGGCTCAAAGCCTCGCGAACGCCCATATCCCTCATCGCACCATTGAAGATGTCACCGCCATGAAACCGCTCTTGGATGGCAGAGTCAAAACCCTGCATCCCGCTATTCACGGCGGTATTCTGGCGCGTCCCAATGATGACAATGATGCGCGCGACCTCAAGTCTCTTAATGCCGTTCCCATTGATCTGGTGGTGGTGAATCTGTATCCATTTGCTCAACAACGCCGCTCACACGATGATGACTCCTTGATTGAATGGATTGACATCGGCGGACCCGCATTGATTCGTGCCGCCGCCAAAAACCATGCGCGCGTGACGGTGCTGTGCCATCCTCATCAGTATGATGAATTTCTCGCGCAGCTCAATGAGAATAACGGTCAGACAACATTCTCCTATCGCAGGCGGTGTGCCGCCATCGCCTTTGCTCACACTCAACGCTACGACCATGATGTCGCTCAGTGGCTCAAACCATGGCTCGCTGATGATGATACCACCGATGAGCTGCCGCCCATGCTTTCCATTGGTGCGCCTTTGTTTCAAAAAACTCGCTATGGCGAAAATCCTCATCAAAAAGGCGGCTTTTATGAGAGCGCGCCGCCATCGGTAGCCCATGCCACGCGTCATCAAGGCAAGGAGCTCTCTTGGAACAACATTCATGACACCGATGCCGCCCTTGCCGTGGTGTGTGACCATGATGCCGCCGCCGCCATCATCAAACACGCCACCTTGTGTGGTGCGGCGCGCGATGACTCCATTGATGAGGCTTTGCACAAAGCCATTGCCGCCGACCCCACCAGTGCCTTCGGCGGCATCATTGCCCTCAATCGCCCATGCACAAAGTCATGTGCGAAACTCATCACGCAGAGTTTTTTTGAGGTCATTCTTGCCCCCGCCATTGATGACGATGCCCTTGCTGTTTTTGCGGGGCGCAGCAATCTCCGAGTGCTGAGCGATGAGGCGTTGTTTGCGGCTGACAAGACTGCTTGGCACATTCGCAGTGTGCGCGGCGGTTATCTTTTGCAAAGCAATGACCAAAAACCAGATAATCCCCGTCACTGGCGACAACAAACGGGCGAGGCTCTTACTGACCCTCAACAAAAAGAGCTGGCATGGGCGTGGCATTTGGTGCGGCATGTGCGCTCCAATGGCATTGTCATCACGCAACACGGACAAACCATCGGCATCGGCGGCGGCGCAACCAGCCGCATTGATGCCCTGCGACACGCCGTGAATCAAGCTCAATTCCATCACGGTAAAAAATCCCTCCACAAGTCAACGCTGGCTTCCGATGCCTTCTTTCCTTTTGCTGATGCCATTGAAGTCGCCGCCGATGCAGGAATTCAAACCATCATCGCCAGTGGCGGCTCAATGCGCGACAAGGATGTCATCGCCGCTTGCGAGAAATATGGCATCACCCTCGTGTTTGCTCCCAACAGACACTTCAAACACTGATGCTCAAACACTAAGACAATGCGTCAATAACAGACCATTGCCCGCGCGCAAGCGTCGGTGGTGACAGCGCGCCGTCAGCGAATCAACCAACAACAACCCGCGCCCGCCTTCTTCACTATGATGAGACGGACGCAATTGCGGTGAAAAAGGAGGGGCTTTGTCCACAATCAACACATACAGAAACCTCACGCCCTGACGCAGACGCACATGGACATCAATCCCTGAGCCATGACGAATCACATTAGACAAACACTCATCCAACACAATCAATAATCGTCTTTGGTCATTGTCGGCAATGCCACCGCCTCCGCACCAGTCACCCACTTGAGTGAGCAATGATGCCAGAGAATCAAAGTCACGCCGCACCACAAAGGACACAACGCGCGGCTCACTCAAAAGGTGACCTCGGTGTCATTGCTGGCATCCTGCACGGTAAAATCCATTGTGCCATTGTCATTGCGAAAAATATCAATGGTGACATCAAGGTTCATGTTGGAATTATTGTTAAATTCAATGTCACCGCCAATGCTCGACAATTGAAACGAACGCTGATAGCGCAATTGATAGCTCTCGTCGCCTGTTTTTGTCACCTCCATGTCGGGCTTTTCCCCTCTGTTGCCGCCACTGATGCCCACCGCCAGACGACCCCCTGTGGTGAAGGAGCTAAACTCACCGCCCGAAAGAATTCCCTTATGAGCCGCATTGCCCAGCGATTGACCCAAAAAGCGCGACAAATACAGCGACACCTCCTTATTGCCTCCCGTAAAATTGACCAACGCATCGGCGGCGACACGAGATCGGCTGGGGTTTTCATCACCGCTCGCCAATTTGAGGATATCAACACTTTCCCCGTTTTCATCGTGCAACACGGCTCTTTGACGATTGGCATCAGCGAGAAATAACGAAGACACGCCCCACTCCTCAGCCAATTGGGCATCCGTAGGCTCTTTGAGAAAATTATGACGCAATTCATGGTCATACTGTTGCTCGGAAAAAGAATGGCTGGCAACGGTGGCTTGGGTCTGTCCCCCGCTCGCGCGCCACCGAACGCCTTGGGGCAGAGACCCAAGCCGACTCGGTTGAAGATAGTCCAATAACACCGCCGTATGAGAGGCGAGAGGATGAGAAACCGATGTGGCGGCATCATGCAGATTATTCAATGCGTTATAGGTCTGTCTGTACTGCGTGTCTCCAGCAAAATAATTGGCGAGCAAGCCGTCAATCTCATTTTCTCTTTGCAACACCCCTTGAAGCATGTCTCCCCTTTGTGCTTCGTATGTGACGGAGTCACGGCTTTTGAGGGTCTCCATTTGTTGCTCTATGCCTCGCACCTCTTTTCGCAGCTGGCTCACTCTTTGATATGTATTGCTGCCGTGATAGGCATCCATGACCCCCTTTGCCATGACATTCACCCCATTGGTGATTTCTTGGTCGTTGCTGTTGCCATCAATGCGCAAAGCGCGAGGCAAAGGCTCGCCGTTACGCAGTGCCTCAGCGGCGGCGTTCATGATGTGTGCCGTAGAACTCGCACTGGCTCGTGCCGATTCTTTGTCCGAGCCAATGCCATAAGACCCAATCAATTGATTGGCAAGAAGGGTGCGCTTTTGCACAAAAGCCGCACGCGCCCGCTGCCCGTTCTGTGGTGATGATGACACAAATTTCTGCAACGAGGAATGACCATGAGTTTCCTCCCTTAAAACCGACACGATGTTTTTGGCTTGAACAAACCCCGTTGCATCCGAGCCGACCCTTGCGCCATCGCCTTTGGCTCGTGTGGCGGCATCATCCAACACTGTGTCTAGTTCACCGCTCCTGCGAGACACCCGTTCAGCCCATGTGGCATCGTTTTTTTCAAACGCCACATCCTTGAACGCTAAGGCGACCAGTTCTTTTTCATTTTTACCCAACAATGCGGGCTGTCCTGCATTGTCCATTTGAGCCACCAGATTGGCTCTTGCCCTATTGACTTCTTTCAATTGCGTTGCCAATGCACTGTGATCATCCTCGGCGATGCTTTCTGTCAAATCTCGCACGGCTTGTTTCAATTCGCCGTAGCGATCCAAAATGCGTTGGCTTTGGGTGTTTGATGTCCCTCGCACCTGTTTCAGCCCATTGAAGGCTGGTCCCACCATCACATCGGTCACACTGGCGGTGGGATTTTTCCATGCCTCACCTTTCAGTTGCAAAGCAAATAATTGATTTTGCGCCTTGCCCAAAGGCTTGCTGCGAGGACTCACCAATTGCGAACTGAAAGAAGGAGAGTCAAAAAATTCTATGTTCCTTCGCACTTGATTGGAGTGCTGCTGCTGTGCCAGTGTCACGAGCCGTTTTACATGCCGCTGAGTCAAGGGTTGATTCGTATCAATGTCGGCTTTAATCCACGCTTGGATGGCATTTCTTCCGCCGTATGATGCTTTGAGAAATTCCGAAAAATTGCGATGGTCTTGTTGATAATTATCGGTTTTTCGTCCCAATGTGCGCGCCACCGTCACCGAGAATTTCTTCCACACCGATTGCGACTGCATCTGCCATTTTCCATTGTTTTTCGTAAATGAAACCTTGCGATCGCTATCGGGCAAGCGCGCAATATGAGACATCATGGCATTATGAGAAGTAACCTGCGGCATTATAATCACACTATGTGTGACCGCGAGGGTGATTTTGTGCCTCACAAATTCATTCTTGGTTGATTTCCTCATCGGGATAGACGCCCCACAGACTGGAGCGGACAATCCATCCCTCGTACTGGTCGCTAATGGCAATCAGACACCACTCAGCGCGACACTCGCGCACCGAGACAAACACGCCCTGCTCCACATAGATCATAATGGCAGAGCGGGCATCGGCATGATGGCGCACAATGGCGCGGGTTGATGCCACGCGTGCGGTGCGCGCCTGATTGAGCATCAGACGATGCACCCACCCCTCCTTGCCGTCCCAATCACGCACACGCCGCCACTCTTTGACCGCCGCCACAATCTCAAGAGGAATACCCGCTCGCATGTAACGCCGCACAATGGGATAATCCATCCCCGGTCCCGCTCGCACATTCACCTCTCCCACTCGCGAAGAGACAAAGCGAGGCAACGAATTCGCCGCCGCCACCCAATCGCCAGAAAATAACAGCAAGCACATCATCAGTGCCAGCTTGCGAGCTTGCCATAACCGTATTAAACATGAACCCATGACTCACTCCATACATCACCATGTGAATAATCTCAATAAAGAACAACAAGAAGCGGTGCGTCACAAAAACGGTCCTTTGCTGATTCTTGCCGGTGCCGGCACGGGCAAAACCAAAACCCTCACCTCTCGCATTGCCTGGCTCATGCTGGAACACACTATTGACCCACAACGCATTCTGGCGGTCACCTTTACCAACAAAGCCGCCAGCGAAATGAAAGAGCGGGTTGCCCAATTGCTCGCCGACTCCCATCTGCAAACGCCCACCTTTATTGGCACATTTCATTCTCTGAGCGCGCGTATTCTCAGACGCCACGCCGAAGCCATCGGACTCAAGCCCAATTTCATCATCCTTGATGACGATGACCAATTGCGACTCATCAAAAACATCATGGAGGATCTCGGTCTGGACAGAAAAAAAATTCCCGAACGCCTTGTCGCCGCCACCATTGACCAATGGAAAAATGACGCCCGCACACCCAATGAGCTGGATGAGAAGGATCATCATAGCCTCTATCGCAAAGGATTTGAACTCTATCGCGCCTATCAAGAGCGGCTCTTTGCCATGAACAGCTGCGACTTTGGCGACCTCATTTTGCATGTCATCACTCTGCTCAAGCGCAATGAAGAAATTGCCACACTGTGGCAAAAACAATTTGAACATATTTTGGTGGATGAGTATCAAGACACCAACACGGCACAATACCTGTGGCTGCGTGTGCTACTGGGACACCATCGCAATATTTGCTGTGTGGGAGATGATGACCAGTCCATCTATGGCTGGCGCGGCGCACAGGTGACCAACATCCTGCATTTTGAACGCAATTTTGAGGATGCTCACATCATTCGTCTGGAACGCAATTATCGCTCCAGCCATGCCATCTTAAAGGCGGCGGGAGGAATCATCAATGAAAACAGGGCGCGGCTCGGCAAAGAACTCTGGACCGCACAAAATGAGGGAGACAAGGTGTTGGTGCGTCATTTTTGGGACAGTGGTCATGAAGCCGCCGCCATTGCTCACAGCATTCAAATGCTCAAAGCACGCGATCAGACCCTCAATGACATCGCCGTCCTTGTGCGCACATCGGCTCAATTGCGCGAACTGGAAGAGGCTCTGATTGAACGCCGCATTGACTATCGCATCATCGGCGGCATGCGCTTTTACGAACGCCGAGAAATTCGCGATGCCCTTGCCTACCTGCGCTTAATCAATGAAGACAGTGACGACCTCGCACTGCAGCGCATCATCAATCTGCCGCGGCGTGGCATTGGCTCCACCACCATGAATGCCCTCAAACACTATGCCCTTGAACACAAATGTTCCTTATGCGCCGCCATCGAAGAGTGTGTGACACACAATCATGTCTCGCACAGTGTTGCTCGCAAGTTGCAATTGTTTCACAACGCCCTTGTGCATTGGCGGCAATCCGCCGTTTCCATGAAGCCCGAACAATTGGCACATCTGTTGCTGGAAAAATCGGGATACTATGCCATGCTGAAAAATTCAGCCGAAGAAAAAGACAAAAATCGTCTGGACAATTTGGGCGAATTGATCACAGCCATCAGTCATCACGCCACCATTGCCGATTTTTTGGAGCATGTGAGTCTTGTCACCGAGATGGAGACTCCCACCCAGCAACAAGAAGCCGTGCAACTCATGACCCTTCACGCCGCCAAAGGATTGGAATTTCATGTGGTGTTTCTGCCCGGCTGGGAGGAGGGATTGTTTCCTCATCAACGGGTGCTCAATGAATCCGGCGAGACCGGCTTGGAGGAAGAACGCCGCCTTGCCTATGTGGGCATCACACGGGCGCGCTCCCAATTGACCATTTCTGCCGCCGCACGACGGCGACTCTATGGTCATTGGATGGACTGCCTGCCGTCGCGCTTTCTCAACAATCTGCCCGATGATGTCACCGAAGTGCTGTCGGATCGCACCGCCCACACGCCAGCATCGTCCATGGGTGCCATGACCTGGCATCATGAGTGAGGCAATGCTGCAGCGGTGTCGGGCGTGGCTCACAAAGCAAGGATATGAGGGCATCATCATTCCTCACAGTGATGAATGGCAACACGAATTTCCGCCGCCTCATCGCCGCATGGTTTATGATGTCACTGGCTTTAGTGGCTCGGCGGGCATTGCCGTCATCACCGCCACGCGCGCCATCGTGTTCACTGATGGACGATACCAATTGCAGGCACATAAAGAGCTCACCGATTTTTCTCTGGCAACACAGACACTGCACGAATGGTTTGACCAAAATCTCACGAAAAGACACACATGGGTCTATGATGCGCGCTATCACACCATTGAGACGGTGCAGCGATGGCGACATGTTTTCAGCCGTCATGATGCGTCACTGACGGCTCTCTCGCCTCATCCTCTATCGCAAGAGACGGTAACAATAGACCAACACATCACGCCCCATCCTCTCAGTGCCGCGGGGGTGAAACATGAGGAGAAAATTCATCGGCTCGTTCAATTTCTCACCAAGCACAGCTGGGATGGGATTTTCATTGGCGATAGTGCATCGGTCTCATGGCTCTTTAACATCCGAGGTGATGCCATTGCCTATAGTCCTGTGGTGTGTGGGCGGGCGATGGTGATGCGCGACGGCACGGCATTGCTGTGGTGCAATGGTGACACCCCGCCTTTGTCTTCTGTGGTGTGCGGGCGGGCGATGGTGATGCGCGACGGCACGGCATTGCCGTGGCGCAATGATGACACCCCGCCTTTGTCTTCTGTGGTGTGCGGGCGGGCGATGGTGATGCGCGACGGCACGGCATTGCCGTGGCGCAATGATGACACCCCGCCTTTGTCTTCTGTGGTGCGCGTGGCGACTCAAGAGCATGAACTGGTGCAGGCGTGTCATCACCGCCGCATTGCCATTGCCCGTGATGCTCCTTACTGGTTTTATGATGCCATTCACAAGGTGGCAAAAACCGTGTCTGTGGTGGATGATCCGTGTCTTGAGGCACGCGCCCAAAAAAATGAGACAGAAATCGCAGGCGCGCACGATGCCCACCACAAAGATGCCATCGCCTTGATTGCCACATGGCACGAACTGACACAAGATGCCAATTGGGACGAATGGCGCATTGCCCAATGTGTTCATCGCTGGCGGCACAAGGATGCCACCGCTCGCATGGATAGTTTTCCCACCATTGCGGCGGCGGGCGAGAATGCCGCGATTGTTCATTATCATCCCAAGCCGCCTCATCAGCGCGAGTGGCATAAAGGCGAGATACTGCTGCTGGATTCGGGATGTCACTATCACAGTGCCACCACGGATGTCACCCGTTCTCTTTTGCGCGGCAGTCGTGCCAACAAAGCCATCTATTGCGTTCATTATACTTTGGTTCTCAAGGCATTGCTGGCGGTGCTACGAGCAAGACTGCCATCTGATGCTCCCGCGCAGCAATGGGATGGCTTGGCGCGCACCATTCTTGCCAATGAAGGATGCGACTATCCTCACGGCACAGGACACGGCGTGGGCAGCTGTCTGACTGTTCATGAGGGTCCCGTTGCCATCAATGCGCGCGAAAAGCGTCCGCTGCCACACCACATGATTGTCTCCGTTGAGCCCGGTTATTATGAGGCACACTCGCACGGCATTCGGTTGGAGAATCTTGTTCTTACCCATCATGAAGGCGGCATGACTCGTTTAGAGTGTCTCACCCTCGTGCCCTATGAGCGCAATCTTATTGATGCAACACGGCTCACCGCCCAAGAAATCAAACAAATTGATGACTATCATGCGACCATAGCGGCGCGCCTCATGCCTCATCTGACAGCGATGCAAAAAGACTTCCTTGCTGAGAAATGCGCTCCCCTGTGAGCAATTGGTGAAACCCCTGCTCATCCAGCACGGGAATGTTCAATGCTTCGGCTTTTTTGCGCTTGCCGCCCGCCTTGTCACCGGCAATGACATAATTGACACTGGCTGACACATCGGACATGACAAACGCGCCGTGTCGTTCCGCCAACGCCTTTGCCTCCTGACGGCTCATAGACAGCGTCCCCGTGAACACAAGACGAAGACCTTCCAAGACGCGACTGCCATCGTGCGATGCTTCCTCGTGACGAATGGTCACGGCTTTCAGTAGTTCCTTCACCATATCATATTGGTCTTGATTATCAAAAAAAGATCGCCATGCGTTTGCCATCACTGCTCCCAAGCCATGCGTGGCTTCAATCTCTTGGGCAAAGTCGGCTTTTGTTATCACCGCCAACAATTCTGACTTGTTATTTTTTTTCTTTTCTATGAGGCGCGCCAACAATTGCGATGACCGCTCTCCCACATCGGCAATGCCCAAAGCATACAAAAAACGCGGCAGTGACACATCACGCGCCGTTTCAATCTCTGCCAGCAATTGACTCACCGATTGCTCACCCCATCCCTCTTTTTTTAACAAGTATTTTTCATGCTTTTTGAGGCAAAACACATCATGCAATGCCCGCCATCTAATGATGTCATCCTCATAAAATTTCTGAATTCGTTTGCTTCCCAGCGAGGCGATGTCAAAACAATGACGGTGCACACAGTGTTGCAAGCGCGCCAGCACCTGAGCCTTGCAGTGCCATGATTGCTGACAATACAACTGCACCTGATCATCATCCCTCTTTGCCACTGGATGCCCGCACGAGGGGCACTCCTTGGGTGGCACAACAGGCTTGGCATTGTGTGCGCGCTTTTCCGTCTCCACCCCTATGACTTTGGGAATGACATCGCCCGCGCGCTCCACAATGACGGTGTCACCATCGTGCAAGTCCAATCGCTCAATCTCATCCATATTGTGCAAGCTGGCTCGCTGCACCGTGACACCTCCCACCATCACCCCCTTCAAATGAGCCACAGGCGTGAGCGTGCCGTGTCTGCCCACCTGCCACATGACATCAAGCAGCTGTGTGGTGGCACGGCTGGCGGGAAATTTCCAAGCAATCGCCCAGCGCGGCGCACGAGTCCCCACGCCGAGACGCGCCTGATAGCCACCGTCATTCACCTTCACCACCATGCCATCAATGTCATGATTGAGTGATGATTGCCGAATCGCCATCAAATGCTCATAATGCGCCACCACAGCCTCATGGTCATGACACAATTTGTTATGAGGATGAATGGGAAATCCCCAGCGCGCCAGCTGGTTCATCATCTGCTCTTGGCTTTTGCTGTGCAGTCCCGTTGCTCCGTGTGCAAAAAATGACAGCTTGCGCTCACGGGTGACGCACGAATCCTGCTGACGCAAGCTTCCCACCGCCGCATTGCGCGCATTGGCAAAATCATGGTCTTTTTTCAGCTGGTCAAAAATCTCATAGCGCATATAGACCTCACCGCGAATCTCCATATGAGACGGCACGGCATCACCAATGCTTTGAGGAATAGTTGTGATGGTGGCGATGTTGGCACTGACATCCTCGCCGCGCGTGCCATCGCCACGGGTCGCACCCCACTGATACACGCCGTCCTTGTAGAAAAGATTGACCGACAAGCCATCAATCTTTGCCTCACAAAAATAAGCAAACGATTCATCCGTCTTGAGAAAACGCCTGATGCTTTGTTCAAATTGATTCATATCCTCCTCAGTATGAGCATTGTCCAGCGACAGCATGGGCGATGGATGAACAACGGATTGAAAACTCTTGCTGGGTGGCGCGCCAATGGCAGCCAATGCGTCCTTGTGGTGATGCAGCTGAGGAAATCGCTTCTCCAGCAACGCCACGCGGCGGCGCAATTCGTCATACTGCCAATCCTCAATCTTTGGCTTGCCACCGTAATAGGCTTGATTGTGACGCACAATCTCTCGTGCCAATTCTTCTAATTCTTTGGCGGCTTGTTCCTTGCTCAGTTGGTGTGTGGCACTGCGTCTATTCATGACTGCGTAAGAGACGGTTCGCCGCATCCGTTGCTTCTTGGGTGATTTCCGCTCCTGCGAGCATACGAGCAACCTCTTGGGTGCGCTGTTCGTGATCAAGCACGGAGATATGGGTTGATGCAATGGCGGCATCCTCCATTTTTCGCACCTTAAAGTGATGATGCGCCGCCGCCGTGACCTGCGGCGAATGGGTCACCACAATAACCTGACGATTTTGACTCAACATGCGCAAACGCGCTCCCACCGCGGCTGCCACCGCGCCGCCGATGCCGCTATCCACTTCGTCAAAAATCAAACTGGGCGGCGAGCGCACCGATGCCCCCGCAACCCGCAGTGCCAGCATCAAACGAGACAACTCACCCCCCGATGCCACCTTGCCCAATGCTCCCAAAGGCAAACCCTTGCTCATGGACACATGAAAACGAATCTCATCGCCACCATGCTCGTTCCATGAATCCTCAGGCAACTGGTCAATCTTTGTGACAAAAGTGCCTTGCTCCAATTTCAATGGCGCAAGTTCCTTCATGACGGCATCATCCAGCTGGCGCGCGGCGCGTGACCGCTGGTCTCGCAATTGCAGCACACTGTGTTTGAATTGAGCAAATGCCTCATCGCGCGTCTTTTCCAATTGGTCTAAATTCTCTTCGCCCGCATGCACCGATTGCAGTTTTTTCTCCAATGATGCCATCAATTGAGGCAATTGGTCGCCGCTCACCTGATGCTTGCGCGCAATGCCCTTGACGGCAAAAAAGCGTTCCTCAATGGCTTCCAGCGATTGCTCACCACTCTCCATAGAAGACTGCCATGATGCCAGTTGCGCCGCCACATCGGAGAGTTCAATCATGGCAGATTCCACCCGCTCATTGGCTTTGCCAAAGCGTTCGCCGAATTGACTGGCGAGCTCTGTCATGTATTTTTGCAACACATTCATGGCGGGCATGACGCCCTGTCTGCCGTCACCCTCCATGGCGGCAACGGCGGCGGCAAGCGTTTCTCTCACTTTTTCTTGTTGCATGGCTTGCTTGCGCTTTTGCGCGAGTTCGGTCTCTTCACCCTCACGCGGCTGCAATGCCTGACACTCACTCAATGATGCCTGCCAAAATTCTCGCTGCGCCACCGCCTCTTCAAAGGAGGCACGCGCCTCTTGATAAGCCCGCATAGCCTCTTTGTATCGCTCGTGATGAATTGCCAACTGATGAAGATCCTCATGGTTGTCGGCAAAGGCATCCAAAAACTCTCGGTGATTATTGCCATCCAGCAGTCCCTGACTGGCAAACTGTCCCTCAATCTCCACACAGAGCGCGCCCACCGAGCGCAAAAAAGACACACTCACCGCCTGATCATTGACAAACGCCCGACTTCTGCCATCCGCCGCGAGCTGGCGGCGCAAAATCAAATCGCCCTTGATTTCAATATCATGCTGGGCGGCAAGACGAGTGAGATTGGAATTTTCGTCAAAATGAAAGGATGCCGTCACCGATGACACATCTGCGTGAGGACGAGCCAATCCGCTTTCCGCCCGCCATCCCAGTGCCAACCCCAAAGAATCCAGAAGAATGGATTTGCCCGCTCCCGTCTCACCACTCAAAACATTCAATCCCCTGCCAAATTCAATATCGGCACTCTTGATAGAGACAATGTTCCGTATGGACAAACTTTGGATCATAACACCCGTTACGACCGCTTTTGAGCAGTTCCTGCCTCCAGCAATTTGTGCCACATGCGCTTGAGGTCATTTCCTCCGCCACCGCCCAGCGACAACCGATCCTGTTCCCGCAATGATTCAATGGACAAGCGTTCTCTCTTGGCATCTCCCTCCAACAAGCCGTTTTTCGCGAGCAAGGCATAGCTGTCGTTATACCAGTCACTGTCGGGGAAATTATGTCCCAAAATGGCAGCCACTCGCCACGCCTCATCATGCAAACCAAGACCCACATACGCCTCCACCAAACGATGCAATGCCTCCACAGCATGCAAGGTAGAACCATAATCCTCCAAAACCTGATTAAAGCGATTGAGCGCAGCAAGATACTCACCCTGACCCAAATAAAAGCGACCGATATCCATCTCTTTGCCCGCCAAATTATCCACCAAAATCGCCACCCGACGCCGACCATCACGACCATAGGGCGTGTCTTCATAGCGATTGATCAGCTGATCAAATGCCGCCAGTGCCTGCAGAGTCTTTTCTTGCTCCCGCTCCACATCCTTGATTTGTTCAAAGTAACACATCGCTTTGAGATATAACGCATAGGGAACAGAACGATGAGACGGATTGAAATTCACAAACTGATCCAACGCCACCACCGCATCGTCAAAATCATTCGCCATGTAATAGCTAAAAGCAGCCATCAATTGAGCATTGGCAGACCATGCGGAGTAGGGATATTCTCGGTCTACCTCTTCAAACAATTCCGATGCCTTGAGGTAGGATTCATCATACAATTGATCCAAAGCGTCATTGTATAACAAGGCAACCTCTCGCTCGCTGACCGCAAAGCCGCGCGCGCCATCCACTTCCAACGGTTCGGTCACCAGGACAGTCTTACCACCATCGCCGCCACACGATGTCATGATGATGACCACTGCTAAAAATCGGTATGCCATTGTTCTATCCTATACTGAAGAATGGTAATTTTCTCAAGACTAAAATCAAGCTTGCCACGACCATGCATCATCATCGGCAAAAAGAGCCGCCAGTGCCGCACGATGCAAGCCATGTCCTCCCTTATGCACCCGCACATGAGCCGCCATGCGCGCACCACCGAGATACATGTCCCCCACACAATCAAGAATTTTGTGACGCACAAACTCATCATCAAAACGCAATCCATCGTCATTCATCATGCCCTCCTTATTGAGAACAATGGAATTCTCAAAAGACGCACCATTTGCCAAACCCTGTGACTTCAGATAGTCCCACTCCTCATACATACCAAAAGTGCGAGCGGGCGCAATATTATCCACAAAGGAATCGTCATCGTGACGGTAAGAAAACTGCTGTCGTCCAATCAATGGGTGGGCAAAGTCAATGACATAATCCACAACAAAACCATCACACGGAGACAGTGTGATGGTGCTGTCGCCATCACTGACTGAGATTTCTTTGTCCACCTTGATATGGCGACACGCTTCATCCAATGACACGATGCCCGCCTCTTGAATTTGTTTCACAAAGGGTTTTGCGCTGCCGTCCATGATGGGAATTTCCGCGCCATCACACTCAATGGACACATTGTCAATGCCGCATCCTGCCAGAGCTGCCATCAGATGCTCCACCAAAGAGATGGAGTGATTCCCTTGCGACAGGGTGGTTTGATAATTGGTCTGTGTCACATAATTCCACAAAGCAGGGATCGTCTTGCCGTCTTGCGTCACAAAAACAATGCCCGAATTACTTTCTGATGGCTTGAGGCGAATGACAGCATCACCGCCTTGATGAATGGCAGTGCCGCGAATCGTCAATTCTTTTGCTAGGGTGCGCTGCTGTCTCATGATTGTATGATATAGACTATTTATGTGGTATAGAAAACAGCAAAGGTCATGACTGTGTCCCCATTTGCCAAAAAATTGATTCCATGATTTATTGGGTTGTGGCATTTGTTGTTTTGGTCGCCCTGATTGGCGGCGCGATGTGGCTTGCCACCGCCAGTGGCACGGTCGCCATCAACTGGCTGGATTATGATGTGAGCGTCCCCATCGGCTTTGCCCTTGGTGCTGTGCTGCTGGTGATTTTGTCATCATCTTTTGTGACGCGCCTTTTGTTGTGGCTTTTGCAAACCCCTGGGCAATGGCGCAGCCGTCATCAAGAGTCATCACGGCGCAAGGGCATGACGGCACTCACCAAAGCCTTCACGGCTCTGGCGGCGAACGATCTTGAAGAGGCGGAGAAAGAAGCGCGCCAGCTCAAACAGCATCTGGGACACTCGCCTCTTTTTTTGTTGGTGCAATCTCAGCTGGCGCATCAAAAGGGTGATGTCATGGCGGCGCGTCATTATTACAGTGAAATGACCCATCATCAGGACACCCGCTTTTTGGCAAGACGAGGACTCGCTCGTGATGCCATGCAATCGGGACACTATCGCGCCGCCATTGATCATCTGCATGATGCTCTCAATCAGCGTCCCGATGCTCTGTGGGCGTGGCACAATCTGTTGCGTCTGAGCATTTTGGAGGAGGATTGGGAACAAGCCGCCGCCATTTTAGAGGACGAAAAAGCTCATAAAGCCTTTCCCACAAAAAAAATGTCACCCCTTCACGCCATCATTTCATTCAAGCGGGCTTGCAAAACCACCGATGATGATGAAAAAATGTCTTTGCTCAAACAGTCGCTGCGCAAGGATTCTCGTCTCACCGCCGCCGCCTGCATGATGGCACAGCACCTCAATGAGCATGGAGAGGATAAAAAAGCCAAAAAATGCCTTGAAAACGCATGGCGCGCCGCGCCGCATCCCGAGCTTTATCAATGCTACCGCTCCATCATCCACAATGATGCTCTTCTGCCTCACATTGAGCAATTGACTCACAGCCACCCCACCCATCCCGAGAGTTGTCTGGCACTGGCACAAACGGCATGCGATGCGGGATTATGGCGACAGGCGGAAAAATCCCTTGCCCCCATCATCAGCAACGCCGATGAGCGATGCTGTTTGCTGATGGTGCAAATCAAAGAGGCTCTGGGAATTGCTGAGGAGGCTTTGTCATGGCGAGAGAAAATGTCGCAAGCTCCGCCGCGTCCCATATGGCAATGTGGGTCGTGTTTTGAGCATCACAAGGAGTGGCAGGCGGTGTGCCATCACTGTGGCACGATTGCCGCCATTGAATGGCGCAGCACCAGCAAAAGAAGGTCAAAACCTCTGCTTGCCACCAAAGATTCTTTTGACGACTTATAAAATCGTTTATATTGTCGCCCGCACTTCTTGCACCTCGGGCACATAGTGGCGTAGCATATTTTCAATGCCCGCCTTCAGGGTGGCGGTGGAGCTGGGACATCCGGCGCATGCGCCGCGCATTTGCAAATAAACAATGCCCTTGTCATACCCACTGAAGCGAATATCACCGCCGTCCATGGCGACCGCGGGGCGAATGCGATCATCCAGCAAAGCCTTGATGCGCGTCACCACCTCGCTGTCGCCCTCGCTCAATGATTCATCAGGAGCAACCGAAGATTCTTGTGCCGCTTCATCAATGATGGAATCACCAGAGGCATAGTGAGCGGCGATCGCCTCCAAAATGGCGGCTTTGAGGTGTTGCCATTCCATGGGCTGCGTGCGGGTGACCGAAATGAAATCACGCCCCAAAAAGACACCACACACCCCCTCAATGGAAAAAAGACGCGCCGCCAAAGGAGATGCCGCAGCGGATTTGGCATCGGTGAAGTCCGCCGTGCCGCGAGCCAGAACGGGCTCTTCGGGAATGAACTTCAGGGTCACAGGATTGGGCGTGGCTTCGGTCTGAATAAACATAACCTTATTATATGGCTTTTTTTCCTTATACTCAAGAGACGGCTTCACTCTTTTTTGCTGAGCCAATCGGCAAGCCATGCCAGGCTGACCGCCATCATCACCGCCGCCACGCCATAGAGCAGAGGATGGTGCACCGCGAACTCCTGCAAAGGATGGGTCTGCAGGTCAACAATTCTATGCCCGGTGGGCATCATGGAATCAAAGGCAAATTGCACAGCGACCACCAGCAACAAGACCGCCATAATGGCACGGGCATACTGGGGCGACATCACATGCGCCAGCCGACTGCCCCACGGCGCGCTCACCACACCGCCAATAATCAAGACCCCTGCTAAAATTATATCCACCGCCTCATGAGACATGGCGTGAAAAAGCGTCACCATGGTGGCAATGACACATGTGTAGAGCAATGAAGTTCCCACCACCAGGCGCATGGGCATCCGCAAAAGATAAATCATGGCGGGGACAAGCAGCAATCCGCCGCCGATTCCCAGCAGGGCGGCAAAAATTCCCGCCACAAACCCTAACAATAATGGCAACAAAAAACTGATGTAAATGCGTGACGCACGAAAACGCACCTTGAATGGCAACGGATGCAACCAGTGAAGAGGCAACAAGCGTGACGGACGCTTTCTTGGCAGACGGTGGCGAATGACTCTTGCGCTCTCCCACGCCATCATGAATCCAATGAAGCTGAGCAAAACAATAAAACTCAAGGCAATGATGGAATCAATTGCGCCACTTTTCTGCCACACAGAGAACAGTCCCACACCGACCGCCGCGCCCACCATGCCGCCGCCAATAATAATGGCAGCGATATGATAATCCACCTGTTCGCGCCGCCAATAATAAAGCATCGCCGACAGGGACACCCCCACGATATAATTGGCAGAACTCGCGACCGCCACCACGGGCGGCATCCCCATAAAAATCAACAATGGCGTTGCGAGAAATCCGCCTCCCAAACCAAAAATGCCGGACAAAAATCCCACCCCACATCCCAGCAGCAACAACAAAGGCACGGGCACCGTCATGTGAGCAATGGGCAAATCAATGGCAAACACGATTCCTATAACCCCAGCAGCTGATGAAATTTTTCCATCGTCTCGTGAGCCATTGCTCGGGCGCGCTGAGCCCCATCATCAAGAATGTGCTCCAATTGGGCGCGATCTTCCAGCAGACGGCGCATCTGTCGGTGAATGGGAGCAAGGCGCGCAATCGCCTGGTCGGTCAATGCCGCCTTGAGCTGTGAAAACTCCTTGCCTTGCCATTGGGCACACACCGCATCCCATGATTGCTCACTCAACGCCGCATAAAGGGTGAGCAAGTTCTTCGCCTCTGGACGCGTCTCCAGCGACTCTCCCACGGCGGGCAATGGATAGGCATCCGTCTTGGCACGGCGAATTTTATGGACAATGGCATCCTCATCATCGGTCATGTGAATGCGTGACTGGTCAGAGGCTTCCGACTTGCTCATCTTGCGGGTGCCATCTCGGAGGGACATCACTCGCGTGGCGTGTCCGCCAATGAGAGGCTCGGGCAATGGGAAAAAATCCTGCTGATAATGGTCATTGACGGCAGAGGCAATGTCGCGCGCCAGTTCCAAATGTTGTTTTTGATCCTCACCCACAGGAACATGGGTGGCGCGATAGAGCAACACATCGGCAGCCATCAACACAGGATAGCTGTAGAGTCCAAGATTGGCGTTTTGCTGTTTTTTGCCTGCCTTTTCTTTGAATTGAGTCATGCGATTGAGCCACCCAAGCGGCGTATGACACGCCAGCAACCACTGCAACCGACTGTGCTCAGCCACATCAGATTGCACAAAAACAATGGAGCGTTTGACATCAATTCCCGCGGCGATATAGGCCGCCGCCACTTCCATGATTCCCTCCTTCAAAGATTGTGGCGATGGATGCACCGTCATGGCGTGCAAATCCACGATGGAAAACAGACACTGCCCCTTTTGTTGCAGAGGCGGAAAGTGACGAATCGCACCCAAATAATTGCCCAAATGCAATTGTCCGGTGGGCTGCACGCCTGAGAAAATAACGCTATGACTCATGAGACAGCAACCTCGTCACCCCGTGATGAAAAGAAACAAGAGACACACAGTCATAAAAAGATTGTGGCGATGGATGCACCGTCATGGCGTGCAAATCCACGATGGAAAACAAACACTGCCCCTTTTGTTGCAGAGGCGGAAAGTGACGAATCGCACCCAAATAATTGCCCAGATGCAATTGTCCAGTGGGCTGCACGCCTGAGAAAATAACGCTATGACTCATGAGACAGCAACCTCGTCACCCCCGTGATGAAAAGAAACAAGAGATACACAGTAATACCAGCAAACACCAGCAAGGGCAAATGATACCACAGAGTCTCACTCCATTGCTGCTGCATGGTGACAAGCATGCCTCCCATGATGGCACTGGCAAGAGTGATGCGCGCACAGAGCCACACCACAGAACGGCTCATGTGATACCATCGCCGCCGTTTCAAGACCAACAGCAACAATCCCACCTGCAACCACGATGCCACAGAGGTCGCCAACGCCAATCCCACATGGGCGAACACGCCCATCAAGGAGAGACTGAGTGCGACATTCACACACAGAGCTCCAACGGCAATGATGACGGGGGCGGTCATTTCTTGACGAGCAAAAAAAGCGGGCGCAAACACCTTAACCCAGACAAAAGCGGGAATTCCCAGCGCAAAGGCTTGCAGGGCGGCGGCACTTTGCATGGCTGATGTCATATCAAACGCGCCGCGCACAAAGAGGACAACCATCAAAGGCTCGGCAATCACGGCAAGAGCCACCGCCGCGGGCATTGCCAAGACAAAACCATACACCAGCGCGCGATTTTGTATCAATTGTGCGTCTTGCGTGTCATTTTCTCGAATTAGACGAGCCAGCTCTGGCAACAGCACCGTTCCCAAAGCCACTCCCACAACTCCCAATGGCAGCTGAGCCAGACGGTCAGCATAATACAAATAAGACACCGACCCTTGCGGCAACAAAGTGGCAAGCAGCACATCAATAAAACGCCCAATTGATACACCCCCGCGCCCAAAGCCACCGGCACAGCCAGCCGCATCATGCGTTTGAGAAGTGACCATTCTTTGGCAAAAGACAGGCGAAACCCAAGTCCATAAGCGCGCACCAGCAACAGCACCACCGCCATCACTCCCGCCGCCAGCACGCCATAGGCAACATGATAGGCAACCGTCACCGCCTCACCATCACCAACCAACCAGTGATAGCCAAACACCAGCAAAATCATGGCATTGAGAACAACAGAGGTGGCACTCGCCAACGCGTAGTGTCCCAGCACATTGAGCAATGCCGAGAGCCACGCCGACAATGCCGATAGCAACAAAAAAGGAAACAGCCAGCGCGCCAAATCAATCGTCAGTGGCAGACGGGCATCCGATGCAGAAAAACCAGGGGCAAGCACATCCATCACCTGTGGCATGGCGTATTCAAACAGCAACACCAGCAGCAACAACGACACAAAAAGCCACCGCCCACAATGAGAGGCAAAGGCAAATGCACGAGCGCGAGCGCGCCCATCAGCACCCCAAACACTCTGAAAAATGGGAATGAATGATTGCGTCAATGCCCCTTCGGCAAACAAACGGCGAAACAAATTGGGCAGTTTGAATGCCACCAAAAACGCATCCGCCACAAACGAAGTGCCGAAAAAAATCGCCATCCCCACATCACGCAAAAAACCAAGTGCGCGACTCACCAGCGTCCATGAGCCCACCGTGATGCTATGGCGCGCCAGAAAATTACTCATTGCGAGGCAGCAACGATATGAGATGATACAACAGTTCCATCGCTTGTTTGGGTGTCAGTTGGTCGGGATTGGTGTCTGCCAGAGCGCGCACAATGGCGGCGGCATTGGTGTCCTTCTTTTTGGAAGTCTGCGGCGGCGGAGCAGGCGCAATGGCGACAACATCACCCTTTTCGTGCCATGCGGTCATGAGGGCAAAGGCTCGCTCGGTGACACTTTGGGGCAGTCCCGCAAGGCTCGCCGCATGAATTCCGTATGAGGCATTTGCCGCACCCGCTGCCACCTCACGCAGAAAAATAATGCCATCCTCCCACTCCTTGACCGTCATGCGATGCACCGACAAAGACGGCAACGACTCCCCACACATCACCAATTCATGATAGTGGGTGGCAATGATGGCACGCGCGCCGTTGATATCATGCAGATGCTCCAGCACCGCCCAGGCGATGGCGAGTCCATCATGGGTGGCGGTGCCGCGCCCCACCTCATCAAGAATGACAAAACTGCGATGGGTTGCCTGATTGAGAATGGCGGCGGTTTCAATCATTTCCACCATGAAGGTGGAGCGTCCTCTGATGAGGTCATCGCTCGCGCCCACCCGTGAGCACAGGCGATCCACCAATCCGATGCGGGCTTGTTTGGCGGGCACATAAAATCCCGCCTGTGCCATCAAGACAATGAGCGCGTTCTGGCGCAAAAATGTGCTCTTGCCCGCCATGTTGGGACCCGTCAAAAGCCACATGCGATCATCATCTTGCAAATGGCAATCATTGGGAACAAAGCCGCCGTCCTCCAAGGGTGACTGCTCCACCACGGGATGGCGTCCCGCCACAATGTGCAGTTCATTGGAATCGCTCAGCTGCGGGCGACAGCCATCGTGCAGTTGAGCATAGGTCGCCACCGCCGCCGCCACATCCACCCACGACAATGATTGCGCCAGATGAGAAATATCATGAGATGCTCGCACCGCCTGTTCACGCAATTCAGAAAAAATCTCACGCTCCATTGTCTCACGCCGTTCCGCCGCATAATCCCATTGGCGTTGCAGATTGAGCAGTTCATCGCTGACAAAACGCGCATGCTGTTTGACCGCACTCAAACGCACAAACCCTCGCTCTTTCAAAATGTGCGCTGAGGCGTGATTCACCTTGATAAAAGTTCCCACCTTGTCATTCATCTCAATGGTGAGCCCCTTGATTCCCGTCTCTTTGCTGTAGCGCAGTTCCAGTTCTTTGATTTTGCGCTGCCACTCACGGCAATCGTGGGTGACTTCATCCAAATGCTCCCGATAACCTTGTCTGATGACCGCGCCACCCTTTAATTGCAGAGGGGGTTCATCCACAAGGGCATTGCGTAACTCGTGATGCAATTCATCCAGCGTGTTTTTGTGGGGAAACAAATTGGCGATTGTCTCGGGCGCGCGATGCTCCATGAAAAACGCCACCAAAGACGCGCGCACCGCAAGGCAATCGCGAATGAGTCCCAAATCCACAGGGCGCGTGGCGTGCAGAATGATGCGATTGAGGGCGCGCCCCACATCAGGACACCCCTTAAGGCATCGCCGCACCCATTGGAGGTGGTCGGGATGGTGCAAAAACCAATCCACCCGCTGCAGTCTTTGTTCAATGGCATCCTTGTTGCTGAGCGGCGAGGCGATGACCGATGCCATGAGCCGTGCGCCTGCCGCCGTCACGCTTTTATCCACCGCCGCGAGCAGACTGCCCTTGCGTTCACCGTTGGCGGTGGCAAACAATTCCAAATGACGCATGGTGATGCCATCCAGCGCCATGCACAATGAGCGGTCGTCATGACGGAGCGGCTGAACGAACGATTTCTGCCCACACAGCGTCTCTTGCACATAGGATGCCACCGCTCCCGCCGCACATGTTGCCGCATCGGAAAAATTGCCAATGGCATCCAGCTGTTTGACATCCAGCAGTGCCAGCAGGGCGCGAGTTGCCCTTTTTTTCTCAAAGCGGGCATCGGCGATAGAAGTGATGACATCGCGCCATTCCAGCATCACCGATTGCCAGAGCGGCAGAGACATCCACCCCATGGGCAGAATCAATTCGGACGGCTCAATGCGGGCAAGGCTCGCCTGCAGGGTGGTGATGGCATCGTTGTTTTTTTTGCCGCATTCCTCCACCAAAAACGCCCCCGTTGAGACATCCATCCACGCCACCGCATAGCTGCTGCCACTGCGTCCGATGGCTGCCAGATGATGATGGCGATTGTCCTCAAGGTGTTTCTCGTCGGTCAGTGTGCCGGCGGTGATGATGCGGGTGACCTCGCGCTTCATCAAACTTTTGCGTTTTTTTGCCTCCTCGGCGGTTTCCATCTGTTCGGCAATCACCACCTTCATGCCCAGACGCACCAACTTGGACACATAATGATCCACCGCATGAACGGGAACGCCACACATGGGAATATCCCTGCCCTGATAGCGTCCCCGCCGTGTCAGAGCAATGTGCAAAACCTCGGCGGCTTGAACAGCATCCTCAAAAAATAACTCGTAAAAATCCCCCATGCGAAAAAACAGCAACGCGGTTTGATGATGTGATTTGGTCGCCAAGTATTGCGCCATCACCGGAGTGGCGGAAACACCGTCATCAAAAAGAGAATTATTGTCCTTCATAACTGGTAATTATTTTTTTCAGCTCATTTTCAAGCTCTGAGAATTTTTTGCCATCAGGAATTCCCCCTTGAGCAAAATCATCTCTGCCGCCACCACTGCCACCAAACGGCGCAACAGCTTGTTTGAGCAACTGCACCGCAGAGATTGACACATCATCAGTTCTTGTCACCACCACATGAACCCGTTTCTTATCTTGCGACATGACGCTCACAATCAGTTGTTTGTTTCCCAATTTGTTTTTCAATGCGTCCGCAAGGGCTCGCAATTCGGCAGTGGATGCTTCATCGTAATTTTGATGAACCCATCCCCAGCCATCGCGCACAGGCGTTATTGGCACATCATCATTGCCAATTGATGATAATCTTTTTGCCTGCATAGCTTGACGATTCGCGGCTTCTGCTTTTTTTCTTTCTTCTTTTTCTTTCTCATATTGTTTCCCTATCTCAATACCCCTCTCATATTCCTTGACGGCTTTATGTGATGCCACCGCCTCAATGCGGCGCACCCCTGCCCCAACACCCCCGCCTCCTGTCACCTTAAAAATTTGGCAAGCCCCTGTGTGACTCACATGAGTGCCGCCGCACAGCTCTCTTGAATCCCCCATTTCCACTACCCGCACCACATCGCCATATTTTTCACCAAATAAAGCGCGCGCGCCTTTCTTACGCGCCTCTTCAATGGGCATTTCTTCGGTTTCAACTTTATGATTGAGCTTTATCTGTTTATTGACCTCTTGCTCAATCGCTTGCACCTCATCCTCACTCAAAGGCTTGGAATGCGAAAAGTCAAAACGCAAGCCATTATATGCCACTCGCGAGCCGCGCTGTTCCACATGGTTGCCCAGCTTTTGCCGCAACGCCTCATGCAATAAGTGAGTTGCCGTGTGATGCACACACAAGCCATGACGATAATCCTCTGTAATCATCGCTTTCACTTTTGCTCTCGCGTCCAGCTGTTGAACCCTTGCTACCAAATGGACAATCACTCCATCAATATTTTGAGTGTCTGACACCCTGCACAGAACATCCCCCTTCTCATTCTTAATACGCCCGCGATCGCCCGTTTGCCCGCCTTTTTCGCCATAAAAAACTGTGGCATCCAAAACCACAGCAGTGCTTCCATTTTTGCACTCCATTGCTCCCAGCACCGTTGCCTCGCACTCGTGCTGGTCATAACCGCGAAATTCCGTCTTGGCAAAATCTGCCGCCCATGCAACAAGGTCATTTTCCTTGTGACTGGCTCTAGCTTGCATGTCCATGTAATACTTATATTCCTCCTCATCCACCGTGCCACCCACACGCCGCATGACATCGCGCGTCACCTCCAAGGGAAAGCCGTAGGTGTCATAGAGATTAAAGGCATCCTCGCCACTCAATTGTGGATTGTCCTTGGGCAATAGTGCCAGCTGGTCCTGCAACAAAGAAAGCCCTCTTGTTAATGTCTTGGCAAATTGCTCTTCTTCCTCGCGCACACAGCGCGCCATCTCAATTATGTCGTATTTTTGTGGCAGTGACGATGCCATCGTCTTTGCCACAAATTCCAAGCATTCATGCAGCACACTGCCATTCGCTCCCATGCCATGGGCGTAACGCATGGCGCGCCGCATGATGCGGCGCAACACATAGCCGCGACCCTCACGGTCAGGAATCACCCCCGCCGCCAGCAACGCACACGCCGCCCGTAGGTGGTCGGTCATCACCTTGAGAGCAACCGTTTCATCCACCGCAAACAATGACGAAACTTTATTCCAATTTTTGCTTCGCTCAGAAATATGATTCATGATGGCACACAATTCATCTGTGTCATAGTTTTCGCGTTTTCCTTGCATGACGGTGGCGATGCGCTCCAGCCCCATGCCGGTATCAACGCCGTGCCGTTCCAAGTCGCGCCGTGAGCCATCCCTCATCATCTCGTATTGCATGAAAACCAAGTTCCAAATCTCCACAAAGCGATTGCCGCTCACGCCGCGAGCATCAACCTTTCCGTCCCCTGTTTCATAATCGTAAAAAATCTCGGTGCAATAACCGCAGGGTCCCACTTCACCCATTGACCAAAAATTATCATCACTAGAGATTATATGAATACGATTCTCGGGCAAGCCAGCAATCTTTCGCCACAATTCGCGGCTTTCTTCATCTTTTTCATGCACGGTGACAAACAAACGCTTCTTATCCACGCCCCATTCACGCACCAACAATTCCCACGCCAGCTCAATGGCTTCTTCCTTAAAATAGTCGCCAAAGGAAAAATTCCCCAGCATCTCAAAAAAAGTATGATGGCGAGTGGTATAGCCCACCTCATCCAAATCATTATGCTTGCCGCCCGCGCGAATGCACGGCTGCACCGTCACCGCGCGCGAGCATTCAGGCTTGACCGCGCCGCTCAGCACATCCTTAAAACGCACCATGCCGGCATTGGTGAACAACAACGAATCATCGCCATGGGGCACGATGGAGGCGGCATCCATCGCCTCGTGGCGGGCGGTGCGAAAATAATCAACAAAGGAAGCGCGAAGATCGCGCGCCCGCATAAAGACATTGCCCTCAGCCATTGCGACCCATCTCCACCTCATCCAGCAGCATCTCAATGGTGCTCGTCATTTCATCGCTATCGGGCTTGGTGATGCCAGTGAACCACGCCGCCAGCCTGCCATCGGGCGCAATGATGTATTTGTGAAAATTCCAGTGGGGCTTGCCCAAGCGTCCCACATTTTCCGCCGCCCAGCGATAAAACGGATGGGCAGAGCCGCCCGTCACCACCTCCTTGCGACTCAAAGGAAAAGTCACCCCATAGCGCAGCTCGCACATTTGTTTGATGGTCGCCTCATCATCGGGTTCTTGATTGGCAAAGTCATTGGACGGAATGCCAATCACCACCAGCCCCTTGTAGCGATAGCGATCCCACAGAGTTTGCAGCCCCTTGTATTGCGGCGTAAAACCACACTTGGAGGCGGTGTTGACCACCATCACCACCTTGCCCTTGTAGTCCGCCAGCCGAATTGAACCGCCATCAATGGAATCAAATGTCATCTGCCAGACATCCTGCCGCTCCTGCGCCAACCCATCGGGCGAAACCGCCATAGCCCACACACTCATCAATGAGGATAAAACAAACTTCTTCATAGCCCATACACTCATCAATGAGGATAAAACAAACCTCTTCATAGCCCACAGGCTCATCAATGAGGATAAAACAAACTTCTTCATAGCACACCTTCCATTCGAGTTCACGCCAATTAGTCCTTGCCATTGGCGTGTTGCTTTTTTATGGTGACCATTATGCCAGCTAAAAATAAAAAACGCTATGTGGTTGCGATGTCAGGCGGGGTGGATAGTTCGGTCGCCGCCGCCCTGATGGTGGAACAAGGACACGAAGTCATCGGCATCACCCTGCAGCTCACACCCGCCACGCAACACACAAAAATCGGCAGCTGCTGCGCCGGCGCAGACATTGATGATGCCAGACAAGTCGCCCACCATCTCGCCATCCCCCACTATGTTCTCAATTTTGAAGAGCATTTTCGCAAAAATGTCATTGATGACTTTGTGCAAAACTACATGGAGGGCAAAACGCCCGTGCCGTGCGTGCGTTGCAATCAGACGGTCAAATTTCGCGACCTGCTCGCCATCGGCAAAAATCTCGGAGCCGAACGCCTCGTCACAGGACACTATGTCCGCATGGTTGACAACCAACTCCACCGAGCCACAGACAAAACGCGCGATCAAAGCTATTTCCTCTTTGCCACCACCCAAGAACAATTGGCATCCTTGCTCTTTCCATTGGGAGACATGACCAAACAACAGGTGCGCGCCCATGCGCGGCGGCTGCGATTGCCCACCGCTCATAAGGCAGAGAGTCGCGATCTGTGCTTTGTGAGCAAGGGGCATTATTCCGATGTCATTCGCCGTCTGCATCCTGATGCGGGACAAAGCGGCGACATTCGCCATGTGGATGGCACATGGCTCGGGAAACATCAGGGCATTGAGCAATTCACGGTGGGGCAACGGCGCGGGCTCAACATCGGCGGACGCTACCGCACAGACCAAGACAAACTCTATGTCATCGCCATCAATCCCCAAACCCACGAGATCACCGTCGGATCTAAGGATGCCCTCGCTCGCCAAACCATCACGGTGCATGATGTCCATTGGCTCACCCACACAGAGCCCTCCCTTGTGCAATGGCGCAGCCCGCAACAACCCGCTCCCGCACAAGTCACCACAATCAATGATGACACCGCACGAGTCACGCTTCGTGAACACAGTCACGGCATCGCCGCAGGACAGGCGTGCGTCTTCTACCATCAGAACCAACTGCTCGGCGGCGGATGGATTAGCAATGCTGCCTCTTGACATCATGTCCTTGTGCTTTTCATATTAGACCCATCGGGCGGAGTAGCTCAGTTGGTTAGAGCGGGAGAATCATAATCTCTAGGTCGGGGGTTCAATTCCCTCCTCCGCTACCCACATCAAACGAATCAATGCACCATGAGTGAAGTTGTTAATAAAGAGTATATCTATGATGTCATTCAGCACTGGATGAGTGAATCCCTTGTCAATGGTCGCTCACTCTTCTGGAAAGAACCCTTGTGGAACAGCAAAAACCTTGCCGCCGTGCAGGAACAAATCATAGACCCCACACAAGACGCTAAAGACAAACCCCTTGAAGATGCTTTGCAACATCACATGCAAAAAGCCACTGAGGAAGCCGCCGCCCTCGGCTGTGAAATATTCTATATCTACGCCCTCTTTCCTATGGATATGGAAAGCAACTTCAAGAAACAAACCCTCACCCAACTCTCCCAGTGGGGAAATGTTCGACTGCCGCAAAATGACGAAATGGACCAATTCCTCAAAGCCTTTCAAACAGGATGCGGCTATGCCTCAAGCGAATATAAAGCCATGATGATGCGAGAATGGAAAAGCCTCATCCAAGTATGTAGCACCATTGTATCCACCGAACAAAAACGCCGCGAAGAAATCTTCGTAGCACCGCGCCTTTTGGAAATGGCAGTCCTCAGTCAGCAAGACAAAAACGCGTTTATGCCCTCTATTCTGGCACACCTGTTCTTCCCCGATCACTTTGATGCCATCGTCATTCCGCGCCATCAAAAAGGAATCGCTTCCGCATTTCGTGGAATCTTGCCAGAGCAAAAAAATCTTTCTGCGTCTCATGTCATATCCTCGGTCTATCAACTTTTCCGCCCATTCTTTGCAAAGGAACGACCCGACTTCTATAAAAGTCCTCTCAGTGAATTCTGGCTTGATACCGCGTCTGAGCATATTGGATTTTCCGTCAGTGATAAATTACGCTCCCGCAAACAGATCATCATCTATGGACCCACCGGCGCGGGAAAAAGAAAATTCGCTCGCAAAGTGTCAGAAAGCCTCATCCGTCAAGCCCTGATTGAAAAATTCAAACCCGAATGGTATTTCACCAAAATTCAAGAGATCAAAAAAATCATTGAGGATCGCATCGTTCATGTCCCACTTCATCGTAATTTTGGATATGAATATTTTATTCGCGATCCCAATAATCCCAATATCAGGAGCTTGGGGACTCTATTGAAAACATGTTTGTTTTTACAGGAGAAAAATCCTGAAAATGTGCGCAAGATTCCTTTTGTGATCATTTTGGATAATTTTCATCGCGTGGATCCCATTGAGATGTTCGGTGAGGTCTTGTCTTTGCTGCGGGACAGACGGCAAAGCATCACTCTGCGTGGCGATGATCAAATGACTTTTACCATTCCTGATAATTTATATTTTATTGCCACCATGAATCCGTCTGTGATTCCCAATGATCGCTTTCGTCCTTTTCTGCATTCTCAGTTTTTGTGGTTTTTGTATGCCTTTGATCCCGCCCGCTTGGTGCAAAGCCTCTCGGAGGTCTGGCATAAGGAGATGACCCATGACAATTCTCTGCCACCGTGGAATCGCCATGCCCATGAGTTCACGCACTTTGCCTATCGCATGCAGGCACTCAATGACCTCATCACCGACCAGGCGGAACTGGGGGTGAACTGTCAGATTGGCGAGAGTTATTTATTGCCTGTTGTGGATTTTGTGCGTGACTATATTGCCTTTTATGGTGAGACCGATCATGTTCTTTATGACGAGGATGGAGGCGCGTTGCCTCCCATTGAGGATTTATGGAATCACATTATTGAGCCCTTTTTGCAATTTTACGAATCGGAATTGCCTCACGGGACGGCGAATCAATTCTTGCAAAAATGTCGTGCGTCTTTCCTGCAGGGCATCAAAACCGCCTCCGAGGCTGACACGCCCAGCCCTGCTCTGGAGGATTCCTCTCAAGAAGGGGACGAAGAAGATTCCCCTCAAGAAGAGGACGAAAAATCTGAAACAGCACAAGAATCTGCCGATTCATCATCCGACGATGGAATAGAGCGGTGGCATGATGATGCTGAAATCGTGGCATGGGATGTGCCTCAAGCACAACCCAAGCCACAAAGCCAGCCGCCATCACAAACCCCGCAAGCCACTGATAGCCCAAAGGAGCAATCGTAAATGCGTCACGGTCTTGTGCTTTTCACACTTCTGCTGGCACAGTGTGGAGGTGATGGGGACGACCCGCCATCACTCGTGGACGAGCGTCTGATGGAAGTGAAGAATCATGCGCATCAGGGGTCACCATCGGCAGCCTATGATTTGGGATTGTTCTACGGCAAAAGCGGCAAAAATCATCCTGCTCACAAGCAAGAAGCGGTTTTTTGGCTACGGATGGCGGCAGACCGAGGACATAAAGAGGCACAGTATCGGTTGGGCTTGCTCTATGCTCATGGCGATGGCGTTCCTCTGAATCAATATGAAGCGGTGGCGTGGTGGCGGGCGGCATCACAGCAGGGTCATAAGGATGCACTGTTTCATGTGGCGTTAGCTCTTGAGGGTGGCAACGGTGCCATTCAAGACAAAGCCGCCGCCGCCGAATTTTATAAGGAGGCGGCTCTCATGGGACACAGCAAAGCTCAGGTCAATCTTGCCTTGTTATTTTTCAGGGGTGAGGGGGTCAAACGCAATTGGGTGCAGGCGGCGGCGTTACTGTCCATCATTGATGACACCGGTCTTCAGCAAAAACAAAGAGAGCAAATTGCGCAGTTACGCCAAGCCATTGAAAAACAACTCAGTGACAAAGCGCGCAGTGCCGCCATCGCTGAGAGTCAGCAGATTCAGGCAATCATTGATAAACACCTTCACCCTCAATGACGGCGCACCGCCGCCATCAGCGATAACACCAGCAACACCAGTGCCAACGAAAACCATGTGATGGCATAGGACACATGATGATCCCGCAATGTCATGGGTGTCTGTCCGCCAATGGGCTCGCCCTCTTGCGATGATGGGCGGCGCGCCTCGTCTAAATAAAAATTCAAGCCATCGGCAAGACCGTGATGCCCCAGCATGGCATCAATATCAATGGTAAACCAGAAATTGTTGTGGGGCTCATTACGAGGCGTAAAAAATGTCGTTTTGGTTTGGGTGCGGACGATGCCTTCAATGGTCTGTGTCTTGCCATCGTAATGACGAGTTCGCTCCCGCCACGCCAACGGAATAAAGCCGCGATTGACCAATAAAACAGAGCCATCTTGCAAGCGAAAAGGAACGACCACATGATAGCCCGCCGCACCCGAATGAAGATCGCCACGCGCCAGATGAATCTCAGCGTTAGGAATAAAGCTGCCAATGACGCGCGCACGACTATAGTTTTCTAATTGGGCATCGCGTCCATCAATCATCACGGGCGGCAGCCGAGCATAGCTGTTCCGTTCAGCAATGATTTCCTTTTTCCATTGAGCGCGCTCCAGCTGCCACACACCCAAAGAGCACAGAACGGCGAGAGCCGCCATCACACAGACACAGGGAACAAAGCGAATGGTGACAACAAAAGAGCCAAGCGATCGTTGCATCAATCACGCACCATCACAATAACACAGGGGATTAAGCGAATGGAGACAACAAAAGATCCGAGCCATAGCCGCATCAATTTAGCTGCCCCACCAATAGACGAAGATGAACAAGAACAGCCACACCACATCCACAAAATGCCAATACCACGCGGCGGCTTCAAATCCGAAATGATGGTCGGGCTTGAAATGACCTCGCAATCCACGCATCAGACAAACGATGAGAAAAAGCGTTCCCACAATGACATGAAATCCGTGAAATCCTGTCGCCATGTAAAAGATGGAGGGATAAATGCCTTCATCAAAGGCAAAGATGGCTTCGTGATACTCATACGCTTGCAAAGCGGTAAAAATCAATCCCAGAATGACGGTGACGACAAGTCCTCCGATGAATTCACCGCGATTATTCTCCCGCAAAGCATGGTGCGCCCATGTGACCGTGCCACCGGAAGTGACCAAAACCAATGTGTTGAGAAAGGGGATGGACAATGGGTCAAACAGTTTGCCTTCCATGGTGACGGGGGGCCACTGTCCGCCGAGCACTTCGGTGCGTCCGACAAGTTCCGCACTGTCGGTGTTGCCAGGAAAGAATGCCGCATCAAAGAACGCCCAAAACCACGCCACGAAGAACATCACTTCCGAGGCGATGAACAGCACCATGCCATAACGCAATCCCAGCTGAACAACGCCATTATGATGCTTGCCTCCCTCGGCTTCACGAATGACATCTCGCCACCACAAATAGAAGAAGGTCGCCATCAGGAACAATCCTGCGTAGAGCAATTGGAAATCTTCATCATGCATGGCTAAAATCAATCCCATGGCGGCAGCCAGCACTGCCAGGGACATCAAAAAGGGCCAAGGACTTGGAGTCACAAGATGATAGGGATGATTTTGTTTGCCAGCCATCGTCAACCTCCTCTGATTACATGTTGCTGTCGTGATTCATCGTGTCGTCCTCACCGTGATTCATGACGGCTTGTTGGTCGGACGGATAAAAAATGTAGGAAAAAGTGACATCGGTCACATCCCGCACGGAAGGATCATCCATAATAGCGGGGTCAATGGTAAAGCGGATGGGCATCATTGCCGACTCAGAGCCTTTGAGAGGCTGTTCTTGAAAACAAAAGCAATCCACCTTTGCCACATAGGGAGCGATTTTGTGGGGAGTCACATTATAGACGGCGGTGCCGATGGTGTCGTGGTCTGTCATGTTTTGGGCTCTGTAATGCACCACCAGCACCTCCCCAGCATCCAATGTGACACTGCCCTGTGCTGGTTCAAATTGCCAATGGAGGTCATCACTGATGTCCGCCTCAAAATGCACATTAAAAGAGCGCGCCTGTGGTGATGGGGAAGGCACACTGTCTTGCGTCACAATCATGGGTGTGCCGCCATACCCGGTGATGCGGCAAAATGCGTCATAAAGGGTGGGCGCGTAAAACGCCACGCCCCCCATGCACAGGGTGAAAAAAGCAAGTGTCAGAGCCGTTTTTTTATTTTCAGCCATGATATCAACCAAACTTCACCACCGTGATGCCATAAAACAAAAGCGACAAAAACCCAAGAAACAATCCCAAAGCGCGCGAGCGAGACCACTGATTGTCCTGCCATTGCTTGACATTGATGGGTGATGATTTTTTTGCGTTGTCTTTTTTCATGTCACACCTGCAAAAGTTCATCCATCATGAGGAATGTGAAAAGGGCAAACAGGTAAATCACCGAATCACGAAAGCAGCGTCTCATGGCGGCATCTGTGGGCTGGCGATACAAATGCCACACGGATGCCCCAAACCATCCTCCCAAAAGGAATGCACTCACGCCGTAGAGCATTCCCGTCCATCCCGCCATGGCGGGAATGAGAGAGACGCTCCACAACAACAGCGTGTACATGAGCATGGCGCGTATGGTGACATCATTTCCTTTTTGCACCGGCAACATGGGAACACGGGCGGCGGCGTAATCTTTTTGTCGCAGCATTGCCAATGACCAAAAATGAGGCGGCGTCCAAAGAAAAATAATGGCAAACAGCACCCAAGGATACACAGTCATCTGGTCGGGTGCGGCAGCCATGTATCCCACCAGTGGCGGGAACGCTCCCGCCGCTCCACCAATGACAATGTTCTGAGATGTCAAACGCTTGAGACAAACCGTGTAAATGAAAGCGTAATAAAAAATAGACCCCAATAGCACCAGTGCCGCACTGATGTTGAGAGCCAATGCCATCAGCATGACACTCCCCACAGACAGCATCACGGAAAATCCCAAAGCACTGGATGGTGACACCACGCCGCGCACAATGGGACGATTCGCGGTGCGCGCCATGAGGGCATCAATGTCTCTGTCATACCACATGTTAAAGCAAGCCGCGCCGCCCGAGGCGAGAGCGGTGGCAATCAAGGTGACCAGAACCAAAAAGGGATGCAACGCCACAGGGGCAATGACAATGCCACACAATGCCGAAAAGACCACCAGCGTCATCACACGCGGTTTAAGGAGGGTGATAAAATCACTCGCGCGCGCGCCGCCAAAAGCGTCAGACGAATCACTGCTATGGTTGCGCGCCGCCATCATTCTCACTGCCGCGATGTGACGCGCGGCAATGTGTCAAAGCTGTGGAAGGGCGGCGGTGATGACAGACTCCATTCCAAAGTGGTTGCGCCCTTGCCCCATGGATTGTCGGCGGCTTTCTTGCCTTTGAAAAAAGCCTGTGCCACCACATAGAGGAAGAACAGTGCCGAGAATGCCGACAAAACCGCCCCCACCGTTGACACCTGATTCCATCCCGTAAAGGCATCGGGATAGTCTGGGATACGGCGCGGCATCCCGGCGAGCCCAGAGAAATGCATGGGGAAGAAAGTCAGATTGACTCCCACAAACAGCATCCAAAAATGAATTTTTCCGAGCATTTCATTGTATTCACGCCCACTCATCTTGGAGAACCAATAATAAAATCCCGCAAAAATACTGAAGAGCGCGCCCATAGACATGGTGTAGTGGAAGTGTGCCACCACATAATATGTGTCGTGCAGTGCGGTATCAATGCCGGCATTGGCAAGGACAACCCCCGTGACGCCTCCAACGGTGAAGAGGAAAATCATGCCAACGGCAAACAACATGGGCGTTTTCAGCTGAATAGAGCCGCCCCACATGGTGGCAATCCAGCTAAAGATTTTAATTCCCGTCGGCACGGCAATGATGAGCGTGGCAATCATGAAATAGGCTTTGGTATTCACATTGAGTCCGACGGTATACATGTGATGAGCCCAGACGACAAATCCGATAAATCCGATCGCCACCATCGCGTACGCCATTCCCAAATAGCCAAAGACAGGCTTGCGAGAGAATGTGGAAACAATCTGACTGACGATGCCAAATCCGGGCAAAATCAAAACATAGACTTCAGGATGCCCAAAGAACCAAAACAAATGCTGAAACAAAACAGGGTCACCGCCGCCAGAGGCTTCAAAGAAAGTTGTTCCAAAATTGCGATCGGTGAGCAACATGGTAATCCCCCCCGCCAGCACAGGCAACGACAGCAGCAGGAGAAAAGCCGTCACCAACACCGACCAAACAAACAACGGCATTTTGTGCAAAGTCATGCCAGGGGCGCGCATGTTGAAAATGGTGGTGATGAAATTAATCGCTCCCAGAATGGATGACGCGCCCGCCAAATGCAGAGCCAAAATGACCATATCCACCGCCATGCCGGGCTGTCCGCTGGTGCTGAGTGGTGGATAAATGGTCCATCCCGATCCCACGCCGCCATCCACGAACATAGAGCCCACCAGCAGTGACAAGGCTGGAACCAGCAACCAAAAACTGATGTTATTCATGCGAGGGAACGCCATGTCGGGTGCGCCAATCATCAAGGGCACGAACCAGTTGCCAAAACCGCCGATGAGGGCGGGCATCACCATAAAGAAAATCATCAGCAAGCCGTGGGCACTGATCCACACATTCCACTGATTGGGATCGTCAATCAGTTGCAAGCCGGGATCAAACAATTCCAAGCGCATGAGAAGGGACAAAAATCCGCCAATGAGCCCCGCCGCCACGGCAAAGATGATGTACATCGTGCCGATGTCCTTGTGATTGGTGGAGTAGAGATAGCGTCTCCACCCTTGAGTCAAACGAGCTGCTTGTGCCATAGGTGCTCTCCGTTATTTTTACTGATTGGTGTTGTGAGCGATCACTTGGGGTGTTCTCTCACTGTTGCTGGCGAATTCTTCTCTGGCGCGTGTGACCCATGCCTGAAATGCCTCCGCAGAGACCACCTTGACGGCAATGGGCATATAGGCGTGATTCGCACCACACAATTCGGAACACTGACCATAATAAGTTCCCTCTTTTTCCACCTTGAACCATGTCTCATTGAGCCGCCCAGGCACGGCATCTTTTTTGACACCAAAGGCGGGCATCGCCCAGCTGTGAATGACACCATCGGGGTCGGCGGCAACCAACAGGCGCACCACCCGTCCCACAGGCACAACAACGGGGTTGTCCACCGCCAACAAGCGCGGCTGAGTGGGGCCCAGCTCATCATCGTCCAAAGGGAGGGAATCAAAATCAAATTCGCCGTGATCGGGATACTCGTAGTTCCAATACCACTGATACCCTGTGGCTTTGATGGTGAGATCCGCCGACGGCACCACATCAGTATAATAGAGCAATTTGATAGACGGCACCGCCATCACCACCAAAATCAAAGTGGGAATGGCAGTCCAAGCAATCTCAAGGGTGGCATTATGAGAAACTTGAGAGGGCTTTTTATGGCGTGACTCATGAAACGCATACAATACATACGCCAGCAATCCAAAAACAAAGAGTGAAATCGCAATAATCAGCCAGAGGACACCCTCATGCAAACCGACAACATCTTCCATCACAGGTGTGGCGGCGGGCTGAAAATTCATCTGCCACTCCGTGGGCTGCGCCGCCAGCACAGACTCCATTGAAAAAAGAAAAGCCGTCACACAGACAAAAATCATTGCCAGTGAGCCAAAACAAATTCTATGCCCCTTCATCAGCATCCTCCTTTAACGGTCGCAACCGTAGCAAGTTTATCTCATCAACGCAAGCTCTCGCCATCATCGCGTTCACGCAAAGCTCGTTGCTTTTCAAAGAAAGGATGATGCCAATCCAAAGAAGCAGGGTCGCGTTGTTTGAATTGTTCAAAGCCATCATGATGACGGTGTTGCCATTGTTGCCATGTTCTCAAGGGCAGCAGTGCCAAGCCAACGGCACTCTCCACCAGAGACCCCAACGGATGACGGTTGACAAAAATATCCTCTTGTCCGTTATGACGAAAGGAGTCCTCCACCCACCCATGAGGGTCATCCGATGCACGAGCATCAGTGCACAACAACAGACACGCGATCGCGGCACTAGTGAGCGAAAATATCTTCATCTTCCCATCCTTTCACATCCAAAATAGCGCGTGTCATGAGAAAGTCAAAGCAATTATGAGCAATTTCTTGACGCCCCTCTCTGACCAGCATGGCATCCAGTTTTTCTTTCAAGGCGTGCAGATGCACCACATCACTGGCGGCATAATGAAGTTGAGCGTCTTTGAGGTGCGGCGCGCCCCAGTCGGAACTCTGCTGCACTTTGGATATATCCGTGCGCAGCAAATCACGACACAACACCCGCAAGCCATGTTTGTCGGTGAATGTGCGAGCGATTTTGGAAGCCGTGCGGGTGCAATAGATGGGATGCACCCGCACATGCAGATGATGATACAGCATCGCCACATCAAAACGGGCAAAATGAAAAATCTTCACAATTGCGTCATCCTCCAGCAATTGACGCAGCACCGGTGCTTTATACTTGGAATCAGAAGCAAAGCGCACCAGATGACACGCTCCATCCGTTCCACACAGCTGCACAAGACACAGGCGATCCCTGCCGATTTTAAGCCCCATGGTCTCGGTATCCACAGCAACAGAAGGCTGTTTGAGCAGTTCCTTGGGGGCATCTTCCTCGTGAAATGTGGCTTTGATGGGCGGCGGTTTTGCCATAGCGATATCCTTCATGTGGTGCCCAGGAGAAGACTCGAACTTCCACGGGATTGCTCCCACTGGCACCTGAAGCCAGCGCGTCTACCAATTCCGCCACCTGGGCAAAAACAAAAGAATAACCCGCAAGACCCTCGCGCGCAAGAGAATCACTAATTCTTATGCAAAAAGTTCAAAAACAAACCAAAAGACAATGCCATCGCAAAAGGTGAATAGTTCGCTGGAAATAAAAATCCTATCATTGCAACAACAATAACAAAAGAAACACAAGCCAAAACTTTGCCCGTGCCTCGCAACGCTTGTTCATATTTTTTCAATTCATCAGGTGAAACAATGGATATGTGCAGGATATGTGCACCCCACGGCGTTCTATCAACCGCCTTTCACCGCCATCAGCATCTATCTGCGTGACATCTGCATTTTTGGTAGCGATAGATTTTTTGCCTTTGGATGACTTTTTTGCCATCGCCCTTAAAACCAAAGGCTACGCTTTGCTGCTCTGCTTGCTTTGCGAGATTGACGCAAAAACTCACGCATATCAACCTCAATTTCTTTCAGAGTTGCGCGCGTTTTCTCGTCAGTGACACGCGCCTGATCGCGCACGGAAAAATCCAGCATGGTTTGTGCCAAATCTCGACCCACAAGCCGCCAGTCCTCCGCCATGTCATCGGCAATGCGCTGATAAAGGCGCGCCATGTATTCTTCCTCACTCTCCCGCTCAAAAAGGCTGGGCAGGCGAAAATCACCTTTCAATAACCGTTTCAACACTTCTACCATGATCCGTTTCCTTTGATGTCAGGTTAAACCGTACGGATGCGACTCTAACACACGATCAAGCTCCCTTGCAACACATAGACACAACATCCACCACCTTCATATAATCGTTTTGGTTCATAGTTCAAAGGGATTGCTCCGTATAATCAGATCATCGCGCGCTGCGCCAGTGGAAATCATGATGACGGGAATACCGCTCAATTGCTCAATGCACTCAATGAGGGCGTGTGCCTGAGGCGGCAGGTCGTCCCACTTTTGCGCCGCACTGGTATCGCACTGCCATCCCTGCCATTCCTCATAGATGGGCTTGATCTTTGCCAGCTGCTTCATGCCATTGGGCAGTGTCTCCCGTTGTTTGCCGTTGTCGTCATATGCGACACACATTGGAATCACGCTCGCTTCATCCAGCACATCCAGTTTGGTCAAAGCCAATCCCATAATGCCGCTCACCATGATGGCGCGCCTAAGTAATACCATGTCCAGCCAGCCACAGCGTCTTTGTCGTCCCGTGACCGTTCCCACCTCGTCGCCGCGCGCTCTATAAAACGCATCATCGTCTTTGTTCATTTGCGTTGGAAACCATCCGCCGCCCACACGGGTGGCATACAACTTGCTCACCCCCACGATGTGTCCCGTGTGATGAGGCGACATGCCGATTCCCGCCGCGCCGTATCCCGCCACCGTGTGAGATGATGTCACATAGGGAAATGTGCCGTGATCCACATCCAGCATCACGCCTTGTGCGCCCTCAAATAAAATGCGTTTGCCGCGTGCCATCGCCTCATGAATGGCATGAGACACATCCCCAACATAGGCGGATAGTTCTTGTCCCACCGCGCGCAATGGCTGCACCACCTCATCCAGTGACACCAACGGCGCATCCAAATAAGCAAGCAGGGCATTGTGACGCGCCACAATGGGTTTTAGTTTGTCCTCAAGAGAAGCCTCATCGCACAAACACGCCATGTGCAGCCCGCGCCGCGCGGCGCGATCCTCATAGGCGGGACCAATGCCGCGCCCCGTTGTGCCAATCGCCTCCTCACCGCGAGCGCGCTCATACGCTTGATCCAATGCAATGTGACTATGCAAAATAACAGAGGCATTGTGAGCAATCATCAGCCGCTCAGGAGTCACCGCCACCCCTGCCTGGCGCACATGATTCATCTCGTCACACAAAGTCTGTGGCTCAATAATCACGCCATTGCCAATCACCACCCGACTGGTCTCATGCAAAATACCTGATGGAATCAGACTGAGAGCATAGCGTTTGCCGTCCACCCAGATGGTGTGTCCCGCATTGTGTCCGCCCTGAAAGCGCGCTACAATATCGGCATGAGCGGCGAGGGCATCGGTCACCTTGCCCTTGCCCTCATCCCCCCATTGCGCTCCAATGATGGTCACATTGCCCATAAAATAATGCCCTCAAAAAAAGCCGACACTAACGCGAATACGCCGCAATCGCAAGAGAATGTTCCTGTTGTCATATCAGATGTGCACGATGCCGCCCTCACGCGCACCCTCACCGCATGGGATGAACAGCAGCGCACCGTCTCTCTTCATGTCATTGAGGAGAAACCCCTCACCATCTATTTGAACAATCAAGAAATCGTCACCATCATGACCATTCGTGACCATCCGCGTTGGCTGGCGATTGGCTATTTGCTCAATCAAGACATGCTGCACCATGACGATGTCATCACCGTCGTGGATTACGATGACGACATTGACACCATCGTCATTCGCACTGAGCGCCAAACCGACTATGAGGACAAACTCAAGAAAAAAACTCATTCCTCAGGCTGCGCCGTGGGGACATTGTTCGGTGACATCATGGAGCGATTTGATACCATCACACTGCCGCCTGTCCCGCGCATCACCACCTCGTGCGTTGTGCGTCTCATCAATGACATTCAAAAAATGCCCAGCCTCTATCTCAAGGCGGGAGCGATTCACGGCTGCGTGCTGTGTGATGACGCACAGCCTCTCGTCTATATGGAGGATGTGGGCAGGCATAACGCAGTGGACAAAATCGCAGGATTCTTATATGACAACGAGACCATGCGACACGCACAGATTTTCTACACAACGGGTCGTCTCACCAGCGAGATGGTCATCAAGGCGGTGGTGATGGGCATGACCATTCTCATATCCCGCTCCGGCTTCACGGCGTGGGGAGCGGAACTGGCTCACAAATCAGGGCTCACCATGATCGGACGGGCGCGCGGCAAACGCATGACCGTCCTCACCCACCCCCACCGTCTTATTTTTGATTCAAAAGCATAGGTATGGGATTTCTTGCCGACATTGCCACCAAAGCGGTGTGTGAGGTGCTCATTAAAAATGCCGCCAAGCCAAACCAGCAGCAACGCTGTGAGGACATCATTCAATACGCCCAAGACGGAACGGTGAGCCACACCCTTGTCCTTGATGCCACCACCATCGCCCTCATCATTGGAATTGTTCCCATCATCATCTTTATTGGCGGCATGATGGTGGGATTTTATCTCGCAAGAGAATATCTTTTGGCGCGCCGTTCTCGCAAAAAATAATCACCGCTTCTTTTTCCACCGCCGCAGTCGCCCGTAAATCCGTGTCTGCCGTATGGAACGCTCCGCGCTTTTCAAGGCAGAATAAACTATTGCCAGCTGACTATCACACCAATAAAACGGACGCAAGTACAAAGGAGAGGTCTCCACAGCAATCCACCGCTTGTCAGCCGCATAATGGATAAAATGACCATCGCGACGGCGCGTATAAAAAGCCAGATAATTCCACACCTCATCCAAGTGATTCACCTTGTTTTTGACCGACCACAAACGAAAATAATCCTGACTGCCCGTGCAGCGAGGATCCGGCTTGGTGGTGCACAAATAATCATACAAGCTTTTGACTCCCGTGCGATCCATCACCAAAACGCCGTTATTAAATTGATGCTTGTCTGGCACATCTGCAAAACCGCGCCGCACATTGTGTTCATAAGGCTTTTGCCACTCATGAAATGCCCACACCCCTTTCTCATAAGGCATGGCGGGAGCATCGGGCTTTATATAAACATCCAAATCCAAATAAATAAACCGCTCATACAAACCGACAACCCCATTCATGGCATAATAACGATCAAAGGATGAATTGAACTCATGATGTGTCACACCATACTTTTTATTGGCAGGGAAATTAAAGTGAGGCATCTGCGGTCTATGGAGTAGATAGCTATAGCCATGTCGGTCGGCATACCGTCTGACCGAAGGGATGCAGTATTTTTTAATACCCAGCTCACCTTGCTTGCTTCGCCAATCGGGATAAAACATCCCATGCCCCCACAAAGTCTGCACAACGACCGTTTTCATGATGCCTGCTATATTGAACGAGTTTCCTATGAAAGTCTATTTTAAGCCATCTTGATGGTGTGACGCGCCCACCGCTCGCCCCCCTTGATTGCCTCATAGCATCTGACGCGAGAATATCTCTTTGCTCGCCGTTCCCGCAAAAAGTAATCACTGCTTCTTTTTCCAACGCCGCAGTTGCCCATAAATTCGTGTCTGACGCAGCCGACGCTCACACGCTTTTAGAAAAGCAAGCGCGCGATGGTAAAGCCGTCCGTGCCATGCTCCCAGTTCAAGAACGATCCAGTCCTTTACCACATAGTGGATAAAGTGACCATCGCGATTTTGATGAAAGGACACGATATAATTCCAAACATCCTCCAAGCGATGCACCTTGTTTTTAAGTGACCACAAGCGAAAATAATCCTGATCGCCCCCTGTGCAGCGGACATCTTCCTTCATTTGACGAAAATGGCGATAGAGAGACCGAGCATTCTCACAATCCATCACCAGTACGCCCGAATTGAACTGATGACTATGAGGCACATCGCTAAACCCCCGTTTTGCATGATAGTCATGAGGCACCTGCCATTCCACCGCCGCCCACACGCCTTTGCCATGAGGCATGGCGGGAGCATTGGGCTTGATGTAAATGTCCAAGTCCAGATAAATAAACCGCTCATAAAGGGCTGAGAGTTCATTCATCACATAATAGGGCTCAAAGCAGGCATTTCTTTGTTGTGCAGAGAGAGTCACCACCACACCTTGAGGTGATGCATGAGGGATGACATCTCTTGTAAATCGTTGCACTGATGGTTTTTCCACCACAGAAAAATGAGGCTGTGCCGCCTTGTGAAAGATATACGAACAGCCATGCCGCGCCGCATAGGCTTGCACCGAAGGCACACAATAACGCAACACTCGCTGCAATTGCCTGTGCTTGCGCACCGTACTGTCCCCTTGACTAATCAGCACCCCCTCACCTATCAGACTTTGCACAATGACGGTCTTCATACCACACCACCTCCCTTGCGCCAACGGCGCAACAAACGGCGCAACAATCGCTCAGGAGTCTTGATGGCATCGTAACACACATTCCACATACGGATGTGAAAAGGCGGCAATTCCCATTGCATGCGACTTTTATCAATGTAGTGAATCACATGTCCTCGTTTTTCTTTATTGCCCTTAAAGACCATGTAGTTCCATTCAGCTGACATTTTATTGACCTTATTTTTCAAAGACCACAAGCGAAAGTAATCTTGGTCGCTCGTGCAGCGCGAGTCTGGTTTGACATGACATAAATAGTCATAAAAGCTTTTGACTCCCTTGCGATCCATCACCAGCACACCCGAATTGAACTGATGACTATGAGGCACTTCGCTAAATCCTCGTCCCACATTGTAAGAATGAGGCACATGAGCTTCGTGATACGCCCACACACCCTTCTCATGAGGCATGGCAGGAGCATCAGGGTTGATGTAAATATCCAAGTCCAAGTAAATGAACCGCTCATAAAGCGATGAGAGTTCATTCATCACATAGAAGGGCTCAAAAAAGGAATTGAATTGGCCTTTCGTTATGGTGACAGAGAATTCACGAGAGGAAAGCTCTTTGGTGAAGTGTTCCGTCACATCTGTTTTGGTCATACAAAAGTGAAGCTGCGTGGGTCTGTGAAGGATGTAGCCATAGCCATGTCGGTCGGCATATTTCTGCACCGATGGAAGGCAGTATTTTGTAATATGATGGGAACACACGCGCTCATTGTGATCATCTCCTGCAACACCGCCACCAAATAAACTCTGCACAATGACCGTTTTCATGCGCGCACCCTCTGCTTCCAGAGGCGGCGAAAAAACTGAAATAATCGTGCCCGCCTTATAGAACGCTCCACGCTTTTCAAAGCAGAATAGAGGCGACCCCAATTAATCAGATAAGTGGAAGCCAACTCTCGCGCAATCCATTCCTTCTTCGTATAATGAACAAAATGACCATCGCGATTTTGATGAAAAGCCACGAGATAATTCCAAACATCATCCAAGCGATTGACCTTGTTTTTCAGTGACCACAAGCGAAAGTAATCTTGGTCGCCCGTGCAACGAGGATCTGGTTTGACATGACGCAAATAATCATAAAAGCTTTTGACACCCTTGCGATCCATCACCAGCACTCCCGAATTGAACTGATGACTTTGAGGCACTTCGCTAAACCCCCGCTTTGCGTGATAGATCTGAGGCACTTGCCATTCAACAACCGCCCACACGCCTTTTGTGTGAGGCATGGCGGGAGCATCAGGCTTGATATAAATGTCTAAATCTAAATAAATAAATCGCTCATAGAGGGATGAGAGTTCATTCATCACATAGAAGGGCTCAAAGAAGGAATTAAATTGGTCATCCCCCAACAATGAATGCAATGGAATTGCCTTGTCCAACGATTCTTGATGAATTTTCAATTTCTCATCTATAGAGAAGCGAAAATGAAGTTTTGTCGGTCTGTGTAAAATATAGCTCAAACCATGTCGCGATGCATAGTCACGCACAGAAGGAATGCAATGGTCATGCAACGGCTGAAGATACATTTGCCCAACATTAGCCGACATATTTATTCCAGTTCCCCACAAACTCTGCACAATCACCGTTTTCATGAGTGCACCCGTCTTTTCCATAGGCAGCGAAAAAACTGAAATGCCCGTGTCCGCCGCATGGCGCGATCCATGCTTTTCAAAGCAGGATACAGCTTAAACCTTAGCACCGCATACTCACACCAATAAAACGGACGCAAATACAAAGGAGACATCTCCAAAACAATCCATCGCTTTTCAGCCGCATAATGGATAAAATGACCATCGCGACTACGCATATAGAGAGTCATGTGATTCCAAACGCCATCCAAGTGATTCACCTTGTTTTTGACCGACCACAAGCGAAAATAGTCTTGGTCGCCCCAGCAGCGAGAGTCTGGTTTGACATGACACAAATAATCATAAAAGCTTTTGACCCCCTTGGGATCCATCACCAACACCCCGCTATTGAATTGATGCTTGGCTGGCACATCGGAAAATCCGCGCTGTATTTCGCGTTCATAAGGGAGATGCCATTCATGAAATGCCCACACGCCCTTTGTATGAGGCATGGCGGGGGCATCGGGCTTGATATAAACATCCAAATCCAAATAAATAAACCGCTCATATAAGTCGGCAAGCCCATTCATCACATAATAACGCTCAAAGGCGGCATTGAATTGATGATGTGTCGTGCCTCCCTCTTTATGTGGAGGAAAATCAAAATGAGGCGTATCGGGTCTATGAAGGATATAGCTGTAGCCATGGCGGTCGGCATACCGTCTGACCGAGGGGATGCAATATTTTTTAATGCCCAGCTCACCTCGCTTGCTTCGCCAAGGAGGAAATAAAATTCCATCCCCCCACAAACTTTGCACAATCACCGTTTTCATGAGTGCACCCGTCTTTTCCAGAGGCGGCGAAAAAACTGAAATGCCCGTGTCCGCCGTATGGCGCGCTCCACGCTTTTCAAAGCAGGATACAGCTTACGCCTTAGGCGGCAAAAAAACTGAAATGCCCGTGTCCGCCGTATGGCATGATACAGCTTACGCCTTAGCACCATACGCCTTAGCACCGCATACTCACACCAATAAAACGGACGCAAGTAAAAAGGAGACATCTCCAAAACAATCCACCACTTTTCAGCCGCATAATGAATAAAATGACCATCGCGACTACGCATATAGAGAGTCATGTGATTCCAAACCCCATCCAAGTAATTCACCTTGTTTTTGACCGACCACAAACGAAAATAATCCTGACTGCCCCAGCAACGAGGGTCTGGCTTGGTGTTGCACAAATAATCATACACGCTTTTGACCCCCTTGGCATCCATCACCAATACGCCGTTATTGAATTGATGCTTGTCTGGCACATCCGAAAAGCCTCGCTGTATCTGGCATTCATAAGGAAGATGCCACTCATGAAATGCCCACACGCCCTTTGTGTGAGGCATGGCGGGGGCATCGGGCTTGACATAAACATCCAAATCCAAATAAATAAACCGCTCATATAAACCGACAAGCCCATTCATCACATAATAACGCTCAAAGGCGGCATTGAATTGATGATGTGTCGTGCCTCCCTCTTTATGTGGAGGAAAATCAAAGTGAGGCGTATCGGGTCTATGAAGGACATAGCTGTAGCCATGTCGGTCGGCATACCGTCTGACCGAGGGGATGCAATATTTTTTAATACCCAGCTCACCTCGCTTGCTTCGCCAAATAGGAAATAAAATTCCATCCCCCCACAAACTTTGCACAACCACCGTTTTCATGAACCTTGTCCTTCCTGTCCATAAGCCATAGCATGAGGGGCATGGAACATCAATCATCAAAAGTTGGCGGCGTGATTTTAGCCGCGGGGCGCGCTCGGCGCATGGGAAATCTGGGGCGAGGCGACAAAGGCATGGTGTCTTTGGCGGGCAAAACATTGCTGGAGCATGTGTGCTTACGGGTGCGTACCCAAGTGGATGAACTGGTCATCAATACCCATCATGATGTGGGGCGTTTTGCCTCACTGCATGATGGCGTGGTGCAAGACCGCCTCACGGGATTTTTAGGACCACTGGCGGGTTTGCACACCGCCATGCATCACTTTGCGGCGCGCGACTGTGCGTTGCTGGCATCCTTTGCGGTGGATACGCCTTTTGTGCCTCTTGATTTTGTCTCATCGGCACGCAGCGTGATGCTCAGCCACACCGTCGCCATCGTGCAGGCGCGCTGTCAGGAGCGCATCCATCCCACCATCGCCTTGTGGCGCATCCAATTGCTGCCATCGCTGGAGGAAGCTCTCATGGACGGCATTCGCAAAATTGACGACTGGAGCAAACAGCATTCCACCGCCTATGTGGCGTATGATGCACGCCCATTTGACCCTTTTTTTAATATCAATAGCCCGAATGATTTGAAAAAAGCGCAAGAGTATATTAAATAGAAGCGACATCCCTCCAACGAAAGGAAAAACAATGAAGCGATGGATTTTTATAAGCGGTGTTATTTTTGTGCTGCCGTTGATGCTGGCGAGTTCTGTGCATGCGGCATCGTTGCATGCGATTGCCTCACGAGGCTCATATCAAGATGTTGTGAGTGCGCTGAAAGATGGGGCAAAGGTGCAGACACGCGACAAAAATGGCAACACGGCATTGCACTATGCGGCACGCTTTAATGATGATTATGAAGTCATCACCTTGCTTTTGCGTGCGGGAGCGGATGCCAATGGTCGCAATGAGCAAGGTCGCACGGCTCTTCATGAGGCTGCTCGCTGGAATCCATCGGTGGAGGTGATTTTGGAATTGCTCTACGGCGGTGCGGATGGCAATCTGCAAGACCGCTTTGGACAAACCCCTCTGCATCTGGCGTCTTATAATCGCTACTACGGCGTTGCCTTGCAATTGGCGAGCGCATGGTCGGATGTGACCGTTGCCGATAACAATGGCGATACGGCTCTGCATCTGGCGGCATGGCACAGTGGCACGACACGAGTCTTGAAGGTTCTGCTGGAACAGGCGGGCATTGATATTGACCGTCCCAACAATAGAGGACGCACCCCACTGCATCTCGCGGCACTGTGGAATGGCAATCCCGCCATCGTGCGCTTTTTGCTGGAGCAGGGGGCAGATGAAGATGTGCGCGATCGCTTTGATGCCACGCCGTTGAATCTTCTTGAACGCAACGGCGAGCTGTCTCGCAAAAGCAAAGCCGCCTTGCTTGAATTGCTGCAATAATCCGCTATGGACCGCCTGATTATTGAGGGCGGACACCGCTTGCATGGAACGGTCGCCATCGCGGGAGCAAAAAATGCCGCCCTGCCTCTCATGGTGGCATCGTTGTTGTCGTCCCAAGAGACCGTGCTGCACAATGTTCCTCAGGTGGCGGATATTGTGACGATGCACCATATTCTGTCGTCATTAGGAATGGCGATACGACAAAAAAACAGCACCTGGCATTTGGATGGCGGTGGTGCATCGGGCTATGATGTTCCCTATGATTCGGTTCGCAAGATGCGCGCGTCTATTTTGCTATTGAGCGCGCTGCTGGCGCGTCATGGAAAAGTTCGGTTATCATTGCCTGGGGGGTGTGCCATTGGGGTGCGTCCTGTGAATTGGCATCTGGCGGCACTGCAACGGATGGGAGCACACATTGATTTGCGCGACGGCATCATTGAAGGCTCTGTTGATGGACGCTTCAAGGCATGTAGCCATCTTCTTCCCATGCCTTCTGTGGGAGCAACGGAGACCATCATGATGGCGGCGGTGACGGCAGGAGGACGCAGCGTCATCATCAATGGGGCATGCGAGCCTGAAATTGTCAATCTTGCCGCTTGCCTCAATGGCATGGGGGCGCGCATTGACGGAGCGGGCAGCAGCGTCATAGCCATTGACGGCGTGACCACACTGCATGGCACGACTCATGAGATTATTCCCGATCGCATTGAGGCAGCCAGTTATGCCTTTGCTGTGGCTGCCACGGGCGGTGATGTCACACTGCAAAAAACAGACCCCGGTCACTTGCGTTGGTTGCAGCTGCTGGAGGCGGGGGGTGTCACCATTGAATGGGGAGACGATACGGTGCGTTTGCGTCATAACAAACAAGGCTTGCAGCCGTTGCCCCAAAGAGTGCGCACCGCTCCCTACCCCGCCTTTGCCACTGACTTGCAAGCTCAGTGGATGGCTCTGGCGGCGGTGAGTGACGGCTCATGTGTGGTGGATGAGACCATTTTTGACAATCGCTTTTTGCATGTGGCGGAGCTGCAACGCATGGGGGCGCGCATCACCAAAGAGTCATCGCACTGCGTGCGGGTGGAGGGTCAAGGAGAGCACTCATTGCGCGGTGCGCCGGTGATGGCGAGTGATTTGCGCGCCAGCATGGGATTGGTCATTGCCGCACTTGCCGCACGCGGCACAAGCGTCATTCATCGCCTCTATCATCTGGACAGAGGCTATGATTCGTTGGCTTCCAAATTGCACTCTTTGGGAGCAAAGGTCACTCGCACATCAGCTGATGCCACTCATCCAGCAGGGTCATGATGGCGGTGAGGCGCGCCGCATCTTCGCTCCAATTGCCCGTGATGGCAAACGCTCGCTCCGAGCGCAAAGTGACGCGCGCGCTGTTGTTCTCAATCCATGAGAGCAGACGCTCGGGATGAAGAGGATAGCCATCATGAAAGACAAAGGCGAGCTCATGAGACGATGCGGCGATGCGCGCCATGCCCAACCGCCATCCTTTGAGACGCACCTGAAAAGCCTGACACAATAAATGCAGCTGCGGCGGCGGTGCGCCGAAGCGATCCCGCCATTCATCCATCATCTCAGTGAGCTGCGTCTCATCGGCATCGCCCAGCCTGCGATACAGACGCAAACGCAACGATAAGTCGGCAATATAAGATGACGGAATCAGCATGGGAATGGACAATTGCAAATGCGGCGGCGATGGTGGCTCTGGGGTGTCTTCGCCTTCTTGCGCCATATTCTTCATGGCTTGACGCAACATGTGGTCAAACAGTTCAATGCCGATTTCCCGCATGTGTCCCGATTGCTCCGCTCCCAAAAGATTGCCTGCGCCTCGCAAGTCTCTGTCATGAGCGGCGATGGTGAGACCTGCCCCCAGTTCACTCAGTCCATGCAAAATAGCGAGGCGTTGCTGAGCTTTGTCTTTGAGTTGTGCGTTGAGGGGCAAGGTGAGATATGCCCATCCTTGCTGGGTGCTGCGCCCCACTCTGCCGCGCATTTGATAGAGCTGTGCCAAGCCAAATAAATCACTGCGATGAATGATGATGGTGTTGGCATGAGGCACATCCAATCCCGCCTCCACAATGGGCGTTGCCAACAACACATCGGCGCGCCTGCCATAAAATGCGGCGATGGCGCGATCCATCTCACGAGATGCCATGCGTCCGTGCGCCACCACAATGTGCAATTGAGGCAGTAATCTTTGCAGCTGCTGTTGCACATCCTCAATGTCTCGCACGCGCGGCACGATGTAATAGGACGCACCGCCGCGCTCTTTCTCCCGCAGCAACGCATCTCGCACCACAACGGCATCATAGGGCATGACAAAACTGCGCACGGCGCGCCGTCCTGGGGGTGGCGTTTCAATGACGCTCATGGCGCGCAGACCACTCATCGCCATGTGCAGCGTGCGCGGAATGGGCGTGGCGGTCAGAGTCATGACATGAACATGGTGGGCGATTTCTTTGATGCGCTCTTTTTGACTCACGCCAAAATGCTGTTCCTCATCCACGATGAGCAAGCCCAAATGACGAGGCTTTGCGCGCAGCAATCCATGCGTGCCGATGGCAATGTGAATGTCCCCCGATGCCACCGCCGCCAATGTCTCTTTGGTGTTGCTGGCATAACGAGACACCAACCCCACGCGCGCACCAAAGGGATTCATGCGCTGACGAAACAACTCATAATGCTGCCGTGCCAACAAGGTGGTGGGGGCGAGCACCATCACCTGCGCACCACTGGCGTAAGCAATGAACGCCGCCCGCAATGCCACCTCCGTCTTGCCAAATCCTGTGTCACCACAAATAAGGCGGTCGGTGGGATGGGACTTGGCAAGGTCTTCCTCACACTCTGCCATGACGAGTTCTTGGTCTTCGGTGGGTTCAAAGGGAAAGTGCGCGCAAAATTCCTCGTAGCTCATGTCATCACAGCGCAATGATGGAGCTGTGCTTTGACGGCGGCGCGCCGCCAATTGCGTCAAGCGATGCGCCAGCTCGCCAATGCGTTTTTTCGCCTGAGCTTTGCGTTTTTGCCATGACACACTGCCCAACCGATCTAGCTCGCCATCATGACCGCCGTAGGCAGAAATGAGTCCAATATCGCCCACCGGAATGGTCAATTCATCGCCCTCTTGATAGATGAGACGCAAGCAATCGTGCGGCTGTTCATCAATGGTGATGGTGCGCAGTCCCTGATACATTCCCACGCCGTGTTCCTCATGCACCACCAGCGCGCCTTGCTCAAAGGACGGCACCGCCTCATGGAACTTGCTTTTGTGCCTGACGGAGCGATGACGCATCCCCTTGCTGCCGAACAAATCCTGCTCGCTCACCACCACCAGTGACTCATCTTCCATGCTGCATGTGACGGGGCAATGAGCAATCCACAGCGTCTGTTTTGCCATGTCCTGCCAATGGCGCGCCTCTTGCAGGGAGGATTCCTCCATAGAGTGCACCAAAGACGCAAAATGACGCACGCTGTGTTCGTGAGTCATGGCAAAAAGAATGGGACGCTTTCCCGCCGTGCTTTTCAATTGCGCCAATTGACTGGTGAGAGAATCTCGTTCCACCACAATGCGGCGCGGCAGCGTGTCATCGCCCCCCACCACATCCATGAGGCTCACGGGGTGGCGTTCCAATGACTGCCGCCAGATTTGTGCCGTGCCATAGAGCCCATGGGGAGCAATGGGACGGCGCAGCGTGGGTTCATCGGATGACCCATGATGCCATTGCTGCTCGCGCCTCTGATAGCTGCGAGCGATATCATCAAAATGCTCCTCCATCTGTTGCCGCCATGAGGCGGGCATGACCACATGGGTGTCACGGGGCAGGTCGTCCAACACACAGCTCATGGCATCATAGAACAACGGCAGGTGATGCTCACCGCCCAGCACCTTGATGCCGGCATCTATGTCGTCATAAAAGGCATCACCATGAGGAAAGCCCCCTGGCAGGGCATGATAGTTTTTTTTGAAAAGCGAGATGGTGTCATCATTGACAATCCACTCAGAGCTGTGGGTCAGCGAGGCGTGGGTCACATTTGCGATGGTTTGCTGGCTATGAATATCAAAATGACGCAAAGACTCCAGCTCCGTGCCAAAAAAATCAGCGCGCAAAGGATGGTCATGATGAGGGGGAAAAACATCAATGATGCTGCCGCGCAAAGCAAACGCCCCCACCTCATAGACGCTCTCCACCGCCTCATAGCCCGCCTGAAGCAACCACGCCCGCAGCTCATCGTAGCTGGGCGTTCCTTTATGAGGGGCAAGCTCCAGAGGCTTGAGCATTCCATGAGGTGGCATGCGCTGAATCAGAGCGGGCAGTGTGGTCATCAGCACCCACTGGGATGATGTCATGCAGCGATGACGGGCGGCAATGCGCCGCCCCATGATGGGCAAGGCAGGGGATAAATAATCATAAGGCCGCACATCCCACGCCGGAAAAGTGATGACCCGATGGTGCGGCATAAAAAAATCACACGCCTGCGCCATCATCTCCATCTCATGGTCGCTACGCGCCACCACCACCAGCCTCTTCACCGAAGACTTCAGCCAGCGCGCCAGTGCAAACGCCTCTCCCCCCGCCACACAATGAATGCGCGAATGAATGCGAGACGGCTCAGCCACGCGGCAGCGTCCATGCTCGCAAGTGCCCCCAGAGCGGATGATTTTTGTCGGCTGGTGGCTTCCGTGCGGCGCGCATCCACGCATCAATGGATTCATCGTCTTGATTGCAAAGCCACTCCAAAAAAGACAGCGTGTTCTCGTCACACCCTTGGCTGTGATGACGCACAAACGCTTCCATCAATAAATCCATCTCGCGCGTTCCCCTATGAGACGCGCGATAGTGCAAGCGTTTCAAGCGAAGCGCTCGCTCCATGGTCACTGAATGAGTCGCTGCCCTATTTTGAGAAACATGCGTCGGGGTGTCAGATGCCACAAAAAGCGTGACAAAAGGACATCCATCAATGTATCCCGCACCACCAAGCGTTTTCGCAACATGGCACGATAGCCCAGCTCCGCCACCTGCGTGGAAGAGGCTTGCGGCAAATAATTCACCATGAAACTGTCTTGCATTCCCGCGACATCCATAAATTCGGTGCTGGTCAAACCGGGGCACAATGCGGTGACCGTCACATTGTCATTGGCAACCTCCGATGCCAGACCTTGCGAGAACGAAACCACATAGGCTTTGGTCGCCCCATACACCGCCATAAAGGGCGCGGGGAAAAAACCCACCACCGATGCCACATTCAAAACATATCCTCGTTTGCGTTTCACCATATCAGGCACGAACAAGCGCGTCAGAGTGGTCAGAGCCCGCATATTGACATTCACGATTGTCATCATCCGCTCCATAGACTGCTTGTGAAAAGAACCACTTCCGCCCAGCCCCGCATTATTCACCAAGATATCAATGTGAATTTTTTTCTTCTTCAATTCGTCATAAATCTCCTGAACGGCATTTTCTTTCGCCAAATCTTTGACCAGCACCTCCACTGTGACGCCGTATTTTTCCGTCAGTTCTTTTTTTAGTTTCATCAATCTGTCTTCACGGCGCGCCACGATGACAACATGCCCGCCATAAAACGCATGCAAGCTGGCAATATCCCTGCCGATGCCACTGGATGCCCCCGTCACCAATGCCCACTGACCTTCTACTAATTGGCGTATCTTCATTGTTGCAAAACCATTCGCGCGTCCCCTCTCACGAAGAAGCAATTTCTGTGTTAGGGTTAACATATGACAAAAAAACCCAATTGGCAAGAGTTTTTATCGCTTCCCCTATCCTTTTTGTCTTCGTTGTCCCATGCGCCGTCGGTGCGCCGCCGCGTGGCGCGCGCCATTGGCGGCAATCATCTGCGTCATTTGCTGTTGCACACCCCCAGACGCTTCATTGATTACAGCCATCCCGTCAGCTTGAATCAGCTGCCAGAGGGCGCGCGCGTGAGTGTCTGTGTGCGGGTGATGAAACACCATGCCCCACTGCGCATCACACGGCGCACTCCCTATCGCATTGAATGCAGCGATGCCCATCCGCAACAAAGCATGCTGGCACAATCACTGACGGTTATTTTTTTTAGAGGCGCGCCTTCGTATATCAAAAATCAATTGCCGCCCGGTGCGGTGCGTTATCTGGGCGGACGCATCACCTTTTTTCGTGGCAAGGCGACAATGGCGCATCCCGAATGGATTGCCACCGAGCCTCAGAGACAAGCGCGCTCGGTCTATGGCGGTGTGGGACAATTGCCGCGCCATCATCTGGCGGTCAAAGAGGCGTTGGCATTGTGTCCCGAATGTCCCGATTGGCGTGACGCTCCTCTCAGTTGCAAGGAAGCCTTGCGGCAATTGCATGAGCCACACCCATCGGACACCCTCAATGAATCTCACACGGCGTGGCAGCGTCTTGCCTATGATGAGCTGTTGGCGCGCCGTCTTGCCTTTGCTCTCAATGAGCGTCAGTTCAAAGAGAGCGGACGCGCCCTGCCCGATGTTCCCCTGCCGTCCACTCTCACCATTCCCTTTAATCTGACTGAGTGTCAAAAATCCGCCCTTGATGCCATCACAACCGACCTCACCAGTGACAAACGCATGCTGCGGCTGTTGCAAGGAGATGTGGGCAGTGGCAAAACCATCGTGGCAGTGCTGGCAATGCTCAAAGTCGTGCTGGCGGGCTATCAGGCGGCATTGATGGCGCCCACCACACTGCTGGCAACACAAACGGCTCGCATCGCCGCCCGCATGGCAACGCCGCTCGGAATCGCCACCCATGTGCTGCACGGCGGTGACACCGCAAAAACCAGACAAAAAAAACAACTCCATCTGTTGCATGACAAAAAATGCCTCATTTTTGGAACTCATGCTTTGTTTCAAAAAAAGACGCACTTTGCCAACCTCGCCCTCATTGTCATTGATGAACAACAACGCTTCGGTGTGGCACAGCGTCTGGAACTCTACAAAAAAACCCATCAAGCCGATGTGCTCGCCATGACCGCCACGCCCATTCCCCGCAGCCTATGGCTGGCACAAGAAGGCACGCTGGATGTCTCCGTGCTACGGACAAAACCCGCAGGACGCAAAAAAATTCAAACACTGGTCAAGCCCATGACGAACCATGCACTCAATGATATTGTCAAAGCCCTGCAACACACTCTGGCTCAAGGACACCTGGTCTATTGGGTCTGTCCTCTCATTGACGATGATGACAGCGCGGCTAAAAATCGTGCCGCATGGCTGGAGCACCATCTGGCGGGCAAAGTGGCACTGCTGCATGGCTCTATGAATGCACGCGACAAACAAAGTGCGCTGCAATCGTTCTCCAGTGGTGCCAAGCCTCTGCTGGTGAGCACCACCGTCATTGAGGTGGGCATTGATGTGGCAACCGCCAATGTCATGGTGGTGGAAAAAGCCGAATCGTTTGGATTGTCACAATTGCATCAGTTGCGCGGGCGCATCGGACGCAGTGGGGATGCGGCATTTTGCATCTTTCTCTATGCACCACCGCTCTCACTCATCAGCAAACAACGCCTCGCCATCCTGCGAGATGAGGATGATGGATTTATCATCGCCGAAAAAGACCTAGAACTGCGCGGCAGTGGCGACCCACTCGGCGTGCAACAAAGCGGCATGACCCGCTGGCGATTCTTTCATCCCGCACGCCACAAAAAAATGACCCAATCGCTGAATGAAGATATCACCCGCCTTCTGAATGGTGATGCTGAGCGGTATCGTCCTCTGCTGGCTTTGTTTCAAGATCAAGCCGATGACAGCGAACACATTTTATCGGCGTGAGGTTATCGGCGTGAGGCTTGTCCATCATCTAAAATGTCGGGCGACACCAGTCCCCCCGATAGAATCAATTTGAACGCCTCCTCCACCGATAAATTCAGCTGGCGCACTTTTTCTTTGGGAAAAAACAACAAATAGCCCGATGTGGGATTGGGCGCGGTGGGCATAAACACCGCATAGACATCCTGTCCCGCCACATCTCTGATGGCGCGCGACGGTCGCTGTGTCAAAAAAGCAATTGCCCATGTGTCATCATTGGGAAATTTCACCAGCACCGCCTGACGAAAAGCGATGCTTTGCCGCGCAAACACCGTCTCAAAGACCTGCTTCATGCCGCCATAGATGCTGCGAATGACGGGCATGCGGTCAATGATGCGTTCTCCCAGCCGCACAAAAAATCGTCCAAACACCGTCGCGGCAATCCATCCCACAACGATCATAATCACCACCGTTGCCACAATTCCCATGCCCGGCAGAGACAACACCCCTTCGCCTGACACACCATAGCGCGCAGGCACGAGTTTCAGCATGAATTCATCCAGCAATCGCACCGCCCACCATGTGAGATAGGCAGTCGCGCCCAGTGGGACTGTCACCACCAAGCCGGTGAGAAAGTAGCCTCTGATGCGCGCAAAAAACGGACGGCGCACCCTCATGAGCTCGCTCGCTCGTTCAGCAGTGTGATGATGTCATCCATCACATGCCATATGTGGAAATCTTTGGGGGTGTAAATAGCCGCAACGCCTTTTTTCTTGAGTGCCGCCGCATCTTTGGGCGGAATGATGCCTCCCACCACCACGGGAACATCCGCCATCTTCTCCTTTTTCATCAAACGCAGCACCTCCTGCACCAACAACATGTGCGAGCCGGACAAAATAGACAAGCCCACAATGTGAACACTCTCCTCCAGCGCGCTGCCCACGATGGCTTGAGGCGTGAGACGAATGCCCTGATAAATCACCTCAAATCCTGCGTCTCGTGCCGCCAGAGCAATTTGTTCCGCTCCATTGGAATGACCGTCTAACCCCGGTTTTCCCACCAACATGCGCAATCGTCTGCCCTCTTTTTGCGACAATTCATCCACCTTTTGACGCAAGGTCTCCACACTGATGGCGTTGTCGGATGGCGTTGCTGTTTCTTGCTGAACGGCGGATGTCACGCCTGTGGGGGCGCGATAATCACCAAAAATGCGCCGCAACACATGAGCCCACTCGCCCGTTGTCACGCCCGCCTTGGCACACTCAATGGATGACGGCATGATGGAGCGTTCCTCTTTGGCATCGGATTCCAACCCAATCAAGGCGCGCCGCACCGCATCATCGTCGCGCTCACTGCGCCATTGCTGCATGGATTTTTGTTGTTGTGCTTCGGCTTCGGCATCGGCGGCGAAAATCGCGCCCTCCATGTCCTGCATCAAAGGTGAGGGCAATCCATCGGTGAAGCAATTGCCTCCCACCACTTTGATCTCGCCGTCCTCAATGGCGCGCTGCCGCCGCAACAGCGATTGCACCAGCTGCTCTTTCAGGTATCCCGACTCCACCGCCGCCACAATGCCGCCGCGCTGTTCAATGGTGGCAAGAATATCTCGCACCTCTTTTTTGAGCGATTCCACCTTTGCCTCAATCACATGAGAGCCGTCAAAAATATCGTCATAGTCCAGCAGGTCGGTCTCAAGGGCGACAATTTGTTGCAGACGCAAACTCCACTGCTGATCCCACGGACGCGGCAGCCCCAACGCCTCATTCCATGCGGGCAATTGCACCGCCCGCGCCCGCGTCTTTTTAGACAACACCACCGCCAGCATCTCCAGCAAAATGCGATAGACATTGTTCTCGGGCTGCTGTTCCGTCAGTCCCAACGAATTGACCTGAACGCCATAGCGAAAACGGCGATACCGTTCCTCTGTCACACCAAACAATTCACCCGTGAGCTCATACCACAGTTCGGTAAAGGCGCGCATCTTGCACAGCTCGGTGATGAACTGAATCCCCGCATTGACAAAAAAACTCAGTCTGCCAATGAGCGCAGGCATGTCTTTGTCTGCCACCTGTTTGCGTCTTTGCACTTCATCAATCACGCCGCGAGCATTGGCAAGGGCAAACGCCACCTCTTGCGCCGCGGTCGCGCCCGCCTCCTGCAAGTGATAGGAACACACATTGATGGGATTCCACTTGGGCATTTCACGGGCGGTGAAAATAATCACATCGCTCGTCAGACGCATGCTGGCGGCGGGCGGAAAAATATAAGTGCCGCGCGACAAATACTCCTTGATGATGTCATTTTGCGTTGTTCCTTTGAGGTGTGTGCGCGCCGCGCCCTGTTCTTCGGCAACCGCCACATACAACGCCAGCAGCCACGGTGCGGTGGCGTTGATGGTCATGGAGGTGTTCATCTCGGCAAGGGGGATGTCCTGAAACAAACGGCGCATATCACCCATATGACAAATTGGCACGCCCACCTTGCCCACCTCGCCTTGCGCCAGAGGATGGTCGCAGTCGTATCCCGTTTGGGTGGGCAAATCAAAGGCGATGGAAAGCCCCGTCTGTCCCCGCCGCAAATTGGAACGATAGAGCGCGTTGGATGCCTCCGCAGACGAATGCCCCGAATAGGTGCGCATGATCCACGGTTTGTCTCTGGAATTATCTTTGGTCTTTGTCATCATGTCACCGGTCTATTCATGACGACAATCATATGCAATGTCACTCATTATTGGCAAGGCGCGCCAGCAGGTATTCCATCGGTCTGTCACCTTTGACGCTATTGCAATGACCACACAACAACTGCAAATTGTCTATCTCATTATGCCCGCCTTTTGATTTTGGAATGATGTGGTCAATATGAAAATTCTCAATTCTTTCAAAATGGGTTTTGCACCCATTACAGTTGCCACTTTGTTCACCATATAGCACTACCTTATCTTCAGGAGTTGGTTTTCTTTTGTAGTCTATGTCGGTGCGTTTGGGAATATCCTCTCTATAGATGGGGTCTCCCTCTATAAGAATGTTGTGCGGGACTTGATTCTTAATCCTAATTTTCACCAATTCATACGCCTTGTCTGACACATCAATGCCTATCCATTGTCTCCCAAGTTTTTCAGCCGCCACGCAAGTGGTGGCACACCCACAAAATGGATCAAGCACCACATCCCCTTCATTGCTGGAAGCCTCAATGATGCGGGTGAGAAGCTTCAGTGGCTTTTGCGTGGGATAGCCCACATATTCTGTTTTGCTTCTGGCGGCGATGCGTATAATCCACCAGTTTTCCAGCAATTTGCCACGCTTTCTTTGTTCCAACACATCTTCTTGGGAAACAGAACCATCGGCAGACATCGCACCGACTAATCCTTGCTCTTTTTTTTTGTAGGGAACACGCATGGCACTGTTGTTAAAAGTCCATTGGTCAGTTTTTGCATACCAAAAAATCGTATCACTCTTTCTGTTAAATTGCTTCATGTTAGGAGATCCGGGTCCATGATAGCACCAAATAATCTCATTGACGAGGCGATTTTTACCAAAAATGCCATCCATCAATAACTTAAGATAATGACTTGCCGTTGGGTCACAATGTAAATAAATGCTTCCTGTATCCTTGAGAATACGCTTCATTTCCATCAAACGCATCGCCATATAAATGATGTAATACTTTGTTGATTCGTTTCCCACGCCTTCCACAGCACTTATGAAATTACAGGTGTGAGGGTGTGTTTTACCCAGTTGAATGTGCCACGCATCATCCACATCATCTTTTGACCATACATCATCAAAATTTGCCCCCTCTGCCTTTGTGCCAATGGGGGCATGAAACTTCTTGCCCTTGTTGAAGGGTGGGTCAAGATAGATGAGGTCTATGGAATTGCTGTTGATACCACGCAAAATAGGCAAATTGTCGTGACAGAAAATCGTGCGGGGCTTTAATGTTTTTTGGTCTAGCATGGCGTTGCCTCCTATACGCTTTCTTTAACACGGTGCAAAGAAATTTCACTTTCGCTCCTTGTCAAAAGCATTTTGTCTCACTAAAGATTAAAGACGCGCCATTCATTTTGCAACGCTTTCAAGGAGGCTTTTATCATGAGCGACACCAAAGACCTTTACGATATTGGCGAGATTCCACCTCTTGGGCATGTTCCCGCCTCCATGCATGCATGGCTCATTCGCAGGGAGCGCGAGGGAATTCCCTCCAAAGCCATGGTGCAAGAAGTGGTGGAAGTGCCCACCATCAAGGATGATGAGGTGCTGGTGATGGTGATGGCGTCTGGTGTCAATTACAACGGCATTTGGGCATCGCGAGGCGTTCCTGTTTCCATGTTTGATGTGCATAAGTCTGACTACCACATTGCCGGCTCAGACGCCTCGGGGGTTGTCTGGGCGGTGGGCAATCGGGTGACGCGCTGGAAGGTGGGCGATGAGGTCATCGTCCATTGCAATCGCGATGCTGGCAATGACGAAGAATGTAACGGCGGCGACCCCATGTATTCCTCCAGTCAGCGCATCTGGGGGTATGAGACTCCCGATGGCGCATTTGCTCAATTCACTCGCGCCCAAGAACGCCAGCTGATGAAGCGTCCGCCTCATCTCACATGGGAACAGGCGGGATGCTACACCCTCACCCTTGCCACTTCATACCGCATGTTGTTTGGTCATGAGCCCCATCATCTGAAGGCGGGCGAGAATGTGTTGGTGTGGGGAGCATCGGGAGGCATTGGCTCTATGGCGGTGCAGCTGGCATCGGTGGTGGGAGCTCATGCCATTGGGGTTGTCTCGGACAAAAGCAAAAAAGACTTCGTCATGAAACTGGGCGCAAAAGCCGTGCTCAACCGTAACGACTTCAACTGCTGGGGACCGCTCCCCGACCCCGATGACCAAAAAGCATTCAAAGACTACATGACACAATGCCGCGAATTCGGCAGGGCAATCTGGGATATCACAGGCAAGGGCGTGGATGTGGATATGGTGTTTGAACACCCCGGGGCACAGACATTTCCGCTGTCGTGCTTTTTGGTCAAACGCGGCGGCATGGTGGTGTTTTGCGCCGCCACCACGGGATATCGTCTGACGATGGATGCCCGCTTTGTCTGGATGCGACAAAAGCGCGTGCAGGGCAGTCATTTTGCCCACCTCAAACAAGCCAGCCGCGCCAATCAGCTGGTCATTGACAAACGCATTGACCCGTGCATGTCGGAGGCTTTTGCGTGGAAGGACATCCCCGCCGCCCACGAGAAAATGATGAACAACAAACACGAACCCGGCAACATGGCGGTGCTGGTCAATGCCAAGCGGGCGGGAATGATCACATTGGAGGAAGCGCGCGCATCATGACACCCCTTGATGCAAAAGACGCGCTGCACCATGCCGAGCAGGCTCTGAGTGAAGTCAAGCGGTATGAGGAGCATGTCAGGGCGGTGGTTCGCAAACAAATCTGCCGTGAGGATGGCTCGTGTGATGGGGCGCGCCTCACCGAGTATCAATACGAGGCGCACGGCTACGGTTGGATTGCCACCTATTATGAGACATTGCGGCAGATGCTCAGCTGGGCACGAAGCTTGGACGGCAGTGGTAGCCTTTCGCCTGTGGATGTGCTGATTGTGCAATGTCTGTTTGGTGAGTATTGCGCGCAGCTCAAGGGCGGACTGCCCATGAATCAACAGGAATTCATTCGCCCCAGTGACTTTGGCGATGAGGAATTTTTTAATGATGAATCATCCACCGCCCTGATGGCACGGGCGCGCAGTCGTGAGCTGACTCAAGAACTGGCGGCGCAGCTGCAGCAGGGCAACATGGGACACAGTCATGAGGGCGATGAGATGCTCTCTATGGTGCGCGATCAATTTCGCCGTTTTACTGAGGAAGAAATCAAGCCCCATGCGGCGACCTGGCATGGACGCGATGAGCTCATTGACATGGAGGTCATCAATCAGATGGCGCAGCTGGGGGTTTTTGGCATTGCCATTGATGAGAAATACGGCGGGCTTTCCATGGGCAAGATGGCGATGTGTCTGGTGACCGAAGAGCTGTCACGGGGTTTTCTGGCGGCGGGCTCGCTGGGAACACGGGCTGAAATTGCCGCCGAGCTCATTCATTTGGGCGGCACGGAGGAACAAAAACAACACTGGCTGCCGCGCATCGCATCCGGCGAGACCCTTACCACCGCGGTCTTTACCGAACCCAATGTGGGGTCTGACTTGGGCAGTCTTGCCACACGGGCGGAAAAACAAGCCGATGGCTATCACATTCACGGTGCAAAAACATGGATCACCCACGGCGCACGCAGTGACTTGATGACCCTGCTCGCGCGCACCAACAAAAATGACAAAGGCTATCGCGGCTTGAGCATGTTTTTGGCAGAGAAAACTCGCGGCACCGATGACAATCCATTTCCCGACTCACACATCTCTGGCAGTGAGATTGAGGTGCTGGGCTATCGCGGCATGAAGGAATACGAGATTGCCTTTGATGATTTTGTCGTGCCTGAATCCTCCTTGCTGGGCGGTGAGGAAGGCATGGGCTTTAAGCAATTGATGGCGACTTTTGAATCGGCTCGCATTCAAACGGCGGCGCGAGCGGTGGGTGTGGCTCAGGCGGCGTTGGAGCTGGCGGTGCAATACGCCTCAGACCGAACACAGTTTGGACACAAACTGCTGCACTTTCCCCGCATTGCCACCAAACTGGCATTGATGGCGAGTGAGGTGATGGCGGCGCGTCAGGTGACATTCTTCTCAGCTCGCGAAAAAGATGAGGACAAACGCTGTGACATAGAAGCCGGCATGGCGAAATTGCTGGCGGCGCGCGTGGCGTGGGGCAATGCCGATGCGGCGTTGCAAATTCACGGCGGCAATGGCTATGCGCTGGAGTATGAAATCAGCCGTGTGTTGTGCGATGCTCGCATTCTCAATATTTTTGAGGGCGCGGCGGAAATTCAGGCACAGGTCGTGGTGCGCGGTCTGGTGGGACGCTGATGTTTCGCAAACCGTTTGATTGGCGCACACGGCGCAATTTGTTGGAAGCCATCGGCTTTTATCTCATCTATGTGGCTTTGGGCGCGGCGGCGGTCACCTTAATTGTTGGCATGTCAATTGTTGTGAGCCTTTATGACGGCGTTAAGGCGAGTCATTCCTTTGCCGCGTGGATGTCCTTGACGGTGATGGTGACTTATTATGCCGTGGTGAGCTGCGGCATCATCTGGCACAAACGATTGCAACCCCAATGGTTTGGCGTGGCGGCGGTCTGGATAGTGGTGCTGATGATGCTCGCCCCTTACGGCTCGGGCTTGGCGGCGTTTTATGTGTTATTGCTCGGCATGATTCTGCCCGCCGTTCTCACCACATGGAACAGCAAAAAGAAGTCGTCTGCCAAGAAGAAATCATGACGCACCCATAGGTGTCGGGCTTTACACAAGCCACACACAGGTAAGGCTCTCGCTTATTTCCTTATGGTCTTGTATTCGGCGAGAAGCCCGACACAAAACAGATGTTCTATTCTCTCACGGCTTCCAGCACAACAAAAGCCAAGAAATCATGACACAACCCTCCCCCTCGCATCACGCGAGGAAGAGGGCGCGTGTTTTTAGTGGCAGTGATAGACATCCTTCTTGCGATCCCAATGACACCCCTTGCGATCCGTTCCGCCACTGTGCGCGACATGGTCACTCGTGAAAGACGACCATGCGGCAACATCGTGTGATGAAACAGGGGATGTCAAAAGGAACGCGCCAAAAACACTCATCAAAAGCGTCTTGTTCATAGCGTTACCTCCTTGCGTGTTTTGGTGAGACACCCATAAGGTGTCGGGCTTTACACAAGCCACACGCAGGTAAGGCTCCCACCTATTCCCTTCTCACAATAAAATTGCGAGTCAGTATTGTATTCAGTGAGAAGCCCGACCTAGAGTAAAAACCCTAAAAGTCGAGCCTGCATGTAAGCTGTGTAAGGACAGTTATACCAAATTCCACGCATCACTGACAAGAAGTATCGGGCTTTGCACAAGCCACAGACGAGGGCTCTCGCTTATTTCCTGACGGTTTTGTATTCGGCGAGAAGCCCGACACAAAGTCAGTTATTTTATTCTTTCACGGCTTCCAGTAGATAATTAAGCTCATCTTTCTGTCTGTTATTGACGCAAAAATTGCTTATATGATATAAGAGAGGCATCCGTAAGACGAAAGGAGAGGTTTCATGTCACTGAACAAAAAAGAGGTTGTTTCTTTTGTCAATTCCGTCTTGTTTGAGGCATCGCGCCGCACAATCAAGGTGACTCACATAAAGTTGCAAAAACTTCTCTACCTGTGTTACGGACATTACGCGGCGAAATCTGACGGCAAAAAGATTTCCGATGTGTCATTTCAAGCGTGGGCGTATGGACCCGTCATTGAAGAGGTTTATTATGAATTTAAGAGATTCGGTGATGGCTTCATAACAGAGGCATGTACTTTTTCTGGCGACCAACACCCCTATGTTTTTGGTGATGATTTTAAGATGGGCAGTCAAGTCATTGACGATGTCTTCAATAAATACGGACACATGACAGCCTTTGATCTTGTTGATATCACACACAAAAAAGATGGTGCTTGGAGCAAGGCGCACGAAAAAGGTGAAAAATTTATTATAACTCACGAATCTATCGTTGATGAATTTAAGCAAGCAGCAAGCTCATGAACGAAGAGCAACAAGTCAATACACCTAAGAAGCTGGGAAAAGAAACTGTTAAAATGGTTGGTGAGCAACGTTCCCATGAAAGGAAGTTTTTTAGGCTAAAAACGGCAAGCTGGGCAATAAAATATAGCATTATTGCCATCGTGTTTCTTGCTTTCATTTCTGCGGCATCTAGTTTCTATTCCACCTATACGGGGTCTGAATGCCTTGTTGATGGCGAAAATATACGCTCTGCCATTTTTGCTCTCTCTTCCATTGTCACTTTGGCACTGGGCTTTATTGCTGGCTCTAACATAGAATCCTAAATTTTCACCGCTTCCAGCACGACAAAAGCCATCGCGGTTTCGTCATCATCAGTAATCGTAAGGTGAGCTTGTGCCGTGTAGCCTTGAGGCACAAGGGATTGCAAGCGATTGTATGCCGCGCCATGCAAGCACAGTAATGGCTGACCGCTTGCCAGTCGCACCACCTCTATATCACGCCAACGCACGCCGCCTCTCATACCGGTTCCCAACGCCTTTGATGCCGCCTCCTTTGCCGCAAATCGCTTGGCATAACACGCCGCGCACAGATTCCGACTGTCACACAGGGCGCGCTCATCATTGGTGAACAGACGCGCCTTCATGCGCTCATCAAATCTGTCAAGCGCGCGGGCAATGCGGTGCGTGGCAATGCGATCCATGCCAATGCCAATAATCATGAGCGCGCTTCGTCAATCACCTGACGCATCCGCCGCACTGCTTCAAACAATCCCACAAACACCGATTCCCCCACCAAAAAATGACCAATGTTCACCTCACGCACCATGGGCAATGCCACCAAACGCGAAACATTGTCATAGGTGAGACCATGCCCGCCGTGACACAAAAGGTTTGTTTGTGCCACCATCCGTGCGGCATCCTCAATGCGCCGCCACTCGTGCTCGTGAGCGTCCCCGCTTGCCAATGACATCGCTCCGGTGTGCAGCTCAACGGCATCGGCTTTGATGTCCGCCGCCGCTTTGATTTGCGCGCTGTCGGGTTCAATAAACAATGACACCTTGATGCCGCCGCTTTGCAGCCGCGCCACACGCCGTGCCAAACCCTCATGCAAACGCACCACATCCAACCCGCCCTCGGTGGTGAGCTCATGGCGACCCTCAGGCACAAGGCAGCACCACTGAGGGGCATGACGAAGCGCAATGGACTCCATCTCATCGGTTGCCGCCATTTCCAAATTGATGGGCAAGAGATTCTGCCCGCACAAAGCGGCGACATCATCATCGTGAATGTGACGGCGATCCTCACGCAAATGCACGGTGACTCCGTCCGCTCCCGCTTTTTTCAAAAGCGGCAGGGCGCGCATGACATCGGGATGCGTCCCGCCGCGCGCCTCACGCAGTGTGGCAATGTGGTCGCAATTGACACCCAGCAAACAACGGCTCATGCGCCGCGCACCAAAATCGCCGACACCGCACACACCTCATCCAAATCCTCAAGGCGTTTCATGATCAAATTCTGATGAGCAAAGTCACGCAGCTCCAGCGACAACACAATGTGAAATCGCTCCGCCGTGTGATGCAGTGTGGTGATGTTCATGATATTGCCGTGACTCTTTGAGATCACCTGACTCATCGCCGCCAAACTGCCCCGCCGATGAAGCAACGAGCACTGCAACTGCACATGATGCCGCTCACCCTCCTCACCGCGCCAGCGCACCCGCACAACTTCTTTTTTATCTCTGACATCGCAATCACGCCGATGAAGCATGAGTCCGTAGTTCTGTCTGAGAATAGCCAGCATTTCTTCCTCACCATCCATGCCATAGCAACAGTCGCCATAGTGCAGCGACACCCCCAAACGCAAGCCATCCAGCGACACCACCTCCATGGCGCGCCCCGTCTTCACACAGCTCATCACATGCCCCAATGAAATCTTGCCACTGCCCAAAGACCAGAACAATGAGGGCATGTCATCCGCCTTCATCTGCAGCAATTCATCCGCAGACGGCACATAGGAAGCGTCTCCCACCAAAGCCACCCACAAGCGTTTGCCCAAATCGGTGAATTCATCGCGGGTGCGGTTTCGCAACGCCTGCAAAATATGAGAGCGCGCCTTGCCGGTGTGCGCCATGTGTTCCCATCCTTCATGAATGATGACATCGTCCCCACATTCAATCTCCACCCGATCGCCATTGCTCAAAGCATATCCCAACGGACGCTCATACCCATTGACCTTTGCCCCAATGGCATGGGCTCCGAGATCACTGTGAAGGCTGTAGGCAAAATCAAGAGCCGTGCCTCCTTGCGGCAACACCTTCATATCGCCGCGCGGCGTGAAACAAAAAACCTGATCGCGATACATCTCAAGGCGGGTGTGACGCAAAAAATCATCGGCATCGGTGGATTTCTCACTGATGTGCAACAGAGAATCCAGCCAATCTTTCTTCACATCGTGATGCCAGCCACTCTTGTAACAATGATGCGCCGCCAGTCCGTGTTCTGCCTCATGATGCATCTGTTCGCTGCGAATCTGAATCTCAATGGGACGGTGATACGCCCCCAAAACCACCGTATGCAACGACCGATAGCCATTGGGCTTGGGCGAGGAAATGTAATCCTTCAACTGACCATGCACCATCCGATGAGACTGATGAATCGCGCCAAGCGTCTCATAACACGCCTTGGCATCCGCCACGATGACACGAAACGCAAAAATATCCGATAACTTCTCAAACGCCCGCTCTTTGTTTTGCAACTTTTGCCAAATGGAATGAATGGCTTTCTCACGCCCCTCCACTCGTCCATGTAATCCATGTTTATACAAAATCGCCTCAATGTGTTTGATGATGGTCTCAATATGACCGCCATCACGCTCGCGCATGTCATCCAACCGCTGACGAATGGCGGCAATGGCATCACTTTCCAAAACCTCCAGGGCGCGGTCATCCATTTCATCGGCAATGTCTCGCAATCCCATGCGTTCCGCCAAGCGAGCGTGCACATCCATCGTCTCCGCCGCAATGCGCCGCTGGCGATCCTCAGACAAAAAATGCAGTGTGCGCATGTTATGCAATCGATCCGCCAACTTCACCAGCAAAACCCGTATGTCATCGGATATTGCCAACAAAAAACGGCGAAAATTTTCAGCGTCTCGCTCCCTCTCAGAAGGAATATGCAGCCGTGACAATTGCGACACCCCGCGCACCAACGATTCCACATCAGCACCGAACATCCCACGCAATTGCTGTGCCGCCACATCGGTATCCTCCAAAACATCGTGCAGCAATGCCGTGACAATGGTGGCGGCATCCAATCGCCGCTGCGCTAAAATCAAAGCCACCTGCAACGGATGAATCGCGTACGGCTCGCCCGATGCCCGCCGTTGACCCGCATGGGCACGCATCATGAAAGCACACGCCCGCCGCACATCCGTGATATCCTGTGGTGAGAGATAAGAGGCAAGCTCATCGGTCAAACAGACCCGCACCCCCCGCAACGATCGGCAAAAACTCTGAGCCTTATCAGACGCGTGATTGTGCGTCCTTTTGAGCAGCACTTCCTTCTTCCTTCGTCTCCATCATCGCAGAGGGATCACCCACCAAATGCACCTCTTCGTCACCATCATGATCCTGAGGCGAAATATGACGCAAATTATTGACAAGATTCTCACGCAAATCATCGCTCTCCACTTTGCCCGCGGCGATCTCTCGCAATGCCAGCACGGTGGGTTTATCTTGTGCTTCTTCCACCCGCGGCGCATCGCCCTCGCTCAGCTGGCGCGCCCGATGAGCCGCCAAAACCAGCAACTCATACCGATTGGAAATCTTGTCAATGCAGTCTTCTGTCGTCACACGAGCCATAAGAAAACACATAGTATATTTTTGTCTCACGCGCAAGAGCTGTGCATCATAATGACTGAGGTGTCGCCAGACGCGTCCCATCGGCATCGGCAAGGCGCATCATCGCACCCTCAGGCAATCTGGACAACAACGAATCCACCGTCATGCCACTCACAGGATGACACCAATGCGCCATCACATCCCGCATCGGATACAACACAAACGACCGCGCCTCCATACGCGGGTGAGGAAGAACAATGTCCGATGATGTCACCACCCGCTCACCATACGCAAGGAGATCTAAATCCAGCGGACGAGCCTCATTGCGCGTGTGACGCACCCGTCCATAATCGTGCTCAATGCCATGTAAATAAGCAAGCAACGCCCGCGGCGCACAGTGAGATGTCACCGCCACCACGCCATTGACAAACCACGCCTGCTCCGAGCGAGGCACAGGCTCAGAATAATACCACGATGAACACCCCCTCACACACACCACCCCATCGCCACGCAAACGAGCCACCGCCGATAAACACACCGCCAAAGAATCCTCACAGCCGCGCGCAACACAAGGCTGATTAGACCCAATGGCTATGAAAATTTTTTCTTCCATCACAAAGACTTGCATCCTTCTCAATTGCTGATTATATCATAGTTCCGTGATTGTGATTAAAGAATACACCACAAGGAGATAATCGTGTTACGCTTTTTTGATGACGAACGCATTGGCGTTTTTATTGATGGTAGCCATATTTTTGCCGCTGGCAAACATCTGCAGTTTGATATTGACTACCGCCGCCTCTATGATTTCATTGATAGCCAGGGACGACTGCTGCGAGCCTTCTATTACACCGCCCTTCTGGATGGTCAGGAATACACGCCTGTGCGTCCTTTGATTGACTGGCTCAATTACAATAACTTCACCGTGGTGACCAAACCTGTCAAAGAGTTTGTTGACTTTCAAGGCAGACGCAAAGTCAAGAGCAATGTCAATGTGGAGATTGCGATGGACATGGTGGAAATGGCTCCCTACGCCAATCACATGATTTTATTTGCTGGCGATGGCGATTTGCGGCGTTTGGTGGATCATCTGCAACGGCAAGGCGTGCGCATCACGGTGGTGAGTACCGCCAAGACCAAGCCCCCCATGATCTCGGATGATTTGCGGCGACAAACCGATAATTTTGTTGACCTGCAAGATATCGCCAAAGATTTCACGCGCCCCGCAGATTCCCGCCAGCCACAGCACGAGCAAGGATTTCACCAAGATGATGACAACAGCTACGGCTTGCCGGATAACTACACCAACTAAAACAATCGCTCCTTATCGACTTGAGGGCATATCTGACGCAAAGCCGTGATGGCAGCCAGACCCAAACGATAGCGATGAGGCAGACGCAGACGCTTGAACTCATCCCCTGTATCTCGCAAAATCAACTCAAGGGTATCATCCCCTTTGGGGAGGTCTTTGATCATGTGTTGAAGCTGCAAAAGATTTCTCATGGTGTCCACCGTCACCCGCACCACAACTTGTCCCTCCAGCTGTGTGGCGGCGGGAGCGTCAGACATCTGTGTGGGCAGAACCTTGACGGATAAGACATTGAGACGCGTCATCTCATTATTCTTCTTATCTGGTTTCAATTCAATCGCCATTTCGCAGCGCAATGGCTTATCCAGCAAAGGTCGGAACTTGGTAAACACATCGCCAAAAAAAGCCACCTCGTGATGAACATTGTGACGATCCCAACAGGACACAAAGGCAAACGGTTCCTTCGTCTTTTTGCTGTAGCGTTTTTTGAATCCGTTAATGAGCATTAAACAATGCACCCGTTTTCCCTTGTTCCTTACTTTCAAAGTCTCGTTTTGCCACTGCTCCATGACTTGTGAAAGGATGGACATGTTTTCTCGCTGCATATACTCATCAAACACCGCGAGCGGATTCTCCGATTGATAAAATCCCAAAATTTCTTTTTCATGATCAAGTTTTTCACTGATGTCCCACTCATCGGCATCCTCAGGCACTTCCAGAGCCAATAATTGCCCGCCGTCATCACCAAAGAGATTGGCTTGCCGTTGCTGACGCTCTTTGTGACACTGCTGCAGTGACAACATCCAGCCATCCAGATTTTCCACCCCCCATCGTCGTGAAGGAATGAGCTCGTCCAACGCCCCCGCCTTGATGAGAGATTCCAGCAATCGTTTATTGAGCACATGCGGCGAATGACGGCTCAAAAAATCAAACAACGATTGATACGCTCCGTTGTCTTTGCGCTCTTGAACGATGTGTCCAGCCGCCGCCAATCCCACATGACGCAATGCCGCCAGTCCATAGACCAGATGCTTGGCATCATCGTGCTGGCGCACGGTGAACAGGGTGTCCGATTCATTAACGGAAGGAGGCAAAACACTGATGGATGCCTCACACGCTTCTTGATAAAATTCGGCGCACTTTTCGGGCACATCCACATCAATGGACATGGAGGCGGCAAAAAACACCTCCGTGTGATGCGCCTTCAGCCACGCCGTCTGATACGCCAGCACGGCATATGCCGCCGCATGGCTCTTGTTAAAGCCATAGGAGGCAAATTCGGCGATGAGATTAAAAATCTTTTCGGCTTTGTCAGACTTCATGCCATTGTCAATTGCCCCTTTGATGAATTCATCCTTTTGGCTTGCCATTTCTGCCGAATCTTTCTTTCCCATGGCGCGCCGCAATATGTCGGCTTTGCCCAAACTAAAACCCGCTAAAATTTGCGCCATCTTCATCACCTGCTCTTGATAAACAATGATGCCGTAGGTGCTCTCCAGCAATTCCTGCAGACGCTCATCCGGATAGGTCACTTTCTTGCGTCCATGCTTGCGGGCAATAAAGTCTGGAATATGCTGCATCGGACCAGGACGATACAAAGCCACCGCCGCAATCACATCTTCAAAACAATCAGGCTGAAGTTGCTCAAGCATGCCACGCATGCCACTGCTCTCCAATTGGAAAATTCCTGTTGTATCGCCGCGCGCCATCAGCTCATAGGTCAGCTTGTCATCAAGAGGCAGGGTGATGAAATCCACCGAGACCCCATCTGCCGCCAGCAAATCTTCAGCATGGCGCAGCATCGTCAGAGTTTTCAAACCGAGAAAATCAAACTTAACCAGCCCCGCTTTCTCCACCAGCTTCATAGACCATTGGGTGAGAACGGTTTTTTTCTCTTGATCAAAAGACAACGGCACTAATTCATCCAGAGGCTTGTCGCCAATCACCACGCCCGCCGCATGGGTGGAGACATGGCGATACAAACCCTCAACGCGGCGAGCAATGGACACAATGTGTCCAGCTTCATCATCCTTTTTAATCATGTCTCTGAGATTGCTATCGTTTTTCAGTCCGCTGGCAATGGTATCATCGGGACCATTGGGAAAATGGCGCACGATGGCATCCACCTGTCCGTAGGGATAGCCCAGTGCGCGTCCCACATCACGAATGGCGGCGCGACACTTAAGCGCACCAAAAGTAATGATATGCGCCACCTGTGACGAGCCATACTGCTCACGCACATGCTCAATCACCCGATCGCGTCCGTCACGGCAAAAATCAATATCAATATCCGGCATGGAAATGCGCTTCGGATTGAGAAACCGCTCAAACAAAAGCCCCAGAGGCACAGGATCAATATCAATGACACCCAGTGCCCATGCCACCAATGAACCCGCCCCTGAGCCGCGTCCAGGTCCCACGGGAATGTCCTGGGCGCGCGCCCAATTCATGAACTCCGCCAAAATGAGCATATAGCCACTGTAATCGGCACTGATGATGATATTCAATTCATCATCCAATCGCTTTTGATAGTGTTGCCGTTCTGTGGCATCCTTAATATGAGCAATACGCTGTGCCAATCCTTCATTGGCGGCGGCTCGCAATTGTGTCTCGTCTCCCACGACAGGCATGCGAGGATTTTTTTCTTCATGCAAAAACCACGAGCATCGTTTTGCAATCAGCACGCTCTGGTGCATCGTCTCGGGATAATCGGCAAATTGCTGCCTCATCAATTGGTCATTGGGAAAGACATGAACAGGGCGCGCGTCATGGATATTTTTTCCCACAGTGGTTTTATGAGCGATGCAGTGCAAAACTTCATGGGCGGTGACATCGTCCTTGCTTTCATAACAGGCTTGATGACACGCCACCACAGGAATGCCATGCCGCTGAGCCAATGCCAAAATATGCGGTTCAGCCAGACGCTCCTCCTCATAGCCATGACGATTGAGTTCCAAATAAAAGCGATCGCCAAACAGCTGCCGACACCGCTCCACCCATGCGGCGGCGGCAGAGACATTGCCCTTTGCCAACAAGGAGACCAGCGCGCCTTCTCGCCCCCCAGAGAGCAATAACAATCCCTCATGATGCTCACACAGCTGCTTCCATGTGACCGCGGTGCTGTCTCCTCCGTCCACAATATGTGCCTTGTGTGCCGCCGTCACCAGATGAATGAGATTCTGCCACCCTCGCGCATTCTCCACATAAAGAGACACTCTATGATTGGATTTGGGAGACTGTGCGCCATCGTGCATGATGACTCCCAAAGAACACGCCGTGATGGGCTGAATTCCCGCCGCCAGTGCTTTGATGCTGAGTTCCATCGCCCCATAAAGATTGCCGTGATCCGTCACCGCAAAGGCAGGCAACCCATGATGACGGCACAGACGGATAATGTCATCGGTCTTGAGCATGCTCTCCAGCAAAGAATAGCTGGAGGTGAGCTTGAGAGGAATAAACGACACCATTGGCGACACCATTGGTGTCACGATTGAATGTCGCGAGGATTCAATCCGAACAACTGAAGCAAGGGCGCGGCGACAAAAATGGATGACCATGTGCCAATGAGCACGCCCCACATCATGGCAAAGATGAAGCCGCGCAGCACCTCGCCACCAAAAAAGAACAATGCCAACAAGGCGAGCAAAGTGGTGAGACTGGTCATGAGCGTGCGCGCCAGCGTTCCATTGATGGAACGATTCAAAATGGTCTCCATCGGCGAGGTGCGATACCGCCGCAGATTTTCGCGAATGCGATCATACACCACCACCGTGTCATTGATGGAATACCCGGCAATGGTGAGCAATGCCGCAATGGTGGCAAGGTTAAATTCCAACTGCAATAAGGAAAACAACCCTATTGTGGCGATGATGTCATGCACCAGGGCAATGATGGCAGCCGAGGCAAAATAAATTCCATCAAAGCGAAACCAAATATAAAGCAAAATCGCCAGCAGTGCATACAGCACGGCGGCTTGAGCCTTTGCCACCAGTTCGCTGCCAATGACAGGACCGACGAATTCGGTGCGGCGATAATCCACGCCATTGCCCACCATGGTTTTGATTTTGTCAATGGCACTGAGCTGTGCCTCATCACCGCCCTCTTGACGCTGCACACGAATGAGAATGGTCTCATCATTGCCAAAGGTCTGAATGTTACTGCGCCCCAGGCGCAAGGCATTGAGCTCATCACGCAACATGACAACATCGGGAGCTTGATCATATCCCACTTCCAGCAAGATGCCGCCGCGAAAATCAATTCCCAAATCCAATCCCCTGGTGGCAAACAACGACAAGGACAGCACCACCACCACCGCCGACAGACCGAGCGTCCAGCGATAAAAGCGCATGAAAGGAATCGTGGGTTCTTGATGAATAAGACGCAAAGGAAACATAACGCCACCTACAAGGGAAGTTTTTCAGGACGATACCGCCGCAACCAGGTCACCACCATGAGACGGGTCACCATGATGGCGGTAAACATGGAGGTGGCAATGCCGATGGACAATGTGACGGCAAATCCTTTCACAGGGCCAGAGCCAAACAGATACAATAACACGGCGGCGATGAAGGTGGTGAGATTGGCATCAATGATGGTATCAAAGGCGCGTGCGTATCCTTTATCCACGGCATTGACGGGCGTTCTGCCGTTACGCAGTTCTTCGCGAATGCGCTCAAAGACGAGGACATTGGCATCCACCGCCATGCCGATGGTGAGCACAATTCCAGCAATGCCGGGCAGCGTGAGAGTCGCCCCCACAAACGCCAATGATGCCACCAACAGTGCCAAATTCACCACAAGGGCGGTGTTGGTAAAAAGACCGAATAAACCATAAAAAACCGCCATCCACAGCAACACGCAAATCAGTCCGATGATGCTGGCGATGCGACCCGCTTCAACAGAATCCGCCCCAAGACTGGGACCCACAGAGCGTTCCTCCAAAATAGCAAGGGGGGCAGGCAGAGCTCCCGCTCGCAACAACAATGCCAAGTCATTGACTTCTTGCGCCGAGAACTGTCCGCTGATTTGAGCATTGCCGCCAGGAATAGCCTCACGAATGACAGGTGCGGTAATCACCCTGCCATCCAACAAGACGGCAAAGCGTTTGCCCACATTATCCTTGGTGATGCGCGCAAACTGGCGCGCCCCCAAACCATCAAACTTCATATTGACAACATAGCCGCGTCCTTGAGTATCAAAGCTGGCAACGGCGTTTTCCAATCGCTCGCCGGAGAGTTCTATTTTTTTACGCACCACATATTCTTGTTCGGGGTCTAAAGGATTATACGCAAGGGCAATAAAGGCACGAGACGGAACGCTCCCTTCTCGCTGTTTCACCAGTTCAATGGTGGCTTGATCCAGCATGTGGAAGGTGAGTTTGGCGGTTTTCCCCAGCAGACTTTTGATGCGCGCGGGGTCTTCTCCGGGCAATTGCACAAGAATGCGATCCTTGCCCTGTCGCTGAATGATGGGCTCACTGGTGCCTGTGGCATCAACACGCGAGCGCACCACCTCAATGGATTGCTCCATGACGCTGGTGATGAGATCCCGAAGGGCAATATCGGTAAAATAGATGGAGAATGTCCCCGCGCCATCCACATCAATGCGGTAGTCGTTGGTGGTATTGATGCGTTGACGCAGCAAGGAGCGCACATCATCGCTCATGGCGGGCTGGGTGAGGGTGAAGGTGACGGAATCACTACGGCGGGCGAGTCCTTTGTATCCGACTTTTTGCTCGCGCAAATGACGGCGCACACCATCCACAAGAGCATCGTAGCGTTCCTTGACCACATGATTCACATCGGCTTCCAACAACAGATGTGCACCGCCGCGCAAATCCAATCCGAGATTGATTTTTTGCGTCCGCAGCCACGAGGGCAAAGAATCAGTCACCGATGACGGCAACAGGGCAGGCAATGCCATCATGACACCCCACAGACAAATGGTCACAATGACAATGGTTTTCCAGCGAGAAAAATAAGTCATGGCTTTTGCCCGCCACCGTGAATGGAGGTGATGCTGTCTTTGACAATGGCAACGGTGACATCATCACCCAGCTTGACCTGCACATCGGTGTCGCGCACCTTGATGACGGTGACAATCAAGCCGCCCGCCGTCACCACCACATCGCCTTTTTTGAGTCGTGCCAGCAATTCTTGATGCTCCTTGAGTCTTTTTTGCTGAGGGCGTATGAGAAGGAAATAGAAGACCAACATGATGAGCATGAAGGGCATCAACAAATCCAACAACCCAGGTGGCGGCGGCGCGGCGGTGCTCTGCGCCCACAAAGGAGATGACATGAACAATTCCATAAGCCGCAATTCCATAAGCCGCAATTCCATGAGCCGCACTATAAAGCACCGCCTGCAAAATGCAATATCCGCGCCTCATCGCGTGACATTTCTCGGCTTGGCATTGCTGGCAATGAGCGATGCCAGCATGACGCTGCACATTAACACCCATATTCTTCACACTGAGATTGCCGACTCTCCTGCCAAACGCCAGCAAGGACTCATGCACCGCTTTTCTTTGCCCGCCGACCACGCCATGCTCTTTGTTTTTGATACCGACCAACGCCACTGCATGTGGATGCGTAACACCTACATTCCTTTGAGCGTGGCATTCCTTGACAGCGAGGGCATTATAATTAATATAGAATCCATGAAGCCTTTGCGTGATGACAGCCACTGTGCTCTGATGCCCGCTCGCTACGCCCTTGAAGTCAATGAGGGATGGTTTCGCGAACACGGCGTGAGCGCGGGAGTGCGCGTGATATGGGGAGACATCATCCATGAATAATGACAATGACACGGCAAAAAAGTGGAATCACGGCACACGCGTCATCTGGCATGGCGAAAAGGATGAATTTCACGAGGCAAACAATGAAAAGCCTCTGGCATGGGACTTAATTGTCGGCGTTGATAAAGAAAAGCAACTATTGCTTACCAACACGCAAAGGCTACAAAAAGGCTATAAGGCTCAACATGCTTTGCTATGGGGGGCACACGGCATGGGAAAAAGCGCTCTGGTGCAATCCGTCCATCACCATGTCAATACGATTGACAAGCCCTCTGTCATTCTCATCCAGTTACACCATCGTGATATAACACGCTTGGACAGCCTCTTATGTAAATTGTCTCCTTTTCATCACACTCCCTTTATCATTTTTTGTGATGATGTCGCCTTTGACAGCCATGAAGCCCATCCCTTCAAGACCATCTTGGAAGGCAGCTTGACGGTGACGCCGCCATTATTTGCGTTTTATGTCACCTCCAACCTGCGCCATCTGCAACAGACGGCAAGCGATGCCAGTGTCAGCACCATTGATCCTCATGCGAGCGATGCGCGCAATGACCGTCTGGCATTGAGCGATCGCTTTGGGTTGCAGTTGGGATTTCATCACTGCGATGATACCACATGGCGCGCAATGGTGCGGCATCATGCCGCCTTGTGTGACCTTGATGGCGATGAGGGCGAGTGGTATGAGGATGCCGACCAATGGGCAATAAATCGGGGACGCTCAGGCAGAAGTGCTAGGAATTGGGCGCAAAGCCGCCGTCATGGTGATGGTTCTAAATAGGGACACGGATTGACCACCCGAAAATGGTGCGACATCACGCCGCCTTGTGTGACCTTGATGGCGATGAGGGCGAGTGGTATGAGGATGCCGACCAATGGGCAATAAATTGGGGACGATCAGGCAGAAGTGCTCGGAATTGGGCGCAAAGCCGCCGTCACGGTGATGGTTCTAAATAGGGACGCGGATTGACCACACGATTATAACGGCGCAATTCAAAATAGAGCTCGGCAATGTCCGATGAACCGGATGTTCCCGCACGAGCAATGGTTTGCCCTCGCATGACGCGATCGCCCTCACCCACCATCAGCGATTCATTGTGACCATACGCCGACACCCATCCATCGTTGTGGCGAATCAGCAACAAATTGCCATATCCCTCCACATCGTTACCGGCATAAATCACATCGCCCTCGGCGATGGAGCGCACCGCCGCGCCACGGCGGGTGACGATGTCCATTCCCTCATCACCACTGGGAAAATTGCGCGGCTCAAGCAGTTCATGAACGGGAAAAACAAAAACCGATGACGCCGTCATCTCCTTTTGTGGTGGCGACACCATCATCCCTTTGGCGGGAATGGTCAACACCATTCCTTCTCGCAGGATGGTGCTTTCACTCATGCCATTGGCTTGCCACACATGAGACAAAGAAACGCCATGACGGCGGGCGATGCTGTAAAATGTATCCCCCGTTTGCACCCTGTATGTTTGAGCTATTGGAGCAACCTGAGGCTCATCCTTTTTGGGCACGAGCAATATGTCTCCTTCAAAAATATTGTAGGGGTCTTCAAGTCCATTGATGTCAATCAATCGGTCCACCGACAACCGATGCAGCTGCGACAAGCTCCACAGAGTATCGCCAAGACGGACGGTGATTTCTTGCATCAATTGACCTTGCGGTGGCGGCGCATCAACTTCGGGAGACACATCCACTTCTGACACTATTTCTGGCTCTGGTTTTTGTTCATAGCTGGAGGAAGGGGGCAATAAATCTTCAATGGCGACAGAGGCAAAAGTGGGAGGCTCTTTGGGTGCACAAGACCATCCCACCAACACACACACAAACAGGAAAACAGTGTTTTTCATCTCACAAGGATACTGGATAGCGAGCCATCAGACAAGCGATGAAGGCATAAAGTCGGCGAGTGCTTTGAGTGTGTGTGCTTGGTTCAAATGAGACGCTAAGGGCGAGATGGCGATGTTGCCGCGCGCCAATGCCGCAATGTCACTGTTCTCATCGCTGTGCTTGAGATGGTGCGCGATGCCAATCCAAAAATACGGCACGCCTCTGGGGTCATGACGCTGCTCCATGTCGGCGACACGCACATCCAAGCCATGGGGACACAGCTCCATGCGCGCCTCTTTTGCCGATGGCTGAGGAAAATTCACATTGAGCACCATGTGATGGGGAAAGTCATAGCCCTCCAATTGACGCAGCAAAACAGGAAGGGTGGTGGAGGCAAGAGAAAAATCATAAGTGTGATTGTCCCCCATCGCTTGACTGAGTGCCAACGCAGGGATTCCCATGAAGGCAGCCTCGCGCGCCGCCGCCACAGTGGCGGAATAAATGACATCATTGCCCACATTGACACCTTCATTGAATCCCGACAGCACCAAGTCAGGCTTGTGGGTTGCAAACAAATGGCGCATGGCGATAAAAATGCCATCACTGGGCGTGCCATCAACAACATACCGCCGCTCACCCACGGGCTCAAAACGGATGGGGTGACGAAGCGTCAAAGCATGGCTCATGCCGCTTTGCTCACGGCGAGGGGCAACCACCCACACATCATCGCTGAGAGAGCGCGCCACTGTCTCCAATGCCGTGATGCCTCTTGCGTCAATGCCATCATCGTTGGTGATGAGGATGCGCGATGACGCTGTCAGACGCAAGCCATCAGCCATGACCCAGTGTGGCAAGCAGCAACAAGGCGACAATATTGATGATTTTAATCATGGGATTGATGGCAGGGCCCGCGGTGTCTTTATAGGGGTCACCCACGGTATCTCCGGTGACGGCGGCTTTGTGACTGTCCGAGCCTTTGCCTCCCAGATTTCCATCTTCAATGTATTTTTTGGCGTTGTCCCATGCGCCACCGCCCGAAGTCATGGAGATGGCAAGAAACAGCCCCGTGACAATCGTGCCCAACAGCAATGCGCCCAGTGTGGTGAGAGCGGCGGCTTCGCCAGCAATGAGATGAATGACACCGAACACAACAAAAGGCGCGGCAACGGGCAACAATGACGGCAGCATCATTTCTTTGATGGCGGCTTTGGTGAGAATATCCACCGCCTTGCCATAGGCGGGCTTGGCTTTGCCCTGCATGATTCCCTTGATGGTCTTGAATTGATGGCGCACCTCTTGCACCACCGCCGCCGCCGCTTTGCCCACCGCCATCATGCTCATCGCACCAAACAGATAGGGCAGCAAGCCGCCGATGAACAGTCCCACCACCACATAGGGGTCAATCAGTTCAAAAGAGAGGGTGATGTCGGGGAAGTAATGCCCTGCATCATGGGTGTAAGCGGAAAAGAGCACCACTGCCGCCAATCCCGCCGAGCCGATGGCATAGCCTTTGGTGACGGCTTTGGTGGTGTTGCCCACGGCATCCAAAGCATCGGTGGTCTCACGCACATTGCTGGGCAGCTGTGCCATCTCGGCAATACCACCGGCATTGTCGGTGACAGGACCGTAGGCATCCAACGCCACCACCATGCCCGCCAACGCCAGCATGGCTGTGGCGGCAACCGCAATGCCAAAAATTCCCGCCACCAAATGGGACACCAAAATGCCCAGACAAATAATCACCACAGGCAATGCGGTGGCTTCCATAGAGACGGCAAGCCCTTGAATGATGTTGGTGGCGTGCCCCGTCTGTGATGCCCCCGCAACGGAGCGAACGGGACGATAATCGGTTCCGGTGTAGTATTCGGTAATCCGAACGATGAGAGCGGTCACGGCGAGTCCGACCCAAGCCGCCCACACCAAGTGCCAGCCACTCAACGATGACGAGCCATCAATGCCATAGACGGCACTCAAGCCCACGGCATAGTCGGTGGCGATGGCGATCAAAATGGCGGATAAAATGGCACTCACAAGAAATCCTTTGGTCAAAGCTGCCATGACATTTTTGCTGCGCCCCAAGCGCACGGCAAGGCATCCCACGATGGAGGCAATGATGCACACCGCACCAATCACCAAAGGATAGTTCATCATGATGATTTGCGCGGGCGGCGCACTGAAGGTGATGGCAGCCATCAGCATGGTGGCAACCAGCGTGACGATGTAGGTTTCAAAAAGGTCAGCCGCCATGCCGGCGCAGTCGCCCACATTGTCGCCCACATTATCGGCAATGACGGCGGGATTGCGAGGGTCATCTTCGGGAATTCCCGCTTCAATTTTTCCCACCAAATCCGCGCCCACATCCGCACCTTTGGTGAAAATACCCCCGCCCAAGCGAGCAAAGATGGAAATCAGAGACGCGCCAAAACTCATAGCGATGAGAGATTCCAAAATTTCACGCAATGCTGATGGATCATGAGCCATGTTGAGATGTTCCTGCAAAAAAAGATAGTAGGAAACAATTCCCAGCAGTCCCAATCCCACGACGAGCAATCCCGTGACCGCACCAGAACGAAACGCCACCGAGAGTCCTTGAGCCAGTCCCTTGCGAGCGGCTTGAGCGGTACGCATGTTGGCGCGCACAGAAACATGCATCCCGATGAATCCCGCCAAGCCCGACAGCACCGCACCCAAAACATAACCACCCGCCGCATACACACCCAAAGTGAGTGCAATCACAATGCCCACCGCAACCCCCACAACAGCAATTGTGGTGTATTGACGCTGCAAATAAGCCGCCGCACCTTCCTGAATGGCAGAGCCAATGGCAAGCATTTTTTTATCGCCACTGGGCAAAGCCATCACAGACCTAATCAGCCAGCCGCCAAACACGAGGGCTGCCACGCCACACAGAAAAACCAAAGTCATAAGATCATAAACGGGAAGAACATGGTGCATAAACAAAACTCCTTTTGAATTGCTGAATTGATGCCGTCACCATGCCAAAAGCAAGACACAATGACAAGAGGCAATGACAAGAGGCGCGCATCAAAAATGCTGAAAGCCCGTCCGATGAAATTCGGCGAGTCGCCCATGCTGCAATGTGACCCCTTTGCCTTTGCGCGCCGCACCAATTGGCGTGATGGTCACCTGATTGTTTTGTGCGATGGTTTTCAGCTGTTGCCAATTGTCACGCGCCACCGCCACAACCAATTGATAATCGCCGCCGCCCGTCAAGGCGTATTGATAGGCATCATCAAGGGCAACGGCTTGGATGAGCTGTGGCGACAGAGGCAAGTCCTCCAACCTGATATCAATTCCAACGCCACTGGCGGTGGCAAGATGAGTGATATCCGCCCACAGACCGTCCGAGACATCCACCGCGCCATGCAGCACATGCGCCGCCTGTGTGGCAAAGGTGACGGGAGGCGAGGGCAGCAATCGGGCGCGATGAAAAAAATCGCAATCGCCATCGTCCTGCCCGCCGCTTGCCAGATGCCACGCAAATCCGCCATCGCCCAGCGTGCCTGTGACGGCAATCACATCATTGGGCTGCACCCCACTGCGGCGCACAGCGCGCCCCTCCAGATGCCCCACCAGCGTCATGGAGAGTGCCACATGCTGTGACACCACGCCGCAATCGCCTCCCATCAGAGTCATGCCGTAGATTTTTTGCTCATGTGCCAATCCACGCGCCAGAGCTTCCATCCATCGCTGAGCCGAGACACGCGGCACGCCCACATTGAGCCAGTAACACAACGGACGCGCCCCCATCGCCGCACAATCAGACACATTCACTCGGCTCAACAAACGCGCCACTTGTTCGGGGTCATCATTCGCCAAAAAATGCGTTCCCTCAAAAAGAGAATCCGTCACAACAACATGACCATCCAGCAGCGCGCCGTCATCACTGAGATTGAACGAGGTGTATGCCTCATCATCGTGAGCCAAAGGTTTGAAATAGCGGTCAATCCACTCAAATTCCCGCTCAAATTCCTTCATGAGTCCAAACATCCGTTGATGACGGCGACCTCGCCATCGTCACACAACTGAGCGGCGAGTGTGACATATTCACTCAACACCACGGCGCGCGGGGTGGAGATGGTGTCTGCCGCCAGTTCACTGCGCGCCGCCATGATGATGGCGCGAGCGGTGACGGAAAGAGATGTCTCGTCATCTTTTTGCCGTGCCGCCTCAAAAATGATTTTTTGCAAAAACGACAGCTGCACCGGCGGCTTGGGGGTTTGGCGGGCGCGCCATGCAAGATAATCCTCCATGATGGCATCGGCTTTGAGGGGGCGCGCCTCTTGCTGCACCAATGCCTGATAGAGACACTGCACCGCAATGCGCCGGGTGGCATGACGCGAAGTGCCTTTAGCCATGAATCGCCTGATGCAAGGCTCGCCATGCTTTGGCGGCTTTGCGTCCGTAGTTGGCATCATCATGGCGGGCGCGCTGCTCGGCTTGCTTGCGGGAATGTGCCATAATAATGCCCTGCGTCATCACCCAATCATGATGCACCGCCAGCTGTGCCAGCTGGCCGCTCACATGGTGACAGATATAATGATAGTGGTCGGTCTCGCCGCGAATCACACATCCCAACGCCAGCGCGCCCTCATAGCGTTTTGTGTTCATGTGATGGGCCAGTGCCACAGGAATTTCCCACGCTCCCGCCACATCAATGCGGGTGAGAGAATGGTCACGCAACTGCTCGGCGGCGGCATCATAGAGGGATGCGACAATCTTGCGATAAAAAGAAGCGGTGACCACCAAAATGGGCTTCATGATTCATTAAGAGGCTGACGCTTGATGATTGTCAAGCCAAAGCCCTCCAACCCGTGAATGTGAGTCTGGTGATTGGTGAGCAACACCATGCGGCTGACTCCCAAATGACGCAAAATCTGCGCCCCAATGCCATAGTGACGCAAACCATCCCCCTCCTGTTGCTGACTCGCTGTTTGATCATGGTCAATGAGCAAAATAACGCCCGCGCCATGACGCTCAATGTGCCGACACGCCATGGGCAACGCCGCCATGCCGTATTGTTTTGCCTCAAAACGCAAAAGCTCCACCACATCGGTCATTCCACTCAATCCCTGCACCCGCACCCGCACATCGCCATCGGGCTTTATATCGCCCTTGATCAATGCCACATGAGTGCCGTGAGCGATGTCATCGGTGAATTGTTTGAGGCGAAATCGCCCGCCATCGCGCGCGTGAAAATCCTCTTCATGGGTGCAGCGAATGTGCTCCTCATGGGCGAGCCGCCATGCGATGAGGTCGGAGATGCGCGCCATCGGCAGTCGGTGAGTCTCGGCAAATGCCATGAGGTCTGTGTGGCGCGCCATCGTGCCATCATCATTCATGATTTCACAAATGACACCACTGGGATTGAGCCGAGCCGCCCGTGCCAAATCAACGGCGGCTTCGGTGTGTCCCGCCCGCACCAACACGCCGCCGCGCGCCGCCACCAGAGGAAAAATATGCCCAGGGCTCACAAGGTCATCGCTGGTGCATTGGTCATCAATGGCGACCGCAATGGTGCGAGCTCTGTCAGCCGCCGAAATGCCCGTGGTGATGCCCTCGCGCGCCTCAATGGACACCGTGAACGCCGTGCCATGACGAGAGCGATTGCGCGCCGCCATCAACGGCAAATCCAACTGCGTCACACGGGTTTCATCCAACGCCAGACAAATCAAGCCGCGCCCGTAGCGCGCCATGAAATTAATCACCGAGGCATCGGCGTATTGCGCCGCCACCACCAAATCACCTTCATTTTCGCGCGCCTCATCATCGGTTAAAATCACCATGCCCCCCGCCTGCAGACGCGCAAGCGTCTCATCCAGTGATGCCCATGTCATGAGAAATTCCTCGCGCGCGCCACATAGCGGGCAATCATATCGGCTTCAATGTTCACATCATCCCCCACTTCAAGACGCGCCAGCGTGGTCATGCGACAGGTGAGAGGAATCAAGGCACAGGTGACGGTGCTGTCATCATCACTCAGCGCGGCAATGGTGAGGGAAATGCCATTGACCGCCAGCGAGCCGCGCGCCGCCATCAACGGCATCAATTGGTTCGGCAGACGCAATTGCATGCACCGTCCGTCTCCTTGTTGTTCCATCGCCACCACCTGCGCCACGCCATCCACATGCCCAAAAAGAATGTGTCCTTCCAGTCGGTCTGTTCCCACCACAAGAGCGCGCTCACAGTGAATGACATCGCCCTCGCACCACCGTGCCGCCGTGGTGCATTGCAATGTGGTGGAACTCGCCTCCACCGTGATGGAATCATTGCCCGCCTTCACCACACTCAAACAAATGCCATGACAGCAAATGGAGTCGCCCTTTTGCGGCGCGTCAGATTCTTGCCATTGCGCCGCCAAGACAAACGCTCGCCCATCAGGTGACCCATCAGATGAATCCCGCACCTGCTCAATGGTCGCCATCACTCGCACAACGCCGCCAAACATTCACAAATCCCTCACAACGCCCACAGATTGGTTTTCATGTGAGGCGGATGATACAGAGTCATCACCGTGTCTCCCATGATGCGTGTCGCCGCGCGCTCATAATGATGCGCCGCACTCATAGACTCAATCTTCTGCTTCATGGCAATGCCACCGCCGCCTAAATCAATGCTGCCGCGCATCACCACCCATTGATCCACCACGCCCGCCCGCAAAAACGATGATGCCAGACGCGCCCCGCCCTCCACCAAAAGGCGCGTGATGCCGCGCTCATACAATGTGTGACACACATCCGTGATGGAAAATCCTTGCGGCAGAGAAATAGTCGTGACATCATTGACCGATTGCGGCTGATGGGTCATCCACCACACGGGGGCGCTCTTGGTGTCCGTGCTCAAATGAGACGCTGCCAGCTGTTTTTTAGTTCCTCCCAGCACAATGCGAATGGGCTGGCGCACCCCTGCGATGCGAGCGGTGAGGCGAGGATTATCACGCCGCAATGTGCCAGAGCCAATCATGACGGCATCATGGCGACAGCGCAGAAAATGTCCATAGCGTCTGGCATCGTCACCGCTGATCCACTGACTTGAGCCATCGCCCGCCGCCATCTGTCCATCAATGGACAAAGCCGTCTTCAAGGTAATGCTGGGGCGGTGTTCCCTGTGACGCAACCGATGCGCACCATGCACCACATTCACCAATGACTCACAACACGGTATGACCACCTCAATGCCATGACGGCGCATAGAGTCAATGCCCTCTCCTTGCATGCGAGGGTCATCATCGGTGATTCCCACCACCACGCGCGCCACCCCCGCCTGCACCAATAAAGCAGAACAGGATTTTTCATGATGACAACACGGCTCTAGCGTCACCGCCACCGTGCTGCCTTTGGCGTGGTCACCCGCCTGAACCAGTGCTTGTGCTTCGGCGTGAGGTCTGCCCCCTCGTGCCGTGTGAGCCGCGCCATAAATCACCGAGCCGTCACAAGATGCCACCACACACCCCACCGATGGGTTGGGATGTGTCTGTCCAAAACCACGACGCGCCAGCGACACCGCCGCCCGCATCAATTTCTCATCGCTTGGCAGAATCATTTCTGGGTGAGACATCATGCTCTATAAAACTATGGAAGTCCCCCGCTTCCTTAAAATCACGATAGACGGATGCAAAACGCACATAGGCAACCTCATCCAGCTCGCTCAAAGCGCGCATCACCAATTCCCCCACCGTGCGTGATTTGACTTCATGCTCGCCTGCCTGTTCTAGTTTGCGTTGAATATCATGCACGGCGCGTTGAATCATGTCTTCGGTGATGGGACGCTTGTTACACGCGATGCGAAGGCTTTTTTCAATTTTCTCACCGCTGAAGGGTTCGCGTCTGTTGTCACTTTTAACCACCAAGATATCGCGCAAATGGACACGCTCAAAGGTGGTGAATCGTCCGCCACAGTTCTCGCAGCTGCGCCTGCGTCTGATGGAACATCCGCGATCGGCAGGACGAGAGTCAAGAACCGAAGTCTCCTTATGACCACACAGAGGACACAGCATGACGCATCACATCGCCTCAGAATACAAAGGAAAGCGTCGGCACAACTCCAGCACCGCCGCCCGCACGCGTTTCTCCACCTTGTGATTGTCATCGGATTGTTGCAATCCATCCAGCACATCACCAATGAGATTGCCCACTTGAGTGAATTCCTCAATGCCAAATCCGCGCGTTGTGCCAGCGGGCGTGCCAAGTCTGATGCCCGAAGTCACCATCGGCTTTTCGGGGTCATCGGGGACACCGTTCTTGTTGCAGGTGATGCCCGCCTCTTCCAGAGAATCTTCCACGCGATTGCCTTTGAGCCCTTTAGGGCGCAAATCCACCAGCATCAAATGGGTATCGGTGCCGCCGCTCACAATATCTAAGCCGCGCTGTTGCATCACCTCAGCCAAGCAGCGCGCATTATCCACCACCTGCCCCATATAGTCCTTGAAGGATGGCAACAGTGCCTCACCAAATGCCACCGCTTTGGCAGCAATCACATGCATGAGAGGCCCTCCCTGCAAACCCGGAAAAACCGCCGAATTGAATTTTTTGCCCAGTGCCTCGTCATTGGACAAAATGATGCCGCCGCGAGGCCCCCGCAAAGTTTTATGGGTGGTGGAAGTCACCACATGAGCATGGGGAAACGGATGAGGATGCAATCCTGTCGCCACCAATCCCGCAAAGTGAGCCATATCAACCAGAAAATACGCCCCCACCCCATCGGCAATGGCTCGGAAACGCTCAAAATCAATGGGACGCGCATAGGCAGAGCCCCCCGCAATAATCAATTGTGGCTTGGTTTTTTGTGCGAGCTCCTCCACCGCGTCATAATCAATGCGGTGACTGGCATCATCCACGCCGTAATTGACCGCCTTGAACCACTTTCCCGATTGATTGGGCGGCGAGCCATGCGTGAGATGTCCGCCCGCCGCCAGACTCATGCCCATGATGGTGTCGCCCGGTTGCAACAACGACAAAAACACCGCCTGATTCGCCTGCGAGCCCGAATGAGGCTGCACATTGGCATAAGAACAGCCAAACAATTGCATGATGCGCTCCCGTGCCAGTTCCTCCACCGTATCCACATGGGCACAGCCGCCATAATACCGCTTGCCCGGATAGCCCTCGGCGTACTTATTGGTGAGCAAAGTCCCCTGTGCCTGCATCACGGCGCGCGAGACGATGTTCTCCGATGCGATGAGTTCAATCTGTTCGCTTTGTCGCTGATATTCGGCGCGAATGGCATCCACCACGGCTGTGTCTGTCAGTTCTTTATGAAAGAAATCATGCGTCATGGTATTCATGGTCTTCTCCTTGAGGGATCATTGGTTGAGTTCAATGGCGTGAATGCGTTTGCGATGGCGTCCGCCGTCAAATTGGGTTTGCAAAAAGCACCGAACACACGAAAGTGCGGTTTGGGCATCCAGCAAACGCGAGCCAAGAGCCAGAATGTTAGCATCATTATGAGCGCGCGCAAAGCGCGCCGATTCATCATCATGACACACCGCCGCCCGCACCGCCTTATGACGATTGGCAGCCATGCTCATGCCCAGCCCCGTGCCACACACCAAAATGCCCATCGTATCGGATGACGACACCACCGCATCGGCAACCCGATGGGCATAAACCGGATAGTCACACGAATCTTCATCGTGCGTGCCCACATCATGACAGCCATACCCCTCGCGCTGCAATGCGCCTTTGATGACCTCCTTCAGCGCAAAGCCCGCATGGTCGCTTCCCAATACAATATGGAGTGACTGCACCATATCATTATCATACGCCCATCTTGTAGCTTTTGTCATCATATTTTATGATGCTTCCATGATGAACGCTTCCGTTCTCACAGTGGGACAGTCGGCTCATTTCACCAAAGTGATTGATGAGGCGGCGGTGCAGTCTTTTGCCGATGCCTCAGGAGATTATAATCCTCTCCACATGGATGAAGCCGCCGCCGCCAAAGGATTTTTCAAAAAACGCATCGCCCACGGTATGCTCACGGCGGGGGTGATTTCTGCCGCCATTGCATCTGAGTTGCCCGGTGAGGGTTCTATTTATCTCTCTCAGCAATTGCGCTTTATTGCGCCCGTTGCCATCGGCGATGAGCTCAGCGTGACTCTCACCATCACCGCCATTGATGACAAGAGAAAACGCATCACCCTCACCACCGATGCTCATGTGGGGGATACGCAGGTGGCGAGCGGCGAAGCGGTGATTTTCTTTCCTCAATTGGGCGGAGGGTGACCCCTGCGGATTTTTCGTCAATTGCCTCATGATCGCACGCCGCGCGCCGTGCTCATTGGCAATTGTGATGGTGTCCATCGGGGGCATCAGGCACTCATCGGACGCTTGTGCGCGCTGGCTCGCCAGCATGATGCCGTGCCGACCCTTCTCACTTTTCATCCCCATCCGCGCCGTTTTTTGCATCAGGAACACGAATCCACACCGCTCATCTCGCCTCTCAAACAAAAAATCGCCCGCCTGCGCCATGCCGGCATTGAGCAGTGCATCATCATGCCCTTTCGCCGCATTTATCGCCTGAAGCCCGATGAATTCATTCGCTCCGTTTTGATTGAACCCCTTGTGCTCAAAGCCCTCATCACGGGGGTTGGCTTTCGTTTTGGCACGGGGGCGATTGGGGATGAAAGTCACCTGCACCGCGCCGCAACAATTCATCGGTTTGTGTATGAAGCTCATGATGAGGTGCGTGATGCACACCATGACATTCGCATCTCATCGCGGCGGGTGCGGGAGTTGCTGCAGGCGGGTGATATGAAACAGGCGGCGGCGTTGCTGGGCAATCCGTGGGAGGTCAGCGGACGGGTCATGCGCGGTGCGGGCAGGGGGCATGATTTGGGCGTGCCCACCGCCAATGTGAAAATTCATCCTCATATTGTTCATCCTCGCTATGGCAGTTATGTGGCTGCCATCGCCATTCATGATGGACACAATGACGCGTCTCTCTGGCATGGCGGGGTTGTCTATTGGGGCACGCGCCCCACTTTTGCCGAGCGCGCGCCCTCACTGGAGGCTCATATTTTTGTGCCCCACCTGCCATCACTGCGCGGCAGAGACATCACCGTGCGCCTCATTGAGTGGATCAGCGGTGACGAAAACGCTCCCTCCACCACTCACTTGCAACAAAAGATGCAACAGGACATAACTCATGCTCAAGCCTATTTTTCTCTGACAGGAAGCCCCTCATGACAAAAAACACATCTTGGCGCGACACGCTTTTTTTGCCGCAGACGGATTTTCCCATGAAGGCATCCCTGCCCACGCACGAGCCCGGGTGGCGCGCCGAATATCATGCGCGCAAATGTGACCAGCGCATCAGAGACATTTCAAAAAAGCGAGTATTAAAAAACCCAGACAGGCAATTCATCCTGCACGATGGACCTCCCTATGCCAATGGCGACCTGCACATGGGTCATGCTCTCAATAAGGTTCTCAAAGACATCATCAACCGCAGTTATTTCATGGCGGGGTGGGGCATTGATTATCGTCCGGGGTGGGATTGTCACGGTCTGCCCATTGAGTGGCAGGTGGAACAAGAACTGCGCCAGAAGAAAAAAAATGATGTGCTCAACGATGACATCGCCTTTCGCGCCGCCTGTCGTGACCATGCCAGTCACTGGATGGCGCGGCAAAAAGAGCAATTCATGGCACTGGGGGTGCATGGCGACTGGGACAATCCCTACAGCACCATGACCCATGCGACCGAGGGGGCGATTCGTGCCGAGCTCAGTCATTTTATCATGGATGGCTCGTTGGTGCGGGCGTTGCGTCCGGTGTTGTGGTCGGTGGCGGAACAAACCGCGTTGGCGGAAGCCGAAGTGGATTACAAAGAAATTGAATCCCCCAGCATCGCCGTTGCCTTTGCGGTTGCTGAATCGCGTATTGATGCCCTCAAGAATTCCATTATTCCCGTTTGGACGACAACTTCTTGGACTCTTCCCGCCAATGTGGCATTGGCGTGTGGAACGGGGCTCACCTATCTTTTGGTGAAGTTTGCCAATCATCCTCAACTCATGCTGGTGGCACAGGGACGCTATGATGAGATGCGGACGCGTCTAGGTTGCGATGGCACGGTGCGGCATTCCTTCACGGGGGAGCAGTTGCATGATGCGCGCATTGTCACCCACCATCCATTGCACGAGCAGGGTTTTGACCACTGCCCGCGGGTGTATCAGGCGGATTTTGTCCGTGATGATTCCGGCACCGGCTTTGTTCATATTGCCCCGGCGCACGGCGAGGATGATTTTCGCCTTGCGAGGCAATATGAGATTGGAATTAAGGACATTGTGACCAGTCGCGGTGTCTATCGTGACACCGCACCATTGATTGGGGGGCGGTTTATTTTCAAGGTGCATGAGGAATTGATGGCGGCGATGGGAAATCGGGTGCTGTATCATTTTGGCTGGCGACATTCGTATCCTCATTCGTGGCGGTCGGGAACACCGCTCATTTATCGCACCACGCCGCAATGGTTCATTTCCATGACTCATGACGATTTGCGCGGCAAGGCGTTGCGCGCCATTGACGAGGTGAAATGGTATCCTGAGAAGGGCAAGGCGCGCATTGAGGCGATGGTGCGCGAACGCCCCGATTGGTGTCTGTCACGCCAAAGACGCTGGGGCGTGCCGTTAGCTATTTTTCAACACACGGACGATGGCTCACTGTTGAAAAATAAAAAAACCGAACGGCACATCATTGATGCCTTCAGAGATGAGGGCGCGGATGCGTGGTTCAAAGACGACCCAAGACGATTTCTTGCCGAAACTCATCGCGATGCCTATGAACCAGTCATGGATATTTTGGATGTGTGGTTTGATTCCGGTTGCAGTCATTCGTTTGTGCTGGGCGACACACAGGCTGATTTGTATCTTGAGGGGTCTGACCAACACCGCGGCTGGTTTCAATCATCCCTGTTGCACGGCTGCGGCACTTCGGGACACGCTCCCTATAAGAATGTGCTCACCCATGGTTTTGTGCTGGATGACAAAGGCTATAAACTATCCAAATCAAAAAGCGATACCCTGACACTGCCAAAGATTATGGCGGAACACGGCGCGGATGTGCTGCGTCTGTGGGTGGCATTATCGGATACCCGTGAGGATATGAAGCTGGGACACCAAAGCCTCACCCATGCCAAGGATCACTATCGCCGTTTTCGCAATTGCTTGCGTTTTTTGCTGGGGGTGTTGCACGATTATGACGACTCCATAGAACTACCGCCTTTTGAAGAATTAGAGCCACTGGAGCAAGATTTGCTGAACAGTCTGTTTAATTATGATGTGCGTCATACGGCATGGTGCACTCAGGATAATTGCAACTTTCGCTTTGATGAATTCTACAACATGTTGCATTATTTTTGCGCGAGAGACTTGTCGGCTTTTTATTTGGAAAGGCGTAAAGATTGTCTCTACTGCGATGGCAAAGATTCTCCCAAGAGACGCTTAAGCCTTGCGGTTTTGGCAATTACATTTGACCGCTTGTGCAAATGGCTTGCTCCTGTATTGGTATTCACCGCCGATGAGGCGTGGAAGCTCCGACATGGACAAGACAAAGACATTCACTGTCATGACTTTGACACACAACCACTGCTATCATTAGGAGATTACTTGCACGAACACTTTAGTGAAGTTCAGCAGGCAAAAGCACTGATGAGTAATATTAAAACAATTATCTACAGTGTAGAGCATAAATTAGAACATAAGCGTGATGATTTCACCACCAATTCACAAGCTGAATTGGTGTGTTACACGAATATGACTGAGCTTTTGAAGGATATTGATATGAAAGAATTAACAATGACCGCTTCTTTTGAGGTCAAGAAATACTCTGATTGGGAAAACGACCGAGAATATCTCACGGCAAAAGATTTTGAAAAGATACTAGAATATGGTGGTGCTGAAGAAGATGTAGATATAAAACTCTATCTTAACCCCGAGCCGACAAAAAATCCCAAGTGTGCGCGATGCTGGCGGTATGAACATCAGAATGAGCCTCACCTCAAGGACAAAGGCATTTGTGCTCGCTGTTATGAGGTGTGTTATGGTTGATAGGCAACGAACCCGCCGTTTGTTGCGGCATATTCTGGCGTTTTCGGTTTCCATCGTTATTGTGGTTTTGGATTCGGTCTCTAAGGTGCTGGTCAAAGCTCTCATTGCCACGGGGGGACCTTTCATGCTCACGCCTTTTTTGAACATTGTGCTGGTTTATAATGAGGGCATTGCCTTTGGCATTTTGTCGGAGGCGGCGGTGTCACCCTTGATGATGGCGGGGGTGAGTTTCATCATCGGCGGGGCGTTCATCACCATTGCCCTGTTTGAACAGACGCACCTGCGCACCATTGCGCTGGCGGCAATCGGCGGCGGTGGCTTGTCCAATGGATTGGATCGCCTGCTCAACGGGGCTGTCATTGACTTTCTGGATGTCCATTTCGCAGGATGGCATTTTTACACATTCAATATCGCCGACAGTGCCATCACCTTTGGTGTCATTCTTTATTTGCTGTCACCGCCACCCAAGACTCGCTAAAGACTTGTCTTCAGTGTCATCACCTTTGGTGTCATTCTTTATTTGCTGTCACCGCCGCCCAAGACTTGCTAAAGACTTGTCTTCAGTGCCATAATGCTCCATAGTAAGACAATCATCATGTCACGCCATTTTCCCTCTGCTTATTTTTTGCTTTGCTTTGCCGCCGCCATCATGAGCGGTTGCGGCGGCAAGAGCTTCACCGACATCTTGGCAAACCCCACCGCTCAAGAAGCCGCCGTTTTGAATGCGCCGCCACTGATCATTCCTCCCGATTTTCTGGAACGCCCCCTGATAAAACCACCCGCTTGGAGAAGAGCAAAAACAAGAGCATCCGCGCAAACAAGAAGACCGCCGCGCCCCCAAGAGGAATCGTCCGCCGTGCCGAAATCTCTCACCAAACTGCCCGCGCCCAACACCAGTGACACCAATGACAAGCCAACTCGCAGCGCAAACCCGCCACAAAGTCGCACCGCGCCGCCACCGCCGTTGAATCCGTAAATGGTTGCGCGATGGTTGCCCGAGCCGTTTTTTATCTCATGGCACTCATGACATCCACAGCATCGCTTTCATCGGCGGCGGTGTTTCATCCGCACAGCTTCACGCTGGATAACGGCTTGCGGGTGGTGGTGATTGAACAAAATTTAGGGGACGCGGTGTGTCACATGATCTGGTACAAAGTGGGCGGCGGCGATGACCCGCAAGGACAATCCGGGCTCGCCCACTTTGTGGAACACCTCATGTTCAAGGCAACCGACACGCTGGAAGTGGGTGAGTTCTCACGCTTTGTCACCAAGCACGGCGGGCGCGACAATGCCTTTACCTCTTATGACTACACGGCGTATTTTCAAATCGTGGCGCGCCCGCAGCTGGGGGATGTCATGAGCATGGAAGCCGACCGCATGAAAAATCTGCGCCTGCGCGATGAGGATATTCTCACCGAGCGCAATGTCATTTTGGAGGAACGCAAAAGCCGTTCCGATAACAATCCCTCCGCTCTGCTCCATGAAGCCGCCGCGGCGAGCCTTTACAATCATCATCCCTACGGCACGCCATTGATTGGTTGGCGGCATGAAATCGCTCGGCTCAATGGCGACCATGTGGCGAATTTTTATCGGCGTTATTATCATCCCAACAATGCCATTGTGATTTTGAGCGGGGCGATCACACTGCAAGAAGCTCAAAGCCTTGCGGAATTTTACTACGGCGACCTTGAGCGCGGCACCGTCACACCACGCCAACGCGTGACCGACCCGCCCATTATTACCGAGCGCACCGTGCGTCTCACTGATGATCGCGTGCAACAGCCCACCCTGCGCTACTACTGGCGACTGCCCAAACACCGCCATGATGAGGACAGAGCAAGCGATGAAGCCTTTAGCATCCTCACCCACTATCTGGGCGGCGGCTCAAGCTCTCGCCTTTATGAGCAATGGGTGGTGGATGATGGCGTGGCGGTGTCGGTGTCATTGTCCTTTGATTCATGGGGGCGCGATTATGATGACATTGTGCTGTCGGTCATCCCCGTTGCCGATGTCACACTGGAGCAGCTGAATTCCCACATTCGCTCCCAATGGCGCGCCATCATGAATGAGACAATCCCCACTGATGACATGGAGCGCGTGCGCCAGCATCTGCTGGCGGAAGCCGTTTATTCTCAAGACAGCCTCATGGCGCCCGCCTATCTGTTCGGCATTGCTCTGACGACCGGTGGCACTCTTGCCGATGTGGAGGAATTTCCCCAACGCATCAATGATGTCACCACAGAACAACTGCGAGATGCCGCAGCATTTTTGCATGACACCAATCCCCATGTCACCGCACAATTGGACAAATCTTTAGATGGGCTTGGCAATGATGCCGCGCCATGACTTCATGTGTCGTCTGTTGTTGTGTGTCATGCTGATGGGGTGTGACTCGGCACCTGTTTTGTCACCCGCCAAGTCCGATTGGCACATTCAGGCGGTCACCAGCGAGAAGGGTGTGCGCGCATGGCTGATTGAGGATTCCAGTCTGCCCATGATTACCGTGTCCTTCATGTTCGCCGATGCTGGCAGCCGCCGCGATGACACCGCAGGATTGGGCGCGCTCACCATGGCATTGCTGGATGAAGGGGCGGGCTCGCTGGACGGCGTGACCTTCAAGAAAAAAATGGAAGAACTGGCAAGCAATTGGTCTATGGGCAATGGACGAGACACCATCGGCGGCGAGGTCACCATGCTCACAGACAAGCGAGATGAGACCGCCGCGCTTGTGCGATTGGCTTTGACCGAGCCGCGCTTTGATGCCGATGCCGTGACTCGCGTCAAAGAGCAGTTTTTCGCCTCATTCAAACGGCAAAAAGAGCGGGTGCGAGATATTGCCTCCAAAGCCTTTTATCATAACGCCTTTGACCCCCACCCCTACGGCGAGCCCACCGATGGCAATGAGGAATCCATCGCCGCCATCACCCCCGCCATGATGCGCGCTCGCATGGCATGGCTCGCCAAAGACAATCTCATCATCGGCATGAGCGGGGATATTGACAAAAAGCAAGCCGCAAAACTTTTGGATGATTTGTTCGGTGACCTCCCCAATTCTGCACCGTCAAAAGAAAATCCCCAACCTCCACCCATGACAACGGAGCGGATTTTCGTCCCGCACCCATCGCCGCAAAGTCAGGTGGTGTTTGGTGTGCCCGGGTTGCCGCGCCGTCATGAGGATTATTTCGTCCTGCAGGTTATCAACCATGTGTTGGGAGGCGGCGGGTTTTCCTCTCGCCTGATGCACACCATGCGCGAGGAACGGGGTCTGGTCTATCATGTGGGCACATGGCTCACCGAACTGCGCGCCGCGCCACTCGTGATGGGCTCTCTTGCCACCTCCACCGCCACAGCTCAGGATGCCATAAACCTGCTTCACGACCAATGGAAATTCATTGCCGACAATGGCATCAGCCAAACGGAACTTGACGATGCCAAAAATTATCTGCTGGCGGCGTTGCCATTGCGACTCACCTCACGAGGCAGACTGGCAGACTTTCTCGTCACACTACAATACCACCAATTGGGCATGGATTATTTGACGGAGCGGAGGGCGTTGATTGAGTCTGTTACCCTTGAGGATTGTGCTCGCGTGGCGCGCAATGTCTTCGGTCAATCCCCCCTGCTAGTGACAGTGGGAGAGGATTTTTCACCTTCGCTTTCACCCCAACCATGAGCCTCACCATAAAGATATGTCAGGAAGCGTCTTGTCATTGACAAACGCTTGCAATGCACATATGATCACCACCATGACGATAGAAACGGAACAAAAAAAACCCAAGCATGTCGGTGCGAATGGCTTGCATGATGATGTGGTGAATCTCAAGGTGGATGTTGCCACCCTCAAGGAGCAGTCCCATAACTTTGCCACCAAGGAAGACATCGCCAAACTGGAAGCTCAAATCGCCAAGTTGGAGACTAAAATTGCTGATGCGAGAGCTGACAGTAAGGAAGACATCGCCAAACTGGAAGCTCAAATCGCCAAGTTGGAGACTAAAATTGCTGATGCGAGAGCTGACAGTAAGGAAGACATCGCCAAACTGGAAGCTCAAATCGCCAAGTTGGAGACTAAAATTGCTGATGCGGGAGCTGACAGTAAGGAAGACATCGCCAAGTTGGAGACTCAAATCGCTCAGGTGCGGGCTGAAAACAAGCAAGCCATGGCAGCCATGGATCATAAGATTGAAAAGGCGAAAAATGAGATGTTGTATGCCTTCAATCGCGCCGCCGTGGGAATGATTGTTTTTCTTGGCGGCATTCTGGTGACACTTATTCTGAAATGATGTTTGCTCTCGCCTTATGGCAAGGATGTGCGGGTGTCAAAAGATGTGTTCCGACTGCGGGTGAGCGACACGATGGAAGCATCCAATGTCAATGTCTCTCTCAGTGGCGAGGGCTTTTATGGCAGTGTGCAAGTGCGCGATGGCGATGCAGTGGGGGAAGATGTCTCATCATCCGCCAACATAGAATGAAATTGGCAATGCAGAAAATTTTTGCTATATTGGAAAAATCAAAACCAGCAAAAAAGAGGGAATAGGACATGTCAAAACTTGAACGCGTTGTAGAAGATTTAATATTTTACAAAGACGAACTTGAACTTACGAAAGGTCGTGTGCATTTGTTGGAATCTGATGAGACTAGAAAGAAAATTCTCCGAGAACTCATTGATTTTGGGCTTTTGGAAAAGGATAATTTTGAGTCCGATTACGAACCACCTAGCTCAATAATGGTGAGACAATTGACCCCATTAGGGTGCAAGCTGATTAAATTATCTAAAGATAAAGAAAAATGGGAAAAGGTAAAAAAAGGCGATACATCAGTCATTGACGATGATGATTTGAAAAAGTTTGTGAAAAAGCTGATGCCTCCATCACCCCCATAACCACACAGCACCACCGCCACACACAAGCCCCAACAGCCACCACACAAAAGGCACAACGCGTGACGACTTTGGGCGTAGTTCTTTCACAGTCTCATGGTGCAGCCGTAACCCGTCTTTCTCCATCTCTTGCCACCAATGATTCACACGCTGCCATTGGCGCGGCAATTGTCCCACCACTGGCAACAACTCCCGCAAATTCCTTTCTACCCTTTGGCGCGGCGATTGGTGTTTGAGCCATTGCGTCACCTCTCCATGCCCTAGCGTCCATAAATCCATGTCGTCATTGAGCATACGGGCGAGGCTCTCCAGCAGGAACAGTGTCTTTTGCAGCATGAGCAATTGGGGCTGTGCCTCCATGGCAAAGTTCTCGGTGATGTTGAGAATTTGGGCAATCCAGTGCGCCATGGACACCTCCTTCAAAGGCTTGTGCAACACCGGAACGGCAATGCGCTCCATGGCAATGGCAAACGATTTTGTGGATTCCATCATGGACACATACCCCGCCTGTTTGTGCAAGCGAGCCACCCGCTCATAGTCATGCTGAAAAAAAGCATCCATCATCATGGCGAGCAACAAACGCTCTTCCTCATCCAGCGCGCCGGTGATGCCAAAATCCAGCCACACCATGCGCTTTTGTGAATCCAACAAAATGTTGCCCGGATGAATGTCCGCATGGAAAAATCCGTCTCGGAAAATCTGACCAAACACCGCCCGTGTGAGGTGGGTCACAATGGCGGTGCGCTCCTTTTTGCTCAATGTCACCTCATCCATGCGTGTGGCATCAATCCATTCCATCACCAGCAGTTTCTCGTGATTCCACTGCCAATACACTCGCGGCACGCGATGATGACGGCTTTGCCTGAGCCGCTCCCCAATAATCGCCATCGCCGATGCCTCCAGACGCAAATCCAGCTCATTGCGAACGGTCACCTCCAAATGATCCAGCACCTGATGCAATCGCAACTGCCGCAAATCGGGGCGATGTTTTTCGATCCAACTCACAAGAACGCGCAAAAGCTTAAAATCCTTCATGAACTGCCGCATCACATTGGGACGCAGCAGCTTGATGGCAACCGTCTTGCCATCATGGGTGGTGGCTTTGTGAATTTGGGCAATGGATGCCGCCTTGACCGCGTGCACATCACAGGTCCGAAAATGCTCTGTGAGCTCACCGCCCAAAACCTCTTCCAATTGTTTTTTGGCGCGCGCAGGACTGAGCGGCTTGAGGTCATCGTGCAAAAAAGAAAGCGAGCGCGCCACCGCCTCGCCCACAATATCACTGCGGGTGGCAAGCAGCTGTCCCAGTTTGATGAATCCCGCGCCCATCCGCTCCAGAGCGCGCCCCAAAGCCTCGCCCTGATGGCGGTCATCCTTGGTGAACGAAAGAATCGCCATCACCCGCACCAAACTGGCAGGCGCGCCCAACTGATGCGCCACGCGATGCGCCCCCGATGATGCCAAAATCCACACCACACGCGCCATCCGCAGGCGCATCAGGACATTCATTTTAGACATCCCTACCACGCCTCGGCAAAGAAAAAATTGATCGCGCCGCCATGCAATTGCCTGTGACCAATCACCGCAAAGCCCGCAGACTCCATGGATGCCATCACCTCGTGCGGCGCGGCAAAATTCGCGATGGATTGTGCCAAATAACGATAGCTGGCTTCATCATGGGCAATCACGCGTCCCAGCAGCGGCACGCCATAATTCACATGGGCACAGTGAAGGGACGCGAGCAACGGCACATCCACCCGCCCCAATTCCATGATGGCAACGCGTCCTCCCGTCATCAGCACCCGCCGCATCTCTCGCAAAGATTTTTCATAGTCGGCAAAATTACGCAATCCGTAGGCACATGAGCAGTGGGTGATGGATGCATCCTTGATGGGCAAACGCTCCGCCACACCGCCAATGGCGGCAATGGAATGATGCGGTGACAGTTCCTTCATCATGCCCCAACTGTGGTCACACACAATGGCGCGCGCTTTGCCCTTATGCCCCTGAGGCAATGATTCTAAAAAAGACTGACTCACCGCACCACCGCCGCCCGCCACATCCAGCAATATGGAATCAGACGGCTGATGCCGCAATAAATAATTCACCAACACCCGCCGCCACACACGATGCAAACCGCCAGACATGACATCATTCATGCGCTCATAATAGGGCGCGACGCGAGTGAAAATCTTTTGTGTGGATGCGTGAGAAGTGAGAGGCATCATGGCGTTACTGTATCTTGCGCGCCGCCGTCTCTCAAGAGCCAGCTCTTGCCGTTTATGCCGATAATGTGTAGGGATGAGGCATGGGCGCGTAGCTCAGCGGGAGAGCACTACGTTGACATCGTAGGGGTCGCTGGTTCAATCCCAGCCGCGCCCACCGTTGTTGCAAAACACACTCGCTGATATTATATTCGTAGATAACACAGGAGACATAATAATGTATTGCGAACGAACCGCCACCCACATGATTTTGTTCTTCCTTGATCAAAATCGTGCGAAGGGCGACAAGATGAGCGTCATGAAACTCATCAAGCTGTTGTATTTGTCCGAGCGAGAATGCATTGGCAAGCATGGAGAGACCATCTGTGATGACACGATGTATTCTTTGCCGCTCGGTCCTGTTTTGTCACACACCTATGATTTGCTGGCGGGCAAAACAAACCCAACACAAAAAGATTGGCTGGAATGGATTGATGCTGCCAATACATTTGATATCAAAATCAAAGACAATAAACCCGTCATGAGAAAAAATTTGGGAAGATTGGCTCAAGTTGATCACGACATTATGGAAGATGTATGGAATCGGTTTGGCTCTATGACCGCCCAACAACTCTCTGACTACACCCACAACTCCAAAAAAATTCCCGAATGGCAAGACCCTCACGGCAGTTCTATCCCCATTGAGTATGAAGATATTTTCAAAGCCTATGGATGCAATGAAAAAGAGGCAAAAATGTACAGTGAAGAAATTCGCTTTCAGCAATCTTTTACAGAAAAAATGCGACAAGGCGAGGCTCTCGCATGAGCCTTGATGACATCAGCAGGGGCAGATATTTTATTTTTAAGGAACACCCTGCTTTTATTCTCACCGATCCATTCATACCAAAGGGCAAACCCAAGGGACAAACGCAAAAAAAGGTCATTTGTGTCAATGCTTCTAGTGTGAGAGATTGGCGAGGCGAGAAGAGAATTGTAGATAAAACATGTCTTCTCAAAAAAGGTGACCATTACAGCATCACCCATGACAGTTTCATCGCCTATAAACGGGCAGAGTGCATTTCCACGAACCACGAAGCCTTACAGAACCTTCCCCTTGCCATGCAGAGTCAAGGACAAGATGCCTTCCTCACTCCCGCCATCCTCATGAAAATATGCAAAGGCTTGATGCAAAGCACTCTCGCAAGGTCTGATGTCAAAGACTTCTACCGCCAAGCTGTTGAACAGGGCTGTGCATATAAAATTTAAAACCTTGATTTTCAAATCGCTTCACAGCACCATCTTTGCCCACCGTTGTTGCAAAGGACAAATTTTGATATTATATTCGTAGATAACACGAGCAGGAGAAAATGCACATGTATTGCGAACGAACCGCCACCCACATGATTTTGTTCTTCCTTGATAAAAATCGCCAGACGAGCGACAAGATGAGCGTCATGAAACTCATCAAGCTGTTGTATTTGTCCGAGCGAGAATGCATTGGCAGTCATGGCGTGACCATCTGTGATGATGATTTGTATTCTTTGCCGCGGGGTCCTGTTTTGTCACACACCTATAATCTGCTGGCGGGCAAAACAAAGGCAACACAAAAAGATTGGCTGGAGTGGATTGACCACACAAATCAATACGACATCAAACTCAAAAAAAACCAACCCATAGACGAAGATGCCGTTGGGAGATTGTCAAGACTCAATCACCGTGTCATGCAAGACATATGGAATCGGTTTGGCTCTATGACCGCCGACCAACTCTCCCACTACACTCACGACTCTGAAAAAATCCCTGAGTGGCAAGACCCACACGGCAGCTCCATTCGTATTGCATACGAAGATGTCTTCAAAGCCTACGGATACGATGACGAAGAGGCAAAAGATTGCAGTGACGAAATTCGCTCCTTTCAAGCTCTTGACGATTACATACACCAACACGGTGAGGTCGCATGAGCCTTGACAGAGGCAGATACTTCATCATAAAAGACCACCCTGCTTTTACTCTCACCGACCCTTTTACGCCCCAAAATAAAAAGGAAGGTCACTATATCATTTACGCCAATGCATCCAGTGTCAAAAATAGCTACGGCGGAAAACGCCATCATATAGATAGAACATGTCTTCTCAAAAAAGGTGACCATTACAGCATCATTCGTGACAGTTACATCATCTATAAGTGGGCAAGGTGCATTTCCACAAGCCACGAAGCCTTACAAAACCTGCCTCTTGCCATGCAAAGTCAAGGACAAGACTCTTATTTGAGCAATGACATTCTCATCAAGATATGCGAGGGACTGTTCAAAAGCGATTCCACCAGCAAAGAAATTATAAACTATTACCGCCAAGCCGTTGAACAAAAACGCGCATATTCAGTCTTTTGATGAATTGGGTTGGGTGTCCTGTTGAATACAATACCCAATGGTGCTTCGTGTGCCGCAAGGGAAATAGACAGGGCTGGGTGCTCCTAGTGAAGAACAACACCCAATCAAAAAACTTGATTTTTATCGCCTTTTAACCTACCATCACGCTGCCACACACATAGGCATCCAACCTTTGGTTGGGTGTCCTGTTGAATACAACACCCATATCATCAGTTTTGCTGATGGGTTCTGTGGGGAATAGACGGGCTATCTAGGATGTCTAGTGTGTGGCACGCCCAACACTTAGTGTGGGTGTTTTGTTCAATACTGCATCAGGGAGCTGCTGCTATGACACCTTCTTCACACTCTTGGCGTATTGCCGTTCGTGACCATCTCACCAAAAAAGTGTTCTTTTTTAATCACTGGTCAAATCATCTGTTGCCAATTTTCATTCTTTCGGTCGCCATGCTGGGGGATGTGTTGGGTCTGCCCTATGGCTACTATATTTTCACCCGTTGGATGATTTGTGGCTACATGGTCATTCTTGTGCATGGACTGTCATCCATGATGACACAGTCGCGCGCCGCCCCCACAAAATGGCTCATGGCTGTGCTGGTGATTTTTGCCGTCATTTACAATCCCTTCGTGCCTCTTGGATTTGCACGAGAGGTGTGGGATGGCATCAATGCCGCCACCATCACCCTGTGTGCCACTATGATGATTTTTGTTTTTGGCAATAAAACAAAATCAAAATCATAAGTCTGCTTATGATTTTTATTTTTGGCAACAAAACAAAATCACCATAAAATCATAAGTCTTCTTGTGATTTTTCATCGCTCCAATTACGATACGGCATCATGCATTACATGTATTTGTTTGTCGCCATCGTTGCCGAAGTGATTGCCACATCGGCACTCAAATACACCAATCAATTCACTGAGTGGCTTCCCAGCACCATCGTGATGGTGGGTTATGGGGTGTCATTTTATTTTCTCACCCTGTCGCTACAATCCATTCCCATCGGCATCGCCTATGCCCTGTGGAGTGCCATCGGCATCATTCTCATCAGCGTCATGGGATGGCTGCTGTTTGACGAAGTGCTGGACAATGCCGCACTCATCGGCATCGCATTAATTGTTTTGGGGGTTGCGGTGATTCGTCTGTTTTCCGACAGCGCGCCCTGAAGGCGTGATTCACCATTAGCGTTTGGAGAATTGATGGGAACGGCGCGCTTTGTGTCTGCCGTATTTTTTGCGCTCCACCACGCGAGCATCGCGCGTGAGAAATCCGTTGCGGCGCAATTGAGAATGAGCGGCATCGTCACTCATCGCCAGGGCGCGAGCAATGCCATGACGCACCGCCCCCGCCTGTCCCGACAAACCGCCGCCCTTCACCGTGCAAAAAACATCATAGTGTGATGTCACCCCCACCAGCTCCAGCGGCTGAGCAATCACCATCCGCAACACAGGACGGGCAAAATAAGTCTCAAAAGAGCGATGATTGACCGTCACCGTTCCCTTGCCCTTGCGTAGCCACACGCGCGCCACCGCGTCCTTGCGGCGTCCGGTGGCATAAAAACCACTGGGCGGCATGTCCTTGATTGGCGGCGCGGCTTTGGGTGTTGCCTCAGCCGACTCGCTTTTTTTCTCTTGCACCGTCTCGGTCATGATCCATGCCTCACATTCTTCTTGTTCATCGCCGCCACATCCAGCGACTTGGGCTGCAATCCCTCATGAGGATGGGTCTCGCCTCCATACACCTTCAAATGAGACAGCCGTTGGCGCGCCATGGGACCTCGTCCCAACATGCGCTTGACCGCAAGGGTGACCACGCGCTCGGGATGCTTGCCATCCAAAATCGCTCCCGCCTGTTGCTCCTTGAGTCCACCCGGATAGCCCGTGTGACGATAATAAATCTTACCGGCGCGCTTATTGCCCGTCAATGCCACAGCGCGCGCATTGACCACAATCACGCCATCGCCGCCATCCATATGAGGCGTATAGGTGGGCTTGGTCTTACCGCGCAACACAGACGAAATCACCGCCGCCATGCGCCCCAGCACCAACCCGCGAGCATCCACAATCCACCACTGACGATTCACCTCACTCGCGCGCAATGTGTAACTATCCTGACGAGGCAGGCGCGCCTTACGAACCATGCGTCCATTGACAATTTTTATTTCTGGCTTTACTTCCGATTTACTAACCTTCTTTGCGGCGACCGATGGTGAGACAGTTTTCTTGCGTGCCACAGCTTTTGTCTTGGGCACAGCAACATTCGGCACAGCAACATTCGGCGCGGCAGCCTTCTTTTTGGCTGGCGTTTTCTTTTGTGCTGTCTTGGGTTCGTCTTTTTTGACCATCATGATGCCCTCTTATAAATGAACAAAAAAAAATCGTCAATGACTTGTGCTTTCAATAATCCCCGTGCTTTCAATAATCCATTGTGCGAATGGAATGTGTCCAATCCACAATGGAACAATCACCACACAGGGGCACTCATAAGAATGATGGGCAACGATATGCCTCACCAATTCGTGACGCATTGAGCGGCGCGTTTTCAGCCACAACGCCCATTCCTCGTCATCCACCACCTTGCCCTGCCAATGATACACAGACCTCATAGAATAAATATTGGCACACGCCGCCAATCGTGCCTCCACCGTGCTGCGCGCCAGATGCTCGGCTTCTTGCTTGGTGGGTGAGGTCACATACACCAGAACCGCCGCTCGCCGAAGCCAAAAATCACGCCATGCACGCCATAGACTCATGCCCAACTCCCAAAATTTCTCTCCCAATTGAGCCACCAATGCTGACACACATCCGCCAAAGAGGCAACTAACCACCACCTGTCTTCATGAATTATTTATTAATTTTCCACTTTATCACTCTTGCAATCATTATGATTATGTGCGATAAACTGTCCTTGATGGCTTCATCGCAATCAATGGGCGAGACATCGGTCAGGCGGCGAAGTCACACCATAACGCAATATAAGTGTTCTTTCACGAACGATAGAGGGAGTATATTCATGTTTGTTCTGAGGCATTCAATCCCATTGGGAATTATTATCGGCTTCTCCTTGCTGCTTTCCCAGGTTTCACCCCAATCCGCACGCGCGGACAGCGGGTTCTTTGACGAAGAATTTGAATTCGAAGAGGAAGAAGAAACCTTCTTCTACGAAGAAGAACCTCTCTATTACGAAGAAGAGGAAGAAATCGTTGAAGTCTTCGATGAATACCAATTTGAGGAAGGCTACGATGATGTCGATCTTGAAGAGGAAGTTGATGTCTCCGACATTGACTATGAAGAGTTTGAGGAAGAAGAATTCGATGACTATGACAGCTACGATCAGGAGCCCGTCATGGAGGTTGTTGAAGAAGAACCCATGCAGGATTTTCAAGATTACGGTTTCTTGGATATGTTCACAGAAGAGGAAGAGCCTGAGGTCATGGAAGATGAAGGTTTTGAGGATTACGGAACTTTCGCCGAATCCTACGATGACTTCGGCTCTGGAAGCGTTTCTGGCTGTGCGGTCGTGAGCAGTGCCGCTCTGGAAACAGGATTGGTCACGCTGGATTGTGGCAACTGGACACTGTCCCTCAACGGACTTATCCAAGTTGATGCCGTCTTCCTCAATTCGGTTCAAGAAGGTATCTCCAGCTCCTATGCCGATATCAATCGTGCCTATCTCGGTGTGCAAGGAACTTACAGCAGGGACTGGGCCTATGAACTCAAAGGAATCTTCGCCGCATCGGAAGAATATTCCGACCACAGAACCAAAGCCGGACTCCATGATGCCTATGTCCGTTATCAAGGGTTTGATAGTGCCATCATGCAGGTTGGTTTAATGAAACTCCCCTTTGGATTGGAACAAACCGCTCCCCATGGAAATGAATACTTCATGGAACGCCCAGGATTCTATGATATCACTCGCTTTGCCGTCATGGCGCGTGTCGCCCAACGAGGCAACACCGTTGCCGGTGCTGTCCATATCGGAGGGCTGGAAGGAAGCGATGACACCAAGGAGTCCGCCAATGCTCAAGGCGATGTGGGAATCACAGGTCGTTTCACCAGTTCCTTCGAACTGAGCAATCGCTCCCTTCTCCACCTTGGATTCAGTGGTCGTTATGCTAACTTCAATAATGCCCAGTCCAAGACAAATCCTATCCTCGGAATCGGTGCGCCATTCTCAGCAACTTTAAGCCAGCCACTCCTTGCCGTGGACTATCAGACGCATGTCAGTCAAGAGTACCTCAATGAGGAGTTCTACGCTATCAATCCTGAAGCCGCTCTCGTCATGGGACCCCTCGCTTTCCAAGCAGAATACACACTGCTCAGACCAACCATTGTCGGAAGTGATGGAATTAAACTTGATTCCACAATGCACCTTTGGTATGCCCAAGTGAACTATTGGCTCACGGGTGAGATTAATCAATACGATGATCAAAGTGCTACCTTTGGACGAATCAAGCCTCGCAATGAATTCCTCGGATCAGGAAGAGGGTCAGGGGCTATCGGATTCGGACTCAGATATCAATATGCTGACCTGTCTGATGGATTCGCTAACTTTGGAAGACATGAAGGACTCACCATCAATATGACTTGGCTTCCCAATGCTTACACCAAATTCGTTACCGAATTCGTCAGGGCATGGGTCGTGGAAGCCGATGGAAATCGGCAAGCTCCATACGGAATTCAGTTCCGAGCGCAAGTCGGTTGGTAGGTGAATTGCCAGTTATGAACACTTAAAAAAAGACCCGTTACCTTTTAGGTATCGGGTCTTTTTTTTGAGTTTTTTTCAACCAACAAGGAGGCTCTTATGTTGAAAAAAAACCCAAACACCATCATGGGAGGACTATTGGGCGCAAGCCTTTTGCTCTCTTTTGATGCGCCCGCTCACGCAGCAAGTCTCGCCGAGTGTGACTATGATGAGGACAAAATATCCATCTCCTGCCGAGATTGGTCGGTCCGCCTCTCAGGGCGGTTTCATATGGATACGCTGTTTGATGCTGACGATGACAGCAATCCCCAATTCGTCAAAGGCAATACTGGAACAGCGTTTCGCAGAGCCCGTTTTGGATTCTCTGGCAAAATCCTCAAGGACTTTGCCTATAAATCTGTCATAGACTTCTCCGACAATGGTGTTTCCATGAAAGGTTTCTATCTTGATTATAACGGAATCAAGAATGTGATTGTGCGGGTGGGACATGACAAGCCGCCGTTTGGACTGTTGCCGCCTTCCAGCTCCAACAACCTACCCTTTATGGAGCGTGTTGTGATTCCAGAGTCGCGTTACTATGGCGCCAACATTTACTATCGGTTTAAGATGGGTCAGGTTGGCTTTGGTGTGCATGGGGATACCATCAAGGGGGCGAATGCCGCCTTTGAGGAGACTCATGACACCGATTTTGGTGTGGCGGCTCGGCTCACCTTTGCGCCCATTATGGACGATGACATGTATCTTCATGTGGGCGGCAGCGTTCATTATGTGCACAACCGTCATGGCGATGTGGCTTATGAATCGAGAGCTCCCTTCACCAAGGCGGTCTTTCACAATAAGACCTACAGTGTCAAAGCCACCGATGCCGATGCCCGCATTGATTTTAGCCCCGAGATTGCTGTGGGCTATCAATCATTCGCCATGCAGAGCGAATTCCTGTTGTCCCAAGTGAGGTATAACAACAGCTCCAGTCGGGATGACAACACCGTCATGGGATTTTATCTGCAAGCCAACTATTGGCTCACCGGAGAGCACAACAAGTTTGATGTCAAAAAGGGCATCCCCAAAGGGGTGAGTCCGAAGCGTGACATTCAATCGGGCGGCTATGGTGCGTTTGGCGTTGGTGTTCGTTGGAATCAGATGTTTTTCAGCGACTTTGACAGAGGCACATTTCGAGCCGTCACTGTCGGTGCGATATGGATGCCCGTCAAAAACATTCGCGTCATGACCGAATGGGCGCAAGCGTGGCGCAGCGCACAGCTGTGCGGATGCGACAGCACCGATGAGCCCTATGGTGTGCAAATGCGCCTGCAGTTTGCTTTTTAACCACCCCCTAACAGAGGAGACCTAACCATGAAAAAAACAACCCTGCTGACCCTGCTATGCTTGGGGATGCTTACACTGCCTCTCACGAATGCTCATGCTCGTGATTATGTCAGTGTGGCGGGTTCATCCACCGTTTTGCCTTTCGCTGCGGCGGCGGCGGAGGGCTTCAAGCGGCGGTATCCAAACTTCAAAACCCCTGTGGTGGAATCGGGAGGCAGTTCGGCGGGACTCAAATTGTTCTGTCAGGGTGTGGGAACTGACACCATTGATGTCGCCAATGCCTCGCGCCGCATGAAGAAAAAGGAACTGGAGACATGTAACGCCAACGGCGTGCAGGTCATTGAGCTCAGCATCGGCTATGACGGCATTGTGTTTGCCAGTGATATATCCGTGCCGCCTATGGATGTCTCTCTTAGAGATCTTTTCTTGGCTTTGGCGGCGCAAGTTCCTGTGAATGACACGCTGGTAGACAACCCCTTTGAGCGATGGAGCGACATCAATCCCGCCTATCCAGACACCACAATTCTTGCCTTCATTCCCGGTGAGAAACACGGTACGCGCGATGTGTTTGAAACCATCGTCATGGGAGGCGGCTGCAAGGAAGTGGCGGGGCTCAAGGACTTGGTGGGCGGTGATGCCAAAGCCTTCAAGTCTTTTTGCAAACGCATCCGCAAAGACGGGGTCGCTGTGGACATTGACGGCGATTACACCGTGACGCTCACCCGTATTCAAAGCAATAAGGGTGCGATGGGAGTCTTTGGCTTTAGCTTTTACGACCAAAATCGTGATCGCATTCAGGTGGCAACGGTGGGGGGTCAGTCGCCCAGTTTTGAATCCATCAGTGACGGCGGTTGGCCCATCGCTCGTCCTTTGTATATCTATGTCAAGGGGCAACACTTGGGCACGGTCACGGGCTTGGATGAATACACCCGCTTTTTCATGTCGGATGATGTCATTGGCGATGATGGCATTGCCACAGACATTGGCTTGATTCCCGCACCTCAAAAAGAGCGAACGCGATATCGCCGTCAGCTGCAAGACAAAACCGACCTGAAGCTGTAACACCGCTTCTCACTCCTGCCACGCATATCGTTGTTCGTCCCACGGGTTGGCATCGTTGTGATAGCCGTTTTGCTCCCAAAATCCGCGCTCATTGGTGTCGGCAAGAATGATCTCTTTGATCCACTTGGCACTTTTCCACAAATATAAGTGAGGCACAATGAGACGCACCGGTGCACCGTGCTCACGGGTGAGAGGCTTGCCTTCCCAGTGAGTCGCCAGCAAGCACTGCTCGTGAGCAAAGTCAGCAAGGGGCATGTTGGTGGTGTAGTTGTCAGAGGAGCGAATGAAGACAAAGCGCGCCTCAGGCATGGGACGCAGCGACTCCAACAGATGACGCACCGCCACGCCGCGCCAATGATTGTCAAAACGCGACCAACTGGTCACACAGTGAATGTCCGACACAAACTCTTCTTGCGGCAACCGATGAAACGACTGCCAGTCCAAATCCAATGGCTGTGCCACCAAGCCATGCACGGTCAATCGCCACTGTGCGGTATCAATGGCGGGCTGAATACCTAAATCCAAGACGGGAAATTGCGCCACCAGATGCTGCCCCGGCGGCAAGCGCGTCTCAGAAGAGCGTTGCGGAGCAATCCCGCGCGCCGCATCGGCTTTGCGCTTCTTGGCGGCAATGCGGCGTTCGGTTTTGTTCATTCCAGCACCTCATCCAAAAAGTCATCCACCACTTCGGCTTGACGCGCCAGCACGGCGCGATCCCCCTTGATCAAAATGGGACGCTGAATCAATACTGGATTGCCCACCATTGCCTCAATCAACGCCTCCTCACTGACATCATCGCCCTCCAGCCCCATCTCGCTACAGAGCTTTTCACGGCGGCGCAAAATGGCATGGGCGGGACGCACCTCATCCATCTTGGCGAGCAGTGAAAGCAGTGTCTCTTTGCTGGGAGGGTCATTCATGTACAGCACAATGGTGGGCTCAATGCCACGCGCTCGCAGGTGTGCCAAAATGCCCCGAGATGTCCCGCAATTGGGATTATGATACATCTGTAATGATTCCATCCTTTTGCCTCCTGATAGATGACATAATCATTTGCGTATGATAAAGCAAGGTAAGCAAAAGACCATGTCATCATTTTCTCTTGTCACCCACCATGCGCCTTCCTCCTTGAGCCGTCCGCGCTCGCTGGTGGTGCTGTTGCACGGCTATGGAGCTGACGGCAACGACTTGCTGGGGTTAGTGACTTTTTGGCAGCGTCATTTTCCCGATACCCTGTTTGTCTCTCCTGATGCGCCACACCCTCATGAAGGCGGAATGGGCAGGCAATGGTTTAGTCTCACGCAAGGATTAGAACCCAGTGCCATTGTGTCATTGCTCACGGCAAGTGCGCCGCTGGTCAATCAATACCTTGACGAATTGCTCACCTATTATGAGCTGAATGCCTCCGATTTGATTGTGAGCGGTTTTTCCCAAGGAGGAATGTTGGCATTGCATGTGGGCCTGCGGCGTGCATCACCTGTGGCGGGGATTATGAGTTTTTCGTCCATTTTGGCAGAGCCACCACCGCCCATGCCCCACTATCCACCTGTTTTGCTGACCCATGGCAGTGACGACCCCCTCATTGCCTACACCCATATGCATGATGCCGAATCTCAGCTCAAAGCCAGTGGGATTGCGGTTGCCAGTCTGTTGGAACACGGTCTTGGTCATGGCATCAATGATGCCATCATTGTGCGGGCACAACAATTTATGAAACAATGCCTGTCATCCGCTCACTGATTGTCCTGTTGCCTTCGCTGGTGATGGCTGGCTGCAGCCTGACACCCCTCTATGGCGATTCATTGCGCAAAAAGAATGTGGTCATCGCCCTCACACCCAACAATGATGACCATCATCTTTTTTTGGCAGGGCAATTGGATCGGCAACTCAACATTCACCCCGATGCCCCCTATCGGTTGGATATTTCTTTGCGTGAGAGGTCACAGTCACTATTCATTCAGCCCAACACATCGGCGCGTGGCAGTGAATTAATCATCTCTGCCGATGTGGTTTTGCGCCAAGGAACACGCATCGTCATCAAACGCCAGCTGCATGAGAGTGCCACCTATCGCATTGGCAGCACCAGCTATGCCGACTCTCACGCAAAACAGCGATTGCGAGAACACCTATTGACCATCCTTGCCAGTCGCATCACCATGCAATTGCTTCACACCATTGATCCCATCTGATGCAAGTGAAATCCTACCAATTGCGCGACCATTGCCGTCGCACCGCAGCGGGCGAGGTGAAATCCTTGTTGGCGTTTGGCGTCAATCACGGATTGGCGCGCAGCTGCTGTGATGAATGGGCGATGCATCAATTGTCACTGCCGTCACGGGATGCTCTGCAAGAAGTTACGAGCGATCCCATGCGCTTTGTTTCATGCCGCGCGGCTGAAGTGGATGACCTTGCCGCATGGCTGGAGATGGAAAGTGCCATGCCATCACTTTTTGGGGACGCCCGCCTTGTCATGATTGATGCCGCTCATGATGCCGACAGTCCCACGGCTCAAGCCATTCGCAAAGCGTTGCCTCATATGCTGCATCCTGTGATTGTCAAAGCCGATGCCCTTGCGCCGCGCTCGCCTCTTCGCCAACTGTTTGAAAAAGACAAAAAAAACCTCATCGCCATCGGTTGTTACGAAGATTCCGAGCGCACCCTCTCCGACCTCTTGCGAGAACACGCCGCAAAACATGATAAAACGATTCATCCTGATGCTTCTCGTCAATTGCTGGCACTCAAAAGCGACAATCGCGATGACCTCTTAGGATTTTTAGATATGGTGATGCTCTATGCTCACGACACCAAAGAGGTGAGCGAAAGCGATGTGGTGGCGTGTCTGTCGGTTCATCATGGCGTTCCTTCGTCTTTGGAGCGATTGCCTCATGCCATCATGCTGGGACAGTGGAAGGATGTGCGGGTGCATCATGTGCCGCACGATGACCATATTCAGCTGGTGCGCCTTGTGCTCTATCATCTGCGCCGTCTGCAGGATGGCTATCATTTGATGGCGGACGGCATGAGTTTGGAGGAGGCACTGTCATCCATCAAACCCCCCGTTTTTTTCAAACAAAAAGCAGCCTTCAGGCGCACATGGCAGCTATGGGACAATGACACCCTCACCGCCGTGATGACAGAATGGCTCGCCCTTGAAGAACAACTCAAAAGCCACTCGCCCTCATGGGGGCATATTGTGTTGCATCATCTGTTGCTGAAAACAAGCTGGCAAGCCAAACGCTTCAGGCGGTCTCGTAGCGCAAGGTCATATTGAGAGAAGCCGCAAGGCGCGCCATGTCACTGAGGCAATCAGGGGCGCGCTCCTCGCGCACCGACAGTGCAATGCGCGCCGCATAGCGCACCGTTGTCGCTCCGTGCAGTCGCTCGGCATTCATGCGCACAATCACCGCACCGTGTTTGTCCAACACATCAATAATGCTTTTGAGCAGTCCAGAGCGATCCTCGCCAGACAACACAATGCGATGGGTGATGCGGCTGGTGGGGCCCTTCTCCGCCTTCAAAGCAAACGATTCCACCCGCACCGTGCCGCTTTGCAACACACTCAGTGATTCTAATTGGCCTCTGAGCGCATCCACCTCAAGTCCATCGGGCATTTCGTAGATAAAGGTGAGCTCCCCCGCCTCACCCAAAGTGGCAAATGTGACATCACCAAAGCTGCCGCCCAGCTCCTCCAGCAACGCAATGATGGAAGAAATAAGCGTGGGTTTATCGGGTCCCATGTAAGAAATAAGGGCGTGCGCTTTCATGGTGTGTCTCCTCTTGAGTTATGAGTTCATCGCTTGGCGCATGGCTTTGCCGATATCGGTGATGATATCAGCCACCACTGCGCCTGCGGAACGCAAAGCTTCTTTTTTGGCTTGAGCGGTTTCATCGTCAGACGAGACGATTGCCCCTGCGTGTCCCAATCGTCTTCCTGGCGGTGCGGCAGCCCCTGCGACAAACGCCGCCACAGGTTTGGATTTTTTGCCCAAGTCCTTGATATAATGCGCCACATTGATCTCTGGCACACCGCCAATCTCGCCAATGATGATGATGGCATCGGTTTCATCATCCTGCATGAAGAGTTCAAAGGCATCCACATAGTTCGTGCCATTGACAGGGTCACCGCCAATGCCAATGATGGTGGATTGCCCCAGCCCCGACTGACTGGTCTGCACCGCCGCCTCATAAGACAATGTGCCGGAGCGAGAAATCACTCCCACCCGTCCTTTTTGACAAATATGCCCTGGTATGATGCCGATTTTGCCCACATCAGGAGTCAAAACGCCCGGACAATTGGGTCCCACGAGGCGGGTTTTTTTGCCCACAAGGGCACTTTTGACTCGTTGCATATCGCTGACCGGCACACCATCGGTGATGCACACCACCAGTTCCAGCTCAGCCTCCACCGCCTCCAAGATGGCATCGGCGGCAAAGGGTGGCGGCACAAAAACGCCCGTTGCGGTGCATCCTGTTTTCTCCACCGCCTCTTCCACCGTGTTGAAGACGGGCAGTCCCAAGTGTTTGCTGCCGCCTTTGTCGGGCGTCACGCCGCCCACCAAATTCGTTCCATAATCCAACGCCTGCTGTGAGTGAAATGTCCCTTGCGCTCCCGTGAAGCCCTGACAAATAATCTTGGTGTTTTTGTCCAGTAAAATAGCCATGTCAGCCTCCTTTTTTGACGGCGTTCACGATTTTCTCCGCCGCCTCGTACATGGTGGCGACTGGTTCTATGGGATAGGGCGAGTCCTTGAGGATTTTGCGTCCCAAATCCACATTTGTTCCCTCCAGACGCACCACCAGCGGTTTCTCCAGCCCCACCTCGCCGGCGGCGGCGACCAAGCCTTCGGCGATGGAGTTGCAGCGCATCATGCCGCCAAAAATGTTGATGAGAATACCTTTGACATCGGCATCGCGATAAATCAGTTTGAATGCGGCGGCGACACGCTCCGAGGTTGCCGCTCCTGCCACATCCATGAAGTTTGCCGCCTTGCCCCCCATGCTCTCAATGATGTCCATCGTTGCCATTGAGAGTCCCGCGCCATTGACCATGAGCCCAATGCTGCCGTTCAGCTTCACATAGTTGAGATTGTGACGCGCGGCTTCCAGCTCAAGGGGGTCCATTTCGTCATCATCACGCATTTCTTCCACCCGCCGTTGACGAAACAGAGCATTGTCGTCAAAGTCCGCCTTGCAGTCCAGAGCAAAGACCTCCTCCTCTTTGGTGGTGACCAGTGGATTGATCTCCAGCATGGAGGCATCCAGATTGTCATAGGCGCGCCAAATATTCAGCATGGTTTTTTGTGCCTTGCGTCCCAAGCGTCCGCCGAGCCCCAGCCCGTAGCACAGACGGCGCACATGGTGCGAGGCAAGACGCGCCCCCGCAGGCAACGACACCTTCATGATTGACTTGGGTTTCTTTTGAGCGATTTCCTCAATGTCCATGCCGCCTTCCTTGCTGGCGATGATGTCCACCCCGCCCGTTGCCCTATTGACCACAACGCAAAAATAAATCTCCTTGTCTATATTAACCCCCTTTTCAATATAAACGCGCCGCACTTTCTTGCCCTCAGGCGGCGTTTGCGGAGTTTTGAGCATCATGCCAAACATGGCATCGGCAGACTTCACCACATCCGCCACCGATTTCACCACCTTGACACCACCGCCCAAACCACGCCCCCCAGCATGAATCTGAGCCTTCACCACCATCACATCCTCATCAAGCCAATTGGCAATGCGCTCCGCCTCATGCGTGTTGTAAGCAACATCCCCAACAGGCGTGGGAACATCAAACTGACCAAGCAGGCGTTTCGCCTGATATTCATGAACATTCATAAAAACCTCCAATTAGATGGCAAAATCTTAGATGGCAGCATCCACCTCATTAAAAGGGGGCAACCTGCCACCATTATTCATTCTATACTCGTTCATCCAGCCTCTTTCAAGATAGGGAAGCTCTTTGACCTCACACAAGCGATAGTGGAATTGAGTTGCCTTGCCTGCAGTAATTCGCTGTCTCATCTTTGGATTTTCTAAATGCTGTGCCATGCGTCTGCACAAATCTTTAGCCCTACCAATATAAAAAATCTCACCACTAAAATTGGTCAGCACATAGCAACCCGCCTCTTTAGGAACGGACAAAAGCTCTCTGCCACTAAAGGATACTTTGTGCTCAACTTGAGGGGTTAAATTAGCAATATTCAAAGGTTGAGCTCACTGCCTAGAATCCTAAATCCCAACTCTTAAAAATTGCACTATATTCACTAGCCTTGCCCCTAATGCCCCCTAGATTCAATTTACCAAATTCACCACCTTTCGCCCAATTTGCAGATGCCATCAATTTTACCACCTTTTCATTTCCCAATTCCAACGCACAGTCGTTCACCCCCTCAAAATATCCTCTAATTGTGGGGACTGTCGCATCATCATTATTCAAGCACTTTTCTGCAAAAAGGCTAGAAATTTCATGAAAAAAGTTTAGTCCATTTGTTTTGAAAATATTTGAATCAGACTCAATACGAATGTCCCGAGATGCGAATTCGGTTAAAGCGATCCAGTAGTTCAAAAGAAAATTTTTCACATAACGAATATCATCCTTTTTCTCATGCAAAAGGTTGCCTTGGGCAAAAATATACCTTTTCAAACTACCCACAAACGCAGCTTGTTTAACACCTTTCTTTTTAGGGTCATCATCAGCCATGACAATTTTTCCTTTCCAAGGAGAAGTTTCTTCATTATTCAGAAATTTGACAATGTCAAAACACTCACGATATAAGCCCTTTCCTACTTCTCTTTCCACCACTCCTGGCAAAAAAGGCATTGGTTTAAGTGTTTGCATATCGCATAAACGCGCATAAATGTGTTGCTCCACTCCTTTTTCAACCTTCTTTTGTTGGCTATTCACAATCAAAAATTGAAGCATTTGTTCCACTTCCTTGAGGTTGGTTGCCAGTGTGACGGGCATGGGAAAATCATCCAAAGCGGTATTCCCGTTACTGGCTTTCCGCAAAGCCTCCACACGATGCTGACCATCCACAATGTTGAAAGGACAAATGCTTGTGTCAAATAATATTTCTCTCTTCTCATCGTCATATTTCACATCATGTTCTGTTGTCAAAAAAACCGATGTGGGATAAAAGCACGACCCGAAATTATTATCTTCGGTAGCTGCCCTCGAATCGTGAGAGGCTCGGACAATGTCTGTAACAAACCTTTTGACGCGCGTTTCTTGCAAACCTCTTTGATAGCCACCTTCTGCGTCAATATTTAATTTCTTAACATCATAAAAATCAGCCATGTTAAAATGCTCGGCAGTAAAGGATGTCAGATACAATTTGTATCTGCCCTGCGTTACTTCAATAGCGGGTCTGGTAATAACAGTCATGATGAATCCTTTTTATATCATTTTTTCGGCAACGGCAACTAATTCTCGCACCGCCGCCACCGATTGTTTGAATGCCGCTTGCTCCGTGTCACTGAGGCTCAGCTGGACGATTTGCTCAACGCCACCCGCACCAATTGTAACCGGAACGCCGGCATAAACATCGCGCTCGCCATAAGCATCTCTTAGCCATGCCGCCGCGGTGAGCAGGCGTTTTTCGTCTCGGACAAACGCTCGCGCCATGCGCAACGCCGATGCTGCGGGCGCATAAAACGCCGAACCGGTCCCCAGCAGTTTGACAATCTCACCGCCGCCGCCGCGCGTGCGTTCAATGATGCCATCCAAAACATCCTGTGGCAACCGCCCGCTGTGCACCCATTCATCCAGCGAGACACCCCCAGCCGATGAATAACCGATGAGGGGCACCATCAAATCACCATGCCCGCCTAGCACCGTGCAGGAAATATCATTCTTGGCGATGCCCAGAGCTGCGCTCAAAAAATGAGCAAAACGCGCCGAGTCCAAAACGCCCGCCATGCCCACAACTCGTGCATGAGGAAAACCCGTCACCTGCCGCATCACCCACACCATCACATCCAACGGATTGGTCACCACAATCACAAACGCCTTGGGGGATTGCGTCTTAATCAACGCCCCCACTTTTTTGATGATGGCACAATTGCTTTCAATCAAATCATCGCGGCTCATGCCGGGTTTGCGCGGCAAGCCCGAAGTGACAATCACCACATCGGCATCACGCACCAAAGAATCCTCATCGCCGCCGTGAATGTGTGCCTCAAAACCTTCCACCGCGCCGGCTTGCATCAAATCCAATGCCTTGCCGCGCGCCATATCCCCCGCGATGTCATAAAGGGCAATCTCATCAAACACATCCTGCGCCGCCAAGTGCGCCAGTGTGCCACCAATCTGCCCCGCTCCCACCAGAGCCAGTTTCGTTGCTTTTGCCATCATCGCCTCCCTTTTGTCGTTGAATCACCCACCATCATACCGCAATCACGATTCAAAATCTATCAAATGAAAAAAACTCCCCATCACCGACCCCACCCGACAACCAGCATCATGCCAGCCTTCGCCGTCATCGTGTTCCATGCGAAAAAGCGGCGCACCCTCTTGATGGGTGATGCGTCCGTAATGAAACTCATGCCCCCGCAACACCCTGCCCTTCGTCCCCAAAAAACAATCATGCACCAACCGACAACGGCGATAGCCCAATGAACGGCGCGGCGAGACGAACGAGAAATCCACAGGCAACAAATTCGCCATCTCATGACGCACCCCATCGCCATCGGTCACACTGCGCCCCAGAACCATAAATCCGCCACACTCCCCATAAATGGGAACGCCGCGCGCCGCGAGCTCCCTCATGGTGGCGAAAAAACCATCCCCCAATGCCTCCAAGTGATGCTCGGGATAGCCGCCCACCAGCATCACCGCATCACAATCTTTATGAGGCATCTCGCCCGCCAACGGCGAAAAGTGAGAGACGCGCATGCCCGCCCGCTGCCAACCGCGCGTGAGCCACTCATAACAAAAAGAAAACGCCTCATCGCGCGCCACCGCCACATGACTCACATCACAAAGAGACACCAACGACTTGTGGTGAGATGATGACCCACTCAGTGACGATGAATCACTCGTTTTTTCAATGGCGGACACATCGGCGTTGCTCTCCAGCCAGTGAGCCAAATCGTGCACCAAGCGGTCGGACATCTCATGCCCCTGATGCAATCCCAGATGGCGAGACGCAATGGCAATGGATGGCTCGGACGGCAACAATCCCAACAACGGCACATTGGCACTATGAGCCGCCTCACGCAAATAAGACCCATGGCGGGCACTGCCCACGCGATTGAAAATCACCCCCCGCACCGCGCAATCGTCTCTGTGGTGAGCAAATCCTTCCAGCAAGGCGGCAGCCGATTGCGCCATGTGGGCGGCATCCACCACCAAAATCACCCCCAACCCCAAATACGCCGCCACATCGGCGGTGCAGCAGCCTCTGCCGCCTTTGTCAAACAATCCCATCACGCCTTCCACCACGATGCGATCGCTGGCATCCTCCAACTCGTGCCATCCATGACGGCACACCTCATCGCGCATCGCCCACAGGTCCAAATTAATTGTGACATCCGCTCCCACGCGCCGATGCAATCCGCTATCAATATAGTCAGGACCCACCTTGCATGCGCCCACGCGCAGCTCGCGCCTCTTCCACGCCGCAATCAATGCCAATGTCACAGAAGTCTTGCCCTGATGGGAAGACGGTGCCGCTAAAACAACCGAACCCCCACTCACCGCCGAGCACGAAGAGTGGCAAAATGAGACGGCGAGAAATCATCACCCAAATACACGCTGCGAACGGTCTCATCCTTGATGATGTCATCAGGCGTGCCCTCGCGCAAAATCGTGCCGTCATGAATGATGTAGGCGCGATCTGAGATGGCAAGGGTCTCCTGCACATTATGGTCGGTGATCAAAACCCCCAGACCCCGATTTTTCAGACGCGCCACCAAGTGACGAATATCATTGACCGCAATGGGATCAATCCCCGCCAACGGCTCATCCAACAACATGTAGCGAGGCTCTGACGCAAGACAGCGAGCAATCTCCAAACGCCGACGCTCACCACCCGATAACGACACAGACTCCGCCTCCGCCAAGTGCGAAATGGAAAACTCCGCCAGCAACTCATCCAATGTGGTGCGACGCTTGAGGGCATCACTCTCCACAATCTCCAAAATCGCCATGATGTTGTCACTGACACTCATGCCGCGAAAAATGGAAGACTCCTGCGGCAAATAACCAAGACCCAAGCGAGAACGGCGATACATCGGCAAGCCCGTCACATCATAGCCATCCAGCCACACCGTTCCTCGTCGCGGACGCACCACACCCGTGATGGAATGAAAGGTGCTGGTCTTACCCGCCCCATTGGGGCCCAACAACGCCACCACCTCGCCGCGCCCCACATGCAAACTCACATCCCGCACAATGCGCCGACGACCCACCTCATAGGTGATGTGCTCAACCGCCAGTCCCTCGCGAACCACCGATAGATTGCGTTTTTTTGTTTTTCCTGTCGCCATCAATCACACAACGAAACGCACACTAGCACAGTGATGCCAACTTCACAATCATCATTGCATTGTCTATGATGGTGACATGAATGCTCAATTCCTTTTCAATGTTGCCGAATTGCACAAGGAACTTTATCTTTTGCAAGCCATTCTTGCGGCAAAAGAAAATATGCAGTCATTGAACACACCTTCCCATCACGACACATTGAATGAAACAGCCACCAAATCGCTCATCATCATCGCCGTCTTTATGCGTAAATTAAACGAACAAACACTTGCCGACAAAAATGAGGAAAAAAGAAAGCAAAAAGAAAAAATTCTCAGTACTTTTGATGACGAGAAATGTGGCACGATTCTGATGACCAGCAAAGAAGGTAAGAAAGAAAAAGAAACAATTTATTTTTTGCCATTATGTCATAAGGTTATTCACGCATATGCTTACCACTATGCGTCTTCTGTCACCATGACGGGTGAAAATCCCAATAATAAAATAGAAGCGAAGTGGGAAGTCACCTTTGATATCAATCAATTTGCTAAAATTACTTTGCTCATTTTGAAAAAAATTCAGGCATATTATGCAAATTCATAATTGAAAAAAACACAAATAAAGACTATATTGGCATCAGCAGTCCATTTTATTGAGGGAGTTTGTCATGTATAAGGACAGGTGCATTTATCGTTACTTTTTGAAAGTAGATGGCAAGATTGTCTATGCGGGCATCACCAAAGATATTGAACTCATTGAAAAAGAATATGAGCAGGAAAATTCCCAATGTTCTGTTGAGAGAGTGGGGGACAGAGTGACGCGATACGATGCTGTCAAATGGGAACATGAACAAGCACGGCAAGGAACGCCTATTCACTAATAATTATTCCTGCTCAATTGAAAAAACACAAATAAAGACTATACTGGAATCAGCACCCCATCTTGCTGAAGGAGTTTGTCATGTATCAGGATAAGTGCATCTATAAGTACCATTTCAAAAAAGGTAACAGGATCATCCATACGGGCATCACCAATGATCTTCAACGACGCGAAGAGGAGCATAAGCGAACATACGGCAAAAAAGGTCATATTTTCCAAGTGGGGCATAGGGTCACGCGAGCATCTGCCGCCAAATGGGAGTATGAACAGGCACTTAAAGGCAAGCCCGTTCGCAGAGGCTAATCATTGCTGCTCGCTGGATGGTTCGTTTTCTTGTGCACCGTTGGGATTGATGGTGATGACAGCCGTGGGGCGTTTTGAGTCACTGCCCATCTCAGTGCGAACGGTGCGCTCAATGGGGGCTTTGTAGCGGGCGCGCAAATGCTCGGCTTCGGCAAATGAAACCAAGCGACTGACTCCCGTCCGCAAATTAAAAATTCCGTAATCACCCGCAAATTCCTTACCGTCACTGGTCAGACGCACATCGCCACTCATGGTGACCACATTGGCGGCAAGGTCGTACACGCCGTGCTTGCCTTGCAACTGCCCTTGGGGATGACGCAAAATCACGCCATGATTGGCACGCAACGCCGCCATGGCACGATTGGGCGCATCCGTCATGAAAGCAATGAGCTCATCACTGTGCAGCGTGAATTGGTGATGGGTAAAAAGCGTGCCTCCTGTGGCATGGGCGCGCCCTTTGATGTCATCATAAACCAATTGCTGCTTGGCGGTGAGTTCAAACTTTCTGTCGGGAAAATAAAGCCAGACCTCTTCTGCCTCATCGGCATAAAGAGTGAGAACGCGCGTTGTCGCATGATAATTGGCACGCTGTGCCGTGGCGCGGCTACGAGCGTTTTGAATATGCACTTCTCCTGCCGCATCCATTGAGACCAATTGCAAAGAATCCATGCCATCTTGCGATGGGTCATCGGCGAAAAAGAAAAAGATGGTGTCGGCATCCACGCGCTGCTGCCCCTGTGCCACAAAAGCCGATTTGCGCGCCGTCAAACTGTGATGCACCTCTGACCAAGTAATATCTCCCTGTGCCCCAATCTCCACAGACTCCCCCTCATCCAGTGCAAAAGACAGTGGCGTATCGGCGAGCGCGTCAAACGCAGACAAACTCAGCACACCCACACACCACAACGCAAAACGCATTATTTTGACTCCACCTCAGAGCGAATGCGCTCGGTGAAAGCCGCCGCCAGAGTGCCATCATCCAAATAGTCCAGTTCGCCTCCCACAGGAAGCCCGCGCGCCAAGTGAGACACCCGCAAACGCTCCCCATAATGCTCGGTGAGCATAGACACAATGTAGTCGGCGGTCATTTGTCCATCCACAGTGGCATTGGTGGCAAGAATGACCTCTTGCACATCATGACGCTCAATCCATTGCACCAATTGAGGCAGGCGCAACAATTCGGGATTCATTTCGCGATAGACCGATAAAGTGCCTCCCAAAACAAAATAACGCCCCTGATACATCGCCGCCCGCTCCAAAGCCCATAAGTCTGATACTTGCTCCACCACACACAATGAGTGGCTGTCACGGCTTTCATCATCACACAAATGACACGGATCGCACTCATCCCAGTTGCCACAGTGGCGACACGCCATAATCTGCTGTGCGCTTTGGGTGAGGATGTGCGCCAGAGGTGTCATGAGAGAATCCCTATGACGCAAGAGATGAAACGCAATGCGCCGTGCCGAACGAGGACCCAAACCAGGCAGGCGCGCAAGAGAATCAATGAGTCGGTGCAGCAAGCTCTGCGCCATCAGGACGAGGGCTCAACGGTGGCATCAGGAAAAAGTGTCAATGCCGCCTCAGTGAGAGATGCCTCATCAGTGGATAAGGCTTGAGGTGCGGTGGTATCTTTTTTTGGGGCATGGGGCGGCGGTGACGGCGCACCATGTCGCAATTGCTGTGCCACATGTCTCACCATATCATCCATGCCTGCCACATTGAGTGCATGAGTCGCCCGCACAATGCCCATCTCCAGTGTTGCCATCGGATGAGGAGCGTGCGTGATGTCCTCATAATTGTGCAAAAGAATTTGCCACAAACGACTGTAACGCACCAGCAAGGCATCATCTGGTGTCTGTTGTTCCATCACATGATGCACCAATGATTCATGACACAATCGCAACAGCTCACGCGCCAATTGTTCGGGCTCGGAGCCCTCTTGATAGAGGGCGCGCGCATGGGTGAGGGCGTCGCTAGTGTTGGCGGCAAGAATATGATCCAGCAATTGCTGCGTTTGCGTCTGCTGTGCCATTCCCACCATGTCTCGGACGATGGCGGCGGTGATGACTCCCTTGTCACTTGCGGCAATCGCCGTATCCAGTAAGGAGAGACCATCGCGCACCGACCCCTCCGCCAGCATCGCCAGCAAGGCGGCGGCATCTTCATGCAAGGTGAGATTTTCTTGGCTAGCAATGTGCAAAAAATGCTTTTGCAAAGTTCCATGAGACACACGGCGCAAAACATGATGCTGACAGCGAGAGCGAATGGTGGCAGGAATGCGATCCAATTCGGTGGTGGCAAGAATAAAAACCACGCCAGACGGTGGCTCTTCCAATGTTTTCAACAATGCATTGACCGCCCCCTTGCTCAACATGTGAGCTTCATCCAAAATATACACCTTGGTGCGTGCCGCCACCGCGCCATAGGAAAGCCTGTCCAGCAGATCGCGCATGTGATCCACACCGGTATGACTGGCGGCGTCCAGTTCAATCACATCCACGGCGCGTCCTTCCAGAATGGCGCGACACGAATCACATGTGCCACACGGATGAGGATTGGGTCGGTCGGTCTCCTGACAATTGAGCGCGAGTGCCATGATGCGCGCCAGCGTTGTCTTGCCTGTGCCCCTGATGCCACTCAATAAAAAGGCATGAGCCACTCGTCCCGTCTCACAGCTGTTCATCAAAATGCGAGCGGAGACATCCTGTCCAATCACATCGGTGAAGCGAGCAGGACGATAGCGGCGCGCCAGCACCAGAGTCTCTTGATTTTCTGTTTTATTCATCTTGTGTTATCCAACGACTCTTTATAGCATACAATAGTGATTTGACAAAAAAGAATGGATCGCTTTGACAAAAATCGTGACGGGCAAAGGCGCACAATGATTGACGGACAGCTGCGTCCGCAAGGGATTTTTCATGACCGACTGCTGGAAGCCATCGCCAGCGTGCAGCGAGAACGCTATCTGCCTCTGAAACAACAAGCCATCGCCTATAGCGATCGGAATATACCCATCACGGCGGAGCGTTGCCTGCTCAAAGTTTTGACATTTGCCCGCCTGATGCAAGAGGCATTGCTGGCAGTGCCCGATGCCCGCAACATCCTGATTATTGGTGAGCCTTCTTTATATGGCACAGCCATTGCGCGTCAATTAAATCTCAGTGTCACGCTGCTGGATGCAGATATTGAGCATCTGAAGCAGCAAACACACGGCGATGAGCACATTCATTTTCATCAAGGTCATTTACTGAGCGGCTGCCTTCCTCATGCGCCCTATGACATCATTGTGTTGGCGGGCTTTGTGGATGAGGGGGTGTCCATGCGCCACCTCACCCAACAATTGACATCACGGGGGGTGCTGATGGTGCTGGTGAACGATGGCATCAGCTGTTCCATGATGCGCCACCGCGCCCGAGGCGGTGCGGTGATGGTGGCGAGCAATCTGGATTCCCCTCCTTTGGCAATGGCGCACACATCGTCCTCATTTGCTTTTGTTTCATGAAAATTCTCGCTTTTATTGTCGCACTGGCATGGATTTCTGATAGTCACGGGGTTGGCTTTCAAGAAAGTTTTGCGTCCGCTTATTTTAATCATCCGCGCCTGCTGGCGATGCGGGAGGAGCGTGATGCCGCATCGTCACGAGTCTGGCGGCAGTATCTGGCATACTTGCCCACCGTGTCGGCTCAAGCCAGTGTGGGAACATCCAAAGTGGAGAGCAAAACCGCTTTCTTCAGTGCCGATGAAAACAGAAACCCACGCGCCGCATCCATCAGCGTTACCCAACCTATTTTTGAAGGGGGTGCGAAAATCGCTCGCATTCGCAAAGCCGAAGAAAATCAAGAAGCACAAATCGCTCAAACCCTTGAGGTCATGCAAGAAATTCTGCTGGAAGCCATCACCGCCTATCTCAATCTTGTGCAAGACCAAGAACTGGTCAAACTGGCGCGCCACAACGAACAATTGCTCACACGGGAAAAAGATGAAGTCACACAGCGATATGAGCTGGGCGACAGCACGCAGACGGATGTCTCTCAGTCTGAGGCGCGTCTGGCATCGGCACGCGCCACCACGGCTGCTGCGCAAGCAACTTTAGCCGCAACACGGGCTCGCTTTATTCAGGTCACGCAGCTTGATGACACAAACCCTGCCGATCAAGAGCCCCCCCTCATCGGACAAGCCCCTTCATCGCTCGGAGACGCGTTGACGCGCGCTCAATCTCATCCCACCATTCGCAAGCATCGTCATGAGTGGCAGGCGGCTCGCGAAGAAGTGAGTGAATCATTTGCTGCGTTGCTGCCGTCATTTGAATTGGAAGGCAGTGTGGGTCGTCAGTTTGATTCGTTCAACAAGGGCAGCCGCAGTGACTCTCTCACTGCCACCGCTCGCCTGCGGATGAACATTTTCAGTGCCAGCGATTACGCCACCATTGACGAAAAACGCAGCCTGCGCCGTAGCAAAGAGTATCTCTATCACAATGCCAAAGAGCGCATCAAACAGGAAGCCACCACCGCATGGCATCAGTGGCAAGCCTCATCGGCTCGTGTGCGGGCATTGCGCAATCAGGTCAAAGCCAATCGCCTCGCTCTGGATGGGGTGCAAAGCGAAGAAGAACTGGGACAAAGAGATGTGCTGGATGTTCTCAATGCCGAACAAGAGCTGTTTCAATCGCAAAGCGATTTGGTGCGTAGCAAACGCGACCGTGCCCTCTATCATTACCGCCTGTTGCAAGCGGTCGGCGCGCTCACACCACAAACTCTTGCCATTCCACGCGCAAAAGACTAAATTGAAACCACCAAAGAACACCTTCAAGAGCACTGAGCATGGACGATTCCAATCAAACATCCAAAATTGATCGCTTTGAATCCACCGAAGATATTTTGCGTGCGGTCAGTCGCATCATTGATCAAAATGATGACGCTTCTGTGCCGCCCTCTGCCTCTCAACCACCCCCTGTGGAGACTGCACCCCCTGTGGAGACTGCGCCTCCTGTTTCACCGCCGCCGCCTCCTGCCGCACCCGCGCCGCCTGCTGCCCCTGTTGCTGCAAAACCTGCTGAGCCCCCTTCGCCATCAGCTCCTGCTCGTTCTCTGACCAGGAAAAAATTTTCTGCCTCACCGCAAGCGGCGGTTTTTCGCGGCGGTAAAACAGACACGCCGCCCAATCAACTTTTCAGCACAGTGAAAACCGATACGCCGCCCAGTGAACCTTCCAGCGAGGTGAAAGCCGACACGCCCAGTGAATTTCCCACAGAAAAAATCCTCTCGCCTCCGGTCATGAAAAAAGCTGAAGAGCCTCCCCCACAAGAAGATGTCGCCGTTTTCAAAAAGCCCGTCACCAAAGAAAGTGTTAAAGAGCTCCCTGCTGCGCCGCAAAACACCATCACCGAGACCACTCCGTGCCTTGAGCTCACCGACATGATTGATGACAACGGCACCATTATCAGCCTGCCTCTCATTGGCACGGCGGATAGCGGCGGCGTTTCTCATGAGGCATCTGTCAAGGCGTCTGTCATGAATCAATTGAAGGGCAAAATCAGTCATATCTTCACCAAAGAAGAAAAAATAGATGATGTCATTGAGCTCAAAGCCAAAGAATGGCTGGAGGCACACATGCCCCAATTAGTGGAGCAAGCGGTTGATCAAGCACTGAAGAAAAAAACAAATCATGACAACGCTTCCAAAGAATTTTGATCCCTCCCGCTTTGAACACGATCATTTTTCCCAAGAGATGAGTCACAACGCCTTTGCCGCCACGGGCGATGGCGAAGCGTTTTGTATCATGATGCCGCCGCCCAATGTGACCGGCAGGCTGCACATGGGTCATGCCCTCAACACCACCTTGCAAGATATTTTGGTGCGTTATCATCGCATGGGAGGCTGCAAAACCCTCTGGCAGCCCGGCACCGACCACGCCGGCATTGCCACACAAGCTCTGGTGGAGCGTCAATTGGAGACCGAGAACAAAGACCGCCACAGCATGGGCAGAGAGGCATTTTTGAAGCGCGTCTGGCAGTGGAAAGAAGAGTCGGGGCATCATATCGTCAATCAATTGCAACGACTGGGTGCATCCGCTGCGTGGGAGCGCGCCCGCTTCACGCTGGATGACGGACTCTCTCACGCCGTTCGCACAGCATTTGTTCGGCTCTATCACAAAGGTCTCATTTATAGAGGCTTGCGTCTTGTCAATTGGGACCCTGTGCTGGCGACCGCCATTTCCGATTTGGAGGTGGAGACGCGCGATGTGAAGGGTCATTTGTGGCATATCAGCTACCCGTTGATTGGCGGCGGCTCTATTGTCATTGCCACCACCCGTCCTGAGACCATGGCGGGTGACAGTGCCGTTGCGGTGCATCCCGATGATGAACGCTACCGACCTCTCATCGGCAAGGAGTGCCGTCTGCCGCTTTTTGATCGCACTCTCCCCATCATTGCCGATTCCCATGCCGACCCGACAAAAGGCTCAGGCGCGGTGAAAATCACGCCCGCTCATGACTTCAATGACTTTGCCGTCGGGGAGCGTCATAACTTGCCCATGCCGTCGGTCTTTGATGGACACGCCCGCTACAATGATGAAGTCCCCGAGCGATGGCGCGGCATGGATCGCTTTGCGGCGCGCGCCCTCATCCTCAAAGAGTTGGCACAACAAAATCTACTGCTCAAAGAAGAAGAGAGCCTCATCCCCACGCCTCATGGCGATCGCTCTGGAGCGATCATTGAGCCGCACCTCACTTCCCAATGGTTCGTGGACACCAAAAAAATGGCACAGCGCGCCAGCGAAGCCATGCAAAAAGGCGACACCATCTTCATTCCCGACAAGTGGAACAAGACCTATCAACAATGGCTCGCCGACATTCAGCCGTGGTGCATCTCGCGCCAAATCTGGTGGGGACACCGCATCCCCGCATGGTACGATGAACAAGGACACATTTTTGTTGCCATGAGCGAGGAAGAAGCGAGGCAAAAAGCACAACAACACCACAGCGCGCCTGTCACCCTCACCCAAGATTCCGATGTGCTGGACACATGGTTTTCTTCCTCCCTGTGGCCCTTCTCCACTTTGGGATGGCCCAATGACAGCGATGACATGAAACAGTACTATCCCACCTCCGTCTTGGTGACGGGATTTGATATTATCTTTTTTTGGGTCGCCCGCATGATGATGATGTCACTGGAATTGACCGACACGATTCCTTTTCGCAAAGTCTATGTTCATGCGCTGGTGCGCGATGCCAAAGGGCAAAAAATGTCCAAATCCAAAGGCAATGTGATTGACCCGTTGCAGCTGGTGGATGACTACGGAGCAGACTCGCTTCGCTTTACGCTTGCCGCACTCACCACACCGGGGCGAGACATTCGCATGGATGAGGCGCGCCTGAAGGGCTATCGTCACTTTGCCACCAAGCTGTGGAATGTCACCCGTTTTTGCCTGATGAATGAATGTCGCGCCGAGCCGTGGCGCAATGAAACCCTTCAAGAGCCTCTCAATTTGTGGATGGTGAGCCGTCTCAATGATGCCACCCGCGCCATCACCCACGCCATTGAAAACGGACGCTTTGACATGGCAACCCATCATCTGCTCCATCTCACCCGTGATGATTTTTGCGACTGGTATGTGGAACTGGCAAAACCGCTTCTACGCGCTCAGCACAGCCATGAGACGCGCCATGTGACGGGATATGTTTTGCACTGTTTGCTGCGTCTGATGCATCCGTTTATGCCATTTGTCAGTGCGGAATTGTGGCATCATGCCAGTGACGATGAGGGGTTGCTGGTGACGCAATCATTTCCAGAACCCGTCACACTGCCACCTCATGAGAAGATTGACATTGGGGTGAATGAGTTCATCCATCTCATTGGTCGTATTCGCACCATGCGCTCTTTGATGAATGTCAAACCCAATGATTTGTGGCATCTGACAATAGAGCCATCCTCCCATTGGCACGAATTGTGTCATCGGTATGAGGAGGCGTTGTGCCGTCTGGCGCGCCTGAATCCCTTGCGTGAAAACGGCAAGGATGACGATTGGCGTGTGACCATTCGCACGCAGCACAATCACGCCACACTGGTTTTGCCTCACGCACTGCGAAGCAATGCCGTCATGACAACATTGCAAAAGAACCTGACGGAGGTGCAAAAAGAACGCGCCCAACTGCAAAAAAAACTCGCCAATGAAGCCTTCATCACGCGCGCCTCGGAAGATGTGATTGCACAGCACAAAACTCGCCTTGAGGCTTGTGATGCCAACGAATCCACCCTTGCCTCATTGCTTGACAGTTCAGCCTGAGATTGCAACAATCATTAGTCATGGGAGTCTATCGCTCACGCACCTCAACCCACGGACGCACCATGGCAGGCGCGCGAGGATTGTGGCGCGCCACCGGCATGAGCGATGATGATTTCGGCAAGCCCATCATCGCCATCGCCAATAGTTTTACGCAATTTGTGCCCGGGCATGTGCATCTCAAAGACTTGGGCGGCTTGGTGGCGGATGCCATCTATGAGGCGGGCGGCATCGGGCGAGAATTCAACACCATCGCCGTGGATGACGGCATTGCCATGGGGCATGACGGTATGCTGTATTCTCTCCCTTCGCGCGAAATTATCGCCGATGCGGTGGAATTCATGGCAAATGCCCACTGTGCCGATGGACTGGTGTGCATCTCCAATTGTGACAAAATCACCCCCGGCATGCTGATGGCGGCGATGCGGCTCAACATTCCCACCATTTTTGTCTCGGGCGGTCCCATGGAAGCCGGCAAAATTGAAACCAATGGCAAGGAGCGCAGCATTGACCTCATTGATGCCATGGTTCAGAGTGCCAATCCCAATGTCAGTGATGATGAATCACTGCGGTATGAGCGCAGTGCGTGTCCCACATGTGGTTCGTGTTCCGGCATGTTCACCGCCAATTCCATGAATTGTCTGACCGAAGCCATCGGATTGGCGCAGCCCGGCAATGGCAGTCTGCTCGCCACCCATCACAAGCGAGGGCAATTGTTCAAGGACGCAGGGCGGCGCATCGTGGCTCTCACCAAACGCTACTATGAACACGATGATGATTCTGTCCTGCCGCGCCGCATTGCCGCCTTCCCTTCTTTTGAAAACGCCATGGCGGTGGATATCGCTATGGGGGGCTCTACCAACACGGTGCTGCATCTGCTGGCTGCCGCACGGGAGGGTGACATTTCATTTGGCATGAACGACATTGACCGCCTGTCACGCACAATTCCCAATGTGTGTAAAATCGCCCCCAGCTCCCATTTTCATATGGAGGATTTTCATCGCGCCGGCGGTGTCATGGCGGTTCTGGGGGAACTCAAAAAAGCCAAACTGCTGCATGAAGACTGCCCCACCGTCATGGAACAATCCATCGGCTCGCTGGCGGACGCCCATGACATCACCAATGGCTGCGATGATGTGCGTCAGTTTTATCTGGCTGCCCCTGGCGGCGTGCCCACGCAGACGGCATTTAGTCAAAACACCTACTACAACAGTCTTGATGATAATCGCGCCCTTGGCTGTATTCGCTCCATTGAACACGCCTACAGCAAGGATGGCGGTCTGGCGGTTCTCACTGGCAACATTGCTACCGATGGCTGCATTGTCAAAACCGCTGGCGTGGATGAATCACTGCTGACATTTCGTGGGCCCGCACATATTTTTGAAAGCCAAGAGGATGCGGTGGAAGCCATCCTGAATGATGATGTGCGGGCTGGGGAGGTTCTTGTCATTCGCTATGAGGGACCCAAAGGCGGACCCGGCATGCAAGAAATGCTCTATCCCACCTCTTATCTCAAAGCCAAAGATCTGGGCAAGGACTGCGCCCTCATCACCGATGGACGCTTTTCGGGCGGCACATCGGGTCTTTCCATCGGACACATTTCCCCCGAAGCCGCCGAAGGCGGCGCGCTCGCTCTGGTGGAACAAGGCGACACCATCATCATTGACATACCCAAGCGCACCATTCGGCTGGACATCAGCGATGAAGAACTCAAGCAACGGCGCAAAAAAATGGACGCTTCCAAAGACGGCGGCTGGCAACCCGCCAAACCCCGTCCTCGCAAAGTGAGCCAAGCTCTCAAAGCCTACGCCGCCCTCACAACATCGGCTTCCAATGGGGCAGTGCGCCAACTGCTATGAACGAGCCAAATTTCGCCAGCCAAACCATATGGACATCCGATAATCTGTTCATCCTGCGAGGCATGAACTCTGAATGCGTTGACCTCATTTACCTAGACCCACCATTCAACTCAAATGCCAACTATGCCGCTCCCATAGGGTCGGAGGCGGCGGGCGCGGAATTTAAAGATACATGGGCTCTCAGTGATATTGATGTTGAGTGGATTAACCTCATTGAGGCGAAACATCCAGCCCTCTATCGTGTATTGCTGGCAACAATGACATCCAATGACAAATCCTATCTCGTATACATGGCGGCGCGCTTGTTGGAGATGCATCGGGTATTGAAACCAACAGGAAGCATTTATCTGCACTGTGACCCCACCATGTCCCACTACCTCAAATTGCTCATGGATGCCATATTCGGTCGTAAAAATTTTAGGAATGAGATTGTTTGGTGCTATAAATGGGGTGGGAGCAATACCAAAGGAGACTTCAAACGAAAACATGATATCATTTTTAGATATTGTAAAAGTGCCAATTTTGTCTTCAATCAAAAAAAGATTCTGGTCTTTGGCGAGAAAAGTGGCTGGAAAGATGATGAGAGTGGTCGTCTGCCTCGTGATTGGTGGGAGGATATACCATCTATCAATACTCAAGCTAAAGAACGCACGGGATATCCGACACAAAAGCCTCTTGCCTTGCTGAAACGCATCATCACTGCCAGTAGCAATAATGGCGATCTTGTGCTTGATCCGTTCTGTGGCTGTGCCACCGCCTGCATTGCCGCCGAACTGGAAGAGCGACAATGGGTCGGCATAGATATATCACCCAAAGCCGCCGAGCTCGTGAAACAACGCATGAAAAAGGAAGTGGGGATCTTTTATAAAGGAGCTCATCGCACCGACATTCCGCAGCGCACCGATATGGGAAAACTGCCGCCGCCTCGCAGCCATGCCAAGACACTGTATGGCGCACAAGCTGGCAATTGTGCCGGGTGCAATGAGCATTTTGAATTGCGCCAGTTCGAAGTGGATCATATCATCGCACGAAAAAAAGGCGGCACGGATCACATTGAAAACCTTCAATTGCTCTGTGGCAATTGTAATCGCATCAAAGGCGATCGCGGCATGGAATATTTGAAATTGAAACTGAAACTGATATAAAGCATCCTCAAGGCATATCTAAATGACACACCAGCACCGTGTGGTCAGAGGCTTTTTCCGCATGGCGAGGGTCTTTATCAATGGTGACATCCTTGAGATGCTCGGTCGCCTGAGGCGACAGCAAAAAGCGATCAATCAATAAGCCTCTGTCGCTCTGCACCGAGCCTCCCTTGTAGTTCCAAAAACTATACAAGCCTCCCTCGTCATGACAGTGGCGCAAGGCATCGGTCAAACCGCCATACAATAACTGACGATACCATTGCTGTGCTTCCACTGCTCCCAATGCGTCATTGCGCCATTTTTCCAAGTCATTCCAGCAGTCGCGTTCATCATTGAGAATGTTGTAATCTCCTGCCAGCACGCACACCTCCTCAAGGGATGCCAGCTGCTGCCACCGATGAGTCAAATCCGCCATGAAGGTGCGCTTTTTGGCAAAGGAAGGGCCATCCATCGGATTGCCATTGGGCACATAGACGGATGCCACGCGAATCATGGAGTCACCAAAGGGGGTCACCGCTTCAATATAACGAGCTTCTTGGGTGCGTCCGTCATCATGCAATCCCAAGCGCACATCTTCCAGAGGCTGACGCGCCAAAATTGCCACACCGTTCCAGCTTTTTTGTCCAAAAATGGCACTGTTGTATCCCGCCTCTTCAAACAACGACACAGGACACTGCTCCTCCAAAGCTTTGAGCTCCTGCAACAACAAGACATCCACCGCATGGTCTCGCAGCCAGCGTTCCACCAATGGCGCACGCATCCGCACCGAATTGACATTCCAACTGGCAATGGTGAAGGTTTGTGTCATTCCTCAATGCTAAAGGAAGTGCCGCAACCGCACGAGGAGGACGCTTGAGGATTTTCAATATGAAAGCGCGCTCCCATGAGATCTTCAATGAAATCCACCACCGCGCCTTGCATCAGTGGCAGCGAGACTTCATCAATGACGAGGCGGGCATCGCCGTAATCAAAAACGCAATCGTCTTGAGCGGGAGCATCCTCAAAGGCAAAATGGTAGGAGAATCCCTGACAGCCCCCCCCCTCAATACTAATCCGCAACACCACCGCACCACGACCCTCACGCTGAGCCACATGGGTGATGCGTTTGATGGCATTATGAGTCAATGTCACAGCTGGTTCTTTCATTATCTTTCGCCTTCATGTAATGTAAAAAGGTAAACACGATGACGCAAGTACCCAATCAATCATCCTTAAAACATCTTGCCGTCACGCAAAGCAAGGGACGCCACTATGCAGAAGATGAAGATTCCTATCGCTCGTGCTGGCAACGAGATCGCGATCGGATTATTCACAGTTCCGCCTTTCGCCGCTTGCAGTATAAGACGCAAGTGTTCATTCCTCACGAAGGCAATGATCACCATCGCACCCGTTTGACTCATTCGCTGGAGGTGGCACAGGTGAGCACGGCAATGGCGCAGCGTCTGGAACTCAATGTGCCATTGACCGAAGCGGTGGCATTGGCGCATGATTTGGGACATCCTCCATTTGGTCATGCAGGCGAACAGGCTCTGCAAGAAGTGATGGTGCCCTATGGCGGCTTTCATCACAACACCCAATCCCTTCATATCGTGGCAAGCTTGGAACAGCGTTACGCCTCGTTTGACGGACTCAATCTCTCATGGGAAACCATTGACGGCATTGCCAAGCACAATCCCGTTGATGAGAATGACACCCGCATGATGCACTATGTCACACTGTATGACTTGCCCCTCAAAGCTTCACCCTCATTGGAGGCACAGCTGGCAGCCACTGCCGATGACATCGCCTACAACGGACACGATATTGATGACAGCCTGCGCTTTGGTTTTTTTCAGCTGGATGATCTCACCTTCATCCCTCTGCTTGATGATATTATCCAAGAGGTCACCCGCCTCTATGGCTCACTGCCGCAAAAACGCCGCCAGCATGAAACCATTCGCCGTCTGATTGCTCGCCTCATTAGCGATGTCTGTGACACCACCGTTCGCAACTGCGAGCACCATCAGCTGGTGCAATTCTCTACTGAGGCACAGCAGTCTCTTGACCTGTTGCAAGGTTTTCTCAAAAAAAAGGTCTATCTATCAAATCCCGTCCTGGACAAAATGAATCAAGGCAAAGACTTAATTCGCGATTTGTTTTCTCTCTATATGAAGGGAGATAAAAAATTGCCTGAACATTGGCAAGGACGAATGAAAGCAGTTGATGAAAACGCGCGTGCACAAATCATCTGTGACTACATCGCGGGCATGACTGAGCGTCTAGCAAGGTCATTGATGGAGACATCCATCTCATGAGTTCCTATCAAAACGCCATCAAAGAGGCATTGCGCGCTGCCATTGCTGACTCATTTTCTCTGGACACCGATGCCATTGCGCTGTCGGATCCTCCCCCTGACACTCAAGGAGAAGTTGCCAGCAACATTGCCTTTGTGCTGGCAAAACAGGTGAAGCAAAATCCTCGCGCCATCGCCGAGACTCTAGCTGCCGCATTGGAATCTCACGCCATCATTGCCCACGCCTCAGCTGCGGGGAACGGATTTATCAATATGACCTGCACCCATGAGTTCTGGCAGCATCAGCTGCATGACATGATTCATCACGCCACATGGCGCGCCATTACCATCGGACGCGGCAGCAAGGTGAATGTGGAATATGTGTCTGCCAATCCCACAGGCTTGTTGCACATTGGTCATCTGCGCGGCGCCATCACGGGAGATGTGCTTGCCAATGTGCTCGCCTTCACAGGGCATGAGGTCACCAAAGAATACTACCTCAATGATGCCGGCGGACAAATTGATGTGCTGCTGCAATCCATTCGCTGGCATCAACAGCAAAAACAGCAAGAACCGCCGAAAGATTTATACAACAGCGATGAAGTCAAACAGTTCGCACAAAAACATGACATTGATGATGACGAAGAGCTGAAAAAAGAGGCGGTGCGCGCCATGCTCAGCCTCATTTGCGATGAATTGACATTGGTGGGCATCACACACGATGTCTTTTTCTCCGAACGCGAAATGATCGCCAAAGGTGCGGTCAATGACAGTCTGGCGCGCCTGCACCAAAGCACCGTCAAGGACGGCAAGGAAGCGGTCTATGAAGGCATTCTGGCTCGCCCCAAGGGCAGAGAATCTGCCGACTGGCACAGCCGTCCCCAGTTGCTGTTTCGCAGCACCAGCTACGGCGATGACCAAGATCGCGCCATCGTCAAGGAAGACGGCAGCCCCACCTATTTTGCTTCTGACATTGCCTATCATGAGGATAAAATAGCTCGCGGCTACAATCAGCTCATCAATGTGTGGGGCAGTGATCACAGTGGCTATGTGAAGCGTCTGCAAGGCGCGCTGGCAACACTGCATGGACGCACAGACATTCTAACGGTCATTTTGGTGGCAATGGTGCGTTTGAAAAAAGGCGATGAGCTGCTGGTTCTCTCCAAGCGAGAGGGAACAACCATGAGCATCGGCGAGCTGACGCAAGCGGTGGGCAAGGATGCGGTGCGCTTTTTGATGCTGACGCGCCGCAGTGATGCCCCTTTGGACTTTGATATCGCCCTGGCTCGCAAGGCGGTTCGGGATAATCCTGTTTTTTATGTTCATTATGCCCATGCTCGCTGTGCCTCTGTGTTGCGTCTTGCGGCGGCTGGTGAAAAATCCCATATGACACAGATGAAGACAGCCGATTTTTCCAGCTTGACCTCATCGGCAGAGCTTGCTTTGATGCGCCAATTGGCACGCTTTTATGACACGGTTCTTGGCGTGGTGCACCACAGAGAACCTCATCGCTTGGTGTATTATGTGACTGCTCTGGCTGAACATTTTCATCGGCTGTGGTATAAAGGCAGAGAGGATGAAACGATGCGCCTGCTTGATGATACCAATCCCAACCGCCTGCGAGCTCGCCTTGCGCTGGTGACTCTGACCAAAGATATCCTCGCCCAGTGCCTCAAGCTGTTGGGAATTGAACCCCGAGATGAACTGCGCAGTGACGAAGGAGACGATCATGGCTGAAACACCCACAGGTGGCGGCAGTTTGAATGATCGCATGGCGGCGTTACGCCAGCAGCAGTCGCAAGGGCCCCAATCTCAAGACATCAGAACCAATCAATTTGCATTTGATGATGAAGATCTCACGCCCATGCAAGCCATGCGCAACTGGATTGCCAGAGCCGACATCAAGGGCTTTGCGGTCATCAATGTTTTACTGGTGTTAGCCCTCTTTGGCACTTTGTCAATGCTGTCATTTATCAGTGACCTTTTCTCAGGGGACGAAAGTGAGTCACCACAAGAAATCATGATGAATGACGACATGGTCCCCACGGTGATGCCACAAAATTCAGAGGTGCGTGTGGAGATGCCACGAGACGATGCGTCAGATGCGATGGTCAATAAAGAACAGCGCGATGCGGCTTTTGATGAAGCCGCCGCTTTGGCGGACAAAGCCAACGGTCAAACAATGCCAACTCCCTCTGGCTCACTGTCGCCACCATCTGCATCATCACAAGGTGTTGCCGTCCCTTCGGCAACGATTGCCCCACAACCTCGTGGCTCTGTGACCCCCGCCAAAGTGGCAACCGTTACGCCTCCCCATCTGTCCCCCATGCAAAAACCCACCATCGTTGCTCAAGCCGAAACTCCTGCCGCCTCAGAGGAAAAACAGCCCACCACCCCTCATCATGATGAGCTGCCTCGTGACTTCAAGCGCACAGCCTTTGCCAACAATGTCTATCAGGTGCAGCTGGGAGCTTTTAGTCATCAGTTTCAATTGGAAAATGAGTGGTTGCGTCTGAAAACTCACTATCCGTCCTTGTTGCAAAACCTATCGCCTGCGGTGAACATTGTGAATTATGGCAGCAGTGGCATCCTCTATCGTTTGCGTTTGGGTCCTTTTGATGATGAAGAAAAAGCGCGCATTTTGTGTGTGAGCTTGCAGGCGGCGGGCTTTGGCTGTGTTCCCATCAAGCCCAGCGCATTGTGATGGAGGGTGCGCGAGCGGCGATTCTCAGCTGCCGCGATGACCATCTCACTTCATCGGAACGCGCTCTTTTCACCCGAATGCCGCCGTGTGGTTTTATTTTATTTGAACGCCACTGTCGCGATCCTGACCGCTTGCGTCAGTTGATTGCCCAATTGCGTGATTGCGTGCCTCATGCCCTCATCATGATAGACCAAGAAGGCGGCAAGGTGCAGCGAATGAAGCCTCCTCATTGGCAGCAGCTGCCCGCGGCGGCTGATGTGGGGCGACTTTATGAGGAGGGTCGCGAAGATGCCGTCACCAAACTGGCGCGCACCGTGCAGACAATCGCTCACGACTGTCACGCTGTGGGCATTGATATGGTCACGGCGCCGGTTTTGGATGTGCCGCAAACTTATGCCAATGACATCATTGGCTCTCGTGCCTTTAGTTCCGACCCTGCCACCGTCTGTGCACTGGGGGAGCAATGGATTATGGCGGCGCATAATCACGGTCTGTTGTGGGTCATGAAACACGCCATCGGACACGGACGGGCGCGCCTGGATTCTCACAAAGACCTGCCCATTGTGGATGCCAGCAAGGATGAATTGCGAAACCATGATATGATTCCTTTCAAAAGTCTGGCGCATCATGAACACGGCTGGCTCATGACGGCACACATTCGCTATGATGCCTTTGATTGTCACCAGCCCGTCACCTATTCATCCACAATGGTGGGTGAGGTCATTCGTCAAGAGATTGGCTTTGGCGGCATCATCATCACCGATGATGTGGCGATGGGAGCTTTGGATGGCATGGATATGGGGGAGCGTGCATTCGCGGCGCGCCGTGCGGGGCATGATGTGGTTTTGTATTGTGGTGACGATGTGAATCACATGGCGGCGGTGTGTGAGGGCGCGGGCGTGATTGCCGATGACCGCGCTCATCTCATGGCACGAATGATGGCATGGCGTGATGCCTCTCTTGCCTCACAAGACGATGAACGCTAAAACAAGGATGGTGGCGCGATGGCAGAGTGGTTATGCAGCGGACTGCAAATCCGTCTAGGCCGGTTCGATTCCGACTCGCGCCTCTTTTTTTGCCTCAAGCATCTTGGCGATGACCCGCCTTTTTGCTAGAGTCATCGTGGTGGTCCGGTGTAGCTCAGTTGGTAGAGCAAGCGGCTGTTAACCGCTGGGTCGCAGGTTCAAGTCCTGCCGCCGGAGCCAACAAAATGTGCCAGAACCGGTTCTTAAACTTTAATTTTCAATCGCCGCAACATCTCAATAAAATTGATACAAGGAACTTGCTCTTGCTTGCAAACAGCAGGAATTTTGTACTTCCACTTTTTTTGGGGCAATTTCTCCTGTACTGCCTCAAGAGTGACGACTGTTTTGCCGTGAGTCTTAGCATAAGCGATTAGTACTAAATCATTCGTCCCTACTCCTTTGGGATGTTCCCTTATCTCATATTTTCTTCCTAAAATTAGAAATTGTTGAAGAACTTTTTTCTCATCAATATGTATGGGAACAAAATTGTTATCTTTTAACCACATTCTCAATTCACTCTTTTTCCTTGTGGGATCAATTTCATCATAAATAGGTTTAAGCAAAATCATACGGTCTCTCTTGTTTGCCATCTCACGCCACAAAGGTTGAAAAATACCAATTGGATGAGTGTCATCCCAAGCTGTCATAAAAACATTGGCATCCAAACAAAAATGCACTCTATTGCTTACAGAAAAAATCCTCATAATTTTTCCTCTATATCTTTGATGTATGAAGCTCTCTTGACACTCAACAATTGGCACAATCTATGCAAGCCAATCTCTTTTTCGTAATAAGCTTGGAACAATGTCTTCAAGTAGATGCTGCCATACTGTTGAATCACTTCATGAGGAATCCTGCGCGGAATTCGCACTTCCCCCTTTTTTTTCTCAAGCTTTTCCTGCTCATGGATTTCCCTCATTTGTTCTTCAAAATCGGAATACTGCGTCCTGTTGATTTGACCCAATTGACGCAACCTCACCAAAAAAGCGTAGATGCTCACCTTGAATTTCCGAGCTGCCGTTTCAATTTGTTCTATATTGTCTATATCAAAAGACAATAATTCTTGTTTTTCCAAAGATTTTCTTGGCATCAAAACACAACCCGCCAATTCATTACACCATTGCTCTACATCGCCATAGGAATTCCATCCATCCATGGCATTCTGCTTCCTCATAACATGACCCAATTCATGAAAAAGCGTAAAGGACTGTGTTTTTTTCCAATCTGAACCATTGATGACAATAACAGGGAATACGGAATGATACAAAGCAAAACCACAAAATTCATCAAGCCTTATTGTTGACCAATTGCTCATTGAATTCGTTTTGAAAACAAAAATATTTTTTTGTTCAATTTTGCCTCTCCAATCATCAAATTCAAGGTGTTCATCATCGGTCACACCAAGCCACCGACGCACATTCGCCGCCGTCTGTTCTATTGTGCTCCCTTGTGCGGGTGGTTTAAATCTAGCAATGGGTTCATCCATATCACGGCGTAATTCAATGGCAAATTCACGCATACGCTCAAGACGCGTCACCAGAGCGCGCACCTTATAATCAGAAAAAACATCATGATTGGAATCCTTAAATTGACGAAAGGCGGGAATGGATTTATCAAATTGATATTCGTGCGGCAAATTATCAGCAATAAAAACCCATCTTGGCACAAGATAGAGTTCAGCAAGTTGATCAATTTGATTAAAGGTGGGCTTCTTATCGCCGTTTTCAATTTTTTCAATTGAAGCGATTTTTTTGCGGACATCACCCAAGCTCAGTCCCATCTGCTCGCGACACTGCCGCAGAATTGTTGGATTGATATTCTCTACCGTTGCTCTGCTACTCATATCTCACTCACCCTCTACCTATCATATAGGATAGAATGGGCATGACAAGACCATTATTTTTCAGCCGCCGTCAAGACATTCAAACTAAAGGGCAGCTCATCGTCCAGCCAGTGATGCTCAAGATGCCAACCGCACCGCGCAACCAGCTCTTCCAATTGAGGACGGGTGAATTTGTGAGAATTCTCCGTGTGAATCGTCTCACCTTCGGCAAAAGAAAACGAATGACCATCAATGCGCACATTCTGCTGTTGCAGTGACACCAGATGCATCTCTATGCGTCCATCGGCATCATTCCAGATGCTCTCGTGTTTGAAGGAGCGCAGGTCAAAATCGGCATTGAGATCGCGATTGGCGCGCGCCAGCAAATTGAGATTAAACGCCGCCGTCACGCCTTCTTTGTCATTGTAGGCACAGTGCAAAATCTCCTCACTTTTTCGCAAATCCGCCGCCAGCAACAAGTGACTGCCATCACCAAGGGTCTCACGCGCATTGCACAAAAAATGCACCCGTTGGTCTTGGGTCAAATTGCCAATGGTAGAGCCAGAGAAAAATCCCAACAAATGATGCCTGCCGTGTGGAAGAGGCAATGCCAGTGGCTCATTAAAATCACCCAAAAACGGCACAATCGCCATGTCGGCAAAATCCTCACGCAAATCAGACACCGATTCATCCAAATAGTGCTGACAAATATCCACAGGAATGTAGGTGACACCGCCGCCGAAGGCATCCAGCAAAATGCGAATTTTTCTGGTCGCCCCACTGCCGAATTCCACAATACAGACAGAGTCGGTGGTCATGGCGCGCAAATCATCGGCATGACGCTTGAGCAGACGCAGTTCGGCACGAGTCAGATAATACTCATCCAGGTCGCAGATTTTTTCAAACAGACGCGCGCCTTGGGTATCGTAGAGATACTTACTGGGGATGGACTTTTTTTGGTGCGAGAGTCCATCAATGACATCACGCCGAAATTGGTCGTGTTGGTTATTATGTTGGGTGTGAATTTGTGTCATGAACGAGCTTCATCACGCGCGAGTCTCACGCCTCCAAACTGCCAGCGCATGGCAGGATAAAAAAAGTTACGATAGGAATGACGCATGTGCTGCCGTGCCGTGCCAAAGCTGCCGCCGCGCATAATCATTTGTCCCGACATAAATTTGGCGTTGTATTCGCCAATCGCCCCTTCAGGAGCTCGGTAGCCGTGATAGGGCAGAAACGCGCTCATGGTCCATTCCCAAACGCCGCCCAGCATCGTCTGCATGCTGCCATCGTCATGGGGCAGGGCTTGAGAATAGAGGCACTCATCTTCCAAAAAAGCCCCCGTGTGATGACTTTGCCGTGCGGCGTGTTCCCATTCGGCTTCGGTGGGCAGACGGGCATCCATCCAGCGGGCAAACGCCATTGCCTCATAATAGCTGATATGCACCACAGAGGCATGAAGATTGATGGGCATCATGCCGTGCAGCGTCATGACGCTCCACTCGCCTTCGCTGTGCCGCTGCCAATACAGAGGATGGCGCACATCATGATGCGACACATAATCCCATCCGTCCGAGAGCCACAATTCATGACGCTCATAGCCGCCATCCTCAATGAAGTCCAGCCACTCGCCATTGGTCACAGGACGATGCGCCAGCTGGTAGGGATTGAGAAAACAGCGATGATACGGTTTTTCGTGATCATAACAAAAGTCATCGCCGTCATGCCCAATGGCGGTCATGCCGCCCTCATAATCGTGCCAGGTGAGAGGCGTGGCATCACGCATCACCGCCGGCGTGGACGGACGATACGCAGGCGACAGAGGATTGTGCGAAAACACATGCAAAATATCCATGAGCAACAATTCCTGATGCTGCTGTTCGTGATGAATCCCAATGTGAATGCGGTGAATGATATCAGGCAAAAAATCAGCCTTGATGTCACCCTTTTGACATTGGTGAATGAAAGAGGTCATGGTGTGGGTGATGTGATGGCGATACTCAATGACCTCATCAATGGATGGCTTGGTCTGCAATCCTCTGTGAGGGCGCACCCACCGCTCCCCCACCGCATTATAATAGGAGTTATAAAAAAAGGCGTAATGAGGATGATAGCGTTGATAGTTGGGACAAAAAGGCACGAGCAAAAATTCTTCAAAGAACCAGCTCACATGGGCGATGTGCCACTTGGCGGGGCTGGCATCGGTCATGGATTGCACCACCATGTCTTCGGGCGACAGGGGTTCTATGAGGTGGTCGGTCATGGAGCGCACCGCCTCGAATTCCTTGAGGGGAATGTGTTCACGCAATGACGGATGGGCTTGCTGCAAAGGCTTCATAAGCTGATCCTGAATTCACATTAGCAGCTTGGATATAAAGTGCAACCTCTTGTATGCACATTAACGAAGCTTTATGTTGAAAAATATGCACACGATGTGTGGTATGGTGGATAACACAAGCAATGAGGAGAACCTAACCAATGGGCATCAAAGAAAAACTACTCGCTCAATTGCGAAACATCGCTGATGGTGGATGGAGTAAGTGGCAAGACGACCATTTTTGGAAAGAACTAACGCTTGAGCAATTGCAAAAATTCATTGCAGCTGGGGTTGATGTCAATGCCGAAGGTAACAATGATAGCACACCACTTCATTGTGCCGCTACAAACAATCGCAATCCTCATGTCATCAAAAAACTCATCAATGCAGGGGCAGACATTCATGCCAAAGACAAATGGGGCGGCACACCACTTCATTGTGCTGCGTTCACAAATATCAGCATTAAAGTTATTGGGGAACTCATAAAAGCGGGAGCAGACATCCATGCCAAAAGCAACGATGGTCTCACTCCACTTCATTGTGCCGCATTCAATAACAATTCTTATGCCCTCAAAGAACTCATAAAAGCGGGAGCAGACACCCATGCCAAAAGCAACGATGGTCTCACTCCACTTCATTATGCTACTACTGGATACAATGACAATCCTGATGTCATCGATGACAATCCTCAGGTCACCAAAGAACTCATAAAAGAACTCATCAACGCAGGAGCAGATGTCAATGCCAAAAACGAAAATGGTTCTACACCACTTCATGTTGCTGCTTTAAAAGACAATCCTCATATAATCAAAGAACTCATCAACGCAGGAGCAGATGTCAATGCAAAAGACAACAATGGTAGCACACCACTTCATGGTGCCACATTACATGGTGCAAGCATTAAGGCTATTAGGGAGCTCATTGAAGCGGGAGCAGATGTTAGTGCTAGAGAAAACAATGGTCACACACCACTTCATGTTGCTGCTGTAAACAATGTCAATGTTCATGTCATCAAAGAACTCATCAATGCAGGAGCAGATATTCACGACAAAAGCAACAACAATGATCTCACACCACTTCATTATGCTGCTGCAAACAATGTCAATGTTCATGTCATCAAAGAACTCATTAAAGCAGGAGCAGATGTTAATGCCAAGAACAAAAACAATGATCTCACACCACTTCATTATGCTGCTGGGAAAAATGACAATCCTCATGTCATCAAGGAACTCATCAACGCAGGAGCAGACATTCATGCTAAAAACAACGATGGTGGCACACCACTTCATCTAGCTGCTAAAAACAATGACAATGCTCATATCTTCAAAGAACTCATCAACGCAGGGGCAGATATCAATGCCAAAACCAACAATGATGTTACACCTCTTCATACTGCTGCTGAACACAATGACAATGTCCATGTCATCAAAGAACTCATCAACACAGGGGCAGATGTCAATGCCAAAAACAACATTGGTCACACACCACTTCATGTTGTTGTTTCAAATAGTGGCAATGTTCATGTCATCAAAGAACTCATCAGGGCGGGAGCAGACATTCATGCAAAAAGCGAAGATGGCTTCGCACCACTTCACGCTGCTGCATTAAGTGACAATGCTCATCTCATCAGAGAGCTCACTAAAGCAGGAGCAGATCTTAATGTCAGAAACAATAATGGTCACACACCACTTCATTATGCCGCACTCATGAATATAAGCATTGATGCCATTGGAGAACTCATAAAAGCGGGCGCGGATGTTAAAGCCGAAGACAGGTTTGGTTGCCCCCCCTATGAAGTCTTGCAACAAAATGCAGTACTCAAAGACAACCAAGAAGCCATCGCCCTATTGAAACCCACGCCATAACCTTTCGGCGATGAACCGTTCCGTTTCAAAAAAAATCATGCACCGTTCACAACAAATTGGCAGGTGTCGGACATCCCAGCCTTGAGAAGCGAACCACCTGCAAAATCATTATGTAATAAAAGAAAAGAGTGTCAAGATAACAGCAAAAGAAATATTATGTTTCATACAATGCACTGGCGATGAGTGCGCCTTTGGCGTTGTGCGTTTTGAGAAAATCCACATCTTGCGCGCATCGCACACCGCCGCCTTGAATGAGGATCACAGAGCGTCCATGCACGCGCAATGTGCAAAGAGGCGATGATTTCATGCCACGGGCTGTGCCAATCAATCTTAATGCCATGACAATCACTCGCTGTTTCCACCACACGGATGAGGCAAGACGCAAGGCATCCAGACCGCGCAAGCGTCCATGGGCTTCATAGTCCAGTGACACAATGAGCCGCGTGCCAAACATGCGCCGTAGCACATCATACTGACGCATGGCGCGCAAAGTCTCACTGGCGGCGATGATATGAATGTTGCGCTGCGGCAAAAAATAACGAGCATCCTGCCAGACACGAAATCCGCCGTCCAGCCAAAATTCGCAATGTCGGAGACGGCGCGCCAGACGCATGACCGCAGAAGCTTGGCGGCGCGTGATGCCATCGCGAATCATGGTCAATTCGGCAAGATAAAATTTCCTGATTCCCATTTTGTGAAAATAATCCACCACCCGTTCGGTGGTGGGCAAGGCAATAGCATGATGGCGCAATGGATAGTATCCGCCCCGCCCACGCGCCGCATTCGCCTTGACCACACAGCGATGACGCGCGTCCAGCACCGCTACCACAAAAAAATCCTCTCTGTTAAAGTGCGTCAATGATTTCTCCAATGACAAAACCGACAAAACTCTTCATCGTGGAGTATGTGGGGGGCGGCGGCATGAGACAAGAGCTCGTGCCGCCATCCTTGCTTGCCGAGGGCGATGCCATGCTGGGCGCGCTGCTGCGTGAATTTCGCCAGCACGACATCACGCTCGGCTATAGCCGTGATGATCGCCTGCCGCCGCATCCTGCTCATGAAGATGCCGCCGTCATGATTCACGATGACAATCCTTTTGAGCAATGGCGCAAGCATTGCCATCAGTATGATGCCCTGTTGCCCATTGCGCCAGAGACCGATGGCGCGCTGCTCTCATGTTGCGATATTGCACCCGCCTCTTGTCGTCTGTGGCTCAGTGATAAGACATCCATCAATATTGCCAGTAGCAAAAAGCGCAGCTATAAACACCTCTCAGCCCACCTTGATATGATTCCCGTCTATGATGTGTACGCACTGCCCTCACGACCAAACGCTGCGGGGTGGGTCATCAAGCCTGATGACGGCGCGGGGTGTCTTTTTAATGTTCATGTGAGCGACCGTGATTGCCGCGCGTTTCGCCCGCCGCACGATGCCGATGATCATGTCCATTGGATTGCCACACCCTTCATGGCGGGGGACACATTGAGTCTTTCATTGTTTTATGGTGCGGAACGCGTCACCTGTCTTGCCGTCAATCGCCAGCACATGGTGACCGATGGACAAGGACGCATGACTCTGCAAACCATTGATGTCGCCATCGGTGATGATGAGGCACGCGCCAAAGGCGAGCAACTGGCACGCACGATGGGAGCGGTCATGCCGCTCAGTGGCATGGTGGGGGTGGATGTGATTGAACAAGACGAGCGATGGTGGGTGGCGGATATCAATGCCCGCATCACCACTTCAATTGTTGATTTGCCGCCCGATTGGGCGAGGCTCTACCTCACATGACCAGCCTCATCGCATGGGACATCGGCGGTGCGCACATCAAAGTGGCGCGCTGGCACAAACATGACGACACATTGCATGCGGCGCAATATCCCTGTGCCCTGTGGCGCGATGCCGCTCTGCTCACCAGCACCGTCAAACCCCTGTTGCAACAATGGGACGATGACCAATCCGCCACCCACTTGCTCACCATGAGCGGCGAGATGGCAGATTGCTTTGCCTCACGCCATGAGGGCGTGAGGCAAATTATCAAACAAATGACACAGATGGTGCAGCCGCTTTTAATCTATGCCAGTGACAAGGGATTTGTCAGCAGCGATGACACGATCTCGCCCGATTGTATTGCCTCAATGAATTGGCACGCCACGATGAGCTGGCTTCGCCATCGCTTTGCACAGAATCCTTCCACCGTGATGGTGGATTGCGGCAGCACCACCACCGATTGCCATCCCCTTCATGACAACGCTCCTCTCAGTGATTTTGATCGCCTGCGGCGCAAGTTGCTTGTTTATCGCGGTGTCATTCGCACACCTCTGATGGCTCTGGCATCCCACATTGCGTGGCGCGGGGAGACCATTTCGTTGATGGCGGAACACTTTGCCACCACCGCCGATGTTTTTCGCATTCTGGGCACACTGCCCGAAGAATACGACCAATGGGACACCTGCGATGGCAAGCCCAAAACTCAGCAAGACAGCATTCGGCGCATGCTTCGCATGGTGGGGTGTGATGCCGCCGCCGTCACTCACGAAGATGCCCTTGCACTGGCACACGCATTCAAGGAACTGTGCAAAAATGACATCAAGCAATGCCTGCATCCACTGCTCAAAGACAACAGCGTCATTGTGGGGTGTGGCATTGGGGATTTTCTCATTCGCGAGGTGGCGGACGATTTGAAGTGTCGCTATCGCTCATTTCATGACGAGGTGAGTGCGTCCTGTGGCGATGGTGCCGCCATCAATGGGGCAGCTCCCGCCGTTTCATTGATTTGTTTGTTCAAGGATGCCACGCGCGGCGCATCAATGATGCCCTCGCGCGTCCCTTCACAAACGCCCCCGCGTGTCCCCACATAATCCACTGCGGTGTGACGCGCCAAAAAAATCAACTGCGGCGATGACAATCCTCCCGCCAAACCACACAAAAGACCCAACCCATGCGCGGCGGCGATAAAATGACGCAATTGCTCAAGGGAGCGATGCCGCAACAAGTCACCATGATTTTTGTGCCATGTGTCCATCATCACCCCCGCAAAGCCGTGCCGATGGGCGTGGATGACAAATTCTTCATCACGAGATGATGAGACGCAATCCACACACACCAACGCAATGCGCCGCAAGGATGATGATGACGATACAGCCGATGTCATGCACTCATTAAACGAATCATCATAGGCGATTTTGCCAAAGGAAAATGTTTCCTTCTGTGCCACCTCAAGCTCCAGCTGCCGACAAGAATTGACTTCATCTTGAGAAAAACATGGTCCCAACGCCGCGCTCAAGGTGGCATGGGGACAGACGCGCGCGATGTCTTGCAAGGTGGTGAGGTCACAAGGGGCAAAGCTGCCACGCGCCGCATCTTTGGCATCAATCATGACAACCCCCGCCTCATGAGCCATGACGGCTTCGTGTTTATTTTGCACACTGACCAGCAACCGAGCCATGTTTTTCTTTCCATTGTTGATGATGCGCTTCCAGCCATTGCCATGCGGTCTTTTCTTCCTTGCCTGCGGTGCGCTGCACGATGTCGGCGAGGCGGTGCATGGTGTCCTCAACCTGTTGAGACGGCAGAATATGCAGGCGTGATAGTAAGACGCATGCCTCAATAATCGCCGCCCGCCCCCGATGATGCCCCTCCCATGCCGCACCTTTTGTCTCATGGCGAATGCGAAAAAATAACTTGGGACGCGTCTCATCCTCCACCACATTTTCCAATTGCAATTCCAAACGTCTGACGGCGGCGGCGAGCCCAAACCCCTCAATGGTGACGGCGGGGGTGACATCAAATATTTTACGCCCCGTCAAACATCCCGCAAAAATCAACGGATGGTCGGTCATGTTAAAAACGGCGCACCGTCTGGTGAGCAAAAAATCCAAACTGCGAGACGGACGAAACGGCGCAATCCGCACAAGGGATTGTTCCATCACAATGCCAAAGGGCGCGTGATAGGGCGATGCGTCATCGTCCAGCGTGGTGACAATGCCCTCAAAAATACAACTCATGATGACACCGCCACGCCCCAGTGAAGGTCTTGATCCTGCTGATAATTTTTGCCAAGCCGCCACGCTATTTCCGCTCGCGCCAATTGCACGCCCATATAATAAGCATGAGAGAGGTCGAAGCTCATCTGCAGCTGGTCAAAGGCATCATCCACGCTTTGTGCCACAATGTAAATGTCTCGGTTAAACACATGAATGCCCTCCGAGCTCAGCATGATGCGATAGTTGGGGTCGGTAATTTTTTTCGCCATCGCCTCAATGGCATGAGGCTCTTGCCATGCGGGTTTTTTATCGTGCAACGCCATGAGTCCGTCATCAATGCGCACGGACAGACACTGATGACGGCGGGCATAATGATGAATACGGCGGGCTCTGTCCGCCTCAGCAATGGCGCGCCGACAGTGAGGACTCACCGCCACCATCAACACGCCCGCCACATTCAATTCGGCAGCCACCCCCATCAACAGTGACACCACACCCGCAGAATCGGCATCGTGCAGCTCCGTCACATTGCCAACTCCCATAAAGATGGGAACTGACTCATGACGCTGCCGCAATTGATGATAACGCACCAACGAATTCATCAACCCCTGTGGCAGAGGCGTCAGAATAGGGTCGGCAAGACACTCAATCGTGCGCGCATGACACCACGCAATGGCGCGCTCAAGAGAATCCATATCCTCCCCCGCTTGGGGAATGAGAATGGGCGTGGCTTGGGGAATCAGCCCATCCTCATGAGCTTTTGCCACCGTGCCTTCATGCAGGCTCAAAATATACGATGCCCCCGCCGCCACGCCGCGCCTCAGGTCATCATAATCAGCCGAATCAATGCTCACCGTGTGTCCATCATCGCACAACAGCGCAATGACGCTTTCCAAATGGTCAAAGGCAACATCAGGCAAGCACCCCACATCAATGACATCAGCACCCTGTGCCGCAAAGACACGAGCCGTGGCAAGAATGTCCTGCGGCGCAAGCAATGGCGCATCGGTGATTTCCGCAAAAATAAGACAGTCATGCTCTCCCAAATCAACCACAGGCGGCGGCGCACCCAGCCACTGCGGAATGTCACGAAAATCATCGGGACCGCGCACCACCGTCACGCCAAAATGCTGACGCAGCTCTTCCGTCTCACCGCGCATCAAGCCCGGCAGCATGATGTGAGACACATCATCAAGGTCGGTCAAGCGTCTCTTGATGACACTATTGGTCATGAGCGATGCCACCTGCACCCCCATATCTCGCACCTCCCACATGAATTCGTCATCAGGCAGCCGCTCAGCCAATGCACACAGTGGCTCATGCACCAGATGCCCCGTGAGAAAAAGAAAACGATTCTTGCTCATGATGCCATCTCATCTGCCCGGTGCGCAATCAATTGACGAAAATTCGCAAATGACAATGCCACTCGCGTGCGTTCAAACGCCTGCAGGCGCGTCACATTATCAAGGTCAATGGCGCGCGGATAAACGGTCACATCTCCTTTGGGCGCCGCCGATATCAATTCTTGTGCCGTGTCACAAGGAAACACCACACACTCCACACGACACTTGCCCGCCTGAGCAAAAACATTGCTCACCAATGAATCCGATATGCCATACACACATTTGGCAACAGTATTACTAGAGACGGGCGCCATCACCAATGTGTGATAGAGATTTTCATAAAACCGCCCCACAGGCACGGCAGACGCAGTGGAGTCGCGAAAAATTCGCACATGAGACGGCAGACTGTCACGCACCCGATACATGGACAGCAATTCATCGGCGGCAGGACTCATGAACACATCCACCTCAGGCAATGAGGCAATAATCTCAAATGTCTCTTGAAAAAAATGCCCCGAGCCCGTGAGTGCCCATGCCCATCGCTGCTGCTGTGTTTTAGCCATCATTCATCTCCTGCCACTCAAGATAATGGTCAGTATCAATGACGGATGCAACGCTTGCGGCTTCTTGTCCATCCCCCGTTGCCAAAGCGGAACAGTGATTGACATCATCCACACACAGACACATCCAAGAACACACCGATGGCGCGTGCAAACTCACACCGCGATCCAGCAATTGGTCACTCTGCAATTGAGCCAGAGAAACCCGTTTGCCGGGCGCAGCGCGCGCTTTGACAAAAAACAACGCCGCCGCCTCCACATAGCGAGCACACAATGCGGCAATGGAGTCGGAAGTCACCTGCCAATGAGGAGGCATGGAGTGCTGACGCAATAACTCGGAAGGCAACAACAATGCAGGACGCTTTTCCACCGCGGCTTGCATCATCTCGTCTCGGTTGCGCGCCTTCTTGATGATGGGATTGAGCACCGTCAAAAATTGTCCATAGAGTTCGGTGGCAGCGATGGCAAGGTGATGGCTATCCTCCATAGAGATGGCGTGGGTCTGTTGCAGAGGCTGAAAGGCACGGGCAAACACGCCGCCTCCCGCGACAATCACCACAGGACGCACCCGTGCCGCCGTGCATGATGCCGTCAGCCATGCCGTCAGCAAGCGATGGGATGCCAGCGAGCCGCCAATTTTGATAATCCACGCATCACCCACGATGACTCGCCCACAACCGATGGCACAGTGCCTCATCCACATGAGGCTTGATGCGATGGCACGCAATTCCCACCGCTCGCGCATCGGGGCGCACATCGGGCTTCTCCAAACGCAATCGCACCGCCACAATGCGCTCATCTTGCAAAATATGATCCATCATCTCCGCCGCCAATGTCTCTAGCAAGCCACGCTGAGCACGGCGGGCAAGCAATTGGTGCATATCCTCCACCACCGAATTATAACACACCACGCGCGCCAATTGGTCGTTGCTGTGGGTGCATTCATCGTGTGCCAGCATGTGAATGGTGATGACAAGACGCTGCGGCGCGCCCTGCTCGTCCTCATTGACGCCGATGCAGGTGGAGACGGTGAGGTCTTTGATAAAGAGGTCGTAATAGTGATTTTGCGTCATCGTGGTCTCTTGCTTGATGAGCCAACTCAAACTACAACATAACACATGATGCTGGCTCTCTTCCATATGGTTGATACGATTTTATCTCTTGCCTTGTGGGTGGTGATTTTATCGGTTTTGGCGCACTGGCTGTTGCTATCACGGGTGGTTGATGAAGTCCGTTTTTTATACCAGCTGTGTGATGTGCTGTGTCGTCTGGGTGATGGGATTTTATCACCGTTTCGGCGCGCCATTCCGCTCATCAATGGCGTTGATATCAGCCCTGTGGCGGCGGTGATTGTGATTGTTTTTGTGCGCGACCTGCTCTATGCTGCCCTCATGCAAGGAATGATGCCATGAGTGCCACCATTATTGATGGCAAACAGATTGCCCGCTCGCTGTGTGATACGGTGGGCACGGAAGTGGGCGCGTTGCACAAAAAGCATGGCATCACGCCCGGTTTGGCGGTGGTGCTGGTGGGAGAGAATCCCGCCAGCGAAGTCTATGTGCGTAACAAGGTGCGGGAGACAAAACAGGCGGGCATGAACTCCTTTGAGCATCGTCTGCCCGATGACACCGATGAGAAAACACTGCTCGCCCTTGTGCAAAGTCTCAATGATGATGCAGGTGTGCATGGTATTTTGGTGCAGTTGCCGTTGCCCTCTCATATTGATGAGGCGTTGGTTTTGAATACCATTGTGGCGGATAAGGATGTTGATGGCTTTCATCCCGTCAATACCGGTCGTCTGTGGAGCGGCTTGGAGGGCTTGATTCCGTGCACGCCTCTGGGATGCTGGATGATGGCAAAGGATGCACTGGGGGATCTCAGCGGCAAGAATGCCGTCATCGTGGGACGCTCCAACATTGTGGGCAAACCGATGGCGGCGTTGTTGCTGAAAGAATCGGCGACCGTCACCATTGCCCATTCCCGCACGCGCGATTTGCCCGAGTTGTGTCGCTCCGCCGATATTCTGGTGGCAGCCGTGGGCAGACCACGCATGGTGCGGGGCGATTGGATCAAAGAGGGCGCGTGTGTGTTGGATGTGGGAATCAATCGCATTGAAGAAAATGGCAAAAAACGCCTCGTGGGAGATGTGAATTTTGATGAGGCGGTGAAGCGCGCGAAATTCATCACCCCCGTGCCCGGCGGCGTCGGTCCCATGACCATCGCCTGTCTACTCCATAATACATTGAAAGCCGCAAAACTAATTCACGATGTGTGAGTGATGGGCATCTCGCCATTGGCAAGCCATTCAATCAATTCATAGTGCAGAGCATCAACCAGCACATGTTCAGCCAGTAAGAAGATGGTGGTTTCTCGCATCTCGTCTAGGTGATGCCAGCAATCCCTTGAATACAGCTCGGGCGTTTTGCCCACAACAAAGCTGGGGCTTATGTCTGGGTTGCTATTGACCCAATCAAGAATGGCGTGATGAGTCTCACACCGCAATTCATCCCTGTCATGGTCATTTTTGTTGGGCAGCTCAACCTTTTGAGCCAGCAGTGCCGCACGAAACCGCTTCACCACATCCTCAAAAGTGATGCTGAAATCAGCGGGATGAAGCCGCCTCAAATCTTCACCAAATGCACCCATAATGCCGTATTGTAATGAACCGCGGCATCATGCCAAGGGGAAAATGATTTTTAGCGCGCGCCTTTGCTTCTGTTGCAACTTTTGCACAAAGCTTGGGCATTGGCGATGGTGGTGGGACCCCCCTTTGCCCATGAAATGACATGGTCAGCATCAAAGTCGGAAAAATCCTTAAATATTTTTCCACAATTGGCACATTTTCCACCACTCAGCTTAAAAATGATAAACCTTTCATCCTTTGTAAAAAGCCTCTTTTCATCTTTGCGAACAACAACAAAAACATCAGGATGTTTTTCAATGAAAAAGCCTGTCAGAGTATCTACTCGTCGCTCCAAGCTTTTCTTATCGTTGGATTTAGATTGGTCTAAAATAAATCGCCGTATTCTATGTTCCCGAAACAATTCTTCCTCATTCAAATTTACGGGTTTAACATCATCACTTTTCGTTTTGGCTCTTACAAGCAGACGCTCAACCTCAAAATCCTCTAAAAAGGACTTGAGCAAGCCTTTCAAATTTTCGTGACCATATTCAAGCTTTATTTTTCTTATAAAGAGATAATAAAGCTGAATAGAGCTTTGTGCCAATAGGGGCGAATTATCTTCAAATACATCTTTCATTACTTGAAGATTGGATTTTGCCATTTTTTCCAATGTTTTAATTTTTTCCAATGTTTTGACTTTTTGGCTATCCTCTTCTTGTTTGTAGCGTCTAACAACTTTATCAAGATCTTCCCTTTTCAAATCCTGATACGGTTTGTGTTCTGGATGAGAAAAATTGGCAAGATCTTCAATCAGAATAAATTTAGTGGCAATATCTTCCATCATCAATCTGTCATTGGACAATTTCGTTTTCTTTGTGAAGAAATCATCCTTTGCCAGCCTTTTAATTGAATTCATAAGAGTCCCGCCAATTGAACGCCTGAGCTCTGTATTATTAACTTGTTTCCCTTTGTTCAAGCGAGCAAAAAAGCCTTTAACTTCCAGTTCATCAGCATCACTAACAATGGTTACTGTAACAGAAAAATCCATGATTTTATCGCGCCATGCTGTTGATAAATCATCAAAAATATTCCCTTGCTCAGGGTCTCGGGCTTCAAAATCATTTAAAGACGGCGCAGTCAGTTCAAAGCCATTATTTTTCCCCTTAGCAATGGCAAGTCCAAATTCATTGTTAAGAAAGCGAAATATAGCCGTTAGGCGTTGCTTGCCATCAATAACATCGTACCCACCATCCGCTAATTTGTGGAGATAAATCTTAGGGATGTCATAGCCATTGATGATGGAGTCAATCAACAACTGTTGCATTTTTTCATCCCAAGCCTTCTCAGTTCTTTGATATGGGGGATCAAAATTTATCTTATGTTTGCGACTGTCAAACTCGCCTATTTCCCAATCCTTAATTTTGCATTTCATATCCAGCCTCCTTCATGTTTCCAACGAAATAAGATTTTGATTGTAACTGCAATCAATTAAAAAGTCCATGGCATCTTCAAAGAATTCCCCCGCCTTTCTCTTGTGCTGGTTCATTTTTCATCTTATCTTGAGGAATGGTGACGCTCTCTGCAACAAACAACACACACTGACGAAGGGAATTAATCATGTTGGACAGGAAGTTGGATCGGGATTTTGATTATTTTTTGGAGAATCACGAGGCGTTGGTCAAAAAATACAACGGCAAGTTTGTTGTGATTAAAGACCAACAAGTCATTGGTGCTTATGATGATGTGAAGGAAGCCATCAAGGTCACCAGCAAAAAGCATGAGCTGGGGACATTCTTGGTGCAGGAGTGTTCGGAGGATCCGCGTAGCATCCATCAAACATTTCAAACTCGGTTTTCCTTTATTGATGGCGCAAAGAAACCCGCCCATTAAAGCTTTTACCATTGATGCAAACACTCGCTTGAGTGAGCTCTCAAGTGATGTGTGGGTGTGGCACACGCCCATGCCCATGCACAAAAAATTCAGTTCAAAGCCATCTGGGATACGGGAGCAACACACACATCAGTCACAAAGCATGTGGCAAAAAAATGTGCCTTGCGGCAAGTGGGTGTCGCTCTTGTCAGAACCCCCAGCACGGTAGAACCTCAAAGAGTTGCGGCATATCGTGTGAATATCGTTCTTCCCAATGGTGTGATGTTTGAAAATCATCTCGTGAGTGAATCAGAAAGTTTATCTGGTGAGATCGACATTCTCATAGGAATGGATATTATTGGCGAAGGAGATTTTGCCGTGAGCTCATTTCAAGGACGCACAGCATTTACATTTCGGATACCATCCATAGAAAGGATTGATTTTGCAAACACAGAACCACCATTTGACAAAGAATAAGCCCTCCTTGCGCCCCTGCCTCACGATTGACAATTCCAACAAAAAATTAAGATTACACTTTGTAATTGTGTGGATTATGTGTCATAATACCTCTACTTGCTATTGACAATCATTCGCAACTAGCCCATAAAGGAGTCTGTGAGCCAATTGATGCGCCAACTGATGACAATGAATCAGCGTCCCTTTGTGGTTGCCTACGCGGTGGTGTGTGGGGTGTGTGCGTTGTTGCTGCTGGGCTACGGTGGCGATGAGCGTCTGCAACGGCTGCAGAGCGACCCGTACACGCAACTGGTTGTCACCACCACCACCATGCTCAGCGACCCCATCGGACGCATCGGCGGCAAACGCATTGAGGTGGTTGCGCTGATGCGGGAGGGCGTTGACCCTCATTTGTATCGTCCCACCCGTTCGGATATGGCTCTGCTCGCCGCCGCCGACATGATTATCTGGACGGGGCCCTCGCTGGAAGCGCCCCTCAAAAGACCCATCGGACGGTTGCAACAGCACGGCAAACAAGTCGTCACCATCTTGGATCTCGTGCCCGAACGCAGCCTGCATCTCAGTGACGAGGGACACATTGACCCGCACCTGTGGATGGACCCCGTCATCTGGAGTCATGCCATCGGTGAGGCGGTCAATCGCATCGCCGACAATGATCTGGACAATGCCGCCTTTTATCTGGCGCGGTTGCGCGTCTTTCAAAAAGCCACCGCCCGACTGCACGAAACCATCGCCCGCTCCTTGCAAAATCTGTCAGACCAGGAACGAGTGCTGCTCACCGCTCATGACGCGTTCTTCTATTTCGGCAGACGATACAACTTTGATGTGCGCGGGATTCAAGGAATGAGCACCGAAAGTGAAGCAGGACTCCATGACATCAATCGCCTCGTGGAACTCACCGTCAATCGCAGTATCCCCGCACTGTTTGCCGAAAGCTCGGTCAATCCGCGCTATGTTGAGGCGCTCATTGAGGGCAGCAAAGCCAGAGGACACGACATCACGATGGGCGGCATCCTCTATGCCGATTCTATGGGTGCGCCAGGAACGCGCGCAGGAACTTATCTGGGAATGATCGCGCACAATGTGAGAACCATCCTCAAAGCCATTCAGCCGCAAAACGCTCAACTGGCACAGAAGCAAAACAACGCCGCACCGCAAAAACCACAACAAACAACCATCGCCGCAACGCCCGAAATGCCGACTCAACCCTGAGTCATGCCCGCAGCTGCCATTCTTTCTGTTCGTGATCTGACTTGTGCCTATGGTCAGCAGATTGTTTTTCAGCGCGTCAATGCCGCCATCACGCAGCCCAGCCTCACCGCCATTGTGGGACCCAACGGCGTGGGAAAATCCACGCTTCTCAAAGCCATCATGGGATTGATGACCCCTTCATCGGGCTCTGTGCGTGTTTTTGGCAAAGGCATTGATGCTCATCGCTCCCGCATCGCCTACATTCCGCAGCTGCAGGATATTGATTGGCACTTTCCTCTTTCGGCACTGGATGTGACCCTCATGGGACTCTACCCTCGCATTGGCATCGGCGGTTTGATTCGGCGGCATCACAAAGACGAGGCACTGGAGTGGCTTGGTCGGGTGGGCATGGCGGATGCGGCACACCAACCCATTGGCGACCTCTCCGGCGGACAGCGACAACGAGTGCTCATTGCCCGCAGTCTTGCCATGCAAGCCCAGCTCTACATTCTGGACGAACCCTACAACGGCATTGATGATGCCAGCCGCACCATCATCAATGAGCTGTTTCAATCCATGAAGAGCGATGGCGTTGCCATGCTGGCGGTGCATCATGATTTGGCGAAAATCGCCGAATTCTTTGACAATGTCTGGCTCATGAGCCCCCACTCCATGATGTGCGGGGCGTGTCGTGAGGTCATGACACCGTCCCACATCAGCCAAGCCTATGGCTTCTCGTTGCTGTCATGATGGACATCCCCTACAACAGTTTGCTCGTGGCACTGGTGAGTGCGATTTTCGGCGGCACGGCGGCGGCGGTGGGATTGTTCACCCTGCTGGCTCGCCGTTCCATGGCGGTGGATTTGATTACCCACTGCACCCTGCCGGGCATGGCGTTTGCTTTTTTGTTGCTCTATGGCTTTGGCATATCGGAACGCTCCTTGCCGTGGCTGACGGTGGGCGGCATTGGCGGCGGCATGGTGGGATTGTGGATTTTTTCCTTTATCAAGCGTCACAGTGGTCTGCGCGATGACAGTATGCTCAGTTCCATCATTGGCTGGTCGTTTGGCGTGGGCATTGTGCTTTTGAGTGCCATTCAGACGCTTCCTGTGTCGTCTCAGGCGGGCTTGGAGGATTTATTGCTGGGCTCGGCTGCCACCATCACCCTGCAGGATGGCATTCGCATGGCGGTGCTGGCGTTGGTGAGTGCGGTGCTGTTGTGGTTCTATCGCCCCGCCTTTACCGTGATGCTGATGGACCCTGTGTTCACCGATTCCATCGGCTGGAATCGTCGGCGTTTGGAGTTCATCTTGCTGTGTTTGGTGCTGGCGGTGGTGATGAGCGGCTTGACGGCGGCGGGATTGATTTTGGTCTTGTCTCTCACCATCATTCCGCCAGCGGCGGCGTTGTTGCTGCATCGCTCTATGGGAGGCGCGTTGGTGATGGCAATTATATTGGGAGCATTGAGCTCGGCGGTGGGCGTTGCCATTTCCTCGTGGCAGGCGGGCGTTCCTGCGGGCAGCATGATCACGCTCACGGCTTTGAGTTTGTTTGTGCTCGCCCTTGTTGTGGCACGGCTTGTCTCGTGGTATGGGCGGTGGCGATCCGTGCGATGAGTCTGGCGTTGGACATTCCCGCCTTGCTCGCGGCGTTGCTCACCGCGATGATTGCCTGTTTGATGGGGCATTTTTTGTTTTTGCGTCAGGGATTGTTGTATGCCAATGCGGTGAGCCATGCGGTGTTGCCGGGCATTGTGGCGGCGGCGGTGGTGAGTCACACGCTGTCACCGTCCATGATTTTGCTGTGTGCCACGCTGGCTGCCATGCTCTCGTTGCTCTTGAGCGAGTGGCTGGAGAAACACACCGTTTTGAACACCCAAGGGGCGATGGGCATGACGCTCACCAGTTTTTTCGCCTTGGGCGTTTTTTTTCTGGAGCGATTGCAGCTGTCTCATTTTCATATTGATGTTGAGCATGCGTTGTATGGCAATTTGGAGGGCATCATGATGCCGTCTTTGTTGAATGGCGTGGCGTGGTCTGATGTGTGGTTTGTGCCCTATGAGATTTGGATGTTGGCGTTGGTGTTGGTGCTGGTGGCGGCGATTGTGCTGCCGCTACGCAAGGAATTGATGGTGGTGATTTTTGACCCCATTTATGCCGAGTCCATTGGTATGTCCACAGCGCGCTGGCGGTATGTGTTGGCAGGGCTCACGGCAATCGCGGCGGCGGCGTGTTTTCAGGCAACAGGAGCGGTGGTGACCATTGCACTGTTTGCCATTCCAGTCACCACCGCGGCGGTGCTGGGAGGCGACGCCATCACGCAATTAATTATGGCGATGCTCATCGCGGTCACATCGGTTTTATTGGGCTATGTTGTCGCGTTGTATGTGCCGCTGGTGGTGCTGACGGAAGGACGAGCCTTCAATGGCGGCGGCTCCATTGCCACCGCGGCAGGATTGATTCTCCTTGCCACAGTCATTGCCAAAAAACACCACAAAAAATTGATTATAAAAAAATAATTCGCCTTACCGAACATTTTTTATTAAAGTCATAATTTCATGAGTGACGCAACAAAAATAGAAGCCATGCGCCGATTGCTACAAGACCATGATGGCGTTGCCTCATGGGAAGTTATCTACGACACCATTGAACGCTATTATCCTGAAGCCAAGCGGTCAGATGACTGGAAGGCGGGTCTCAGAGGTGTGCTTTACAGAGATATGAAAAACCCCGACACCGCGTTCAAAAAGCTGGGCATCGGCATCTTTGCCCTCAAGGACAGACAATACGAAGAAACACCCCTCGCCACCATCAAAAAAGATGACGAGCGTATGCACGCTCACATGGAAGGCGTGTGTATTGAGCTGGGTAACTTGGACGAATACCACACATTCACCGCCGATAAAGCGGCTCAATTCAATGGTGTGCCTCTCAAAAACCTTGTCACTTTGTCGGAACTCCCACCATTTACCTATGGTGATATTCTTGCCGAAGCCAGAAACATTGATGTCATTTTTTTTGACAAAAAAGATAAACCATTCCCGCAAAGAGCCTATGAAGTGGTGGATAGCATTGGAACGATGGAAAATGCCATTTCTCGCCTCTATCAATTAGAACCCTTTAGAACGAAATTCTATATTTTAGCACCACCCCAATTTAAGACGAAATATGACAAGGTCATGGGACGCGAGCCTTATGCCAGTCATTACGCGCGCTACGATTTTATTCCTTACGAGAATTTCATCGCCCATTACGATGCCAAAAAACTGGAAGAAGAACGCAAGACCTATTGAGCCATGTGCGAGCTGAACCCTCAAGATTTTACCGCTTTGCTGAATTTGGTGCGCCAGCATGTCAAGACCATTGATGGCGACAGCGTCAGTGATTTTTTGGATGAAGACATCAGTGCGTCATCCATGTTTGCCATCGTTGTGGATCAAAAATGGGATTGTGACGATATTGATATGGAGCGCGTTGTTGCGGTGGATTATTACACACCCTATCTGGCGGTGCGTGATTTGCTCATTGACAAAATTTTGTATGAACTAAAACTATTTTGCGGTCAGCGAACCTCTTTTTGAACGGCAAGACAAACCGTCTTCAAAGTAATTGCCGTTCATTCTTGTAAGACCAAGCAAAAAATAGTATAGTGGCGGGGTGTCGTTTCAAGAAAAAAGGATCGTGCAATGGTTTTATCGGACAACGGAATCAAACAAGCTCTCAGGGATAAAGGGATTGAGATCTCTGGTTATGAGGACAAGCAGTTGCAGCCGGCGTCCTACGATTTGCGCGTTGGCAGGCAGGTGGCAACTCTTAAGGGGAAGAAAATAGAAGATATTTCTGAACGAGGTTTTATCGTTGTTGAGGCTGGTGACTCTGCCCTTCTCAGCACTCATGAGGTCATCAGAATGGATGCGAGTCACGCGGCTCGTTTTGGTCTGACCTCTGGTCATGCCAGAAGAGGAATTTATGCCACAACAGGCACACAAGTGGACCCGGGGTATCACGGCAGATTGTTTGTTGGCATTACCAATTTGATGCCTCATCCCGTCACCTTCACCTTCAAACAGGACTTTCTCACTTTGGAAATACACCAATTGTTAGAACCCAGCACAAAGCCTTATTCGGGTCCCTATCAAGGCAAAACGGAGTTTGATGGAGGTGATGTGGAGCATTTCTTTTCTTCAGAGGTATGGACTGTGCCAGACATCATCAAATCGGTTCAATCTTCCAGCAGAGAGGTGCGAGAGCTCGCAATTCAAGTAAAAATGTTGATGTGGCTTTTTCCTGTCATGCTCGCTTTGATGGGAATTATGGCATCTTTCAGATAAAACAAAACGAAGTTTTATATGAGTTATCGCAGCTGAAAAAAGATTAAAAAATGCGGTCAGCGAACCTCTTTTTGAACAACGGGACAAACCGTCTTCAAAGTAATTTCCGTTCATTCTTGTAAGACCAAGCAAAAAATAGTATATTAAAAGAACATTGCATCAACAAAAGAGGGTGCCGCAATGATTTTGTCAGACAAAGGGATTAAAGAAGCTCTTGATAATGGCGGGATTGAGATTTCTGATTATGAAGACAGGCAATTGCAGCCCGCATCCTACGATTTGCGCGTGGGCAAACAGGGAGCAACCATTCAAGGAAAGAAAATAGAAGATATTTCTGAAAAAGGTTTTATCATTGTTGAGGCTGGTGACTCTGCCATTATCGGCACTCATGAAATAATCGCAATCAATCAGAGCCACGCCGCTCGTTTTGATCTGACCTCTGGTCTTGCCAGAAAAGGAATTTATGCCACAACAGGTGCACAAATTGATCCAGGTTTTCACGGCAGATTGTTTGCTAGGATTGTCAACCCAACTTCCCGCCGCGTCACCTTTACCTTCAAAGAAGACTTTCTCACTTTGGAAATACACAGATTGGCAAAACCCAGCATAAAACGCTATTCGGGTCCCCTTCAAGGCAAAACAGAGCTTGGTGGAGCCGATGTGGAGTCTCTCATTTCTTCAGAGGTCTGGACTATGTCAGATGTCATCAAATCAATTCAATCTTTGGACACAAAGATGCAAGTTCTCACAGGCAAAGTAAACATCTTGATGTGGTTTGGGGGCATTACTGTCACTATTTTAATTGCCCAGGGATATATCAAATAAAACAAAAAACGCGGTTTTGCATGGGCTATCGTAGCTGGGCGACTGCGTCTGCTATTCGTTTCATGGCGGTTTTAAGGGAATCATCATCGGTGGCGTAGGAGATGCGAATGTGTCCCTCCATGCCAAACGCCTCCCCCGCCACCACCGCCACTCGCGCTGCTCGCAGCAGGTAAGAGGCAAAATCCAAAGACGAGGCAATGACATCGCCACCATCCTTCTTGCCCAGCACCCCCGCACAGGAAGGAAAGACATAAAACGCCCCGCGCGGCACATCACACTCAATTCCCGCCATGTCATTGAGTGCGGTCACCACCCTATCGCGCCGAGCCGAGAATGCCGCGGTGCGCGCCGCCATAAAGCCATCATCCCCCGTCAATGCCGCCAATGACGCATATTGACTCACACTGCACGCATTGGAAGTGCTCTGGGATTGAATTTTCGCCATGCCCTTGATGAGCTTCGCCGAGCCAACGCCGTAGCCAATGCGCCACCCCGTCATGGCATAGGCTTTGGACACCCCATTCACCACCAACACCCGCTCAATGAGCTCTTCTGAGACATCTCGCGCCACCGCCGTACACGAGGCAAAGGGCGCGTCATCATAAATAATTCCCTCATAGATCTCATCGCTCAACACGCACACAGAGTCATGCTGCCGCACCACCGCCAGCAAGGATGCCAATTCCTCATGACTGTAAATCGCTCCCGTTGGATTGCTGGGAGAGTTCACAATCAGCCACTTGCTGCGAGGTGTGAGAGCGGCGCGCAAGGCATCAGGTGTGAGTTTGAAGCCTTGCGCCGCGCCGCACGGCACAATCACGGGCTTGCCCCCCGCCAGCCGCACCATGTCGGGATAAGACACCCAGTAAGGTGCGGGAATAATCACCTCGTCCCCCTCGTTCAATGATGCCAGCAAGGCATTGAACAAAATATGCTTCGCCCCACAGCCCACAAGGACATTGTCAACAACACAATTTACACGATATCGTCTCTTAAAGCGCGCCGCGATTGCTTCCCGCAAATCGCTAATGCCGTCCACCGCTGTGTATTTGGTCTTGCCCTCCTCAATGGCTTTGATGGCGGCGGCTTTGATGAAGTCTGGCGTGTCAAAATCTGGCTCACCCGCCCCCAAGCCAATGACATCAACGCCCTCGCGGCGCAGCCGATTCACCTCTTTGGTCATTTGCAGAGTGGGTGACGGCTTGATAGAATGAAGCCGTGTCGCTATGGTGGGCATGAATGCGGTCATCTATGAAAGTAAGTCACACATCTGGGGAAAATGCTTCATTTGTTTCATAATGCCGTTTGTCGCCTCGTGCAAGGGATTTCTCCATGCAACACAATGATTTTGTCATAGAGTCCGATTTTGTCCTCGCTGGCGACCAGCCCGCCGCCTGTGACGCTCTGCTGGATGGACTCAAGCAAGGCAAAAAAAGCCAAGTGCTGCTGGGAGTCACGGGCTCCGGCAAAACATTCACGATGGCGAATGTCATTGAGCGTTACAAAAAGCCCACCCTCATTCTTGCGCCCAACAAAATTCTGGCGGCGCAACTCTATGGCGAGATGAAGAATTTTTTCCCTCACAATGGCGTTCATTATTTCGTCTCTTATTATGACTACTATCAGCCCGAAGCCTATGTTCCCTCTTCGGACACCTACATAGAAAAGGAATCCACCATCAACGAACAGATTGACCGCATGCGTCATGATGCCACTCGCGCCCTGTTTGAACGGTCTGATGTGATTATCATCGCCAGCGTCTCGTGCATCTACGGCATTGGTGACCGCGAAACCTATGGCTCAATGGTGATTGACATCGCTCGCGGCATGACTCTGCCGCGCAGTGCCTTTCTCAAACGCCTGACCGAACTGCACTATCGCCGCAATGACATAGAACTCAAGCGCGGCACATTCAGAGCGCGCGGCGATTCCATTGAAGTCTTTCCCTCTCACTATGAGGATAAAATCTGGCGATTGTCCTTGTTTGGCGATGAGGTGGAGACCATTCACGAATGCGACCCGCTGGACGGCAGCATCAGTGCGACGCTGAATTTTATTCGCATTTATGCCAACAGCCACTATGTCACGCCCAAGCCAGCCCTCAAGCGAGCCATGACCACCATTCGCCAAGAACTGCAAGAACGCCTTGCCCAATTGGAGGGCAACAATCAGCTGCTGGAGGCGGAACGGTTGCGTCAGCGCACTCATTATGATTTGGAGATGATTGCCGCCACCGGCAGTTGTCAAGGCATTGAGAACTACTCGCGCCATCTCACGGGACGAACACGCGGTGCGCCGCCGCCCACATTGTTTGAATACTTTCCAGACGAATCCCTGCTCATTGTGGATGAATCCCATGTGAGCGTGCCGCAGCTGGGAGCGATGTACAAGGGGGATCGCAGCCGCAAAGAGACCTTATCGGCGCATGGCTTTCGCCTGCCCTCGTGCATGGACAATCGTCCGCTGATGTTTGCCGAATGGGATGGCATGCGTCCGCCGACTGTTTTTGTCTCTGCCACCCCCGCCACATGGGAGCGGGAGCAAGCAACCCATACATGCGTTGAGCAAATCGTGCGCCCCACAGGATTGATGGATCCCGTGTGCCATGTGCGGGCGGCATCCACGCAGGTGGATGACCTCATTGCCAGCTTGCGCCAGGTGATTGGCAAGGGACAGCGCGCGCTTGTCACCACACTCACCAAGCGCATGGCGGAGAAACTGAGTGAGTATGTGGGCGAGTGCGGCATCAATGCCCGCTATCTGCACTCGGACATTGACACACTGGAGCGCATTGCCATCATTCGTGATTTGCGCTTGGGCGTGTTTGATGTGCTCATTGGCATCAATCTGTTGCGCGAGGGCTTGGACATTCCCGAATGCAGCCTTGTTGCCATTTTGGATGCCGACAAGGAGGGTTTTTTGCGCTCCCACACATCATTGGTGCAAACCATCGGACGCGCCGCTCGCCATCAGGATGGACAAGCGATTCTGTATGGTGACAGCGTCACCCCGTCCATGCAGCACGCGCTTGATGAAACCGCGCGCAGACGAGAAAAACAACTGGCATATAACAAAAAACACAACATCTCGCCGCAATCGGTGCAAAAGAGCGTCAGCAATATTATTGATGACATGTGCGAGCGCGACTACGGCGAAATGAATTTGCAAGTCGCAAGAAATGATGCCCAACAAGAGGGCGAATCGGTGGAACAAGCGGTGGCGCGGCTCACCAAAGACATGATTGCCGCGGCGGAGCATTTAGAATTTGAAAACGCGGCAAGACTACGCGACACCATTCGCGAGCTACAAGAAAACCATTTATTGAGTGGCGGCGGAAGCCGTGCCATTGCCAAGAAAAAACTCAAAAGAAAACAAGCTAAAGTCTCATGAGTGATTCACTTCATATTGATGGAATGACACATACAACTCTGCCGCCCGTGCCGAAAATCGCGCTCATCACGGGTGGTGCGCGCCGTATTGGACGCGCCATCGCTCTGCATCTGGCGAACGAGGGCTGGGATATTGCCATTCATGCCCACCGTTCCGCCGATGAGGCGCGCACCTTGCAAGCCGAGATTGAACAAAAAGGACGCAAAGCCAGCGTCATCATAGGTGATGTGCGCGATGACACCGATGCCATCGTGAAGGAAGCTCATCGTCATCATCAAGAACTCGGTGCGCTGATTAACAATGCGTCAATCTTTTTGCCAGACACCTACCGCGATGCAACGCCCGCTCAGTGGGATGAGACCATGGCTATCAATGCCAAGGCGGTGTTTTTTTTATCGCAGCATTTTGTCCGCTCTCTGCCTGAGACCCAGCGCGGCTGTATCATTCACATCAGCGACCAGCGCGTGTTTAACATGACGCCTCATTTTGCCACCTACGCCATGAGTCAATATGTGCTGCACGGCATGACTCGTTGCATGGCACTGGCATTTGCGCCACAGGTGCGAGTCAATGAAGTCGCGCCAGGTCCCATTTTGCCTGATGAGCAACAATCCGCCGCTGATTTTCACCAACAATGCCTGCGTATGCCTCTTGGGCACGGCGGCACTCCTGCCACTGTGGCTCACGCCGTCTCTTTTTTGTTGCACAATGATGCCGTCACGGGACAAACCATCAGTGTGGATGGCGGACAAAGTCTCGGCTGGCAACACCAGTCGCTTGACACTCCCTCCTAACCGCCACACAATGCAATCATGAAGCCAACGCAAAACACCCTCACCCGTGACATCATCGCCGAGCGGTTGCATCAACACATGGGACTTTCTAAAAATCTGTGTCAGCTCATGGTGCGCGATTGCTTTGATATCATCACTTCCGAGCTGGCGCATCATCGCAGCGTCAAAATTCGTGATTTCGGCAGCTTCACCATTTATCACAAAGCACCCCGCATGGCGCGCAGTATCGCCACGGGAGAGCAAATTTATGTGCCCGCCAAGCGCACCATCAGTTTTCGCCCCTCCAGCCAATTGAAAAAACGGTCACATCATGAGTGACGACAAACACTACAAAACCATCGGCGAAGCCGCCACCACACTGGAACTGCCGCAACATGTCCTGCGCTACTGGGAGACGCAATTTGACCAGCTCGTCCCCGTCAAGCCAGGAGACAACAGACGCTACTACGATGATGCCATGATGCAACTGCTGCAGCGCATCAAACAATTGCTCTACACAGACGGCTACACCATCAAAGGCGCGCAAAAAATCCTCACCGAGGAGAACACACAGCCAGCCCCCAAAGCCGCCGCGCCACAAGAAGAAACAAAGCCGCCCACCGCAAATCCCACGCCCGATATTGCGCACGAACTGAGCACCATCCTTGGGCAGCTCAAAGCCATTCGCTCCCAATTGCGTGAACTATGACCCCAACACCAGACATCGCGGTGCGTGCCCATCGGTTGAGCAAAATCTATCGCAAGGGCAAATCCGCCTTTGTGGCACTTGACCAATTGCAATTGGACATCCCGCGCGGCTCCCTGTTCGCTCTGCTGGGTCCCAATGGGGCGGGCAAATCCACCTTCATCAATATTCTGGCAGGACTCGTGCGCAAAACCAGCGGCAAGATTCATATCTGGGATATTGACATTGATGAGGATCATCGCAATGCCAAAATGCACATCGGCATCGTGCCACAAGAATTGAACCTAGACCCCTTTTTCACACCCCGTCAAATTTTGGAACTGCACGCGGGACTCTATGGTGTCACCAAAAAAAATCGCCACACCGATGAATTGCTCACGATGCTGGAATTGAGAGATAAGGCAGATTCCTACCCGCGCAGTCTGTCAGGCGGAATGCGGCGGCGGCTGATGATTGCCAAAGCCATGGTGCATCAGCCGCCCATCCTCGTGCTGGATGAACCCACCGCCGGCGTGGACATTGAATTGCGGCAAAAATTGTGGGAGCGGGTGCGTGAGCTCAACAGTCAAGGCACCACCATCATTCTCACCACCCACTATCTGGAGGAAGCCGAAGAGCTCTGCGACACCATCGCCATCATTGACAAGGGCAAAGTCATCGCCTGTGATGCCAAAGCCAACCTGTTGGCGCGCATTGACCAAAAAGAACTCATCATCACCAGCGAGCAAAAAATCAGCGATATCAGCCAGCAACTGCACCAACTGGGAGGCGAGCGCACCGATGATTTTCACATCCGCATTCCCTATGCCAGTCGGGAGACCTCCGTTGCGCCTCTGCTGGATGCCTGCCGTGCGAGCGGCATTGTCATTCGTGACATCACAACCCGCCAATCAGATTTAGAAGATATTTTTCGCCAGCTCACCCGCAAATAGATTAGCGCGCTGGGCGAACGGGACGCACGGGAATTTGGTGCTTTTGCAAAATGGCACCAATGGCATCTTTTTCCTCACGCAAAAAACTGTTGAGCAACCGCTTCCAATCATTCTCGCCGTGACGCACCCCCATCGCCATCAAAAATTCCACCTTGCCATAATCATTTTGCTCCGTGCTGGTGATGGGAATCATGGTGATGTCCAGTCCCTCCTCACGAGCATAATGGGCAGCCAAAATATCCGCCATGAATAAAATATCCACAAAGCCATTTTTCAAATCCAAAACCATCTCATGAGCAATGGAGCGCAGACGGGTGTCAAAAATCAATTTGTAAGGACGCACCCGTCCCATCAAGTTGTGCAGGTGCAGCACATAGTTGGGCGGCGTTCCCGCCACTGCGCCAATCCGCAATTCCGCCAGCTGCGGATGGTCAGGGCGATCCACCTCAATGCCCGCATCACTGCGATACACCATGCTATACCCCCAGCGATAATAAGGATTGGTGTTGAGAACCAAATCACTGCCCGTGGGCATGCCGATAAAAACATCGCAGCGTTTCTTGTTCAGAGTGTTGCGCACATAGCCAATGGCTTGAGGAAACCAATCATAGGAGAGGTCTTTCTTCAGCCATTGTGCCAGCAAGCGAGCGATGTCATTTTCAAAGCCTTCTTGCTCCTTGTTGGAAAAGGGCATGTTGGCGGGGTCAGCACAGACGCGCAAAGTCTCGGCATCCACCGCCTGAATAGAGGTGGCACGCGCATGAATCTGCGTGCTCCACAGCATCCCCACGAAGCAAACAAGGAATCCAAGACAACGCATCATCTCACCTTGATGAAGTCTGGCTTAGCTGGGCTCTTTGTATTTGGGCAGCCGCGGCATGCGTACACCACGCCGCACCTTGCCATCGGCGCGCATTTTCAAATAGCGATAGAGATCCTCCACATAGGGCGCGACATTGCCATCCTCGCCAAATGCCGGCATGACATTTCCCGCCGCCGCCCCCTCAGCGCGTCCACGACCATTGATGACCACATTGGCAAAATACTCCCAGTTCATCGTCTTCATGCTCTCAGTGATGGCGGGCGCATAAGTGCTCCCCATGCCATCGGGACCATGACACACATGACACGACTCATGATAACGCCGCCAGCCGTCGTAGGTGGCAAAATCCATCCATCCGGAGATGGGTTCTCGCTCTTCCACAGTCTTGGCTTTGGGATCAACAAAATAAAGCACATCCTTGAGTTCCATACCTTCATAATCGGGAGGCTCTCCAGGAGGATTTCCATTGATGACATAGTAATAGGCGGGATCTCCCTCCTCATCATTGTATTGTGGCTCCACAGCGGGAAGACCAACGGGACGATTTTTGCTATCATACTCAATGTCAATGGTCACAGGAATGGGGTTGCCGTTGGCATCAAATTCCGGTTCAAGCACCTTCTGTTCTTGCGCCAGCAAAGGATTCACAAAGAGGAAGGCACACAATACACCCAATTGGGCACTCAAACGGGTTGCTGTTCTCATAAAATTTTTCATCATAATTGATCTCCTTTGATGTGAGTGGGGGCTCGAAGCGTTAACTTCGAGCCCCACTCTTCCCATAATCCCCTCTTAGAGAGAGAAGACATTCAGGACACCACCAAGTTTGGTGTAGTTGTGCAGACTTTGGTAAGCCCCGACAGCACCGAGACCAGCACTCGGATCGGTGAGTCCAGCGGCAAGGCCGATTCCAGCCCAGCCACCAACACCCGAAAAGATGCCGATGTATTGCTTGTCGTCATGCATCCATGTATGCACATTGCCGATGATACCGGACGCGGTTTTGAACCTATAGAGTTCATCGCCGTTACGAGCATCGACCGCTTTGAAGTAACCCTCAAGCGTTCCGTAGAAGACCACATCTCCAGCGGTTGACAAAGCGCCAGACCACACTGAGAAGGGTTCGTCAATGCCCCATACTTCTTGTCCAGTTCCCGCATCCCAAGCGACGAATCGACCCAAGTGAGTACCACCTGGTGCCGGATACATGCTCAAGACTGCATTCACATAGGCATTCCCTGCCGTGTAGACAGGATTACCCACCGGTTCATAGTCCATGCAGACATGATTGGTCGGCACATAGAACAACCCAGACTTCGGCGAGAAGCTGGCGGGTTGCTGGTCTTTCGTACCGAGCGCGGCGGGACAGATGTCAGTTGTATTGACATCTTCACCATTGTGATGCGTGGAATATGCATCCACCACTTGAGGACGTCCAGTCTTCATATCGACATGGGTCGCCCAGTTGACGGCAGGATCATATTTTTCCGCGATGAGCAGTTCACCTGTGACTCTGTCCATGGTGTAAGCGAAGCCATTGCGATCGAAGTGAACCAAGGCATGACGCTTGCGCCCTTTGACAGGAATGTCGGCGAGAATCATCTCATTGACACCGTCATAATCCCACTCATCATGGGGGGTCATTTGATAGAACCACTTGGCGACACCTGTGTCAGGATTGCGCGCCATGATGGTCATAGACCAACGGTTGTCTCCTGGACGGACAACAGGATTCCATGTGCTGGGGTTACCTGTGCCGTAGTAGAGCAGATCCACGCGAGGATCCCATGCATACCAGCCCCAGATGGAGCCACCGCCGATTTCCCACTGATCGCCTTTCCAGCTGTTAACGCTGGAGTCACGACCGACGGGTTGCAGCATGTGAGTGGTGCGATTGGGATCCACCAGGATATCATCATCGGGACCCATGGAATAGGCGCGCCACACGCGCGATCCATCGGACATGCGATACATGGTCCAGCTACAACGGACGCCGAATTCAGCGCCAGAGCAACCAATGCCAACTTTATCTTTGATGATGAACGGGACACCTGTGCCGGTAGAGGCGGACACACCACGATTGCCTGTTCCTGGATCCATGTTGGTGACTTGCCATTTGACTTCGCCATCTTCAGCATCCAAAGCAATCAAAGTGGTGTCGGCAGCGTGCAAGAAGACAGTACCGTCACCAGCACCTTCGCCTTCGGTGTACGCAACACCTCTGTTGACATTATCACAGCACATGACCGAAATCACGCGCTCTTCAGTGTCTCCACTGGGGTATCTGCCGCCCTTGACGGGATTGTACTCCCAAACGATGCGCGCATCTTCATCAAGGTCCAAAGCGAACACTTTATTGGGGATGGGCGTATGAATATACATCATATTGTCCACCACCAAAGGTCCGCCTTCGTGACCACGAAGAACGCCCGTTGAGAAGTTCCAGGCCATTTTCAGACGATGCACATTCCCGCGGTTGATTTGTGTCAACCGAGAAAAGCGATGCGCGTCATAATTGCCTGTCGGCATAACCCACTGTTTAGGGTCTTTCTGATTGTCCAACAACCAGTCATTCGCATGAGCAGATGTCACAACGAAAGACAAAGCAACCAGACTCAGAAGACTACGGATAGCATATTTCATGCTAATACCTCCTTCTTGGGTTGATCGGAAACCATTCACACAGCAAAGCCACACTCACGGAATCCGATGATGTAGAGTGACAGAAAGGAACCATCACCCATGAATGCATTGTATGGCTCTTAAAGATGAGGTCAAGAGATTTTTTAACAATTTAACAAATTGAGAATGGTTATTAAAAGCATCAATTCAAAGCACCAATTCAAAGCATCAATTCAAAGCACCAATTCAAAGCACCAATTCAAAGCACCAATTCAAAGCATCAATTCAAAGCACCAATTCAAAGCATCAATTCAAAGCACCAATTCAAAGCATCAATTCAAAGCATCAATTCAAAGCACCAATTCAAAGCACCAATTCAAAGCACCAATTCAAAGCATCAATTCAAAGCACCAATTCAAAGCATCAATTCAAAGCATCAATTCAAAGCACCAATTCAAAGCACCAATTCAGTGACGGTCAAAAAAGCGTCCCAACTGTTGGCTGCTGAATTCCACATACACAGGGCGGCCGTGATTGCATTGCCCCGCCAATGGTGTCTGTTCAATGGAGCGCAACAGGGCATTCATCTCGCTTTTGTTCATGACTCTCCCCGCACGCACCGAACCATGACACGCCACCAATGAAAGAACCGCCTCTTGCGTCCGCTCAATTTGTTCCTCGGCTCGCTGTTTTTCGTCATCACTGCCGTTTGGTAGCAGGCATTGCGCCAGTTCTTTGATGAGCTTTTCAATGGCAACATCTTTCAATAGCTGAGGCACGGTGCGCACGGTGATGGCTTCCTTGCCAAATTCATCCACCGCAAATCCCCACTTGAACAGCATTTCTTTGGCTTGCAGCACCGCCATCTGTTCGGCGCGTGCCATATGAACAACAACCGGCACCAGCAAAGCATACGAAGTCACCTCTCCCGCCCGCCATTGTTGTTTGAGTTTTTCATACACAATACGCTCATGGGCGGCATGCTGATCCACCAGCACCATGCCGCGCGCCGTTTGTGCCACGATGTACATGTCATGAATTTGTGCCACCGCGTCCCCCAACGGCGACTGCGTCAAAGGAGTGGTCTCCTGTGGCGATGCGGCAAAATCGGCAGGCGGAGATGACGGCGGCGATGGCTGCGATGACATCACCAGAGGCAATGACGGTGTCTCGTCCATTGGTTGTGAGGAACGCCTTGCAGGCATACTTGCAGGCATCGGTGGTGGTGTTGCTTTGGTCTTATGGACGATGGCGGCGGCGCGCTCATGAACAGACGATGCCACGCGCGCCCCGCCGCGTCCGATGGCATCACGAATGGTGTGAACAATCAGTGTGCGCACCCCATAGGGATCGCGAAAACGCACCTCCGCCTTGGTGGGATGCACATTCATATCCACCCACTCCGACGCAATGGAAAGAAAGAGCACGCCCATCGGATGGCGGCCGCGCGGCAGACTATCGCCATAGGCCGCGCGCACCGCCGCCGTCACCAGCCGATCCCGCACAGGACGGCGATTCACATAACAATACAACAACGAACTGCTCGCCGCCGAATATGTCGGCAAAGACGCATACCCCTTCACATGGCTATGATCACGACCGCCCTCACACAAAAGACTGTTGTCCATCAATTCCTCGCCCAGAATCTCACGCACCCGTGCCGCCACATCACTGGCGGGCAGCATCAGTTTCTGCTTGCCGTCAAAATGCAGGGAAAAAACCACATCGGGAAAGGCAATCGCCAAGCGTTGCAAGGCATCCAGATGGTGTCCGTTTTCTGTCTGCGGCTTTTTCAAAAATTTGAGACGCGCAGGCACTTTGGCAAATAAATCTTGCAATGACACCTTTGTCCCCTGCGCCATCGCCAACGGACGCATCTCTTCACTCTTGCCATAATTGACGCTGATGGATGCTCCGTGCTCACTGTCTTTGGCGCGCGAGGCAACAGTCAAATGGGACACCGCGCCCATTGCCGCCAGTGCTTCGCCGCGAAATCCCATTGTGGCAATGGATTCAATGTCATCATCTCGCAGCTTGGATGTGGCATGGCGCGCCACCGCCAACGCCAATTCATCGGCAACAATGCCCGTGCCATCATCTTCCACCTCAATGAGAGACGCTCCGCCACCCTCAATGCGCACCGCCACACGCGTTGCCGACGCATCCAGACTGTTCTCCACCAATTCTCGCATGGCTGAGGCAGGACGCACAATCACCTCCCCCGCCGCAATCAAACTAATCACCCGATCCGATAACGCCCGAATTGCCATGCTATGAAGCCTCCATTTTTGCATCATCGTAAAACCGCACCACCCGCTCCTTGACCGCCCGCACCGCAGGCTCATCAAACGCATTCACTTGCAACAAACAGGCAAGAAAATAAACCTCCAACATGCAATGCATCACCAACGCCCCCAGCGTTTCATCATCCATGTGCGACCATGTGAGAAGACGCAATGGATTGTTTTGCGCCGTCAATTCATCGCGCACCGCGCGCCAATGAGCATCTAACATCGTATCCAGTGCATGCCGCTCACCCATCACATCACCATAGGCGCGCGCCAAAATCGTGAACACCTTGTCTTGAGGTCCATCGCACCACAACTGCAACTGACTGTGTTCATCGCTGGTGCCACGACACGCAATGGGTGTCATGCCTGTGCCATTCTTGCCCAGAGATTCGCCGTATAACTGCATGAGCCAGCGCGTGAGTCCACCACACACATCGCCATAACTCAGCAAGACATGAATGGTGCGCTCGTTCTTTATGTGTGCAGCCATCAAAGCGGCTGCCGCCGATGGGGCAAAATCATGAGGTGCAACGCCTTTGGCAATTGATTGCAACAGTGACGATGCCCCCGCCAGCAAAGCCGTGCCATCACATCCCGCCACCATCGCCGGCACCAAACCCACCTCATGCACAATGCTGAAGCGACCGCTCACGGCAGAATCAAAAAACACGCAGCGCACGCCGATATCCCGACAAAAGGAAGCCAGCGAACTGTTCATCTCACCACACAAACCAAAAAACGGTGTGTCATCATCACTGCCACCCGAATTTTTATGGTGCTGATGCAAAAATTTGGCAAGTTCCAAAGTCTCTTGCGTCTCTCCCGACCGAGACACCAGCAAATAGGCGGTCTCATTATGATTCCCCTCATTATTCCATTGTGCCAGCCGTGCGGTGATGCTGTCGCGATCCACATTGTCAATGACTTCCACATCAATTCCCCTCTTATTGCCAAACGCCGCCAACGCCATGCCGCACGATGATGCCGCTCCCAATCCCACCAACACCAGCCGCTTGAATCGCTGACGCACATACTCAGACACCCGCCGCATCTCCTTCAATTGCGCCTCATTGGGCAAGAGGATAAACGGATGCTGATTGCGTCCCTCAAGGGTGGCGGCGAGAGCCTCAAGAGGCAATTGTAATGACGCACAATTGTCTCTATACTGTTTCTTGTCAACGAACGAATGACCCGCCGATGACTCAGATAACAATTCCACATTCTGCTCATACATGATACAAATCCTTCACATCCCGTGTTAGGATGTTTAGCACAAAAGTAGCACAAGAGCACACATAAAATAAAACTCACGAAGACGACATGACGCAAAAAAAAAGCAAATGGCAACCGATTGTGACATCAATCACACTGCTTTTGGGCATTGCCCTTTTTGTGTGGCTGACCTTGCAACAAGACTCCGCCAAGCTGTATCAAGCCTTTCTGACGGTGGGTTGGCACGGTCTGTTGTATGTTGTGGCGGCGCATCTGTTCTTTCCGATGGTTTTTTCCACCCAAGGGTGGCGTGTTTTGTTGTCTCATCCTCCATCTTTTGTGTTGTTTTATCGCGCTCGTTGGATTAGAGAGGCGGCAAAAAATCTACTGCCCCTGATGCAACTGGGAGGCGATGCGGTGGGGGCGCGCGTGTTGGTTCTGGGCAAGGTGAGCACCAAAGATGCCTCCATCATCACCATTGGTGACATCACCACGGAGGCGGCGGCACTCATTCCATTTTCCATCGTTGCCATTTTATTGGCGGTGGACATTGCCAACGGACTCAATGATCCCGACATGCTGCAAAGTGCGATTGGTGGCGGCATTGTGCTGGTTATTTTGACTTGTGCGTTTCTCATCATGCAAAAGTTGGGCATTTTTCGCTTTATTGAAAATCTGCTGCTCTCCAAATTTGACACCACCATTGATTTGCACGATTCTCTGATGACCCTCTACGGCGACATGCGCAAAAGTCTCACCAGCACGGGCTGGCATTGTCTGGGCTGGCTGGCGGGCAGTCTGGAGATATGGATTATTTTCTATGTGATGGGCGCGCCCATCTCCTATTCGGAAGCCATTCTCATGGAGGGCTTGGGACAAGCCATCAAGAGCGTCACCTTCTTTGTTCCTGCCGGCATTGGCGTGCAAGAGGGCAGCTTTATTTTGATTGGCAGTGGCTTGGGGCTTGCTCCTGAGATTGCCCTTGCGGCATCTCTCATTCGCCGTTGCCGTCATCTGATTATTGGTATTCCCGCCCTCATCTATTGGTCGCGCATGGAGTATGACGGCAAACAATCATAATGCCTGCCGTTTGACAGGCGGACACGCCGTCAAAATCCACACCGACCCCGGCGGCACATTCCAAAAGGCAAAGACGCGCCCCGTCACCTGCAAACCAATGCGCTGCAACAATTTGTGACCAATGCACAAAAAAGGCAGATAACTGAGCTGTCCGTAAAATCCGCCGTCCTGCAAGCATCGCCGAATGGTCAGCAAAATGCGATACCGCTTGCGCCACGGAATGCTGGGCAACGGCAAGCCCGATAAAATGAAATTGACAGGCGCAATCTGATGATGAGAAATCAAACGGCGCACATTTGTCGCATCATCTTGCCACAAGGTCAGATGGGAAAAATTCTTCCGCAAAAAAGATGCCAGTGTGGCATCTTTTTCAATCAACACCAGCCTATTGGGCGGCAGACCGCCATTGAGCAAGGCGCGCGAAAATGATCCCGTTCCCGCACCCACATCAATCACATACCCCTGCGACTCAATGACATCACACACATAGCTCGCCACTGAGCGTCCGAAAATGCGCGAGCTGGGCAACACAGACCCCACCCGCAACGGACGGCGTAACCAGCGGTAGAAAAAAAGTCCCCCCGCCTTTAGCATGAAGCCTGCTCAGCCGATTGCCACAAGTGTCGCCAGAGCTTTTGATCATTAATCACTCGCGGCACTTTATTTTGCCCCCCCATTTTGCCTCTTTGTTTCATCCATCCAAGAAAAAATCCCTTTGGCACAATGCACACGCGCGGCACCAACAAACTCGTATCTCCTTTGCGATGATCCATGTAGTCACTATTGCCTTTTTGAATAATTTTATCAATCTCAATGGCACACCGCTCACACATTTTTTTTTGCGAGACAAAAGTATCCACCTCAATGACATAGTCGTGATGCCCTCTGCCATCATCACGCAATGAAACGCCAACGCTGTACTCATGAATGTCCCCCAGCTGCGGCAGCAATGCCATCGCCCCGCGCACCGCTCGTTCCAATTCCTCACCAGACACATGCTCTCCCACCGCCGAGACAAACCACGAAATGCGTCCCGTGATTTTGAGACGCGGCGGATTTTTCTCGTAAAAACGCACCGTGTCGCCAATCACATATCGCCACAGACCCGCCGCCGTGGTGAGCACAATGGCATAGTCATCCCCAACCGTCACATCTCCGAGCCAAACAGCAGGAGGATGACGCAACTTCATATCTTGCAAACGCACAAACTCATAAAACACGCCATGATGAGACAACAACCGCAATGGCGGAGCAAAATCATCATGCGCCATGCCATCCTGCACAGCAATAAATGCCTCGCTGGCGGGATACACCTCGCGCCGCACACCGTTCAAATTCCGCACCAGTGGCTGAAGATGCTCATGATACATGCCGTAGGACATCCCTCCATGAATCAATAATTGCAAATTGGGAAAAGGAATATCACCACAATGATTCTGCACCCTCTTGAGCAGCAACAACAGCCATGATGTCGCTCCCGTGAGCAGTGTCACCCGATGGCGTTGCGGCACGATGGCTGTCACCATGCGCTCTAACTTCTCCTCCCAATTGCTCAGCAGAGCCAAATCGCGCGGCGGAAAAATAATGTGACGCAAAAAAGACGGCGATGTCATGGTGGCAATGGCACTCAAATCGCCTTCATAAAAATCCCTTCGTTTTTTTAAATTCGTGCTGCCTCCCAGCATAAAACAAAGTCCGTTCATCATATTGAGTGTGCCGCCATGATGACAATGCCACGCCATCACATCCCACGCCGCCCGCTGATGATACCTCATCATTTCCGATGTCAAAGGCAGCCGCTTGGTGGCAGCCGTCGTTGTGCCAGAAGACAGTGCCACATAGCGACAGGGCTGATGCCATAACACCCCCGCTCGCGGCGGCAGCTCCCCCTCATAATATCGCTGTGCCAGAGATTCATAGGTATGCAGAGGCACGCGCTCTTGATAGGTTTCAATGGAATCAATGGAGGCAAAGTCATAGTCTCGTCCCAATTGCGTTTTTGTTCCTTGCTCAATGAGGGTGCGAAACCATCGCTGCTGGCACTGCACATCATCTCGTCTCATGATGGACGCGGCGCGAGTGCGACAATACAAACCAAACGCCCGATTGATCATGGAGCAAAGCGCATCACATTGGAAAAGAGTTGCCGACGCTTTTCTGCCGTCAATGGCAATTGAATAAATTTGCCTTCACGCCACAATGGTGTCTGGTCACTGAAGCTGGCACTGCCGAGCCATCCATCCTGTCCGCCGATGAGAATGGCGTAATTGGCATCATCATCGCTCATATCGCTGATCAGACGCGATTGCGAACCATAACTGGTATAATGCTTGTCATCCACCAAATTATGACTGCTTTTGAACAATGTGGAGCGTGACCCCGCAATGCCCCACTCGCCATCAGTAAACAATGCCCCCAGCACCGGAACGGCTTTGAGAATATATCCCGTTTTCATGCGATGCATATCTCCCCAGCGAGGCAGTTCCTCTTGTCTTTCTTTTGCCTGCTGCCATGCCGTTGTCACGATGCGTCTGTGTTCTTCCGTTGGCAGGGCATTGATGTCCTTCTCCAGTGAGCTGGATAAGGCAGTCCAGCGTCTTTGCCATCGGGGAATGTCACCATCCTCATCGCCATAGAGCGCGTGTGCCAAGTAGTAAAGCATCAATTCAAAGCGCACCGCACCTTGCGAATTGACATCATAACGCCCGTCCCACGCCGCCAAAAGCTCATCGGTGATGCCCCATCGTTGCAATTGAGCCTGCATGACCGATGCCAGATACAATGACCGTTCCGATTTCACATCCAACAAAATGTGACGCACATCGTCAAGATTCAGTTTTTCTTTGGCGACAATCATTTGTGCCATGCGCTCCACGCGATCCTTAGATGAGAAAAAGTAACCGATGCGCTCATCACCCAAATTGTCGGGCGCATCATTACCGGACACAAGAAAGCCCCGTTCTGGATTGCGCGCAATGGGCAATGACAACGCATCATGAAAGGCGCGCCAATCATCCTCTTGAATGCTTTTGGGAAATTGATACATCCGTTCCTCGTCTCGGTCGGGAAAGCGTCCGCCATAAAGCTTGCCGATGACACCGTCTTTGGTGGCATAGAGATAATTAATGCTGGGAACAGCATAGGTGGCAAAGGCTTGTTCAAATTCGGTAGAATTGGTGGCGCGCATCATCCGCAAAAATGTGGTCAGTTCATCGGACTCTCCCTGTCCAATCCAGCGCAGTGCCACATCCTTGCCTGCGGGCTTATGAAGCAGAGGCGAATCGGTGACAATCATGCCATAATCGGTGTCCCGCAGTGTGACTTCTTCATCAAACCACCAGCGTGTTTTGATGGTGGTGGTCTCCTTGCTAAATTGCCGGCGCGCGACCAAGTCAGAGACATCAAACAAATCGCTCATCATGCCCCGCATATGAGTGCCACCCCATGCCACATGACGATTGCGTCCCATTGCCATCACAGGCACGCCCGCCATCATGAAGCCCACCACATCGTATGACGGCGAATGAATGGATGCCATCACCCAAAAATTGGGAGACGAAGAACCCAAATGAGGATCATTCACCAGCAATGCCCCGCCCGATGATGACCGCTTCGGTGCAATGGCAAAACTGTTGCTGCCCACCCGTCCATAGGATGAAAACAGACCGCTCAGCAATGACAATGCTTCCTCCTCGCGCGCCGCTCGCAAATCCGATAACGACGCACCATCGCTGTAGGACTCAATCAATTGTCGCCAAAATGCCTCCGCCCGTTGCCCAGACAGCTGAGGGTCATCGCCCATCAACACCGACAATAACGCAAACCAACTGATGTCCGAACCCGACAGACGCATCAAAGTGACCACATCCAAATGAGTCAATGGTTCCGGCTCAATGCCCAAAAGAGAAAAACTCGGCGGCAGAGAATTATTTTTAATCATATGCTGCTGATAATAATTGAATCCTCTGACAAAACGCGAAATCCACACGCGCGCCTCATCAGACATGGCGCGCCACAACCGCTCATTGTCGGAACTGATTCCCAACATCCGAATGATGTGATCAATGTCATTGACCCACGGGCCCGCCATCTCGCTGAGCCTTCCCTTCGCCACACGCCGAAAAAACGCCACCTGACCCCAACGCAAATGAGCATGCACCAACCCCAGCATCAACGGAACATCCTCATCATATTGCGCCTCAATGACGGGAACTTGAAACTCATTCCAGCGTAGCGTCACCTCGCCGCGCACAGGAATGTTGTCCTGCGGAAACATCGCCAATCGCTCCTGCAGAGATAACTGCGCGGGAAACAATGTCGCACATCCAGACAACGCGACACAACTCATCACCAGTAACAAACGCATCCTCATATCGTTACTCGTCTCCTTGTTTGTATCATTCTATGTTTGTTGCTATGGTGTCATCAATGATGACGCACAACGCAGAAGGTAAGCTCTTTTACGCCCTGTGGCAATTAGCCAGACCCCATCAATGGACAAAAAATATTTTTGTCCTCGTGCCCCTCTTTTGCACGCCCCTCGCCTATGAGCATCCCCAATCAATGCTGGTGGCGGTGGTCATGGCGAGCTTTATGCTCATCAGTTCTGCCGTCTATATGATGAATGATTTATGTGATGCCGATATGGATCGGCGGCATCCACAAAAAAAACATCGCCCTCTGGCGGCAAAAATCATATCACCTTCCATCGTGCTACTGGCAATGATGTGTTTGCTCATTGCTGGCTTTTCTCTCGCCGCACATTTTGTCGGACGCTCCTTCATTCTGCTTTTGCTGCTCTATCTCGCCATCAATATCAGCTACAGTCTGTTTCTCAAGCGGATGGCGATTGCCGACCTGCTGTGCGTCACCAGCGGATTTTTATTACGCGTCTATGGCGGTGCGCTTCCCATTGATGTCACTGTGAGCGTGTTTTTGTTCAATGTGATTTTTTTGCTGGCATTGTTTATCGTTCTTGCCAAGCGTCGTGATGATGTCATCAAAAACAATGACTCCAACCCGCTCTACAGTGCGGAAATGCTCAATCATAGCCTCACGGTGATTCTTGCCTCTCTGCTGGCGGGATACATTGTGTACAGCACCGATGTGCGTATTGTGAATCAGCAAGTGGGAACGCAATTGTTCATGACCATCCCCCTCGTGGTGGCGGGCGTTTTGCGCTATCTGCAATGTGTTCTGATGAAAAATGAGGGCAGTGACCCCACATCCTTGCTCTTCAAAGACCGAATGTTATTGTTCATCACACTGACTTGGGGTTCTTTGTTTCTTGCCATTCTGCACGGCGTGACATCATGAAACGGGTCATGCACGGCTGGGGACGGCATCGGCGCGCCGCCATGACACTGCTCCGTCCTGAACGGCAATCGCAATGCGCCAGCTGCCTGAGTTCGCCATCCGTGCTCCCCATCGGACGCCGCCGCAGCTACGGCGACCAATGTCTCAATGATGACGGCGCGGCTGTTCTCATGACTCAGCTCAACCGTTTTGTGTCTTTTGATGGCAAAAGCGGACTGCTCACGGCGGAAAGCGGCGTGACAATGCGCGATATTCTTCGTCACTTTGTGCCGCGCGGCTTCATTCCTCCCGTGCTGGCGGGAACCAGTGCTATCACTCTGGGCGGCGCGTTTGCCAATGACATTCATGGCAAAAATCATCATAACGAGGGCAGCTTTGCCTGCCATGTGCGTCAGTGTGACCTCATGACCAGCGATGGCACGGTTCATCATTTGCGTGCAACACGCGATCCCTCTTTGTGGCATGCCACCATTGGGGGCTGCGGACTCACGGGAATCATTGTGCGGATGTCTTTTGTCATGAAAAAGATCTCATCGCCCTTCATGCGCGTCAGTCATCACCCCACGCGCTCCTTGCAGGAAATGCTGGCATGGTTTCAGAATCCTAAACCACACCCTTACGAGGTGGCATGGTTTAATATGAATGACGAACGAGGCATTTGCTCATCGGCTTTCCATGAGCGCGATCGCGTCCGCGCCACCATCACCCCCGCACAAGCTCGCTTTGTTCCAATGCATCCTGCGTTGTTGAACGCCACCACTGCCCTCCTGTTTAACCGATTGTATTATGAGCTTCATCGCCTCAAGAGGAATAATAAGCGGCAAAGTTTATACTCTTATTTTTTTCCCTTGGACGGCATTGCCCATTGGAATCGCTGGTACGGCAAACACGGCTTTCATCAATGCCAACTGGTGCTGCCTCATGACACCGCCGCACACGGATTGGCGCGCATTGTTCAATTGGTGCGCGATTCGTCTCATGTCGTTCCTTTGGCGGTCATCAAACGCTTGGGAGAACGCGGCAGTGGCGGCTTGTTGTCATTTCCCATGGCGGGCATGACGCTGGCGATGGACATCAAGCATCATCGCCATTGCCCTGAGCTGTTTCGCGAACTGGAAGCCATCACCCTTGACCATCAGGGACGGTGGTATCTCGCCAAAGATGACTATCTCTCGCCGCGCGGCTTTGCCGCCATGTATTCGCGTCACAAGGAATGGCTCACAATCAAACGCGCCGCCGACCCTCATGGTATTTTTTCCTCCACCATGGCGCGCCGCCTGCAATTGACATGACCACCGCCGCACACGGATGGATTATACTGGGCGCGAGTTCACCGCTTGCGCGCGCGTTTGCCTTTGCCATTGCCAAGCCGCAACAAAAAATCATTCTTGTGGGACGAGACACGGACGACCTCACCGTCATTGGTCAAGACCTCACACTGCGCACCCATGCCAAGACTCATATCATGACCAGCGATGTGTTGCATCATGACCAGCACGCCGCACTCGTTAATCAATGTTGCCGTCTGCTAGGCAAGCAGCCCATGCACATTTTTTGTGCCATCGGCACGATGCCCAGCCAACGCGACCTCAATGATGATGCCGCTCTGCTCACCCAAACGCTGCAAACCAATGGCTCGTCTCTCATTGCATTGTTGCATTGTTTTGCCGCCACATTGGAACAGCGCGGCGGGGGGTCTTTGACGGTTCTCTCATCGGTGGCGGGGGATCGCGGCAAGCCCAGCAATTATGTTTATGGCGCGGCGAAGGCATCGGTCTCGGTTTATTTGGAAGGACTGCGCGCCCGCTTGCATCCTCATGCCATTCCCGTTTTGACCGTCAAAGCGGGTCCCATTGACAGCTCCATGACATGGAACTTAGCGACAGCGACTCCTGTGGCACATCCCGCAGATTTAGCCCGCGCCATCAAAAAAGCGTGGCGGCGCAAAAAAAATGTGCTCTACTATCCCCATTACTGGCGGTGGATTATGATGGTGATTGGTCACCTGCCTGAGGCTGTTCTCAAACGGATTGATTTTTAATGTTGGTGGCGGTGCAAATGGATTGTCTGGCGCGGCTCAATCATGAGACCGACTCCACGCTGTTTTTGCTCAAACACATTGGGCGAAGTGATGCGACTTTTTTCTCCTATGAGCCACAGCACCTCACCATGCGCGATGGCGAGCTCAATGCGCGCGGGTGTGACCTCGCTTTTGATGACACGCAGCAACAATGGCGCGCCTCATCTTCCTATGTGTTGCCCCTTCATCGCAGTGATGTCATTTTGTTGCGGCAAGACCCGCCTTTTGACATGGCGTATCTGACGGCAACATGGCTACTGGAGGCGTTGCAGAAAAATCATCCTTCCATTCGCATCATCAATGACCCTGTGGGGGTGCGCAATTGTCCTGAAAAATTGGCGGCGTGTTTTTTTCCATCATTGATGCCGCCCACACTGGTCACACACGATGTCACACTCTATGAGGAGTTTCGCGCGGCGCATGGCAAGGTGGTTCTCAAGCCTTTGCATGATAAGGGCGGCGCAGGCATTTTTATCATTGCGCCCGATGATGCCAACGGCGTGGCGGCTTTTGATACCCTCGTGCAATCCTATGGCACGGCGGTGATGGTGCAACGCTATGAGCCCGCCATTGAATCAAGCGGCGACAAACGCATCATCATGATTGATGGCGAGGCGGTGGGAGCGTTCAGCCGTCTGCCGTCTGCTGGTGACGGACGCGCCAATCTCGCGCGCGGCGGCACGGCGATTCCTTATGAGCTCACGCCAGAGGATGATGCCATCGTCAAAACGGTGCGTTCGTTTGTGCGGCAGCACGGATTGTTCTTTGTGGGGTTGGATGTGATCGGTGATTATCTCACCGAAATCAATGTCACCTCACCCACCGGATTGGTCACCCTGTTGCAACTGAGTGGAATCAATGGGGCTGAGATTTTTTGGCAAAAAATAACATAAAAGATGAAAAAACGGCAATTTCGCCCCGAATCCACTTACCATAAAATAGATTGCACATGAAGGAATAAATGTTTAGAGTATAGAGTGTTATGGATAAACTGAAGTCATTGGATAGTCTCTTTAAGGAAAGGATATTCAGAATTCCTGATTATCAGCGCGGTTATGCTTGGCAAGAAAGCCATTTTAAGGACTTTTGGGAAGACCTCATAAATCTACCTAGTAATCGCTCGCATTATACTGGCGTGCTTACTTTGAAAGAAGTCGATCCAAATGATGTAGCAGAAACTAGCTATGAGCATTGGCTGGTGGATGAATATTCATACAAAATGTGCCACATAGTGGATGGTCAGCAACGCCTGACCACTTTTGTGATTTTTCTCCAATCCCTTATTAATGTTGTAAAGAGGCAGGATGAAAACGATGGAAGAGAAAATAGTGAAATTTATATTACGGAAAACATCCACTTAGAAGAAGTCATAAAAAATTATTTGTTTATGACAAAGCCGAGAGGTGATAGGTATCGCACCTATAAATTTGGCTATATGGAAGACAACCCAAGCTATAGATATCTTCGGTATAAAATTTTCAACGAAAATGGTTCTCCGTCTATGGAGGAAACCTTTTACACTTTAAATTTACGAAATGCAAAACTGTATTTTGATGGGCAGCTGGAAGGGCTATATGCTAAATATGGCACTGATGGTCTGCAAAAAATCTACAAAAAGATCACAAAGAAGTTTTTATTTAACGAGTATGTGATTAAGGATGAGTTTGATGTTTTTGTTGCATTTGAAACGATGAATAATCGCGGAAAACGCTTGTCTGATTTGGAGCTGCTCAAGAACCGCTTGATTTACCTGACAACACTTTACACCGAAGACGATCTGGATGCATCAGAGCGTAAAAGTCTCAGAGATGCAATAAATAGTGCTTGGAAAGAAGTGTATCGCCAGCTTGGTCGCAATGATAAACGACCATTAAATGATGATGATTTTCTGAAAGACCATTGGATTATGTATTTTCAATATTCAAGGAGAAGGGGCAACGCCTACACTAGATTCTTGCTTGATGAGCAGTTTTCGCCGCAGAGAATTCATAAAAAAAATGAGGAAGAGCATCGTTCAGATAGTGATGATGGCAGTGCTGAGGATGGCATCATGGCAGATTATCTGCCACCAAATGAAATCAGGGATTATGTGGATAGTCTAAAAGAGTCAGCTGTTCATTGGTTCAATTCTCACTACCCTGATTTGGCAACAGGATTATCAGGTGACGAAAAAAATGCCCTTAATTGTCTGATCAGAATCGGAATTGGATATTTCCGACCTCTGATAATGTCTCTATTCAAGAATGAAAGTAGCCCCGAAAAAAGGATAGACCTCCTCAAGCATATAGAACGGTTTATCTTCATTGTTTTTCGCTTGAGTCAGGTTCGCGGCAATTACAGAGACAGCGAATTTTACAGTGCATCACGCGAATTAAATTGGGGGCAACTCACATTGTCAAAAATTAAGCAGAAGCTGGATGCTGCGATGAAAGACTTCTTTCATGGTGACGGCGCGTTTAATTCCAAGTATTTCTACAACCATATTGACAAACGCTTCAATAGTGGTGACAAAAACGGCTACTATGGCTGGAATGGGTTGCGTTATTTCTTGTACGAATATGAGCTTGATTTACTGTCACAAAATAGGCAGAAAAAAGAACCAGTGTGGGAAGATTTGCTTAAAACGCCTAAAGATAAGGTGTCTATAGAGCATATATTTCCTCAAACGCCTACAAATGGCTGGAAGAGCTTTTTTGCATCAGTAGATGAGGAAAAATATCCATTTTACAGTGGCTCTATAGGAAACTTGCTGCTTTTGTCAATGTCCATTAACAGCTCTTTGCAGAATGCTGATTTTGCTGACAAGAAAAAGCCAAGAACCAACGGTGCTGGCACAAAAACCAGAAATGGCTACTCAGACGGGTCACATTCAGAAATTGAGGTCGCTCATAAGTATGAAGAATGGACACCTGAGGCTATTGAAGAACGCGGTCTTCTCTTGTTGGATTTTATGGAAAAACGATGGGATTTAAGGTTTGAAAGCAAGGAAGCTAAAAAAGCCCTTCTTTTCATTGGCACAGATTGCGACCGTAAAAACTGACATTTTCATGCTTGTCCTATGGCTCGCGTCTTTATGATGCCTCGCGTGAGAACACCATAATTTCCGCAAGCGATATACAATTCATCCCCATCTTTTTGGCTTGTGCAATTTCGTGTTGGGAATGGGGTCGGGTAATTGGGATTGAGCAAGAACCGACTTGCGAATTTTGGCATAGGAAGTGCAATTCTCTGCAAGCTTTTGTGCCGTTCCTCTTTTTTCAGAGATATACGGATTTAAGATAATCACCTTTTTATGAGGATGGTGCTTTTTGATGAATGCAAGGGCAGGGGCTATATCGGTATCATTGGTCATGACGGCAGCACAGTCATAACAATCCATATAGGCATCGTTCAAAAGAGAACACGCCAAATGCACATCCGTTTCTTTTTCTTCAATTTTATAGATTTCAATTCTTTTTCCCGTTTCCTTGGCATAAGCATAAGCGGTGTGCTGAACATGAGTTCCATAAATAATTTCCAATCCCTCAATGTGAGACTCTAACGCAGCCAAATGCCTTTTTTGTGCGAGCCTATTGTGCAAATCTGAGCGTTGTTTTTGTCTGCTCTGTTGATTTTGCACAATAGGGGGTTTCTCAATAGCACGAGAGGTAAAGTATTTAACGGCAACAATGTCGCACTGTTTGTACTTTGTTTTTTGTAGCCAGTTTTGGGATAAAAGCTTCAAATCAAGCCAACGGTATGGAGTGTCTTTCAAAGCCCCATAATACAAATTTAGGCCATCAATATAGACGATTGTTTTCATGATGTTCAAAAACAAAAAATGCGGGTTCTCCCAAAGAGAGAACCCGCTGCCCCAAAGGGTGTAGTTACACGGTATGTAGCACTTCTTCCTCCCGTTGTCAACAACTTATCTAAACTTCTTTCCCATCTCAAAGATAAAAAACGAGAGGGTGGGGGCAATTAAGTCCCCCACCCCTGTCCACGGAGCGAATCACGCAGACAATGCTGTGGATAGGGTGGAGCTTTTGAAACATCTTGTCAAGACTTTTCAAACCCCTTTGTTTTTTCAAAGTTCACAAACGGCTCCCTCGCCTTTGTTGCGTGTCTTTGATGGTCATGATACTGTGCGCCGTTATGGTGGCACGGGTATCAACAGTCGCCTTTCGAGGCATTGATGCAGAGGCGGTGGATGTGCAAGCACAAATGGCATCGGGCTTGCCTGCTTTTTCCATCGTGGGATTGGGAGACAAAGCGGTTGCCGAATCACGAGAGCGGGTGCGCGCCGCACTGGTCGCCATCGGCTTGGGATTGCCGCCAAAGCGCATCACCATCAATCTCGCGCCCGCCGACATGCAAAAAGAGGGCAGTCATTACGATCTGCCCATCGCCCTGGCTCTGCTGCAGGCGATGGAGATTATATCAGTGGGCGATATTGATGACTTTGTCGCTTTGGGTGAATTGTCACTGGACGGACGCATCCTTCCCGTGTCTGGCGTTTTGCCCGCAGCACTATTTGCCGCACAGACGACACGCGGTTTGATTTGTCCTCATGATTGCGGCAGTGAAGCCGCCGCTGCCAGTGGCAGCATCTCCATTCTTGCGCCTCACAGTTTGATGGCGTTGGTCAATCACATGCGCGGCACCCAGCTGCTCACTGCGCCTGAGCCCGTTCTCACCGATGAGCATCCCCTTTATGAGCGGGATTTGCGGCATGTGAAGGGACAAGAAAGCGCCAAAGAAGCCCTCACCATTGCGGCGGCGGGAGGACATCACATGCTCATGATTGGACCGCCTGGCGCGGGAAAATCCATGTTGGCATCGTGCATGCCCTCGTTGCTGCCGCCTCTGGCATCCGATGAGATTTTGGAAGTGAGCATGATTCATTCGGTGGCGGGTCTCATCAAAGATGGCGCGCTGAGTCGTGTTCGTCCCTTTCGTGCGCCTCATCATTCGGCATCACTGCCCGCTTTGGTGGGAGGCGGCGTCCGAGCCAAACCCGGTGAAATCAGCCTCAGTCACAAGGGCGTTTTGTTTTTGGATGAACTGCCCGAATTCAACCGCGCCTCGCTGGAGGCGTTGCGTCAACCGTTGGAGAGCGGCAAGGTCATGATTGCTCGCGCCAATGCTCATGTGAGCTATCCCGCTCGCTTTCAATTGATTGCGGCGATGAATCCGTGTCGCTGCGGTATGTATTTTGACGATGACTGCGATTGCCGCAAAAAGCCGCAGTGCGCGATTGATTATCAAAACAAAATATCGGGGCCTCTTTATGATCGCATTGATGTGATTCTTGATGTTCCCAAAGTGGAGGCGCGCGATCTCATGGGCGCGCGGGTGGGCAAAGGCAGTGGGGAAATGCGAGCTCAAGTCATGGCGGCACGAGAACGAGCGGCGGCGCGTTTTCGGCAATTGGACTTGCCCTTTCACTGCAATGCCGAAGCCGAAGGGGACGCACTGGAGCGCATCGCAACGATGAACGATGATGCTCGGGATTTTTTGCAACAATCGGCAGAACGGTTTAATCTATCGGCGCGCGCATGGACGCGCGCCATCAAAGTCGCCCGCACCATCGCCGATTTAGACGGCAGCAGCACCATTCACCTCAATCACATGACCACCGCCCTCGTTTTTCGCAAACGACCCTTGCGAGAGAAAAAAGAAGATGTATAAAAAACTCAAAGCGGGGGTTGACAGAACCATAAGAAAGCCTATTCTTATAGTTAACTGTAGCCCGTAGCGGCTTAGACCGTAGGGTGAAGCGGGGTTGGCTTTCAGTCAACCCCGCGGTTTTTTGGTGCTACCTAATGAAAAAAGTAATTGTCTATATTGACGGGCTTAACTTGTATTATGCCTTAAAGAAAACCCAACACAAATGGCTTGATTTGGGTGCTTTCGCTGACAACTTAATGAAAGCAACGCAGGATAACTATGATATAATCGCAGTTAAGTACTTTACTTCTATTGTCCAAGTCAAACCTGATGTTTATATTGCTCAGCTAAAGACTGATGATGAGAGAAGAGAAGCTAAGAAAGTTGAAGAACGACAAAGATGTTACTTAAAGGCACTCAGGATACATGTGCCTCAATTGGAAATAATAAAGGGAAAAATTTCCTGCAGAGAAAAACCAGCTATCACGACAGACGGGGATGATGTAAAGATTTTCAATATAGAAGAAAAGCAAACAGATGTTAATTTAGCCGTGGCCATGGTCAAAGATGCTTTGTGTCAAAACCATGATTGCGTTCTTCTTGTATCCAATGATAGTGATTTTACGGGAGCTTTGAAGATTGTCAAAGAATATAAAGAGGTCGTTCTTTTCAATCCAAGGGGAGGAAAAGCTGTGAAAAATCTTAAGAGTCATGCAGACGATGAGATTATTATAGAAGACAGGATGCAATTGTTTGCTAATTCCCAATTGCCAGACCCTATTGTGATAAAAAAACCTGCTTTGTGGTAATTCATAAAAGAATGAAAAATTCACTTGACATTTATGTTCAACATCGCTTGGCTACAGGGTTATGACATCAAACAGTCAAACATCCAAAGAAAAACACCTGCACTGCTCTTTTTGCGGCAAAAATCAGCATGATGTGCGCAAGCTGATTGCCGGTCCAAGCGTGATGATTTGCAACGAATGCATTGAACTGTGCATGGACATCCTCAAAGAAGAGCAAAAACAAACGGGAAAAACGCCCAAAAAACAACTGCCCAAACCCAAAGAAATCTACAATAAGTTCAATGATTATGTCATCGGACAAGATCAAGCCAAGCGTGTGTTATCGGTGGCGGTGTATAATCACTACAAACGCATTGAGCATGGCGTCAAGGATCATGATGACGATTTGAGCAAATCCAACATTCTGCTCATCGGCACGACGGGCAGTGGCAAAACATTGCTGGCGGAGACGCTGGCTCGCATCATAGATGTCCCCTTCACCATGGCGGATGCCACCACCCTGACCGAGGCGGGATATGTGGGCGAAGATGTTGAGAATATTATTCTCAAACTGCTGCAAGCTTCCGATTACAATGTGGAGCGAGCCCAGCGCGGCATTGTCTATATTGACGAGGTGGATAAAATCAGCCGCAAAGCGGATAATCTTTCCATCACGCGCGATGTGTCTGGCGAGGGCGTGCAGCAGGCACTGCTCAAGCTGATGGAAGGGACGATTGCCAGCGTTCCCCCTCAGGGCGGACGCAAGCACCCGCAACAAGAATTTCTGCAAGTGGATACGCGCCACATCTTGTTCATTTGTGGTGGGGCGTTTGCGGGTTTGAATCAATTGGTGCAGAATCGCATCAAGGGGAACGGCATGGGCTTTGGTGCATCGGTGCATGCGCCTGATGACCATCATGCCATCACGCCTTTGATGCATGCGGCAGAGCCCGAAGATCTCATTCGCTATGGCTTGATTCCTGAATTTGTCGGACGCCTGCCCGTCATTGCCTCTCTCAATGAACTCACCGAAGACATGCTGGTGCGCGTTCTGACCGAGCCGAAGAATGCGCTCATCAGCCAATACAAACGCATCTTTGAGATGGATGGTGTGCAGCTGATCTTCACCGATGAGGCTCTGCGCGCCATCGCCCATCAGGCCTATGAGCGCAAAACAGGTGCCCGTGCCCTGCATTCTATTTGTGAGAAAATACTGCTCAACACCATGTTTGAAATGCCCAGCTTGCCATCCTTGAATCGCGTGATTGTCAATGAGGATGTGGTCACAGGAGCGATGGAACCTTTGCACATCTATGCCGACACACAAAGACAAGCCAGCTGACCTTGCGAACACGGGCATAAAAGCTTATGTAATCATCCATGACCGATGCCTCTGACAATCGCTATCCGGTGTTGCCATTGCGAGATGTGGTTGTCTTTCCTCATATGATTGTTCCGTTGTTTGTGGGACGGGTGCGGTCTGTCAAGGCTCTTGATGAGGTGATGAAGGGTCACAAGCGCATTTTGCTGTTGGCACAAAAAGATGCCTCCGACGATCAACCTCGCCACGAGGACATGTATCATGTCGGCACTTTGGGCATGGTTCTGCAATTGCTGAAGCTGCCCGATGGGGCGGTGAAGGTGTTGGTGGAGGGTTTGACTCGCTATCGGGTCAAGGAATTCAGTGGGCGCAAAGAATTTTTTGAAGCCGACACCGAACCTCTGGCGGGCTCTGAACACAGTGGTCATGAATTACAGGCACTCACGCGCTCAATGCTGCATCAATTCAGCGTCTATCTGCGTTTTAATAAAAAGATTTCGGTGGATATTTTGAACGCACTCAGTCAGGTGAAAGATCCATCCAAGCTGGCAGACACCATCGCCGCGAATCTGATGCTGTCCATTCAGGATAAACAGGCGTTGCTGGAGACGGTGTCGGTCACCGAACGGCTGGAGAAAATCTATGAACTGATGGAGAATGAAATCGCTGTCCTCAAGGTGGAGAAACGCATTCGCGGTCGCGTGAAAAATCAGATGGATAAAACGCAAAAGGAATACTATCTCAACGAACAAATGAAAGCCATTCAAAAAGAATTGGGCGATGGCGAGGGCGGACACAACGATATGGATGAGCTGGAGAAGAAAATCAAAAAGACGCGCTTCACCAAAGAAGCCCGTGAGCGGGCACACCAAGAGATGAAGAAACTCAAAAGCATGAGTCCCATGTCGGCAGAAGCCAATGTCTCTCGCAATTATCTTGATTGGCTGGTGTCGTTGCCGTGGCGCAATCCCTCAGCCATTCAAACATCACTGGACGAGGCGGAAAAAATCCTTGATGCCGATCATTATGGATTGAAAAAAATCAAAGAACGCATTTTGGAATTCATTGCGGTGCAGATTAAAACCAAAAGGGTGAAGGGGCCCATCTTGTGCCTTGTGGGTCCCCCTGGCGTTGGCAAGACATCTTTGGGGGCATCCATTGCCCGTGCAACGGGGCGTCCTTTTGTACGGATGTCTTTGGGCGGCTTGCGAGATGAGTCGGAAATCAGAGGGCATCGCCGCACTTATATTGGCTCACTGCCGGGAAAAATCATTCAGGGAATGAAGAAGGCGAAGCACTCCAATCCTTTGTTTTTGCTTGACGAGGTGGATAAAATTGGTGCTGACTGGCGCGGCGATCCGGCATCGGCTTTGCTGGAGGTGTTAGATCCTGAACAAAACAAAGCCTTCAATGATCACTATTTGGAGGTGGATTATGATTTGTCCGATGTGTTGTTTGTCACCACAGCCAACACCCTCAATATGCCGCAGCCGTTGATGGATCGCATGGAGTGCTTGCGAATCTCCGGCTATACCGAAGACGAAAAATTAGAAATTACCAAACGCCATCTGTTGCCCAAGCAGCGTGAGGACAATGGCTTGAGTGAAGACGAATGGAATGTCTCCGATGAGGCAATCTTGACCCTCATCAGACGCTACACGCGCGAAGCCGGCTTGCGTAATTTAGAACGCGAATGTGCCCAGCTGGCGCGCAAGGCGGTGCGCCAATTGATGCAAGAGGAACAAACAACCCGCGTTGATATTCGCCAGGACAACCTCAAAGACTATGCCGGTGTGCTGCGTTTTCGCTATGGCAGTGTGAGTGATAACGATCTCATTGGTGTCACCACAGGTTTGGCGTGGACGGAAAACGGCGGCGATTTGCTGTCGGTGGAAACCGTCATCATGGCGGGCAAGGGCAAATATCATTACACGGGAACACTGGGTGACATCATGAAAGAGTCGGTGCAGGCGGCGATCAGTTTCGTGCGGGCTCGAGCGAGCGACCTCAACCTTGATGCCGCCCTCTTTGACAAACAGGATATTCATCTGCATGTTCCCGAAGGAGCGACACCAAAAGATGGTCCGTCGGCGGGCATTGCCATCTATTGCTCCATCGTCTCGTCTCTGACTTCCATTGCCGTTGATCGCCACACCGCCATGACGGGAGAGATCACTCTGAGCGGACGAGTGCTGCCCATTGGCGGTCTTAAGGAGAAAATGCTGGCGGCACTGCGCGGTGGCATCAAAAAGGTGATTATCCCCCACGACAATATTAAGGATCTGGAAGAGATTCCCGATAAGGTGAAGAATGCTCTTGAAATCATTCCTGTCAAAAATGCCCATGAGGTGTTGCCTCTGGCTTTGATTCATATGCCCACAAAAAGAGAGCCGTGGCAGCACGATGAGACATCATCCATCGCCATTCGGCAAGAAAAAAATATGACGCAAAGAGGTGACAAAACACCCCTAACCCATTAGGATAAGCCCTTTACAACCCATGAAGGAGAATTGTCATGAACAAAAAAGATCTGACAGAAGCTTTAGCGGCTGAATGCGACTTGAAAAACGCTGTGGCGGACAAAGCCGTGAGTGCTGTTTTTGATCACATCACCGAAGCCTTAAAAAAGAATGATGATGTTAAAATCATCGGCTTTGGCACTTTTTCGGTGAGCCAACGCAAAGCCACCACGGGACGCAATCCTCGTACGGGTGAAACCATCCAAATACCTGCGAGCAATGTGGCACGCTTCAAAGCGGGCAAAGGTCTCAAGGACGCTCTGAATTAAGATGTAAACATGAACGCGGGGGCGGTTAGCTCAGCTGGTAGAGTGTCTCGTTTACACCGAGGAAGGCGGGGGTTCGAGTCCCTCACCGCCCACCGTGAAATGCTTGATTTGACTGATGCCGCCGTCAAAAACAGTGTCGTCACCGCGCATGACATTCGAATCCCTCACCGCCCACCGTGCTATTCTCGCACATAGCAAATAATGCGATCCCCCGCCTGCATGGCGGTGAATGACTGAAAAGCAATGCCACATTCGCTGCCACTTTTGACTTCGGGAACATCATCCTTGAAATGCTTGATTTGACTGATGCCGCCGTCAAAAACGGTGTCGTCACCGCGCATGACACGCGCATAAGCATCTTTTTGAATGACCCCGCTGGTCACCATGCAGCCAGCAATGACGCCCACCTTGCCAATATCAAAGAGCTGTTTAATCTCCGCCTCGCCAATGTCACGGGTGACAAATTCGGGAGCAAAGCGCGCGGCAACCTTCTCCTCAATGGATTCAAAGACGCGATAAATGATGGAATAAGTCTCACAGCTGATTCCCTCTCTTTCTAACAATGCTCGCGCCTGAGGGGCAATGCGGCTGTTAAAGGCAATGATGAAGGCATCCGAAGCCGATGCCAGCGTGACATCGGATTCACTCACCTCGCCCACCGCGCCATAAATGACTTTGAGGGTGACCTGCTCACTGGACATTTTCTCCAGCCCGTGTTTGATGGCTTCCACCGAGCCTCGCACATCGGCTTTGATGAGCACAGCAAAGGTATTGCTCTCTTTTTCGTCAAAATTCGGCATGGTGCGAGAGACAACGGATTCATTGCTACGCTCGCGCCTGCTGCGGGTGCGGTATTGAGATATTTCTTTGGCTCTTTTTTCATTCTCAACGACAGAAAATTCGTCACCAGCCAGAGGCACGCCATTGAGTCCCACAACGGCAATGGGCATGGCAGGCAAGGCGGTATCTTGGGGCGCACCATGACTATCCACCATAAGACGCAGTTTGCCCCACTCCTGCCCGGCGACAATAATATCCCCTTTACGCAAAGTGCCGTGCTGCACCAATAATGTCGCCATAGAGCCTCTGCCGTGTTCAATCTTGGCTTCAATCACAATGCCCGCGGCATGGCGTTGCGGATTGGCTTTGAGCTCCAACAATTCCGCCTGCAAGGCAATGGCATCTTCTAACTGCACGAGGGTGTCTTTTTTCTTCACGGATATTTCACACACCAACACATCGCCGCGCCGCTTCTCTGTGATGACCTCATGCTGCAACAATTGATCATGAATGGCATCGGGTTTGACATCCGGCAAGTCCATCTTGGTGATGGCAATGATGATGGGCACGCCCGCCGCTCGAGCATGATGAATAGCCTCCACCGTTTGCGGCATGACACCATCATCCGCCGCCACCACAATCACCGCAATGTCGGTGACTTTTGCGCCGCGCTGACGCATCTCGGTAAATGCCGCATGACCAGGGGTGTCCAGAAAAGTCATGACGCGTCCCTTCGCCGTCTTGATTTGATACGCCCCAATATGCTGGGTGATTCCTCCCGCCTCGCCGCGCACCACATCACTCTTTTGCAACGCATCCAACAGAGAAGTCTTGCCGTGATCCACATGTCCCATGATGGTCACCACAGGGGCACGCGCCTGCAAAGATTGCACATCATCCTGAATGTCCAATCCAATCTCCACATCGGATTCTCTGATGCGCTTGGCTTTGTGTCCAAATTCATTGACCACCAATTCGGCGGTGTCGGCATCAATGGTCTCGTTGATGGTGACAATCACCCCCAGCTGCATGAGCGTCTTGATGACATCGGCACTTTTTTCTGCCATGCGCGCGGTGAGGTCGCTCACCCGAATGGTCTCGGGGATGGTAATTTCGCGCACCACCGGGCTGGCATCTTGCGTGCTGTCGCTTTTGCTTTCCTGTCGCTGCCGCTCTCGTGCCCGATGAATGGCAGCCAGTGAGCGCATCCGCTCGCCGCCGCCCTCATCCAATGCTTGGGTGATGGTGAGTTTGCCCTTGCGGCGTTCTTTTTCCTTGATTCGTCCCTTACTGTGAGATGGTGATTTCTTACGCACCACCCCTTGAGGCGGTGTTGCTTCTTTGAACTTAGTCTCCTTGATGACGCGCTTTTTTTCTTCCTTTTTTTCTGGCTGACTTCCACGCGCCCCTGGCTTTGGCGGCTCTTTGGCTTTCTTTTCGGCTTGTTCCAAAGCCTGCCGCCGCAGATCGCGCTCGGTCGCACTGAGTGATGTGGAGTCCGCTTTCTCCTTGCTGGAATCTTTTTGCGGCGGCGGCGGCGCAGCCCCTCCAAAGCGGCGTTTTTTGACTTCCACCGTCACCGCGCGCGAGCGACCACGCGACACATTTTGCCAAATCTGGCTGCGCTGCACCACCTTGCGTGTGCCTTGTGGCGAATTTCCTACGGTGTTCTCGTCATCACTCATTCTTTTTCACCTTCTTCACTCTCTTCTTCATCCTCGTCTGTCTTCAAGGGCAAGCCTCGTGCCTCCATGATAATGGCATCGGCATCCTTACGGTTAATGGCAATGTCCGGCTTGACAATGTCCAACAGCTCATCGCTGGACAAATCCGCCAAGTCGTCACGACTGCAAACGCCCTGTTTTCCCAACATGAGAATCATCTCCTTATTCAATTGAGGACGCTGCAACAAGGAATCATCAATCTTCAACTTCTGACAATCCTCCACAAACCGTTGCTCCTGCTCCTTTTGCCACACCACCGCCCGATGATGCAATTCAGAGGCGATGGCCTCATCAAATCCCTCAATCTGCTGCATCTCTTCCAGCGACACTTGTGCCACTTCATCAATTTTGGTAAATCCTTCGGTCACCAACAAGTGTGCAATGACATCATCCACATCCAGTTCATCAATAAACATCTGCGAGCGGGTTTTGAATTCTTCGCTGCGGCGTTCGGATTCATCGGCTTCGGTTAAAATATCAATGCGCCATCCTGTCAATTGAGACGCCAGCCGCACATTTTGTCCTCGCCTGCCAATGGCAAGACTCAATTGCGATTCTGGCACCACCACCTCAATGGCATGCTTCTCCTCATCAATCACCACCTTGCTGACCTCTACCGGATTCATGGCATTGACCACAAAGGAAGCGGTGTCCTCTGACCAAGGAATAATGTCAATTTTTTCGCCCTTGAGTTCGCTGACCACCGCCTGCACGCGCGAGCCGCGCATGCCCACACATGCCCCCACAGGATCAATGGCGGAGTCCTTAGCGTGAACGGCGATTTTAGCGCGGCTGCCGGCATCATGCGCCACCGCCTTGATTTCAATCTGTCCGTCATAAATCTCGGGCACTTCGTGTGTGAACAGCCCCGCCACAAATTGAGGATCCGAACGAGACAACAAAATCTGCTGTGCCCTGTTATCCCGCCGCACCTCTTTGACATAGGCACGCACGCGATCGCCTCGTTCAAAGGTCTCACGCTGCAGCAATTCTTCACGGCGCAAGCATCCTTCGGCGCGTCCCAGGTCCACAATCACATGCCCGTATTCTTTGCGTTTGACAACGCCACTGATAATCTCCCCTTGCCGATCCTTGAATTCCTCGTACTGTCGCTCGCGCTCTGCCTCTCGCACACGAGAATTCATGACCTGACGCGCCGTCAAAGCCGCCACTCTTCCCAATTCTGGCGGCGGCAACGGCTCAGTGATAAACTCCCCCACCGTCACGCCTTTTTTGATTCCCTGTGCTTGGCTCAGTTCAACCTCTGTGGCTTGATTTTCCACCGCCTCCACCACCTCGCGATAGCGCGCCAAACTGATTGCTCCTGTTTCTCGATTCACATGGGCGCGAATATCAAATTCCTGCCCATAGCGTGAGCGTCCCGCCTTGGCAATGGATTGCTCCAATGCTTCCAGCACGGTGTCTGGATCAATTCCCTTTTCCTGCGCGACATTGGTTGCCACCAACAACAAGTCGGACGCTCCTTGAGTCGTGCCTTTGTTCGCCTCTTCCATCATTTCCTCTTCTTCTTTTTGTTGCCACCCTGCGGTTTTTTGCCAATTGCCAGCAAATGTGCCTTCGTCACCTCATGCCACCGCACATCATGATATAATTCAGAACCATCACAAAGCAAGAGTTGCACCGTCTGTTCCTCTTGCGTGACACCCGCAATGACACCGCGCCAGCGGCGTGTGGTGTCGGCTTGCCTCACGACAAACACCGCCTCCCTGCCAATGAAAAACGACACATCTCCAAAAACAGACAAAGGTCGCTCCTCACCGCAAGAAGACACCTCCAAATCGTAAGACTCTGGAATAATGTCGTCCGCGTCCAATACCGCCGAGACACTATGGCTGATACGCACACAATCTTCAAGTCCGATGGAACGATAATCTTGATGCTCCGCCATCACCTGCAGCCGTCCCCGCTCCACCATCAATCGCACCAAACGATAGCCCAACGACTCAACAATGGGACGAATAATCTCATCCACGCGCTCCTGCCGCCCTGCCATCGTGCCACAATCGCCCTCAACCCGCCTTTTGTTTGTGAGATGACATCGCTCCAGACTTGGATGACTTCAAACCCGATTTCTCATAAATGGCAGCCTCAATGGCGCGAGCAACCGATTCATTGTCCGCCAGATACCTCTTGGCATTGTCTCGTCCCTGACCAATGCGCTCGCCGCTATAGGAATACCACGCTCCCGATTTCTCAACAATATCCAACGCCACACCCAAATCAAGCAGATTGCCCATCTTGGAGATTCCCTCACCATAAATAATATCAAACTCCACCGTGCGAAATGGCGGCGCCAGCTTATTCTTCACAATCTTGGCGCGCGTCTGATTTCCCGTCACCATGTCCCTATCCTTGATTGCGCCAATGCGTCTGATCTCAATGCGCACCGATGAATAAAACTTGAGCGCCATGCCGCCCGTGGTGGTCTCTGGATTGCCAAACATCACGCCAATCTTGACGCGCGTCTGATTGATGAAGATCAACACGCAATGGGAGCGCGCCACCGAGCCCGCCAACTTACGCAATGCTTGACTCATCAAGCGAGCATGCAATCCCATGTGAACATCGCCCATCTCGCCTTCCAATTCCGCCCGTGGCACCAGTGCCGCCACAGAATCCACCACCACAACATCCACACCACCAGAGCGCACCAGTGTGTCGGCAATTTCCAGTGCCTGCTCGCCCGAATCAGGCTGTGACAGCAGCAAATCCTCAATGTTAATACCCAACTTCTCCGCATAGGATGAGTCCAGTGCATGTTCCGCATCAATAAACGCACACGAACCACCCGCCTTCTGAGCCTCCGCCACCACATGCAACGCCAATGTGGTCTTGCCAGATGACTCGGGACCGTAGATCTCAACCACCCGCCCGCGCGGCAATCCTCCCGTGCCCAGAGCAATGTCCAAACTCAAACAGCCCGTTGAAATCACCTCCAAATCAGATGCCGCCCCCTCATCTCCCATCCGCATCACCGAGCCCTTGCCGTGGGCGCGCTCAATCTGCTCAATCGCCGCCTTCAGTGCTTCCTTCTTGTCCATAACAGCATGAAACATGAACCCCTCGCCACTGTCAAGAAACATTGACAAGAAAAAAAAACTCCCATAATAATGCAAAATGAAAACCATTGGACTCATGCTCACTCGCAATGAGGAGCATCTTCTGCCCTACACCCTGCCGCCTTTGGCTCAAATCTGTGATCACATCATCATTGCCGACCAGCACAGCACCGATGACACCCGCGCCATCATCAAAAAATGCACCAAAGCCATCCTCATTGATAATCCACCCTCACCACCCGATGGCAACTACGACACCCAAGGGCGCAATCTATTATTGGACACCGCCCGCAACTTTGACGGAAACAATCTCATTGTTTGCATTGATGCCGATGAAATCGCGCCGCCCAACATCTTTCGTGATCTTAAAGAATACATCGCAAGCCGTTACAAAATAGGCACAGGATTTCAAATAGATTGGGTACGATTGTGGAAAAAAAACACACGATACTGTCCTCCCTGGAACCATATCTTCCACTCCATTCGCCACGCTAAATTTTTTTACGATGATCGTCAGTATCACCATGGAAAAAGCTCTTGGGTGCATGGCGGGTCCATTCCGACACCCTATGAAGCGTGTCATTATCTGCCTCACTTTGAGATTTTGCATTTCCATTGGGTTTTTTGGCAACGCGCCTTGTGGCAACACGCATGGTATCACATGATGGAATTCAAAAACGCCCGATTTGACAAAAGCCACATCCACCGCATCAATCGGTTCTACAGCGACCCCGCCTTGCACGGACAAAAAGTCATCACCCGCTCTCTGCCTCAAAGACTGCGACAAGGATACCAGCCGCCACCACCATATCCAGATAATGCACCCAACTGGCGCAAGGATGAAATCTGGCAAATGATTGACAAATACGGCACTGAAACCTTTGAGCCTCTTAACATTTGGTATGTTCCCGAACTCAAAAATCATTTTGAACAAACCATCAAGCGTCCGCCTCAATGGCAGCGTCCGCCACAATTCTATGTCCCCTTGCATCAATTGCAACATCATACTGGAACTGAAAATCTGTGGGATGATCTCAAGGATTCTCTCAAGGAGGTTATCAAAACGCCCGAGCGCAAAATGCGTCCAATCCTCAAAGCGATCGGACGCATAGTCCACCCAGACCTCAAAGCGTTCGGACGCAAAATCCGCCAAACCCTCAAAGCGATCGGACGCATAGTCCGCCCAGACCTCAGAGCGTTCGAACGCAGAATGCGTCCAACCCTCAAAGCGATCGTGCGCATAGTCCGCCCAGACCTCAAAGCGTTCCAGCACAGAATCCGCCAAACCACATGGTACAAAAAACTCAAAGGCAAAAAAACATGAAAACAATCGGACTCATGCTCACCCGCAATGAGGGGCATATTCTGCCCTACACGCTGCCGCCGCTGGCTCAAGTCTGTGATCACATCATCATCGCCGACCAGAACAGCACCGATGACACGCGCGCCGTCATCAAAAAATGCACCAAAGCCATCCTCATTGATAATCCCCCCTCACCACCTGATGGCAATTACGACACGCAAGGGCGCAGTCTCTTATTGGATGCCGCCCGCAACTTTGATGGACACAATCTGCTCCTCGCCACTGATGCCGATGAAATCGCTCCGCCCGCGGTCTTTTGCGACATCAAAGAGCACATTCACGACCGCTATCCCATTGGTGCGAGATTTGCCACGACTTGGGTCACCATCTGGAAAAAAACCTCTCGCTATTTTTTGCCCGCACGCCGCCTGCAACCTCATGTCATTAATTGTATTTTGTATGACGATCGTCAATGTCAGTATCAAGCCATAAAATGGGTGCATAGTGGACGCCTCCCTCTATTACCGACAACGACTCTTCGTCGTTACATCCTGCTTCATTTCCATTGGCTTTTTTTAGAAAAGGCGCGTTGGCAACAGGCATGGTATCTCATGCATGAACTCAAAAATGCTCAATTTGATATCGGACGAGCGGATGAAATCAATCGCATGTATCAGCCGTATAATACACTTTTTGACCGTCAGATTACCTTCACGCGCCGCCTGCCAAGAAAATGGCGCACAGGATATGAACTACCACCACACAACAGTGATGACCCCGAATTCAATTGGCGCAAAAGTGATGTCTGGAAACTGATTGACCAATACGGCATCAAAGCCTTTGAACCTCTTGATATATGGTTCGTGCCTGAACTCAAAGAACGCTTTGAGCAAGAGATGAAGCGTCCGCCTCAATGGCAAAGGCTGCCCAAAATAAACTTGCCTCTGTCGCAATTGTCCCACGCCATCCGACCGCAAATCCAATGGAAAGATTGGCGCGAAACCATCAAAAAACCTGAGCGCAAAATTCGCCAAACCACATGGTACAAAAAACTCAAAGGCAAACCATCATGAAAACCCCCATGAAAACAATTGCACTCATGCTCACCCGCAATGAGGGTCATATTCTGCCCTACACGCTGCCGCCGCTGGCTCAAGTCTGTGACCACATCATCATCGCCGACCAGAACAGCACCGATGACACCCGCGCCATCATCAAAAAATGCACCAAAGCCATCCTCATTGACAATCCGCCATCACCAACCGATGGCAATTATGAGACTCAGGGACGCAATCTCTTATTGGATGCCGCCCGCAACTTTGATGGCAACAATCTGCTCCTTATGATTGATGCCGATGAAATTGCTCCGCCCGCCGTCTTTTGCCATCTCAAAGAAGACATTCACGACCACTATCCCGTTGGCATGAAGTTTGTCACACCGTGGTTGCTCATCTGGAAAAAAACCTCTCGCTATTTTTTGCCCTATGTGTCGCCTGAAGGCTTGTTGCAACCTCGTCTCGTGGCTTGGATCTTGTATGATAATCGCCAATGCCAGTATCAAGACAGCAAATGGGTGCATAGCGGACGCCTGCCGACCCCTCCACCAAAGAACACCACTCTTCCTCCTCGTTACAGCCTGCTTCACTTCCATTGGATTTTTTTAGAAAAGGCGCGTTGGCAACAGGCATGGTATCTCATGCATGAACTCAAAAATGTCCAATTTGATGGAGACCGAGTGGATGAAATCAATCGCATGTATCAGCCGTATAATACACTTTTTGACCGTCAGATTACCTTCACGCGCCGCCTGCCGAAAGAATGGCGCACAGGATACAAACCGCCACCACACAACAGTGATGACCCCAAACTCAATTGGCGCAAAAGTGATGTCTGGAAACTGATCGACCAATACGGCATCAAAGCCTTTGAACCTCTTGATATATGGTTTGTCCCTGAACTCAAAGAACACTTTGAGCAAGAGATGAAGCGTCCGCCTCAATGGCAGAGGCTGCCCAAAATAAACTTGCCTCTGTCGCAATTGTCCCACGCAACCCAATGGGAAGCGAGACGGGAAAAGCTGCGAGAAGCCATCCAATGGGAAGCGAAACGGAAAAAGCTGCGGGAAGCCATCCAATGGGAAACGAGACGGAAAAAGCTGCGGGAAGCCATCAAAAAACCCGAGCGCAAAATTCGCCAAACCACATGGTACAAAAAACTCAAAGGCAAAAAAACATGAAAACCATCGGACTCATGCTCACCCGCAATGAGGGTCATATTCTGCCCTACACGCTGCCGCCGCTGGCTCAAGTCTGTGATCACATCATCATCGCCGACCAGCACAGCACCGATGACACGCGCACCGTCATCAAAAAATGCACCAAAGCCATTCTCATTGATAATCCGCCATCACCAACCGATGGCAACTATGAGACTCAAGGACGCAATCTCTTATTGGATGCCGCCCGCAACTTTGATGGCAACAATCTGCTCCTTATGATTGATGCCGATGAAATAGCTCCCCCCGCCGTCTTTTGCCATCTCAAAGAAGACATCCTTGACCACTATCCCGTTGGCATGAAGTTTACCACACCGTGGTTGCTCATCTGGAAAAAAACCTCTCGCTATTTTTCGCCCTATGTGTCGTCTGAAGGCTTCCCGCAACCTTGTCTCGTGGCTTGGATCCTGTATGACAATCGCCAATGCCAGTATCAAAACAGCAAATGGGTGCATAGCGGACGCCTGCCGACACCTCCATCACTTGACGCCACTCTTCCTCGTCGTTACAGCCTGCTTCACTTCCATTGGATTTTTTTAGAAAAGGCGCGTTGGCAACAGGCATGGTATCTCATGCATGAACTCAAAAATGCTCAATTTAATGCCGGACGAGTGGATGATATCAATCGCTTTTATCAACCGTATAATGCACTTGTTGATGGTCAGTTCATCCTCACGCGCCGCCTGTCGAAAGAATGGCGCACGGGATATGAGCCGCCACCACACAACAGTGATGACCCCAAATTCAATTGGCGCAAAAATGATGTCTGGAAAATGATTGACCAATACGGCATCAAAGCCTTTGAACCTCTTGATATATGGTTCGTGCCTGAACTCAAAGAACACTTTGAGCAAGAGATGAAGCGTCCCCCTCAATGGCAGAGGCTACCCGAAATAAATATACCTCTTTCGCAATTGTCCTACGCCATCGAAGACTCTGAAGGCTCTGATTCATGAAAACCATCGGACTCATGCTCACCCGCAATGAAGGGCATATTCTGCCCTACACCCTGCCGCCTCTGGCTCAGGTCTGTGATCACATCATCATCGCCGACCAGAACAGCACCGATAACACACGCGCCATCATCAAAAAATGCACCAAAGCCATCCTCATTGATAATCCACCATCACCACCTGATGGCAATTATCATGTTCAAGGGCACAATCTATTATTGGACACCGCCCGCAACTTTGACGGACACAATCTCCTCATGTGCATTGATGCCGATGAAATCACCCCGCCCGCCATCTTTGCCAATATCAAAGAGCGCATCGCCACCCGTTACACAATAGGCACGGGATTTATAACCGACTGGGTGCGCCTGTGGAAAAAATCCACCCGGTACTGTCTTTCTTGGCACAATCACTTTCATGTTCCTCGTCACGCCAAATTTTTTTATGATGACCGCCAATGTCGGTACACATTAACATGCTGGGTGCATAGCGGACGAGTGCCCCCCAATTTGTCTCAAGGACTCGTCCTGCTGAGAAATGTCCCCATTCTTCATTGTCATTGGATTTTCTGGCAGCGCGCTCTGTGGCAACAGGCGTGGTATCACATGACGGAATTCAAAAACGCCCGATTTGACACAAGCCACATCCAACGCATCAATCAGTTCTACCACGATCCCGCCCTGCACGGACAAAAAGTCCTCACCCGCTCACTGCCGCAAAAACTGCGACAAGGATACCAAGCCCCACCACCTTTTCCAAAAAACGCCGCTGACTGGCGCAAGGATGAGGTCTGGAAAATGATTGAAAAACACGGTATTGAAATCTTTGAGCCTCTTAACATTTGGTATGTTTCTGAACTCAAGGAATACTTTGAACAAGAGATGAAGCGTCCGCCTCAATGGCAGCGTCCGCCACAATTCTATGTCCCTTTGCGACAATTGCGACAATGGCAACATGATACTGGAACTGACAATCTGCGGGACGCTATCAAAATTCCCGAGCGTAGAATTCGCCAAACCGTATGGTATAAAAAACTCAAAGGCAAAAAGACATGAAAACCATCGGACTCATGCAGGTACGCAATGAAGCACATATGCTGCCGTATACCCTGCCACCACTCACGCGCCTGTGTGACCATATCATCATTGCCGACCAGCACAGCACTGATGACACCCGTGCCATCATCAAAAAATGCACCAAAGCCATCCTCATTGACAACAATGCCCCGCCGCCACCAAAGGGGCGATTTGATTCATCGCGCCAATCCCTCCTTGATGCCGCCCGCAACTTTGATGGACACAACCTTCTCCTCGCCGTTGATGCCGATGAAATTGTCCCCCCAGCCGCCTTTCGCAACTTCAAAGAATACATCGCAAACCGTTACACTAAGGGGGTGTTATTTGAGGGTATCTGGATGCGTCTGTGGCAGAGTCCCACCACCTACTGTCCGCCATGGCAGTCACTCTTTCACGCGGTGTGGAATCAGTGGGTTTTTTATGATGATCGTGAGCGCACATGTGCCGACCATCGGTGGGTACACAGTGGACGCTTCGCCTACAACAGGACACATGATCGCGCGCAAAAACTCCCTGACTCCTATTGTCTGCTGCATCTTCATTGGGCTTTCTGGCAACGCGCCCTGTGGCAACACGCATGGTATCACATGATGGAGTTCAAAAACGCCCGATTTGACAAAAGCCACATCCAACGCATCAATCATTTCTACCACGACCCCGCCCTGCACGGACAAAAAGTGCTCACCCGCTCACTGCCCAAAAAACTGCGACAAGGATACCAAGCCCCACCACCTTTTCCAAAAAACGCCCCTGACTGGCGCAAGGATGAGGTCTGGAAAATGATTGAAAAGCACGGCATTGAAACCTTTGAGCCTCTTAACATTTGGTATGTTTCTGAGCTCAAAAATCATTTTGAACAAACCATCAAGCGTCCACCCCAATGGCAACCACTGCCAAAAATCTTCGTCCCCACCCAACAGATGCGTGAAATGATTAAAACGCCCGAGCGCAGAATTCGTCAAACCGCATGGTATAAAAAACTCAAAGGCAAAAAAACATGAAAACCCCCATGAAAACAATTGCACTCATGCTCACCCGCAATGAGGGACACATCCTGCCCTACACCCTGCCGCCGTTGGCTCAGGTCTGTGATCACATCATCATCGCCGACCAGCACAGCACCGATGACACCCGTGCCATCATCAAAAAATGCAACAAAGCCATCCTCATTGATAATCCGCCACCCCCCGCCGATGGCAATTATGACACTCAGGGACGCAATCTCTTATTGGATTCCGCCCGCAACTTTGATGGACACAACCTTCTCCTCGCCGTTGATGCCGATGAAATTGTCCCCCCAGCCGCCTTTCGCAACTTCAAAGAATACATCGCAAACCGTTACACCAAGGGGGTGTTATTTGAGAGTATCTGGATGCGTCTGTGGCAGAGTCCCACCACCTATTGCCTGCCCTGGAAGCTTCCTTTTCACGCGGTGTGGCATCAATGGATTTTTTATGATGATCGTGAGCGCGCATGTGCCGACCATCGGTGGGTACACAGTGGACGCTTCGCCCACAACAGGACACATGATCGCACGCAAAAACTCCCTGACTCCTATTGCCTGCTGCATCTCCATTGGGCTTTTTGGCAACGCGCCCTGTGGCAACACGCATGGTATCACATGAAGGAGTTCAAAAACGCCCGATTTGACAAAAGCCACATCCAACGCATCAATCAGTTCTACCACGACCCCGCCCTGCACGGACAAAAAGTCCTCACCCGCTCACTGCCCAAAAAACTGCGACAAGGATACCAAACCCCACCACCTTTTCCAAAAAACGCCCCCGACTGGCGCAAGGATGAGGTCTGGAAAATGATTGAAAAACACGGTATTGAAACCTTTGAACCTCTTAACATTTGGTATGTTTCTGAGCTCAAAAATCATTTTGAACAAACCGTCAAGCGTCCACCCCAATGGCAAAAACTGCCTAAAATCTCTGTCCCCGTCCAACAGGTGCGTGAAATGATTAAAACGCCCGAGCGCAGAATTCGCCAAACCGCATGGTATAAAAAACTCAAAGGCAAAAAAACATGAAAACAATCGGATTGATGCAGGTACGCAATGAAGCCCATATGCTACCTTATACCCTGCCACCGCTCACGCGCCTGTGTGACCATATCATCATCGCTGACCAGCACAGCACTGATGACACCCGTGCCATCATCAAAAAATGCAAAAAAGCCATTCTCATTGATAACCCCCCCGCATCACCCAACAGCGACTACGATAGTCAAGGACGCCCTTTGCTCATGAAGGCTGCCCGTGACTTTGATGGCAATAATCTCCTCCTTGCCCTTGATGCCGATGAAATCATCGCACCCCCTTGCCCACATCCATTGAAAGAAATGATTTCCGAGCACTCTCACCCCGGTCAAGGGTTTGAGATGCGGTGGATTCAATTATACAGGAACGCTCACAGCTATCTTCCCATCTCGCGCGATCGCTTTCATGTGCCGTGGATGCGCTTTGCCTTTTATGATGATCGCCGCCCCATCGTTGCCATCAACCGATTTGCCCATGGCGGACGATTTCCTATAGGTAAAGTCAAATATAATTATGTGCTTGACTATCGCCTTGTGCATCTGCGTTGGTTATTTTTCAACAAATCCCTGTGGCAACAAGTGTGGTATATGATGAAAGAGTGGCAATACAATGATTTTTCTGCGTCATCTGTGGCTGCCATTAACAAGTTCTATCACAGCACAAACTATGTGCCATCAACAGCCCAAACAAAGAAAATCCCCGCCACATGGCTTGATGGAATTGCATTGCCCCCCAACCATCTTGACGACACCCCAGATTGGCGCAAAGATGAAGCCATGAAACTATTTCATCAGTACGGCTTGGCTCACTTTGAACCTCTCAACATTTGGTTTTTGCAGCCACTGCAACAAATGTTTGTTAAAGCGTATGGCAGGAATCCCACACCTCAAGCAATACCTTTTTCTTTCAGTACATGGTGGCGTCCGTATCGCCTGCAGATAAGAGAGGGCTATCATCAATTGGTGACAGGAAAGCGGTGCAAACAATGAAACTCATCGCCCTCATGCTCACCCGCAATGAAGCCCATGTGCTGCCTTACACGCTGCCGCCTCTTGCCAAGATTTGTGATCATATCATCATTGCTGACCAAAACAGCACCGATGACACGCGCGCCATCATCAAAAAATGCACCAAAGCCATCCTCATTGATAACAATGAACCCCCACCGCCAAAGGGGCGATTTGATTCCGCCCGTCCGCTTTTGCTGGAGACGGCGCGCAATTTTGCAGGCAATAATCTTCTTCTCGCCATTGATGCCGATGAAGTGACTCCTCCCCTCTTGTTTGAAGGATTTAAGGACAAGGTGGCACGGCGTTATAAAGCGGGTTGCCGTATTCGTATGCGCTCCATTCAACTGTGGGGCAAGGAGGGCTATTATCGCCCCGCACCCGTGATGCCTCGCTATTTTGGCATCTGGGGCAATGTGGTTTTGTATGATGATCGCAACACCTTCTATCGCACAAAAAAAGAAGTCCATAATGAACGCTTGCCGCGCACGACCGCCAAACATTATCTCCATGAGACGCTCTTGGTGCATCTTCATTGGCTCTTTTGGCAAAAAGCATTGTGGCAGCAGGTGTGGTATCAGATGAGTGAATTTATTCTGGCAAAATTTGATGACAATGCGGTGCAACGAATTGACAATTATTACTATGATTCCGCCTTTACGGCACAATCTGTTGCTCTGAGTCGTTTGCCACGCCAATGGCAGGAGGGCTATCGGCTGCCTTCGCTGGAACGCCGTGACAATTGGCGTAAAGATGCCGTCCTTGCCATAGTCAAAAGTTACGGCATTGATGCCTTTGAACCCCTTAACATCTGGTATCTTGATGAACTGACGGCACTGTTCAAACAACAAATGGGCAGGAATCCTGAGCCGCAAGCGATGGTCTACCGAACTCGGGATTACTGGCGATTTTACAAGCATCAAATGGTGCTGACGATGCGTCACTGGCGACACGGACACCCATGAAACTCATCGCCCTCATGCAGGTGCGCAATGAAGCCCATATGCTGCCCCATACCTTGCCGCCCCTCACGCGCCTGTGTGATCATATCATCATTGCCGACCAGCACAGCACCGATGACACCCGCGCCATCATCAAAAAATGCACCAAAGCCATCCTCATTGACAACAATGAACCGCCGCCGCCACAAGGAAATTTTGATTCCGCACGCCAATCTCTATTGGATGCGGCGCGCGATTTTGATGGTCACAATCTGCTGCTGGCAATTGATGCCGATGAAATCGCCCCGCCATCACTGTTTGCCAATGTGAAAGAAACAACAGAGACCTATCAAACGGGCACTGTTTTCAAAATGCGGTGGTTTCAATTGTGGGGCTCAGAGCATCACTATCGTCCGCCCATTGCGCCTCCCTATCATTCGCCGTGGCAGGGCTGTCTGTGCTATGACGATCGCATGAGCACCTATCACGGCAAATGGATTCACACCGGACGCTTTCCCGCCATGAGGCATAAGATATTTTTGCGCAATCACGCATTGCTTCATCTTCATTGGCGACTCTATCGGCGCGCATCGTGGCAACAGGTGTGGTATCAAATGATGGAATGGAAGCGCGCCCAATTTGACACCGCGCGAGTGAGACGCATCAATGAGTTCTATGATGACCCCCTGTTCACACATCCTGCGCCGTCTCTTGAGCCTCTGCCACACGATTGGCTACAAGGTCTGTCGCTCCCTCGCGATGAAGACGATGACCTTGCCCATCACTGGCGCAAGGATGATGTCCTTGCCATGATTGACACCCACGGCATCGCCCATTTTGAGCCACTGGCAATCTGGCATCTTGATGAATTGCGTGTCCTTTTTCAAAAAAAATGTGGGCGTGACCCCATCCCCCATCGTCATGAATATTCACTACGCTATCGGTGGCGGGTGCACAAATTGCGTTTGAGTTTATTGGTGCGTTGCGGTCGTCTCTATTCTCGTCATGTGAGCTGACGACCATGTCCTGTTTGATGTTACAAGGAAGTGGTTCCAATGCTGGGAAAACTTTTCTGACGGCTCTTTTGGCGCGCGCGCTGCGGCATCATGGTCTGAGCGTTGCGCCCTTTAAACCGCAAAACATGTCCAACAATGCCTTTGTCACCAAAGACGGCAAAGAAATCGGACGGGCTCAAGCTCTGCAAGCCTTCGCCGCCAATGTGGAGGCACATCATGATATGAATCCGATTCTGCTCAAGCCGGAAGCCGATGGCTACGCTCAGCTGATTGCGGGTGGCACAGCGCGCCAGCGCGTGACAGCAAAGCAATATCATTCTCTCAAAAAATCCCTCATGCCCACAGTGCTTGCCGCCTTTCATCGCCTGCAAAAAAATCACGATGTTGTGCTGATTGAAGGAGCAGGCTCGCCTGCGGAAATTAACCTTCGGAAACATGATATCGCCAACATGGGATTTGCCTGCGCCGTGCAAGCGCCCGTGCTGCTGATTAGCGATATGGAGCGCGGCGGGGCGTTCGCCGCCATCACCGGATGTCACCAATTGTTTTCCTCCTCAGAGCGGCGATTGCTCAAGGGATACATTCTCAATCAAATGCGCGGTGATGTCTCACTGTTGGATGGCGCAACCGATGAGCTGAAAAAACATGTTCCCTTAGACTGCTGGGGTATCGTTCCTCACTTTGAACGCGCTCGCTATCTGCCCGCCGAAGACAGCCTTGCCCTGACAAAGCAGAACAATCATACCAAAGGCGCGCTGCGTATTGCCATCATGCGCCTGCCGCACATCGCCAACAGCGATGATTTTGATCCCCTCATTCACGATGATGCGCTGGATTGTCGTTTTGTGGAACACGGTGATGCCATTGGTGATGTGGATGGCATCATTCTGCCGGGCTCTAAAGCCGTGTGTGCGGATTTGCGTTATGTGTGGAGCAGTGGCTGGGCTTATGACATTCTTGCGGCGGCACAGCGCGGCAAGGTGATTTTGGGTCTGTGCGGTGGCTATCAAATGCTGGGGGACACCATTGATGACCCCTTTGCCGTTGAAGGAACAAAAGACAGCGTCAAAGGATTGGAATTGCTTCGTTGCCGCACCACCTTGCATCAAGATAAAACACTCATTCAGCACCACAAAACTGTCCTGCAGGGATATGAAATTCATCACGGCATCACCCAAGGGGATGATTGTCGCCGTCCAATGCTGATAGACAATACGCCCATCAGCTCCAGCGCGACCAGTGGTGACGGACGCATCAGTGGCTGCTATTTACACGGTTACTTTCACAATGATGCCGCTCGCATTGCGTGGCTCAAAAGCATCAATCCCCACTACACCAGTGAGCATCGCCACTATGTGGCAACCGACACAATTCTGGATGAACTATCCCAACAGCTCACAACGCACATTGCGTTTGATGGCATAATCTCTTTGCTTCAAGAGAACAAGCGATCCCACAGCGAGCGGTTGTCTTCATAGATGGAGCGATGAAGCGCGCTGCCCCTGACATTAGAACAGGGGATAATCATGGCTTTCTCACCCATGACAAGAGTCACCGTGAGCGCAGGACAACGAGAGAAATTGTTTCTGATGAGATCATAAGCAGACTCTCCATTGGCATTGACCGCCCCTTCGTCAGCCCCTTTATCCACCAGCAGTTCAATGACATGAACATTGTCGTTTGATTCCACCGCGGCAAGAAAGGGAGTGTTTTCTGCATTATCCAAAGACTCAATATCTGCACCTTGCTCCAGCAGCATTTCCATGACGGCGGGATTCATATTAAAGCGCGCCGCCAAATGGATGGGATAAGAACCATCCCTGTCTTGCAGATTAACATCCGCTCCTTTTTCAATGAGCAGTTCAATAATCTGAGGATTAATATTTCCTGCCGATGCGGCATGAAATGGTGTCCAGCCATCGGCGTCTTTGGCGTTAATGTCGGAGGTTTCATCATCAAAAATAAGACGCACCACTTCAGGATTCAGGTTACGACTGGCGGCACTATGCAACAAGGTAAAGCCAACCGCGTTGCGTGTTTCTCTGTTGGCATCTTGTTCCAGCAGGAAGGTAATCAATTCGGGATTGAGATTATTTTCCACAGCGTAGTGAAGGGGCGTGTATCCTGCATTGTTGCGCGCTTCCAGTTCGGCTTCCTTGCTCAAAAGCAGGCGTGCGACACCGATATCATTATTGAGCATGGCGGCATGAAGGGGTGTCCATCCTTGATTGTTGCGCGCTTTGACATCAGCACCACCATCCACCAAGGCTTTGACCACCGCCAATGTTTGATGAGCCACAGCGGCATGAAGAGGGGTGTAGCCATCACGATTCCGAGCCTCAATGGCTGCCCCTTTGCTCAGCAGAAATTTGACATTATCCGCATTGGGACTGAATTTCGCCGCATAATGCAACAATGTAAAAAAGATGTCATCGCCCATATTGACATCGCGCGATCCCAATTTCTCCTGCACATCTTGTGGCGTTGCGGTTGCCCAGAAATCTTCATCACAGAGCTCCCCACACTCTTCCATCTGTGCCTGTGCGCCGGAATGGATGACAAAAAGGCTCATCATCACGAGCCAACCAAAACGACAGTTTTGTCGAAAGTTGTTCATTTTACTCACTCATCATAGTATGTTTCACAAGGAAGCGGCGCGACACGGAAACGCCGCGCCTCACAGTGACCAATTGACGCAAAACCGACACGATGTCAAGGGAGTATCCGATGGACAATGCAAATTCTTCGCCACACAAAAAAGACAAAAAGTCTCGGCGTGGTTTTGCGTGTGTGGGCTTGGATCAGCCAAAGTTTGATGAAAATGTGGGCAGTGTGTTGCGGGCGGCGGGGATTTTTGAGGTGTCTCTGGTGGCACTGAACGGCTCTCGCCTGCGCGGCGGCGGACGGGACACCATGCGCGCCTATCGCCATGTTCCTGTGGTGTTCGCGGCGGATGTGCTGTCGGTGCTGCCTCTGGATTGTGTGGCGGTGGCGGTGGATTTTCTCCCCGATGCCATTGCTCTGCCGCAGTATGTGCATCCCGAGCGGGCGTTTTATCTTTTTGGCGGTGAGGATCGCACTTTGAATGCCGACATGCGGGAACGCTGTCGTGATGCCATCATGATTCCCACGCAAATCTCTTTGAATCTGGCGGCATGTGTCAATGTCGTGTTGTATGACCGTGCGGCAAAGCGCAACGAATGGCCCTCGCGCCTCGCGGCAACACGCACCAGAGGCACGCCTTGAGGCAACGAGCCGATTGTGTTACTGTGCGCGCATTGGCGCGGGGTGGAGCAGCTCGGTAGCTCGTCAGGCTCATAACCTGAAGGTCGCAGGTTCAAATCCTGCCCCCGCAATTTTATTGCTCCGAATTAATGGGAAGCTCACGAATAGCGTCCAACAAGACTCGCGTTGCCTTGCAATCATCCTCGTTGTATTCTAGCAACTCTTCCTTAAGCCTTGGATTTTTCCCTTCCAGCCATCTATCAAATTTCTCAATAGACGATGCTCCTGATGCACCCTCTTCCCGCCAACTAAAACCAAAATATTTTGCCAGCGTTTTGATTGAATGGTCAATCGTTGGAAATTCGCCGTATTTTTTCACAACATCATAATACAAATCCAAGGATTGAAAACCATTTTTTGATGCAAACAAATCATCAATATCCTGCTCTGAACAAACGTTTGGATACTTGTCGCGCAGTTTAAGCCATATTGTCCGCTCGTATTTTGAGTAGTAATAAATAGCCGATGGGATGCTATCTTTAACGAAATTCCATGCTTCACGAAAAATTCGCTCCTCCTCTTCGTCGCTTTTATCTTCAACAAAGAAACAATGATAAATCTCATCTTCATTATTTCCATTGTTGCGTTCAACAAAACCATGCAAATAACAAAAGTCTCTTGTGGGATCTACCTCAATATCAAAAAACAATTCTTTCCTTTCATTGAGCAAATCAACTTCCCCTCTCATATAAGGGGATTCTTCATTAACAAGCAATTGCGCCCTTTGACTTAATTTACGCAAAGTGGCGACTCCAATACCACGAAAATTTGTCTTATTTCCAACAGCAAAATCTTGATAGTTAATTTGGGCGAGTGCATTTCTGTTGGAAATTTCGTCAATCATAACATCCCTTTTAGCTCGCCCCAACTCAGGTATCAGTGTCAAATCATCTTGCTCTCGCAATTGACGCATGCAAATTTCATTCCAATGGCACAAACTGCAAACTGCTGTAGAATAAGCTGGCGTTGTCTTTCTCTGCTTTTCTATAATTTCTTCGGCTTTGGATAAGAATTCACGGTAAACACTCCGCAAGTCCCAAATCTTTCTCGCACCATGCTTTTCATCTATGTCATAAGGCACTTTGTCTCTATTGATATCCTCTATAAAGGGAGTGCCTTCGCTACTCGCTAATCCCAATTTTTCTAGTATTGCCATGCACAATGCCAATTGGACACCATAATGCTTTTTGATATCCCCCGTTCCACTATCTCTGCCCATGCCTGCCTTGATATTTGCCGCCACATACAAGCCATCATCCTCACATTGCAAAATATCTGGACGAGCTTCTAATTGATCCACTCGAATAAGCCCACCTAAAATGAGTGGTGCTTTTTTTTTCATATAATCAATAGTTTGCTTCTCTTTTTCAACATCAGACAACCCATCTAAATTGACAGCACCCTTTTCCTTTGATTTTTCCTCGAAAATGTCATCCTTATGAGACAGCTCCTTTTCCCAAAGCATTTTTACAAAAGAATTTGTCTTCTTCTCTTCTTGATGCTCATAAAACAAATCCATCGTGACCCGATGCGGGCACTGCATCAAATTATATAGCATCTTCTCCGTAATATAAGCCATCGTTACGCCCTCACAGCTTCAAATCAGCTAGACACAAAGGATGACCATAACAGAAAAAAATTCTGTAGAACAACAGCAATTTTCACATCAAGAAAATTCCCCTCCCAAAATATGATGCCTCGTGGGAAATCTGTAGAGATTTCAAAGAAAAATTCACACACTGACAGGAAAATTCCTATCAATTCTAAAAGTCTAATAGACATACAACATCTCCTCCAAATAAACTTTAAGGACTGCAACGAAGTGGCTTAAAGCCACTTCGTATATGTAAGATATCTTTTTTAACATGTCAAGGGGAAATTTGTCTTACCTTCAAGAAATAAATGTTAGTCTCATCCAGCCCCCCGTAACCAATTGTTTTTATCTTGTTTTTGCGGTGAATAGGGGCTATATTCACCGCATGATTTGCGGTGAATACGATGTGGATTCATGACCATCCTCGCTGGTATCGTTTGACATGGAGCGGTGATGAACTCGCTGAGCCTCTGGCACGGCTGCGCCATCGGCAGGGCTTATTGCTGGGACGCATGTCTGGTCTCGGCTTTGACCTCAAGCAAGAAGCCACTCTTGCCACCCTCACCACCGACACCCGCTCTTCATCCGCCATTGAAGGGGAGCATCTCAACACCGATGAGGTGCGCTCATCGGTGGCGCGCCGACTGGGCGTGAATATGGCAGACACGCCGCACGGCAATCGTCATGTGGAAGGAATGGTGGATATGATGACCGATGCCACGCAAAACTATCAAAAACCCCTGACACGAAAAAGACTGTGTGATTGGCACAAAGCCCTCTTTCCAACCGCCATGAGCGGCTTGATGCCCATCACCGTTGGCGCATGGCGCAAAAAAGAAAATGATCCCATGCAGGTGGTGAGTGGCGCGGTGGGACATGAAAAAATTCATTTTCAAGCTCCGCCCGCCACCCGCATGGAAAAGGAAATGACGCGCTTTCTCTCATGGTTTGCCAAAAACACCACCACCGATCCCATTCTCATTGCGGGCATGGCTCATTTTTGGTTCGTCACCATCCATCCCTTTGAGGACGGCAACGGACGCATCGCTCGCGCCATCTGTGATATGGCATTGGCACGCGCCGACCAGACGCATCATCGCTTCTACAGCCTCTCGCGCCACATTGAGGCACAGCGAAAAGAGTACTATCGCCAGCTGGAACGGCAGCAACGCAATTCCAGTGACATCACCCCTTGGCTCACATGGTTTTTGCAATGCCTCACGACAGCCATTGAGCAGGCGGATGAAAATATCAACGCCGTGATTTTTAAGCATCAATTGTGGCAAGCCCTTGAGGGATGCCATCTTAACGGACGACAAAGAGCCATCATCAATCGCATGCTGCAAGATGACTTCATCGGCATGATGAACACCTCCAAATACGCACAATGGACACAATGCTCCACCGACACCGCCTTGCGTGATATTCAACAGCTCACAGCACACGGAATCTTGCACCAAAATCCACAAGGCGGACGCAGTACTAGTTATAGACTATTAGACGACCTAAGACAGCTAAAAAAAGAAAAATTTTGACTCGGCATTATTTTTATGCTCAATTTCTAATCGCCAAAATCAGAACATTCAAAGGGCTGGGTGACCCATGAATACAATACCTTCGGGGAATAAATGGGAGTCTCGGACGAGTGCCTTGGCTTTGGCTACACCCAGTCTTTGAGGACATGCAGTAGCTAGCTCGTCATCACCAAGACAAAACAAACTCCGAAGAAACCGAGGCGTCCCAATCGCCAGAGATGGCGTAGCGGTTGCCGTTGGTGAGGCGCACCGAACCGTCTGGGGTGGAATGAACCAATCCTCGCACCGACCACAACACCGACATCTCGTCCATCTCGTGGCGATAGTTCGTGCCCAAGGCAAAGTCATATTGATGGGTCTGCACATCCTGCACCAAAGAGCCCGCCGCTCCGTCCAATTGCTGCATTTCCCAACTGGCATGAGTCATGACACACAATGAACTCATCACCTCATGGCATTGATGATAGCCCACACGAGTCTTCACCACATCATCTAATTGGAACAATCCCGAGCCGTGAAAATCGTTGCCGCCGCGCTGCCCCACAGTCAATGACGCAAACAGCCCGCGCCCATCATTGAGCATCACTCGCGCCTCATCGTACTCATGAATCGCCATCACCATGACATCATCCACAAAGCCATGCTGAGCAAAATAGCCGTAATCGTCCGCCGTCACGCCATCAAACAAGGCGCGCCGCCAGAGCGGTGTCTGAGGCAAAGCCGCACGGCTGAAGTTATACTTAAAATCACGCTGATAGGAATCATAAATGGTCATAGAACCGCCCGCCACTTGCGAGCCGGCAACCACCAGCCCGCCCAAGTCCGCGGTGGAATTCACCGATAATGGCGTGGCGTTGGCAGCATCGCCAGACAGACGAAATGCCGAGGGCAACGAAATCGTCCCCACAGGATTGGTCAGACAGCTGTATGACATCAAGCCATGACCCCAAACATTCTGACTGGGAACAGTCCCGCCCGAGGCATTGACGCGCGAGGCACACTCAAACAATAATTTGACCAATTGGCTGGGGTCAGACTCATTGACATTGGTGGTGGATGGGTCATCGGGTTTCCAAAGATGATTCCACACCGCATACAAATTGTGCAACACCGCCGTCACCTGAGGCGCAGTATAACTCGTGCCTCGCGGATTTGTGCCGCCACCCACCGTCACCGCCCCCAGGCACCGCTCTTGGGTGTAGGCACACGGAGCTTGCAGCGATGTATAATTAACTTTGCCTTCACCCGCATTAGTCTCTCCCAGTTCGGTCACCACCACCATGCGGTAGCTCTCCTGCCATTTCGTCCATTGATCCGATTTCCACAATGCCTCTGTTTGTGCCGTGGCATCATCGGATGGCGCGGTGTCCCATGGTTGGGCGCGCTCATTGTCACCGCCGCGCCGTGCATAATCGCCCGCATCCGATGACGCACCATTGCATTCCGACACCGAATAGGATGGGTCGGCAATGCCCGGTTCCGTCAGATTTCCTGTGATACGATGATTGCCCGCCGCCGTGACAATAATCCAATCATGCCGCGCCGCCTCCTGAGCACACACAAACGCCCCCACAATGGAAAAGGATGTGTTGAAAATACGCCCCTTGCTGAGTCTTTTCGCCGCGGCAAAACATCCAAAAATCAAGTCACTGTCTAAAAACCGAGAACTGAGATCATCCACTTCACACGCGCCGATGGCACGCAAGTCTACCTCGGTGCTGAAAAATGAATCCTCAAACACATACCGCCGCACATGATCGCCATGCTTGTTAGGACTTCTGCCACTTATTGTATCCACAATGGAACGCTCGCCAAGCTGGGAAAACGCATCAAGAATCATCAGCCGATTGGGATTGACAATCGTCTTGCCACTCGCCAGCAAGCCATGCAAGAATTGTCCCGAAAAAGGAATGCGCGGCTTATAATACGGTGAATAATTCGCCGCCAAAGACGCTCCACAGCGATTGACTCCAGAAGGCGCGTCAAGAGGTTGCGTCCGATAGGACGCATATGCCTTTTGTCCTCCGTTGCCGCCTTGCTGGTCATACAAACAATATCCATAGACATGCTTGGTGCTGGGAGCTCCATAGACTCGCCCATCCGCCACCTGTGCCGCATCAGCCCACGACAGCTCAATGGCATTATTATTTTCTTCCAGCGTGATGGTGGCATCAACGCCATACCCATTGGCATTGACCAGCTGAAAACTGGCATCGGCAATTTCATCAAGCCACGATGAATTCACAGGCGAGCTCGGCGCATTGAAATAACTGATTTCTGATGAGTTCAAAAAAGCAAAGGCATTCTGAGATGCCGCCAGTGTGTAGTCAGACGGCAGCACCAAAGTCATTTTGGGCAATTGAGATGCGGCAGTGCCACTGCCATACAGTTCCAAATTGGTGTTAATGTCAATGGCGGTGAAGGCATTGGGGTTTGCGTTGGTGTCATAGTCAATGTAGAAGACTGTGTTGCTGGCGGGACGCAATTGGAGTTTAGCCACACCACCCGTGATGGTGGGAGTTTGAGACGGCGCGCCCCATGCCATCACGCCGTAATTGTCAATGACATTGTCACCGCTTCCCAAAGTCGCTTTGGTGAACGCCCATTCGGGCGTGTGGTTGTTGGCATCTCCGACTCGGATGGTGTCATTGCCATCACGCAGAGTGATGTTTCCCGTGAGCCTCTCGCGGCTCACATGATGAAACAAGACTTTTGCCGTGCCGCTGGTATCGCCGTAATGAAAAATATCCCCGCCCGTGACATTCAATTCTCCCCGATTGGTGACGGTGATGTCTCCCGTGCCGCCGCTCACATAAATGGCGTGACTGGTCGCGTCGCTTGTCACATCAATGATGCCACTGTTGGTGATGGATGCCTCGCCCGTGCCTGCGCGTTTGACAAAGATTCCCCGATGCTCCTTGCCGCGATTGGCATTGGTGACGGTTTCGCCATCGCCAAAGCCGATGCGTCCCCCATTGACAATGGTGACCGCGCCATTGTTGCGACTTTCACCATAAATGCCCACGAGAGAATCGTTGAATTCACTGCCCTGATGCTCAAACTCCAATGCTCCCCAGCTGGTGATGCTCACGCCTTTTTGCGATGACACATAGATTGCCGCGGCATTCACACCTGAGGTCGCAGTGCCATCCCCCGTGACAAAAATCTTCTTTTCCTGATTGGTTCTGGTGCGCGTCTGATAGTTGAGACGCACATCGTCCATAATGTGAGATGATGCCGTCGCGCCGCGCACCTCAATGCCGTGTCCATCGGCAGTGCCATTCACATCGGAAGCCAAACGGTCAATATAAATGGTGGCATCGCTGTGCAAGCCATTGCCAATTCCTGCTTTTTTGAACAAGCGCGGCGCAACAATGCCACCCACCAAACTCGCACCGCCACCATGACACGCCAATGCCCTCTTGATGACATCAAAGCCACAAGTCAAAGAAGACGGCGAAATGGTGCCCAGAACGGGAGAAGTCACCGCCGTACCACCACTCCAAGAAACCCGTAATTTGTTGTTGGTCACCGTCAAGCTTGCGGTTGCTGTCCGAGACTGTCCCAAATAATCAAAAAACCGCACCACTCCACTCATGGAAGTGAGAAGGGCAGTTCTGGCAGCATCGCTCTCGCCAGCCAAACCAATTGATGTGGCTGTGATTAAATCAAAGACACTTTTTGTCCCCGTCCAGCTGTAGTTGGGCGGCAGAACCAAATCAATAACGGGTGCGGTTGCGTCATTAGAAATCCCCGCGCCACCCAAAAAGAGAGTCCCCGCCATAGGAATCGCCTTGAAGGCATCGTTCTCATACGCCAAATAAAAGCGCGTGGTGCTTCCATGAAGCAAATTCACAATAGGACTGCCCGCCAGTGTCAGCTGGTCGCTGGTGCGATTGACATTGCCCCACCACAGTGTGCCGTAATTATTAAAGTTATCGGTGCTTCCATCGCCAAAGTCATAGTTGCCACCGCCCGTCAAGTGCAATGTGCCGTAGTTGGTCAAATTATCATTCCCCGCCCCCAGCGATAGTGACGATGAAATAAAGGCAGCCGCGAGACGAGATTGGCAGCTACCGCCAGAAACACAACCGATGTCAATCTTATCATTCCCATCCGCGGTCTTGATGGAACCACCCGACAGGCGAGAAATTGGAGCGTCTTGAGTGAATTCAATGTTGGCAGTGCCCGAGGCGTAACGAACAATATTTCCTGATGCAAACAGCATGCCTTGTTGCTTAATGCTGATGTCATCACCATTGCCGCCGTCAATCACAATGGCATGAGCCGAGCTGCCCACCCTCACATCAATCACGCCCATTGCATGATTGGTGAGACTCACAGCTCCGTCATGATTGCGTTTGACAATCACGCCCGCATGGTTGCTGCCCCAAGTGGTGACTGGCAAGGCATCTTTTGAGCCGAACAGAGCTGACGGTGCACCAATGGCGGCGCGATTGCCGATGGTGATGGTGTGGTCTTGGTCGTCACGACTCTCGGCATAGATTGCCACCAGCGAATTATTGAGGGTTCGGCTGGTTGCCCGAAAAAACAAATCGCCTTGATTGTCAATGGTGACCGCCTCACTGGAGACCACTCGCATCGCCGCCGCATCAAATCCCCCCACAAGCGTGCCATCCCCAGCCACAAAAACCCGACGCTTTTGCGATGATGTTTTCTGATGATTGACTCCAATATCACCACTAATTGTGAGGTCTTGGTCAATGGCGTCTATATCAATGCCGTGTCCTGTGGCGGTGGTGTTGATGTCACTGGCAAGGTTGTCAAAACTGAATGTGATGGAGCGATCCTGATTGTCAATCAATGCCTTTTTCAAAGAAAGCGTGTTCCAGCTGATTCCTTTTGTCAGTGCGCCCTCGCCACTGGCTCGCCCTCCCGTGCAAGCAAAATCATTGGTGCAGGACAGACTGGAAGGATTGATATCAAGTCGCCATTTGACCGTCAAAGAACCGTTCGCATTCAGCGTAAAATTATTATGAGAATTCAACAGCCTGAGATTGGCATCATAAAAATTATTGCCCATCGTGTTGCCGTATTGGGAAAGAACGACACTGTTATCATCAATACCAATGGAATCAAATTGAACGCTCAATTCCATGACTGCAGTGGATGTGGTGGGAGCATCGGCGGGCAAAACAAAATGCAATCGTGGCTGAGGGGTATTGATCGGTGCTTTATACAATTCAAGGTCAGCACCAATGGTGATGGTGCGATAGGATTTTTGCGTTGTGTCATAGGATGCCGTTAGGAATGTCTCAGTGGATGGCAATAAATGCAGTTCCTCCACGCCCGTGAAAGGCATTGAGTGAGTGGGGGTGGTGGCTGTTCCCAAGATGAGCCGTCCTCTGTTGACGATGCGATCATTGTTGCCTGCGCCCATGCGCACCGCCGTCAGATTGAGCTTGGCATTGCCAAAACCGTTGGAAATATTATCGGGATACAAAGTGGAATCAAGAGAACAGGCATCACCTGAATCTCTCGTCACCCCAATGCAGAGGGTGTCATTGCCACCGCGAGTGGTGATGCTGCCTTTCTGCATCACATCCTCAGTGTAGAAAAATGTGATGGGTGCGACACCGTTGGCATTGGCATAATGGAACATATCTCCTGTCGCCAAAATGGGCCCATCACTGAGAACCGTCACTGCGCTTGCTCCGCCTGTGAGATAGATTCCGTGTGACGATGTTCCACTGCCGCGCACATCAATGCTGGCGTATTCGCCGTTTCCACGATTCCTGTGAACATTGGTGAGCCTGATGACTCCATCAGCGACCCGTTTGATGACAATGCCGCGATGCCCCGTGCCGCGATTGCTCTGACTGATGGTCTCATCGGCGGCAAAGCCAACTCGGCTGATGTTTTCCACAAGAATGACCGTGCTTAAGCTGCCGCCGTCCACATACATCCCCACCAAACCGTTTCTAAACGATGTTCCTGATGGAGCAAACTGGAGAATTCCGCGATTGCCCAGCGTTACATTTTGCGTGGGTTTGACATAAATGGCGGCGGCATCAAAGCCTGCGGTGACCGTGCCGTCCCCTTTGACAAAAACCTTTCGCTTGGGGAAATCATTGTTTGGCGCAAACAGTCGTTGATTCAGCACGGTGAGCTCGCCATTGATGGTGGAGCGAGCATTCGTGCCATCAATAATGATGCCATGCCCCGAGCCAGAGCCATTGACATCCCCCGCTAAATCCTTAAAGAACACCGTCACAAAGCCCGTGAGCGGCGATGTCAGAGGCGAATTGCTGTCAAAAATGTCGCCCAAGTCAATGGTTCTTCCCAGCTGGCTCGCACCCGACCCCACCGTGCCACCTGTGCACTCCAAGTCTTTGTCCGTCTCATTGTAGCTACAGGTGAGGCTTGTTTTTTGCAAAATCAGGTTTCCCGTCCAAGTGAATGTCATGGCATTGTTGGCGACCGCCAGCGTTCCCGAATCATACGCGAGCCTGAGCAATTCATGATTGTAGAGAATCAAGCCAGACCCCATGCGCTCCAGCACTGTGGCAAGGTTATCCACATCCCCCGCTTTGACAAAGGAGGTGGCTTGCAAAAAACGAATGGAAGACGCGCCGCGATTGGTGTAATCAGACGGCAACACCAGCCCAATGACAGGACTGCCCGATTCCTCGCCGCCATACAGATTGAAGGTGCTGTTGATGGTCACCAGCTTGAACGCGTTACTGTCGTAGTCAAGATAGAGCCGCAAGTGACTGCCCCCATGAAGATGAAATTGCTCCACGCCCGAGATGGTGACGGTGTCAGAAGTTTGCGTGGCATCACCGATGATGAGCTCATTGCGATTATGAACGGCATCAGTGCCCGCTCCCATCGCCAAAGCACTCAGAGTCAATCGCCCCACATCAAAACTAACGCTGCCCACAGGTGGAGCTCCCACAGACACGGTGTCATTGCCGCCGCGAGTGGTGATGCCACTGGGATTATCATCATTGCCCAACTGATAAAATGTGATCTGAGACGCTCCATCGGCATCGCCATAGTGAACAACATCTCCCGTTGCCTTCAACGACCCGGCATTGATGACGGTGACATTCCTCGCATTGCCCGTGATGTAAACGCCATGAGATGAAGAAGCCGAGCCAGTGACATCAATCGTTGCTGTGGCAAGATTGCTGATGACGACTTGTGAGGCATCTCTGCTCCGCACCATGATGCCGCGATGATTGTTGCCGCGGCTGGTCTCTTCGACCGTGACGGTGGAATCAACGCCGATGGCGGCATGGTTGGTAATGGTCAGACTGCCCGTTCCTTCATGGTCTACCATCATTCCCGCAAGGCGATTGTTGATTTGATTGCCGCTTTTGGCAAAAAACAGTGGGGCATGGTTGTTAATGGCAGTGACTCCCTTCATTCTGACGAAAAAAGCCGCGGCATCAATGCCGCCAACAGCCGTGCCATCCCCTTTGACATGGATGGAGCGAACGGTCTGACCACTGACGGCGGGCTGATTGTTAATGGTGACAGAAACCGAACTGGACACCGAAGACTGCACATCCGTGCCGTCAAAAAAGATGCCATGCCCCGTGCCCGATGTATTAACATTTGCCGCAAGACTGTTGAGCGACAACGACACCCCTTTATTTTGATTGATTGGTGTGGCAAGAGAGGCTTTTTTGAATATTTGTCGCAAATCAATTCCAGCTCCCAGTTGTCCTGCCTGCGTTCCACTGATGCCACCACTGCATCCCAGCCGATAGGCATCAATCCGCCCCACGATTCCATCGCTAACGCCGCATGTCAAAGACGATGATTCGGCAAAGCTCCATGCGGCGGTGACCTTGCCGCCCGTCTGCTCGTCAATGGTGAGAGCCGCCCGCACCAGTGTGCCGTCAGAGCGATACAAGCGAGAGCGGCGACTCATCTCATGCCAAAAAGTGGGCTTATCCAAACCTTGAACAGTCAAACTGCTGGCATCCCACACAACAAATGATGTCTGTGCCGCCAAGATGTAATCGGAAGGCAGATATAAATCAAGGGCGGGTGCACCGTCCAACCCATGACCCGTCCATTCAATGGCAAGGGCGTGCGCAATGGCAACAAAGGCACTGTTGTCATAGTCAAGAAACAGCCCCATGGCACTGCTCGGACGCCCGCGTATTGTCTCCAAACCGGACACGGTGAGATCTTTCGTCACAGTGGTGAAACTGCCTAAAGTCAGTGTTCCGTCATTGTTGAGGGTGTCCATGCCGTCCCCCATGCTGATGGCGGCGATGGTCATGGTGCGCCCTGCTTTGTTGGTGAGCGTGTCATCACCCGCGCCAAAGGTGAAACTACCCGTCAGAGCCGTGCCGCTGTCGTGAGAAAATGACACATCCGCAGAACCGTTGCCCGTCACATGAAGAATATCACCCGCCGTTGCAATAGAGCCTTGATTGGTAACTGTCACATCGCCTGTGGTGCTGCCCACATTCACATAAATTCCATGACTGCTCGTGCCAGAACCCGTCAGATTGATGCTGCCACTGTTGGTGATGGTCATCGTTCCCGAACTGGTGCGCGTGGCGACAATGCCGCGATGACCCGTGCCACAATTGGCGGTGCAATTGGAGGCAAAGCCGATGGTTGCGCCATTGTTGTTGGTGACCGACACATTGCCAGCACCAGCCGCAATGGCTTCAATGCCGCGCAGTCCGTTGTTGCGAGTTGTGCCAGCGAACACCAGATTTGCACCATTGGTGATGCTCACGCCCGCAGATGATTTCACATAAAGAGCCGCTTTATCTGTGCCCCGCACCTGCACATCGCGCTTTGTCCCTGTGGTTTGATGGGTGACGGTGATACTGCCCGTCACTCTTGAATCGTTTTCTGTGCCATCAATAAAGATTCCATGCCTTGTTCCTGTGGCATTAATTTCACCCACACGGCTGATGGTGATGGTGGCGGCGGTGAGGGCGGTGGTGATGCCAGCCTTGGTGAAAATCATTGTCCCTGTGATTCCGTTTTGCACATCGGCAATGCCTCCCGTGCAGCTGATATTCTGATTGCTTCTGCTGCACACAAAGCTCTCTAAAATGAGGTCTGACCATCTCACCTGCAATCGCTCATTTGCTGCCTCGCTGAAAGTGAATGTTCCTGCATAAGTGTCTGACCCCTTGATGAGGCGCGCCCGACTCGTCATGGCGGCAAGAGTGGCGGCATTGACCGTGAGGGTGGTGGCATCAATGAGGGTGAAGGCAACGCGATTGCCGATGGTGTAGCCAGACGGCACAACAATTGAAATGGTGGGGGCATTGGCAGAAGTGCCGTTGAGAGTCACTGTGCTGGTAATCTCTAATTTGTGAGCATCCTCGCCACTGGTGTTGGTAAATGCACTGTCCAAAAAGAAACGCAAAGCCCCGCCCGCATTGATTGTGAATGTCTCCAAACCCGATATGAGAACCGCCTTTGACACCGCCAGCGTGCCGCCATTATTCACCGTGAGGGCATCTGTTCCGTCTTCAAAACGGGCAACATTGAATCCGAGAGTGCCGCCACTGACGGTGACGGTTTCATTGGCATCACCCAAAAACAACACGCCCGAGGCACTGCCGCCGCGCACATGAATATTGAGAGGAAGATCTCCTTGCGAGCGCACCAATGCCTGCGACCTCACCGTTCCTCCATTGAAATTGACGGTGGCGGTGGAAGTGGTGTTGCCTCTGGAGGCAAAATGAACGGCATTGCTGACCCCATCCCCCCAAATGTCTCCCGTGTTGGTGATGGTGATTGCCCCTGTGGTCGCCCCATAGGACACCCGAATGGCACTCACGGCAGTGACAGTGCCGACAACATTTTCTCCTTTGCCCATGATGATGGTGCCTGAGTTGGTGATGGTCACCGTTCCTGTGCCCTCATGAAAGACAAGAATTCCCCGATGCAGCCGATGAGTCGCACAATTGGTGAAGCAGGCGGTGGCAAAGCCAAGCGCGCCACTGTTGGTCACCGTGACACTCCCCGCGCCCGCCGATTCGGCATAAATCCCCCGTAGATTTCTGGCACTGCCCTTGAACACAAGATTGGCGGCATTGGTGATGCTCACCCCCGCGGCGGACCTCACATAAAGTGCCGCTTTCTCGGCGCCGCGCACCTGCACTTCTTGCCTGTTGGCGGCGGCGGTGGTGGTTTGATGAGTGACGGTCACATTGCCCGTCACTCTTGAATCGCTGTCTGTGCCATCAATAAAAATTCCATGTCCCATGCCGGCACTGTTCACAACGGCTGTCAAATTATTGATGCCGATGGTCGCGGTGGCAAGGGTTGTGGTGACGGACGCTTTGGAAAAAATCGTCTCTCCCGTCAATCCGTTTTGAACCTCGGCGGCAAAACCGCCATTGCAGGTGATGCTGCCACTGCTATTGGCGCAGGTCAGTGCCTCTGAGACAAGATTTGACCATGTGACTTGCAGAGTCTCGCCAGTTCCCTCAGTGAGGGTAAAAGTGCCGTTATAAGAAATGTCATTTTTGAACACCCGCAGTTTGGCGGCAAGAGCCGTGAGAGATTGAGCCGTGAGAGTGGTGGCATCAATGAGGGTGAAGGCGGCGCGATTGCCGATGATGTAACCAGACGGCACAACAATCTCAATCTTGGACGCATTGTCTCCCGTGCCATTCAATGCCACCGTGCCTGAAATATCCACCTTGTGAGAACTCGCGCCACTGGTGGCATTGAAGGTGGAATCCAAATAAAAGCGCAGTGCGCCGCCCGCATTGACGGTCAATGTCTCCAGCCCCGTGATGCTCACGCCGTCCGAGCCATTGGTGGCATCCCCAAAGATGAGCGTGGAATTGTTATTCACCGTGAGGCTATCCGTGCCACTCCCAAAATTGGATGTGCCGTTGGCGAGGGTGAGCGTGCCGCCGTTGACAATAATGCGCTCACTGCCACCGCCCGCCGTTATGCGTCCCGTTGCCGTGCCGCCAGCCATGGTCATGGTGGTTGTCCCCGCAAAAGAGGAATTGAGAAGCTCATGTGCCGTCACTTGCGAGCCTGTATTGAAACGGATTGTTGCGGTGTCATTGGACGCACCACCCGTGAGAGACACCGCCGCGCCCGAAACATTGATTGTTCCCGTGTTGGCAACCGTCACAGCTCCCGTTGCCGTTCCAGCTTCCACACGGATACCGTGTGCCGCCGTGCCAGAACCAGTGAGATTAATTGTTCCAGAATTTGTGATGCTCACCGTGCCAGACCCGCCGTGATTTGCCAAAATCCCCCGATGACCCGTGCCGCAATTGGACGAACAATTAGTTGCAAAACCGATGGCAGCAGAATTAGTAACGCTTACATTGCCTGTGCCGTTTGAGATGGCTTCAATGCCGCGCAAGCCACTATTTGAGCCAGCAAATCGCAGATGGGTGACATTATTGACTGTGGCGGATGTGCGCGACTTCACATAAATCGCGGCTTTGTTTGTGCCGCGCACTTCTACTTGGACTCCCGTTTCTGTGTTCAGACGATTAAGGGTCAGACCTCCCGTCACTCGCGAGCCCAGCACCGTGCCATCCAGCTCAATGCCATGACCCGTTCCTGAACTATTGATATGGGTTCTAATGTCCGAGAGATTCACCGTCAGATTGCCCGTGAAGGAGCGAGTGAAACCAATCACACTATCGCTATCCAATTGGTCAACTCTGGCAAAAAGTTCGGGCAGCTTAATGCCATTGCCCAAGCCAGCGAAAAGCTGCGTATATCTGCAATTAATTTGAGACAAATCCTGCTGGCAGTTAAATGGAGCAGAACCGGGTTTTGGAATCCATGACAGCGTGATGATGTCATCGGCTCCCGCTTTTTTGGCGAAAAACAACAGGCGGTTGTCCAAATCCGCGCCACTGGAATCCCGCAATGACGCTCGCCCCGTGAGATAGGATAAAATGGTATTGAGATTGCTCGCACTGGCAGTGCCGCCAATGATGCCCTTGAGCTCCGTCACATCCCACAAATCAAAAGAACTTTGCGTTTGACTCACGGTAAAACCGCTTGGCAGATGCAGCTCCAAATACACCGCTTTGAGGGTATCGCCATACAGAGTGAGCGCGCTGGCGGTATCAATCTTTTGCAAATTAGAGCCACTGCTGGTCAGATACAAACGCATGACACTGTCACTGCGTAGCCTCAATTCATCCACCGAGCTCATGGTGACGGCGGCGGTTTTTTGGGATTGACTCCCCAGACTCAATGTCCCGTAATTATCAATAATATCAGTGCCGCCGCCCCCATTGATGGCGGTGATGGTCATGACGCGATTTGCCTTGTTGGTGACGGTGTCATCGCCCGCCCCCAAGGTGAAGCTCCCCGTCAGAGCCGTGCTGCTGTCATGGGAAAACGAGACATCCGCCGCGCCACTTCCCGTCACACGCAACACATCGCCCCCCGCCTTGATGCCGCCCTCATTGGTAACGGTCACATCCCCTGTGGAATTGCCAACATCCAGCACAATGGCATGGGATGACGACCCCGCCTCCACATCAATCGTGCCTTCATTGGTGACGGTCATCGCCCCCGAGCCATTTTGTTTAAGCACAATGCCTCTGTGCTGATTGCCTCTGCTGGCAACGGCAATGGTTTCGTTCTTGGCAAAGCCAATGTGTCCCTTATGAGTCAGGGTGAGAACGCCCGATCCTTCACCATAAATACCTGTCAGAGCATTTTCAAAACTGTCACTGTCATCATGGTCAAAAACAAGCGGCGCGCCATTGGTGATAGTCAAGGCGTTGCCACTGCGAACAAACAACGCGGCGGCATCCATGCCTTGTGAGACACTGCCATCGCCGCGCACAAAAACCGTGCGCGTATTCGTCTCATCCTGATGGGTTATTGTCATGTTGCCGAGAATTAAAGAACCAAAAGTCTTTCCGTCCATCGTGATTCCATGGCTTGTTCCTGTGCTGTTGACATCACTGTCCAGCGATTGAAAAGTCCAGTTGATTGCTCCAGTGTATGCACCATCGGCAAGGTCACCGCCTACCGATAAAAACTCTTGTCCCATATCAATGCCATTGGCAAGAGTCGCCGATGAGCCATCACGACAACTCACCGTTCTCACCGTTCCCGCTGCCGTTGAGCTGCAACTCAAAGAAGCCGCACTCGGACGCGCTCCCCACATTGCCTGAATAATATCATCATTGCCCGCTTTTTTGATGAACGACACCAGCCATGATTGCCGAGTGCCGCCACTGAAAATTCGCGCGACTGTCGCCATGCGCGTCAGACTGGTCTCCGCTTGGCTGACAGAAAAGGCATCGCCATCGTTATCTCGCAAACTGGTGATGTCCCACAGGTCAAACAATCCTTGTGATGTGCTGCTGTAATTGGATGGCAGATGAATCTCAAGAACAGGCGGTCTGTTTTCAACAAACTGCAACCGCAGTGGAATGTCCGAGACAAGAGTTTGCAAGACATTATTATTGCCAGCCGTCAGATAAAGACGCGTGATGCTGTTCTCATGAAGATCAAACCGCTCCAGCCCAGAAAAACGAACAGTGTTTGATGCGCTCGCGCCATCGCCCAAAATAAGCGTGCCATAATTGCGAATGGCATCAGTGCCCGCACCAAAATCATGAGACCCTCCCAAAGTGAGTGTGCCATTGGCGTAATTGGTGATGACATCGTTGCCCGCGCCCCATGATGACCCCGTCACACGAAGCGAACCACTGGCACTGGGGGGATTGTTGTTATCGCCAATGCGAATTGTGTCATTGCCGCCGCCCGACTTCCACCCCCCCGATGATGTCTCATTGGCATTGCTATGAAAAAAAGAGATATTGGTGCTTGGTGTTGCATTGTTATAATGAACCAAATCACCAGAGGCATGAATCACGCCGTTATTGCTGATGGTCGCCGAGCCTGTCAAATTATCAATAAAGATGGCGTGAGAGGATGCTCCGCCTCTGGTATCAATCACCGATGATGATTGCAGTATCAAAAGGACGGTGCTTTGTTGATTGCTAGAACTATTGACGAAAATGCCCTTATGATTGTTCCCGCGCGCAGAGGGAGCATCGCTGGCAAATCCCACACGGGCATGATTATAAATCGTAATGGAAGAATCCGCATTGGTGTCCGCCACGATGCCCACCAATCCATCGTTAAAACGACTGCCATCGCGCGGCGTGAAAATTAAATCCGACCGATTGGTAATGGTGATTGAATTGGCAGACTTCAAATACAAAGCCGCCGCCGTGATTTGATTATTAAACAGCGTGATATCATTATTAAACAGCGTGGCATCCGCGTGAATCGGTGACGATGATGCTCTTGTTCCACTCACATAAATACGACTATTTGCCGATGATGCGTTGTTGTGCCAAGTGAGCGATCCCCCAATGGGGGTGCTGAGTGCCGTGCCATCAATAAAGACGCCATGCCCATTGCCGCCTTGATTGATATCCACCGCGCCAACACCGAATGTCACATTGCCATTCACTCCATCAATGTTAGCCTGCTCAAAAAGGGAGGCGGTGGTGATTCCGCCATCGGTGCGTCCTTGCACCGCAATGGAGCAACTGCCACTGGCACAGTCACCGGAAGCCGACAATGGCGGCAAACCCACAGGGCCACCACCGCCGTCATCACCGCCACCGCCGCCACACGCCGCCAACATAATGGTGCATACACATAATAACCGAACTCGCATCATCATAGCCGAACCCGCATCAAAAACCCTCTCATAACCCTCTCCTAATATGTATCAATTGGGGCTGTAATGTCAAACAGTGACAACGGCTTGTCACTTTCATTTGCAACGGCGAGGTGATACATCTACCTCCATGCCTCTCGCCGCATCCATGCTCTCTCAACCACACCGCACACTGGCTGTTTTGATGCTGTTGCAATTGGTTCTGTGGGTGGCGACTCCCATGCTGGTCTATCACAGCGTTCCTATGGACATCATGGAAAGCACCCTGTGGGGACGCGAGGGCATCATAGCCAGTCATAAACATCCCTCCTTGCCTGCCTTCATTTTGCATGGATTGGAAAATCTCACGGGACAAGCCACCTGGGGTGGCTATGTGGCGGCGCAGATGTGTCTCCTCATGACGCTGTGGCTCATGTATCGCTTGGGATGTCACCTGTTACAACATGACAAACGCGCCCTTGCCGCCACCGTCTTGATGATGGTCACCGTTTATTATTCCACCCAGTCGGTTGAGTTCAATCACAATGTCATGCAAATGCCACTGTGGGCGGCGGCGATGCTTGCCCTGTTTCATGCCACCCAAAAGACAGCCCACAACCGATGGTGGTGGCTGCTGCTGGGAGTCATTGCGGGGGTGGCTTTTTACGCCAAATATGCGGTGGTAATTCTTTATGTGACAATTGCCCTGTGGATGATCGTCAACTCGCACGCTCGCCGTCATCTCGCAACCGTCTATCCCTATCTGACAGCACTCATTGCGTTCGTCATCATGCTGCCACTGCTGGCGTGGCTGATGGACAACTGGATGCTCACCTTTGATTACGCCCAAACACGAGCACACGAAGGCATTGATAAAATCCTCTTGTTTCTTCCGGCGCAAGTTCTCAATCACGGGGCACTTTTTATTGTTGTGTGGCTGGCGGGAGGTCTCCATAAAGACATCAAACTGCCGTCACCTCATGGCGATTTTATTGTCTTTTTTGCCCTTGTGCCTGTGTGTCTGACTTTCATCCTCGCACTGCTGCTGGGACAAGGAGCCATGACCAAATGGGCTGTGCCCATGACGATTCTGTGGGGCGTTCTCGTGGTGGGCGCGCTGAGCCATCGCTGGCGTGAGGATGTGCTGAGCAAAATCGTTCTGTATGGCGCAATTGTCGTCATACTGCTTGCAATCGGATACGGCGTGGCGCGTGCCGCATCTCCTCATCTTCTTGGCAAGGTGTCAAAAATTCACGCGCCCGCACACGCCATCACACGGCAGATGGAACGCCAATGGGACGATGCCACCCATGGCGCACCTCTTGCCATTGTGGGCGGCGGCTGGGAAGCTCTGATGGTCGCTTTTCATAACAAGGACAAACCCTCATTTTGGGGAGGACTCAATCAACAAACCGCGCCATGGATTACCGATGATGCCATTGCCGCCAAAGGCGCGTTGCTCATCTGGAGACACGGCACAATGACAGAAGAAGACCTCCTCACCCTGCAACGCTTTGATGCCAGCCCTCCACAAAATCTCACCGTTCCCTATGATGGCGCGCACCTGCCGCCGATGGGCTTTACCTATGTCATCATCAAGCCGCAAGGAACACAGCCATGACCTCGTCATATTCTTTTTCTTCGGTGCTCATCAGAAGTCTCATCGTGGTGGCCAGCATCACCGCCTTTTTGTTGCTGTCTGACTACACCATCGCCCTCGTTGAAGAGGAGTCTTATCTCATCCATCGCGATGATGCCTACATTAATTTTCGCGCCGCCCTTCATTTTTATGAACACGGCGTTCCCTACATCAATCTTGATGAAGCCGTCGCCGCCACCAGCTCACTGTTTTATGTGATGATGATCTCACCGTTTTTTGCCCTGACACCGGCGGCTGTTCCTGTGGCGGTGTTGTTCTTGCTGTCCATTGGGTGTGCGATTGCAACGGCATGGCGAGCCTCATTGCTTGTGGAGCGCAACCACAGCGTCTGGATTTTTGCCGCCATTTTGTTGAGTCCACCGTTTTTGTTTTACGGCATATCAGCGTGGGAGCATGTGCCGCAGGCGTTGTTTGTCACCATCGCCTTTGCCGCCATTTATCATGAGAAAAAACTCAATGCCCATCAGCTGGCACTGTGCACCCTGATGCTCGCCATTGCGTTTCTCATACGCCCTGACAGCGCGCCGCTCATCGTGCTTCCTGCCATCCTATGCCTGCTACGCCTGAAAGACACCCAACGCCATGCCATCGCCCGCCCAATCATCTATCTGACGCTGGCGGCGGCGTGTCTCATCGCGTATCTTTGGATGATGCTTCACTTTTATGGCGACATCATGCCCAACACCTACTATCTCAAAGCCACAGGATACGACAACAGATGGCTGGGAGGCTTGTCCTACATAATCCACATCAGCAAGAGCTCTTACTATCCGTTGATGCTGCTCACGAGTGGTGTGTATTGGTTTTATCAGCGCAAACACATCAATGAAGGGCGCGCTCTTATTGTGAGCTCGCTGCTGTTGCACGCTCTCTATGTGGTCACCATCGGCGGTGATGCCTTCAGCTATGGGCGTTTTTTCTATGCGCCCTTTGCCATCATGGTGGTGCTGTTTTTCCATTGTGTGACCACCATTCAATTGACCCACCGTCAAGGCGCGCTGGCTTCTTTCGTGATGGTGATTGCGCTGTTTTCGTCCTATCATCTGTCGGAGCGCATTCAAGCTTTCAAAGAGCGTCAGGTGAATTGCTTCTTTTGCATCAATGATGCGGTGGTCTCGCAAATGGCATTGATTCGCCCGCTACGCGCCGCCTTCAGCCCCAATGAAGGCTCACTGGGAGTCTTTTATCTGGGAACGCTTCCCTATTATATGAGTGACTATCATGTGGTGGATTTTCTCGGCAAAGCCGACAAAGTCATCGCTCACCAACCCGTGCGTGGCAGTGGCGCGATCGGTCACAACAAGTGGAACTATGAGCATTCCTTTGGCAAGGCAAACCTCATTGCCATTCCCATGAATCATGTCTTTTATCACATCTACAAAAAAGACATGACCCAAGATGACATCGCCAATTCGCTTTTTGCCGCCCTGATGGTCTATATGGAGACGCGCCCCGACTATGTCTATCTGCCTCCAAAAGAATTGTGTCTCACCACCAATTGGGGACTGTATGTGCAGCGTCAGCATGAGGAACGCGTCACACGCGCCGCCTGCCAACAAATTACAGCATCATGACTGTCGCCCACACACAGCAGTGCGCCGCGAAGCGCGTCACACGTGCCGCCTGCCAACAATTTACAGCATCATGACTGTCGCCCACACACACAGCAGTGCACCGCCCATCTGCCCAGCGCGCACCGCGCGCAATTCGGACGAATAATTCACAGCGCGCGCCATCAGTGCCATCATGGCGTATTGCATCAAGGCAAAACCCACCACATAAAACAGCGTGACAAGACCGCTCGCACCCTCAATGGTCTCACCATAGGCATAGCCGTGAATGATGCCCGCCACTGCGAAAAAACTCACCCACAATACCAAAGGCAGTGACACCGACAGAGCAACCAGCACCCCCATCACCATGAGAGTCACCGCAATCCATGATTCAATGGCAATCATTGCCACCGTCATCCCCAATTGCGTCACATGGGCATAGCATCCCAGCACCGTTCCGCCAATGAGCACAAAGGGCAGCCATCGCTTGTGCAAAAAACCGTAGGCGACCCATCCACACGCCACCACAAAGAGCAAATGATCAAAACCAATCACGGGATGCGCCAATCCCGACACCAACGCCTCGTACCAAAAACGAGGCGTATCGCCGTCCATAAAATGATGCGCCAGTGCCACCGATGGCACAAGCAGTGGTGTCATAAAAATTATCGTCATGCTCGCCTCCTTTGCTTTTTAATGACCGCATGATTTAAGAGAGTGCCGCAAAAGCCATCCATTGACAGGATACGCCGCCACAAATCCCGCAATTCCCGCCACCGCCAAAGCCTGCCAGAACAACGGGTCGGCAAGACTCTGCACCGACACGCCCCCCATATGATAATCGGTGACATTCATCACCAACTCCATGACAGAAATGGATACCACTTCCCCCAACCACACGCGCTGCAAACTGTCAATCCATGATAATCCCTCCCGCCGCATCACCGTGTAAATGGCAAGGGAGACCCCCACCACAAAAGCGAGCACCACCGCCAATGCAATGGTTGCCGCCACCGACCATCCCAGTGAGATGCCAATCATCAGCCCCGCCGTCTCGCCAATCATGCAGCCGGTGAAACAGTGACAGGTCACATAAAAGATTGTTCTGTGGCTATGATTCACGATGCCATTCTCCTTTTTTCATTTTATAGAGCACAAGTGCGGCAACGCACAGCACGGAGGCTATCACATCGGTCACCCAAGAAAAAGCCCATCCGTCATCAATGATGATGGGATCGCGCCGCATCATGCTAGCCGCCGTCCAAAACAGAACAAAGCTGCCCACATACAAAAAACGCGAATACCGCTCAAGCAATCGCCCAAACCACTGACTGCCCCACACAATGATGGGAATGGTCAAAGCCAAGCCAAAAATCACCAAATCATAGCTGCCCCGTGATGCCCCCGCAATGGCAAGCACATTGTCCAAGCTCATCACGGTGTCCGCCATGATGATGGTCATGACGGCGCGCCAAAAATTTGTCGCAACCGTTTGATGTGCCTCTCCATGGGATTGATTGACCAGTTTGACGGCAATCACCATGAGAAGCAGCCCGCCAATAAAGGACAGTGCCGGCACGCGCAAGAGCTCCACCACAATCATCACAAACAAAATGCGCGTGACAATAGCCCCGCCAATTCCCCACATGATGACTCGCCCCCGCATATGGTCAGGCAAGTGGCGCGCCGCCATGGCGATCACCAGAGCATTGTCTCCCGCCAAGACGAGGTCAATCACAATGATGCTGCTGAGAGCCAATAGCCATTCTGGGGAGAATAATTCCATCGTATTTTCTGATTGATGATTAAAAAACACGCCCCCTCACAAGAGGGGGCGTGTTCGTGAAACTGAGAAGTCTGGCAACGACCTACTCTCCCACGCCTTAAGACGCAGTACCATCGGCGCTGAGGAATTTCACTTCCGAGTTCGGAATGGGATCGGGTGCTGAGCTCCTCGCCATCATCACCAGACCACCCAGTTTCAAATCGTGTGATTACATGGGCATCATACCGCCGCTCATGGTGGCGATATAGATCGCCAACACAATTGCCAATGCGCCATGCACCAGTTCACCGCTCAGAATCGCCAGCGCAGCCACCACAACAGCCGCAACGCCGAACAAAGTCATGAAACCGAACACCATCGGACTGCCAAAGGCACTGGCAATCGCCAAAAAAACAGCCACAGAACCGTAAGATGCCTGCATGACCGTCACTTTGTCTTGAAGAAGCTTCTTCATGTTACCCTCATTGTTTGGAGTGAAGTTCCCTCACCAGTCACTGACGAAAGAACGAGAAAAACCGATACGCGCTTCGTGCCAATCTTCCACATCGGGCGCCCTGCTGGTGCGCACGGCACGGTATCCCAAATCCAAATGGTGAAACTCACCCACCAAGAGTGAAAATCCTGCCATTGCGGATAAGCCAATGGCATGGAGATCATGCTTGCTGTTGGCTGCTAAATCCCGCCGCAAGATTTCCTCAGGGGCACGCAGGGTTGATTCGGCGTGAATGTAGCCAAAACCAATTCCCACATAGGGGACAACATAATTGATGGCACGGGATGCCACATCAAAATATCCATTGACAAAAACCGACAGGTTACGGTTGCGAAGTTCATAATCCTGTCCCACGAGGTCGTCTTGTTTTTTCTCAACGCGCGCTTCGCCATAGCCGATCTCCAGTTCTGTTCTGAAAAATCCGCCGCCGAGACGCACGCCATGAGCCAAATACCCCATGCCGCCATTGTAATTGACATCATCATCGCTTTGCATTCCGCCACGCACAACCCAATAGGCATCGCCTTTGCCCAGCCGACGGCTATCCAGCCGCAGTTCCTTTGAGATGCCACGAGTCACATCACGAAACGCCTGTCTGGTTTGTTTGGACAATTCATCCACCACACCGCCTCTGCGTCTGGCGGCTTCCATTGCCAGTTCTTGCTCAATCATTTCATTGGTGAAGGCGGTCATTTCCTCATCTTCGGCGAATTCCTCATAAGCAAAGTCATCTTCAGTGAGGAACATTTCTTCATCTTCGGCGACCTCCTCGTCAGCGAACTCTTCGAATTCGTCTTGGGCGAATTCATACTCTTCAAACTCACCTTCCTCTTCTTGTGCGTAGAGGGGTGTGGCTATGACAAGACACAGTGCTGCCGCCCAAAACGCTGCCACGCCGCGCGACACAGTGATTTCATGATTGTTGTTGGTCCATAAAGTCATCAATCTGCTCCTTCACAAATCTGCAAGTCTGTTCCTCACGAGGAACCATGTGACACCATTATGCCATACTTTGTCATTGGATACAAGGGGGATACAATGGATAAAGCGAAAGAAAAGGGAGAGACAAAACGCCTCCCCCTTTGCAAACGCCGCCTCAAGCCGCTCACTTGTCGTCAGTCATTGTGGACAATTCCTCTGCGACATCCTCCGCCACTTCGGACACTTCCTCCACGACATCACCCGCCACTTCAGAAACTTCCTCGGCGACATCCCCCGCCACTTCGGAGACTTCATCCGCCACTTCGGAGACGGTATCGGTCAGCTGGTCTACCACAGACTCATCTTTCATTTGTTTTTGCTGTGCATGGGAGGGTGTGGCTATGATCAAACACAGTCCCGCCGCCAGCAACACCATTTTATTGTTGTTCCACAAAGTCATCAGTTTGCTCCTTCACAAATCTGTCGGTTGTTTATTCCTCGCAAGAGGAATCAAGATGACGGCACTGTGCCATAATTTAAGCACAGACACAAGAGATAAAACAAAAGAAAAAGGGAGAGACAAAAAGAAAACGCCTCCCCCTTAATCTTTTGCATCATGTCTTTGGCATCACATCCACCTTAGTAGTTAACAGCGAAGTTGTATCCGACACCGAGCCGAATTTCGTGGAAGTTTTTGATTTCCTTCTGCGCCCGCATGAAGCGATAGCCGGTATCCACGAAAATATTGTGTCCCACATCCACAGTGAAACCCGCCATAGCACCCACAACCAATGACTGCAGCTCACCCACAGGAATGTTTTGTTTGATGCCGGGAACGAATTCAAGTGCATTGTTATTAGCGGGATTCGGCGCATTCCCACCATTAACAATTCCTTGAGCGATGGTGGCGTAAGCAAGAGCGCGCGCCAAGCTTTGAGCCTGTCCACCGAATTGTGTCGCACCTGTTCCAACCGTGTAATTCAAAGCATTGGGAAGACTCGCAGCCGTTTTAAGGGCGGCGGGTATGGCATTATAGACATTTGTGAGATATGTCTGCCCCGCACCCTTCAAGGGATTCGTGTTAGCGGAAGCGGGGTTAATCAATCTCTCAAACCCAGCCGCCACAGGAACCGCCGCGTCTGCCACATCACCGGCATTGCCGTAATCGGGCGTGGTGTTGGTGTTAGCATAGCCAAAAGAAAATCCCACATAGGGCTTCACGCGCCATTGTTTGGGAAAGAAGGGCATATCAAGGTAGAAGTTTGCCATGAACAGGAAGTTGTCATTGTCGGCTTCAAAATTGACGGGAATGGTCGGATCAATCAAAGTGGGATTGGTTTGACTCGCCCCCGCGAATGGATTGGGACGCACCGGACCAGAGCCGGATTCCTCCACCTCAGCGGTGATCGCACCATAGATTAATTCCAGCTCAGCGCGAAAAATCTCGTCAGCACGATAGCCAAAACCAAGAATCCCCGCGCCACCAATTCTGGTGATGCTGGTAAAGGGATACGACCCGCGCGCCACCACATAAAAATCGGTGTCGCTTGATTGGGTCATGCCCCTACTGCGCCGCTGGGCATCGGCATCCTGAACCGACAAAGCACCCAACGCACAAAAACTAAGAACGAGAGCTACTTTTCCGAGAGCTACTTTTTTGAATGATGTCATGATTAACCTCCCATGAAACCGTGTTTGGCTCACAATGAACCTTATGATGGCACAAGCCATAACCCATCAGACACACAAACGCAAGAGCCTTTTCATCGCCAGTTCTGCGCGACCCACTCCACCGTGCCATATCCTCTGCGCCACCAATGGCGTCCCCATCGCCCGCCCGCCACCAATTCGGCAGGATTGGGAACGCCATGAAACGCCACAATGCGAGCATCACGAGGCAGACGAGGAGCGCGCACCAACGGTCTACATGATATTGTTGGCATGCAATCACGCTTGAACGAACGCACCCAAGCTCCATCCCAGTAACGCAAATGACGAGCATAATGAGTCACCACATACTGCTCAATGCGAAAACGGCGAAAATTCTCCTCCTGATTCGCCATGAATTCATCATAAATCTGACACTGCTCACCACAATGAAAGGCAAAAACCGATGTATTCGCGCCACGCTTCCGCCACAATAAAATGTAATCACGCGCTTTGCGCCATTCCTGCACCGCCACCAATTCGTGCGGCTTGATGGCGAAAAAATCATCCAATGAGCCCACAATCACCACATCCAGATCCAAAAAAAGACACGCCCCTCGCAGGTCATGCAGGTCGCGCTTGAAAATGCCAATTTTTTGAAATCCGCCATGCTTGAGGCGCGCCGCCGACAAGCCCATGGACGGCAGAGGATAACACTCAACGCCGTCATCAATTCCCGATGCGTCATCGGTCAAACAAATAAAACGATGCGGCAAAGACAAGTTGCGCCGCACCGCCCGATACAAATGATTGACATAGCGAGAGTCGTAGAGAGTCCCCCATTTCATGCACACCACATTGCGAGAGATTTTGCTCATGACAGGCATCATCCTGTCATCATGGGGGGCGATGGTCATATTATGATGTCATCCACAAAGTTATTATTTTTTGCCTGTCAGAAGTTTGCGTGAAGTGTGCCGTGTGGGTGGCACATAATGACTAGCTCAGCAGCTGAACGGCAAGTGCCGCGATGATTGACCCACAGATGAAAATGGTCTGTGCCCACAATAAACGCCACATTTTGCTTTCTTTCTCGGCGATGAGGGTGTGAGTCTCGGCGATGAGGGTAAGGGTTTCGGTTTGGTTTTTTGCAATAAGAGCGTGGGTTTCGGCAATGAGGGTAAGGGTTTCGGTTTGGTTTTTTGCAATAAGAGTGTGGGTTTCTGCTTGGTTTTTTGCCATGAGAGCGTGGATATCGGCAATGAGAGATTTAACATCGGCGATGTCTCCTTTGGTGGCAAAATTGTGCGAGCGTTCATCAAGGCGAGCGATTTGACTGGAGAGCTCATTGAAGCCCTCCTCAAGAGCTCTGATTTGCTCTTCGTGCCGCTGAAAATCGCTTTGACTTGGGTGCGTTTGTCTGTGTCCGTTGGTGCTCATGGGTGCGAAATCTATGGTATAAAGCCATGATTGTCAAGGCGAGACGGTATCATGACGGCACAACGATGAATTCTGTCATCATGAGGGGCGATGGTCATATTATGATGTCATCCGCAAAGTTATTATTTTTAGCCTGTCACAAGTTTGCGTGAAGCGTGCCGTGTGGGTGGCACATAATGACTAGCTCAGCAGCTGAACGGCAAGTGCCGCGATGATTGACCCACAGATGAAAATGGTCTGTGCCCACAACAAACGCCACATTTTGCTTTCTTTCTCGGCGATGAGGGTGTGAGTCTCGGCGATGAGGGTAAGGGTTTCGGTTTGGTTTTTTGCAATAAGAGCGTGAGTTTCTGCTTGGTTTTTTGCCATGAGAGCGTGGATATCGGCGATGAGGGTAAGGGTTTCGGTTTGGTTTTTTGCAATAAGAGTGTGGGTTTCTGCTTGGTTTTTTGCCATGAGAGCGTGGATATCGGCAATGAGAGATCTAACATCGGCGATGTCTCCTTTGGTGGCAAAATTGTGTGAGCGTTCATCAAGGCGAGCGATTTGACTGGAGAGCTCATTGAAGCCCTCCTCAAGAGCTTTGATTTGCTCTTCGTGCCGCTGAAAATCGCTTTGACTTGGGTGCGTTTGTCTGTGTCCGTTGGTGCTCATGGGTGCGAAATCTATGGCATGAAGCCATGATTGTCAAGGCGAGACAGTGTCATGACCGCACAACGATGAATCACAAGAGGATCGTAAAGAGGCATTCGTGAAGAGGCGGCGGCGGCTTCGGTGTGTTAAGATGATTGATTCTCACGCGTGCGAAAGAATAAGAATCAAGCCAATCGAGCGATTAGTACGGATGAGCTTCACATATTGCTATGCTTCCACATTCCGCCTATCAACGTGGTGGTCTTCCACGGCTCTCGTGGGAGAATTCGTCTTGAGGTGGGCTTCCCGCTTAGATGCTTTCAGCGGTTATCCCTTCCATACATAGCTACTCGGCAATGCCGCTGGCGCGACAACCGATCCACCAGAGGTATGTCCACCTCGGTCCTCTCGTACTAGAGGCAGCTCCTCTCAATTCTCCAAACACCCACGGCAGATAGGGACCGAACTGTCTCACGACGTTCTAAACCCAGCTCACGTACCACTTTAATTGGCGAACAGCCAAACCCTTGGGACCTGCTTCAGCCCCAGGATGTGATGAGCCGACATCGAGGTGCCAAACGATTCCGTCGATATGAACTCTTGGGAATCATCAGCCTGTTATCCCCGGAGTACCTTTTATCCGTTGAGCGATGGCCCTTCCACTCGGAACCACCGGATCACTATGACCGACTTTCGTCTCTGCTCGACTTGTGAGTCTCGCAGTCAAGCAGGCTTATGCCATTGCACGCAGCGGCTGATTTCCAACCAGCCTGAGCCTACCTTTGTACGCCTCCGTTACTGTTTAGGAGGCGACCTCCCCAGTCAAACTACCCACCACGCAGGGTCCCGAATCTGGATTCACAGACTACGGTTAGATATCAAAATATGCCAGGGCGGTATCTCAAGGATGCCTCCTCAGCGGCTGACGCCACCGAATCAAAGGCTCCCGCCTATCCTGCACAGACATACTCCCATACCACTGCGAAGCTATAGTAAAGGTTCACGGGGTCTTTCCGTCTGACCGCGGGTACTCCGCATCTGCACGGAGAATTCAATTTCGCTGAGTCAATGCTGGAGACAGTGGGGAAGTCGTTACGCCATTCGTGCAGGTCGGAACTTACCCGACAAGGAATTTCGCTACCTTAGGACCGTCAGAGTTACGGCCGCCGTTTACTGGAGCTTCGGCTTGTTGCTTGCACAACGCACCTTAACTTTCCAGCACCGGGCAGGCGTCGGACCCTATACCTCGTCTTACGACTTTGCAGAGTCCTGTGTTTTTAGTAAACAGTCGCTACCCCCTGGTCTGTGCCCCCCCCATGTGGTTGCCCACACAGAGGGCCCCTTTATCCCGAAGTTACAGAGGCAATTTGCCGAGTTCCTTCAGCATCGTTCTCTCAAGCGCCTTAGTATACTCTACTCATCCACCTGTGTCGGTTTGGGGTACGGTCTATACAACGGGGCTCTTTCCTGGAACACCTTCACCGCATCAACAATCCGATCAGTTGATACGACCGCCAGTGTCCGTCACCACCGTCAGGCTCTGGAATATTAACCAGATTCCCATCGACTACGCCTTTCGGCCTCGCCTTAGGGGCCGGCTCACCCTGCGCAGATTAACTTTACACAGGAACCCTTGGATTTTCGGCGAGAGTGTCTCTCACACTCTTTGTCGCTACTCATGTCAGCATTCTCACTTCCGATACCTCCAATGGACATCACCATCCATCTTCATCAGCGTACGGAACGCTCCGCTACCGCTGCGTCATCATCCATAACAACGCAACCCGCAGTTTCGGTGCATAGCTTTAGCCCCGTTACATCTTCGGCGCAGGATATCTTATTTAGACCAGTGAGCTGTTACGCTTTCTTTAAAGGATGGCTGCTTCTAAGCCAACCTCCTGGTTGTATTGGATTTCCCACTTCCTTTCCCACTTAGCTATGACTTGGGGACCTTAACTGGCGGTCTGGGCTCTTTCCCTCTTGACAATGGACCTTAGCACCCACTGTCTGTCTGCCATGCAAGACTCTCGGGTATTCGGAGTTTGGTTAGACTCGGTAAGACTCGCGTCTCCCTCGCCTATTCAGTGCTCTACCCCCCGAGGCATACACATGACGCACTACCTCAATAGTTTTCGCGGAGAACCAGCTATATCCGTGTTTGATTGGCCTTTCACCCCTAGCCACAGGTCATCCCCCAATTTTGCAACATTGGTGGGTTCGGCCCTTCAGAGCGTGTTACCGCTCTTTCAGCCTGCCCATGGCTAGATCACACGGTTTCGGGTCTAATTCCACGAACTGGACGCCCTATTCAGACTCGCTTTCGCTGCGCCTTCACCTCACGGCTTAAGCTTGCTCGTAAAACTAACTCGCTGACCCATTATGCAAAAGGTACGCGGTCACCCCAAAGGGCTTCCACTGCTTGTAAGCATTCGGTTTCAGAGTCTATTTCACTCCCCTCATCGGGGTTCTTTTCACCTTTCCCTCACGGTACTTGTTCGCTATCGGTCACTGAGGAGTACTTAGGCTTGGAGGGTGGTCCCCCCATGTTCAGACAGGATTTCACGTGTCCCGCCTTACTCAAGTCTCGCGTCACCCTTTTCTCGTACGGGACTATCACCCTCTTTGGTTCGTCTTTCCAGACGATTCTGATAACAAATGACGCTCGCACAGGCCTGATCCGCTTTCGCTCGCCACTACTCACGGAGTATCGGTTGATTTCCTTTCCTTCGGCTACTGAGATGTTTCAGTTCGCCGAGTTCGCCTCACTGCGCTATGTATTCACGCCAGTGATAATCTCACAAGATTGGGTTTCCCCATTCGGACATCTTCGTATCAATGTTTGTTCGCAACTTCACGAAGCTTTTCGCAGCGTACCACGTCCTTCATCGCCTCTCAATGCCAAGGCATCCCCCGAATGCTCTTTTGCGCTTGATTCTTTTGAATCCTTCCGTCACGCGCGAGAATCAATCATCAAAAATGTCGTCTCACACCATGCGGAATCCGCCGCACAACAAATCAGCAACAAGCATTCATCACGCTCGCGCCGTCATTGTGCCTCTTCACGATGTCTCACAGCATTTCGCAAAAAAGATGCCACAACACCCGTCTCGCGAAAAAAGAAAAGTCACCAACCACAAAGACACAAGCGCGCCTTCATTTGTCACTGACTTCTCACGGTGAATGTTATCTATAGGCAATTGCCTTCCCTGTCAAGGGGAGCTTCCCCAGACATCACGATCTTTTGCAATAAACCTCATAGGAACGAGGCGCATACAAACCAAATGTGATCAACGACCAAAATATATCTTGCAAACCCGTCACCGTCGCCACATAGGCAACCTTGTCTCTGCCGCCACACACACGCACCGCATCAATGGTGTGAGACTGCAAAAAGCCCGCAAGAAAAAAATCACTGCTGCTGTTTTCCTTGAGAATCTCGCCAGAGCGATCCCCCACCGAGGTGAGGTCAATCATCTGCCGAGAACAGCCACTCAGCACCACAAAGCCACAAAAAATAAGCAAAAGATGTTTTGTCATGTTTGTCATGGCGGGGATTATAGCAATGACAAGGCACACAGTCAATCCACGCCATGAAACAAAAGAAAGAGAGAGACAAGAACTTTTTTTATCGCCAGTTCCATACCATCTAATTGTGGAGGCGGACGGGATTGAACCGACGACCTCCTGCTTGCAAAGCAGGCGCTCTCCCAACTGAGCTACGCCCCCAAAAAGCCAAAAAATGATTGCTTAGAAAACCACAAGGCGAATAATGGTCACCCGCAGCAGCAACGCCACAACGAATTCGCCCGCCACAATGGCAGTCAAACGGAGCGGCTTCATTTGCCACAAATTGCCCGCGGCAATGCCCAAGGACGCCGCAACGCCATACAGCGTCATGATTGTCAAAGACGATGCAAACGAAAAGACCGACAGCACAACCCCCACCAACACCGCCTGCACAATGTTTTGCATCACCTCAAGGGACATGGGCAGAGCCATGCTGCGTTGCTCCGCTTTTTTCATGTCAATGCCAGTGTCCTCAGCCCAAGCCTTGCTACACCAGACACCAAACCACAAAAAGCCCAAGCCAAAAGTGGCAAACACAGCCACCGCCACGCCGCCCCAATTGACCATGCTCCACACAATGGTGGTGCTCATCATGTCACTCATGATTATAACATGCCTCCAATGGATTGACTCAAGCCATCTCGCAATTCCACCGCCACCTCTTCCCAAGGGGTATTGACGGCACGGGCGGTGCTTACCACCCGTGTGCGAAATTTCAACCAATCGGTTTTTCCTTCACGATATTGCACCTCAGCAGCCGAATCGCCCTGTCTTGTCGCGGCTGCCTGTTCTCTGGCAATGCCGCCCTTGATTCTCTGCCCCAGCTCCACATCGGTGATGATGGCATACAGTTTTTCGTCATAAACCAAGTTGGCAATGCCCTCAACGATGGCGGCGGCAACCAATCCCGCAGCCACCGCACCCGCCGTTGCGCCCGTGCGATCCCCCAATTCATCCGCCACCGCCAGACCCGTCACAACGCCCGCCGCCGTTCCCGTCAAACTGGTGGGGCCTTGAGCGAGAAAATTGCGCACCTGGTCCGGGTCAAACTCGCCGATTTTCAAGACATTGGCTTGAAACAAAAAATGAGCCTTGGCAGGATCATCCGTGATGCGATACCCCGCCTCACGAATCCCACGACGAATCGCGGCATCCAAATCAATGCCCCTGCGGTCGGCAGTGGAGCGCACACGCACATAAACAATCCGCTTCTCAGGGGATACCGGCTCTAAAAAAACCGTGGATGACATGTGAGACTGAGTCGCCACCGATGCACATCCCGCCAGCATCAACGACATCACGCTGGCAAAAAGCATCGTCACTTTCGAACTTCCTATCATCATGATGACCTCCTTATCATCAAATTGGTGGGCCAGGGAAGACTTGAACTTCCGACCTCACGCTTATCAAGCGCGCGCTCTAACCAACTGAGCTACTAGCCCGTCTTCCATAACCCACTATGACCCAAATTACCGCAAAAAACAAGACACCTCGTGAGATGTCTCGTGAGATGTTTCGTGGGACTCGCGCGCCTTTACGAAGATTTCTTCTTTTTGCTGTTGGGAACGAGGTAAACCAATGCCGCGCTGACAAGAGCTGTTATCAATTGCTCCGTTTCACCCGAGACCTCAACGCCATAGGTAGCCAAAAGCCCCACAGCCCCTGCCACCAAGGCTTTCTCCACTCCTTTGATCATGTCCATAGCTCACCCTCCTGTTGGTGTGATATCAAAGACAGCGTCCATGGTAATCATACCAAAGAGAAAAAAGCAAGAACTTCTTTTAGGAGGTTTTTTTCTTTTTGCTGTTGGGAATCATATAGACCGCCGCCGTGATGGCAATAACTTCAACGGTATCCAACATCATATCCGGCACCATCATGCCAAATTCCATCAGCAATCCCACCAAGCCAATGCCTGCGGCAACGGCGGCTTTTTCCATTCCTTTGATCATATCCATAGCTCACTCTCCTGTTGGTGTGACATCAAAGACAGCGTCCATGATAGTCACACCAACGGCAAAGAAGCAAGAACTTCTTTTAGGAGGCTTTTTTCTTTGTGCTGTTAGGAACAACATACACCGCCGCCGTGCTCAGCACCACAATGACGGTCTGAACGATGCCCGCCGAGACATCAATGCCATAGACAGCCAAAATGCCCACAACACCCATCACCAATGAGGCGATTGCTTTTTCCATACCCATGATCAGTTCTCCTGTTAAAAGGTGGATGATACCATCATATGACCATTCCACCTCATCATCACACGATGCATCGTTACGCCGTCACGGTGTCAAGGGTTGCAAGGAGACAGTGACGGTCTCATTTTCCAGCGTCCACATAGCTCCTGTGGCGGGGTCAATGATGAGCCAGCCCAACAAGCCCGCGCCAAACAAAAGAAGATTACCACCCAAATACCAGCCATCCAGCGAAGCAGACAGCGTTATTGTTTTTTCAGCATAGCCTTTTTTGCTCATGGTGATGGTGTAGTCTGCCCTATCAAAAAATCCATCGCTGGCTTTGAGAGGAAGATAGGCAGGGGTTGTGCCTGTGTGAATCACCCGCCCTTGTTGGTTGTTAATGGTAAAAGATGCCCCTGTGGGAGACGATGTGAGAGAGACAAAATTGGGCTTTGACCCACTCACAATGCTGGCGCAACCGCTCAGCAATAAAATAGCGACCAACAGCAAAGCTGCCTGTCGCGCTAATTGAACACAATAAGTCATGACTGACTCCTTTCTAGGTTTAGAGCTAAGCCCGACATAGATCGGGCTTGCTCACACTCCGAAAGGACAGTGTTCCGCCTATTTCCTACACGACGAGCACCAAACGACACACCGCCGTATTGGTTTTGTATTCAGCGAAAAACCCGACACGGGCTGTCCACGGAATGTGAGCATCGTCATACTAGCAAAAAAAGTAATGGGCTGACAAGATAACTTCACTCAAACTGTCGAGCTTAACGAAGTCACCAGTGGGAGGCTCTTGCCTATTTCCACAAAAGAGTCTTGTATTCAGAAAGAAACCAGACAGATTGTCCATTGTTAAAGATCCCGCCCCTTCTTGACAATCATGCCATCATACCATAAATTTCACTCCCATGAGTACCAACGGACACAGACAAACGCAACTGAGTCAAAGAGATTTCCAACAGCACGAGGAGCGCATCAAAGCCCTTGAAGATGGCTTTAATGTGCTTTCCGAGCAAATCGCTCGCCTTGATGAACGCTCGCGCAATTTTGCCACCAAAGAAGACATCGCCGATGTCAAATCTCTCATCGCCGAGACACACACCCTCATCGCCGAGACCCACACTCTCATCGCCGAGAAAGAAAGCAAAATGTGGCGTTTGTTGTGGGCACAGACAATTTTCGTCTGTGGGACAATCATCGCGGCACTTGCCGTTCAACTGCTGAGCTAGTCATCACGCCGTCTGTTCACACATTGTGTGACCATAGAATTGTGACCATAGAATTGTGACCATGGAATTGTGACCATGGAATTGTGAAAAGGAATCGGCGGACGGCGATGGCAATGTTGTCAGACAAGCCGAGAATAGTATCTCCCCGGCATACTCTGAAAGGAGGTGATCCAGCCGCAGGTTCCCCTACGGCTACCTTGTTACGACTTAACCCCAGTCGCTGACCCTACCGTGGCCCGCTGCGTCCGAGAGGTTCGCGCACGGTCTTCGGGTAAAGCCAACTCCCATGGTTTGACGGGCGGTGTGTACAAGGCCCGGGAACGTATTCACCGCGGCATGCTGATCCGCGATTACTAGCGATTCCACCTTCATGCACTCGAGTTGCAGAGTGCAATCCGAACTGAGACGGTTTTTGAGGATTAGCTCCGAGTCACCTCTTGGCAACCCACTGTCACCGCCATTGTAGCACGTGTGTAGCCCAGCCCATAAGGGCCATGAGGACTTGACGTCATCCCCGCCTTCCTCCCGCTTGTCACGGGCAGTCTCTCCAGAGTGCGCACATAAAGTGCTGGCAACTGAAAATGAGGGTTGCGCTCGTTGCGGGACTTAACCCAACATCTCACGACACGAGCTGACGACAGCCATGCAGCACCTGTCACCTATCCATCCGAAATGAAAAGAAACATCTCTGCCTCTCCCGATAGGGATGTCAAGAGCTGGTAAGGTTCTTCGCGTTGCATCGAATTAAACCACATGCTCCACCGCTTGTGCGGGCCCCCGTCAATTTCTTTGAGTTTTAACCTTGCGGCCGTACTCCCCAGGCGGAGTGCTTAATGCGTTAACTTCGTTACCGACGCTTCGCGCCGACAACAAGCACTCATCGTTTACGGCGTGGACTACCAGGGTATCTAATCCTGTTTGCTCCCCACGCTTTCGCGTCTCAGTGTCAGACATGGTCCAGCTAGCCGCCTTCGCCACCGGTGTTCTTCCAAGTATCTACGAATTTCACCTCTACACTTGGAGTTCCGCTAGCCTCTCCCACTCTCAAGTGATGCAGTATCAGAGGGCATTCTTGAGTTGAGCTCAAGGCTTTCACCTCTGACTGACACCACCACCTACACGCTCTTTACGCCCAGTAATTCCGAACAACGCTAGCCCCCTCCGTATTACCGCGGCTGCTGGCACGGAGTTAGCCGGAGCTTCTTTAGCGAGTACCGTCATCATCTTCCTCGCCGAAAGAGTTTTACAACCCTAAAGCCTTCATCACTCACGCGGCATTGCTGGATCAGGGTTTCCCCCATTGTCCAATATTCCCCACTGCTGCCTCCCGTAGGAGTCTGGGCCGTGTCTCAGTCCCAGTGTGGCTGGTCGTCCTCTCAAACCAGCTACGGATCGTCGGCTTGGTGAGCCTTTACCTCACCAACAACCTAATCCGCCGCGGACTCATCCTCAAGCAACAAGTCTTTGCCCCGTAGGGATTATGCGGTATTAGCCACCGTTTCCAGTGGTTATTCCTCACTCAAGGGTAGATTTCCACGTGTTACGCACCCGTTCGCCACTCAATCTCAAAAGAGCAAGCTCTTTCGGTTTCGTTCAACTTGCATGTGTTAAGCATGCCGCCAGCGTTCGTTCTGAGCCAGAATCAAACTCTCAAAAATACAGCCGGTACGGCTGTAAAATCCCATGCGCCACACAAAATGCAACACACAGAATCATTGACGCTTGCACATAGAATGTGAGCGTCACGATCATCACCGATCGCCGCCCACCGATTCCTTTTCACGATTCGTCACAGCAAAGACCCCCCTCATCAGAGGACTCCCATAACGACACCTAGACCATCCAGAGCAAAAGGTCAAGAGTCAAAATTGAGTCAAAATTGAGTCAAAATTGCACCAAAATGCCCATATTAAATGAGTGAAACGCATCCACATCGTATCCCAAAAATCTTCCCCCATCCAAATACTGATACTCTCCCCTCACATACAAACGATCCTGCAACGGCAAGCGCAAGCCCGCTCCCCACACAAACCCATCATGATGCCGACTCATGCCATCACGAGCCAAACGCACACGCCCCGCCCCCAGCGTCACATAATACAACAACGGCTCGCGAAAAGCAGCCACACGCCCCACACGAAAAACCGCCGACCAGACATAACGAAGACGCAACGGCGTGGCAGAAACGCCATCACGATAACTCATGTCAAAATGCGACAGACGAAACTCCAACCCCATATAAATATCATCATCATCAAGCAAAGGAAACCATTGCCCATACCCCACAAAGCCGCCCGCATTGATGCCATCATTACTGATGGCATTATCGTCTCCCATCACATACCCCGTAAAACCGCCCATGTAGAAACCTTGAGCATCATAAATCGTGCCATCATACACCCCACTCTCATCGCGCGAGACACCCACTCCCCACACAGACGAGGACACAAGAGACAAAATAATAACAAAAAAAACGCCCATCATCCACCCATCATCGCTTCCAATGAGCAATGATTCATGGAGCACACAAGAAAATCATGATGAATTAAAACCCGTAGCGCACGCCCAGTTCAATGGCGTGGGTGTGCAATTCAAATTCCTTGAGCTCGGTCTCTGCGAGTTCGTTCTCGGCTTGATAAAAAATAGAGGCATTGTTGGTGGAAAAATAGCGATAGCCCGCATTGAGCCCCAACCGATCATTGAGAGCAAAGGTCACCCCCGCCATAAACTGATACCCAAACAAGACTTCCGGATCGGTGTGGTTGCGAATGGAATCTGCCACCCGACGCTCGGCAAAGTCATAAAAAGCAAAGCCGATTCCTGTGCCCACATAGAGAGAATGCAGATAGCCGAAATTATCAAACGGCAAATCGTAATAAGCGTTCATCATCAATCGCAAGCTGCGAGACTCAAAATTGGGCGTGCGGGTGTCACCGGCACGAGCATCACGCAATTGGTATTGTGCCAAAGAGAATTCAATTTCAGGACGAACGCCATAGAACAAATCCTTCTCCATGATTCCATAAGCGATTCCCCCAAATCCGCCGTAGTCATTGCCGTGCACGAAGGCGACTTCTCGCCGCTCTGTTCCGACAATGGCTTTATCCACGCCGCTATGAGACAAAGAGGGTCCCGCAAAGAGGGTCAGATATGTGCCTTCCCGCAATTGAGGATAGGACATTTCCCGCGTTTGTGCATGAGCAGAAACGATGAATCCACCCATCATCACACCAACAATGATGAGTGTTCCCACACGCATGATGAAACGATCAAAAGAAGAGTAAAAAGTCATAACCATAGTGCTGCCCATTCAGATTAGAAGAAATAGCCCAAACCGAGACTCAAAACATGAGTGCCACTGCCAGAGCTGCTGCTGAGCCCCAGTGACTCACCAGAACCGAGGATTGATTGCCACCGATCATTCAAATCATCCAAAGCGACCAAGGCGTTGCTGCCAAAGTCAATGTAGCGATATTGAATGCGCATGGCGAGGGTGTCTGCGACAGGGAGTTCCAATCCTGCGCCATAGGTAAAGGAGCTCAAACCCACATTGTCGCTGGCAAACGAAGCAGGGATCGCAGTTGTGCCTGATGTAAAGCCCTCCGTGCTGAAGGAAAGCGTCTGGACACCGTAGGTCCATCCCAGCACCAGATAAAGAAGCCCCCTGTCCTCTGGGAGAAGGTAGCCCACGCGAGAATAGATAGAGAAATCTTGTTTGGGCTCAGCGAAAAATCGTCCATTGATGACAGAGGGAACATTGGCACCACTGCTGAGAACCTCATCAATGTAGGGTCGTATATTAACGGCGTTGGAGCGATCTCCTCCCGCCCACAAGCCGAGCCCAAATTCGGCGGCGACATAATACCGCTCATTAAAAATTTCTCCATAGCCAGCATAGAGAGACCCGAAGGCATTATCAGGGTCAGCGGTGAATCCGTCACCACTGAGTTCGCCATCGGCAGTGGAGAGATCGGCATGAAAATCGCCATACCCATAACCGCCGCCCACGCCCACATAGAATCCATCCCCTTGCTGCCAAGGAAGAAGAGCATGAGACGAAGACGCAACCATCATCAAAGCCCCAGCAAAAAACAAACTCCGTGTCATCGTGATTTTATTCGTGATTTTACTCATTGTGTCATCCTCGCTCCTCAAAACTGATAGCCGATTCCGAAAGTGAAGTGATGCTCATTGCTTTGATCCGCGGTCGTTCCCACATCATCACCGCTGGCGATGGAATAGGTCTGCCCTTCCCAATAGCTGGTGAGACGATACTGCATACGGGCATTGAAGTTCTCCAGCACCGGATATTCAAACCCAAGTCCCCACGCAAAGCCATCCATGAAAATATCAATCTTGTGATAGACCGGATCACTGCCAGCATCTTGAGTGATGGTCTTGATATCATAGCCAGATCGTGACCATCCAAATATCATATAGAGCAATGCATCATTATCCACGAAAAATCCCCCTTTGAGGTAGGCCGCAACACTGTATTCATGGTCAAGAGCAATGGACACATCGCGCGTGGGTAAGGGAGAGATTCTCTTGCCCGCCGTTGATGACGCAGCAGCGGATGTCCCCGCCAGAATTTCCAATCCGAGATAATACCGCTCCTCAATGACATCCGCCGTTCCCAAAGACACAGACAAAAATGCCCCACTGTCTCGCAGCCGTCCATAGCGAGTGCCGTTATAGTGGAGGGCTAAATCAGAAAAACTATAGCCACCGCCCACAGCGATATAGCTGCCATCCAACAAGTTGACAAGACTCCCCCGATATTGCTTTTGCGCGTGTGCGTCACTCATGCTTCCCAGCACCAGCACACCAGCAACCACCATCGCTGCAAAGGAACTCACTTCACCCACGCAACGACTGAATTTTGTCAGCACTGATTCATCATTCCTTTTGTTCTCGCATGTCATGATGTCGTCATCCTTTCCTGTGGCTATGATTATAAAGCACACAAAGTCATTCTTCATTCACACTCTGTTTTACCGAAAATTGACGCGTAATACAAGCTACCGAACGCGCTTCTTTTGTTAAAATTTTACACAACACAAAAGCTGGCAAAAGCGACCCAAAGGCATATCCAAGCCGATTGATACAGCACAATAGCATGACCGATATGCCGATGCGTCAGTGTGACGGTGTCACCGCCAATGAAGGGGTCCCGCACAACCCGCCCCTGATAATGACGGGTGCCTCCCAGTGCCACATTGAGCGCACCGCCCGCCGCGGCTTCACTGTATCCGGCATTGAAAGAATCATGCTTATGTCCATCTTTGTATCCTCGTTTGAGGGCGCGCCATCCATCGCTACCCGCCACAAACAGACTGGCAAAAGCGATCCACACCACCGACAGGCGCGCAGGAATCATGGTAAGGGCATCATCAATGCGCGCCGCGCCCCAACCAAAATGGCGATACAGAGGCGTGCGATAGCCGATCATGCTATCCAAAGTGCTTGCCATCTTGAAGGCACACAGCCCCGCCACGCCGCCACACACATACCAAAAGACTGGAGATAACACGCCATCCACAAAGTTTTCAAATCCGCTTTCAATGGTGGCGCGAGCGATATCACTGGATGATAGATTTTGTGTTTTGCGTCCCACCAGATGCTTGAGCCCATCACGCGCTTGATTGATGTTGCCCTTTTGCATAGCCTGCCCTATATCAGCCATGCGAATGTGCAGTTCACGAGGAGCGAGATGCAAAGCAATGAACGCAATGAGAATAGCCTGCAACCACTGCCTGTCATTGTGCAAGATGGCGTGTTCCACGACCCATCCGACAGCAGCCGCCATAAGAATGAGCGTCACCGCTCCCACAAATCCAATGACACGCGCGAGCACCATGCCATGATGCCGATGATTGCCGTAGCGATTGAACAGCTCCACTGCGCGCCCCATCACCCGCACGGGATGAAACCTCATGGGGTGACGACACAAAACACCGCCCCACACACAATCCAGCACCAAAGCCAGTGCCAGCAAACACAATGACGGCTCACCCATCACATTCCTCTTTGGGCATTGTTCTGTGCGGTCATGGCAGTCGTGACGGCGAGGCGATGAGCGAATGCGAGACATTGCGCGAGAAAATCGCGCATCGCTGTGGTTTGTCTGTGCGGGTGCGTCTTGGCTATTTGGAGTTCAATGAGCCCACCCTGCCTGCGACATTGCATCGGTTGCATGAGGAGGGTGTGGACACTGTGGCGATGATGCCCATGATGCTGCTCGCTGGACACCATGCTCGCCGTGATATTCCCGCCATCAGCGAAGACTTCCATCGCCATCATTCCTCCATGACCATTGTCAATGGTGGCGACATTGGATTTGATGAGCGTATGCTTGCCATTGTGCGCCAGCGCATTGCCGAGAGTTTGCCGAACCCCGCGCCTCCTGCCGATGACACCGTGTTGCTGGTGGTGGGGCGCGGCAATGGCGATGAGGCGGTCAATGACCAATTGCGCGCGCTGGTTGCCATGATGGAACAAGCTTGCGGCTATCGCGCATTGAGTTGTTTTGCCGGCTTGGCGCGCCCCACCATTGATGAGGGCTTGCAGCAGGCGAGCGAGCACGCGCGTCATGTGATGATTCTGCCCTATCTTTTGTTTGCGGGCTTGCTGACGCGCCGCATTCGCGATGCGTGGCAGCGCGCTATGAAGTCTCGTCATCATCATCATTATTATTTGTGTTCGTGGTTGGGGGCGCATGATTTGTTGGCGGATATTTTGGCAGAACGCTCATGCGACTTGTTGGGCATCACGCAACATGCGACTCACCGCGCGGCTTTGGTGTGATGACACCGCGAGGATGCGTTTGGCTGTGAGCAATTGGTGGTCGTCCATTTTTTTGGTGGTGGTGTAGTCGCAGCAGATTGCGCCCGCCTCACGAGCAATGATGATGCCCGCCGCCACATCCCACGGCTGAATGTCGTCTTCCCAGAAGGCGTCCAGCCGTCCGCAGGCGACCCATGCCATGTCCAGCGATGCCGCACCGAATCGCCGCACCCCTGCTGTTTGGTTCATCATGATTGCCAGTTGGCGCGTGAGAATTGAGCGGGCATTGTCCGATTGTCCCCCTTTGATTCCTGTTGCCACAAGAAGTTTATCAAAGTCTTTTTGCGTGTTGACACGAATGCGAGTGTCGTTGAGGAACGCGCCATCGCCGCGGTGGGCGGTGAATTTTTCGCCGTGCAGCACATCATGAATCACCCCTGCGGTGATGACGCCCTCTTCCTCATAGGCGATGGAGATTGCCCAGTGGGGAATGGCGCGAAAGAAATTGAGCGTGCCGTCCAGTGGATTGACAATCCAGCGCGGCGTGTCTTCGTGCTGCCATCCTCGCGATTCGGTGAGAATGGTGACATTGGGTCGTGCCTCGTGCAGCACATCTATGATGCGTTTTTCTGCCATGCGGTCGGCGCGAGAGACAAATTCCTCCACCCCCTTGATGGATGTTTGCAGAGCCTCCACCTCACCGAAATCGCGAATGAGTCCATCGGCGGCGGCGCGGCAGGCGCGGCTCATGAGACGCAGCTGGGCGGCGGGGCTTGCCATTTAGGTTTGATCTTTGGCGCGCTCGGCATAGCTGAGGTCGCTGCTGTTGATGACGATTTTCATCCCCACAGTGATGTGCGGCGGCACCATAATGCGCACCCCATTGTCCAGCACCGCAGGCTTGTAGGAGGAGGACGCGGTTTGTCCCTTGACCACCGGCTCGCACTCGGCAACCGTCACGGTGAGCATCGGCGGCAGACGAACGCCCACAAGGTCGCCAGCGATAAAATCCAGCGTCACCGCCATGCCATCGGTGAGAAACTGGCGCGCATCACCCACAATGGTGGATGAAACTTGGTGCTGGTCGTAGGTGTGTTGATCCATAAAAGTCAGAGCATCGCCCTCGGCAAAGAGAAAGGTGGCGGGACGTTCCTCAGTATGAGCGCGCTCCACATTTTCTTGAGTGCGCCAGCGATGATTCATCTTGTTGCCGCTTTTCAAATCACGCATCTCCACCTGCACAAACGCACCCCCCTTGCCCGGCTGCAAAATGGTGTTCTTCAAAATCAGCCAGTATTTACCCTCATGCTCAACAACATGACCCGGACGAATCGTAATAGCAGTGACTTTCATGAGATGTGTCATAGCAAGTTGTTGTCACTGTGACAATGATTTGGTATCATGTAGCAATCATGGAAGATTTTATAATCGGCTTCATCAAAGGGATTTTGTTCTGCGTCATTGCACTTGCCGCCTTGCTCCTCTTCGCAACCTTGTTCGCTTGGTTGTAATCATGAAAAACGAATTTGAATGGACAGATTTATATGAAACTTTTGCCAATGAATTATTGGCATATGGAAGCAAGAGCAAAAGGCAAGAATTATTAGCTCGCATGACAGAAGCTAACAAAACTAAAAAAAACGAATGGATTAAGTCTTTACTTGATGCATTTAATAACCGCACAAAAAAAGGGAGTATGACAGATATTGACCCCTTCACTGCCATGGGCACTCTTAACTACAAACATGGAAAAGACGAGAACGGTGACCCTAATAACATTAATATAGAACGCAGAAAAAACACACTTCTTTTCTGGTCAAAAGTGCTTGATGCCCCCAATTTAGAACAAAAATTAAAATCAAGCGAACCTCTTCATTTCAGAGGAATTCCAACTCTTCTCAACCACCGCAAAGTCATGGCTGACCCACTAAAAATAAAACCTGGGGATATAGATATTTTATGGGACTTCTTTGCAGAGGCAATTGAATGGGCAAATACAGATGGCTCTAACACAACTCAATTTGAAGAAGGCTTTAATAAAGCAATAAAAATTTATGGCTTTGGCAAGCCGACACTCACGGGAGCTCTTTTTTGGCTACGCCCCTATACATTTCTATCTTTGGACGACCCCTGTTGTAACTACATAAAAAGCAAACTTAACCTAGAACACAAAAAATATGGGAAATACCTAGAACTCAAAAAATCTGGGAAATATATCAGTGGTTCTGCTTATATTAAATTTCTCAATGAAGTAAAAACAAAAATATCCTCTGATGAACACTACCCTATTCGTACATTTCCCCTCATTTCTCGCGCCGCCTATCGCGACCATGATATCAATGCAAAAATGGAGAAAATTGCTTCTAAAGAGCGGAAAACAAAAGAACGATATGAAAAACATCATGAAACTCATCTCAATCTTATTGAGCTGGATGACACCCGAACGAAAAAAGAAAAAGAAGAAGAAAAACGAGAACTACAAAAAGTTTATAACAGCAATAAACCCTACACCGAGAAACTAACCATCGGCAAAGCGCGTGTGGGACAAGGGGAATTCAGAGACAAGTTGCTGGCATATTGGCGTGACAGATGCGCCGTGACATCGTTCAATAACAAAAAATTATTGCGAGCATCCCACATTAAGTCTTGGAAAGAATCTAACAATGAAGAACGCCTTGACCGATACAACGGGCTGTTGCTCTCACCCAATTTGGACGCAGCTTTTGATAAAGGCTTCATCACTTTTAATGATGACGGCACAATTGAGATTTCAAAACATTTTGCCAATCACGAATTGCTTGGCATTACAAACGATATGAGAATTGATGCCAGCAAGCTCACAGACCAACACAAGCACTATTTGAAATATCATCATGACAAGATTTTCAAAAAAAATTAATTTGTGCTAAAAACAAATCATGAGCCAAAAAATTCTTGTTCTTAATGGGCCTAATCTCAATCTCTTAGGGACTCGTGAGCCGCACATTTATGGCACGGAGACTCTGAGCGATATTGAAGCCAAATGCCGCGCGCATTCATCGCTTGGTGAATTCATCACTTTTTCTCATAGCAATGACGAAGCCGCCATGATTGACCATATACAAACCGCCATAACCCAAGAAACCTCTGCCATCATCGTCAATGCTGCTGCGCTGAGTCATACCTCCATTGCGCTGCTGGATGCTTTGAATGCCTACACAGGATTTGTCATTGAGGTGCATCTGTCCAACATATTCAAGCGGGAATCCTATCGTCATCATTCTTATGTGAGCCAGCGGGCGGACGGCATCATCTGCGGGCTTGGAAGTCATGGCTATATTCTGGCTTTAGATGCGGTGCAAACAATGCTATCATCGCGAGCAGGAGATTCATCATGAGCGACAAGAAAAAAACACCAAAAAACCGTGAAGCAAAACAAAAAAACAAATCGCAAGACATCGCGCTGATAGATGAGCTCGCCGATGCCATGGTGCACCATCAGCTGACATCTCTCAGCTATGCCAACAAGGATGTGTCAATTGAGCTGACTCGCGGTGGAGTCGCCATGCCCGCACCCATGCCCGCGCCTGTCGCCGCCGCGCCCGCCACACAGGACACCCCCGCATCGCCAGAGGGCACGGCTGTCACCGCGCCACTGGTGGGAACGATTTACATCGCGCCCGAGCCCGGCGCGCCGCCCTTTGTGACGGAGGGCAGCGCGGTCAAAAGCGGACAAACCCTGCTCATCGTGGAAGCCATGAAAACCATGAATCCCGTGACCGCGCCGCACGATGGCACGGTGGGGCGCATTCTCGTCACGGACGGCGAGCCCGTGGAATACGGACAAACGCTTCTCATCATCACCTAAAACGCCATTTTGAAAAAAAAGTGTTTGACAAAATTCTCATCGCCAACAGAGGAGAAACGGCTTTGCGTCTGCACCGAGCCTGTCGCGAGATGGGCGTGCGCACCGTTGCCGTCCATTCGGAAATTGATGCCAACGCCATGCATGTGCGCCTTGCCGATGAAAGCGTCTGCATTGGGCCCTCGCCATCCAATCAGAGCTATCTCAACACCGCCGCCATCATATCCGCCGCCGTGGTCACCAATGCCGATGCCATTCACCCCGGTATCGGCTTTTTGTCAGAAAACGCGGCGTTTGCCCAAATGGTCACCGACCACGGCATCACTTGGATTGGACCCACCGCGCAGCACATTCAATCTATGGGCGATAAAGCTCAGGCGCGCCGCATCGCCCAAAAGGCAGGCGTGCCCATCATCCCCGGTGCCGACATCAGCCATGATATGGGTGATGCCACGAAAAAAGCCGACACCATTGGCTATCCCGTCATGATCAAAGCGTCCGCAGGCGGCGGCGGCAGAGGCATGAAAATCGCGCACAATCAAACCGAGCTCACCGAACTCATCCCCCTCGCACGCCAAGAAGCACTCAAAGGATTCGGCGATGACACGCTTTATTTGGAGAAATTTCTGCCCTCCAGCCGTCACATAGAAGTGCAAATTCTCGCCGACCATCACGGCACAACGCTCCATCTGGGCGAGCGAGAATGCTCGTTGCAGCGTCGCCATCAAAAAGTCTTGGAAGAAGCCCCTTCGCCAGCCCTCAACAAAGAAATACGCGATGCCATTTGTCATGATGCCGTCTCGCTGGCGCAAAAAATCGGCTATGTCAGCACGGGCACGATTGAATTCCTTTTTGCCAATGGACAGTGGTATTTCATGGAAATGAACACCCGTCTGCAGGTGGAACACCCCATCACCGAGATGATCACGGGGATTGACCTCGTGCGGGAACAAATCAATGTCGCCGCCCATCGTCATCTGGAACTGGCGCAAGCGGATATTGAACTGGCAGGACACGCCATAGAGTGCCGCATCAATGCCGAAGACCCCACAAACTTCACCCCCGCCCCCGGCGTGGTGCAAGACTATCACGCACCAGGGGGACTGGGCGTGCGGGTGGATTCCGCCCTCTATGCCGGCTATCGCATTCCGCCCTATTATGACAGCCTCATCGCCAAACTCATCACCCACGGCAAGACGCGCAACGAATGTCTCATGCGCCTTAAACGCGCCCTTGAGGAATTCGTCATTGACGGCATTTCAACCACCATTCCCCTACACAATGATCTTATTCGCAACGCCACTTTTCTTGATTGTGCCTATGACACCAAATGGCTAGAAAAATGGCTGGAACAACGCCCAAACACGCGCGAGGATACATCATGAGTCTGCCACTGCTGGGACCGCAAATGCTTCTGCATGCCTATGCCTGCGGCTTGTTTCCCATGGCGGCTTCGTACACTTCGGATCGCGTTTTGTGGGTTGACCCCGAACAGCGCGGCATTCTGCCTCTCCATCGGTTTCATGTGTCTCGCAGCATGAAGCGGGTGCTGAAAAAACATCCCTTTGATGTTCACATAGACCGCTCCTTTGAGCGGGTGGTGCGCGCCTGTGCCGAACGCTGTGAAGAGCGTCATGACACTTGGCTCACCCCGCCCATTCAAGAAATGCACATGGAACTCTATAAAATGGGACACGCCCATTCGGTGGAGTGCTGGCAGAACAATCAACTGGTGGGCGGACTCTATGGCATTCACATCGGTGGCTTTTTTGCGGGAGAGACCATGTTCTCACGGGTGAGCGAAAGCAGTAAAGTCGCCCTGTGCTATCTCATCGCTCACCTCAAACAAAGCCAATGCACATTGTTGGATGTGCAATTTCTCAATCATCATTTACAGCGATTTGGCGCGATTGAAATAACGCGCAAAGATTACCTCACTCGGCTACGCACGGCTGTGCAGCAACCCAAAACCTTCGCGCGTCAATTGTCTGGGTCTGTTTTGTCCGTCTTGGCACAATCCACCAGCCACACATCATAGACATCATGCTCCATAGAGGAGAGGGCGGGGCTGGAGGCAAACATCCACCCCTTGAACAAAGCCTCATCATCCTTATAGACCTCAATCCATGCGGCGGATTCGGGCGTTTTCTCAGGCGGCTGCGTGTAACACGCCAGCACCAACAATTGAATGGAACGAAAGGACACAATGTCCCCAATGGCAATGGCGAGCAATTGGGTATCGCCCGCCACCTTATCCAACACCCGCAAATGCGCCGCCTCATGGTCAATGGGACGAGCATGGCTCACCGATGCCGTCACCACACACAGCGTCCATAGCCACAACCAGTGCCTGTGCCATGATGTCATGGTGTCATCAATCGCTCAGCTTGCGGCGTTCCTGCCATGGCGGAATGGTGTCAATCATCTGATGCAACAGCTGGCGCAACTGATTCTCATCACCACCCATGAGAACAATTTCTTCCAGCGCGTCTTGCATCAAGCCGTTCAATTCCTGCACATTTTCATTGAGCAATTGAATTTTGTCCTCGCAGGCGAGAGGCGTTCCCTCTTGAGTGCGCCATTGGGGCATGGCGATCATTCGTCATCCCCTGCGGCGAGGAAAATAATCTGACTGACTTTGTCCTCAATGGACTCATAATCAATGGTGCGGGCAATGGCATCGCCATCGGCAAGAAATTGCGAGGCGACACCTGTGTTGATCATCAAAAATTTTCCCCCCGTAAGCCCGTCACTGCCGATGGCGGCGGCACTGTCCATCGGCAGAGAAATGTCTTGTTCTTTGACAAAGTGCACCACCGCCTCATAGGTCTGCTGATCCAATTCAACGGAGGTCACCGTGCCAATGGACACGCCATTCAAAACAACATCCGCTCCCTTGCGTAATCCTCCCACTCGCAAAAAGCGCGCCTCGTGCTCGGTGATGCCACTCTCCTTGCCCCATTCACCAATGGTGGTTGCGCCATAGCCGATAAAGCCCACCGCCACCAACAGCACCGCACTGCCTAGCAGTGTTTCAAACAACTGACCCTTGTTCATGTCATCACCCCTTTTTCTTTTTGTTTTGCTCTCCTTGCTGAATGACCGCATCCAGCAAATCATCCAGCGTCAAAGCATCCTCGCTGTACGAAAAACGCGTCTGTGGCGCAAGCATCGTCATCGCTCCGCCCACCTCCACCACCAAAACGGTCGAGCCGAACAATCCATCCTTTTGCACCGCAATGGCACTGTCGGTGGGAATCTCAATGTCATCCATCACCCGCATCACCAATTGAGCTTTGCCATCGGTCATCAATGTCATCTGTGTCACATGCCCGATGGGAATTCCCGCCAAACGCACCACCGTGCCTCTTTGCACCCCCGTCACATCATTGAATACTGCCCGCAATTCATACCCTTGCGTATCATCTTGCTCACCGCCTTGCGACACCACCAGCAACACAAACAATGCCAGCAGCGCACTCAGACCTATGACGGCGCGCCGATGCTCCGATGATAATGTCATGGACTCTCTCCTCCCATCCACGGCTGATAATCACCCGTGGCATGGGCTCGTCTGTGTTGGTCATGAAGCGAGCCTTGTCTGTGCCATGCGCGCGCCGTTCCTGTCTGATTGGGTTGATGCTCCCGCATCCAGTCATAGGGATGGTGCACCATGTCATTGGGAATGTCATCGGTTGTGTGATGCAACCATCCATGCCACGCCGCCGTCACCATTGATGCCTCCGCCTCGTCATGATACACAACCCAGCGACGCTCCTTGTCTCCTGCTCGCGCTCCAAAACCAAAATGGCGATCGCGATAATAACGATTGCCCAAAGAATCCTCTCCCACACAAACACCCCAAAAATGAGTGCGTAAACGAATGGTCAGCTCCATGATTGCATTCCCCTGCTTCCTTCTTCAATATGACCCAGCACACCGCCAAGAGCAACCCATGCGCCATGACTTTTGTCCGATTGCAGAATATTTCCTATCGCCGCGAAAGCCACACATTGTTTCAGCGCGTGTCCCTCACTCTTGAAACGGGTGATTGTGTCATTGTGCGGGGCGCGAATGGCAGTGGCAAAAGCACCCTGCTACGCCTCGCCTACGGCTTGTTGCCCATGCAAAAAGGACACCGTACGCCTCCCATGCGCGCGCCGCGCGCAATTTTTCTGGCTCATGAAGATGCCCTCACCCCCGCACTGTCGGTGGAACACAATCTCAATCATCGCAGCGACTTGTGGAATCTGCCGCGCACCGCCGCCCACAATTGCATCACGCAATGCCAGTTGCACTCATGGCGACATACCCCCATAGACCGCCTGTCCGCCGGACAGCGACAAAAGGTCGCCATCGCCTCGCTCACCATGACACCACCGCAAACACTGTGGATTTTAGACGAACCCGAACAGCATCTTGACCAGCATCACACCCAGTGGCTCTATCAATTGCTCGCTCATCATTGTGCCACTGGCGGTGCGGTGCTGATGGCGAGTCATCACGATGGCATGATTGTGCCTGATGCCACGGCGCTGCATCTATGAGACCCTTCATTGCCATCATTCGCCATGATTGGCTCGTGGCGCGAGCGCGAGGATTTTCCTCATTGCTCAGCCTCATGTTTTTTATCACCATTGCGGCGTTGTTTCCTTTGAGCAGCGACATCAATCCACAGCTGTTGCCCAAGATGGGGGTGAGCGTGCTGTGGATGGCAATGCTGCTCTCCCTCTTGCTCGCCTCTGACCGCCTGTTTGCCGAACCCGCCCGTCATGGCACTTTGGATTTGTGGCTCAAAGCCGACATCCTCACGGAATTTGTCATTGTGGCAAAACTCATTGCTCTATTTATTCTGCATCTTGTTCCCCTGTTGCTCACCGTGCCTCTGGTTTCCTTATGGTATCATCTGCCCGTGCCCATCATTGGCAACACCATGGCGGCGTTGTTGTTGGCATCTCCCACACTGCTGGCGTTGGTGGCTTTGGGCGCGTGCTTATCGCTCTATGCGCGCCGTCCTGCTGCCATCAATGCCCTCATCACCCTGCCTCTCACCAGCCCCCTCATTATTTTCGGCGCGTCATCCAGCATGAGTGTTCAACATGATGGCTTCTTGTGGCTGGCTGTGCTACTGTGCCTGCTGCTTGCTCCTCTTATATGGATGAGCGCGCGCATCCTTGAGGATCATCACCCATGACCGTCTCATCTTTTTTCCACTCTTTATTTCGTCCCGCTACTTTTTTGCGGTGGTATCGGTATGGTGCGACACCTCTGCTGATTGTCACCCTCGTTCTGTGGTGTGTGGGCGCATGGATGGCACTATGGAGCTCGCCGCCCGATTATCAACAGGGCTCTTTGGTGCGCATCATGTATATCCATGTGCCTTCGGCGTGGATGGCGTTGCTCATTTATAGTCTGATTGGTGGCGCGAGCATCATCTTTTTGGCAAGTCGGTTGCCACTGGCTCATATTTTTGCCCGTGCGGCATCTCCTGTCGGCGCAGCCTTTGCCCTCATCACCCTCATCACTGGCAGCCTGTGGGGCAAGCCCACTTGGGGAACATACTGGGTGTGGGATGCCCGTCTCACTTCTGCCTTGATTTTATTCTTCTTTTATATGGGACACTACGCCCTGCTGCACGGCTTTGCCTCCGATGAACTGGCAGCGAGACGGGCATCGTGGCTCGCTATTGCCGGTTTGATCAATGTTCCAATCGTCAAATTTTCCGTTGATTGGTGGCACACACTGCATCAGCCCGCCAGCCTCGTCCCCTTTGTGCGTTCCGCCATTCATCCCGATTTGCTGACACCCCTTCTGGTCATGGCGTGTGCCGCCGCCAGCTATGCCGCCTTGGTGATTGCATGGCGCATGCATCACTTGCTCACATCAAAAAAAGACACCATATGATTAGCGGGGGCACATTCACCATCATCGCCGCTTGGAGCAGTGCCGTTGTCATTTTGTTGGTGGTGGCATGGCTCAATCATCCTTTTGGGAAAAAATAATGACGCGCGCCCGCCAACGCCTTATTTTCATCATCACCGCCCTGATGCTCACCGCCAGCGCGATTGCTCTGGCTCTTTATGGTGTCAGCGATAGCATCATCTATTTTCATAGCCCCAGCCAACTTCAAACCATGACCGTCTCGCCTCATAAAACCATTCGTGCGGGTGGATTGGTGGCACAGGGCAGTGTCAATCAGCAATCACACCATGTGACATTCACCATCACCGATGGTGACCATGAATTGGTGGTGCGGTATCAAGGCTTGCTTCCCGATCTCTTTCGCGAAGGACAAGGCGTCATCGCCGAAGGCAAGATGCAAGACAACATTCTCATCGCCAGCCGCGTACTCGCCAAGCATGACGAACAATACATGCCGCCCGATGTCGCCGCCGCACTCAAAGCCAGTGGCTACCAACCACCCACGCCATAATGTGATGCCATGCTCGCCGAATGGGGACACCTCACACTCATAACCGCCTTTGTGATGACCCTTGCCATCATCGCAACGGCTTTTGATTCCCGCCGTGCCGATGTGACTGTGCGTGTGATTGTGCGTCTGTGGCATCTGACATCGCTCTGTCTTGTCTTGTCTTTTGGCTTTTTGCTGGGCTCATTCTTTTTGTCGGATTTTTCTCACGCGCTGGTGGTGTTTCATTCGGCATCGGACACCCCCGCGCTGTATCGACTGACGGCGGCGTGGGGCAATCATGAAGGCTCGTTGTTGATGTGGTGTCTCATCATGAGCCTTTACGGCTCGCTGCTGGTGCGCGTTCTTGGCAAGGCAAAACAAACGCCGTTTGGTCATGATTGCCTCATTATTCATGGCGTGTTTTTGTGCCTGTTTTTGCTCTTGGTGGTTTTTTTCTCTAATCCGTTTGTGCGTCTCATGCCTGCGGCATTGGAGGGACAAGGACTCAATCCCCTGTTGCAACACCCCGCACTGGCAGCCCATCCGCCTTTTCTGTACGGCGGCTATGTGGGATTATCCGCCGTTGCGTCATTGGCGTTTGCTCATCTGCGTCATCCCAGCGACAAGAATCATCTGTTATCCTTCATGCGCCCCTTGGCACTTCTGGCATGGACATCCCTCACCATCGGCATTTTTTTGGGCTCTTGGTGGGCTTATCACGAATTGGGATGGGGCGGCTTTTGGTTTTGGGACCCTGTGGAGAATGCCTCCTTCATTCCATGGTGCGCCGCCACCGCACTCATCCATAGCCTTGCCACCAAGGATGAGCGTCACAGTCGATGGGTCACACTGCTCGCCATCGTCTCTTTTGGATTTGCCATCATCGGCACTTTTTTGGTGCGCTCGGGGCTCATCACTTCCGTCCATGCCTTTGCCTCCGACCCGCACAGAGGCATCGTCTTGTTGCTCATCTTCGCCCTCTATGCCATCAGTGCCATTGTGCTGTATGGACGAGGCGGCGCGCGTCTGCCGCCATCGCCCATGCCGCCTGTGGGATCGCGTCATTTCATGATGGTGGCGCAATCGGTCATTCTTCTGGCACTCGCAGCCTCTATTCTCTTGGGAACTCTTTATCCGTTGCTCTCGGCTCAACAAGTCTCGGTGGGACCGCCCTACTATATCTACAATCTGCTGGTGCTGGGGATGCCTTTGGCATTGATGATGGGAGTCGCGCCGCATCGCTCTTACGGACGCGCCACTTGGCTTGTTTCGTCTGGCACGGTTCGTCACCTCACCCTTGCCTTTGTTCTCTCGTGTGCCATTGCGGTCATTTCCGTGTGGCGACAAGAGCGAGACATTCTCATAGCGTTTTGCGGCATCTTTGCCGCCTGTTGGATTATTTTCGCCAGCATGGGAATTATCCGCACGCAAAAAATCAAGTGGCGACACGCCCTGCCCATGATGCTGGCACATGGTGGCGTGGCGGTGGTCATTGCCGCCGCCACAACCGCATCGCTGTGGCAAAAGGAAGCCATCCAATTTCAAGCCATCGGCGAGACCGTCTCGCTCAATTCATGGCAATTTGAACTGCAGCGCGTGGAGGACATCTGGGAGAATAACTACATCAGCAAAAAAGCCACCATCATCGCCCATGACGACACCACCGCCATCCCATTGATGCCTGAGCGCCGTCTGTACGCCGAAAGCCGCACGGTCACCACAGAATCGGCGGTGGCGAGCCTGTGGACACATGACCTCTATGTGGCGTTCAGCGAACCCATCAATGAAACCGCAAACCAACAATGGACAACCCGTTATTGGATCAAGCCCTTTGTCTCTTGGCTCTGGATCGGCGGCGTGATGATGGCACTGGCAGGCATTGTGGCATTGTGGCGCAGGAGGCAATCATGAGCCGCCTCACCCTCATCGCCCTGTCGCTGTGTGTGGCTTTGGTGCTGTATTTGTTATCGGCATTGCATAGCCCCGATGTGGTCAAAGGGGTGCGTCCATCGCCGTGGCTCGGACAAACTCTGCCCGCCGTCTTTCTGCCGTCTCTCAATTCCGATGCGCCACGCAACCCCATGCCCCCCCACCATTCCATGGTGGTGATTAATTTCTTTGCCTCATGGTGTTTCCCCTGTCTTTTGGAACATCCTTTATTTCTTCAGCTCAAAAATAACCCATCTCACGATGTCACCATCATCGGCATTGCCTACAATGATTCCAAAGACAATGTCATTGACTGGCTGGCGCGCGAAGGCGACCCTTACGATGCCGTTTTTTTTGACATGAAAGGATTGGCTTCCATTCCTTGGGGCGTGGTGGGCGTGCCTGAGAGTTTTATCATCAATGGTGATGGCATCGTTGTGCATCATGAACGGGGTGCTTTTGATGAGACGCGTCTTGCCGCATGGTTCGGCTCATGATGATATTGTTGTTGACATATCTTTTGATTACCACCCCTGCCTTTGCGGTTGAACCTGACGAGATGCTGCGGGACCCCATTTTGGAAGAGCGCGCGCGCCTGCTGACACGCAATCTGCGCTGTCTTGTGTGTGAAGGAGAAGTGATTGATGAATCCAACGCTCCCTTTGCTCGGAATGTGCGCGCTGCCGTCAGACAAAAAATTACCGATGGTGCAAGCGACCACGACATCATCACATGGCTGCGTTCTGTTTATGGGGAACGCATTTTTCTCCATAGCCCCCCCAGTTTTCATCATCTGTTGTTGTGGCTTGCGCCGTTTTTATTCATCGGTGGCGGATTTTGGTGGCTCACACGAGGAAGAAGAAATTGATGATTACGGCGACTATATTCATTGACACCACCAAGCGAGGGGAACAAGCAATCATGTTGCCTGTAGATAACGATGGTTGATTTTCTTGTTTTCATCGTTTTCTGGTTGGCTTTTGTGGCGTGGTTTCTTGCCAAGCCATCGCCATATTCACGCCTTGCTCTTGGTATTCCCCTTTTGGCTGTTCTCGTGCTCTACGGCGTGTTGGGTCAGCCGTTTGTGCCCGCCAGCTATCATGCCTCTTTGCGTGAAGCTCAACTGAAACAGTGGCAGATGCCCGCAGACCTTTTGCCACGCATTGACCAACTCGCCGCGCGCCTCAAAGAACAACCCAACGATGTGGAAGGATGGCGCATGCTGGGACAAAGCTATTATGTGAGCGGACAGCTCAATCGCGCCCGTCTCACCTATGAGCGCGCCCGCCAGCTCTTTCCCAATGATCTGGCTCTGCTCTCCCTGCAAGCCGATTTATTACTGCAACTGCGTGATGAAAACGGCTATGAGATTTTTCATCAATTGCTGGCGCGCACCACAGAGCAAGACCAACTGATGGCACTCATTCAACGCACAATAGAACTGGAGGCACTGCGCGAGGCGCGCGATGCCATTCGCCGTCTGCAAGAACTGTATCCTGAAAATGCCCGCCCCCGCCAATTTTTGGAAGACAGCACGAAATCTCTTCAGTCGCCATAAAAATGCGTGCCGCCGTTGTAATCACGGATGATATACCCATTGCCATGCTCTTGCACCCACGATTGTGCCAGTGGCGATTTTCCACTGCCGTGCGGTGTCTCAATGACATAAGTGGCTTGGGCAATGCCCGATAGATTCCCGCGCAATTCATCCACCAACGCCCGCCCTTTTTTCATAGACACGCGAAAATGACTCGTTCCGCGCGCCCGATCCAAATGATGCAAATAATAAGGCTTGATGCGCAAACGCACCATCGCCCGCCATAAACCTTCAAGAGCATCCGCCGAGTCATTGACTCCCTTGAGCAACACGCTCTGCCCCAACAAAGCAACGCGCGCGCGCCCCAAACGATGACAAACCGCCCGCACCGCCTCATGCCGCAATTCCGATGCGTGATTGGCATGAATCACAAGAAACAATCCCTTCTCCACCTCATCCAATGCTGCCAGCATTTTGTCGTCAATGCGCGCAGGGTCAGCCACAGGAACACGGCTATGAATGCGAATCACATCAACATGCTTCACCCCTTGCAAAAATTCCAACAAAAACCGCAGTCGGCGCAGCGACAAAATCAATGGGTCACCGCCACTGATAATCACCTCGCGAATCTGGGTGTTGTCTTTGATATAAGAAAGAGCCTCACGCAATTGCGCCGCACTGAGCGCACCACCGCCCACCACCGCGCGCCGAAAACAAAAACGACAGTACACCGCACATCCCAACAATGGCATCAGCAACACGCGGTCATCATAGCGATGCACAATGCCCGCACAGGGGCTATGATGCTCATCGGCGGTGGGGTCATCGGACTCATCGCTGCGCGTGTGCTGCTCATCACCATGCGGCACATACTGACGGCGCAGCACTCGTGCCGCCTCATCCTTGCCATCCATCCGTTCCTTGAGATAGTCTGTGACGGCATACACATAATGTCTTTTTTCGCTCATCTTCTGCTCATACCATCATGCCGTACGACAATCCACTCTATCATCAGCTGATTGCCACACTGCGCGAGTGGTGTCAGAGCCATCAATTGCAAGAGGTGCGAACGCCCATCCTGTCTGACCATCCGCCCTATGAGCCACACATCAAAGGATTGCAAACGACTCTGCACACGCCGCCGAGCCGCCATCAGCTTCAGTATCTGCACGCCTCGCCCGAATGTGCCATGAAAAAACTCATCGCTCAGCACAGGCAAGACATCTATCAAATCACGCCCGTCTTTCGCAATGACGAATGCTCGCCTCTGCATCTCCATGAGTTCACACTGCTGGAGTGGTATCGCTGCCAAAAAACCGACGCCGAGATGATGCAAGAGTGTGCCGCACTGTTGCATCATGTTGTGTCACAGCTTGGAATTGATGGCTTCCATCACCGCCATCATCACCTTTGCGCGTCTGCTCCCATTCGTCACCTGTCCATGTGTTCTGCCTTTGAGCAATCCGCTCAATTGGATTTGCTGGCGACCATTGACCATCCTCTGACTCCCTCGCCGCACTTGCTGCGACAAGAAGCTCAGCGGCGCAATGTTGCCACCCATGATGATGACAGCTGGGAGGATATTTTCTATCGCCTGTTTCTTGAATTCATTGAACCTCATCTGGGCATGGATGCCATCACTTTTTTGACCGATTACCCAACGCCTCTGGCATTGCTGGCGCGCCCTCATGATGATGAGCCTCGTTTGAGTCATCGTTTTGAATTGTTCATTGTGCGGGTGGAGCTCGCCAACGGCTATGAGGAACTGCAAGGGCGCACCGCCAATCACGAACGCTTGTCCTTATGGAACAGCGCGCCCAATGAATCATTTCTGCACGCAATGGATCATCTGCCCGCCGTGACCGGCATGGCTCTTGGAATTGAGCGTCTGTTCTTATTGATGAGTGGCGAGCCTGATTTATCATGCCATTGGCGATAGATTTTTTTCACCATAGCGGTGGGGTCATCACTGTTCCAAATCGCTCCCGCCAGTGCCACATAATCTGCCCCCGCCTCGCGCACCGCGACCACATTGCTCACATCAATGCCGCCTATCGCCACCGCCGCACACGATGAGGCACTTATCCATTGCGTAAGCAAAGACAAATCGGGACGAGCCGATGGATGCGGCTTGGTGGCACTGGAGAAAAATGAACCAAACGCCACATAGTCCGCTTCAGCAGCCACTGCCGCCTCAGCTCGTGCCAATGAGCCGTAACAGCTCACACCCATCACGCGCGTCTTGCCCACCAAGCGGCGCACCGCCTGCATATCATCACTGTCATCTCTGCCGATATGAACGCCATCACAGTCATAGTGACATGCCAATTGAGGGTCGTCATTCATAATCATCCTCACGCCCGCCTGCCGACACAGTGCCAATAGGCGCGGCGTCACACTGTCATGGTGCGCCATGCTCGCGCCCTTCAGACGCAGCTGCACCATCGCCACCATGCCCGTGCCGACGATATCTTCTATGTGCCGCCAAAAAAATGATTCATCATCAATGCGCGGCGGTGTCAAAAGATAGAGAGGAGAATCACTCATCACGGCACCGGCGGCAACCATCGCAAACGGGAGGCTCGCTGAGCAGTGTGGCGTCATACGCCGCCGCCAATGACCGCAGAGCTGGTGATGGAGACAAACAGACAATGGTCTTGAATCCTGCCGCCAGAGCCTCCAGTGCCATGCCGCGCTGCGTCCCGCAGTGGATAATTCCTCGCTCCATGCCAATATCATGCACCCTTAACAACGCCACAAACCATCCGACACCGCCCCCCGCCGTGCCGAACGGACTCATCACGAACCATTCGCATCCACATTCCTGACCGCGCTTCAAAGTTTCACGCGCGCCGCGCGCATCACACGCCACAAAAAAACAAGACCCCGTCATGGTGTCATGAGACTCGCCACATCCACCATCCTATTGGCAAAGCCCCACTCGTTGTCATACCACGCCAACACCCGACACAAATTCCCTCCCATCACCCGCAATTCGTGACTGTCCACCGTTGCGCTCGCCGTGCTGTGATTGAAATCCGATGAGACCAGTGGCACATCATTCACCACCAAAACATCCCGCAAAGCACCTTGCGCCGCCTCCTTCATGGCTCGCGTCAACGATTCAGTGTCTGCTTTTTTCTTCACCACACAGACAAAATCCACCAACGAGACATTGGGCGTGGGCACACGCACCGCCGAGCCATCAATGCGTCCTCGCAAATGAGGCAGAACCTCACCCACCGCCTTTGCCGCACCCGTGCTGGTGGGAATCATAGAAAGAGCCGCCGCCCGCGCACGGCGCACATCCCTATGCAACTGATCCACCGTGTTTTGATCCCCCGTGTAGGAGTGAATGGTGGTCATCGTCCCGTAGGAAACCCCAAACGCTTCATCCAACACATGCACCACCGGCGCAAGGCAATTGGTGGTGCATGAGGCGTTGGAGACAATCACATGGTCTTGTCGCAAAGAGCCATGATTGACACCATACACCACCGTCAAATCAGCCTCGCTGGCGGGCGCAGATACCAACACGCGCGCCGCGCCCGCCTCACAATGCAATGCAGCTTTGTCTTTGCTGGTAAAGACACCACTGCACTCCAAAACCAATGAAACATCCCGCTTGCCCCACGGCAATTGAGCTGGGTTTTTCTCTTGGCAAAAATGAATGAAATTGTCATCCACCCGCAGTCCTTCTTTTTCCATGACCGCCTGCGGCGACCAGCGTCCGTGCACGCTGTCGTAGTTAAACAAATGAGCACACTGCTCCAGCGATGCCAAATCATTGACCGCATCAATGGTGAACGGCAGTGCGACACCTTGTCTCTTTTTTTCAAAAAAGGCTCTCAGCACCAATCGTCCGATGCGCCCAAATCCATTGATGGCAAATTTCGTCATCTCATCCTCTCTATAACAATTGAGACACGCGCCTCACGATTCGTCAAGCATCTTTGTGTCGGCGAGTTGCTCTATTTCGCGCGCGCACGCGTGCAGTGCCGTCTCATCATAAGAACGCAACACCAGATGCACCCCCAACGATGCCTTCTTGAACCACGGATACGAGCCGATTTCCACATCGGCAAACCTCTCTTGCAATGATGCCAGTCCCTGCGCCAGTTCCCCCTCCGCAATGTTAAATGACAAAGTGACCACCCGCTTGACATCACCCCCCGCCATCAATTGCATCACATGCTCCAGCATTGCCCGCATGATGACAGGCACGCCCGCCAGCACAAACACATTGTTCACATAAAACCCCGGGGCGCGACTCACGGGATTATCAATAAGGCGCGCCTTTGTGGGAAGATGCGCCATGCGCAAACGCGCCTCATTGAGATTGTCACCATAGTGTTCCTGCAACAAACGATGAGCCTCCTCATTGAGCAACAATTCATCATCAAAGGCATCGGCAATGGCGGCGGCGGTGATGTCATCATGAGTGGGACCAATGCCACCCGTGGTCACCACATAATCATAGCGGCGCGCCATCTCTTGCACAGTGTCACGAATGGCATCGTGGTCATCGGCAACAATGCGAACCTCTCGCAAGGAAATCCCGCGCGCCGTCATGGCGGTGGCAATGTCATTGATGTTGGTGTCTTGCGTTCTGCCTGACAAAATCTCATTGCCTATGATGACCACGGCGGCTGTCACAATCTTGATTGTCATGTCATGTCACCATTGAATATGTGTCGTTCGCGCAAGGGCAATGTGCTCAGGGGTCACCATACAAGAAGCGGCGACAATATGCACCCCCGCCGCTCGCGCCTCACGCAATGATGCACCATACGCCGCATCCAAAGCATCATGACTGCGAAAGGCATCGCAGTCGCAACGCTGAATGACAAACAACACCATGCTTTTCTTTTGTTGCCGCGCCAAAGATGCCAGCGTCTTCATGTGTTTTGCGCCTCTCTTGGTGACGGCATCGGGAAACAGCGCAACTCGTCTGCCGTCTTCTTGTTGTGCCAGAGTGACACTCTTGACTTCCAAATAAATCTGCTCGCCATCTGAATCGCACAACAAAAAATCCAGCCGCACTGATGCATCATCAAGACGCGGCTCTTTTTTAAGAACGCTCATCTGGGCAAAACAATCCAATGACTGATTGTCAATGGCTTCCATCGCCAGCTGATTTGCCATCATGGTATGAACCCCCACCAGAGAGTCCCCTTGCTCACTGAAAATCCAGCTCCAAGACAAGCGGCGATGCGGCGCATCATCAAAGCGCAACCAGCATCGCTGTCCCTCATCCGATAAGCCCGTCATCGCCCCCGGATTAGGACAGTGCGCCACAACCTCCTGTCCATCCGCCAGACGCATATCCGCCAAAAATCGCTTATAACGGCGCAACAGGCGAGCCTCAACCAGTGGCGGAGAAAAACGCATCTCACAACAACCCGTCTTGCTCAAAACTGTAATAATCTTTGCGAGTGATAATGATGTGATCCAACAGCACAATCCCTAACAGCTGCAACTTCTTTCTAATTTTTTGCGTTACATGAACATCGTCACGGGAGGGCTTGGCTTGTCCGCTGGGATGATTATGAACCATCACCAACCCTCGCGCATCGTGAATGAGTGCCTGTTTCGTCAAATCTCGCAGGGAAAAACTCACCTTTGTTGCTTCCCCTTGTGCCAGCATGGCATCGGTAATCAAACGCTTCTTGTGATCCAGATACAACACATGAAAACATTCCGTCCGTTTATGACCAATGTTGGCGCGACAATACTGAATCAATTCGTCAAAGCCACTCATCAGTGAATGTCCATGACTTTTCATCTGCTCGTGTGCCATGCGCCGTGATAACTCACCAATCAAATTGAGCAATACATTGATGCGTGCATGGGTGATTCCTCGTGCCACGCGCTCTTGTGTTGAGGCATACACCATATGAGCAAGTGAGCCGTTGAATGATGACAGCATGGCGCGCGCCATCTCTTCCGCCGCCGACGATTTCGTCACTAAAAATAATAAAGCATGAAGCAGATCTTCCTCTGATGCCGTGACAGCATCATCCATCGCCAATGGCATTTCTTCATTGTCGTCATCATCATGCCACTCGTAAAGGTCTGAATCATCGTGTGCCGTATTTTCCATCAGCACGGCTTGGTCTTGCATCTTGATATTGACGCTGTGATTCCAACTATAGTGCCCTCGCCGATTGACAATCACATAATCCACACAACCAATAGCCATCTCTCGCAATGGCTCTGTGATGGCATGCATCATGGCAATATCATGCTCTGTGGGAACGATGTGCTGTGCCGTATCATAGCGCGCCAACACAACAGCAGTGCCATCATAAATGAACGACTGCTTCACAACATGACGCAATAACGCACAATGATTTCGTGTCTTTTTGTGCTCCATCCGTTCATGGGTGATGAGGCGATTTTTGTGATCCACATACAACACAAGAAAAAATTGATTGCCATCGACAGTCATATTGTGGCGACAATATGTCACAATGGCTTCCAGACTGTCCATCAATGGCTGTTGATGGTGACTTTGCTCCTGTGCCATGAGCATCCCTACCTCACGCACAATGGTCAATAATTTATTGGTCTTTTCCGCCACAAATTTAACATCCGCCCGTTTGGCACTCTCCATAGTGAAAAGTTTCCATAATGAGTTTCCACTGAGAGCAAGCAAATCTTTGGCGATGCCTTTGGTGTCTCTTTGGGGTATTGAGAAAAAGAGCAGTGCCTCCAGCAGTTCATAGTCCCGCATGGCTTGCAGATTTTCTTTTCCAATTCGCTCAATGACTCGCTGGCGATGTCCTTTGTGCCATTTTGCTTTGCCCTCTGTTTGCGCCGTCATGATTGCGTGTAGGGCGGCTGATGCCATCCTTTGGCTGAGGCGGTGAAAATTTCTGCACCGTGTGAGGTCACGCCAATGGAATGCTCAAATTGCGCCGACAAGCTGCGGTCTCTGGTGATCGCCGTCCAACCGTCTTTGAGAATGGTGACGGCGGGCGCGCCCACATTAATCATGGGCTCAATGGTAAAAAACATCCCTTCTTGCAAACGCAAACCCGTGCCGTGCTTGCCAAAATGAACCACTTGCGGCGCATCGTGAAAGACTCTGCCCAATCCGTGTCCGCAAAATTCTCGCACCACCGAAAATCCTTCGGCTTCCACCAAAGATTGAATGGCTGAGCCGATGTCCCCCAGATAGCTGCCCTCTCGCACGGTATCAATGGCGCGCATCAGGGCATCATGGGTGATGGTGATGAGTTTTTGTGTCTGTGATGGCAGCGCGCGCCAATCTCCCACGACAAACATGCGGCTGCTATCACCATACCATCCCTCGTGAATGACGGTGACATCCACATTGAGAATATCGCCTCGCCGCAACGGATGATCATTGGGAATGCCATGACACACCTCATAATTAACAGATGTGCACACAGATTTAGGGTAGCCCTTGTAATGAAGAGGCGCGGGCGTGGCATGATGACGCACAATAAAATCATGACACAATTGATTAATCTGATTGGTGGTGACTCCCTCTTCAATAATCTCAGTGACGGCATCAAGACAGGCGGCGGCAAGGGCTCCACTGGCGCGCATGGCTTGAAAATCCTGCGCACTGTGCAGAGTGATGCCCTCTTTGTTTTTGCTCACTTGCTGCCGACTCATATTTCTATCATGCTCCCAAAAACCGTCTGACTCAAGAGAGAAGTGACCTTGTCTTCACCAAAGGGATGGGATAGAATGGCGAGCATGAAAGTTCTCAATTCACTGAAGTCAGCCAAACAGCGTCATAGAGCGTGCCGTGTGGTGCGCCGCAAGGGACGCTTGTATGTGATCAATAAGTTGCAGCCTCGCTTTAAGGCGCGTCAGGGCTAATTATTCTTGCTGTGCAGCTGGCGATGGTCGCTCGCGTCCGCCACTCCTTTATGATGAGGCTCTTTGCGAACGGCATCGGCATGATGCTGCTCCACATGGGCAATGCGCACCACATTTGTTGAGCCCGCCGTGCCAAAAGGAACGCCTGCCGTCACCACGATGACATCGCCCACTTGTGCCATCTGCTCCCTGAACACGGCGCGACAGGCTTTATCCACCATGTCGGAAAAATTCTCCACCTCTGCCTCCACCACCGGATAGACTCCCCAGGCAATATTAAGGCGGCGCGCCGTGTGCAGGTCGGCGGTGAGTCCCAGAATTCCCAGTGATGGACGCTCACGGGATGCCAACAGAGCCGTTGAACCGGTTTTGGTAAAGGTGACCATCACCTGTGCTTGCAATGTCTCTGCCGCTCCCGCCGCCGCAATGCTGACCGCATCGGACACGGTCGCCTGTGGCGGCGGATGCCAATTTTTCAAAATCTGACGATACAAAGCGTGTTCCTCCACACGACAAATGATGCGATCCATCATCGCCACCGACTCACGACAATACTTGCCCGCCGCCGTCTCTGCCGATAGGGTGACGGCATCCGCACCATCATAGACCGCGGTTGCCACATCAGATGCTTCGGCTCGCGTGGGTTGCGGTGCGTGCACCATGGAATCCAGCATGTGAGTCGCCACCACCACAGGCTTGCCGGCCTCGCGACACGCACTGATCAGACGCTTTTGCTGAATGGGAACTTCTTCGGGAGGCAGCTCCACGCCCAAATCGCCTCGCGCCACCATCACCGCATCGGACACCGCAATAATCTCTTGCATGCGCTCAATGGCACTGGGTTTTTCCATCTTGGTCATGATGTGAATGCGCCCTTTGGTCAAACGCCGCAATGACTCCACATCCTCAGGAGACTGCACAAACGACAAGGCGATAAAATCACATCCCAGCTGAATGGCAAATTCGCAATCTTTGCGATCCTTGTCGGTCAGCACGGGGCGATTCAAAATGGTGTCCAGCACATTGACCCCTTTGTTTGATGAAATCTCGCCGCCAATCACCACTTTGGTGTCAAGGAAATTCGCCCCTGCCCGCACCACCTTGAGGCGAAGTTTGCCGTCATCCAGCAATAGGTCACTGCCTGGCTGCATGGATTCAATAATTTCTTTGTGAGGCAAGCAGACGCGCTGCTCATCGCCCAGTGCATCATCGCTATCCAGACGAAACTCCTGTCCCGAACGCAGCAAGACGGATTTCTCGGCAAAGACTCCCAAACGCAATTTGGGACCCTGCAAGTCGGCAATCACGCCAATGGGACGCTGCAACCGCTTCTCCAAGTCTCGCACCAGCTCAAAGCGATGCTGATGCTCCTCGTGCGTGCCATGACTGAAATTGAAACGAAACAAATCCGCACCCGCCACATAGAGTGACTCAATGGTGGCGGCATCCGAAGAGGCAGGGCCCAAAGTGGCAAGAATTTTTGTATGACGCAAACGGCGCATGACTAAAACTCAATTCCCTTTTGTGCCCGAAAGCCTTTTTGATAGGCGTGATGAATGTTTTTCATCTCGGTCACGGTGTCTGCCATGTCAATGAGTGATGCCAGCGCGCTGCGCCCCGTGACCACCACATGCAAACCAGCAGGACGATTCCGCAAGGCATCCAGCACCATCGTCTCATCCAGATAGCCATAACGCAAAATATGATTCAATTCGTCCAACAAAATAACATTCCAGCGAGGCGGCGTCGCGCGCGCCTCCTCAATCAATGAGACGGCTTTTTGCCAAGCCGCTTGTGCCTTGTCAATGTCTTGCGCCTTGTCTTGAGTCTCCCATGTGAATCCGTCTCCCATAGAGAAAAAGGCGATGTTGTCCTTGAGGTGAGGCTGCTGAAAGAACAGTCGCTCGCCCGTGCTCCACTTTCCTTTGGTGAATTGAACAACGGCGATTTTGAGTCCATGCCCCAGTGCCCGTGTGAGCAGACCAAAAGCGGCGGTGGATTTTCCCTTTCCCGCTCCTGTATAGACAATCAATACTCCGCCTGTTTTTTTCTTGGCGGCGACTTCTTTATCTTGCGCGATCTTTCGCTTGCGGGCGCGCTCATTGGCTCTGGCAAAATCCTCATTCATGATATGTGAATTCACGCTAATCCTTGCCATCTGTCAAGAGTGATGGGAACATGATTGCTGTGAGGCTGCCATAGATTGCGAGCGACGGCTTCTTGAAAACGCGCCACCATAGAATCAAACGCATCGGGATTGGCTTTTTGCATGAATTGACGCACCTCGTCATCGGCAACATACGCCTCAAAGAGCAAGGTGAAATGATGGGATGAAACAGCCGATGTGGTGGCAGCAAAGGCGAAAAGATAATCCACCGTGGCGGCGATTTCAAACGCCCCCTTGTAACCGTGCTGCATGATGCGACCAAGCCATTTGGGATTGGCGGCACGGGCTCGCACCGTGCGATTGATCTCCTGTGCCAACGATTGAATGAGAGGATATTCCACATTGGAATGGTCATTGTGATACACCAGAGGCTCGCTTCCCTTTTGCTGGGTGACGGCGGCGGTCATGCCGCCACAGAATTGGTAATAATCGTCAGAGTCCAACACATCGTGCTCCCTGTTGTCTTGATTGTGAATGACCCCATCCACGCGCGCCAATTGGTGTTGCACAATTGATTTGGCTTGACTGCCATGATGATGGCGACTGTAGCCGTAACTTGCCCAATCAATCCACTGGTCGGCGATGTCGCTGGTGCTTTGCCAATTGCCGCTATCAATGAGGCGGTCAATGGCTGCGCCATAAGTGTTGGGTGCTGACCCAAACACCCGCAAGGTCGCCAATTGCCATGCCTGATTTTGTCCCATGCCTTCTGCCGTCAAGTGGGAAGTCAAAGCATTGCTGTGAGCTTTGATGGGATTGTCACTGTCATCTTCATGAGACTGCTGAGCCAGAGCGGTGACGGCATCGGCAAACAGATGGATGAGGTGGGAGAATGCGTCACGAAAAAATCCCGATATACGCAGCATGACATCCACCCGTGGTCGCCCCAGCACCGATTGGGGAATAATTTCAAAATGAGTCAATCGCCGCGAGACTTCATCCCAACACGGCGCAACCCCCATCAGTGCCAGTGCCTGTGATATATCTTCGCCACCGGTGCGCATGTTGGAAGTTCCCCAGACCGACAGAGCCAATTGACGCGGCATGTCTCCTGTGCGCTGGCAGTAGTCTTCAATCAACAGCTCGGCGGATTTTTTCCCCAAGCGATAGGCGGCGGCTGTGGGGATGCGTCTGGGATCAAGACTGTAAAAATTGCGTCCTGTGGGCAGAACATCCAAGCGTCCTCGTGAGGGTGCACCCGCAGGACCAGGAGGCACAAATCGCCCCTGCAAACCCCACACCAAATGCGTCATCTCATGGTGCGGACACAATTTCAATTTTGGACGAATGACATCATCCACCTCAGCCAACACGCGCGCCGTGCGATGCCAATCAGACGGCACTGAGCGCGCCTTTGTTAAAAACTGACACCCCAACACACGCAGTGCCTCCACCCCATCCGCCAGCCGCCGCAACGGACGAGACAACACCGCCTCCAACAAAGGCGGTTTGGCATCACTCCAGCGCGCACTCAATTGGTCACTGGGCAACAATGGGTCAAACGCCATGCCACAATCGCCTGCCATTGCTCGAAGAAGAGAATCGCCTTTGTCACCGCGAGGCAGCCGCGTCAAGGCGTATAAATGCTCGCCCTCTTCTTCTTTTTTCATGGGCGCACCATAGATATGCAAACCGCCGCGAATTTGTGTCTCTTTGATCACGCACAAATGACGGTCAATGGCATCCAGCCAATCATTATCTTTCATCTCATTGGTGAGGTCACACTCTTGTGCGATGCCGCTCTTGCTGGCGGCATCACGCAATGCTCGCGCCAAGGTGGGCAAGCGATGGGGATGCAGCCGCGCCGCCTGTTCATACTCATCGGCAAGAGCTTCCAATTCATTAAGGGAGCCGTACAGTTCCGCAGTCATCATGGGGGGCGTCATGTGATCCACAATCACGGCAGCAGCGCGCCTCTTTGCCTGACTGCCCTCGCCAGGGTCATTGACAATAAAAGGATACACATGGGGCATGTCTCCCATCAATAACGATGGGTAGCACGAAGCCGACAGCCCCACCCCCTTGCCCGGCAGCCACTCCAGCGTGCCGTGTTTGCCCAAATGAATCACCGCATCGGCTTTGAACACATCCTTGAGCCACGCATAAAATCCGTAATACCCATGAGGCGGCGGCACGAGAGGGTCATGATAGCGTTGCGTATCCATCACTGCTGCATCACGCGCAGGCTGAATGGCAACCGCCACATTGCCAAAAACAGACACCGGCAATGCCAGAGCATCATCACGCACAAAGGCATCCTCATGAGGCTCGCCCCAACGCTCCGTCACCTGACGCTGCACATCACACGGCAGACGCGCAAAACAAGAAGCATACGCAGCCAAAGGAAATGAATGACGAATCTCTTTGTTTTTTTTTCCATGCTCATTGGTGATGCCGCTCTTGATGACATCCATCCACTCTGGCACAGAGGCTGGCGGCGTGCCGATGTCATATCCCTGCTCGCCCAAGTGCTCAATGATATGATGCAAGGATGCCGGCGTGTTGAGTCCAACCCCATTAGCAATTCTGCCATCAGAATGAGGCACATTGGCAAGAATGATGGCAATGCGACACGCATCCTGAGGCTTTTGTTGCAGCGTCACCCATCGCCGTGTCAGACGCGCCAATGTCGCAATCCCCTCTTCATAGGGGGCATACTGCGTGAGTGCGGCATCCACTTCTTCGGCGAAGGTGAATTCTTGCTTGTGAGAAATCAATGGTGCGATGATGCGTCCATCCACTTCTGGCAATGCCACCTGCATAGCGATGTCGCGCGAGAGCAATCCCACCGCTTGGTCGCGCCATGCCTCCAATGATTGCCCACACGCCACCGCCTGCAACACGGGAACGCCAAATGATCCCACAATGCCGCCATCACCATCGCCAAAGGACGAGGCGGCAAAGCCCGTCGTGGTGATGATAACATGAGGCGGATATTTGATGCCGTAATCCTTGAGAAATGCCGCCGATTCATCATCCTTGAGAGAACGCACATAGAGCACATGAGCGGCAATCTTTTGCTGCTGCAAATGGGTCACCAATGATTCAAGATGTGCGGTGTCACCCGCCCGCACATGCGCGCCGTAGGCAATGATGAATGCTCGCCCCAATGTGCCCGCTCCCAATTGAGTCTCGGTCTCGCAAAAAATCCCCAGCTGTGGTTGCTCTTGCGGCGGCGGCACATCATCGCCAATCGCTCCATCCATGAGACCGCAAACATACCGCAAGAACGCCAGAGCATTCGCCTCGCCCCCTTGATTGAGATAGGCGGCAAGCCGCTCATGCTGCGTTGCTGTCACCGTTCCTTGTGCGTGCAAGTCGTCACCCGCCGAGCCATCTCCACTGAGCAACACCAACATCCTGTTGTTATGTGCTGCCCACGCTTGCAAACACTCCACGCCGTAAGACCACGAGGCAATGCCTCCCAGCAATCGCACCGCCACAAAACGCGCCTCTTGCACCACACATCCCATGTAATCATCCACCGACAACGGATGAGACAATGCGCCATAATTGAACAGACGCACCCGCACATGATTCAAGTCGGGTGCTTTTTGTTTGGCTCGCGCCAACAAGGATAAATCACTGTCGGCAGCCGACAAAATGACCACATCGCCCGATGACTGCGCGATGGCGATGGCTTCATCGTCGCGCAGCTGGGTTGTGGTCAAGAGATGCATGGTTTGAAATCGTGTCCCAAAGTGTGCCCAATGGCATCGCTATCCAGAGCGCGCCCGCCAATCGCCACCACAACCGATGAGCCGTTGTTCCGATGACCCCCACGAACATGATAACAATGAACCCGCTTGCCCACCGCCTGCACCACCATCGGTAACGATTTGCCGGCAATGGTCACCATCCCCTTCAGGCGATACAAAGAATGACGCGCCATGCAGTTCATCACCGCCTGTTCCAATTCGTCTTGCGATGCGAAAACGCCCCCTTGTAATGAGACAGAGGAAAAATCATCATGGTCATGGTCATCATGCTCATGGTCGTGGTCATCCTCATGGACGCGATGTGCCGTCTCATCCAGCAATAATGACATGGGAAACACGCCATGATGGGTCTCATGCACGCGCACCGCCTCATGATGAAACGGACGAACACGCTCACGAATGGCATTGCGCTGTGTTTGGGTCACACAATCGGCTTTGTTCATGAGAATAATATCGGCATGATGCAGCTGCTCCGTCAGCAATTCGTCCATTCCCTTGTCATGATTGATGATGCCCGCCTGTTGGTTCAGTTGCGCCTGTGATTCATGTGCCAGCTGGTCGCAATCCAGCACGGTGACGACTCCTTGCACATAAAACCGCGTGCGCACCCCATGCCAATCAAACGCTTTGACCAATGGCTGTGGCAACGCCAATCCCGATGTTTCAATCACCACATGATGCGGCGGCTTCTCCAATGATGCCAGTGATTCCATCGCAGGAACAAAATCATCGGCAATGGTGCAACAAATACACCCATTGGCAAGTTCAATCATGGGGCACGCGCATCCCTCTTCATCGGCTAAAATTGCGCCGTCCATGCCCACCGAGCCAAACTCATTGATGAGCAACGCCAGACGCAAATCGCTCTGCTTGAGCAAAGACGCAATCAAACTGGTCTTGCCCGCGCCGAGAAAGCCTGTCACTATGGTGGTGGGAATTTTCATCGTCTTTTCATCGCCATTCGTGTGTGCCACCATAACAAAGAAATCGTCACGCGCCTAGAACATGACCCGTTCTCAACTCATAAAAAAGCTGCGTCAGCAATATCCGCACCTGCCCGATGATGCCGTTCGCCGCATGGTGCACATCATTTTCACCACGATGGCAGACCACCTCACTCGCCAAGCCCCCATTCAATTGCGAGGCTTTGGCACATTCTTCACCCGATGCTTGCCCGCCCGCACGGCAAAGCATCCCACGCAAAATCGCACCATTGAGCTCAAGCAACGCCATGTCATCAAATTTCGCCCCAGCCCTCAGATGCTGGAACGAATTAAGAATAAACAATGAAACACCCCAAATTTGTGTTTAATCGTGGAACGAAAAGTTGTTGTATTGTGATGAACAATACGCGACCATTCACTGTCCGGAGGAGGTTTCTAAGGAGGTCAACATGACAGCTCTGGAGACCCGCCATGACCAGGCACCTTGAAGGTAACGCTTCCACCACAAGCGGAGTGCATCCTCGTCCGCCAAGCCATCGCAGAAAAGGAAATCATCCCAGCTGCGAGGAATTGCTCAAGACCAATTACGACCGCCTGCATCGCTTTATCCTCCGCAATACAGGACACAGCTCCTACGCCAAAGATTTGCTCCAACAAACAATGGCAGAAGCGGTGAAAAGCTATCCCAACTTTAGAGGCGAATCCGCCGCCTCCACATGGCTCTTTGGCATTGCCCGTAATGTGATTCGCAACTACATCTATCGCTCACCATCCCATCGCTATCAGTTCATTGACAGCGATTATCTGATTGATATGCCCGATGACAAGCAGTCGCCAGAAAATTACGCACTGTGGCAAGAGCACCTATCACACATTTCCGAAGCCATTGAGGAATTGCCACCCAAACTCAAAGTGGTGCTCTCTATGGTGGCATTGGAGGAAAAATCCTATGAGATTGTCAGTGCCGAATTGCAAATCTCTATGGGAACGGTGCGCTCTCGTTTATCTCGGGCGCGCGCACAGCTGCGGCAAAAATTAGAAGAGCGCGGCGCACCACTCAAGGATTTGTTGGAAAGTCAAAACCACTCCTCATCATTACTCGGCTAGTGACAAAAAATCTCAATATAGAATGTCTTGCAAAGGGCGACACCATTGAAGTGACACTGAAAGGGCATCTGGATAGTTCCAATGCGGAATCCCTTCGCAGTCAATTGCTGGCGTTAAATGGTCAAGCCAAAGAATATCGGTTTGATTTGAAAGGTTTGGATTTTTTGACCAGTGCGGGGTTACGCGTTCTTTTGGCATTGAAAAAAGCGGGGTATGACATCACATTGTGTTACCCCAATGAGGTGGTGCGGGAAGTCTTTACTGTCACGGGTCTTGACAAGATTTTCACCCTGCAAGAAGCACCATAGAAAAAGGGCGTCTCTTGCGAGACGCCCTCTTTCATGACAGATGATTTTTCTTTTAGAAGAAGAAGAATCCGCCTGCCGCAAAGATGTGCGAATCTTGCTCGCCACCTGTGTCACCACCAGTGGTATCTCTTTGCCAGCCGTATTCGGCAACGACTCGGAGATTGTCATTGATGTTGTGCCACACCATGGCATCGGTAAGGACATTCCGATCTTTGAAGGGATTACCTTCAGTGCCAGTGCCGAACGATCCGCCGTAACTGACACCCATTCCTGTTCCCTGTCCGAAGTCATAGGTGACTTCTGCGATGTAACCAAAGTTCTTACGCAGAACACCTGTGTTCGTGTATCCAGTGTTGGCAAGATTCAAAACTGCCGTGGTAGGAAACTGGAGGATGGTGCCGAGTCCTCTGCCATAGTAGCCTGTGACTTCCATGGAGATTCCTTTCCATCCGGCAACGACACCACCGCCGACACCCCAAATATTGAGTTCATCTTTGGTATCAGTTTCGTTGGTTTTGCCTCTTTGCCACATGCCGTTGACCCAAGTATTGACGGAGACATCACCCTTTCTGGTGGCGATGCTTCTGGCGAACGACACCTCACCTTCCAAACGCGGAATGGAGGTTCTGTTATAGTCCGTGTCATGCCCAAACTTAGCGGGGTCATAGACACCCAATGTCATATTCAAGCCATTGAAGTCTGGTGTTGTGTAGCGCACGGCGGAGTTAAAGTTGGGATAGACATAGCCGTAGCCAATGCGTCCCAGAGTCGTTGTTCCGTCACCCGCTGTTCCAGCACCGACACCCAGCAGGGTCATGTCGTTGAGAATATTCTTGCCCAAAAACAAGCTGAGGGTTTTACCCACCAACATGGAACCAAATTTGCCATCCACCTTGAAGAAGACTTCACGAAAGTCAATTTGCCCTCCAAACTGGTCTTTGAATCCATTGTCGTTATTTGTGTGGGGATAGAATCCGAAGCGAGCGATCATATTGAGCCCCTTAACGGTGGGGGCTTTAATATTGATACCCAAGACGGCGGGCAACAAGCCATTCCGCACACGGGTTGTGCTACTGGTGACCGAGCGATTTTCAACGCCATTATTCTGTTCCAGTGCGCCTGTGGTCTGATGGACGACGAAGTTATTGACGGAGCCATCCACCGACAAATCCCATCCACTTTGACTTGAAAGCAAGACTTCGGCACTAGCGCCGCTTGAGAGAGCAACACCCACACCGAGAGCCACAACTGCACCAAGCTTATGAGCCCGATGACTTTTCTGTTTCAGTTGGTTCATTTCCTTACCTCTGTTGAGTTGTAGAGCCCCTCATCCGCATCCGTTGAGAATTGAACCCAAGGCTCCCGTTAATGGAACTTGAATAATAACCACAAAAAAATGATTTTGTCTAGTGGGAAAACAGCTTTTTTTTCAGTAATTTTCCACCGCAAAAATAAGCCATTACGCCGCGATTTCCTCCAAATTCCGTGCCCCACGCGCGCCAAAATTGATTTTTGCCAATGGCTGCACGGTCATATCGGACGACAGTTCTTGATAGGACAAAACTGGCAGTTCGTAAAGCTCATTTTCAATCAATTTACGCACATAGCGGCGAATATCGGTTGCGGTGACCAAAACTGGACGCGCCCCCTCCATGCTATGATGCGCCGCCACCTCATCTTGCACCGCCTGCACAATCTCAAAGCTGCGCTCGGGCGACAGAGCCAAATAGCTGCCACTGGAAGTCTGGCGAATCGCCCCGCGCACCTCATCTTCAATCTGTGACGACAACAAATAAGACGGCAACATATTCTGTCCGCCCGCAAACTGATAACTAATCTGCCTTCCCAGCGCGGAACGGACATATTCGGTGAGCAACACGGAGTCTTTTTCCTTTTGTCCCCATTCCACCAGTGCCTCCAAGACGGTGCGCATGTCTCTGATGGAAATATCCTCAGACACCAATCGCCGCAAAATATCCGCCATCTTCTGCAACGGCAAAATACGCTGCACTTCCTTGACCAAATCGGGAAAATGCTCCTCCATATGACCCAACACAAACTGCGCCTCTTGAATGCCAATAAATCGCTCGCCATGCCGCCGCAAGACAAAGCTGAGGTGATAAATCATCACCTCAGGGGCTTCCATGAATGACAAGCCCGCTTTTTGCACCGCCTCCTTGTGCTGGGCATCCACCCACACCGTTTCCAAATGAGGCAAAAACGCCCGCCCCTTTGTGAAGGGAATGGACAGCATCTCAAGGGAGGATTCACTCTCACGCATGAGCAGGCGATTGGGATACAGCCATCCTTTTGTCACCGGAACTTCCGAGAGCAAAATCACATAGCTGTTCTCCTCAATCTGCCCACTGCCGCTAAAGCGCAGACGAATGCCCGGAAACGGAACGCCCAAATCCATATACAATGCCCGCCGCACCTTCACCAACGAATCATTGAGCTTTGCCGTATCCAGTGAGTGTTTCAAATCCTCATGCACCTCAATGAGCAGTGGGGTGGTGGCGACAAATGCCTGTTCATCCTCAAGGCGCGTGTGGGTCTTTTTCTCGGTATCGCCGCGCATGACATCGTCCGAATCCTGCAAAGGGTCGCCCTTACCTTGCTGCAATGTTTTACGGCGATGACGCAGATACAACGGAACTCCCAACGCCGCCGCCAGCGTCACAAAAACCGCAGTCGGAAACCCCGGCACCAAACCAAATGCCAACAACAAACATGATGCCACCATCAATGCCTTGGGCTGATGGGTGATTTGTCCGATAATGTCACTGCCCAAATCGCGCGAGTTCTCTCCTGTGACGCGTGTCACAATCACCCCCGCCGTGATGGCAATGAAGAGTGCGGGGATTTGTCCAATCAAGCCATCGCCAATGGTCAAAATAGAATAGGTGTGCGCCGCCTCCGATGCCGACAAACCCCGCTGCACAATGCCAATGGTAATGCCTCCCAACAAATTCACCGCCACAATAATAATGCCCGCTATGGCATCACCCTTGACAAACTTCATCGCGCCATCCATTGAACCAAACAACTGACTCTCTTTCTCCAGCATGAATCGCCGCTTGCGCGCCTCTTCAATATCAATGAGTCCCGCCCGCATATCACTGTCAATGCTGAGCTGCTTGCCCGGCATGGCATCCAGCGAAAAGCGAGCACTCACCTCCGCCACCCGTTCTGCTCCCTTCGTCACCACGATAAATTGCACAATGGTCAAAATCAAAAAAATCACCATCCCCACAACCAAATTGCCGCCCACCACAAAATTGCCAAAAGCAAACACAATCTCCCCCGCATCCGCCTGCAATAAAATCAGTCGGGTGGTGCTGATGGACAGTGCCAAACGAAATAATGTCGTAATCAACAACACAGAGGGAAACGCCGCAAACTGCAATGGCGAACTCAAATAAATGCCCACCATGAGCAGTGTCATCGCCAGTCCCATGTTGGAGGCAATGAGAAAATCAATCAAAATGGTGGGGAGTGGCAAAATCATCATAAAAATGATCGCGGTGATGAAAAAGGCAAGCACCACATCGGTGCGTCCGCTCGCCAGCACCAAAAATCGCTGCACCGCCGCCGTCATGATGATTCATCCTCTCGCAACAAGCGCACCGCCGCCAATGATGTCAACAAACCCGATGCCTCAATCGCCCTGCCATTGCTGGACAATGCCATCCCATACAATGCCTTCATGAGCGGATGCCACGCACGAATGTCTTGGCGTCTTTTGAGCTCATCAAATGCCATCAAGCTGGCACGAGCGTCACCACTGCGCAAACGCACATACGCCAGCGTTCGCAGCACCAATGCGTCCTGCGGAAAGAGCTCAAAGGCTGCCTCCATCATGATGCCCGCATCCTTTGCTCGGTTGTGGTTGAGCAAAAAAGAAACGATTGTCAAAAGAAAGTCACGAATGTTGGTGGTCTCGTCCACACTCATGAGCCTTCCCACCCGCCACTGCGCCGCACCACCAGTTCATCGTGAATATCGCCCAAGTCCATCAAAATATCCGCCGCCCGCACACACACCTGCCGACCCCGTCTTTTGCCACGAGATTTCTTATATAATGTATCCACCGTGCTCTGCAGCACCTGACGATAGCGTCCTCGCTGCGTCAACGATGGGTCTGCCGTCACCGGGCGAAAAAATGATGCCAATGCCTCATCCAATGAATCGCCATATAAAATGTCTGCCACCTTAGAGCGCGCCAACTGCTCCGACCCCGGCATCAAAGCCGAGCGTGACGGCAAGTGACTCTTTGCCTCATTGCCCACAATAGACACAATCCCTTTCTCAAAGCGAAAGCCCGCAGGTGCTTTGATGCGTCCCACCATCATGCTCTCCCTTGCAGCTCTCGCAAGCGGTCAATCACCGCCACCGCACGGGACACATCCAATGCAGACAGTGGCACGCGCGCCACAATCACCCGACAGTCATCGCCCAGATAGCCCGCCGTCATGCCCACCTCCTGATGGCGAGGATGACACGCCTCCAACAAATGAATCGCCTGCCGATCCTCAAAAGGAACGCCCTCACGGGCACAATACATGAGCCAACAACTCTCTTGCGGCTCAATGTAAATCGTGCCGCTTTGGTCAAACGCCAAAGTCACCACATCGCCTTCCTGCCACGACCAATCGCTCATGCCGAACTGGCGTGCCACATCGTCCAATATATGTGCCGTCACCCTTGTCATGGTATTGTCATGCCAGTGCCTCATCTTCGTGCTCAATGGCATCATCCTGCGCCAGCAAAATCACATCCATCACCTTTTGCCGTTGCTCCACATTGGCATAGGACTTGGCAGGCAGGCGTTCAATCAAGCGGCGCGTCTCGCGCAGTATATTCACCTCCAGCTGAGCATCATTCACATCCAAATGACGCAAGTAATCATCAACATGACTGCGATCCATCCATTCCCGCCCCACCAGTGTGAGAATCTGTTTCATCATCACCGAGGGCTTTGTCACCCGCAATTGAGGACTCACCCTTTGCAAACGCCTCAATGACAAGGCACAGCCATCGTGCAGTGTCACCAGTGTTTCCAACTGATACAATTCATCCAGTGCCATCTTCAGTGCCCGCTTGTCCCGTGACGGATTCTCCGCCGAAATATCCGCTCCCAATGCCTTGATGAGAAAATCCACATGTTTTGTGAGGTTACGCTCGCCGTACCGCTCAACCAATTCGTTATAATGAGACACAAGCCCATCATCCTGCAAAACCACATCCCGATAAAAATCGCGCATCTCTTGCGATTTCTCACCACTGGCGCCGCGCTTTTCAATCTCACTTTGTATATTAAGCCCCGCCCACAATTCGGGGGCATGGTTCTCCAACAAATCCTGCATTGCCTGTTCCGCATAGGAACGCAACACATCATTGTCCTTGCCTTTTAACTGTTTCTTGAGAGACTCAAGGGCAATAAAGCGATGAGTCACATCCTTAAAATGCGTCTCCAGCTGTGCGTTAAAATGCCCCATGCTTGCGCCCTGCAGAGCCGATATCTTGCCCTGAAAAGCCTGCATCTTCTGCTGAAAATCGGCATCTTGCATGCGATCCATGAGGGCGCGCACGGTCTCGGTCTTTTCCAGAGAATTGGCGCGCTTGGCATGCACTTTTTCTTTTTTCTTGTATTCCTCTTCAATGCGATCGGCGACCAGTTCGCCCAGCTCCTCCATGGCACTGCTCAAAGGCGAATTCTGCGAGCCCACGCGCACCCGCACCCGCTCGCCGCGATAATGACCCACCCGTCCCCCAGACGATGCCCTTTGAGCCACATGAAGCTCCGCCGTTGCAGACGAGCCTATGCCATCAATCAATCCCATCACCTCACCGATAGAAGTTAAAACCACCAATGTATGATTTGGCTTCTTGGTAGTCATGCTGAAACAAGGCGTTTGCCATTTCTAAATATTGCTCCGCATAGTGGCTGATGCGTGTCATTTTTTCATTGATGAGCTCCACCTTATTATTCACATCATGCATTTTCTGCTGAATGGCGGACTTTTGTGCCGTGAAATGAGCATCAAACGCCTTCTGATCCACCGTGTAATTTTTGGGATCATAATAATAGTCCGTTTGCAAAGTTTTGGGATTATCTTCATATCCCGAGCCGCTCTCGCGGAGCAGCATGCCGGCATATTTGTTAAAATCCAAATGCTGCCATTTCACCTTGTCGTCCAAATACTTATTTGTGTCATCAATGACAGACTGCAGGCTGGGCGCATTATCTTTGAGAAAACCTTTGCCTTTGCCCACACGATCCACAAAAACATATTCTTTCAAAGGATGATCTTTCATATCATCAGCATAGTAATCATCGTTTTTCTGGGTTTTTCCCCAAAAAGCGATGTTTTTCTTAAATGGAACGGAACTGTCATTGAGCATGGGACTCAACCCAGCCTGTAATTCCGATGGAACTTGTGTATAAAAAGAATTAAGGGAGACATACTTGTAATTTGTCCCCTTAAAAGTATGGACCGTTTCATTTGATGTGATCTTGTTTTTCAATTGGGTCAAAAAATCTTCAATGCTTTTCTTGGTGATGTTGACAGGCTTTCCATTGGCAATGTCTTGTCCCGCCATGTACTTAATGATGGCATCCATGCGGGCTTTGTTTTTACGATTCACCTCATCCTGCCCATAATAGTCTCCATCGGCAACACGACTGATCCAATCAGAAATGAGTTTAGGCTCAGGCGTTGCCTTTGCCCCTGCAAAGTCAACATGCTCTTTAGCCGCCTGAGCTTTGAATTGTGCCTTCGCCTCTGTGAGCGTTTTGGGAATACCATCCAATTGATTTTGATACTTGATGTTGGCGTTATTGAGATCATTTTTCTGCTGCACCAAAAATCCCAGATAGCGTCTGGTGACTTTGGCTTCCTCCACATACAGCAACGCCAACTGATGCATCACCGCCACATCATTGATTTTAGGATTTTCCTTCGCCACAGCGGCAGCCTGCTTTTGCTGAATTGCGTCTTTGCTGGGCGTATTGATGGCACTGATGCTCATGGCGGTTTCCTCTTTTTTGCGGTTTTCGTTCATGATGTTTGTAACCGCAGAGACGATTTCGTAATAAAAATTAGAAAAATTAAGCGACAAAAATATGCAAGCCGCCACACACTACACTGTGAACCATCCTCAAAATTTTGGAGATATAAAAATGACAGAAAGTGGCACGCACGAACGAGCTCACACCTCTTTGGAACACTCAAATCGTGTGATTCGTATGATGCAAGAGAGTCTGGACACAGCCCAAGAGCTGTTGCAGAAACTACACCACCAAGCACAATCATTTGAAGAGCACAGTGGCGTTGTCAAGGATGCCCACGCGCAAGAAACTCTTCCTGCGGAAGTGGTGACAATCATTCGCAAAGAAGAACAAGTCTTTACCACTCGCTGTCACGACCAGATGAAGCAAGCCAGTGGTGACAAGAAACGCAGCCACCATAAAAAAGGCTTTGTGGCGGTTTAATGATGATGACCCATGATGTCATGGATCGCGCGCGGCGCGCGCTGCACCGCTTGAATTCTTTTCTCAAGGATTGGGATGACATTGATGAGCATCAATTGCGTTATTTTCTTCATGAGAACAATCCCAATCCTGAAGTTTTGAAAAAGGCGCGCGCTCATTTTACTTCATCGCAAAAGCAGTTGAGAAGCAAAGGCGTGGTGCGTCCCGATATGTCGGATATGCCCGCCGATGCGCCCTCTCACAAGGTTGTGTCGCAAGATGTGCAACGCAAGCGTCATTTCAAATCTGTGTGAAGGAACAATTTCCCCTCATCACACACCAACACAAGAGACAGCGTAAGGAGATTGCATGATGTCCAACCCATTTTCCATCACCGGTGACACCTCTCGTCCCGTGACCATCACCAGTGGCACCGATGCCAGCGGCAATACCATCTACCACACCAGTGATGGCAAAACCTTCTCTTTTGAGCAGCTGCAGTTCTATGTGAATGCTCGTCTGATGTACAATGCCGAGTCGCAGCTGAAAACCAAAAGTGAATCCATGAAACAGCGCATCGCCAAACAGCAAGATGCCAATAATGTTTTGCAATCTTTGTTGTCAGGCAAGCCCTCGGGAACGGATAAAAAAACCCTGCCCGCCAGTGTGCAGACATGGCTCAAAGCCAACGGCGAATCTCCCGATTCAGGCGATATTGATAAAGACAAGTGGGACGAATGGACCGAAGTGGTGCGCAGTAAAATAGACACCCTCTCAACCAATAGCCAAACCGATGAGACCGAAATCAAACAGCTCACCGATATGCACAGTGAATACTCCGAGCAAATGTCCAACATGGCATCCATGTATTCTCGCACCGCTGAGACCATCATCCAATCCATCAAAGACTAACGGGAGACCATCATGAACACCCATCACGAGATCACCGAACACGATTTATCTCACGGACTGGAGGTCATCAAGAATGGTGGCACGCTCTCCATGCTGCAGGGCATCAGCACCGACGATCTGGAAGCCATCTACAGCGTTGCTCACAGCTTTTACGGACAAGGAGACTACGACAAGGCACAAAAATTGTTCTGCTATCTGTGCTTGTATCAACACATGGACAAACGCTTTTGGAAGGGTCTGGCGGCGTGTTATCAGATGCAAAAGAACTACAAGAAGGCGGCGGAATCTTATGCCTACATGGCTCTTCTTGACATTGACGATCCCGAACCGTCTTTTCATGCCTCCTATTGCTTCATAGAAATGAAGGATTTTGATGCGGCGCGCACATCTCTGGATGCCGCCATCCATCAAGCCAAAGGACGCAAAAAGTATCAATCGCTTTTGACCCAAGCTCAGCAAATGCTGCATCACATCAGCGATGAACAAAAACGCAGCACCAGCAAAAAGAGGAAAAAATAAGTCATGCCGTATAATGGAATCATGGGCAGTGGCGGAGCTCTGCCGCCCAGCAATCTTCCCGATGATGATACGGTGCGGGGAGCATCAACACGCGCGTCTACTTTGCGAAACAAGAGCCTGAAGGGCAAAAACCTCAAAAGCAGTCATCTCAAGAGCAATACTGTTCACAAAAGCAGCCGAACCTCATCGGCAGGTGTTCCATCGTTGTCTCGTCCTTTGCTGACGGTTGCAGATTCTTCCAAAGAAGGCGGCACAAAAAACAACACTTCATCGCGTCTCTATGTGGGTATGCCTCACTTGGATAAGCCGACGATGGACTCACAGATTTTGACGGCGATTTTCAATCATCTTCGCAATGAGTTGGGTGACAAACAGATGGAGTCGCAAAAAAAGGAGCTCAAATCCAGCGACAAGTCGTTGCAAGAACAACACAAAAAAGTGATTGCCAAGATCAAAGACAGCATCAAGAAGACCGAAAAGAGCAAGAAAGCGAGTCTGGTGAGCAAGATTTTTGGCTGGATTGGCACGGTTGTTGCGGTGATTGCGGCTGTTGTGGCGACCATAGCGACCGGTGGTGCGGCTTGGCCGATGCTGGCGATGGCGGTTGTGGGTCTGGGACTGATGATTATGAGCGAGACAGGCGCGATGACCAAAATGATGACTGGCATCGCCAAGGGCTTTGCCAAAATGCTGGAGGCTTTTGGCACATCGGCAGACAAAGCCAAAGAGATTAGTCAATACATGGCGATGGCGGTGGTGATGACGGTGATTATTGGCGCGAATATTATCGCTGCGGTGGCATCGGGTGGTGCGACAGCGTCCGAGACGGCGGCGATGGTTTTGCAAGTCTCTCGCTTGATTGAGACGGTTGTGCAAGCCACCTCAATGGTGTCAGAGGGCGGAGCGGATGTTGCCAAAGCGGTGTATACCTCCGATGCCACCAAGGATCGCGCCGATGAAGCCGAGACCCACGCCACCATCAAGGAGATGGAATCCAACAAGCAACAGATGGTGACCGACATCAAGCGCACCAGCAAAATGATTCAAGATACCAGATCCAGTGCCTTTGAGGTGATTCAAAGTTTCAATGAAGGCACAGACTATACCGCCGAACAAATGGTGTAACCCGCAAAGGAGCAAAACGATGATCAACAGCATCAGCACACCCCCCCTGCCGACAACGGCGACACAGGAGACTCGCAAAACCGGTCAAAAAGGTGATGTGGGCAAGAATCGTCCCACCACCGCCACGCCCCTGACGACCGTTGAGGAGAGCACATCGGGTGGCAAGGCGACCACGCCGACAGCCTCCCATGTGACACTGTCCGCGCCCAATACAAAAGGCGGTCATTCCTTAGACGGCACATATAACCGCATGGCTGCACTCAATAGCGGCGACAAGTTTGACTGGCTGTCGTTGCTTCTGACGCTGATTCAATCGGAGCTGGCGACTCATCAATCGGAGCGCAAAGAGCGCAAAGCGGATTTGTCCTCACAGGTGAGTTCTCTCAAGGATAAAAGCAAGGACATCAAGAAAGAGGCAAATATGGAGCTCATCAGTGGTTGTGTTCAAGGTGCGGCGGAGATTGGAGCGGGCGTTGCTCAGGGCGTGGGTGGTGCGCGCGGTTTGAAAGCGATGCGTGGGGCATCGGATGCTCAGGCGGGTGCGGCATTGTCGCAAAGCACGCAGATGCGCTACACGGCGGTGAGCGATACCATCAGTGCGGGCGGCAAAATGGGCAGCTCCACGGCTACCTACGAAGAAACCCAAGCCAAAGCCAAAGAAACCGAAGATGAAACCGCCGCCACCAAAGCGGGAACATATGTCTCCCAAGACAGCGAAGACATGCAAAACATCTGGAGTATGCAACAAGCGGTGTTGCAAACCATCAAGGAGATCAATGACACCCATCATCAAACGGCTGAAAAGAGTCACTATTAAGGAAAGGATGATTCCATGAAAAGCGACCGCTCTCTCCCTCCTCTCTCCATGAGCCTTGCCCGTCTGTTGAGCGAAACAGGCATGGTGGCGGCTGGCATGGGGGATCAAAAATCCGCCGAGACAATTTTTGACGGCTTGCGTGTGTTAAAACCCAAAAGCGACCTTCCCATCGTGGGCATGGCACTGGCTCGCATGAACGGCGGCGAGTGGGAACAAGCCATCGCTCTGCTGAGCAAAGCACACCTGCATGACCATCGAGACAGTGAGGCTGTCAATTGCTTTTTGGCACTGGCATTGCATTGTGGCGGTCGCCGTCAGGAATCCATGCGCATGGTTGAGATGGTGCGCAAAGAAGGCAAAGAGCCCTGGGCGGTGGCGATGGCAAACGCACTGGCGGGAGTCAAAGAAGCAGAGCAGTGATGGCGTGCCGTCTGCGTCTGACTGCCCTTGTGATGGCAACCATCATCCTTGCTGCCTGCAAGACCGAACTCTATCACGATTTGCAAGAGCAGGAAGCCAACGAAATGCTTGCCATCTTGTTGGAGGCACACATTGATGCGGAAAAATTCACCGTCAAGGGCGATCTATTTGGCATCAATGTGGAGGAAAAGCAATTTGCTCACGCCATGACGGTGCTTCAAGACAGAGGCTATCCGCGCCCACAATTTGATGGCGTCAGTGAGATGTTCAAAAATGACAGCCGCATCTCTTCCTCATTGGAACAGCGAGCGCGCCTCAATTATGCTTTGACTCAAGAGCTCTCCGAGACGCTCTCTGCCATTGATGGGGTGCTGACGGCTCGGGTTCATTCGTCATTGCCTGATGATGCGACCAGTCACAAGAAAGAAATCAAAAGCAGTGCGGCGGTTTTCATTCGCTATGACGACCGCTATGACATTCATGATCTTGTGCCGCGCATTAAAAATTTGGTGGCGCGCTCTTTGGCGCATGTGGATTACACCGACATTGCCGTTGTTTTGATTGCCGCCCATCCCCTGACAATGTTTTCCGATGGCGTTTCTGATGACAAGCCGTAACACAGCTGCCCTTGCCGTTGCCATGACGCAATTTGTCACGATGGCGGCGCGTGACGATACCGATGATGCCATCATGGCTTTTTGTCTGCGCCATGCGCGCGGCAGATACCTCTTGCGCGCCACCGATGACACGCCGTGGTGTGACATCAACCAATTGGACACAGCTCAGCATGTGGCACTGTTGCCGCCGCCGTCATTGGATTTACTGGCACTCTATGGAGGGGCTGTTTTGACGGCGCGTCACCTCAGACAGACGATTGATGGCGACAGCGTCCGTTCCATTGATGAAGAGTGGGGACAAGAATTGCGATTGTTTGTGGTGCGCAGTGCCGACCTGTTGGGAATTTCTCTGCCTAAAGATATGACGCAAACGGCGCGTCATGATTGCTATGCGCGCGGCTATCAGTTGCTGCGCCAGTGTGCCGATGATTTGTCGCGAGAGTGGCGCGATGTTTTTTTGCGCCGATTGCCACCACCGCAAAAAACAAAGCCCATTGCCATTGCGAACTGTGCATTGTTCTTTCACCGCTTGGGACGGCTCATGAATCAACCCATCGCCTTATTGACATGACCCAGCCATCAGACCAGCAAACATTGGAAGAGTATCTTCTGCGGACGGAGACGAAAGTCATCAAGCGGAAGATGCTGGCACAAGCCACGCAAGGCATGACCATCATCAGCCATGCGCGGCGGCAGGCGGCACAGCATCTGCGCGCCGCACGCGCGCAAGCCATCGTCATCAAAGAAAAGGAAAAACAAAAAGCCATTGAACAAGCACAGATGCAAATGGCGGAGCAAATGATGACCACCGCGGCGCGCAGTGTGGATTATATCAATCATCTGGAAGACAGCGTCACCGAGCTGGTGATGGATGCCTTGCAAAAAATACTGGACGATATGGATCAAGGCGACAAGGTGCGCGCCATTGTCCGCAAAGCTCTCAAAATGATGCGTGACCACGAACGCGTCCGCCTGCGGGTTGCCAAAGAAGACCAAGCCGTTCTGCAAAAAGAAATCACCGATGCCAGTTTTGTGGAGATTGTGCGTGATTCATCCTTGGCGCGCGGCAGTGTCATTTTAGAGAGCGACTTAGGAGTGCTGGATGCCAGTTTGGATGTGCAGCTGGCTGCCATTCGCAACAGTTTGGGTCATTTATTTGGACGCCAAAGCGATGCGTGATTTATCTTACATCACCGACCTCATCGGCTCTACCATCAATGACACCGCAACGATGCGCTCACGAGGACGGGTGACGCAAGTTCTGGGCACAATCATCAAAGCGGTGACACCGCAGGCGGAAGTGGGAGAGCTGTGTCAGTTGGTGACACCCCATCACGATCAGATTCTGCTGGCAGAGGTGATTGGCTTTCACGGACGAGAAGCTCTGCTGACGCCCATCGGCACGATGATGGGCATCTCCGATGCCACTGAGGTGATTCCCACCGGACGCAGTCATCATGTGTCGGTGGGGCATGCCATGCTGGGGCGTATTCTGGACGGCATGGGCAATCCTATTGACAACAAGGGCGCGCTGGAATCGGAGTCTTCCTATCCCATCTATGGCGCAGCACCCAATCCCATGACGCGCCGCATCATCAGCGAGCCTCTGCCACTGGGGGTGCGCGCCATTGATGGCTTGCTCACCTGCGGCGAGGGACAACGCATGGGAATTTTTGCGGCAGCGGGCGGCGGCAAATCAACCTTGCTCTCCATGATTGTCAAAGGCTCATCTGCCGATGTCACAATTCTTGCCCTCATTGGTGAGCGCGGACGAGAGGTGCGAGAATTCATTGAACGGGATCTGGGAGAAGAAGGCATGAAGCGTTCCATACTGGTGGTGGCAACATCGGATAAATCCTCTATGGAGCGCGCCAAAGCCGCATGGGTGGCAACCGCCATTGCCGATTATTTTAGAGATCAGGGTTTGAAGGTTTTGTTCTTGATGGATTCGGTCACGCGCTTTGCCCGCGCCCAGCGCGAAATTGGCTTGTCGGCGGGTGAGCCGCCCACACGGCGAGGCTTTCCGCCATCGGTCTTTGCCGAGCTGCCGCGCCTCATGGAGCGCACCGGCATGGGCGAGCGAGGCTCTATCACCGCCCTTTATACCGTCCTTGTGGAAGGCGATGACATGACCGAACCAGTCGCTGACGAAACCCGCTCCATTCTGGACGGTCACATAATTTTGTCTCGTGACCTTGCCGCCCGCAACCATTATCCCGCCATTGATATTCTCGCCAGCACCAGCCGCGTCATGACTGCCATCACCGACAAAAGCCATCAACACGCCGCAGGAACAATGCGCTCCATGATGGCAAGCTACAAAGAAGTGGAAATGCTCATTCGCATCGGCGAATATCAAGAAGGCAATGATGCCACCATTGACAACGCCGTGGCTCATCATGATGCCATTGAGGAATTTCTCCAACAAGGAGTCAGAGAACAAATATCTTTTGATGATACCCTTGCCCAACTTCAAGCTATTGTGTGAGAGAAATTTGTGTGATGGCAAATTTTCTCAAACAAGTGCACACCTTGCAAAAATTGCGTCACATTCGTGAGGACAAAAAAGAGCGCGCCCTGCAACAGCGCAAGCATCAAGAAGATGATGCCAAAAAACACTATGATCAAGCTCAAGAGGAACGCCTCACATGGCAACAGGATATGCCCGCCAAAGAAGATGCTCTCTTTGCCGACATTCAGGGACAAAAGCTCACCAAGCGTGATTGGCAGGCATGGCAAAATCATCGCCAGCGGCTCAAAGAACACGAACAGGAACTCGTCGCGCAAGAGAACACCGCCGAGCAATCCCACCAACAAGCCCAAGAAGAAACGCAAAAAGCGCGCGAGCTCTATCGCAAAGCGCGCAAACAACGGAACAAGACGGACGAATTGGCAACAGACATACAGAAGGAAGAAACCATTCAGCACCATCGGCGCGAAGATGACGAGCTTGATGAATTTGCCACCACCCGCTTTCAAAGGAAAGACCCATGATTGATGCCATCAATTCGCAAAAAAATCCCGCCATGGATGAAAAAGCTGTTGAGACCACTCAGCAACAAGCCCGCACCAATACGCCCAATCAGAATGTGCAACAAGATGCCGCGCACCTGCAGCGTCTCATCAATGAGGAGCATCGCCCCACTTCGCGGCGCACCGCGCATGAATCCTCCACAATGAGAGACGAGCCCACATCAACAAATGACACCCAAGAGACTCAAAGCCAGTCAAAGCCACGAGACAAAGAAGAGGTCAGTAAAAGAGAGGAAAACAACCGTGATGAGCACCAAGTGAACAATCAAAAGAAAGAGCACTCCAAGAAAATCTCCCAAAAAATTCATCATGACGACACGCGCGGGCAACAAACCGTTGACCCCCATAAAGACCATCACAAAAAAATCTCCCGTGAGGGTCATCATGACACCATTGAACAACAACCGCTCATGACCAGCGCCGAGCGTCCCACCTCCATGCCCCATGCACCGCATACCACTCCTCAGGCGACTGCAACGGCTCAAGCTTCCACCATCTCGCCAGCTCTCACGCAGGTGGCGGAGCGCATTTTGGTGGGCAGCCAACAGGCACACGGCGGCGAGGTGCGTATCAAGGTGGATAGCCGCCTGCTGCCTCAGACCGAAATTCGCCTGACCGAACGCGGCGGCGGACTCATGGTGCAAATGAACACCGCCTCCCCCGTGTCTCACCATGTGCTGGCGACCGAACAGAGCAATCTCGCCGACCTCCTCACCCGCCAAAGCGGATTGGATGTGGATGTGCAACTCAACTACACCTCAGAACAAGAACAGGGCAATCCAGACCAACGCTCACGGGGATTGGACCTCATGGACGAGGGTGAGACTCCATCGTGATTATTCTGCCGCCATCCACCCCTCATCGCCCGCACTCGTTGCAATCTTCCACCGCCACTGGGTGGCATCATCACAATGCCCTGCGTGATGGATTGAATGGCATCATGCTTAATTCTGTGGGTGTGATGAGTCTCGCCACCAATGCTGTGAATTCCAGCATTGTGAAACTCTCTCTCACCGTTGGCGACAAATCATGTCATTGTCATCTTCATCGGCTGCCGAACCATCCCGATCTCAGCCCAAGCCAAGTGGAAGAAGCTCTGCGTTCCGCCCCCATGACCGTTCGTTGTGCCCTGCTGGAATCCATCGGCGAGCCAATCCTCAATGAATGCGAACAGCAATTGGGCGTGCCCATCCATATCACCGATTGCCAGTGGCAGCCACACGAGATGCCGTCCGACTCTGCCATCACCATCGCCGCCTCCGCTCGCAACGACAAAAAGACACATCGTTTTACTTTGGAAATTCAGGAAGCGGATGTGGATTTTTTCGCACATCTAATCTCTTGCCTCAATCACGCCACGCCCCCATCACCGCCACTCACCATTGATGCGCGCGTAATTGTGGGCAGTGTCATGTTGGATGATGCCGAATTTCAATCTCTCACCGCAGGAGACATGGTGCTCTACACCCATCACGATGATGAGGATGCTCATGACATCACCCTCGCCATCGGCGACCACAATTATGATGCCTCCTATGACGATGGCATGCTGGTGATGGGGGATGAACTCTTTCACACTCCAGATGAGGCGTTTGTCTCCATTGAAGCCGTGCCGGTGTCGCTGCCGCTTGATTATCTTGAGCAACAAACCTCCGCCCTCACCATCCCCTACGGCAGGGCTATGGCGCAATTGGACAGGGGTCATTTGCGTCTGTGTGATTTGTCTGGCACGGTGATGGCGTATGGCTCGGCACGCACCATCGGTCGCCATAAGGCTATTTTGCTGGAATACATGGTCACAAAATAAAACGGGATAAATCTTGCTCTTCAATGAAGCTTTGCATGCGCTCATCCACATAAGCTTTGGTGACATGAAACTTCTTTTTAGACGAATCCCCTGCCTCAAAACTAATATCCTCCAGCACCCGTTCCATCAGAGCATGCAAGCGGCGCGCGCCAATGTTCTCAATGCGATCATTGACATCCGCCGCCAGTTGAGCAATGCGCACAATGGCATCCTCATCCATGTCCAGCTCCACCTGCTCAGCTCGCAGCAACGATTGATACTGGCGCACCAAATTGTTTTCTGGCTCGGTGAGAATGAGAAAAAAATCATCGCTGGAAAGAGGCTTAAAGCGCACCCGCACCGGCAATCGTCCTTGCAATTCCGGCATGAGGTCAGACGGCTTTGCGCCGTGAAACGCCCCCGAAGCAATGAATAAAATATGATCCGTCCGCACCGCGCCATAACGGGTGGTGACAATCGTCCCTTCAATCAATGGCAGAAGATCCCGCTGCACCCCCTCACGACTGACATCGCCGCCGCGCTGTGCCGAATCATGACGGCAAGTCTTGTCAATCTCATCAATAAAGACAATGCCGCGCTCTTGCACGATTTCAAGAGCCGAGCGATGAAGTTCATCCTCATCAATGTGTTTATCGCACTCTTCCTCCAGCAGTCTTGCTTTGGCTTCCTTGACGGTCATTTTGCGCTGACGCTGTTTATCACCGCCCATCATTTTACCAATGATGTCTTGCATATTGACCATGTGCGCGCCCGTCATGCCGGGCAATTCAAATGATGGCATTTGCACGGCGGGTGATTCTTTCACATTGACATCCACCTGTTGGTCATCCAGAGCTCCTGTGCGTAATTGCTGTAGCAATTGTTTAGGGTCTGTGCTGAAGCTTTGACTCAACGCCTGAATGAGTTTTTGTTCTGTTGCCAGTTCGGCTTGTGCGGTGACTTTTTGTCTGGTGCGCTCTCGGGTTTGAGCGATGGCGACATCCACGAGATCGCGAATAATCTGTTCCACATCGCGTCCCACATATCCCACTTCGGTAAATTTGGTGGCTTCCACCTTGACAAAAGGGGCATCATCCAAATGCGAGAGCCGCCGCGCCATCTCGGTCTTGCCGACACCGGTGGGCCCAATCATGAGAATGTTCTTGGGCAGAATTTCATCTCTCATGGGTGGCGGCACCTGCATGCGCCGCCAGCGATTGCGTAATGCCACCGCCACCGCCCGCTTGGCTTCCTCTTGACCAATGATGAAGCGATTCAATTCCGATATAATCTCACGCGGGGAAAACATCATGACGCAGGCAGTGATAAAACGGTCAATTGATGATTGGTATAGACGCACAAATCGGCGGCGATGGTCATGGCTTGTCTGACGATTTTCTCGCCATCGGTGATTCCTGCGGTCAAAAAAGCTCGCGCCGCCGCCAGCGCATAGACTCCGCCCGAGCCAATCGCCGCCGCATCACCATCGGGTTCAATGACATCCCCCGAGCCTGACACCAACAAAATGCGCGAGGCATCCGCCACCAGCATCAGTGCCTCCAGCCGCCGCAGATATTTATCACTGCGCCAATCCTTTGCCATTTCCACTGCGGCGCGATCGAGGTGTCCGGCATGACTTTCAATCTTTGCCTCCAGCCGTTCAAACAAGGTTATGGCATCGGCGGTAGAGCCTGCAAATCCCGCCACAATTCGCCCCGCTCCCAAGGAGCGCAACTTGTTCGCCGATGACTTCACAACGGTGGCATCTTGGGTCACCTGTCCATCGGCGGCAAGCACCACCTGCTCTTTTGTTCGCACAGCCAAGACCGTTGTGGCGTGATAGAGTGCCATTCCTAAAATAAGCCGACAATTGCGCCATCATCGCCCACGCCCACCTGCTCCGCCGCAGGATGACGAGGCAAGCCGGGCATCGTCATGATATCCCCCGCCAATGCCACCACAAAACCCGCTCCCGCCGCCAGACGCACATCCCGCACAGGAACAGAAAATCCAGTCGGCGCACCAAACGCCGCCGCATCAGACGAAAAACTGTATTGAGTCTTTGCCATGCAAACAGGAACATCGCCATAGCCCATCTCTTCAAATGAGCGCAGCTTCGCCTCAACCCCCGCATGAAGCTGAATATCATCACCGCGATAAATCTTTTGCACAATGGTGCGAATTTTATCAATCAAGGACATGGAATCAGGATACAGAGGCTTAAACTTGCCCTTGCCCTCTTCCACCAGTGACACAACGGCACGCGCCACATTCACAGCCCCCTCACCACCTTTTGCCCAATGCTCCGCCAAAATGGCTTGCACGCCCGCGCGCCGACACGCTTCCTCCACCGTTTTGATCTCAGCTTCGGTATCAGTGGGAAAACGATTGATCGCCACCACCGCAGGCAAGCCAAAAAGAGCAATGTTTTCCAAGTGACGAATGAGATTGGGCAATCCCTTCTTGACGGCATCAATGTTTTCCTTTGCCAAGTCACTGGCAGCCACACCGCCGTGCATTTTCAGAGCGCGCACCGTCGCCACCACCACCGCCGCTTTGGGTGAAAGCCCCGCTTTGCGACATTTAATGTTGAAAAATTTCTCTGCACCCAAATCAGCCCCAAAGCCGGCTTCGGTCACCACATAATCCGCCAATTTGAGAGCCGTCTTGGTCGCCAGCACCGTGTTACACCCATGGGCAATATTGGCAAAAGGACCCCCATGAATCAGTGCGGGATTATTCTCCAGAGTCTGCACCAAGTTTGGTTGCAAAGCATCTCGCAACAATGCGGTCATCGCTCCTGCGGCTTTGATGTCGGCGGCGCGCACGGGCTTTTTATCATAATCATAGCCCACAATGATGCGTCCCAGCCGCTCTTGCAAATCCTTGATATCGGTGGCAAGGCAGAAAATCGCCATCACCTCGGATGCCACCGTGATATCAAATCCGTCCTCACGGGCAAAGCCATTGCCCACGCCGCCCAGCGATGTCACCACCGAGCGCAGGGCGCGATCATTCATATCCACCACTCTGCGCCATGTGACGCGTCGTGCATCAATGTGCGGCGCCGAACGCCAGTAAATATGATTATCCACCATCGCCGACAGCAACATATGCGCCGAGGTGATGGCGTGAAAATCTCCCGTAAAATGCAAATTGATATCCGCCATGGGCACAACCTGAGCATAACCGCCTCCCGCCGCACCGCCTTTCATGCCAAAACAAGGACCCAAACTAGGCTCGCGCAACGCCACCACGGCATTCTTGCCAATGTGATTCAAACCGTCCGCCAGTCCCACCGATGTGGTGGTCTTGCCCTCACCCGCCTTGGTGGGAGTCATGGCTGTCACCAAAATCAGCGTGCCATCCTTGTTTTTCTTGAGTCCTTCCAGCGTGCTCAAGGGAATTTTCGCCTTATCGTGTCCGTAGGGGGAAATCACATCCGCCGCCAAGCCCAAACGAGACGGCGCCAGCTCCGTCATAGGAACAAGACGCGCCTGAGACGCTATTTCAATATCACTGCCCATGGTTTTGCTGTTCATTGTCGTCCTCACAAATCCAAAAAGCGCACGCCGATGAATGTCATGTGACTTGTGCCAACGCCATCCTCTTTTAAATTATGAAGATAGCGATAGTCCATGTCCAATATGATGGAATCGTCCTCATTGAGCGACACGCCCACACCACCGCCACCGCCCAACAAGCCTGAACGGTCATGAAAAATGGGGCTGTTGCCTTGAGTCAATGTCAGCGATGGTTCGCGATAGCCGCCGCTCAGCATCACATAGGGTTTGAGAGCATGTTCCGTGCGCAAATCAAAAAACAGCGATGACAAAAGCATATACCCACTGGCTTTCCAGCGATGCACACGACTGTTTTGCGTGCGTCCCACATTTTTTTGAGCAATATAGCTGCCCTCCAGCTCCAGCCGCATGGATGACAAAGGCACTCTGCGAGACTCACCAAAGCTGAGCAGCAATCCCACAGCTGCGCCGCCCGCGCCCACAATATCGCCGTAGATAGAGGAAGAGTCATGATGTAAAAACGCGCCGCCTCGCAACGACAGATAAATCCCCGTCTTTTGCCATTGCACACGCGGCTCATAGCGGATTTTCTCCACCTGCGCCCACGAAGACTCGCCTGCGCAAAAAAGAGTCACCGAAAACACCAGAATACCAAGTCGTCTCGTCATGGTGCTATAGTAACATTCTTTATCCATAAGACAAGACTTGGCTTTGCCCATGAGAATCTCTAAAAGAATGACATGACCGCCCACCGCTCCTCTTTTCTTCAACAGGCAACCGCTCGCGGCTTTGTTCATGATTGCACCGATGCCAACGAACTGGATGATTGGCTCTGTCAGCCTCGCCGCGCCTATATTGGCTTTGATCTCACCGCCGCCAGTTTGCATGTGGGCAGTCTGCTTCCCATCATGCTTTTGCGACTGTTTCAACAGTGTGGGCATCAACCCATCGTCCTGTTGGGCAGTGGCACGACCAAAATCGGCGACCCATCGGGAAAAGACGAAACCCGTCCGCTGCAAGACCAACAATCCATCCGCCACCATGCCCAATCCATTGAATCCATCATCGCCCACTTTCTCAACACCAATGGAAACAACAAAGCCCTCTTTATCCACAATGATGACTGGTTGAATGACCTCAATTACATTGAATTTCTCAGAGACATCGGACGGCATTTTTCTGTCAATAAAATGCTGCAAGCCGAATCCATTCGCCAAAGGCTGGAGCGAGAACAACATTTGAGCTTTTTGGAATTCAATTACATGCTGCTACAATCCTATGATTTTTATCAATTGAGTCAGCGCGCAGAGTGTCTGTTGCAAATGGGAGGCTCAGACCAATGGGGCAACATCACGGCGGGGATTGATTTGATTCGCCGCCTCACACAACGCCAAGCCTTTGGACTCACCGCCCCCCTGTTGCTCACCCACGATGGCAAAAAGATGGGCAAGACCGCCAATGGCGCAGTCTGGCTCAGTAGGGAGCATCTGAAACCGTGGGACTATTGGCAGTACTGGCGCAATGTGGACGACCAAGATGTCAAACGCTTTTTGTGCCTCTTTACGGAATTGTCTCTTGATGAAATTAAAGAACTCACTCGCAAGACGGGAGCATATCTCAATGAGGCAAAAAAACGCCTCGCCAATGAAGCCACCCGCCTGTGTCACGGTGACGATGCCGCTAAAGAATGTTATGCCTTAGCAGAGCAATTTTTTGAAAAAGGCGACAGGATCGCACGATCTTCTCAGGTGTCTCTGGCAAAACATCTAGTGAAACAGCTGTATCACCTCGCCGCCGATGGCGATGATGACGCATTTCTTGTGATTGATGTCCTCACCCAATCAGGTATGACTTCCAGTCGCTCGGCGGCGCGCCGTCTGATTGAGGGTGGCGGCATCAAGGTAGGCGATGTCACCATCACCGACATTCACCATCGCCTTGATAAAAATTTGCCGCAACAAATCATTTCCATCGGCAAGAAAAAAAATCTCATGGTGGCGATTCGGTGACCTCTTCAAGGCGTGTTTGTCCCACACCGCCCCACAAAAATGACAATCCATCCGCCACATAGCGCAGTGCCCCCGGGAACAATACCGACAAAGGATTGATTTCCACATCGGGGTCAGACAAGCGTCCGCTCAAACCATAGCGCAGAGCAAAGAGTCCCTCATCAGAGCCGCCCAGCAACAAATCGCCCAGCAGTGGCACATGGGACAAAAATTCATTGACATTCTGATAGGGTGTCAATGTTCCTCCAAACGCCATGCGATCGCGCACATAGTCCAGCTGTCCCTCAAAGGAGAGGGCAAAACCATCGGTTTCCACTCGTCCCTCATCCAATGTGACCACCGAGCTGCCGTCCCCACGCAGTGCCACGCGCAAAGAGGCAAAAGGCAAGTCCGACTCCACCGCCACCTGTGAGGAGTCCGCCGCCACTTCCTTTTGCTCCCCCAATGACAACTGATACAGCAATTCCATAAACTGCGGCGGATGCCGCCAGGTGAAATTCTCCATGAGAACCGACCCCGTCCATTGGGTTTCTTGCAGAGGAGAGCTGATGCGCACCGTCAAATTTCCCTGTTGCAGTCTTCCCGTCATTCCCAGTGCGGCAAAGAGCGTTCCCGCTTGGTCGGTGTCCAGATGCAATTGGCGCGTTGCCTTCTCCCTGAAAACACGCATCGTCACCTGACCCAACCGCTCCCCCTGACGCAAACGCCCCTCCAGCGAAAAATCCTGCATGATGCCGTCTGACACAATCGTCCAGCCGCGTAAAGCGTCAATAGCATGATTCTCATCATCGCGAGAGCGCACCGAAGGGATATCAAAGGTGACAATCATTTTGACTTGAGAGGCGGGCGTTGTGGGCAAATCTCTGGTAGCATCCAGTAACTGATGCACATCTTCACTGACGAGGGAACTCATGGTGAGGCGGGTGCGAATGATGTTGCCAGTCCAATCAAATGAAGCCTTTCCTTCAGAATTGAAAAATTGCACGGTGTTCAAAGACACCATTCCCGTCTCGCCCATCAGCTGTCCGTGTCCTGTCACCTCAATGGCATCACCGCGCACCGCCAATTGATTGAAACTGATGCCGCGCCACTCATCCCCCGTGATGGTTGCCGACAGCGACAGTGGATGAGACACCAATTCACTCATATCCACATCCACCGTGATGATGTCATCGTCTTGTTCTTCAATGGCGATGCGGTAGGGCAGAGAGCCATGAGGCAGAGCCGCCAGCACAGAGGACAGATATGGGGTTTTCTTTCTTTGGTCGGGTGAAAGCACCCCTTGTATGCCGTATGTGCTGGGGGCATCATCAAACGAAATGAAGGCGAAAAATGAGGTGTCCAAATCGCCAAGAGTGCCATTACCAGTTAATTGGGCACCGCGCGTATTGACATCCAACCCAACCGATGATGCCCTCACCGTCTCCTCAAAAACCAATAACACATCGGCAATGTCTCCTCGCACACGCAAACCACTGTCCGTGAGTTCCTCAACGGTACGCAAATCCATATCAAATGACAGCTGTGCCTTCATCTGCCCCCTGCTCTCGGGACTCACATCGTGAGCAATTTCCCCCAAACCGATCGGCTCATGATCCAAAAACCATAGGCACGACCTCAACTCACAACGCACACGCACATCTCCCCGTGCCCGTTCACGATAGCTGTCCAATTGATTCAACACCACACGCCCATGAGAAATATGCACGGGACGATGAGCATCCATCCCCGCCTGCCCCTGATTGATGACAATCTCCATTTGCGATCGATCAAAGCGTGCCTCGCCATCAATGCCTTCAATGACAGGCAGCCCCTCCACATAGGTCAAACTGACTTGAGACAATTGCATCGCTCCTTGCAGCTGTTGCAGAAATGTCTCGCCAGTGTTCTGCAACCGCACAGAAAAATGACTGTGCACCTGCCGCAATGAGCCTTGATTCATATTCTCGGCGATCCATTGACGCAAATCGGTCTCGGCGGCGCGAGGCCACAATTGAGTGGCATGAGACATGGCAATTGTCGGTGCTGTGATCCAACCATCCAGCTGCTGTCCTTTGTCATCCTGATTCAAATTCAGCTGCAATGTGATCTCTGCCTTGACAAAAGGCTGTGCGTCATCCGCCACCACCACATCGGCAAACCCCCGCACATCACGACTGACACCGCCCGCTCTGATGTGAGCCTGTCGCACATCCAATCGCCATCGCTGTTTTTCATGAATGTCCTCTATGTGAAACACGGTGTCATCCACAATCAAGCTCACGGGGGCGGCACGCAAAATCAAAAGCGACTGGGTGATATCGCGCGGAACATAGGTGCTGGCTTCACGACTTTGGCTGGAAAAAATCACCGTGACATCATCATGAGCAAGTTCTATGCGTTGTGGCGTGAGGTCATCGCGCACAATCACATCCAATTGAGGCAGATGAATCAGACGCTGCCCATAATCATCCAGCCAATGGACATCCCACACCCGCACCCGCCATGCATCGTGCTTCAGCCTTTGCAGAGAAATGCCACCCACGGATAAAAACTGTCCCCCCATCTGTTGATGAGCATGAGCGGATACAAAATAATGCAAAAGCGGAATCTGATGGCGAGGTGACACCAGCCACAGCAACACAAGAAAAACGACAACAGCCACCATCCCCACGAAACACAACACGCTTGTTCGCAGGAAGGATAAAAAAATGTTACGGTGCGTCATCATGACATCATGGGAACATATCACCACGCCCCTTTATGTGGCAAACGCGCGCCGAGAACAGGCACGCTATCACTGGCAGCAATGGTGTCGTCACAGTAAGGAATATGACTTTTTATGCTCGCTCCAACAAGTCTCTTGCTGGCGGTCATTATTGGAGAGCATTTTTTCTGCCTCGCCGTTTCTCACCCGCCTGTTGATGACAAACATGGCTTTTTTGAATGATTTTCTGCAACACGACATCAAAACCGCCTTTGATGATCTGCTGGCTCGGCAGACACGCCCCTTATCGCCCCAGCAATTGCAATCATCGGAATCATTGATGCGCGCCCTGCGCCGTCACAAGCAGCACAGTGCGCTGGCTCTGGCACTGGGTGAGGTGAGTGGCTTGTTGCCCCTTGTGCCCAGTGCGCGCACCGCATCGGATTTTGCCCAAACTGCCGTGCGTCACTGTCTTGATTTTCTGTTGCACCACAAAGAATCGGCTCTCACACAAAAAGACAGTGGCTTTGTGGTGTTGGCACTGGGCAAACTGGGCGCGCGTGAGCTCAATTATGCCAGCGACATTGATGTGATTTTTTTCTACGATGATGACCATCCCCTGTGGCGCGATCGTGCCCACGCCATGCAAGAAACTCGGCGGTGGGGACAACAGCTGGTGTATCTGCTGGGGGACAACACCGAAGACGGCATGGTGGCGCGGGTGGATTTGCGTCTGCGCCCTGACGATGGCGCAGTGGTGATGCCGCTGAGTGCGGCGGAGCGATACTATGAAAGTCGTGGACGCAACTGGGAGCGCGCCGCATTCATCAAGGCTCGCTGCATCGCAGGTGACACAAAACGAGGAGACGCGTTTGTGTCCTACATTCAACCGTTCATCTGGCGGCGGCATTTGGATTTCACCGCCCTTGACGATATCCTCTCCCTCACCCAGAGCTATCATCGCCCTCACGATGAATCCCTGCGTGGTTATCATCTTAAACACGGAAGCGGCGGCATTCGCGCGATTGAAACACACCTTCAGTGCCTCCAATTGATTTGGGGCGGACGGCATGAAAATTTGCGCGCCGCCGCCTCATTGGATGCCCTGCACCAACTGCACACAATGAAAAAAATCACCTCACACAATGCAGACGCTCTCAAAAATGCCTACCTGTGCCTGCGCTCACTGGAACATCGCCTGCAAATGATGAATCATCAACAAACTCACACCCTCCCCACACAACAAGAGGAATTTGAGGTGTTTGCCTGTTTTGCGGGATATGCCAATGGTGATGCTTTGCACCGTGAACTCACAGAGCACATCAATCGGGTGGAGCACATCACCAATGAAAAAAAAACACACACACAGCTCAAAACAGACATCACCACCGCCAACAAAACCGAAGACATTCAACAGTGGCTCATTCAGCAAAACATGCAAGATTCCGAGCAGATGGCGCGCATCATCAGCCACTGGCATCATGCTCACTATCCGGCATTGTCCGATGAGCGTGGGCGCGCGCTGTTTGACCAGCTTTTGCCGAGTTTTTTGCAAGAAATCGCCCGCCATGACAACCAACATCAAGCTTTGGCACGGTTTGATTTATTTCTTCAAAATCTCCCCGCAGTGGTGCAGCTGTTTGCGTTGCTGACTCATCATCCGCCGCTGCTGCGCTTGCTGGCATTCATCATGAGCACGGCGCCGCGCCTTGCCGAGCGACTCGCCCGCAGACCCCAACTGCTGGATAATGTCCTAGAGAGTCATTTCTATGATGAACAATCCATCACCGCCGCCGCCATCAAAGAGGAGATTAAAAAAGTGATGAAGCCGCACGCCGACTTGGAACAATCCCTCAATCAAGCCCGAATTTGGGCAAAGGATAAAAAATTTCAATTGGGCATTCATCTGCTGCAAAATCGCATCACGACAAGGCAAGCCGCGCCGCTCTACAGTCATATTGCCGATGGGTTGCTGGAGAAAATACTCAAAGCGGTGAGCAAGCCCTTTGTGAAACAATATGGCACGCGTGCCGATGACGGAATGGCGATCATTGCATTGGGCACACTGGGAGCACAGCAATTGAGTGGTGCGTCCGATTTGGACATCATTTTCCTTCACGATGATGCCACCTCAATGCCCGCCGATTCCCTTGCGCCCACCAGCTATTACACCCGCCTTGCCCAACGCTTGATGACGGCAATTTCTTCTGCCACCAGCGAGGGAGACCTCTATCAACTGGACACCCGCCTGCGCCCTGAAGGCGACAAAGGATTGCTCACCGCCAGTTTATCATCCTTCAGCCGTTACCAAAATCAACGGGCGCGCCTGTGGGAACATATGGCACTCACAAAGGCGCGCGTCATTGCGGGCAAACCCGCTTTACGCAAAAAAATAGAGGAGATTATCCATCACACCCTGACTCAAAAGCGCGATGCCGATGCCATCCGTCACGATGCTCACGCCATGCGAAAGAAAATTCATAAAGAATTGTGTCCTCGTGATAATGAGGAGGCGTTTTGGTCATTTAAATATCGGCGCGGCGGCATGATTGATATTGACACCATTCATCAATGCTGGCTGCTCACCCACGCGGCACAGCATCCTGATATTCTCCATCCCCAATTGGAACAAAGCCTTCATGCGCTGTGCCACCATCGCCTCATTTCCGCCGAGGACGCACGCATCATGACCCAAGCCTTTCGGCTGTGGCATGAATTGGATGGCGTGGTGCGCTTGTGTCATCGTTCGCCGTTTACATGGCAAAAAGCCAGCGTGCCTTTGCGTCAATTGTTGCGACACAAAAGCGATTGTGCCACCGAACAACAGCTCTATGACCTCATGAATGAACGAGCTGATGCCATCGGTGTGCTGTATCGGCGCACGATTGTGTCTTGACGGCGGCAAAAGAGAAAAAAAGACTTGTGCGCCCCACGGCACATGCCTTTTGCCAATAGCGAGATTCTTGCAAAAAAGACGGACATTCCCTTGCGGCGCGCCCACGAGGCGGCAGGCGTTCAAATCCGCCATGACGATGGCACAAGCGTCCAATCTGCAAAAGATACGAGGCATGATCCGATGCCACATGAAAACGACCGCCAGCAGCGAGCACACGATGAGCGTGGTGCATAAAAGTGGCATTGATGAGTCGCCTTTTGTGATGGCGTTTTTTGCGCCACGGGTCGGGGAAAAAAACAAACAGCGCGCTTAGAAAATCATCGGGCATGGTGTAGAGCAATTGTCGCCCGTCATGGGGATAAATGGTGACGCGCTGACGAGACGCGTCACTTTCCTCCAACAACCGCAGCAGACGCGATACGCCTTGTCTGAATGGTTCTGCGCCGATGAAACTGGTGTCGGGGTGATGCTGTGTCAGACGCACAAAGCTGTCACCACTGCCAAAGCCGATTTCCAGTGCAATTTTTTTTCGGCATGCCCCCCATTGTCGCCATGTGGCAACCGATGCGGTGGCGGGGTCAAAGGGCAAGGCGTATCGCGGCAGCAGATTGTGCCATCGCCACAGCGCGCGCGTGCTCAAGCTGCGCCCGCGCCGACATTCATAACTTTTGATTAGAGGAGCTCTGCCAATGAGGGGGCGAGATTCACCTGTTCCCATGAGAATCCTCCATCGGCATCAGGCGTTCTGCCGAAATGTCCGTAGCTGGCGGTGCGCTCATAGATGGGACGCGCCAGCTGCAAATGCGTTTGAATACCATGGGGCGAGAGATCCATCGTCTCTTGCAAGGCTCGGGCAATAGAACCATCAGACACGCGCGCCGTGCCGTGACTGTTCACATACACCGCCAGAGGTTGCGCGACACCGATGGCATAGGCCAGCTGAATGGTGCAACGGGTCGCCAGTTGGGCGGCGACCACATTTTTTGCCAAATAGCGCGCCATGTAGGCGGCGGAGCGATCCACCTTGCTGGGATCTTTGCCCGAAAACGCACCCCCGCCATGAGGCGCAGCACCGCCATAGGTATCCACCACAATCTTGCGTCCCGTGAGCCCCGCATCACCATTGGGACCGCCAATCACAAAACGCCCTGTGGGATTGACATACAATTGGTCATCGTCACACATCCATCCTGCGGGCAGAACAGCCGCCACATGGTCTTTGACCAGAGCCCGAATGTCCCGCTGGGATGCCGCCTCAGCGTGTTGCGTGGAGACCACCACCGAAGTCGCCTCCACGGCTTTGCCATTTTCGTAACGCAAAGTCACTTGACTCTTGGCATCGGGCTCCAGCAAGCTCACTGTGCCTTCATGACGAGCGCGAGCCAGCGATTGCAAAATGCGATGAGCATAATAAAGCGGTGCCGGCATCAGGGCATCATTGTGGTCACGACAGGCATAGCCAAACATCATGCCTTGGTCGCCCGCTCCTTGTGGGGCATCTTTTTGATCCACCCCGCGCGCAATGTCTGCCGATTGTTCATGCAAATAATTGGAAAATTCCAGCGTGCGCCAGTGAAATCCCTCTTGCTCATAGCCGATGTTTTTGACAGCCGTGCGAGCCACATCCTCAATCTCTGCCCGTGTGACACCATGCTCACTGCGCACCTCGCCCGCCACAATCAGCCGATTGGTGGTCGCCAGAGTCTCACACGCCACACGGGCATGAGGGTCATGGTGCAAATACAAATCTAAAATGGCATCAGACACCCGATCGCAGAGCTTGTCCGGGTGACCTTCTGATACCGATTCGCTGGTAAATAGATAGGAGTCCTCTTTCATCCTCCTCCCGTTGTATAGCAATGAGGCGAGTCGTCAAGGGTCACTCAGACCGATAACACATCCCCCGCAAAAACATAACGCCACTCTTTGAGCGGCACACCTGAGAATCTGATAATTTTTATAAGAGTATCGCGTTCGTCTTTTGTGGGTGAATCGTCGCTTTTAAATTCCGCAAGGGCGCGCAATTGCTCAGGCGTGACTTGTTGACTGCTCTTTCTGTTTTTCTGCTCTTTTTGCGCTCTGTTTTTATCAATATGCTCGGAGAACTCTTCGTAAGACAGAGGCTTGTCCCTGCCAAGATGCATCTGTAGATTGTGGACAAAATATCCCATGTGAGAGCCACCCCCTTCACTATCCTTGAACACCAAAATGGAACTGTCATTGGTATAAATCGCCATCAAATCATCTTCAATCTCGCGCAGACGGCGAATGAACTCATCAGCCAAAGGGGCATGATCATGGCGACTAAAAAAAACGCGAAAGAGCATCGCTTTTTCTGGAGAAATGGTGTCTTTGCCGCGTTCATACTTGCGAATTTGCTCTTCACCCACCCGCACAACATGACACACATCCATCCTTGTGAGTTCTTCATTATGAGAAAAAACGCGTTCCAATAATTCTGTCAAAACTTTTCCTTTTTCCACATCACAAATGATGGCGTTAATGGTCTTAGAATTTTTGCCAGTCGGTCTTTTTGCTTTGCCAGCCATCACGAATCCTTCTTGTTGTGAGTGACATCAGGCATCAAATGTCACATACGAAGCGTCCATTATGTTGGTATGGCGGCAAAAGGTCAATCAATCTGTGTGAATTATCTCACATATACAACTTTTGATTGTTTTTTAATACAATGGCACAGCAACAGTGCGTGCCGCTCGCGTGCCCAAAGGAATGGCATGGGATATGCGCCCAAACCCATCGCTCACAAAGGAAATACCCGTGTTGGCAACTCGCACCAACGGAAGACTCGCCTCAATGGCGCGCATCCGAGCATGAACCGCATGTTGCCACGGTCCCGTGCTGTTGCCAAACCATGCATCATTGGTGATGTTGATAATCCAACGAGCCTTTTCGTTATCAGACAAAGGAAAAATCACCTCATAACAAATCAACGGATGAAACGGCGGCAGGGTATTGGCAGGCAATGTCATACCGACTTCCCCAGCTTGCGTGGAGGCAATGGTGGGCAATAATCGTTGCAAAAAAGGCAGATGGTCTTGCAACGGCATATACTCACCAAAAGGAACAAGGTGATTCTTGCGATATGCCCCCACAATCTCGCCGGTCTCATCCAGCACCAACAACATGTTATGCCTCTCTCGTGCCGCCAGTGTGCCCACAATCATGTAGGAATTTTCTGGCAGCATTGATGTGAGATACCGTCGCGCCTCGCGGCTGTCATAAAGGTCATATGACAACGCGGCTTCGGGCAAAATAACCCAAGCGGGAGAATCTCCGACCTGTGATGCCACCATGGCGCGCACCCGTTCCATGTGGTCACTTGCGAGCTCCCGCCGCCACTTATCCTCCTGACGAATGTGAGGCTGCACCAGCAAAACCTGCGCATCAATTTCTATTGCCTCACTTTCTATTGAATGTGCGCGCTTGTCATAATTCAAATAATGATTCCCTGCCCATCCATACATCAAGGGCAACACCAACGGCACGGCGGCATAGAGCGTGGCGTGTTTTCCATGGGGATGGCGGGCAAACAACGCCACCGGCATCCACGCGACCAATGACATCACACCCAATCCCGCCGTGCCACTGTGTGCAAGCCATTGTAAAATCTCCAAAGAGTCGCCCCAGACCGCCGCCGTTGTGTTCCATGGAAAGCCCGTGAACACAACGCCTCGTCCATACTCAAAGACAATCACCAGCCCCGCCCACAGAAACAATGACCCAAGCCCCATCACTCCCTTGGTGATGCGATGCCAGCACCATGCCGCCGCGCCCATGTAGAGAGCCAAATATGCCGCAAGTCCCACCACCCCTGGCACGCCGAGCCAGCCGGTGCGTTGCCAATCCACAAAAAATGACAGTGAAATCCAATACAGTCCGCCGCTAAAATGCCCCAAGCCAAAGAGCCACCCGCGCCCAAAAATCACCCGTGATGACACCTCATCCGCCACCAGCAGATACAATCCGCCCCATGCCACCACCGCCCATGCCAGCCAATGAAACGGCGCAAAGGCAAGGCTATAGATGCCGCCCAACACAAAGGCAAGCCCGCCCCTCATGATGCTCAAGCTTTTTGTGGTGGCACAAGACGCAGCTGATGCACACGCCGTCTGTCCGCTTTGGTCACCTCAAAACGCCAGCCATCATTATAATCAATCACCTCGCCGCGCGCAGGAATGCGTCCCGCCATCAACGCCGCCAGTCCGCCCACACTATCCACATCCTCACGCTCTTGATCCTTCACCGCCAAGCCACAACGACCAACCGCCACCGCCAGTGGCAGCCGTCCATCCACAACAAATGTGCCGTCCTCTTGTTCCTCAATGCGACCGATGACATCGGCATCGGGATTCAATGTCAGTGATTGAGTCAACGAATCAATGAGACCCCGCAGTGTCACGCAGCCATCCACGCCGCCATGCTCATCAAAAACCACCGCCAATGATGCCCGATGATTGAGCATCGTGTAAAAGGCATCCACCCGCTTCATGGAGGATGGCACCGGAATGAACGAATCCAAATAAGGGGCAATGGTGTTGCCGCGCCCGTTGTTGAGTGCCCGCAACAACGATTTCGCCGTCAAAACGCCCGCCACCGTGTCCAGACGATCCCGATACACAACCACCGAACTCAAACGATGAGATGCCATGAACTCACTTGCCTCCTCCACTGATGTGACAATATCCAATGATTTCATCTCGGCGCGCGGAACAATCACAAAACGAATGTCCTCATCGTGAAAATTGCTCAGCGACGCAAAGAGTTTACTCTCTTCATCTGTCCCATTGGCTTTGGTCTTTTTATGAAACAGTCTCTTAATCATCACACTTCCTTCATCGCCATTGCCGCAAGATGCGTTTTTCCATTGTTGCCATACGGCGCGCCTCAGCGGCATGCTCATGGTCATAACCACACACATGCAGCATGCCATGCACCACCAACCAGCGCACATAGGATTGGCACATGACGCGATCCTTTCTGGAGTCTCGCCATAAGCGTCCAAATCCGAGTGCAATTTCTCCCATGTCCTCATAGCTAAAGCTCAACACATCGGCGGCATAGGCGCGCTGGCGATGACGCAAATTCAGCGCGCGCATCTGCTGGTCACTGAGCAGGGCAATCACAATCTGTGATGGCATGGTGTGCACCAATGCGCGCACCTCAGTGGCGGCTTCATGACAAATGACATCCATCTGTGGCAAGACTCGTTGCCATGGCAAATAATCACAAACAATGGTGGTGGCAATCATGATTCTTCGGTGTCCGCCTTTTGATACGCGGCAACAATGGCGCGCACCACACGATGACGCATCACATCGCGCGCCGTCAAATGAACAAACGCCACCATAGGAACATGCCGCAAAATCGCTTCTGCCCCATGGATGCCCGAATGGCGCGGCTGTGGCAAATCAATCTGCGAGGGATCAGCCGTCACCACCATGCGAGAGTCCTCACCCAGCCGTGTCAAACACATCCGCAGCTGTGCCGATGTGGCATTTTGTGCTTCATCCAAAATAACAAATGAGCGATTCAGAGTGCGTCCTCGCATGAAAGCCAGAGGCGCAACCTCAATGGCATCCTGCGCCGTCAGACGCTGCCACTGCTCTTTGGTGAGCAACGCCCGCAAGCAATCATACAGGGGACGCAAATAAGGGTCTATTTTGTCTTTGACATCCCCCGGCAAAAATCCAAGCCGTTCGCCCGCCTCCACCGCCGGGCGCGCCAAAACCAGACGCTCCACTTCGCCGCGCAACAGACATCCAACACCATACGCCACCGCCAGATAGGTCTTGCCACTGCCCGCAGGACCACAGGCAAACACCACCGTCTTTTTTCTCATCAAATCCATATACACAGACTGACCGCTCGAACGCGCCCCCACCGCCTTTGAACCAATCTTCTCCAGCTTGCCATAATCTGCCGATGTCTCATCATGTCGATGCTGCTCTTTGAGCTGCACCACCGCCGCCGCCATTGCCGAGGCATCCCTCATGCGCCCATCGTGCAATTGCTCATACCATGCGTGAATCTGATGCACCGCCGCGCGCTTTGCTTGCTCCTCTCCCGTCACCACCAAATGATTGCCGCGCGTCATGAGGGTCACCCCAAAAACATACTCCAGTGCCGCCAGATGCTCATCATGCACCCCACACAACACATGAAACAACGACTCATGATGAAAATGAAGATGAACCCGCTCATCCTCATGAGTAATCTCCAACAATGTTTTGGCTTGAATCGCCCGTCGGTTGCTCATGACACAATATGTCCTCGCAACGAATGAGACGCAATCTCATCAATGCACACCCGCTGCACCGAGCCAATCAGCTGGTGGGATGCCTCACACGATACCATCTGCATCCACGGCGTGCGTCCATTGATTTGCCCCTCATGGCGTCCTTGTTTTTCAAACAAAACCTCCACCGTGCGTCCGCAAAACGACTCATTAAACCGCCGCTGACTGCGATCTAAAGCACGCAGCAATTCCTGCAAACGCCTGTCCGCCACATCCCGCCCTATCATGTCTGACTCTCGGGTGGCGGCGGGTGTCCCCGGGCGAGGCGAGTAACAAAAGCCGTATCCATGAGCAAAGCCAATCTCCTCAATCATTGCCAGCGTCTCCTGATGCTCCTCCTCTCGCTCACCCGGAAACGCACAGATAAAATCCGATGACAGTGCCACATCGGCACGATGCGCCCGCAACCGTTTCACCATCTGTCTGTAGTCATCAGTGGTGTGTTGGCGGTTCATCAACGCCAGCACGCGATTCGACCCCGACTGCAACGGCACATGAACAAACGGCATCAAGGACGACACATCCCGATGCGCCGCCATCAAAGCCTCATCCATGTCGCGCGCATGGGATGTGGTGTAGCGAATACGCTGCACACCATCCACAGTGTGCAATCGTTCAATCAATACGGCAAGCCCAATCTCGTCACCCCGCTCATCACAGCCATGATAGGCATTGACATTCTGTCCCAACAAAGTGATTTCCTTCGCCCCTTGCGCAACCAGATTCTTCACTTCCGCTTCAATATCAACAACGGGACGAGAATACTCCGCTCCTCGCGTATAGGGCACCACACAAAAAGTGCAAAATTTATCACATCCCTCCTGAATGGTGACAAATGCCGTCACCCCATCATGATTTTGCTGAGGCAACACATCAAACTTGCTCTCTTGAGGGAATGATAAATCCATCTGTCTCGCCTGATTGCGCCACAAGCGCATCACCATCTGCGGCAGGTGATGATAACTCTGGGGCCCCACAATGATATCAATGGCAGGGGCGCGCCGCATCATCTCAGTGCCTTCCGCTTGGGCAACGCACCCTGCGACGGCAATGATCATTTTCTTGCCACTGCTCTGCCGATGATGACGCAACCGTCCCACTTCGGAATAAATCTTCTCGGCGGCTTTTTCCCTGATATGACACGAATTAATCAGCACCATGTCGGCATCGTGCGGCGCATCCGTCAAGCAATAGCCCAACGCCATCAGCGATGTCGCCATGCGTGAAGAATCATAGCTGTTCATCTGACAACCATAAGTTTTAATGTGCAGCTTCATCGCGTCCCCCGTCATACTCGTGCCTCGTTATAACGGGGATAATGCAAATCAATCAATCCTTGTTCCATATGATTGTGCACTCGCTTGGCAAGCCTTTTGCGATCCTCACCCTGACGCAACACAAGAGGCTCATGAAACACCACCTCCGCCAATGAGTGTCCATGAGCTAAAAAGCGTTTCAGATGCACCAACAAATCCTCAATGCCAATCCACGAAAAATGAGGACGCATCAATCGTCCCGTTGCCGCATCATTGATGCGTGTGTAGGCAAGACTCAACGGCTGCACCCTCCATGTGTGTCGCCGTGCGTCATCGGTTTCCAAGACCCTGAGCAATGGACTGAAAATCGGCATCACCCGATGACCATCCCCCGTCGTGCCCTCACCAAAAAGAACAACACAATAATCTCCTTCTAACACCTTTTGCATGCGCTTTTGAACTTCCCACAAACTCTTTTTACTTTGACGATTGATAAAAATCGTATTTTGAATACGAAAAATCAAGCCCAACAAGGGCCATGCCGTCAATTCCTGTTTTGCCACAAAAGCTGCCTTCACCAAACTGGAGACAACCAAAATATCCAACCACGACAAGTGATTACAACAATAGACAACCCCACGCCGACAGATGTCACCATGCACCCGCAAACGCACCCCCATCAAAAACAAAATCCCCCTATTATAAAATGGCAACACATGACGCACCGTCCGCCATCCTGTGACCAATTTAAGCACCAAGATAGTCAGCCATCCCATCACAATCCACACGAACGCCAAAACGCTCCGCACCGCCACACGCATAACAACCATCATGCCGCCCCCGACTCTTTGCGCTCAAAATCAAGCAAAGTTCTGCCCGAAGACAAATACCGTTCCACCGCAATGCCCGATTTAACCAAGACACAGACATCCGTGGTGTTGAATTTTTTATCCACCACTGCGCCATCCCCCACAAACGCGCCGGCGTGCATATACGCCTTCAGCAATGGCGGCAATGGGGGCATGTCATGAGGCGAGCTCATAATTTTTTTATGTTTGTTCATGGAAATACGCAATCGCCGCCGCGCCCGCGGACGAATCTCCCGTGGCGCCATGCGATGCCTCCAGAGCCATGTCAATTGGTGAGACCATTGCTTGGGGTCAGTTCCTGAAAAGCTGGCACACCCAAACAAAAATTCAATGTGGTGGTGCGAGACATACTCCACCAACGCCCGCCACAGTAAAATGATGGCAATGCTTTTGCGATAGGCAGGATGAACAAGAAATCGTCCCACCTCCAACACCTCGCCCTCCACACTGAGCAGGCGTTTGATGTTGAATTCTTTTGCTGTCAAAAATCCACCTGCGCGCCGAGCCGCCTCACGGCGCAGCAGCCGAATCGCCCCCACAGTGCAGCCATTGACCTCATCGCGAGCAATCAGATGATCACAGTAAGCGTCATGATGATCCCGATCACGGCGCAACCGTCTATTGATTCGCTTGCCTTTGGCGTGCATCTCTTCATAGAACACCCGATAGCGCAACGCCTGCACCTCATCCACCAGTGGCGAAGAGTCCCCCGTCACCACCGAAAAGCACAACCGAGATGCCATGTCACCCTTCGGAGGACGCACATCAAAAAAAGAATAATCAACAACCGACTGCACAGGCAATAAGCCCAAATGCCGTTTCACACTCTCAATTGGATTGATTGAAAAAATGCCCGCCATGAACTAATCCGTCACCTATTTCTTGCTATTCTTGCGTTTCAGAGGTTCGCAAAACAATTGCAATTTATGATGCAACAAACGATACCCCAAATCTTTGGCTATTTGCTTTTGCAGTGATTCAATCTGTTCGTTGCGAAATTCAATCACCTCGCCCGTGGTCTCATCAATCAGGTGGTCATGGTGTTTGCGATTGGCTTTCTCGTAACGGGTTCTGCCGTCACCAAATTCTATTCTGGAGAGAATGTGCTCCTCTTCCAACAAACGCAAGGTGCGATAAATGGTGGCAAGACTCACTCGCGGATTGACTTGAATCACTCGTTCATAGAGTTCATCGGCATCAGGATGCAAGCCGCTTCGGTCGTAATGATCCGACAAGACGGAGACAATCAAACGCCTCTGCCCCGTCATCCGCAGACCCTTCTCCAAACACAACTGTTCAATGGATTTAGACATCACCCCCTCAATGCTACAGCTGAAATGGCGCGTCTGCAAGAATCTTCTCACGCATCATGGGAAGCAATCCGCCTCTTTGATAGGTGTCCATTTCTTGCTGTGTGTGCAATTGCACACCCACCGTGATGGTGCGTGTGTGACCGTTTGTTGTAATCCGCAAATCTGTTGTGAGGCGTGGCTGATAAACGGTGGGGATGTCACAATCAAAAGTCTCATCTCCCGTGAGATTCAAGTCGGACACAGAGACATCATCAGGCAGTGTGAGGGGCATCACCCCCATGCCAATCAAATTAGACCGATGAATACGCTCAAAGCTTCGCGCAATGACGGCGCGCACCCCCAACAAACGCACCCCCTTGGCAGCCCAGTCTCGTGACGACCCACTGCCGTAGTTATGTCCCGCCACAATCACCAAAGGAATTTCCTGCTCTTGATACCACTGAGCCGCCTCATACATAGAAACAATGTCGGTTGTGGGAGGATAACGCGTCCACCCCCCTTGCTTGCCATCCGCCAGCCGATTGCGCAAACGAATGTTGGCAAGAGTGCCCCGCATCATCACCTCATGATTGCCTCGTCGCGCCCCAAAGGAGTTGAAATCAATGGGAACAACGCCATGCCGCTGTAAGTAATGCGCCGCATCACCCCCCACAGGAATGGCAGACGCCGGAGAGATATGATCCGTGGTGACCGAATCGCCCAATATCGCCAGAGCGCGCGCGCCATAAAAACCATGTGCCACAAATCCGTCATCCTCAAAAAACGGCGGCGAGCGCACATAGGTGGAAGAATCATGCCAGTCATAGAGCTGTCCCGTTGATGTCTGCATCTCCTGCCATGCGTCATTTCCTTGCTCCAACGACCGATATTGCGACACAAACAAAGACGATGTGACGGTGCGCTCCAGCAATTGGGTCACCTCGTCAGATGAGGGCCACAAGTCGGCGAGAAAAATATTGCTCCCATCACTGCCGACACCCAGCGGAGTCTCAAGCAATGACGCATCCACCACCCCCAGCAATGCATAGCCAATCACCAAGGGCGGTGATGCTAAATAGTTGGCTTGCACCTGGGGATGAATGCGTCCCTCAAAATTGCGATTGCCCGATAGCACCGATGCCACACACAGATTTTTCCCTCGCACTGTCTGTGCCACATCATCGGACAAAGGTCCTGAATTGCCAATGCATGTGGTGCATCCATAGCCGACAACATGAAATCCGAGATATTCTAAATCCTCCATCAGTCCCGCCTCTTGCAAATATGCGGTCACCACGCGCGAGCCCGGTGCGAGCGATGTTTTGACCCATGGCTTTGTTTGCAATCCATGACGGCGCGCCGCGCGTGCCAATAATCCTGCGGTGAGCATGAGTTCGGCATTGGATGTGTTGGTGCAGCTGGTGATGGCGGCAATCACCAGTGCGCCATCCCGCAGTGCGGGCGGCTCGGATGATGGTGGCGCGCCACTGAAATCAGCGAACGATTGCGGCACTTGCGCCAATGGCACCCGATCTTGCGGACGCGTCGGTCCCGCCACACAGGGCTCAATGGCACGACAATCAATCGCAACCCTTTCATCAAAGGCAAGGTCTGTGGCATCATGCCACAGACCTTGTTCCTGTGCGTATGCTTTGACGAGTTCGCAGTGATTGTCGTCTCGTCCCGTGAGGGCAAGATAGCGAAGGGTCTCATCATCAATGGGAAAAAATCCGCAAGTGGCACCATATTCGGGAGCCATGTTGGCAATGGTGGCGCGATCGGCAAGACTCAAATGATCAAGAGCGTCCCCCGTGAATTCCACAAACGACCCCACAACACCGTGCTGTCTCAGTGTCTGAGTGACGGTGAGCACGAGATCGGTGGCGGTCACGCCTGCGCCCAACCGTCCTTGCAAATGACATCCCACCACCTTTGGCAGTGCCATAGACAAGGGCAGTCCCAGCATCGCCGCCTCTGCCTCAATGCCGCCCACGCCCCAGCCCAAAACGCCCAAACCATTCACCATGGTGGTATGGCTATCCGTGCCCAGCACGCTGTCGGGATAAAGCCATTGCTTGTCGCCTTCATCACGCACCACCACCAGCTGTGCCAAGTGCTCCAAATTCACCTGATGACAAATTCCACTGCCAGGAGGAATCAGACGCATATTGGCAAAGGCTTGTTGTCCCCATTTCAAAAAGCGATACCGCTCGCTGTTGCGTTCAAATTCTCTCTTCTCATTGATTTTTTGTGCCTCGTGCGAGGCAAAGGCATCCACACTGACCGAATGATCCACCACCACATCCAACGGAATGACCGGATTGACTCGGCGCGCCTCTCCTCCCGATGCCTGCACCGCATCTCGCAATGCCGCCAAATCCACCAAAGCGGGCAGAGCGGTGAAATCTTGCATGAGAATACGCGCAGGGTGAAGAGTCACACTGCAATCATCACCGTGACGCAAAAATGACACCAATTGCGCCTCATCCGTTCCATGACGCACCATATTCTCAAATAAAACCTTCATGCTACGAGGCAAGCGCGCCACACATTCCTTGAGAGAATCACCAAGAGAGTCGGCAGCGCGGCGCAAACTCACAAAATGATAGTCCCGTCCCCCAACGGTCATGGTTGTCTCATAGGGTGATGTCATCATGTGCCTTGAGATGCGATCTTTTTCTTAATCATGGCAATCGCCCGTGACGGATTCAAACCCTTCGGACACGCCGTCACACAATTCATGATGGTGTGACAGCGATACAGAGCAAAGTCATCATCCAATTGACGAAGGCGTTCCTGCGTGCGGGTGTCACGGCTGTCGGCAATAAAGCGATAGGATTGCAACAATGCCGCAGGTCCCAAAAATCGGTCGCCATTCCACCAATAGCTGGGACACGAAGTGGAACAACACGCACACAACACACACTCATAGAGTCCTTCTATGGCGGCTCTTTGCTCGGGTGTCTGTAATCGTTCTTTGGCGGGCTTTTTGTCATCATTGATGAGCCACGGACGCACCTTGCTATACTGACGATAGAAATTGGTCAAATCCGATACCAAGTCCTTAATCACGGGCTGGTGAGGCAAGGGATAAATATGAATGTTCTTTTGCTTGTGACGCGGTGTCAAACATGCCAATCCATTGACCCCATTCATGTTCATGGCACACGAGCCACAAATGCCCTCACGACACGAACGGCGAAAGGTGACGGACGAATCAATGTGGTCTTTGATATAAATGAGTGCGTCCAGAATCATGGGACCCACCTTGTCGGCATCAATGGTGTAGGAGTCCATGCGTGGCGGCTGGTCTTGTTGGCTGGGGTCATAGCGATAGACATGAATCACCTGCTGCCGCTTGATGCCGCTTTGGTGATGATGGTTTCCTTTGGTCACCCGATCTTGCGGGGGCAATCGCAATTGCACCATAATGTCGCGCTCCTTAATAAACTCGCTGCTTGAGAGGAATGGATGCCATATCCCTATGCTGTGGGTCAAGAGTGACATTTCTCTTGGCAAATCGCAGCTGCGCCTTGTCATCGCACCACGCCAGTGTGTGACAGAGCCATTGGTCATCATCGCGCTTTGGAAAATCCTTGCGGGCGTGTGCGCCACGACTCTCAGTGCGCTGATACGCCGAATGGAGTGATGTCAGTGCTTGAGGCAAAAGATTCAAATACTCCAATGCCTCCATCAAATCGGAATTCCAGATGAGAGAGCGATCCTTGAGGGCAATGGCATCGGAGCTGCGCGCCAACTGGTCAAGTTGTGTGATTCCTTCCTTCATGGTTTCCTCATCACGATAAACGGGACAATGTTTTTGCATGATGCGCTGCATATGCGTCCGTAATTGGGCGGTGGATTGCTCACCTTTGCCATGACGAATACGGTCAAAGCGCGCAAGAGCTTCATCAACATTTTTTTGTGGCACATTTTTTTTCTTTGTGTCTTTTTTGATGACGGTTGCCAGTTGGTCGGCGGCGGCTTTGCCAAAGACCACCAAATCCAGCAACGAATTGGATCCCAAGCGATTAGCACCATGCACCGACACACACGCCGCCTCCCCCAAAGCCCACAATTGAGGCACAATATTATCCTTATCCCCCGATGCCAAAACCTGCCCCGTGATATTGGTGGGAATGCCGCCCATGTTGTAATGAACGGTGGGCTGAATGGGAATGGGTTCTTTGCTCACATCCACGCCGCCAAAAACGCGAGCGATCTCAGAAATGCCAGGCAACCGCTCCTTGAGCACCGATGAGGACAGATGGCTCAAATTGAGATGCATATAATCGCCCGTCGCGCCACAACCGCGCCCTTCTTCCATCTCAATGGTGATGGCGCGCGAGACCACATCGCGTGATGCCAAATCCAATGCGTGCGGAGCATAAGTCTCCATAAATCGCTCACCTTTATTATTGGTGAGAAAACCGCCCTCGCCGCGCGCCCCCTCGCTGATTAAAACCCCTGCGCCATAGACACCTGTGGGGTGAAATTGAATAAATTCCATATCCTGCAAAGGCAATCCCTGTCGCGCCACCATGCCGCCGCCATCGCCTGTGCAAATATGAGCCGATGTGCATGAGAAGTAACAGCGTCCATATCCGCCTGTCGCCAAGACCGTGCCGTGCGCCTTAAAAAGATGCAAATCCCCCTGCTCCAGTGACCACGCCAGCACGCCACGACACTCACCCTCCACCATCAAAAGATCCAGCACGAAAAATTCATGAAAGAAATCCGCCCGATGATTAAGAGATTGCTGATAGAGACTATGCAAAATGGCGTGTCCCGTGCGATCGGCGGCGGCACATGTGCGTACCGCCTGTCCTTCGCCAAAGTGCGTTGTCATGCCTCCAAAGGCTCGTTGATAAATCGTTCCCTCCTCGGTGCGAGAAAACGGCACGCCCAGATGCTCCAACTCAATGACGGCTTGAGGTGCTTGCTCACACATGAAGGCGATGGCATCTTGGTCACCAAGCCAATCAGACCCTTTGACGGTGTCATACATGTGCCATCGCCAGTCATCCTCTCCCATGTTACCCAGCGCGGCACTGATGCCTCCTTGTGCCGCCACCGTATGACTGCGGGTGGGAAAAACTTTAGAAAGACACGCGACTTTGAGTCCCTTTTCAGACGCGCCCATGACACAGCGCAATCCCGAGCCTCCCGCGCCCACCACCACCACATCATATTCATGTTGCACCAATGGATATGCCGTCACATCACACCCCCATCATGATCGCCATCACCGCCGTGACACCCAGCAAGGCAGAAATCACCGCCGTTGCCTCCACCAATCGCCGCACCACAGGAAGAAAGGAACCGGACACATAGTCATCCACAATCACCCTCATTCCCAGCTGCCAGTGCCACCACACCAACACAAGCAATGCCATCATTGCGCCGCCCCACTCCACAGACGCAAGCCACGCCCGCCATGCCATCACCGAAGACAAAGACGGCAAATCCGATGCCATCGCCACAATCAAGAACAGCAATGCAATTGCGCTCACCCTTTGGGCAATCCAGTGCCGCCGCCCGCCGCTCATAGCATCACCCATGCGGTGGCAGCCAGCGATGTGAGCAACACCAGCCATCCCGTGACCATTGCCGTTCCCAATTCAAATCCTCTGCCCCAATCCCAAAACAAATGACGCACTCCGTTCAAGCCGTGATACATCAGTGCCCAGACAAACACGCCCACCACCAAACGAAAGACCAATGTCTCCTGATAGTCTAAAATCCACTGTGCCGTCATGGGAGCAAAGGCAACAAGCAGCAACCAAATGGTGAGCAATCCCGCGCCCTTGCCCAGCACCATGCCGCTCATGCGGTGGGTGATGGAAAGCACCGAAGTCAGCTGCGGCTTATAAATCTGCAAGTGAGGGGACAGGGGACGGCGAAAATCAATCATCACGCCGCCGTTCGCGCCATGAGGACGCTGTAGTCTAAATCCAAAACGATGGATTCCTTCCATTTTTGATCATCACGAGCGGGGAAGATCATTGTGTCGTCATTTTTAGCAACAATGGTGCGCACGCGCAATGCTCCCCAGTGGTCATTCAGAGGCTGTTTGTCCTCAATGGACGACCATCCATAGAGGGTGTCGCCTGCAAAAGTGGGCGCGCTGTGGCGTCCGCCATGAATGGCTGCCACCCGCCACCCATTGGCAAGACCATTGCACGACAGAGCTCGCGCCAGAGAAATCACATGCCCGCCGTAAATGATGCGCCGCCCGAAGCGTCCGTCTTTTTCCACATGCTGATTAAAATGCACGCGCGCATTGTTTTGATACAAACGCGTCACCATCTGATGCTCCGCCTCCTCAATGGTCTGTCCATCCTGATGATGAATGGTCTCGCCGATGTCATAATCATCCCACAGAGCCTTCGAGCCACTGGCGGTGGTGTTCCAGTGCGGTTTCAGCGTCTGGGGCAGAACGAATTTGTCATGAGACACATGGGAGGCAAGGGATGGAATCACCGTTTGCGGCGGCTTTGCGCGCGCATCTTTTTTACGCATCATGAGCCAGCGATGATAGTCCAGCACCATCGCACCCCTTTGATTGGTGGCGGTGGAATGAACCCACACCGTTCCCGTTTTGCCATTGGAGTTTTCCTTCACCCCCGTGATGACAGAGCGCGCCGTGATGGTATCGCCCACAAAAACAGGCGCACCAAAGACACATTCGCCGTAGCCCAAATTGGCAATGGCATTGAGAGATAAATCCGGCACGGTGCGTCCAAACGCAATGTGAAACACCAAAATATCCTCCACCGGCATGGCGGCAAATCCCATCGCCTGTGCCAATGGCTCGCTGCTGTGCAGGGCAAAGCGACTGCCCGTCACCGCCATATAGAGAGCCACATCGCCCGCAGTGATGGTGCGCGGCACGCAGTGGTCAATCTCCAATTGGGGATGATAATCTTCAAAAAAACGACTGGGAAAGTTTTTCATGGATGACCTTCTAGCAAGATGACCGTCCCCTCGCAAGGTCATAATGATTAATCGGTGGAATGGCGTTGTCCATTTATGAAATATGTGCGATAGTTTGAAAATGCTGACCAAGCTCACAATACAAAATTTCAAAAGGTTCAAGAGTAAAGTGGAAATTGAACTGGGCAATCCAGTTGTTTTTGTGGGTCCCAATAATTCTGGCAAAACATCAGCGATGCAAGCAATCTATTTGTGGAATGTTGGTTTGAAATGCTGGACAGCAAAGCGTTCAACAGATTCAAAAGCAAAAAAAGGGCGGGGAGTTGCGGTTAATAGGAAAGACCTTTTTGCAATCCCTAATCCAGCATCTAATTTGCTTTGGAATAATCTTCACACGCGGGATGTATCAAGGGAAAGTGGAAGGCAAAAAACAAAAAATGTGCGTATTGAAGTCACTGTGGATGGAGAAGCCAATGATATCCCTTGGAAATGTGGAATGGAATTTGATTTTTTCAATCCAGAAAGCTTTTACTGTCGCCCTTTACGAACCGATGACGCTGGGAAAGAGCATATGCTCGTTCCAGATGAAGCAAAAGAATTGAATATAGCATTCTTGCCTCCCATGTCGGGACTGGTGGCGGTTGAGACAAAAATTGATAGTGGGGCAGTCAATGTCAGAATTGGTGAGGGGCGCACGGCTGAAGTTTTGCGCAATCTTTGTTTGCAACTTGCAGAGGAAAAACCAAATGAGTGGAAGTCGGTAACAGAAGAAATGGAGGCTCTTTTTCAGGTCAAAATTAAAGAGCCTCAACATATTCGCGAGCGAGGAGAAATTACAATGGCTTACAGCGAAAATAATACCGATTTAGACTTATCATCCAGTGGACGCGGGCTACAACAAACCCTGTTAATTTTGGCTTATATGAAAGCCAATCCAAATGCGATTGTCATGTTGGATGAACCTGACGCACATCTTGAAATCATTCGCCAGCGTGAAAATTATGATGTCATAACAAAAATTGCCAAAAGTAACGGAAGCCAAATCATCGCAGCCAGTCATTCAGAAGTGCTGTTAGAGGAAGCGGTTGGCGCACACATTGCTATTGCATTCACAGGGGATAATCCTCACACTCTAACAGTAAAAGATAAAAGTCAGATGAAAAAAGCACTGGCTAGCATTAATTCTGCAGATTACTTCCAAGCTGAAAAGATGGGATGGGTGTTGTATCTTGAAGGAGCAACCGACAGGGAAATTCTACGGACTTTTGCAAGTCGGCTTCAACATAACGAAGCAATGAAAGTATTAAGCAAAGTTTTTGTCCATTATGTCGGCAATCAACCCAAGCTTGCAAAGGATCACTATCATGGATTGAAAGAAGCATTCCCAGACCTTGAAGCCATCGCTTTATTTGACCGTCTGGAAACTGATATAAAAAGTGATTCGTTTCGCTGTCTTATGTGGAAAAAAAGAGAAATTGAAAATTACCTATGTACGAGAAAAACGCTCATAGCTTATGCTATCAGACAGGTGGAAGAAGAAGCTCCGCTTTTTGACTTACAAGAGAAGGAGAAAAGAAAAGAGGCTATGGAAAAAGCCATCTCCAAAATCTCAGACGAGCTGGAAAAATCAGATAAACCTAGCCCGTGGAGCGATGACATAAAAGCGAGTCGTGATTTTCTCGCCCCCGTGTTCAAGTGCTACTCAGTTGATTATAACATATCTAGGATGACTATGCAAAAGAATAAATTTTGCGAATTAGTGGACTATATCCCAAAGGATGAAATTGACGATGAAATTAAAGAAAAATTGGATGCCATTGTGGCTGTTGCGACAAGTGCAACGAAGCAGGGATTACCCAGCTAAAAAGCCTTCAAAGAGGCATAGCGGTTATCACCCCCATTTTTGCTTAATCCAGTTTTCGGCGATTTGTACGGCATTGAGGGCTGCACCTTTGCGCAGATTGTCGGCGACACACCACAGTGCCACCATGCGGCGGTCATTGGGGTTTTGGCGAATGCGGCTCACATAAATGGCATCCTCGCCCGCCGCCTCAAGGGGTGTCACATAGCCCTCATCCACCCGATGATCCACCACCGCCACATTGGCGGCATTGCTCAGCACGCGGCGCACATCATCCTCATCCACCTCATGGCGAAAAACAATGTGAATCGCCTCACCGTGTCCCACAAAGACCGGCACGCGCACGCAGCTTGCCATCATGGAAATGGAACGCGCCAGAATTTTTTGCGTCTCTGCCACCATCTTCCACTCCTCACGGGTGCTGCCGTCCTCCATGAAGACATCAATATGGGGAATGACATTAAACGCAATCTGTTTGGTAAAATGAGCGCGCTCAATGGGTTGATTGTTATAGATGGCGGATGTTTGCTCAAACAATTCGTCCATGGCGGCGCGCCCCGCCCCCGAAACCGACTGATAGGTCGCCACCGATAGATGCTCAATGTCCGACAAGGTAAGCAAATGGTGCAGCAGCACCACCATCTGAATGGTGGAACAATTGGGATTGGCAATAATTCCGCGCGCGCATCTCTGCACATCATCGCCATTGACCTCGGGCACAATGAGAGGCACATCCTGTTCCATGCGAAAATGAGATGAGTTATCAATCACCACTGCGCCTTGCTGGACGGCTTTGGGAGCAAATTCCGCCGCCACCGCGCCGCCCGCCGATGCCAACACCACATCCGCCTTGCTAAAATCAAAGGACGCTAAATCCTCCACCACCGCCGCGCCGCCCGATTCTAATGGAATGGTGCTGCCCGCCGATTTTGCCGAAGCCACCGCATACAGCTGGCGATAGGGCAATTGTCTCTCTTGCACAATGGCAATAATCTCTCGCCCCACATTGCCTGTCGCCCCCACCACAGCCAGACTGATGCCTTTCGTGTCCGTCATAATCTTTGTGTGAGGGCGCGACACACATGAGCCCCCATGTCCGAAGTGGAACAGGCGGTGGCATCACCCTCATGAATGAGATCGTGCGTGCGATGCCCAGCGCGCAGCACATCGGCAACGGCGAGTTCCACCGCGCGCGCCGCGCCTTCATCGGCAAATGACCAGCGCAGCATCATGGCAACACTGAGAATCATGGCAAGAGGATTGGCTTTATTCAAACCGGCAATGTCGGGGGCACTGCCATGCACCGGCTCATAGAGCCCGAGTCGTTTGTTGCCCTCCTGCGCCGCGCCCAAAGATGCCGACGGCAACATGCCCAATGAGCCCGTCAGCATCGCCGCCGCATCAGAGAGAATGTCGCCAAACATGTTGGTGGTCACCACAACATCAAACTGGGCGGGATGGCGAATCAATTGCATCGCCGCATTGTCAACATACATATGAGTCAATGTGACATCCCGATACTCCTCAGCCAATTGGGTCATGACCTCACGCCACAAAAGAGTGCATTCCAACACATTGGCTTTATCCACCGAGCAAAGAATTTTCTTGCGGACGCGAGCAATATCAAACGCCATGCGTCCGATGCGTTCAATCTCATCGGAGTCATACACAAGACTGTTAATGCCTCTTTTTTTGCCGCTTTGCAAAGTCTCAATGCCGCGCGGCTCACCAAAATAAATGCCGCCTGTGAGCTCGCGAATGATCATCATGTCCAGTCCCTTCACAATGTCTTTTTTCAAAGTTGAGGAATTCGCCAATGGGTCAAAAACCACCGCGGGACGCAAATTGGCGTATAATTCCATGCCCTTGCGCAAAGCCAATAGACCGCGTTCTGGTTTTTTGTCAAAGGGGAGGTCATTCCATTGGTCGCCTCCCACTGCGCCCAGCAAGACGGCATCGGCGGCACACGCCGCGCGCAGTGTCTCTTGAGTGAGAGGCTCGCCGTGCTGGTCGTAGGATGCCCCACCGATGAGCTCGTGCTGCCAGCGATGCTGACACGCGCCCATCTCATTCAAACACTGCAACACACGCGTCGCTTGTGCCATGACCTCAACCCCAATGCCATCCCCCGCCAGCATAAGAATCGCGCCGTCTTTTTTCACGACCATAGCCACGGCAGTTCTGTGCGATTGGTCTTTTCAAAGGCGGTGATGGCAGCCTCGTGTGCGCTCGTCAAAGCTATATCATCCAAAGCCTCTAGGAGACATTTTTTGCGAAACGGCTCAATGGTGAAATCGTAGGTGACACCATCGGCACGCGTCACCGTTTGCTTAGGCAAATCCACCGTGATGGGTTCTTGGGTGTGTGCGGCAAAGCCAGCCAAGTCAATCACTTGTTCGGGTGACAGCGTGATGGGCAAAACGCCGTTTTTGAAACAATTATTGTAAAAAATATCGGCAAAGCTGCTGGCAATGACACAGCGAAATCCCGCATCATCCAAAGACCAAACGGCATGCTCGCGCGATGAGCCACTGCCGAAATTGTCTCCTGCCAACAAAATGCGCGCGCCTCGGTAGCATGGCTCATCCAACACAAAGCCTTTGACTGGGTTTCCCTTGTCATCATGACGCAAGTCATAAAAGAGTCCGTTCCCCAATCCTTTGCGCTGCAACACTTTAAGAAATTGCTTGGGAATGATGAGGTCGGTATCCACATTGTCACGCAATGCGGGCGGCTGATTGTGCGTCGCGTCCGTCCTTTGATTCCACAAAGGCGCGGCAAGAGATGTGAGAGTCGTAAAAGCCTCCATTATGACAAGTGCTCTCTGACATCGGTGATGTGTCCATCAATGGCGGCGGCGGCAGCCATGATGGGGCTCATGAGATGGGTTCGTCCGCCGCGCCCTTGTCGTCCTTCAAAGTTGCGATTGGATGTGGAGGCACATCGCTCCCCTGGACCCAAGCGGTCTGGATTCATGGCAAGACACATGGAGCATCCCGCCTCGCGCCACTCAAATCCCGCTTGGACAAAGATGCGATCCAACCCCTCTTTTTCCGCCTGCTCTTTGACCAAGCCAGAACCCGGTACTACTATTGCTCGTTTCTCCACATTTTTATCGACCCTCTTACCTCTCACAATTTCTGCCGCGGCGCGCAAATCCTCCAAGCGAGCATTGGTGCAAGAGCCAATAAAAACATGGTCAATGGCAATGTCGGTGAGAGCCATGCCTGCCCGAAGTCCCATGTAATCCAGAGCGCGCTCCATGGCGGCGCGCCGCTGCGGATTCTCCTCTTGATGAGGATCGGGAACATGAGCGGTGACCGACTCCACATCCTGTGGCGTTGTTCCCCATGTCACTTGTGGGGCAATCTGCGTGGCATCCAAAGCCACTTCGTTGTCAAACACTGCACCCTCATCGGAATACAATTGCCGCCAGTAGGAAGTCGCCGCTTCCCATTGTTCATCGTTGGGAGCAAAGGGACGACCTTTAATCCACTGCTCGGTGGTGGCATCGGGAGCAATGAGTCCCGCTCGCGCCCCCGCCTCAATGGACATATTACAAATGCTCATGCGACCCGCCATATCAAGAGAACCAATGGAATCGCCCGCATACTCAATCACATGCCCCGTGCCGCCCGCCGTGCCAATCGTGCCAATGATGGCAAGAATAATGTCTTTTGCCGTCACGCCATCGGCGCGCGCCCCCGTCACCGTGATGCGCATGTTGCGTGAGCGAGCCGTCCGCAATGTTTGCGTGGCAAGCACATGCTCCACCTCCGATGTGCCGATGCCAAACGCCAATGCCCCAAACGCACCATGCGTTGAGGTGTGAGAATCGCCACACACAATGGTCATGCCCGGCTGGGTGAATCCTTGTTCGGGACCAATCACATGGACAATGCCGCGCCGCGCATCATCCATGTCAAAATAGCGAATATCATACTGCTGACAATTATTCCGCAGTGCCTCCACCTGCAGACGGGACTCGTCATCCTCAATGATTCCTTTTTGCCTAAAGAGCGTGGGGACATTGTGGTCAGCCACCGCGAGTGCTGCTTTTGCGCGGCGCGGCTGTCTGTCCGAGAGACGCAATGCCTCAAAAGCCTGCGGCGAGGTGACCTCATGAATCAGATGGCGGTCAATATACAACAAGCACACGCCGTCATCGGACTCATGCACCAGATGACGCTGCCAAATTTTGTCATAGAGTGTTTGTTTATGGGTCTGTGGCATCGCTCGCATCGCCCGCCTGCTGTGCAGATTCGGCTGTCGCGGCGGACTGTTCCGTTTTGGACGGCACAGCTTCTTTTGTGCTTTTGCCAACAAGCGTTTTGCGCTCTTCAATACGCGCCTTTCTGCCGCTCAAACCACGCAAATAATACAATTTGGCGCGCCGCACCTTGCCGAGTCTTACGACCTCAATGGATGCCAAGCGCGGCGAGTGCAAGGGGAAAACCCGCTCCACACCCTCGCCATAGGATACCTTCCGCACCGTAAAAGAACTATGAATTCCCCGCATCCGCCGCGCAATGCAAACGCCCTCAAAGATTTGCACCCGCTCGCGCTCACCCTCCGTGACCTTCACATGCACCCGAAGACTATCGCCCGCCCTAAAATCGGGAACATCAGTGGTTAGCGACGCGCGCAAACCCTCTTCGTATTGCTTCACAAGTTTGTTCATAGCCCATCCCATATAACGCATCATCATACGCTATACGCGCTCGCCTCTTATCGCCAACAGCGCGCCGCCCGCGCCGATTCCATCAAAGCATCAGCGCGCAAGATTGCGTTCAACTGCTTTATGGCGTGCCCATGCTTGCCAGTTCCGTCAAGGTAAAAGGGTTCTGTTGTCATAGGATTACTCTATTAGGGGTTTTACAATCCACATGGATTGCCTCTATTTTGTATAATAAAACTAGAGGCAGTTCAATAGAAAGAATAAAAAATACATAAATCCCTAAAATGTTAAAAGGATAGCCAGAAATGGAAATTTCTATGGCAAATTTCCTAGCTTTTTCCACAGGTCTGGACGGCGTTTTCGTGTGAGGTCTTCGGCTTGTTTTTTGCGCCACGCTTGAATTGCGGCGTGATTTCCCGATCGCAGAACCTCAGGCACACCGCGTCCCTCATACACAAGAGGCTGAGTGTAGTGAGGATATTCCAACAAGTGACCCTGCAAACTCTCCTCAGTATGAGAGTGCGCGTTGCCCATCACGCCATCCAGCAGACGCACCGTGGCTTCAATCACCACCATGGCGGCGACCTCGCCTCCCGCTAAGATATAGTCACCAATGCTCACCTCTTCAATACGCCAGTGATCCAACACGCGCTGGTCAATAGCCTCATAACGCCCGCATAATAATGTGATGCCGCGAAGGCGCGCCATCGCCTGCAATGACGATTGATTCAGCAGTCGTCCACGGGGTGACAAACAATACAAACCATGCGAGGAATCATGATGATGACGCAACGCCGCATCCAACACATCGGCACGCAGCACCATCCCCGCCCCGCCGCCAAAGGGTCTGTCGTCCACCGACGCGTGAGAATCATGAGCAAAGGCGCGCACATCCACCGCCGTCAGATTCCACAGCTTCTTGCGCCGCGCCGCGCCCAGCAAGGACGCATCCAAAATGCTCGGAAAAAACTCTGGAAACAATGTCAGAACCGTTGCCTGCCACATGTCATGACTCCTTCTTGTCCTTCTCATTCTCCTTCTCGGGCAACGGCTCCCGCCACGCATCACCGACCACCAAAAATCCCTGTGGCACATTGACCGTCACCACCGCGGTCTTCGTCAAAGGCACATCCCAAACGCGCGTTTCGCACAGCGAGCGAATAGACACAATCGCCGCACCCGCCCCCGTATCATAACAATGACTCACAACGCCGCAATGATTGCCCTGTCGGTCATGCACCCGCAATCCCGTTAAATCGTGAAAGTAGAATTCATCCTCTTGGCACGGCGGCAGGTCGGATTTTTTGATGATGATGGCGGCATTGCGCCATGCTGCGGCTTGCTCCCGTGATGTCACATCCTTGCTGCGCGCCACTAAGGTGCTTGTCTTGCGACTGGCGTGTCCATGACGGTGCAAAGAGATAGGGACGACTTCACCATCATGATGAAACCATAGGCACAATTTTTCGTAAGAAAAAATCTTTTCAGCAGGCTGAGTGTAAGAGACAAGCCAAAAAGCCCCGCGCACACCAAACGGACGCCCCACTGTGGCTAAACACACCGTGCCTTGTGGAATGTCATGATGCCGCTGTGGCAGCTTCGCCTCTGCGTTTGGCGCGCGCAATATGACGCACCGTCTGTTTCGGGACGGCACGCGGCGGCATCATCTTGGCAGCCGCCAAAAAACTCTGCACCCGCTCGCTCGGCTGCGCGCCACATTCAAGCCAATATCGGATACGCTCCTCATTGAGAACAACTCGCGCCGCATCCCCCTTCGCCAGCATGGGATTATATGACCCCACGCGCTCAATAAATCTGCCGTCACGCTTCATGCGCCTGTCAGCAACCACAATGCGATAGTAAGGACGCTTCTTCGCCCCACCTCGTGCTAATCGTATCGCAACACTCATAAGATATGTCATGCCTCAAAAACTCATAAAAAGCAAGAAAAAAGTGACGGAAAGGTGGGGAAAAGATGGCGTTGGTGTCAATTGAAATCCCTCGCAAGCGTCAGCTGATGGTAGGTCTCGAGGCATCACCCCACAATGGATTGTGGAAAATCCGAAAAAGTTCTTGACTTTTGAAAAACAATATGGTATGGTGGGTCATTGATTATGCGACCGCATCGGCATCCCACAAGGGGAAACCGATACAGTTCATAAGCAGCAGGGGGGAGGGTGCTATGGTGCACAACGCCGGCTTTACATCTGATGTCGGGGGGTTCGAATCCCCTCCTCTCCACCGCAACCTGCTACTGGTGTACTTGTCTCAAATTCCTAGAAGGTTGTCAAGAGATAACATAACTTTTTTCGTTTACTAGTACTAAAGAAGAAAAAATCACGGGGTGTGTACTTTTTGAAAACTAAAAGTCGAATAATGAATTGCATTGTCGGTTAAACGGCTTTTATCTTTTGGATGCGGTTTTGGGCGAGGCTGAGGTAGGTGGGGTTGGTGTCAATGCCGATGAAGTGGCGGCGATATTTTTTGGCGATGACTCCCGTTGTTCCACTGCCACAAAAAGGGTCAAGAACCGTATCGCCTTCTTGCGTGGATGAAAGGATGATTCGTCTCAAAAGTTCCGATGGTTTTTGCGTGGGGTGTTTGCCCAATTCCTTTTCGGCTTTGGGAGTCGTGCCAATTGCCCAGACACTTCGCATTTGTTTCTTTTCATTTTTTATCATGTCTTGCGAGGCATCCCACTGCTTCATGAGTTGGTAATCAAAGTAGTGCTTTGCCTTTTTGCTCTTTTTTGCCCATAGCAATGTTTCATGAGAGTGAGCAAAATAACGACACGCCAAGTGTGGCGGCGCGTTCGGCTTGAACCAGCTGATGTCATTGAGAATGTGAAATTTGAGCTGCTGCAATGTCCAGCCGACAACATAGATATTATGCAGAGTGCCACTAATCCAAATTGTGCCATTATCTTTTAGGATACGGCGACAAGCATCTATCCATTTTGCCGTGAAAATCCCATCTTCCATTAAGCCGTTTGACTTATCCCACTCACCCTTATTGACACTCACTCTTTTGCCACCATGACAGCTCATGCCATCGTTGGACAAATTATAAGGTGGGTCGGCAAATATCATATCGCATTGCACCCCGTCTTGTTCCATCTGTTCAAGCACAGCAATGCAATCATCTTGATAGAGCTTGATGGCTTCTTCTGAAAAAAACAAGCTCATCTTAATTCTTAATTTCAAATTTTGCGCTTCTAATGAGCTCAATGCTGTTGTAATCCTCTTCGTCTTTGAAGTCATACTCCCAAATGAAATATGCCTTACCTCTTTTTTCAAAAAACAAGGAATGGATTTTTTTGCCCGTTTCAATTCCCCATTTTCTGAAGGGATAATACAACTGCCTTATAATCACATTTTTTGTTCTTGAATTTTTAGCTTCTACAAGAACAATTTTGTCTTTGCCTTCAAAACCCGCATCCACTTCCGTTTGAACGCTTTTTACTTCGATATTTTGTTGCCCCACTCTAAAAGAAAATTCAGGTGTGTATTTTCTGCCTCTAATGGTGAGAACCAAACTGTCATCTGCCATAAAAGTTCTGATAAGGCTGGTCGCAAAGGCAAAATCAACATGTTGCATTTCTGAATTGCCAACTTTGGATGATTTAGGCGTAAAGCCCAATTTTGATTGATAGTTTTCTGCTACTTCATCAATTTCTGGAATATCCATGTATCCTTCGCCTTTTATGATGACATAAGAGCCGTTTTTGATGGGGAGTAAAAAAAGCCCATGCTCGCGCATGATGTCGGGAACATCCTCACGGCTATCTTGTTTGCATAGGATGCGAACCTCTTTTTCACCTGTTGCTTTGAAATTTTGGCAACTCTCCTTTATCATGTCATTGGACAAAGGGAAGTATCCTGACCTAAAATCATGGTTCAAAATATCATAGTCTTTGAATATCTTTTGCCAGCTTTGTGATGATGCCATTTCGAACCTCCAGAGCGATCCGAAACTACGATCATTTTTTGATTGATCACAAGCACTTTTTGTTAAAAATTTAGATTTTCCTTTACTTCACGAAAAATTAAGTCCATCTTTTGACGACACTACATAAAAAAACCCATCAAATGATGGGAATCTGCTACAGATAATCCTCAAATCGCTTCTGTGGCAACTTGAGACGCTTGCACATTTGCTGAATCATTCTAGGGTTCATCTTCTCATGGGGCGACAAAACTGGCGTTCGCTTCAAGACACCCTCATGATGGCGCGTCAAATGTATCATCGCACCCTTATAAATCTCACAAGAGAATTCTTTAATGGCAATTGCCTCAAATTCCTTGTATATGAGCGGCTTTGCCATCAAGCTGCCAACCTGCAATCAATCATCGGCAATTGAAAAACCTTTAATTGATCTTGAGAGACCTGCTTGCTTTCAGAAGCCAATTCATCTTTAGCCCCTGCATGATACATGTCCCAATACTCCTGTGGAGCTGGCTCAATACCCTCAAAAGCTCCCAAGTCATTTTCAAAGCAAAAAGTCAGCTCGGCATAAAGAGTCTTGACGAAATTAAGCATCGCATCCTTTGGGGTATCACCCTGTGCGGCGATGTAATGCTCCAGCCCAATCGCGACACAGCCCATCGTGTCTTTCACGATGACAACACTGATTTTGCCGCTCGTAGCTTTTGTATTCAACTCAAGATTTCCACTCATTCGCGACCTCCATTGCCCACCAATATAGTCATTTTCATCTTCAATGAAAACCCCTCATGACCATATTGATGGTGCTTGATGGATGAGCCTCTGTCTTGTCGCCATCACTGCACATTGAAGCGAAAAAAGACCACATCGCCATCCTGCATGATATAGTCTTTGCCTTGAACGCGTATTTTGCCTTGGGCTTTGGCGTTTTCCCAGCCGTTGCAAGCCATGATGTCCTCGTAGCGCGCCACTTCGGCGGCGATAAAGCCTCTTTCAAAGTCTCCGTGAATCAATCCTGCTGCCTGTGGTGCCGCCGTCCCCACAGGATACGACCACGCTCGCGTCTCTTGGGGGCCTGAGGTGAAAAAACTCTGCAATCCCAAAAGTTCATAGCCTTTTTGCAAAAACAGCTGCAATGCCGATGTCTGTAGCCCCAGCATGGAGCGATAATCATCTCGCTGGTCTTCCTCCAATGCGACAATTTCCGCCTCCGCGCCGCAGGCAACAGACACGCACAACGCGCCTTCCTCAGAGGCATACGCGCTCAGAGCCGCCGCATGATCGCCGCCGCCCCCATCGGACACATTCGCCACATACAAAAGAGGTTTGAGCGTCAATAAGGGAAGGTGTTTAATCAACAATTCCTCCGCTTCCTCCAGCGGCATGAGGTTTGCTCGCTTGCCCTCATTGAGCCATGCTGCATAGCGCGCCAGCAACGCTCTCACGGCGTGACTTTCTTTGTCCTGATTTTTACGCAATCTGCCCGTCATGGATTCCACCGTTGCCAAGTCTGCCAAAATCAATTCGGTGTTGATAATGTCCACATCGCGCACCGCATCAACGGACGACTCCACATGGACAATCTGCTCACTTTCATAACAGCGCACCACATGGGCAATGGCATCCACCTCACGAATGTGGGCGAGAAACCGATTGCCAAGACCCTCGCCTTCACTTGCACCACGCACCAGTCCGGCAATATCCACCACCTCAATGGTGGCGGGAATGACGCTTTGGGAAGCCGATAGAGTCGCCAGTGATGTCAATCGCTCATCGGGCACAGCCACCTGTCCTCTGTGAGGCTCTATGGTGCAAAAGGGATAATTGGCGGATTCTGACGCGGCACGCGTCATCAAACCATTGAAAAAAGTTGATTTTCCAGCATTGGGCAAGCCCACAATGCCGCACGAAAAACCCATCAGCTGTTTTGCAATTGCCTACGCAAAGCCTCATCCCCTTGGGTAATCCACAAAGGAAACTCCTTGCTGACTTTTTCCTCGCACGGCACAAGCCATTCTTCATCTTCTTTGGCGAAATCGTGCAAAACATAACGCACCACATCTTCTTTGTGGGAAGGGCGTCCGATGCCCACCCGCAAGCGATGATAATCCGTGCTGCCCACATGAGCATCCAATGAACGCAAGCCGTTATGACCCGCCGTTCCGCCACCACTCTTCACTTTGATTTGTCCGCACGCCAAGTCTAAATCATCATGAATCACATACAGGCGTTCCACATCCAAGTCAAAATAATCCATGACCTTCTTGACCGCCTCACCACTGCGATTCATGTAGGTTTGAGGCTGAAGCACAATGGCGCGCACATCCCCAATGGTGCCGCGCGTCATCAAAGAATCAAACTTCTTATCCATTTTGGGAGCAGGCAAGCCGCGCGCATCAATCAACGCCCGCACCATGCGAAAACCCGCATTGTGACGATGGCGACAATACGCTTCGCCATAATTACCAAGCCCTACAATTAGTGCGTCAAGATTCATGTCATCACCTCTATGATGAAAAATACGATACCCGCTTAAATATAGTGCGAGCAACCCCTTCTCGTCAATAATAGTCTTCACTCTTCTTTTTGCTCACCTTCATCGGCGGTTTCTTCTTCGGCTTCTTCGCTGGGCGTGACTTCGGTGGCAACGGTGGGCGCGGCAACGGTGGCAATGGTAAAGTCGCGGTCACTGATGGCGGGGTGAACACCAGACGGCAAGCCAATCTGACTCATGTGAATGGAGTCACCAATGTCGCAGTTTTGCAAATCCACCTCCAAATGATCAGGAATCTGAGACACCGCACACACCAGCTCCACCTCATGACGCACCACATTGAGAAGCCCGCCGCGCTTGAGTCCGAGACACGAATCCTCATTGATAAACACAACCCGCACCATCACATGGGTTTTCGTCTTGGCACTGACCCGCATGAAATCCAAATGAAGCAGACGCTCCGTCACAGGATGAAACTGCACCGCGCGCGGCAACACATGGTGCTTCTTGCCGTCCAACTCAATGTTAAACTGCGTGGCAAGAAATCCTCCCTGCCGTAGAATTTTGCCCACGACCTTCTCCTCAAGAGTGATGGGAGTCGGCTCAGAAGACGCACCATAAATGATGGCTGGAATGTGACCTTGTCCGCGCGCCCGTCTGAGCTGTCCCTTGCCGTGAGGAACACGCGCCTGTGCCGTCAATGTTTGAATCTCACTCATTATTTTACTTACCCTTTTTCTTGCCCTGCTTTCTCATGACGAACAAGTCCGACACGGACTCCTCCCTATGAATACGCTGAATGGCTTCGGCGAGCAAGGGGGCGATGGAGATGGTTTCTATTTTTTTAGCTGCCAGCACTGCATCACTGGCTTTGATGCTGTCGGTGATGACCACGCGCGTCAAAACCGATGCCTCAATGCGCGCCACCGCTCCCCCCGACAACACGCCATGAGAAGAATAGGCACACACCGACCGAGCCCCTTCCTCATGCAATGCGGCGGCGGCGTTGCACAGCGTCCCTGCGGTATCAATGATGTCATCAATAATGAGACAATCCTTGTCCGCCACTTCGCCAATGATGTGCATCACCTCCGACACCGATGCGTGCTCACGACGCTTATCAATAATCGCCAATCCCGCATTGAGCTGACTCGCCAATGAGCGCGCCCGCACCACGCCCCCCACATCAGGAGACACCACCACCAATTGTGATTGACGATAATGCTTGTCAATGTCGTCAATCATCACGGGTGCGGCGTAGAGATTGTCCAACGGAATGTCAAAAAATCCCTGAATTTGTCCCGCATGCAAATCCACCGTCAAGCAGCGATGCGCGCCGGCGATGGTAATCAAATTCGCCATCAATTTAGCGGTGATGGGTGTGCGAGGTCCCGATTTTCGGTCTTGGCGCGCATAGCCATAATACGGCATGAGAGCCGTGATGCGCCGAGCCGAGCCGCGTCTGAAGGCATCCAGCGCAATCAGCAGCTCCATCGCATGATCATTGGCAGGAGTGGAGGTGGATTGCACAAAAAACACATCCTCACCACGCACATTCTCCAAAATTTCAATAAACAGCTCGCCATCGCTAAAACGACTGGTGGCAATCGCCCCCAGCCGCAACCCCAAGTGGGATGCAATGGCTTGACTCAATGGTTCATTGCCTGTGCCTGAAAAAATCTTCATCTCATGAAGGCCATAACAAGAGATGCGTCCTCACACAAGACCAATCACCGACAATTGCGTGCCCGTTTTCCCTTGTTTGCCACCATGACAAAAACGGCGATGGCTAAACAAAGAATGCGTTTGATAGGTATCCACCGCCACCTCCTCAAGAGAGTGCACCCCTTCGTTCTTGAGGGATGTCATCACATAGCCGCGCAAATCAAATAAAAAATGCGTGGGGTTATGAGGGGATGGCGTGAGAAATTGTTCATCCACCATTGCCTCAAATTCAGCTCCCACTTCATAAGACTGTGCCATGATTGAGGGTCCCATCACGCCATGACAATTCTGTGGTGCGATGCCTCGCGCCTTGAAGCGCGCCAGTGCCGACTCAATGATGCCCTCAAGTGCGCCGCGCCAGCCCACATGAATGGCAGCCACACACCCCTCCGCCGCCAGCAACAACGGAATGCAATCGGCGGTGCGAACTGCCAGCACAATGCCTCGCTCCCATGTCACCATGCCATCACACTGCCAAGCGGACGAGTCATCTTCTGTGCTCACGACGCGCACATCACTGCTGTGGCATTGGTGCACCTGACACACCCGATGCACCGCAGAAAAATACCGCATAATGTCATTGGCGTTGTGGTCTCGTCCAAAAAAGCCATGACGCACATGGGAACAGCGCGCCAACTTCTCACCTTGCAAAGGATAATCACCCATGATCATTTCCAAATGCGGGCAAAATCTTGTCATGACGACCATCCCAGCTCGCCATCACCTTAAACAAAGATCCCATCTCGCGCCTGCCACACAGCCGCATATAGCTGCCCACCCATGCGCGCTCCTCGTGAGGATGACGCTCCCGCAATTGTTCCACCATCGCCTCTATGCCCAGTCGGTGCAAAAAATCCGCCTGCGACACAAGAGGTGTCACGGCGCAATCACAATCGGTAAGGGCGCGCCGCAACAAAGAAAAATTGACATGAGCCGAACAATCCGCCTCGCCACGCAACACATCCTCATGCCAAGCCGATATGGTCTCATGGCGACACACCGCCTGACAGGTATCGCCAACGCCGTTCTCATGACCGTAATCAATCACCAGCAGCACGCCTCCTTGTCGCCTGATGCGCCTGCCCAAAGCGCGCGCCCATGCCATTCCAACGGGTGAATACTCCACAACATCGCCTTCCTTGAAAGACGCATCCCCCATGATGTGCGCGCGCCGAGCCTCTCCATGCCGCGACAACGCACACACATAACACGCTCCATTCGCCACATACCGCTCATGCCAGCTGTCGTTCTCATAGACATATTGACGAATGGGCAGGGCATCAAAAAATTCATTGGCAATGACAACAAGAGGGCGGTCATCGGGCAAACTGGCGGCGTGATGATGGCGCGTGACACTCATGGCATGGCGCGCCAGTTTTTGCTCACACGCTTCGAAAAATTCGTCATGATGCTCAACGGCATGAAAACTCATTGATTGATTCATTCGCTGGCGATGCAGTTCGGCAATAATATCATAAGCGAGCCATCCGCGCCCCACTCCCAATTCCACCAGTGCCCAGTCTTGACCCAGTGCCATGTGTTGGACAAGTGACGCAATCCAGCGTCCCACCAACGAGCCAAACACATGACTGATTTCAGGCGCAGTGATAAAATCGCCGCGCCGTCCAATGTCCGACTGTTTGCGAGCGGCGCGCGCCATGAAGGCAGCCACATTGAGCGGGCGTTTTATGTCTGAGCTCTGGTTTTGTGTATCCATAACAAAATGAATCCTGCTGCCACCATGGGCACAGAGAGCAGCTGTCCCATCGTGATGGCGTTCCACACAAACCCAATATGGGCATCCGGCTCGCGAAACAATTCAGCAATGATGCGCGCACCGCCATAAAAAATGAGAAACAATGATGCCACACCCCCAGGCATTTTTTGCAAAAAACGATACCGTTCCACCATCACAATCAAAATAATCAGCGGCAGCAATCCCTCCAGCACCGCCTCATAGAGTTGACTGGGATGGCGCGGCGACAAACTGCCAGGGAAAATCACCGCCCATGACACATCGGTCACTCTGCCATACAGCTCGCCATTGATGAAGTTGGCGATTCGTCCCAAACACAATCCCATGGGCACGGTGGCGGCGGCTTGATCCAAACAGTGCCACAGCGAAAACGACCGATGCCGCTGATACACAATAACCCCAAGCAAAACCCCCAAAAATCCTCCGTGAAATGACATCCCCCCCTGCCACACAAAGAAAATCTCTTCAGGATTCATCATGTAATAAGACGGATGATAAAACACACAATAGCCCAACCGCCCCCCCACAATGACTCCCACAATGATGGCAGTCATGAAGTCATCCACATCCTGCTTGGTCAATTGGGATATTCCCATACGCGTCCAGCGTCTCATCATGACAAAGACAAAAATAAAGCCGCCCATATAGGCAAGCCCATACCACCGAATGGGAAACCCCGCCAATTGGATGGCGATGGGGCTCAAATCGTGAATGTAATAAGCATGTTCCATCATCGCCTCACATGAACATAATACGCCCCCGCACCATACGCGCCAAAATCAATGATATGGGCGCGCACCGATGATGCTCTCATCCATTGAGGAAAGTGATTGAGAATCACGCCCTGTCCACGAAATCCATCATCCGCTCCCGCTTTTTTGCCCTGACCGGTGATGAACAAAAACCAACGCTCATGACGCCGATGAATAATCGTCTGTTTGACTTTATGCTGTGCCTCACTGAGAGAACAGCCGTGCAAGTCAATGATGCGGTCAAATTTCAATTGCCTTTGACGAATGGCTCGTTTTGGTTGAGCCGAAGAGGAACGGCGTTTTTTATTTTTATGAGGTGAGATGGTCAAATTTTCTTCACGAGCATGAATGGAGACGCGGCGCGCCTTTTCCATTGGTGTCACATTTTTGACGGCATCCAACCAGCATTGCCGCTCATCATCATGACTCATGGCACATTCTCCAATCGTTCGGCATGAGGCAACAAGACAAAAAATGATGCGGTTGTTTTTGTTCGCCCCGCCACCTCCAGAGCATCGTCTCCGGTGCCCCAAAAAATATCACCGCGCAACGCCCCCTTGATCGCCGCACCAGTGTCCAGAGTCATCATCATACGCCCCATGGGCTCATCGTTCAATGGATGAGAAAACACCAGCCACAAAGGAATTCCCAAAGGAAGCATCTCATCATCCACCGCCAATGCGTGCCCAGCCACCAGGGGAACGCCGAATGAGCCGAGAGGTCCTTCGTCATCATTCAAATGGGTGAGCTCCTTGAAAAAAATATACGATGGATTGATGGACAAAATCTCCACCGTGCGGTGCGAATTTTCCTCAAGAAACTGACCAATTCCTTGTTGCGATAATCGGCTGGATGGCAATAATCCTCGCTGTGCCATGGCGCGCCCCACCGAACGATACACATGCCCATTGCGCGCCGCATATCCCAAACGCAACACCGTTCCATCTTGCAAGACAATGCGCCCCGAGCCCTGAATGGCAAAAAAGAATGCATCGGTGTCATTGCTCACCCATGCCAGAGGCGGTGCGCGTCCTTCCAATCCATCGCGCATCACATCGCCGCGCGTGTCGTAGGGAACAAACGCTCCCTCATGCGCCTTGCCCCACAAAGCGATGCCTTCCAAGCCAAAATCCTCACCCTTGAGCTGTAATAAATCGTGAGGGCGACCATACAAGGGGACGGTGAATGATTCGGTTTTCTCTCGCGCCCCCGCCAATTGCGGCTCGTAGTAACCGGTCAGCAGTGATGATTGATTGCGGACACGAATCTCATAGGGCACAAAAAAGTCTTCAAAAAAAAAGCGCAAAGAGGACGAATCGTTTGCCAGCAAATCTTCCGCCGCCTCACACAGTGTGCGCCAATGAGCGGCAGGCGGCGTGGGCAGTGGCGTGGGCAGAATCACCCGATAATCACGGTGCGCCAGACCCTCACACGCAAAGTGAAATGACCGCATCGCCTCATGCCAAACGGAAACTTCATTGGTCTTGAGCCACAAAGGCAACTGGACAAAAGACAGTGGGCGGGCACTAAAAATATCTCCCTCCTGCCACCCCTCGCGAGAGTCACACCCCAGCAAGAGCACCAACAACAGTAGCCAATGATTAAGTCGCGTGAATATCAGACAAGGTCCAATTGGGATCTTGTGCGCGCAAAGGACGAACGAATGTCCACTTATCGGAAATTTTGTTCATTTTCTGCGGATCCCCATCAACCAATTTGCCCACCGTATCATAGAGGGCATTGATTTGCGTGGATAAGAATTGAACCGTGAGATAAATTTTTCCCTTCTCCAAAGACACATCCACAATCTCACATTTGTCCACCGAAATCACATGGGTCTCCTGACGACGTCTGTGACTGTTGCGCTCACGCAAAGCCTCTCGCAAGCGCGCCATGACTTTCGGTGACAAGAGAGGACGAATGGTCTGAAGGGAATCATTGGTAAAAGCTTCAATGATGGTGGCAAAGGCGTAGCGTGCCCCCTTGAAAAAATCATCCAACGAAAACTGAGGATCTTTGCTGGCAACCTCCTTGAGCACAGGATGTTTTTCATACACCGCCTGATCTTTGACAGGAATTGTCTGTTCTTGCTCCTGGCTTTGTCTTTTCTGTTCTTGCTCTCCCAGAGCCGACACTTCTCGTGCCGCCTCGGCGGCATCTTCCGCCATTGTCAACGGAGCCAAGCCCCGCGGCGGCTTCTCATCAGGAGACCGCTCCCCCAACAAGCTCCACAAGCGAAACAACAAAACCAATAAGGCTGTCCCTAAAATCAGCAAATCCATAGCAATCACAATGTATAGATAATCGCACATAAATACAAGAAGTAAAAGACAAAAAGGAGCACTGAGACGATTTTTGTTACTAAAAAATATCAAGAAAAACCTAGAAAAACCCAAGAAAAACCATGAATAGGCTCAATATCACCCATTCACGCTGCCTTCATAGCAATTGTGCTATCTCATGGGGTGTTAGTGCTTGTTGAGGCTAACAGATTGACCATCACTTGCTTTAAGGAGTGTCCCATGTCCCCATCCACCATCCCGAGAACCCTGATGATGCAACGCTATTCTCTCACCCGCCATGATCTTCTGACGGCGGACGAGGAGGTTTCTTTGTCTCGTCGCTGGTTGCATCATCAAGACTATAAGGCGCGCGAGCGTCTGGTTGAATCCCATATGCGCCTTGTGGCGAAGATTGCTGCGGGCTATCGTGGTTACGGCTTGGATCATCATGACATGGTGGGCGAGGGAGTTCTGGGCTTGTTGCGAGCCATTGATGGCTTCAATCCTGAATTGGGCTTTCGTCTCTCCACCTACGCCATGTGGTGGATTAAAGCGTCAATGACCGAATACATTTTGAACAACTGGTCTATCGTGCGCACCGGCAGTGCCTCGGGACGCAAAAAACTGTTTTTTGGCTTGCGCTCTCTCAAGAAGAAGCTGCAAATGTCTGATAACGGTGATTTAGCCCCGCAAGAAGTGGCGCGTGTTGCCACCACCATGGGGGTGAGTCATGCCGATGTTATTGACATGAATCGCCGCCTCTCTGGCTCGGATGTGTCTTTGCACAAGCCCGTGGGCGAACAGGGAGACCAGCAATACATGGATATTTTCCCCAGCGATGATGCCCCTCTTGAAGAAACCGTCATTGACCACTTGGATGACGAGAAGAAAAAACGCTTGTTGAAACAAGCCATGCGAGAGCTCAATGAGCGGGAACGGCACATTCTGACCGAACGCCAGATGAAGGACGAGCCCACCACCTTGCAAACATTGGCGCGCGACTATGGCATCTCACGGGAACGGGTGCGTCAAATTGAGGCAGGGGCGTTGCGCAAAATCACGAAATTGATGAATCACACCATTCAAGCCATCAAGCAACAGGAATTTGGTCATGCTTGATGTGTTGGGCGTGATTCACGGCTGACGATGCAATAACGAACGGCAGGTCATCCATGTGGTCACCATCGTGGCAAAAGCCGTGACCGCACTGAGCAATAACATGCCATAGCCAAACAATTGCAACAATCGCTTGGGCAAGGAGAGCAGACGCTCGGAATCGTCTCCATAGACGATTGCCGCCAGAATCACCAACGCCCAAAAAATTCCCAACAAGCATGACCGCAGTGTCACCATCAGCGTGTGGGAGGCAAATGCTCGAGCAATGACACCATCGCCGCCGCCAATAATTCGCAAAACCGACACCGTCTCGCCATTGAGAGCCAATGATGCATGGGCGGTGCGCACCACAACCAATAACAAAGCAACGAAAATCACACCCATCAACGCCAATAACAACAGGTGCAGGCGATTGAGCAAGCCGTAATGACGAGCAAACCACAACAAATGATCATCCACCACCACCTCATAGCCCGCTTGCGTCAAAACCGAGCGAATATCATCGGGATTGAAAGAATCGCGCGCAACAGTGATATCAAGAATCAGAGGCAATGGCAGTTCATCCAGAAAATCCACGCCGCTGCGTAGCCACGGCTGCATCAATTCCTTGACCTGTGCCAGACTCAGAATAGAGATCTGCCGCACACCCTCCACCTGAGAGACCAATTGGTAGACATTTTTTTTTGTGCTTGTGGGGACGCTTCCCAAGCTCTGTTCGGTGGCGATTTGCACGGTGACCTGCCCCGCCAATTCAAAACGCACCCCCTCAATAAAATAGGATGTGACCAAAATCATGGCAATGAGCAAGCTGCTCAAAAACATGGTGAACGACACAATGCGCCGCAAAACGCGTAGGGCTTCGTCCTGGCGAGAGGGAATGATAGACAGGCTCATGATGATTGCAACCGCAGTGTTCCCTTGTGCAAATGCAACACATCATAGGCATATTGCTTCACCAGTGTGGCATCGTGAGTGGCGACAATCACGGCTGCCCCCAGGCGATTGAGTTCTTCAAACAAGCGAAAAAATCGCATGGCACTGTTTTTATCCACGCTTCCTGTGGGCTCATCGGCGAGAATGAGAGCGGGCTTATGAATCACGGCTCGGACGATGGCGATGCGCTGTTGTTGCCCTCCGGACAATGTGGAGGGATAGGCATCGGCATATTCATCCATCCCCACCCAGTTGAGAAATTGGCGCGCTCGCGCCAGAGAATCCTCATAGCCGTGCCCCGCCAAATATAGCGGCAGGGCGGCATTCTCCAATGCATTCAAATGGTGCAGCAGACGAAAATTTTGAAACACCACCCCCAAACGCCGACGAATTAAAACACGCTCATGACGAGAAGCCGTTTTGACATCCTTATCAAACAGATACAAAGAGCCCGCCGTGGGAAGGTGAGCCATATAAAGCAACTTCAAAAAAGTTGATTTCCCCGCACCGGACTCTCCCGTAAGGAAATAAAAGTGTCCTCGTTGCAAAGTCATGGTGACATCGCGCAAAATGGGTGCTTTATTGCCGTAGCGCAGGGACACATTGTCGCAATGGGCAAACTGAACATCACTCATGACAATCAGTGTATCACATTCATGACCCATAAAAAGGGTGAGATGAAAATAGTCTCTTGACAAACAAGTCACAAACGAGAAGCTACAGTCATGCCGGTTGTGATTATATGTCCCTCGTGCGATGCGCGCTTTTCTGTCTTGGAAGATTTGATTCCCAAGGCGGGGCGTCTGATGCGCTGCAACAATTGTGGACATCGGTGGCATGGCGTGATGCAAGAACCCGCACAATCAAAAAGCAAGCGATTCACCAATAAAAAGCCCCCTCCACCAAAGACCGACACGCCCTCCCGTCACGATGATGACGAATTTGAAGCATGGGATGTTCCCAGAAGAAGTGTCAGAGTTGCAGCGGTTTCTTTTGTGCGTCGGGTGATTGCTCTAATCAAGAATTTTTTTTCAGCTGTCCAGCGATTGATTCTTAATCTGTGGCGTCTTGTCTGGCGGGTGCTGCGCTTTCCGTTCGATATCATGAAACGATTGTTGCGCTTGACATTGAAGCTTGCTATTTTGGGAGCTGTAGCCTTTGGGGTGCTTCGTTTGTCGTGCTACGGGCGGACTTATGTTCCGCCTGATATGCAAGGCATTTTTGCACAAGGGTGTTCGTTGTCAAAGCATTCTGAAAAAATCATGATGCCCTATGTCACAAAAGCAACCAGAGTGGCACGCAATTATGGAAGAGCTTACCTACCGTCTCGGGAAATAAATATGATGAGCGAATTTTTTTCAAAATCATTGTCTCAGCTTCCAGACTCAGTGCCCTTTTTGGAAGAAGAGCCTGCCGAAAGGCAACGCCCGAGCGAACCTGTGGTGCGCAGAGGTCGCTAATGCCATGACAATATCTGTTTTTGTGTATCCATCCGATGATTCCGAGCCGCGCGTCGCGCTCACGCCAGAAAATGTGATGGCTCTTGAGCGATGGGGCGGCAAGATGGTGTGTGTCAAAGGCGGTGGGATGCAGGCTCAGTATCAGGATGATGCCTACAAGCAAGCAGGAGCAAAACTGCTGACAAACGCCAGTGAAGGATTAAACGCACACATCATCGTGACTCTTGCGCCGCCATCCGTCACAGATTTGCGAGCCATGCGCGATGGGGCGATTGTGATGGGCTTGCTCACGGCAACACCCGATGACGCTCTTGCGGTGGCACGGCAAAAATCGCTGCAATTGTTTGCCCTAGAACGCCTGCCGCGCATCACACGGGCTCAAGGCATGGATGTGTTGTCCTCGCAAAGCAATCTTGCGGGCTATCGGGCAATTTTGGAAGCAGCTCACCACTACCCGCGCCTGTTGCCCATGATGATGACGGCGGCGGGTTCTATCAAAGCCGCACGAGTGTTTGTGATTGGCGCAGGGGTTGCGGGGTTGCAAGCTCTTGCCACCGCTCGCCGTCTGGGGGGCATCACCAGTGCCTATGATGTGCGCGCAGCCGCCGCCCAACAAGTCACCAGTGTGGGCGCAACTTTCATCACAAGCGATGACCAAGAGGGACAGCAAAGTGACGAACAAGGAGGCTATGCTCGCGAGGTCAGTGCCAGCTACAAAAAGAAACAAGACCAATTGCTCAGAGACCACATTCCGCAGCAGGATATTGTCATCACCACCGCATTGATTCCGCAAAAAAAAGCACCCGTTCTCATTGATCAAAAAATGGTGGAATCCATGCGCGCAGGGTCTGTCATTGTGGATATTGCCGCCAGTGGCGGTGGCAATTGTGCTTTGACACAAACCGATACAATCGTCACCCACAAGCAGGTCACCATCATCGGCTGGAGCAATCTCGCCGCGCGTATGCCTCATGATGCCAGCTTTTTGCTGGGACGCAACATCACCCAATTCATCACCCAGTTGTTCACAAGCGATGAATCGCACGACATCACTTTTGATGCCCAGGATGATATCATCACAGCCACCCTTCTTTAGGAGAGCCTCATGAATACACATACAATGGAGACAACGACATTCAGCAGTGCCGCCGCCGATCCTCTGCTTTTGGGGCTGACGGTTTTTGTGCTTGCCATACTGGTGGGCTATTATGTGGTGTGGGGCGTGACACCCGCTCTGCACGCGCCTTTGATGGCGGTCACCAACGCCATCTCCAGCGTCATCATTGTGGGGGCAATCATTGCCGCAGGACCGGGGGGCGATGCCCTGTCGGTTGTCATTGGGGCGGCTGCCATTTTTTTAGCGGCAATCAATATTTTTGGCGGCTTTGCTGTCACCAGACGGATGCTTGCCATGTTCGTCAAGAAAAAGTGAAGCCATGATGACCTCTATCCCCACACTTTCTGTTGATCAGGCATCCTTGTTCTATGCGATTGCCTCGCTGTGCTTTATTTTTGCACTGCAGGGTCTCGCGCATCCTGAGACGGCGCGGCGCGGCAATGTGTTTGGCATGGTGGGCATGGCGTTGGCGATTGTGGTGACTCTCACCATGCCGCAGGTGCAAAGTCTGTTTGTCATTGTGATGATGCTGCTGGGCGGCGGCGTGGTGGGCATTGGAATTGCCCGTTCCATTGCCATGACCGATTTGCCTCAATTGGTCGCCTTTTTTCATAGCCTTGTGGGACTCGCCGCCGTGTTGGTGGCATGGGCTGCCTTTTTGAATCCCCACGCCTATGGCATTGTCATGATGGGAGGTGATATATCCGCCGCCTCCGCCATAGAAATGAGTCTGGGCGGTGCCATTGGAGCGATGACCTTCACCGGCTCCCTCATTGCGGCTGCCAAGCTGCAAGGAATTATGACCTCTGCTCCCATTATTTTTCGCCTGACCCATGTGTGCAATGGCTTGCTCATTCTTGCCATTTTTGCCGCCATTGGATTGTTCGCCTTTGGTCACAATGATGCTGCCTTTGCCATTGCCATCATCCTTGCCACCGTGTTGGGCATCACTCTGATTATTCCCATTGGCGGTGCGGATATGCCCGTGGTGGTCTCCATGCTCAATTCCTATTCGGGATGGGCGGCGGCGGGCATCGGCTTCACGTTGGATCATCACCTGCTGATTATCACCGGCGCACTGGTGGGATCATCGGGGGCGATTTTGAGCTATATCATGTGCAAGGGCATGAACCGCTCGTTCATCAGTGTCATTCTCGGTGGCTTTGGCGGCGATGATACCGTTGCCTCACCCACCGCGCAAGAACAACGCCCTGTCAAAGAGGGCAATGGCAGCGACGCGGCGTTCATCCTCAAAAATGCCGCCTCTGTCATCATTGTGCCCGGCTATGGACTGGCGGTCGCCCAAGCTCAGCATGTGGTGCAGGAAATGACTCAGCAACTGCAACAAATGGGTATCACGGTGCGGTACGCCATCCACCCTGTGGCGGGACGGATGCCCGGTCACATGAATGTGCTTCTTGCCGAAGCTCAAACCCCCTATGATGATGTGTTTGAGCTGGATGATATCAACAAGGATTTTGGGCAAACCGAAGTGGCGTTTGTCATCGGCGCGAATGACATCACCAACCCCGCCGCCAAAAACGACGAACAAAGCCCCATCTATGGCATGCCCATTCTTGATGTGGAACGAGCCCAAACGGTGCTTTTTTGCAAACGCTCCCTCGGTGCAGGATACGCCGGCATTGAAAACGAACTCTTTTTTAGCGACAACACCATGATGCTGTTTGGCGATGCCAAAAAAATGGTGGAAAAAATTCTTAAGTCCCTATAGTTTAAGGCTCTCTAGTCATGAGCAAAAACCCCACGAAAGGGTCGGTTTACCTATCACTTTTTCGTGATAAATAAATCTTGGATTAATTCTCGCCAACCACTAAACTCCCTCAAATCGTTCAAGCATGACTTACTCAGCTCGTTCCACGCGTCTTTGTTTTTTAATTTTTTTCCTATTTCACTAGAAAAAATAGTGACTACTTTTGAGCTAATGAAATAAAAAAGTTCATCATACTTTTCTCTCGCATCTTCATATTCACACTTAATGAAAGAATCTGTCTTCACCTCGCGAGCAATTTCGTCTTCCCATTTATGGGTTTCATTAATTTTTTTTCGGTCTAAGTCCCCTCGCATCTCTTTAATGGCAAGGTGTATCACTGCCAAAGTATGCCAACAAGACTTTTTAACAGCTTCTTCTTCAAGCGTTTTTACATCTGGATCTTTATTGTCGATGAGCCATTTTTTTGACCAATTTTCCCAGACAGAACACAAACGAACGGCATCAACAATAAAAGGGATATCTCGCGTGCCTGAGTGAAAAATCCTTTCATACAAATCATCTTTGATTCTAAAAATGTCATCTGGTCTAGCAAAAGCTTCATCAGGTCTCGCCAATCTCGTGGCACAAAGAATTCGTGTCATTTTTTTAATATCTATTTTTTGCCATTTTTCGACACTCTTACCTTTCATCTTTTCTTGGAAAAGATTGCCACTTTTAATTTTGTAAAACACAGGAGGATCTTGCTTTTCCAGCAATTCTTTCAAATCCCTCTGCTCCCTATCATTGGAGTGTTGATCTTGCGGCTTTATGCGTTTCTGCGTATTTGACGCAGAAGCAATTTTTAATTTCATCTTATTTTTTTCATCATCATCATCACTTTCAAAAGTAATCACCTTACATACAATTGGAAAGTCTCCATTTTTATGAAACACCTCTTTCAAACGAAAGGTCGTCTGACCGCCATTGACGATGGAAAAATTCTTAAGATTCAATTTATAATCCTCAATTTCCACACCTTCAGTAAAAATGGTGATGCCATTATTGAGAAACCAAAACTCGTCAGGTTCATTTTCAATGGTGTAATCGATTCTCTCATCCACCCTTTTTTCCTTGATGTAAGAACGCAAATTGCCTTCCAGCAGCCCTTTCTTGATATGCTTTTCGGCAAGATTTTTCAAACTCCGAGCACTGACACTGACAATCTTGCCTTTCAAATTATCAAAATCATGTTCCAAAAAAGATGATTGATTCGAACCAGTGCCTTTCCACAAGTCAAGGCTACCCATATCAACGCAAATATTTGGATCGGACACAAACTCCTTCTGCTCCAACAAATCGTTGCCAAAATATGCCTTCGCCTGCACGGCATCATCTTCGTCATTCAAATCTGCGATTTTACTTTCAATGCTAGACTTGTTAGCACTGGAGGCACTTGTCATGAAGATTATTTCAATTTCTTCATTCGCCTTCACAGCTATGCTAAGAACTGATGACACTTCATCCTTTACATTTTTTGTATCCCCTTCTTTAATCTTTTGTATCGTCCCCATAATCTTCCGCCACTCGCCTTCAATCTCACCAGCTGTGATGTTGTCTGTATACTTTGATTGGATAATGACCAATCCCTCACCTGCTTGCCCATAAACACCTGACAACGAAACAATGGCATCAACCCCGCCATCGTTTTTACCGTCTGTCAAAAAATCTTTTTTGAGCCTATCTGTATCTTTGTCCTTAAAAACAAAATACTGAATTGCCGCAAGAGAAAGCAGCTGTGGATATTTTAAACCCTTAAATTTCTTCTCCCCCTCAATTTCATGAAGAACATCCTCAACTGTGTTATATGACGACATCGCTCGCTCCTCCTATAATCCAGCGGCAAGAGCCTCACTATAAAATAAAAAAACTCTGTTTTCAACCACATTGCACACAAGAAAGCCGCCTTGCAGGGCGGCTTTCTCATGGGTTGCGAAAAGTGGAACACACCTCTTTATCGTCTTTCACCAATCAGGCGCAGCAGATGGATGAAAATATTGATGAAGTCCAGATACAGACTGAGCGCGCCCATCAGGGCTTTTTTGCCCGCCGTGTCGGAGGAATCACCCTCATGATACAGAGCCTTGATCATCTGAGTGTCATAAGCGGTGAGTCCCGTGAAAATCACCACCGCCAACACCGAAATCGCCCACGACAACGCACTGCCGCCAACAAACAGATTCACCACACTGGCAATAATAATTCCGATCAATCCCATAAAGAGAAAGCTGCCCATGCGGGTGAGGTCTTTTTTGGTGGTGTAGCCATAAAGGCTCATGGAGGTAAACATGATGCCGGTGATGAGAAACACCTGCGTGATGGAGCTCTGAGAATACACCAAAAAGATGCTGGACAGTGACAGCCCCATGACCGCCGCAAAAGACCAAAACAGCATCTGCAATGTGCCATAGCTAAACCGATTGACACCAAAAGACAAAGCCAGAATGAATCCCAGCGGGGCAAGCATCAGGACAACAGAGAGAAACCCGCCGCCAAACAGCATCGCACCAAAGGCGGTGACTCCCATAATGCTGCCATCGCTTGCGGTCACCACGGCGGCATCAAAGCCGAGCCATGCCACAACGGCACTGAGAAACAAACCCAGCCCCATGAAATTATAAACACGAATCATGTGAGATCGCAAACCAGCGTCCACAACCTTGGCACTGACGGCGGAAGAGCGATAGTGTTCTTGCATCATTAAACTCCTTTTGAGGTTGAACAACACACTTAATATAACAAAAAAAAAGCCACTTGCAAGCACCTGTGAAAAAACTCTATAAGGATGATATGGAATATCGTCCTCTCGGCACCAGTGGTCTCAATGTGAGCGTGATTTGCCTCGGCACCATGACCTGGGGTCAGCAGAACACGCAAGAGGAAGCCTTTGCTCAGATGGATTACGCCCTTGAGGCGGGTGTCAATTTTTTTGATGCCGCCGAGCTCTATCCCGTGCCGCCCAAGGCGGACACCTCAGGCGAGACCGAACGCATGATTGGCAATTGGTTCAAGGAGCGTGGTTGTCGTGACAAGGTCATTCTTGCCAGCAAGGTCACGGGTCGGTCGGGCATTCCTTGGATTCGTGACGGCAGCTGTCTTGATGGCAAAAACATCAGTGAGGCGGTGGAGGGCAGCCTCAAGCGATTGCAAACCGATGTGATTGACCTCTACCAACTCCATTGGCCCGACCGCAGCACCAATTTTTTTGGTCAATTGGATTACGCCCACAACCCCGATGATCGCTCCGTTCCCATCGGCGAGCAGCTGGATGCCCTGCAAACACTGCGCAAAGAAGGCAAGATTCGTCATATCGGCTTGTCCAATGAGACACCGTGGGGAGTGATGCGCTTTTTGAACGAAGCCGCCAGCCGTGATGTGCCGCGGGTGCAGTCGGTGCAAAATCCCTACAACCTGCTCAATCGCACCTTTGAGGTGGGCCTCGCGGAGATGGCAATCAAAGAGCAGTGCGGCTTGCTGGCTTATTCACCGTTGGCTTTTGGCGTTTTGACGGGAAAATACAAAGGCGGCAACAAACCCAAAGGGGCGCGTCTGACATTGTTCGGCGAGCAGTTTAAGCGGTATGTTCAGCCTCGTGCCGTGCGGGCAACCGATGCCTATCTTGATGTGGCACAAAAACACGGCATTGACCCTGCACAGATGGCACTGGCATTGATCAATCAGCAGCCGTTTGTCACCAGCAACATCATTGGCGCAACCACAATGGACCAGCTCAAAAGCAACATTGCCAGCAGTGAGGTGACATTGTCACAAGAAGTCATGGATGCCATTGCCGAAATTCACAAAGACAATCCAAACCCTGCGCCGTAAAAACAGTTGCCCTCATCTCAATTGTCCGCGGACGACTCAGCAAGGTGTTCCATGACATAATCAAATTCGCCTTGAGGAATTCCAAAATGCTCACATAACCACCTAATCTTTTCCTTATCTAATTTCTTATCTAACTCGCTATCTGGCACGAAGAGAGTATTACCTGTCTTTTTCCCCTTCAATAAATCTGTCTTAGAAGGTGCTCCATCAATCTCAATATTACAACCCATTTTTGTTGTGTCTGAAATTTCCTCGCAATACCCCCTTACCATCGCTATAGCAACGAACGAGCGCATCGTAAACCACCTTAACCAACTTCTATCGTTTTCCACCACCATAACCCTCATCCCTTACTATGTTCAAAATCTTGACGAAAAACCCATACGGAAGGCTTCGGCACAATGGAAAAAAGATTGTAGCAAACGAGGAGGCACTGCCGCGAGTGCAATGCTTGTGAGCTCAACTCACTGAATGCTCTTTATCTTTTGCGTTCAATTTTGCAATCGCACACACTAAAACCCAAATCTCCAGACAATGCTTGCAAGCTTCCGTTCACGGTCACCTTTGGAATGGGGGGCTTGAATTCCTCAGAAGCATTTTCAAATCTTTTTTGATAGTCACTGGGGGCTTCAGAAAAGTCAGCAAGGGGCTTCCTCCCTTTCAAATAATCATAGGCATACTGAGCTATTAAGATTTTCGCAAGATTGCTCACAGCTTCACCAGCACTGTCGCCTTGAGCAACAATGTAATGCTTTATCCCAACGGCTGCCCACGAATCCTCCCATTCCTCAATGCACAAAGCATTCAGGTTGATCTTATGATTTTGTGGCGATTGCTTCGTTTGTTGTGAAACCGAAACGGTCATGTCCCTCTCCAATTTGTGACTTCGTAGCAGGAAACTTACCACGATACCAAGAAGATATGTCCAATTGAGTGCAGAAGTCAAGGGTTTTGTGCCATTGACACTTCCTCCAATTTTTTGATATGTCGGGTCGCCGCCAGATTTCAACCTCACCGAGTGGCGTTCGCAACGAGGCGATGAAACACCTGCCTATTTCCCTATTTCGCTATTAGGTCTTGTATTCAGCAGGCAACCCGACTCATTCACTTTAGGAAAGAGAGGGTCGTGATGGCGTGGTGTTTTGAAACGCGATAGGTGTCATGACAACTCCTGTGACTTTAGTTTTGCGAAACACCCAACATATGTCGGGCTTTGCAAAAGTCATCACAGTGGCTGACTCCTATCTATTCCCCCCACCGAACGCAAGCATTCGGGGTCGGGTCTTGTATTCAATAAGAAGCCCGACTTATGCTTACGCATAAATCAGACTGTGACAACTTTTGCACCGTCACCATACGCTCAAAAACAAGAAAAAACAAGATTTTGTGTCATCACCCTTCATCCACCTTTTTGCAAAACACAAGGCGGATATGCCCGTCTTTTTTCTCCTCTATGTCAATGGCGTGACCTTCCCGCACCAATGATTCGCGAATGCTGTCGCCATCATCGGTTGCCAGCAACAGGGTGGCGGCGGCATTGAGGGGCATGGATTCCAGCAACAGGCGCACCCGCACAAAAGTCAGAGGGCATCGCTCAGCGCGCAAATCAAGCTCCAATGGCGCGCTCATAAATCCCAAAAGAACGGCGGCAGACGGTCGGGCTTGGGCGCGTTTTTGAAATCATCTTCCTTGACACCACTGCTGAACAGGCGCGACCAGAGGTCATCATCGGCTTGTTGTTGCTGGGCATCGGCATCCTCTTTTGTCGCCAGAGGAATCTCCTCATTCTGAAATTGACGCGCCGCCTCATACAGACGCTCCGCCTCATCCTCATTCAAAAATTCGCTTTCAAAAGAATACGACTGAGCGGTGCGCTTTTTTTGCTCCTGTGTGCCATGGTCAATCACCCACCCGTCATTGGTGCGCCCCAAAGACAGACCCAAGCCTCGCAAGTGCAAACGCAAATCATCCAACGCCGTCACCACATTGAATGTGACAACCGCGCCGCTGGCGGTGACATTCTCCACCTGAAAATCATCCAACACAGGAATGAGGGATAAATTCTTGCGCAACGCCAGCCACTCCTTGAGTCCGTCATAGCGCACTGATGCCGTGACGGGAATGATGCGCGACTCATGGTCAATGCGATACGCCCGCTTCCAACGATTTGCCATGTGCTTATAGAGCACCGCCGCACTGCGTTCATAAAAATCTTGCTCGCTCTCACCCTCATGACGCAACACATTGAGAACACTGTCGGATAAAATATAATCCCTGCTGCCATCGGGTTTGATCACCAAACTTTTCACAACGGCGGCATCGGTGTCGCCGTCTGCATCAAGAAACAATTCCGCCAGTGGCACAAAAATGCCCCCCTTGTAATGAGGCAATTCGCTCGCCAACAGCTCATCCCAACTGATGGGCAGACGGGCGCGGTTGTCATCATAGAGCTCATAGGAAATAATGCCTCTTTTTTGTGTGAGATTGCGCCATGCCTCGCTCCACAAAGTGTGTCCCATCACATCCACGCCGCCGCGCAGCAAGGGAACAAGCAGCATATGAAACGGCGCACGACTCAAATAAGGCTTGTCACTCTGTTTGAGCAATGACACCACCAGCTCGGGCTCAAAATGCCAATGAGTGGTCACCCGATAAAAATCCTTCGTGGCAACCTCTTGTTTAATCTCCACATCGCGCAATAAAATTTGAATGTCCTCACCGTTCAAAATCAGCAGAGAATCCACCTCTTCATCGGGAATGAGCGTCTCCAGCAATCGCCGATAGGCGCGAATGCGTCCCTCTTGCAGTGCCAAAACGCGCGCCCGTTTGACGCTTGCCGCCTCCTCTTTCTCGCCAATGCGTTTTTCAATGGTGAGATCCCGCACCGTGAATAATTCTTGTCCCTGAAAACTCAAGCCCGATGACGGCAGAATTAGCGCGCTGAGCATCAACAAAAAAAACACATGGCGAATTGAAAGTAAAAAGCGCGCAGTCATAATTGGTATTGGTTATCGTCAGTCATGCCTTTATTGTCAATCTAGTCTTCATTTGACAACCTGTGATGAATTGTCGGTGATTTTTTTGACAAGAGCCATCAATTGCTCTATCTTTCGTGTGAGTGTCACCATGAATGCTTTTGACGACAGAGAACCAATTTCTTCTCACCCTTATGATTCTTATGGTGAGGCGGGTGTCCATGTGCAAGAGGCGGATTCTTTGATCGCAACGGTCATTGCTCCGCAAGCAGCCAAGACGAAGCGTGATGGTGCAGACGACAATGTAATTGGAACGGGCGACTTTGCTGCTCTTTTTGATCTCAAAAAATGTGGCTACACAGACCCTCTGTTGCTGGCGGCGGCGGATGGCGTGGGCACGAAATTGATGCTTGCCGAAGACGCACCTCAAAACGAGCGCGCTCAAGCTTTGCGTGATTTGGGTCAAGACTTAGTGGCGATGTGTGTCAATGATATTGCCGCATCGGGCGGCGAGCCGTTGTTTTTTTTAGACTACATCGCCTGTGAGCGACTGGATAAGGATGCCATCACTCACCTCATCCGCGGCATCAGTGATGCCTGTAAACGGGTGAAAACAACGCTCATTGGTGGTGAGACGGCGGAAATGCCGGGATTTTATCCTCAGGGACGCTTTGATATTGCCGGCTTTGCCGTGGGGGCGATGGAGCGCGCAACACGAGAGAATTTCTTCAATCTGTCGTCTGTTCGTGAGGGTGATACACTTGTGGCACTGCCCTCGTCCGGATGCCATGCCAATGGCTTCTCCTTGATTCGTCATCTCATCACAAGAAATGCCATTGATTTGGATGCCCCCGCTCCCTTTGATGACACATTCAGCCTGCGGCATATTTTGCTCACGCCGACGCGGCTGTATGCCAACGCCACCTGCGAAGCTGTGAAGCATGAACTCGTGAAGTCTTTGGCTCATATCACGGGGGGCGGATTTTTTGGCAACATCAAACGCAGCCTGCCGCCGCATCTTGTGGCGCGCCCCGATTGGAATTCTTTTGAGCGTCAGCCGGTTTTCACATGGCTGCAACAGCTGGGAGCGATGGATGATGACACCCTTTTTGCCACCTTCAATGGCGGTGTGGGCATGGTGGCGGTCACTGAGCATCCCGATGAATTGCTGAAGCTGTGGCGCAATGAGGGCGCGTTTGTGGTGGGGGATGTCGTCCATGATGGCTAAAAAAAATCTCGCTATTTTCATATCGGGCAGAGGAAGCAATGCTCGTGCGCTTGTTGCCGCGACACACGATGATGACTATCCCGCAAAAGTATCTCTTTTGGTGAGTGACAAACGGGATGCCTCTGGGCTTGCACTGGCGCGCGACCATCACATTCCTACCCACATCATCAGTGATGATGACGCACTTCTTGCGTGTCTTCATGAACACGCCATTGACATCATCTGTCTTGCGGGCTTCATGACGATTCTCAGCGGTTATTTTTTGCACCAATGGAACAAGCCCATCGTGAACATTCATCCTTCCTTGCTGCCACGCCATAAGGGACTTCGTGTCCATGAGCGAGTGCTTGCCAGTGGTGACGACACAAGCGGCTGCACGGTGCATCATGTGACATCCAAACTGGATGGTGGCGCAACCATTGCCCAAGAAACCGTCACTGTCCACAAACATGACACTCCCGATTCTCTGGCGGCGCGCGTGTTAGCAAAAGAACATCACCTCTATCCACAGGCGGTGCGTCAATTGATTGCGGGCAGTCATAAAACCTGACATGCACATTGTCATTGTTGGCGCGGGGGGCGTTGGCGGCTGGTTTGGCGGTCTTTTTGTCCACAAGGGCTACACCGTGACTCTGGTGGCGCGTGGAAGCCATGGCGATGCCTTGCGCCACAACGGCTTGACTCTGCGGGGGGATGACGCACCGCCCGTGCACCATCATGCCGTCACGGTGGTGAGCTCACCCAACGAGGTGACCACTGCCGATGTTGTTCTGCTCACCACCAAACTGGGCGACCTCGCTGAAGTGAGTGCCGCCCTGCCGAGCTGTCTGCACGAGGGCAGTCTCATCATCCCCTTGCAAAATGGCATTGATGCTCATGATATGGTGGTGAGCGCGCTGCCGTCCAAACATCATGACTGTGTGGGATGGGGCACGGTGCATATTGTCTCTTATGTTGAAGAGCCCGGTGTCATTTATAGGAAGGGCACGCTGGCGCGCTTTTTTTATCAAGCACCTGCGCCTCGCGCATCCCAAGCCGCCATCATCCAGCGCACATGGCACAATGATGACCTGCCCATCCGCCAGCATGATGATATGACCACCATGCTTTGGGACAAGTTCATTTTCCTTACGGCGTTCAGTGGCGTCACCACAATGGCACAAAAGCCCATCGGCGCGATTCGTGATGATGACGACTTGTGGCAATTGTTTTGCGCCGCCATGCACGAAACCGCCGCCATTGCGAATGCGATGGGAATCTCATCGGTGGCATCATCAGCCGATGAATGGCAAAAACGCTTCGCATCGTTTCCTGCCGATTATGATTCCTCTATGGCGCGTGATGCCCGTCTGGGACGACCACTGGAATTGCAATGGCTATCGCAACGGGTGGTGCAGCTCGGACATCAACACGGCATCGCCACCCCCGCCCATGACGCGATTTGCGAGGAAGTGCGGAAAGTCACCCTTGCATTCTCATAAAAACACATGAAATTCCGTCTTGTAACGGCTTGATTTTCGCTGTAACATAGAATTACAAAGCCACGAACAAGGAGACCCCATGATGAACAAGAAAATTAAAGATATGACCCGAGAAGAGCTTGTGAAGTATGTCAAAAGCATACCGACAACGGAAAAAGACCGCGAAGAGCGTATTGTTGCTCACGCCACCGGCATGGCGCGCAGTGTGGGTGATGATGTCAGCGTGGAGGATATGCGCGTCATCTACAGAATTATTAAAGGGAAAAAATAAAAAATCCCACATGAATAAAAAGAAAGAACATCAAGAGGACTTACTGCCAAAACAGGCAATTCGCAGACGGACAAACGCGGACGAACAAGAACCTTATCAACACTTAATCCGCCTTGGTAACTTAGCACGAGTCTCCGACTGGATTGATATGGTGGTCTCTCGGCAAGCGTGGCAAGAACCACAACTATTCATCAATGAAATTACTGTTTGCTATTTGCATGCACTTTGCATGAATATTCTCATCCCCAATGCGGGCGATTATAGGACAACACAAGTATGGGTTGAAAATTATACTCCACCTGAAGCCGATGAAGTCCCCTTTTTTATGGAAAAATTTGTAGAGGAGTTGAACAAAAAATGGCATTCTCATGACCATATCCAAATCGCTAGTTTTGCTTTGTGGCGGCTCAATTGGATTCATCCATTTGTGAACGGCAATGGCAGAACAGCAAGATCACTTTCTTATTTTTTGATGAGCATGAAAGCGGGGGCTAACTTTCCAGTAAGAGATGGCTATTCCGTTGGCAATCTCTTACAGAGCGATTTTCGGCACGAATATGTGCAAGCACTAAAAGAAGCCGATGACGGAAATATCATTCCTCTGGAGCAATTGTTAGAAGAATTGCTCAAAAAACAAGTATCTCACGCTCTGCTGAGAAAATGATAGGCGTCTAGTGCTGCCATGCATCCCATGCCTGCCGCCGTGATTGCCTGACGATAGTGACGGTCACACACATCCCCCGCCGCAAAAACGCCTCCGACACTGGTGGCGGTGCCACCGCGTGCCACACGAATAATACCGTCATCATCCAGTTCAATCTGCCCCTTGAATAAATCGGTGGCGGGGTCGTGTCCGATGGCGACAAAAAGCCCCGCCACGCCAAGTTCCTTTTCAGAGCCGTCAAGGCAGTTTTGCAAACGCAATCCCGTGACTTTCTTGTGGGGTTCGGTCTCTCCCAGCACTTCCGCCACCTCATGATTCCATAAAATCTCAATGGCGGGATGGTTCATCAATCGCTGCGTGAGCGTGTGATCGGCGCGCAATGCATCGCGCCGATGAATGAGCGTCACCTTACTGGCATGGTTCGTGAGATACAAAGCCTCCTCCACCGCGGTGTTGCCGCCGCCCACCACCGCCAGTTCTTCTCCCTTGAACAAAAATCCATCACAGGTGGCACACGCCGACACGCCAAATCCCTGAAACATCTCTTCTGAAGGCAATCCCAACCAGCGCGCCAGTGCGCCCGTGGCAATAATCACCGCCCGAGCCTCATAACAATGCCCGCCATCACCCCGCACAACAAAAGGACGAGATCGCAGCCCAACCTCCACAATGGTCTCATGATGCACCCGCACCCCCATGCGTGTCACTTGCTGCACCATCTGTTCCATCAGCCATGGCCCCTGAATGGTGTCGGCAAACCCCGGATAATTATCCACATCGGTGGTGATGGTGAGCTGCCCGCCCTGACTCATCCCCGTTGCCACCACCGTTGTGAGCCCTGCGCGCGCGCCATAAATCGCCGCACTGTAGCCCGCAGGACCCGAACCAATGACACACAAATCCACCTGTTCTTTTTTCATGTCATGGCGATAGCACACCAATACCCTTGCCTCAAGACAATTGAACCTCTATAACCCTTTCATGAGGAAACAATTGTCTCTCGCCCTGCTGGCTTTGTGTCTGTTGATGGCGGCAGTGCCGTCTCATGGGGTGATGGTGGATGTGACCGCGCCGCGCGTTTATTTCATCTCGCCTCTTGAGAATGCTCGTGTGAAAAGTCCGTTTATTGTGCGTTTTGGTCTTGCCAATTGGGGCGTTGCGCCTGCTGGTGTCTCCACTCCGGGGAACGCTCGCACTGGTCATCATCATCTGCTCATCAATGCCGACCCGCCACCACTGGGAGAGCCCATCGTTGAGGATGACTATCATCGCCACTATGGCAACGGACAAACCGAAGCCCTGATTCACCTTGTCCCCGGCATCTACAAATTGCGGCTGGTGATGGGGGATCGCGATCACTATCCCATTCAGGGCATGGTGTCCGAAGTGCTCACCATCACCGTTGTGCCCAATGAATGATTGCACAAGAAACGCTTTTTTTGTATAGTGGAAGCTCTATCGCCTCATCAATGGAGGGTCTCATGACTTTTATCGCTTCGCTTCTTTCTTCCCTTCGCAATGCGCTTCTTGTGGGCGTGACGCTTTTATTGCTGCTGATGCTGTATCAGGGCTTTGCTTTTGACTATACGTGGATGGCATTCTTCATGCGCTGGTTGCATGTTTTGTCTGGCATCATGTGGATTGGTCTTTTGTGGTATTTCAATTTTGTGCAAATTCCCAATATGGGACGCATCAAGAATGACCAAAAGCCTGCCATCACTCAGGTGATTGCTCCTGCGGCGTTGTTTTGGTTTCGCTGGGCGGCGGCGGCGACCGTGCTGACAGGCTTGCTGCTGGCTCACCTCAATGGCTATCTCTTGAGTGCCCTCACCCTTGAGATTGGCAGTGAATTTGTCGTGGCGCGCTATGTCAATATTGGCATCGGCATGTGGCTGGGCATCATTATGTTTCTCAATGTGTGGCTGGTGATTTGGCCCAATCAGAAAAAGGCTTTGGGATTGGTGAAAGCATCCGATGGTGAAAAAAAACAGGCCGCCACCCTTGCGATGGTTGCCTCACGCACCAACACGGCACTCTCCATTCCCATGCTGTATGCCATGGTGGCGGCGCAAAACATCTTTTGAGCTCCCATAGAAATCTGTGAGAATCAGTGGGGCGTAGCCAAGCGGTAAGGCAGCGGGTTTTGATCCCGTGATCGCAGGTTCGAATCCTGCCGCCCCAGCTCGCCCACTTCAGGATTTTTTTCGTCTCTCTATGGCTCGCACACCATAAAGACCGAACGCAAGAACGCTGATGGTTTCAAACATGCTCCCAAACAGTGTCTGATTGGTGATGGCAATCACACCAATGGAACTGAGCAACGCCACCGTGCAAAACGCCGAGAACAAAAGCGTCACGCACCACATCATCACAGGACGAGCCCCCGCAACAAACGGATTCACACTCTTTGCCGTTTCAAGAGCAAAAGCGATGGAGTCCCTGCGCTCCTGCGAAAGAGCCGTCATGATTTCAGCATTGCCCTCATTGAGAGCTTTTTGGATAGCCGCTTTATTTTCACTTGAGGTCAAGAGATGATCGGTCGCGGTGATCATCCCCTCAATGCTCGCTCCTATGGCTGACCATATCATTCTTTAGTCTCCAATTGAGTGTCCAATTGGGTATCCAATTGAGTATTCCACTGCACCTAGATATGTTGCTTTGAGCTCTTGTCAAGCTTTTATCTGCCAAACCCGCGCAAGGTGATGACCTCAATGTTCACCGCCACCCCGTGAGGGGTGCGATAGCGTTCGTCATACAACGCCACAGCCCGTTGCCACACCGACCGCCGCAAAGCAGGAGGGGTGTCGCGCAGACACGAACTCTCGCCCATTGCTCTCATGCACTTTATAAACAGTGCCACGCTTGGCTCATACAGCGTCATGCGCTCAAACTCCGCCGTGCCATGACACAAACCCGCCTGCTGCACCAACAATCCACCATCTTGCAAAGAAATAAACGGCATGACTCGCCCATGCGCGCCGCCCGTCAGTTCAGCCTCCGCCTCCAACAAAGCCAATCGCCACTCTCGCAGGTGATGGTCGCCAAACACCGTGCCCATAAACAATCCCCCCGAGCACAAAACGCGCGCAATCTCTCGCAACACACTGCCGATGGCAGAGACACTGTGCAGATGCAAAACGCTCATCACCCCATCACAACAATCATGCACCAGTGGAATGACATGGTCATCACAGACAACCTCGCGTCCATGAGGCTTCAGCAGACAGCCATCCATAAAAATCACATCATTCAGCGTGATGCCCGCCGCGCGCAAAGCCTCCGTCATTTCGCCATGATGACAGCCTAAATCCAGCAGGCGTTCAAACGAGGTGTGACTCTCCCTGACAATGGCTGCCAGATGAGCCGCCAGCTGCCGTTTGGGTTCATTGTAATCCAGCCAGCATTCTCCATGACGCAGACGCAATCGCCCACGGCGTTCTTGATGAAAAACGGCAGATGTCATAAAAGATGAATAACACGAAACCCGCTCACGATGCCATCATGCCTTCTGCTTCCCGTCTGTTTGAGCTGCTTTTGCCCTCCTTGTGTCCTGCTTGTTTTGAGCCCTTGGCGTTGGATTCGGTTTTGCATCCGCACTGCTGGCGGCAATTGCATTTTGTGTCTCGTCCCTATTGTGATTGCTGCGGTATGCCTTTGTTGGCGGCGACAGAGAATTCATTGCAATGTGCGGCATGTTTTGAAAATCCGCCGCCGTGGAACAAGGCGCGCAGCGCACTCATTTTCAAGGATGTGGGACGCACTTTAGTCTTGCGTTTTAAGTATGGAGACCATATAGAAAACGCATCCCTGTTCGCCCGTTGGATGATGCACGCCGCCTACGACATTCTGGATGCCAAGCCTTTGATTATTCCCATGCCATTGCATTGGCGGCGGCTTGTGAGTCGCCGCTATAATCAGGCAGCCGAATTGGGTCGTCACTTGGCGGCGATGAGCCATCTTCCCTTTTGTGCCGATATGCTCAAACGAAGCACTGCGACATTGCGGCAAAGTCGGCTGTCGCTGACGGAACGCATTGCCAATGTCAGTCGGGCGTTTGTGGTCAACAATAAACGCCGCCATCTTCTTCATGAGCGTCCGTTGCTGGTGGTGGATGATGTCCTCACCAGTGGCGCAACCATGCGAGCTGCCTGTGGAGTGCTCCGCAAAGCCGCGCCCGATGCCACCATCTTTGCCCTCACCCTTGCCATCGTGCCGCACCAATGAATTCTCCTCACATTGAAATTTATTATTCGCCTCTGTGCAGCTATTGTGTGCGAGCATTGGCGTTGCTGGACAGCTATGATGTGCCTTACGACAAGTTAAATGTCATTGAGTCACACCAACACAAAAAAGCCATGCATGAGCGCGTGCCTCATGCCACCACCGTGCCGCAAATTTTTATCAATCAAGAACCCATCGGCGGCTATGATGAGCTGGACGCCATGCACCATGATGGCTCTCTGGCACAGCGTCTGGGAACATCGGCAGTCTCATGAGTGCCTTTATCGCCGCCTGTGTGCAGATGAATGCGCCGCCCGTATTGAATGAGAGCATTGACCAAGCCATTGAACTCATTCGCCAAGCCATTGCACAAGGCGCGACATTGATTGTCACCCCTGAAAACACCAGTGGCATCGTCTATGGCAAAAACAGTGCCGCGCGGCGCGCGAGCCTCATTCATGATGAAGACAATCATCCCGCGCTTGGACGCTTGACGCAGCTCGCCGCCGAGCATCAAGTGACGCTCGTCATCGGCTCATTGATTGTGAGGACAAAGGGGGCAAAAAAACCCACCAATCGCTGTTATGTGATTAATGACAAGGGCATCACCCACCACTATGACAAAATTCACCTCTTTGATGCCTGCGTCAGTGCCAGCGAACACCACGCCGAATCGGATTTTTATGAGGCGGGTCGCCGAGCGGTGGTGGCATCTCATCAGGGACACGGCATCGGTTTGACCATTTGTTATGATGTGCGTTTTCCTGCGTTGTTTCAATCATTATCGGCATGTGGCGTGTTGATGATCACCGTTCCTGCCGCCTTCACGCGCCCCACTGGCGAGGCTCACTGGCACTGTCTTCTCAAAGCTCGTGCCATTGAAAATGCCTGTTACATTCTTGCCAGTGCCCAATGCGGCACCCATGACGGCGGACGCACCACCTGGGGACATTCCATGATTATTGACCCGTGGGGAGACTGTTGCAGCTCGGCAGGAGAGGATGTGGGAGTCATCACCGCCTCCATTGACCCCCACAAACAACAAGAGGCTTTGGCGCGCGTGCCGGTGCTGAATCATCGGCGGGATTTTGCTGCCGCAATAGATGAAACATCATCCAATTCCTGCGGCGTGATGAACCGATGCCATTGATGAGTGCCACGAGGAATAACACCATCCCACACCGTGCCGTCCGTACGAGACCAGCCGCACGCAAACCATCATCCAATTCTCGCGGGGTGATGAACCGATGCCATTGATGAGTGCCACGAGGAATAATGCCACTGATATATTCCGCTCCCACAATCGCCACCCCGTAGGAAAGCAGCGTGCGATTGATGGTGGAAATGATGACCAATCCATCAATAAGAGGCTTTGGCGCGCGTGCCGGTGCTGAATCATCGGCGAGATTTTGCTGCCGCCACAATGTAATTGATTTCCAGACGAGACCGATGCGGTTCAAATCGCCGCCGCAATGGATGAAACATCATCCCGCATCGCGCCGTGCGGATGAATCCAGCAACGCGCAGACCATCATCCAATTCTCGCGGGGTGATGAACCGATGCCATTGATGAGTGCCACGAGGAATAATGCCACTGATATATTCCGCCCCCACAATCGCCACCCCGTAGGAAAGCAGCGTGCGATTGATGGTAGAGATGATGACCAATCCATCGTCTCGTAACAAGCCGTGCAATTGCGTCAAAAATTCGCCCACATTGTCCACATGCTCCACCACTTCCAGTGCGGTGATGAGGTCATATTTTTGCGGCTTGTCTTGTGCGTGGCGAGCAAGGGATTGATGCTCATAGGATATGGTGAGATTCATGGTCTCGGCATTGTTTTGAGCGGTTTTGATGCGGTCGCCATCGGCATCAATGCCCACCACCGTGCCGCCCCAGCGCGCCAAAGGCTCAGTGAGAATACCAATGCCACACCCCACATCCAAAACTTGCTTACCCGCCAACGGTTTCTCACTCTCTTGGGTCCGCAACTGCTCTTTGATGAATGTCAGGCGCGTCTCATTCATCTCACGCAGCATGTGCCATTCATCAAGGGGATGACTTGTCTTGTTCATAATGGTTAAGATAGGTATAGAGCTGTCATGATGAAAATCGTCCAAAAATTTGGCGGCACATCGCTGCAAGACGAGACGCGCATTGGCAATGTGGCACAGCGCATCAAAGATTACCACAGCCAAGGGTCGCGTCTGGCGGTGGTGGTATCGGCAATGGGAGATGAGACCAGCCGCTTGGCATCGCTGTATCACGCCATCTCAGATGCGCGCGATGAGAGTCATGATATGCTTCTGGCAAGTGGCGAACAGGTGAGTGTGGCTCTGTTGGTGGCGGCACTGCGAACATTGAATGTTCCTGCGCGCGGCTTTTGCGGTTGGCAATTGCCCATCGTGACGGATTTCCATCATGGCTCGGCGCGCGTTGTTGATGTGCAAACGGGGGCTATTGAGTCTGTGTGGCGAGAAGACGGCGTTGCGGTGGTGGCGGGATTTCAAGGTGTCACCCAAGACAATCGCATCACCACACTGGGACGAGGCGGCTCTGACACCACTGCGGTCGCCCTTGCCATCGCCCTCAAAGCCGATTCGTGCGAAATCTATACCGATGTCAACGGAGTCTATAGCGCCGACCCCCGCCTCATTCCACGCGCCCGCAAGCATGACACCATCAGCTACGAAGAAATGCTGGAGATGGCATCCTCAGGTTCGCGCGTGCTACACGCACGGGCATCGGCTCTTGCTATGGGACGCAAAATGGCGTTAGTTATCCGTTCCAGTCTGACCCAAGAGGATGGAACGGTGATTAAAGACGAAGAGCAAATCCTAGAAAAAGCCGAAGTCACCGCCGTGACCCATCGCACCGATGTGGCAAAAATCACCCTCACCAAACTTGACGACCGCCCCGGTGTCGCCGCCGATGTGTTTCAAACCCTCCTTGCCGCACGCATCTCCGTTGATATGATCGTGCAAAACATCGCCGCAGGAACGAAAAAAACCGACATCACCTTCACCATTGACAAAAAAGAGGTCAAAAATGCCACCCAATTGCTGCAAGACAAAAAACAATCACTGGGATACGACCAATTGCTCTGTGATGAGGAACTCGCACAATGCTCCATTGTTGGTGTGGGCATGCGTGAACATGCGGGTGTTGCCGCGCTCATGTTTCAAACCTTGGCGATGCACAAAATCAATATTGAGGTCATCTCCACCTCGGAGATTAAAATCAGCATTCTCATCAAAGAATCCGCTCTTACCACGGCTGTGCGAGCTCTTCATGATGCTTTTAAGCTTTCGTGATGCGTCTCTCTTGTCAATAACACGGATTGATTGTAAGGTGGGCGAGTCATGGCAGTGCCCAAGCGCAAAACAACGCCTTCTAAGCGCAATATGCGTCGTGCCCACGATCGCCTCACCCCTCAGCTGGGCGTGATTTGTCCTGAGTGTGGTGCGATCAAACAGCCGCACCATATCTGCAATGAATGCGGTTTCTATCATGGACGCAGTGCCATCGTTGTTGCGAAGGATGACTCGCAGACGCCGCCACATGATTGATAAAAAAAACGCCATTATCAGCCTTGATGCCATGGGCGGTGATCGCGCTCCCGCTATTGTGATTGAGGGCGCACATCGCATTGTGCAACGCTATCCTGATATCCAATTTCGCATCTACGGCAAAAAAAGCAAGGTGTCACCTCTGATCAAGCATTACCCCCAGCTGGCACAGCAAAGTCGCGTGATTCATTGCAATGATGTCATCCGTGCGGAGGATGATGTCAGAGTGGCTCTGCGCCAAAGTCGCCAGAGCAGCATGCGCACGGCACTGGAGAGCGTCAAAAACGGCGAGGCGGATGCTTGCGTGTCCGCAGGAAACACGGGTGCATTCATGGCATTGGCAAAAATGATTTTGCGTCCGCTGCCATCCATTGAAAGACCCGCCATTGCCACCTTTATCCCTAATCTCAAGAGTGAAACCCTGCTGTTAGATCTGGGCGCAAATGTGGATTGCTCCCCTCATCAATTGGTTCAATTTGCCCTTTTGGGACAAATATTCGCCCGAGTCGTTTTGGGAATTCAAAAGCCTCTGGTGAAACTTCTCAGCATTGGCAGTGAGCCCGACAAGGGCAATCAAGCCGTTCGCGAAGCGGCGCAACGGCTTGCCAAACAAAAAAACATCACCTTTGGAGGCTTTTGCGAAGGGGATGATATTGCCAAAGGCGGAGCCGATGTCATCATCTGCGATGGCTTTGTGGGCAATGTGACCCTCAAAACCATTGAAGGATTCGCCCAATTTTTTGCCGAATTTCTCAGACGCGCAGCGCACAGTTCAATTTTTGCACGGGTGGGCTTTGCTTTGGCAAAAACTGAGCTGAAACACATGTTCATGCGCATTGACCCGCGCACCTACAACGGCGCGATGTTGCTGGGATTGGAAGGCGTGGCGGTCAAAAGTCATGGCGGCACCGATGGCTTTGGATTTGCCCATGCGGTGGAAGAGGCTCTTGATTTGGTGCATTATGATTTCAATCATCATGTCAAGCAAGCCTTTGTGAGTTCGGCATCATGACTGTGGCAATCCGCATGGTTGCGTGCGGCTCCTATGTGCCCAAGCGCATCATGACCAATGATGACCTCAGTGCCATCATGGACACCAACGACCAATGGATTCGAGATCGCAGTGGCATCCGCCAGCGTCACATCGCCGCCGATGACGAATACACCTCAGACATGGCATATCATGCAGCGATGCAAGCTCTGCAACGAGCATCCCTCACAGGCAGTGACATTGATGCCATCATTGTGGCGACCTCCACGCCTGACAACACCTTTCCCGCGACAGCGACAAAGGTGCAGCATCGTCTGGGCAGCTCGGCGTTTGCTTTTGATGTGCAAGCGGTTTGTTCGGGCTTTCTCTATGGTTTGGCGGTTGCCGATTCCATGATGAAAAATCCCGCCATGCCTTCCATAGAGCGCGCGTTGGTCATTGGCGCAGAAAGCTATAGCCGTATTCTGAATTGGAATGATCGCAGCACCGCCGTCCTGTTCGGTGATGGTGCGGGCGCAGCGGTGCTGGAGAAAACCAATGGGGATGCGGGAATAGAACGCATTCGTCTCTATAGTGACGGCGGCGACTATGATGCCCTGTATGTGAATGGCGGTCCCTCCACCACTGGACAAGCAGGACATCTGTGCATGAACGGCAAGGAGATTTATCGCAAAGCGGTCACCTATCTGACTCAATCCAGCCAGCAGGTGCTGCGCGATGCCTCTCGTGACGCTGATGAGGTGACCTGGCTCATTCCCCATCAAGCCAACAAGCGCATCATGGATAAGGTGGCAGACCAATTGTCCATTGATCGCCAAAAGCTTGTGGTGACAGTGGATCGTCATGCCAATACCTCATCGGCATCCATTCCTCTGGCGTTGGCACTGTGGCAAGAAGAAGGACGCTTGCACAAGGGCGATGTGTTGCTGCTCAATGCCATCGGCGGCGGCTTGACATGGGGGGCGGCTTTGGTGCGCTGGTGACATGACCACCGACCCCTTTGCTCTCTTTGCTCACTATTTTGCCCAAGCTCAAAAGCAAGAGGGCATGGATGCCACCGCCGCCGCCCTTGCCACCAGTGATGCTCACGGCAAAGTCTCGGTGCGCATGATTTTGCTCAAACAAATGGATGGGCGCGGCTTTGTCTTCTACACCAATCTTGCCAGCCGCAAGGCGCAAGACATTGCTCACAATCCCCAAGCGGCTTTGTGTTGTTATTGGCATCCTCTTGATGTGCAAATTCGCATGGAGGGCACTGTCAAGCCTGTTGATTCTGAGGAAGCCAACGCTTATTTTGCCAGCCGTCATCGTTTGAGTCAGTTGGGGGCGTGGGCATCAAAGCAATCGGCACCCCTTGATGCGCCCGCCACACTGGAGAGGCGATTGCAGCACATGCAAAAAAAATTTCACGGACATGATGTGCCTCGCCCTGACCACTGGAGCGGCTTTCGTCTTGAACCTCTCAGCATGGAATTCTGGCACAGACGAGACGGACGCCTTCATGAGCGACTCCTTTTTTGCCGTGATGACATCAGCCACACTCAGTGGCAACGCACCCATCTGTATCCTTAAGCCGTCTTGCGTCTGACGGCGACACACACCATACTAGCTGGCATGAATAAAACGCCGCCACGCATGTGTGACTACGAGGGATGCAATGAAGAGGCTCATTATCCTGCGCCCAAGAGTCGCGCCGCGCATGATTATCATTGGTTCTGCTATAAACATGTGCGCCTTTATAACAAACAGTGGAACTATTTTGCCGGCTGCAGTGAAGGCTTTATCAGACGCTTTCAGCGGGATGCTTTGGTGGGGATGCGTCCCACATGGCGTTTTGGCACGCATCGCGTGTCGCCGTATATGAGGATTGATGACGCTCTGGATTTCCAAGAACCTTTGCCATTGCCGCCAAAGACCCGCCAAGCCCTGTCGCTGTTTTCTCTTTCTCCCTCTTGTGAAAAAATTGATGTCAAAAGACGCTACCGTCACCTTGTGAAGCTGCATCACCCTGATGCCAATCACGGAGACGAGAAAAAAGCGCGCCGCATGAGTGCCATCAATGATGCCTATCGTCATCTTCTGCACTTTGTGGATTATGGAATCAGGAAGTGAGCCATGCCCGCCGAGCCACAAACCACCCAGCCCGACATCAGCATTTCGGTCAGACAGCAATTCGGCATAGACACCGACATGCAGTGTCCTGCCTTTACCGAATTGATGGCACATGTTCCGTCCATTGACCCTCATTACCGCTTTCAGCGAGAAACGACTCTTGCCATCTGTGCGGGCTTTGCTCATAACCAACGCACGCTCATTCAGGGCTATCACGGCACGGGCAAATCCACCCATATTGAGCAAGTCGCGGCGCGCTTGCGTTGGCCTTGCGTGCGAATCAATTTGGATGGACACATCACCCGCATGGATCTCATCGGCAAGGATGCCATCGTTCTCCATGACAACAAACAAGTGACGGAATTTTCTATGGGCATTTTGCCCTGGGCACTGACGCGCCCGATGGCTCTGGTGTTTGACGAATATGATGCCGCTCGCCCCGATGTGATGTTTCTGTTGCAACGAGTGCTGGAACACGATGGCAAACTCACGCTCCTTGAGCAAAAACAGGTGCTGACACCTCATCCGTCTTTTCGTCTGTTTGCCACCGCCAACACCATCGGCTTGGGCGATAGCAGTGGTTTGTATCACGGCACGCAGCAGCTCAATCAGGGACAGCTGGATCGCTGGAACAGCGTGGTGACGCTTAATTATCTTCCAAAAGAGGAAGAAATCGCCATTTTGCTGGCACTCTACCCTCATCACAACAATCAAAAAGGACGACAATTGTTGGCACACATGGTGACGCTCGCCAATCTCACCCGCACCAGTTTTGCCAAAGGGAATCTCTCCACCGTGATGTCCCCGCGCACCGTGATGAGCTGGGTGAAAAATCATGATATTTTCGCCGACACGGCGTTTGCCTTTCGCCTGTCTTTTTTCAATCGCAGTGATGAGAGCGAACACCCCCTGCTCAATGAATGTTATCAACGCTGTTTCAATGAGTCTTTGATGGACGGTGGCAACGATTATGCGCCATCCTAAAGAATTATTTTGCGAGCATCTGGTCAAAGTGACGCAAGCGATTGGCGCATCGTCTGCCGATGTTTCCTGTCGCTATGAGGAGTCCCCCGCCGACCCACTGGAATCGCCGCACAGAATTTGCATCACCCAAAGCAAGCAACAATGGCTTGACGACTCATCGCTGTCGCCCAAGCAACGCGTCCATCTAAGAGGACAAGGGGATGCCATTGCATTGGCACTGCGTTTTCATGACAGTACCATTCACCAGCAATATCGTCCGCACCATTCGTCACTGGCACAGGGCTATGATGCCCTTGAGGAGACCCGTCTGTTTTTGTGCGGCACACAAGACATGAAAGGCTTGGAAGCCAATTTGCAGGCGCGTCTGAGCGAGATGAGTCGCCACGCATCTGACAATGATGCTTTGCGTTTGCGTTTTTTGTTGCTGGCGGCGGCGGGCAAGGCTCACCCTCACCATCGGCGCATTGTCACGGAAAAAAATCATGTGCTGATGAATTTTTTTGCTCCCGTCATGGAATCATTGCTTCCTCTCGTTCATGACCAAGGCCGCTTTGCCCACGCCTGCCAGCAGTGGCTCACCCTCTGGCATGATCAGGTTCAAGAAACACAGCCGCCCCCAGCAGATGATGAGACAGATGCGCCGCCCGCTCCTTCGGAAGAGGACTCACTTGGTGACGATACAGCCTCCCTCACCGCCGCCGAATCCGATGGGGATGAATCTCGTCTCACGCAAAAGCAACCCAAGAAAAAAAATCACTGGATTCCCATGCCTCATCAGGAAGAGGCGCGTCATCCTCTGTTGTCGCCTCATGACACCCATGATGAAAGTCAGCACATATTTCACCGCTATCGCCCCTACAGCAGGCATTACGACTCCACCTGCACCCCTATGGAACTGGCAAGCCATGAGGAGCTGCGTCATCTGCGGCAATCATTGGACGAGCAAATCGCTCCCTATCGCGCCGTTGTGGTGCGTCTTGCAAAACGTCTGCAAAGACGATTGCTCGCCAAAAACAAACAAAACTGGCGGCTTGATTGCGAAGAGGGATTTCTTGATGGCTCGCGCCTCGCCCGCGTGATTGCCAATCCTCTGTATCCAACACCGTGGCGACAGGAACAGCGCGCCTCAGTGCGTCACACGGTTGTGACATTGCTCATTGACAATTCGGGCTCTATGCGGGGTCGCCCCATCGCTTTGGCAGCCATGTGTGCCGACATTCTCGCGTGCACTCTGGAGCGATGCGGTGTCAAAAGCGAAATCTGCGGCTTTACCACCAACGCTTGGAAAGGCGGACGACTCAGAGAACTGTGGACCAGTGACGGCAAACCTCAAAATCCGGGTCGCCTCAATGAACTGCTGCACATCATCTATAAAGATGGCGACACCCCCATGCGTCACGGCAGACAACGACTGGGATTAATGCTCAAAGAGGGACTGCTCAAAGAAAACATTGATGGCGAAGCTCTATTGTGGGCATGCCAACGCCTGCTGCGGCGATTTGAGGACAGACGCATCCTGCTGGTCATCTCCGATGGCGCACCTGTGGATGACTCCACCTTCTCCGCCAATCATGGCAATCTCTTGGAAGATCATCTGGCGGCGGTGGTGCATCATATTGAAAATCACACCCCCATTGAGCTCAAAGCCATTGGCATTGGGCATGATGTGTCCAAATACTATCGCCATGCAGTCACCATCTCCGATGCCACCCAGCTGGGGGAGACGCTCCTTGAACAAATGGAACAGCTGTTCCTCATGAATCATGACACAGCCTGATTTTTCTTCCTTTTGTCCGCCTTTTGCCGCGGGCAGTGTCTGGATTGGCGGCGCAGGCACTGGGGACATGGGACTCATCACCCTTCATCTCATGGATGCTCTGCGGCGCGCCGATACTGTTCTTTATGACAGCTTGGTCAACACCCAATTGCTTCAGTTTATTCATCCTGATGCCGAGACGATTTTTGTGGGCAAACGGCGCGGCGCACGGTGTGTGCCAACACAGGAATCCATCAATCAATGCCTCATTGCTGAAGCCAAGGCGGGCAAAAGAGTCTTGCGTCTCAAGGGAGGCGACCCCCTCGTGTTCGCTCGCAGTGGCGAAGAACTCACCGCATTGGCTCACCACGCCATTCCCACACGCATCATTCCGGGGATCTCTTCTGTGACGGCGGCGTGTTCATACGCAGGAATTCCTCTGACGCATCGCCTTGTCAATGCCTCCGTGATGATGATCACCGGACACGACAAAAGCGGCGATATTCCTCAGCAATTGGATTGGCATATCATTGCGCGCGCCTCTCCTGTGCTGGTGTTCTTCATGGCACTGTCTAAATTGACTCGCATCTGTGATTTGCTCATTGAGAACGGCAGAGACCCTGATGAGCCCGCGGCGGTCATTGCCCATGCCACCACACCTCAGCAAAAGGTTATTATTGCACCGCTCAATCGGTTGGCGCGGCGTGCGGCTGACCTCACGCCGCCATCACTGGTGATTGTTGGGGAAGTCATTAATCATCGTCAAGAAGTCATTCCAGTAAATTCAGACGGCGCAACAGAGTCTCAATCTCTCCACCACTCTCTCCATCACCCTGGCCATCTTCCTCGCCAGAACCCACACTTTGTGTTGCAGGAGGGGGAGAAGCTTCCATACTTTGAAACAAGCGCACCAGCTCATCGCCCGCCAACGGCGTGACGGGAAGAGATTCATGCAAGGGCAGCATCACCTGCCGCCACAATTGAGCGGGAACAGACCCGCCCGTCACTTCCGCCATTGCCGATTCGTCATCGTTGCCCACCCAGACACCCGCCACATAGTTCGCCGTAAAACCCACAAACCATGCATCACGAAAATTTTGACTTGTCCCTGTCTTGCCTGCTGCGGGGCGTTTTTCCAGATACGCCCCGCGCCCTGTTCCTCGTATCATGGCATAACGCATCATGGCGGTCATTGTCTCGGCGGCTTTGTCATCAATCAGCGACACCTGCTCTTGCCCGGACGGATGCTCATAGAGCACAGCTCCTTGTTCATCGGTCATGCGGACAATGCCATAGGCGTGAAGAGTCGTGCCGCCGCGGGCAATCATGCCATAGGCACTGGTGAGAGAGAGCAAATTAATATTCGCCGTCCCCAATGCAACCGACGGCGTGTTGGGCACGACCCCCTCAATGCCAAAACGCAATGCCATATCAATGACTTTTTGTCGTCCCATCTCCTCGCTCAACTGCACCGCCACCGTGTTAAGAGACTGAGCAAACGCCGATGCCAGCGACACCGTTCCATGATAGTCTTCATCAAAATTGCGCGGTCGCCACCCATCAATATCAATGGCTTGATCTTCCATCCACGAATCCAGCGCGCGCCCCTCCTCCAGTGCCGCCAAATAGACAAATAATTTGAATGCCGACCCCGGTTGCCGCAATGCTCGGGTGGCACGATTGTAACGATTGGCTAAATAATCCTTGCCTCCCACCATCACCCGCACCGCTCCCGATAGATTCATCACCAGCACCGCCGCTTGTTCCAACAACAACGGCTCGCCTTCTCGCTCAATCAATTCCCCCACCAATTGAGAGCTGTTCTGTTGCCAATCCATATCCAATGTGGTCTCCACAATCACATTGCGCTGGACTTTATCCACAAACGCCTGAACCTCAGGCATCAACCAATCAATAAAATAGTGCGAGGCAAACAGATGCTCTCGCTGATGCAGCTCACTATCGCCTTGCGACAAAAGAAATTGAGCTTCATCCAAACTGATCATGCCGCCATCCACCATATTGAGCAGCACGCGCCGCGCCCTGCCATGTGCCTCTTGGGGTGCATGGATGGGAGCATAGCGTGACGGCGCGCGCAACAATCCTGCCAGCAGAGCCGATTCATAAATGTTGAGCAATGCCACATCCTTGCCAAAATAAATGCGCGCCGCCGCTCCAATGCCCCATGCTCCCGCACCGAAATAAACGCGATTCACATATGCCGTGAAAATCTCCTTTTTGTCGTATCTAAACTCAAGAGCAATGCTCAGCAACAATTCCTGCACCTTGCGCTTGAGTGTGCGCTGCGGAGTCAAAAAAAGATTCTTTGCCAGCTGCTGTGTGATGGTGCTGCCGCCCTCCTTGACCTGCAAGGAGCGTATATTGCTCCATCCGGCACGCACAATGGAGCGCACATCAAAACCATGATGGGAGAAAAACCGCCTGTCTTCAGTGACAATAATGGCATCAATCAAGTGCTGTGGCAGTTCCTCCCAAGAGACCTCCTCACCGCGAAAAGCCCCGCGCACCGCCATAATTTTTCCCGCTCGGTCTAAAAAAGTGATGCTTGGTGCAGTCACAGGATGCACCGATTCTCCCACCCTCGGCAAATCTCGTCCGTACCACAACACCACCGCCAGCACCACCACCGCCAATGCCGCCGCCAAGCGCACCATCATCACAATCGCCATCATGAACAACGAACGTTTGGGCGGAAAGGGAGGAGCAAACGGCGAGGAGTCAAAAGGCGAGGGATGATGCATCCGACTCTTCCATTCTCAAATATCCAAATTCACCACTTGAGACGCGTGATCCTGAATGAAATTGCGACGCTCCTCCGCCTTGTCTCCCATCAGGGTGTAGAACACATTGTCATCCTCTTCTTTATCCTGCAGTGTCACCTGTGCCAGACTGCGCTTTTCGGGATCCAATGTGGTCTGCCACAACTGCTCGGCGTTCATCTCCCCCAGTCCCTTGTAGCGTTGAATGGTCATGTTTTTAGAACAAATCTCCCGCATACGCCGCAACAACCGCCCCGGCGTGTCAATGCACTCCGCCGTCTCCTTATGACGCAGCTCGTAGGAATGGCGCCAATTCTCCACCAATGATTGCAAATTCTTACGATACAGCATGAGTTCGTGCCGCCAGACTTCATCGGCAATCCACTCCTCACGCACCCCATGACTTCCATGTCCCATCCGCACCTGCCACGGCGCATCATGGCGCGTCACCTCCCACGACCCGCGCTCAAGGGAAAATGATTGATTGAGACGAGCCACCAGACGCGCACATCCCTCATCATCTTCCTCATCCACCAAGCCAGAGAACAAAATCTGCTCCGACATGCCCACAAGTCCAATGCGTCTGTCCAGCTGCTCAAACAACGCACGCGACCCGCGCGCCTGACGCAACAAAGACAACAAAGAATCCTCACTCAAAGCATCGCCCTGTCCATCATGCAGAGCCAAATGTGCTCCGCCGTGAGCAAACAGATAGTTCTCAAGGGCATCATCATCCTTGAAATAATGCTCCAGATTTTTGCCATCACTCAAGCGATAGAGCGGCGGCTCGGCAATGTACAAATATCCACTTCTCACCAAATTCTCCATGTGACGATAAAAAAATGTCAAAAGCAGCGTGCGAATATGACTGCCATCCACATCGGCATCCGTCATGATGACGATTTTATGATAGCGCAATTTGCTGATGTCACAATCATCCTTCGTTCCCGTGCCGATGGCGGCGATGAGGGCGGTGATTTCATCTGACGCAAAAACGCGATCATCACGCACCCGCTCCACATTGAGAATTTTACCCTTCAAAGGCAAAATTGCCTGAAAATGGCGATGGCGTCCCTGTTTGGCAGTGCCGCCCGCCGATTCGCCCTCCACAATAAAGAGTTCACTCTTGGCGGGGTCTTTTTCCTGACAATCCGCCAGCTTGCCCGGCAATGAGGATATCTCCAACGCCCCCTTGCGGCGCGTGAGTTCCCTTGCTTTGCGCGCCGCCTCTCGTGATGATGCCGCCGCAATCGTTTTGGCAATAATTTTCTTGCTTTGGGTGGGATGCTCCTCAAACCAGCGAATCAAAGCCTCAGCCGTAATCGCCTCCACAATGGGACGCACATCCGATGACACCAATTTTTCTTTTGTTTGCGAAGAAAATTTTGGATCCGCCATCTGCACCGCCAACACAGAGGTCAGCCCCTCTCGCATATCCTCCCCCGTGATGGACATTTTTTTGCCCTGCTCATTGATGAGTCCTCCCAGCACACGAGTGAGTCCCTTTCGCAAGCCCGCCAGATGCGTGCCGCCATCCTTTTGCGCAATGGTATTGGTAAACGCCAAGCTGGTTTCGTGATAGCTCTCAGTCCATTGGAGTGCTGCCGATACCCGCACACCGTCACGGCTTCCTTCAATGGTAATCATCTGGGCGTGCAAGGCATCTTTTTTGCGATCCAAATACTGCACATACGCCGACAGACCCCCATCATAGTGATAGCGTTCCTCCATTTGATCCCCGCCTCTGGCGTCCCGCAGGATGAATGTCAATGACGGCAACAAAAACGCCAGCTCCCGCAGACGATGGTCTAACTGCTGGAGGTCAAAAATGGTTTTGGAGAAAATTTTATCATCCGGCAAAAAACTGACGCGCGTGCCACTGCGAGAGCTTTCCACAGCCTCGCCTTTGGTCAATGATTGCTGCGTCCCGCCGCGGGCAAAGCGGGCATGATGCTCATGACCATCACGCCATATGGTGAGATTCAATCGCTCCGACAGCGCATTCACCACCGACACCCCGACTCCATGCAAGCCGCCCGATACTTTGTATTGGTCTTGGTCAAATTTGCCGCCTGCGTGCAGTGTGGTCATGATGACTTCGGCTGCCGATATTCCCTCCTCAGTGTGAATGCCCACGGGGATTCCTCGTCCGTTGTCTTCCACCGTGACACTGCCGTCTTCTTCCAGCGTGATGGTGATGGTGTCACAGTGTCCTGCCAGAGCCTCATCCACCGAGTTATCCACCACCTCATAAATCATGTGATGCAGGCCGGAGCCATCATCGGTATCGCCGATATACATGCCAGGGCGTTTGCGCACCGCCTCCAAGCCGCGCAGAACCTTGATGGCATCCGCACCGTAGGAATCACTGGTGGCGATGTCGGATTTTGGGAGAGGCACAGATGCGTTCATCGGCTCACTATAGTATATTATGAAGCGAGACGCAATTTACTCATCAAATTAAGAGACAGGCGGGCTGCACTCTGCTAGAGTTGTTTTTGGATGGGTGGCAGAGTGGTCGAATGCACCGGTCTTGAAAACCGGCAGGGGTTTTGCTCCTCGCGGGTTCGAATCCCGCCCCATCCGCCAGTAATGACTTGCAAGCCCCTATAATACCTAACTTTTCTGAAAAGGCAAGAGGTTGTGTCCCACGATGATAATCGGATAAATTTTTCTCCATAGGCTTTTGTGAATCAATCCACTTATGGTATAATTGCCCGACGGATGTGAGCAATGAGTGATATTCAGCTGCTTGATATTGATAAGATTGAATACGATACGGGGAATCCTCGCATCAAAAATGCACTTGAGAAGTATGGCGACAAAATAACGGCGGAACGCATTTATTTTGCTTTGCGATCTGCTGGAGAAGGTGAGTCTGGCTCTAGTGGAGCTTTTGCAAAGCTCAGAGATTCAATCAGAGCAGGCGGCAAAATCGAGCAGCCAATTATTGTTGTCATTGAAAATGGAGAGTACAAATGCATAGATGGAAACACACGCTTGGCAATTTATCATGAATTTCTCAAAAATGATGCTTCAGGTCATTGGGGAAAAATACCTGCACAGGTAAAAGAAAATATTGACCGCGCTGGTATTGAGACCATCAGAATAGCTGCCCACATGGTGCCGCCGAGGGATTGGCCGGCTTACGAAAAAGCAAAATACTTGCATGAGCTCTATTATCAAAATTTTATGAGCCGCGATCAAATTGTTGCTCTTTGTGGCGGCAATAAAAGAGAAATTGAAATTTTGATAGAGGCTTATGAAGATATGATTGAATTTTATAAAAACACTGTCAATGACAATGAATTCCACATAGATAGATTTAGTGGCTTCGTTGAATTGCAAAAGGCTGGTGTTAAGAAAGCTATCTTTGATAGCGGTCACTCGCTGGAAGATTTTGGAAAATGGATTCGCGATGGCTGGATTCATCGCCTAGCGGATGTGAGAATTTTACCTAAAGTCCTTCGTGACCCAGAGGCTAAAAATATATTCCTCAAAGGAGGTATCAATTCGGTCGGCGAAGCAAATGATTTTCTCATAGTGAAGGAAAAGCAAAAATCCGGCAATGAAAATTTGAGCAATGCGTCATTAAGCCAATTGGCAGATAATCTGTCGCAAAAAATTTCATCCCTGTCTTTTTCTGAAGTGCAAAGACTACAAGATGCTGGCAATGAAGACGCACAAGATGAAGTGAGAGTTTTGGATTCTTTACTGAGCCACTTGCAATCACTTCTTCAGATGGTGCGGAAGGATTAATTATAGCTAAGCTTGCAATATGGCTGAAAGCGAGCAACACAGACTCTTAGTGAAAAAAATGGAAATTTGGCTCAATGAGAATTTTCCTGATAGTAAGGCTGTAGTTGATGCTCAAGAAAAGCCGGGAGACCCCACACCTCCCATTATCGGTAGCCACAGACCTGACCTATACGCCGAAACGAAAAAACAGATTATCATTGGCGAGGCTAAGACATCATTTGATATTGAGCGTCGTCATAGTATCAGCCAATTCAAGTCTTTTTTATCTTACCTTGAAAAAGGTAAAGATAATCAATTGATGTTGTCTGTGCCTTATGAGTGCTTGGAAAAAACGCAATTCGTGCTAGAAAAATTACGAGACGACATGAAATTAAAAAGAACCCACATGATTGTTTTTGATGAGTGTGACGCTTGGTTCTTAAAAGCAGGAGGAAAAATAAAATGGCATTTGTTTTGAAAAAGCCTCCCAGCTTCATGGGCAAAACGGAATCTTTTCCGTATCAGTTGGATGCACTGCGAGCAATTCAAGACTTGCCCTATGCGGCTGTTTTTCATGAACAAGGATTAGGAAAAACCAAGATTGCTTTGGATCTCACTCTTTTTTGGCTCACAAAGGACATTGTGGATACGGTTTTTATCGTCACAAAAAAATCTCTTGTTCATAATTGGCGAGAAGAGGCTCAGGTTCACTGTCATATCAAGCCAAGTATTCTTTCACAAAAGCGTAGAGAAAATAGCATGCTGCTCAATTCGCCTGTGCTTCTCTATGTGATGAATTATGAAGTTTTGACAGCCAATGAAGAATTGCTGAAGATTTTTTTGCAAACCTGTCGTGTCGGTGTGATTTTGGATGAGGCACATAAAATCAAAAATCCTGACTCCAAAATCACCAAAGTATTTTTGAACATGGCGCCATCTTTTGAACGGCGCATCATCATGACAGGAACGCCCGTTGCCAATCGCCCCTATGATATTTGGTCACAAATCAATTTTCTGGATGGAGGCAAAGCATTAGGGGATTCTTTTGATCAATTCAAAAGACAAACGGACTTGCCTGATATGAAAAATGATGAAACGGATGAAAAATACAGCGATGTTCTGTCTGGCATCTTCAATTCAATTAAGCACTTTGCCATTCGTGAGACAAAACAATCTTCAGGAATTGAATTGCCGTCAAAGACGATTAGGGAGCATAAAGTGCCTCTTGCGCCACGGCAGGAGGAAATCTATCGCCAATACAGAGATGAATTCATGTACAGAATGGATGATATTCTGCTGGATACAATTAACAACATTCTCAAGGGGCTTTTGCGCCTCGTGCAGTGTGCATCCAATCCTTTTATTTTTGATGATAAATACGATGAGATTCCATGTAAGTTTGTTGAACTGCAAAAAATGGTGGACACAATCACCATGCAAAATGAAAAAGTGATTGTGTGGACAAGCTTCATCAAAAATGCAGACTGGCTGGCAAGTCAGCTGAAACATTATGGCGTTGCAAAAATTCATGGCAAAAAAACAATGGATGAACGCCACCATGCCGTGCAAAAATTCAAGGGCGACAAGAATTGCCAAATTCTCATTGCCACACCCGGCTCAGCCAAAGAGGGACTCACCTTAACGGTGGCTAATCATGCGATTTTTTATGATCGGAGTTTCAGTTTGGATGATTATTTGCAGGCACAAGACCGCATTCACAGAATTTCACAAGAGCAACATTGTTTTGTCCATAACCTCATCGCCGATCAAACCATTGACCTGTGGACGGCTCGTCTCCTTAAAGCAAAGCATCAAGCAGCTCAATTGGCACAAGGGGATCAAAATCAAAAAGAGTTTGACGCGTCATTTGATTTTGATGTAAAATCGGACTTGGAGAATTTCTTGAAAATGACCTTAGAGGATGATTTTTTGAAATGAGTGATAGCTACATACACATTCTGGGTGATGAGATTCCTTTTGAAATTCAATCTATGGATGTTAATGAGCTCAGGTATTTGCCTGACAACCCCCGTGTGTATTCTTCGATATCTGATGATGAGCGGAAATTGCCCTACGACCAACTGCAGGTCGTTATAGAACACAAATTGCAAGGTGAGAGCCATGTCAAGAAAAAATTGGTTGGAAGTATCAATAAGCATGGAGGCTTGATAAATCCAATCTTTGTTAATTTTAAGAAGAAGGAAGTGATTGAAGGGAATTCGCGCTTAGCAGCTTACCGCCTGCTTTATCAAAAAGATCCCCACAAATGGGAATCTATCCGCTGCAAAGTAGTAGCAGATATTAGTGAAAGACAGATAGATTCTTTTCTTGATCTCGAGCATTCCGAGGGAAAGACACCCTGGGACCCGTATGAACTTGCTGGCAAGCTTTATAGGAGAATAGAAGAAGAGAAGATTTCTTATGAAGAAATGGTTATAAGGTTCTCTCTAAGCAAGTCTGAACTTCAAAATTATGTCGAAACAATAAAAATGATGCGTGAAAATGGGGACAATAAAAAGCCCCATTTTAGCCACTACTACGAAGGTATTGTGCTGCGTCGCGCTGTAAAAAGCGAGATGGCTTCTAATGCAGATTTTAAGAAGTATCTTTTGAAAGAAATAAAAAATGACCCTCCTTTTTCTACACAAGATCTCAGAAATAAGATGCCTACTATTATAGAAAAAAAGAAAATGTTGCAAAAATTAATCAAGGGAGAGATTTCATTGGATGAAGCTTATGAGCTTTCACAAAGGTCACCCTTGGAAAAAACATTAAAAAGCGTCAATTCCCGCTTGTCAAATGCGCCACTGGATTCCGATATGCAAAAACAAGAGCGCAATAAATGTGCCCCTATCGTCAGAAAGATCAAGCGCGCTTTACAGCGAGTGGATGATTTTCTTGCGAAAGAACCTTGATAAGGCTATGTCTGGTAAAAACATCTTGCTGATTGAGCCCGGCTATAAAAACAAGTATCCGCCGTTGGGGCTCATGAAAATTGCTCAGTATCACGGTGAGCGAGGCAAAAATGACCATGTGTGCTTTATCAAGGGAGAGGATGAAAGCGTGTTGCAAAAACATTGGGATCGCATTTATATCACGACCCTTTTTTCTTTTGAGTATAAACGCATTGCGGCATCCATAGACTTTGCTCTCAAGGCGGTTGGTGGCAATGCTGACAAGGTTTTTGTCGGCGGCATTGCCGCCTCTCTCATGCGCGAGCGATTCACCGATGAGCCACGCTGGAGTGGCGTGCGCTTTATTCAAGGTCTTTTGGATAAGGATCCGGCAACCTCATTGCAGCTGGATCATTTTTCCAATGACCTTTATGCCGATGACACAGAAGGAACGCCCATTGAAGACCATGTCCCTGATTACAGCATTCTTGACCACATTGACTATCAATATCCTGTATCGGATGCTTATTTCACCTATGCTTCTCGGGGCTGTACTCGTAAATGTTCTTTTTGTGGTGTTCCGAAACTAGAAGGGGATTTGCGCGAAACGCAATCATTGAGCCGCATTATTGATGGCGTAGCTGAGCTCTACGGCGAGAAGAAAGACCTCATTTTGATGGACAACAATGTCACAGCTGCCCCACGCTATAAGGAAATTATAGCTGAAATACGCGATCTTGGATTTCAAGCGGGTGCAAAACTAAAAAGAAATGGACGCTCATTACAACGCCGTGTGGACTTTAATCAAGGCGTGGATGCCCGTATTCTTTGCAAATCACCTCATTTTCTACAGGAAATGGCAACCATTTGCATTAAGCCATTACGCATTGCCTTTGATCATGGAGGATTACGCAAACCCTATGAACAAGCGGTCCGCTATGCCTTTGATGCTGGCATTACTGAGCTTTCAAATTATATGCTTTATAATTTCCACGATAGCCCTCAAGACCTTTTTGCTCGGATGCGCCTCAATGTGGCTCTCAATGAAGAGTTAGGAATCAGGATTTTTTCCTTTCCTATGCGCTATCAGCCCACCAATCAGCCTCACCGCCGTTATGTCGGGGAAAAATGGAACATTTACTGGCTACGCTCCATGCAAATTATCCTGCAAGCAACCCATGGCATTGTGAGTGGCAATCCTGCGTTTTTCAAAACAGCCTTTGGTGATAGCTATGATGATTTTGAAGACCTTCTTTTTCAGCCGCATGTGTATACCTTTAATCGAGCATGGTACACCCAATACGGTGGCAGAGAAGAGTATGATGAATTTTGTACTCACTTTTCAAAATTATCACCGTCTCAAAAAGACGATCTAAAATCCGCGCTTGATACGAGAGACAGTAAGGAGCGTGAAGAAAGATTGTTCAATCATGCTGATAAGAAAATTAGAGACTTGCATCATTTCTACCGTAAGGTAAGTTCTCAAGAAGAGATGGATATTTGGGAAAAAATGAAAGCGATTAAAGTTGCCGAAGACTTGCCGTCATTGCCAGATGATGAGCGAGTCGAAGATGCTGGCATTGCAGAAGAGAGCGATGACTCATGAATGCTCGTGTCGGCAAAAATATCCTGCGCCTTGTCACAACAGCTATGTATGGCAATCCTCTCCTGCTTTACAGAGAGTATATCCAAAACGCTGCTGACTCCGTTGATGATGCTCGTAAGGACAATAACCGTTTTGAGCCTCGCATAGATATTTTTATTGATCAATCAGAGCGCATGGTAAGCATTAGGGACAATGGGAGCGGAATTACCAATGCAAATTTCCTTTCCTGTATGACGGGGCTTGGATGCAGCTCAAAAAAATATATGGTGTCATCGCGTGGGCTTTGGGGAATTGGGAGGCTTTCTGGAATTGGTTATTGCAAGCGTCTATCCTTCAAGACAAAGGCGGCTGGTGAGGGTCAAATAAGCAATTTTGATTGGGATGTTGTCCATTTTAGTAAGCTTCTTATGTCAAGCGATGATAGCATTGATGCTTTAAGCCTTGTAAAAAAAGCCACTTCTTTTTCTCAAGAATCTTGCGACCCTTCAGATGAATCTTTCTTTCAAGTTACTTTGCATGATGTCATCCGCCACGGCAATGACATTCTACTCAATGAGGATGCAGTCAAGAAATTTTTGGAGCAAATCGCGCCAGTGCCCTTTGCTTCTGAATTCAAATTTCATCGTGATATAAATGAATTTTTATCTCCTCATGTTGATGTCAGTGGAATTTCAATTTACCTGAATGACTCAGAAGAGCCAATTTGTCGTCCGTTTCGTAATAAGTTTTCTCTTTCTTCTCAATTGAAAGATTCCTTTACGGAACTGGAAACAATAAAAATTCCGGGTCATGGCGACCAATTAGCGGCGGTGGGTTGGATCGCTCATCATAATTACTTTGGCTCACTACAGCATAATCAAAGCATTGCTGGATTGCGAATCCGTTGTGGAAACATACAGGTAGGTGATAATAGAATTCTATTGGACATTTTTCCTGAGGAACGGTTCAATAGCTGGTGTGTTGGTGAAATTCATATTATTGATGAACGGCTTGTCCCAAACGGTAGCCGCGATAATTTCGAAAATAACGCTTTTTATAGAGAGCTTGTAAGCAGACTTAAGCTTAACGGTAGGGCTATTGCGCGTCTATGTCGTTCCAAATCTTCAGAGCGCAATATGTTGCGTAACTTTGAAAAGAGAGCTTCCTATTTTATTGGCTGTATGAACCTTATTGAAAAAGGTTTGATTGAGGGTGACTTGAGAAAAAAATTGGAGTCTCAGATAGAAGACTTTCATGCAAAAATCAATTCAGCTCACTTGCCTATGTGTGAAGAGACTCGTCATTTGAAAAAATTAGTCAGCAACAACTTTAGTGTGCCCATTAAAATGGAGGGGAGGCACCCTAATTCTAATGGAAGAAAAATTGTGGCGATGATTTTCAATCACTCCAACAATGAATATGAGGCTCTCTCACTGGCAGAGCGCATTGTTGCAGAAGAGGGTCTCTGACTACACTCTGTCTTTAGGTAGGGACATTTTCAATATAATTTTTGCTTCTCACCATCCGTATGTATACGGCTATCAATCCATCGCTGAATGACTGAGGTGCGCCAGCCGATGGCGCGTCCGCCGAACATGATTTTGTTATGTGATGACAGCGTCGGGCCACCGTAAGATCCCTGCCGCACCGCGTGTAACACACAACGCAGCGTGAGACACCTGCCTATTCCCCTATTTCGCCATTAGGTCTTGTATTCAGCAGGTAACCCGACCTCTGCTCGCGCAGAAATCAGACTATGGTAACTTTTGCACCGTCACTATACGCCCACAAACAAGAAAAAACAAGATTGAGTCATTGCCACGCCATCGGATTTGCAATACAAAATATTCACCACAAGATATTGACATTTTGTTCCAGCAACATATAATATCTAGTATTTGGTTCAAGATTAACAGCAAAGGAGGGCATAATGCCTAAAAAACAGGACACCAAAGTCTATAGATTGAAAAAGGGTCGCGAGACTGTCTACATCGGCAAAAGCCGTCGCGGTTAAAATTTTCTTCAAACTCAAAAATCAAGGAGTGAGAAATGACACTTTTCAGGCAACGCTATTTGTATGCGCAGATTGAACAACGAAAGCAAAAAATTGCCTCTATGGTAGAGAAAATTCCTAGAGATCAATTCTCAAGCTCAAATGACAAAGCCATCATTGACGGCATCGTCGCTCCATTAAAAATTGAGCCTCTTGTTCTTCATGAAGAACAAATAGAAAAGCATGACGGCAAGGAAACAAAAATTGAGATGTCTCGTCACTCAATATACCATCACTATCCCTCTGTGGATGGAGTGCAATATAATGCCGATATCCCTTTTGAAGGTGAGTATTGGCTTTTTGAATGTCAAACACCCACATTAACCATGCTTGGTTGCCCTGGCGAGGTGGTGGGCGATAAAGTGCGGATTTCTATCTCGTACCCTCTTGACTCTGATGATTGTTCAAATCCTAAAAAATTAAATAAAGATTTTGAGCAGAAATTGGAACTGCTCAAAGAATATGTGACCTGGTCTGGCGAACAAGTTGCCGCTTATAATAATCAGTTGCCGCAATTGGTTGAAAAAGCTGTATCAGTTCGGCGTGAGAAAATTAATAAAGTAGACGAAAAAAAAGTGGTGGTGTGAGAACCTTGCACCCCACAACCACCTTTCTTATTGGTGTCTTCACTGCTACACTCATCCCATGAATGAGGGAGCTGAGTATTTTGAGCAGATTCGCCAACCCGAAGAGCGCATCATCTATAGTGCGCGCTTTCATTGGTTTTATGATGTGTTGTTTCAGATTTATGGGGGACTTGCCATCATTGCGTTTTTTGCGATTTATGTTGATGTGGCGGATGGGCGTCCGTTTCTTGACCATTTTCTGTTCATCATGGGAGTGTCGTGCGTGCTGCTGGCGGCGGATAATCGCGCCATCAAGTGGAGCACCCATGTGATGATCTCCGACCGCCGCATCATCTACAAAACAGGACTCGTCTCTCGCCGCATGGAAGAAATCGCCGCCAGACGCATCGCCGAGGTCAATGTCGCGCAATCGGTCATGGGGCGCATGCTGGACTACGGCACCATTCGCATCAATGATGTGGGCAGCGGCTCAATCCAACTGCCAAACCTAGATGACCCCTTGTCACTCAAAAAAGCCATTGATACCATCGCCCTCAAAGGAGCAGAAACATGAACCATATTCGCCATCTATGCCTTGCCGCACTTGTGCTTGCCGTCTTGCCGTCATCCAGCGCGTTCGGTGAGGACACCCGCACCATCGCCATTTTTCGCTGTGAGATGTTTGACACCTCGGGCGCATCCAACCCCATTCAAAAGGCGCAGGAAGAAAAGCGTCTGGATCGCGTCACGCAATTGATTACCGAGGGCTATGACAAGGACGCGCGCTACACCACCATCTCGGGCGCGCAAGCATCCACGGTGGATTCCCCGTATGCACGGCTGGCAAAAGACGGCATCATCAGCACCTGCAACGGCTGTGAGGCGAAGCTGGCGCGCGCCATCAATGCCACTCACTCGCTGGGGTGTTTGGTGCATAAGGTGAGCAATCTGATTATGAGCATCACCGTCTATATGCGTGATGCCAACACCGAGCAATTGCTGGAGCAACATTCTGCCGATTTGCGCGGCAACAGCGACCAATCGTGGGAACGCACCGCACTGTGGCTTTTGAAAAATCGCATCTTTGAAGACCCCGAGCTGCGAGAAAAACGATTGCGCCGCATGAAAGGCGGATAACGACTGCATGACGAAAAAAATCCCCCCCAAGATGAGAGATGCCATCATGCATGGCGATTGCTTGGAATTGTTGCCGCAGCTGCCTGATGAATCAATTTCTTTCACCCTGTTCTCACCGCCCTACGATGGAATTCGTGATTACAACGGCGACTGGAGCTGGGATTATACGGCGTTGGGCAAGGAGCTGGCACGAATCACTAAAGATGGCGGCGTGGTGGCGGTGGTGATTGGCGATGGCACAAAGGATTTTGCCAAGTCTCTGACATCCTTTCGGCTGGCGGTCAATTGGGTGGATGAAACGGATTTGCGTTTGTTTGAGTGTTGCATTTATCAGCGTCATGGCAATCCGGGGGCGTGGTGGAACGGACGGTTTCGTGTAGACCATGAATATATTTTGTTGTTTTTGCGAGGCGCGCGCCCGCGCGTGTTTCACAAAGAGCATTTGATGATCGCCAGCAAACACGCCGGCAAAACCTATAGCGGCACGGACAGACTCACAAATGGGGGCTTTAAGGTGATTGCTCCAAAAAAGGTGAATGACAAAAAATGCCGCGGCACGGTGTGGAATTATGCCACCAGCAACACAGAGGGCAATCGCCTCAAGATGAAGCACCCCGCCACCTACCCCGATGCGCTGGCATCGGACTTATTGTGTTGTTTCAGCAATGAGGGCGATGTGGTGTGTGACCCCATGTGTGGCAGTGGCACAACCGCAGTGATGGCAAAAGTTCATGCACGGCATTTTATCGCAATGGAAATTGATGAAAACTATTGTAATTTGGCGCGAGAACGACTGGCAGAGGTGAGCCGTCAGGTTGCCTAAGACAAAACGGGTTGCATGAGGGCTTGCAACTCGTCCATGTGGTCGGCTTTGTTCATTTCTTCAAACCTTTTTTAAGTTTTCTCTCTGCCGAAAATTCCTATACTCTTCCTTCGCTCTTTCAATCTCATTGTCAGTAAGATTATTTAAAAAATTAATCATGTTTTGGGAATATCTTGGCGAACCACCTTTTTTTGATGCCCAACAATACTTTCTGTCTTTTTTGATAGAATACTTCCACACAATTATTTGAAACAGGTATGAATTAATTCCGCGTTTCAAATTTTTGTGAACTTGAGTATTTTTATCACCAATAATATTTTTCCGAAAAAAAGGATATTTATCATCGGGATCAATGTCCCTCAAAACGACATGTTCAGCATCTCCACCTTTGACATTAACTATAACATCAGCGGTCTTTATGCTATTAGCTGGCTCTATTCTAATGACACATTCCGTAATAAAGCGATTTGTGTCAACACCATTGATAGACTCCAATGCTTGCATAGATGTAAAAAGATCATTCACGAATGGAGTAAAATTTCTCTTTTGCGTTTTTTTGAAAAACTCAACAAAGTTTGGCTGGCGGTTAAAGCTAAGTGGCAACAATACAATACTCACTTCGCTGGCAATATCATGATTGAAAATTGATAGCAATAAATCTCTGTAATTCATGATAGACGCATGGGCTAGCATGTATACTGCATGTTTGTTCTGCTCTTTCTGATAGTAATGCACCACTGTGTTTCTGTATGCTCTCAATGAACGAATGTTACTAATGACAGCATCAGGTGACTTTTCCTTAGGAAAATACTTTTTTGCCTGTCTTATGGCTTCTTCAAAGGATAGTGTTCTATATTCCTCGTGCCTTTTTTTGGGAGCGAATACGCGTTGCTTGTTTTTTGACAAGACAGCAAGGATGAAGAGTTCCCACGCTGTTGCAATCAATATTGTAAAAATCTCTTCCCGATATTCAAATTTGGGTTTGTTGTATATCTCAATGGCAGCTATAACGGCGTGTTTGCTGTTCGCCAATAATTTACGATAAGACCCGTAAAGATTCATTTGGCTTAAGACAAAACGGGTTGCATGAAAGCTCGCAACTCGTCCATGTGGTCGGCGTTGTCCACAATTAAATAGAAATGCTTGTGTCCCTCGTTGGGTTCTTCAATTTCATACGATTGAACCATGCTTGCAATGCGATCCTTCTTCTGCTCAACATCCCGCATTGGCACTTTGGCTGTATCCCGATACCTATAATTGTCATGCAAAACATAGAAATGGATATATTCCTGACGAAAATACATTTCAATTACATTTCTGTCGTTTCTAAAAGCGATGTAGTCTTTTGTTACGCGTGGAATCAAACCTCTTTCGTCAACACACTCCTTCACCCTTGCATAAATGGCGCGCACGAACTTTGGATACTCTTGCAAGTGAGAAATTTCTTTTTCGCTCAAATTGTTCATGGACTGATTGTAGCACTAAAAAGCCACATAATCAAAAAAAACTTTCGCACTTACGCACCAAAGACTGGCAGAGGCAAATCGTCTGGTGGCTTAAGACAAGACGGGTTGCATGAGAGCTTGCAACTCGTCCATGTGGTCAGTGTTGTCCACGACTAAATAAAAATAATCGTGTCTCTCAATTCGGATTTTTTCGGTCTGGTGTGCCGAAGATTGGCGGATGTGAGTCGTCGGGTGGCGTGAGCCCCTCCTCACCTCGCACCTCATTGACAATCTGAATCCAGCCGCCGCCGCCATTGACCGCATCACGAAGCAACGGATAAATCCTCTTGTATGCCTGCCAACTGCCCCTCACCTCTGCATATCCTTTGTAGTTCACGCAATTGCTGTCACCCACCAGAATGCAGCCTTTGGTGTTGCCGTGCGTTCTGCCGCAGTGGATCAAAATGTAGCGAAAATCAGGCACATCAGCCAACTCAATCATGAAAGGATGAGAAATCCCCCACCCCTCCATCTTCGTCTGATAGACACCCATGAATTTGCTCTCGCTTTGAGCAATCAACTCATAACGCCCCACAGGGATTGCGGTCTCGCCACCCATCTTTTCGGCACGCTGCAAATCCTCAAGCGTCCAACACAAAGCCGCGCCGTTCTCGTCAGTCATCATGCCCAATGTGGCTTCGCCTCGTTGCTCGGTGCGTGTGATGGTGAATGTTTCACTCATAATTCCTGCTCAGTGTTCATGGTAGTCAAAAATTTCGTTGGTATCAATCGCGAGAACGATTGACGAAGGCAAGCCGTCAGGTGAATTAAGACAAAACGGGCTGAATATAAGCCCGCAATGCGTCCATGTAGTCGGCGTTGTCCAAGATTAGATAGAAATGGTCGTGTCCTTCATTGGGCGACATGACCTGATATGGTGTCACCACGCTTTTCAATTGAGCGTGTCTATCCCCATTGTCGCCATCATGGAAATATTTGTAGTCGTCATGCAAAACATAGACATGAAAATAATCCCTGCGAGGAAACATTTTAACACGCCGCCTGCCGTTAATCCAAAAGCCAATGTAAGCACCAACAACTCTTTGCTCTAAACCATTTTCAAGAAACATGGCTTTTATTTTTGCATAAGTCTCGCGTGTAGACGGCGAACACACACGCAAATGCTCTTCCTCTGTTTCAGGCAACCTACGACTGCTTGAAACATTACTCATCTCTTGCTGACCAACCCCACCTTCTTGGTGAAAAAATACATCATCACCATCTTGATATTTTTGAATAAATATCCGTTGCACTTTCCTTTCCCATAAATCATAAAGCCCACCATGCTCATCAAACGCTTCTTCCAAATCATCATTTTTCTTCTCAAAAAGCACAAGAATACCGTGACGGTCTTGAATGCTACGCGTCATCAAATGGTGCATATCGCCAGTGCAATAGGAATTCCATCTCTGCTTCAATTCTTTGTCGTTATGAACAGTGTTATAAATTGTTCCAACCAAGCCATGAATTTCCCTTCTGTTAAAGAAATTCAAAAACCTATCAACCTGACTACGAATATGGCTAAAGGAGTGGTGGCTCAATTCCACTTCTACGATGTAAAAGCGCGGATTTTGACCATCACGACAATCAAACAAAAAGCCATCGGGAATGGTGTTACCCAATGCTCCGCCACTGATTTTTCTCTTGGGAATAAACAGCGTCTTTTCACCAAAAAACAGGGGATAATGCTTCACAATGTCTTTTTCAAACGCCGCCTCATTGTCGTAAGGAACGGGTGACAGACACGATGAGCTTGATGGAATAATAAGAGTCATGAACGGCTTATATCACAAAGCCACCCGCCAATTAAGCCCTTTGTAATACCACTGTGTTCGCCAGACGGTCATGGAGTGCTTGGCGTTTGGGCGTCCACAGCATCATCAAAAAACCGATGAACAAAAAGGCAATGGAAAAAGTCATGGAGATATATCTCAGCAACACCCTTTGCCATGTCACCGCTTTTTGCGACTCCTCATCCACCAAAGTCAAGCGAAACACATCCATGCCCAGTGTGGCACGGCGTGATGATGACAAAAAAATCACAAAATACGCCAGCAAAAAAATCTCGGAGAGAATAAGGTTGAGATAAAAAGACGCGGCATCACTCATGGGGACAGCCATGGGAGGCAAGCCCTCCAGTTCCCGCTCCCACTCAATGCCCAGCACGGTGAATGCCGCCATCGCATCGTAGGCAATCACCACAATGATCACATCAATCACCCCCGCCCCCAGACGCTGCCAAAAAGACGCATAATGAGATGTTTGAGCCATCATCAAAACTCCTATAAAACGCCCCGCCGCACCGTGGTGGAGGCAATCATGTCATGCAACGCCTGGCGTTTGGGGGTGACGAGAATCAGCAAATAGCCAATCATAAACAGCAATGCCGACAAAAACTCCGCCACATGGCGCAGCAAACCCCGAATGATGCTGATGCGTCCGCCCTCCATGTTGGTGATGTAAATTCCCATCATCCGCATCCCCACAGTCGCCTGCCAGCGCGACACATAAAACCCAATGTAATACAGCGCAGGAAGCACAAAGTGCATCGGATGAAAAATAAACGGGTCAAGCATGATGTCAGGATTGGGCTCGGTCATCATGCGCTGCCAGTCATGATTCACCAGCAACCATTCAGGGAAAAAACTGGCTGCCGCAATGAAGGTCACAAAGCCAAGAATAATCACATCCATGACCGCCGCGAAAAATCGCTGAAAAAAACCCGCATACAGTTCTATGTCATCCATGATACGAAATCAGTAACAAAAAACAAAATAATGTGACGCGCCTCACGCCATCACCGCCTCAGGGGGATGAGTATCACCGCGCGGCGGCTCCCCCATCGCTTGCAGGTGCGTGGCTTCCTCATCAGAGAACACCCGCGAGCGGGTCAAAAATCGCTTGCCCATAGGGGCTTCCAGAGAAAACCCCTGACCGCGCCCCTCCACCACATCAATGGTGAGGTGGGTATGCCGCCAGTAATCAAACTGGTCAGCCGCCATATACACAGGGCAGTTTTCAATCATGCCCAAATACACATCCTGCCGTCCCACCTTGAACTCACCACTGCCATAACACATCGGCGCAGAGCCATCACAGCAGCCGCCCGATTGATGAAACATCAACGCCCCATGCTGCTGCTGCAACTCACGAATGAGATGCGCGGCATCATCACTACAAGAAACGCGAGGAATTTCATTAGAACGCATAACTTATTCTCCTCTCCCAAGCACAAGGGTCACCGTCATCATTGACAACGGTGACCCTTTGATTGCCTTTAGAAGAATCCCATCGGATTGGGATCATAGCTGACCAATGTGTTTTTGGTCTGCTGATAATGATCCAACATCATCTTATGGTTTTCTCTGCCGACTCCTGACTTTTTGTATCCACCAAAAGCCGCGTGAGCGGGATAGAGGTGGTAGCAATTGGTCCAGACTCGTCCCGCCTTGATGGCACGACCGAAGTTGAACGCCTTGTGCACACTGCGAGTCCAAACACCCGCGCCCAAGCCATAGAGCGTGTCATTGGCGATGGCAAGTGCGTCATCCTCATCCTTGAACTTGGTGACCGAAACCACCGGGCCAAAGATTTCCTCTTGGAAGATGCGCATGTCGTTCTTGCCTTCAAAGACAGTTGGCTCAATGTAGTAGCCATCCGCCAGTTCGCCCGACATTTTTTTGGCATTGCCGCCCGTCAAGACCTTTGCGCCCTCTTTCTTGCCAATGTCCAAATAGGAGAGGATTTTCTCATACTGATCATTGGAAGCTTGTGCGCCAAGCATGGTGTCATCCAGCAAGGGATTGTCCTGCTTGATTTTCTTGACCCGAGCAATGGCTTTGTCCATGAACTTGTCATAGATGGATTCATGCACCAACGCACGAGAAGGACATGTGCATACCTCACCCTGATTCAGAGCAAACATGGTAAATCCCTCCAACGCCTTGTCAAGGAACTCATCATTCTCGTCCATGACATCGGCAAAGAAAATGTTAGGTGATTTTCCTCCCAATTCCAGCGTGACAGGAATGATGTTCTCCGAAGCATACTGCATGATGAGTCGTCCCGTTGTGGTCTCGCCCGTGAAGGCGACTTTGGCAACGCGTTCACTGGAAGCGAGCGGCTTGCCAGCCTCAACACCGAAGCCATTGACCACATTGAGCACACCAGGGGGCAACAGATCTTCAATCAGTTTGGCAAAGATCATGATGCTCATGGGTGTCTGTTCGGCGGGCTTGAGAACAACGCAGTTCCCTGCCGCAAGAGCAGGAGCGAGTTTCCATGTCGCCATCAGCAGTGGAAAGTTCCAAGGAATGATTTGCGCACACACCCCAAGGGGTTCGTGATAATGATAAGCCATTGTCTTATCATCAATTTCGCAAATGCTTCCTTCTTGAGCGCGAATGCAAGCCGCAAAATAGCGAAAGTGATCAATCGCCAGCGGCAAGTCCGCAAGAGTGGTTTCGCGAATGGGCTTGCCATTGTCGCAAGTCTCAACCAACGCCAAGAACTTGAGATTATCCTCCATGCGTTGCGCAATCTGGTTGAGGATATTCGAGCGCTCGGTGGTGGATGTGCGTCCCCACGCATCCTTAGCGGCATGGGCTGCGTCAAGGGCTTTTTCAATATCCTCAGCCGTCGAACGCGCGATCTCGCACATTTTCTTGCCGGTAACAGGGCTGGGATTATCAAAATACTGACCTTTAACGGGAGCAACCCACTTGCCGCCAATGTAGTTCTCATAACGAGAATCAATAGAAAGAGCCTTAGAAGCCTCTTTCAAAGCATCCTGAAGTTTCATGATGCACCTCCGACGGTTAGTGTGACGTGTCTCTTACAAACACGAACGCCACCACTATACAGCTTTTTGAACTGTTTTGCAAAATAAATTTGTTAATTTAATTGAACTCCATCCAACAGCTTGCGAGCGACATTCAAGATTTGGGTTTGGGTTTGTTTGGCGGCGACAATAAAAAAGGTGGTTGTGGGGTGCGTTTTTCTATTGACAAAGGATGAAAAATAGAACAAAATGAAAACATAAATTTCTGATCGGTGGCGATATGAAAGAATACGGTGGCGAATGGACAGAGGAAAAGCTGAAGATACTCGGCAAGTATCTTGATGCATACACGACAGTGCTGAATAGCGAAAAAGGGCGGTATTTTCGTCTAATTTACATAGATGCTTTTGCGGGACCAGGATATGTCCCGTTAAAGTCTGACGGTGTGTCAAAATTTATCAAGGGGTCTCCAAAAATAGCTTTGGATATTAAAGATAGGCAATTTGATGAATTGCTTTTTAATGAGTGGAAAATAGAAGCCCATGCACGGCTTAAGGGACGATTTGGCCATGAAGAGCGTGTAAAGATTTCTCAAGGAGATGCCAATGAGTTTTTGAAAAATCTCAATAGAGATTGGAAAAAATACAGAGGTGTGCTGTTTATTGATCCATTTGCGACTCAATTGAATTTTTCTACTTTGAAAGAAGTTGCCAGCTATGAAGCTTTGGATACTTGGATATTGTTTCCAATCATGGCAATTTCCCGTATCATTCCTAGAACAAAAAAGCCAGAGGATGTTGATTCTACTTGGGCAGAAAAACTCACGCTTATTTTTGGTGGAAATAGTTGGCAGAATTTTTATAAAACCAACCCTCAGCAAAATGTTTTTGGCGATGATGAAGTGATTATGGATGAAGGGGTGAGGGGCATACTCAATCTTTATAAAAACCAATTGCGTAGTTTATTTGGCAATAGATTGCTTGAGGAAAGCAAGACTTTTAAAACTGATAAAAACAGTGCCATGTTTGAATTTATTTTTTGTGTTGGGAGCAAAAATCCTAGAGCTATTGAGATAGCAAAAAACATAGCTCGGCATAATATTATTAAGCCGAGAGAACGCTCCCAAGAATCATCAGGGCAACAGCTGTCACTGAATTTGGGGGAATGATTTATGGCATCGTTGTCAAAAATTGAATGGACGGAAGTCACTTGGAATCCAGTGACGGGATGCGACAAGATTTCCGCGGGGTGCAAAAATTGCTATGCTCATCGGATGGCTGCCAGATTGCATGTCATGGGCAATAAACGCTATCGCAACGGCTTTGATGTCACCTTGCACGAAGATTTAATTGACCTGCCGAAAAGATGGAAAAAGGGGAGAATTGTTTTTGTCAATTCCATGAGTGATTTATTTCATCCCGAAGTGCCTTTGTCATTCATTCAAAAAGTGTTTGCGACCATGAATGAATGTCCGCAACACACATTTCAAATTCTCACAAAAAGAAGCTCTCGGTTGAGGGCGTATGCCTTGCAATTGACTTGGACACCAAACATCTGGATGGGTGTCAGTGTAGAGGATGAAAGCGTTTATAACAGGATAGAAGATTTGCACCATGTGCCTTCATATGTGCGCTTTTTATCTTGTGAGCCTTTGATTGGTCACTGTGAAAACCTTCAGTTAAATGGCATTGATTGGGTGATTGTCGGCGGCGAGTCGGGGACGGGAGCTCGCTTGATGCGAAAAGCTTGGGTGGAGTCTATCCGCAAGCAGTGCAGAAAAAGCAAGGTTAAATTTTTCTTCAAGCAATGGGGCGGCGTTCGCAAGGATTTAACGGGGAGGCTTTTGAACGGCAGAACATATGATGAGATGCCCCCTATACAATCGTTAAGTTAGCCATCTTGTTTTTTCTATAATCGCGCGAGGAATTTTCTGTTATTAAACGACACGATCTAACAGCTTCTGAGCGATATTCACGGTGTGTTGAGTCGTGATATCAAAATGGTCAAACAATTTCTGTGCGGTTGCTGATGCGCCAAACCGATTCATGCCGATGAATGCGCCGCCGCCGCTTTGCAATCCGTGCAGGTAGCGATCCCACCCTTGCGAGGCGGCGGCTTCAATGGCGATGCGTTTGTGATTTTTCCCCAGCAGCGCGGCTTTTTGCTGGTCATCATGACATTCTTCAAACAATTCCCAGCAGGGCATGGAGACCACCCGAGAAGCGATTGAATGTTTCAAAAGCTCCTCATGGGCGGCGATGGCGATGGCGACTTCCGAGCCTGTGGCGAGCAGAGTCAATTGGGCGGTGTCATTTTCCCGCACGACATATGCTCCTTTGGCGGCGAGATTATCGGGCGTGGCTTTGTCTCTGATGACGGGAACATCCTGCCGTGTGAGCACCAACACCGATGGACGGGTGTCATTTTGCAAGGCGATTTCCCAACATTCCGCCATCTCCACGCCATCCATCGGACGCAGCACCAGCATATTGGGAATGGCGCGCAACGATGCCAAATGCTCAATGGGCTGATGGGTGGGACCATCCTCACCCACGCCGATGGAATCGTGCGTCATGACATAAATCACCCCCAGTCCCATCAGGGCTGACAAGCGCATGGCGGGGCGGGCGTAATCGGTGAACACAAGAAAGCTGCCGCCATAAGGACGCAAACCCCCATAGAGTGCCAAGCCGTTCATCACCGCCGCCATGCCCATCTCGCGAATGCCGTAATGAATGAACTGACCGTTGCGATGAGTGCCCGTGATGACGGCTTGAGCGTCTCCTTTGACACCGTTGGACTCGGTCAAATCCGCCGAGCCGCCGATGAGATTGGGCAGCGTTTTTGTCAATTGAGACAACAGCTGCTGTGAGCTCTTGCGAGTGGCGATGGCTTTCATGGGTTGCTTTTTGAACCGATGAATGACTGTGCGCCAATCGTCCCCAAGAGGATTGTCCATCATCTGTTTGAATTGGTCGGCTTGAGGGTGGTTGCTGAGTTTTTTCTTCCACGCCAAGTGAGTGTCGTGATGCTGTGCGCCGATGGCGCGCCATGCGCGTTTGATGTCATCGGGAATGAAAAATGCTTCCTTGTGATGCCACTCCAGTTGCTCGCGCAGAGCGGCGACCTCATCGCTTCCCAGTGGTGCGCCGTGAGCCGTTTCACTGCCCTGTTTATGCGGCGCGCCATAGCCAATGTGAGTGCGACACGCCAGCAAAGAGGGACGCTCACTGCGATGGGCCTCATCCAGCATGGCTTTGATGGCGACTTCATCATGACCATCGCCGTCCAGCACCTGCCAGCCGTAGGATTCAAAACGGGCGCGATGGTCATCGCTGGAGGCAAGCCGCACCGAGCCATCAATGGAGATGCCATTATCGTCAAACAACACAATCAGCCGCCGCAGATTGAGATGTCCCGCCAGCGATGCCGCCTCATGCGACAATCCCTCCATCAAACAGCCATCGCCCACCACCACATAACAGTGATGGTCAATGAGGTTTTCCCTCCAGTGATGCGCCATCCATCGCTCGGCGATTGCCATGCCCACCCCATTGGCAAAGCCTTGGGCAAGAGGTCCTGTGGTGGTCTCCACACAGTGCAACAAGCCGTATTCGGGATGACCGGCGGTGGGGCTATGAAGAGCGCGAAAATTCTTCAACACCTCCAGTGGCACATCCTCATGCCCCAACAGATGCGCCACGCTGTAGAGCAACATGGAGCCGTGTCCTGCCGACAACACAAAACGATCGCGATTGTGCCAGTGGGGCGCGGCGGCATCCTGCTTGAGATAGTCACGAAAAAGCACCGTCACCACATCCGCCATGCCCAGCGGCAACCCCGGATGACCCGAGGCGGCGCGCTCCACACCATCGGCAGACAAAATCCGAATGGCATTGGCAAGAGAGCGGGTGGAAACAGAAGACACGGAGCAGAGACAATCAAGAAGGCATCAATGGCATCACTCTAAAGCAAGCCGCCGCCGTGAGCAAGATTATTTACGAATTGAGATAAAGCCTCAGGTTGTTTCAAAAGCCGAGAATGGCTTGCCCGCTCCAATCGGTTTGGAAGATTCCTTTCATGAGAATATCGCGCCCCAGTAGCACATCGTGACTTTTCCCTCCTCCGTATTCAGCCACTTCAATTTTTTCAAAAATACGGAAGGAATTCACCATTGGTATTATGAAAGTGACAAAGTAAGTCTCCACCCTCACTTTTTCTGATGCGGTCAGCATTGGTATCACCCCTGATGACTTAAGTTTTAATGCTTTGGCAAGTCTTTTGCTGACACAGCTTCGAGAAGCTCCTGTATCTATGAGACCGTTAAACTTTGGCATTGTTTTGATGTCTTTCTCTTTAATCTCAATTCCAACAGCGTCTTTAGCTGTTGCAATGAACACTGGAATAGTGACCCCTTTTTGAAGGTCAAATTGAATTTTAAGAAGAGCCATGCTGATTAAGCAGAGATGACACGGAACAAAGGAATCTCAATTGGCTCGCCTCCAATTTCTTGAAAGCTGTAATTGTCGTCATCGTAGGTCTCAAGGGCGTGTTTGTGGGCGAGGCTGGCGGTATCAAAAACGCCGATGAGTTTTTGATCACGCAGAAGCACATACTTGCCCTTGTCTTCTTTTTTGAATTGAGCGGACATCTTTTGAAAGGCATCAAAATTTGCCAAAAGCATGGATCTTCTGTCGGTCATCATGGTTTTATTGTAGTGTTTTTTTGTCATTATGTCACTTTATTTTTTTGTGGCTTTTGTTTTCGGTTTGAGGGATGGGCGAGGTAGAACTATGAAGAAACAACTGCTTTGGTATGTGCGTCTTGAGGTGTGCAATCTTTATGGAGTGTTGCGAGAAATCTCTAGTAAAAAGCCCATCTTTTGATGGCATTGCTGTGGATGATGTCATCCTCGCTGATGAGTAAAAGACACGGAGTAGCGAGACAATCAGTGAGGAATCAATGATGCCACTCTCAAACAATGTGCCGCCATCGGCAAGATTATTTACGCGGGGGCGGAAGACGACGAGCAATGCTGTAACGACTTGTCTCACATATCCTTGCCAGACCAGAATTACGCATATCCACATCGTAGAGACAGTATAAAAACCAAATTTTCTGCCACAACGGATTATCTTCATTTAATAAATCCACATGCAAGCCAATTTCTTTTGCCTCATGAAAATCAATAACCGCCGCATGAGAGCCATAACTATATGGAGATGCTATTTTTTCTACGACATCCTTAAGTTTCCCACTCTCTACTTTACCATCAAGATACCCCTGAGCAAGATTTTTAACCCTCTCTACTGTCAATTTCATAGATTCCCGTTCATAAAAAGGAAGTTTCTTATCTTTTTCCAACAATTCGCATGGAAAACCACCGTCCTGAGGGTCAATGGGACCCAATTCCGATATTGTCCCCATAATGATTTTTTCTGCCGCTAAAGCGATCAGCGTTCCACCGCTTTTCGCCCAATTGGGAACAACTACCCTATAACTTCTGAAACGCTCCCGCAGAAATTTAATAATTTTCTCTGTGGCATCAACATCCCCACCAAATGTTTGCAGAAACAAATCAATCTCTTTACTCTTTTCAATTTTTTTTGTGACCTCATACAAATCCTCAACATCGTAACGATTGATGCTCGCATCGTGTCCATTGATGCTTTCGTTGGCAGAAGCAAAATAAACAACCAAAGGACGCTCTGTCTCTTTCTCAATGTCGGACACCAACAACTGGCGCAAAAAACGATCCTTGTTCCTTGCCCAATATTTAGGTGAATGATCTGGAAGACGGTTGGTTCTTGGAAAGAAATCAGCTCTTGGGCTTTCTTCCATAACCATCATCCCAAGACTGCACAATCAGATGCCCGTAATCATTGGAGCGACGAGGCTCGCCCAAACGCTTCGTCATGGGATACGGTGTCGGCTTCCAACGGCGAATGTCATATTCGCTATTTTGTTGCTTTGTATCATGCTTTCTTTCTTTCATGTCAGCACTCCCTCCATTGAAACTGGGGTTTAGGATATTGCACCTCTTCGCAATTTGTCAATAGTCATCAACAACTTATCAACAGGAAAATTGAGGCGAATGGGACTGCCACAAAAATTAGGCTCTGATCATGGCGGAGGGCGGCACGCCGTTGGGTGACCTTGATGCCTGAACATCCGCCGTGACACCATCACTGTCACCCAGATAGCTCATCCATTTCTCCAACGCCGTCACAAATTCGCTGAGGGTCTGCTCCAGTGCCTCGCGCGTCAAGGAGGCGACCAACAACTTATGAGTCAACACCACATTGCCCTCATCTTTTCGCAGACTCAATGTCGCCCCGCCACTGCCCTCCCAGCGATAGTTGGCTTCCAACAAATGACGCATCACCACAGATTCCTTGCCCTCGGGAATCTCGCCCACAAAACTAAACAAATACAACACCTCACTGTTGCCCTCATACAGTAGCAGGACATTCATGGTTTCATCAAACTGCAGGATGCAGCCGCCGTTTTCATCAAAGGTCAAATTCTCCATGCCCATGGTGGCACCGAGCTCGCTCAAAATCAAATCAATGGGGCGTTGTTGGGTCATGACATCTCGCAAAAAAAATTCCAACGTTCCATGCAGAGAATACTCTCTACACGGAACGCGACCGCCGGAGGAGTAAACGGTCTAATCAATAGTGACCGTTCATGCCAAAATATCACACGCGAAAACGCGCAAACAATGTGGATTCAGTGCAGCCCCAGCTCAGCAAAGAGGTCTTGGTCGTCAAGGGCGTCATTGTTGGCGGTGGTGAGCAACTGGTCGCCATAAAAAATAGAGTTCGCTCCCGCCAAAAAACAAAGCGTCTGGGCGGCTTTGCTCATGTTTTTGCGTCCCGCCGAAAGACGCACGCGCGACTCAGGCATGGTGATGCGCGCCGCCGCCACCATCCGCACCATGACAAAATCATCCACAGGCGGTGCATCCTGCAAGGGCGTGCCCTCAACCGCCACCAACGCATTGATGGGAACACTCTCGGGATGGGGATTCAAAGATGCCAGCACCGCCAACATAGAGGCGCGATCCTCCCACGATTCTCCCAGCCCCACAATGCCGCCCGAACACACCTCAAGCCCCGCATCCCGCACCACACGCAAAGTGTGCAGACGGTCATCAAACCGACGAGTCGTGATGATGGAATCATAAAATTCAGGGGAAGTATCAATGTTGTGATTATACGCCGTCAGCCCCGCCTCTTTGAGCCGCCGAGCTTGCGACTCATTGACCATGCCAAGCGTCACGCACGCCTCCATTCCCAATCGCCGCACCCCTTTGATCATGGCAAGCAGCGCGTCAAATTCCTTGCCCTCTTTGACCGACCGCCACGCCGCACCCATGCAAAATCGTGTCGCCCCCGCGTTGCCCGCGCGCCGCGCCGAAGCCAGCACATCATCCACATCCAAGAATGATTGCTTGTCCACATCCGTCTCATAGTGCGCCGATTGCGAACAATAGCGACAATCCTCAGGACAGCCTCCCGTTTTCACACTCAACAAAGAGGCGCGCTGTATATCATCACCCTCGTGAAAACGCAAGTGCACGGCGCGAGCGCGATCAATCAGCGACAAAAGGGGTTGTTGCAAAATGTCTTGAATGTCGGAGGCGTGCCAATCAAAGCGCGTGACCTCATCATGAGCGGTAACATCATCCATGAGGCGATTGTAATCAAGCCGTGCCATGATAGCAAGACAGCCGCGTGGCGATGGCATCGGGCAATTGTCCAATAAAATCACAGCCACGCGCCGCCACCCCATGCCAATAGACACCATAACAGGCGGCGACAAAAGGCATCATGCCTTGAGCCATCAATCCCGTAATCAGCCCCGCCAAAACATCCCCACTGCCCGCACGCGCCAATGACGGCGAAGCATGGCGATTGATGACACACATGCCGTCAGCAGAGGCAATCACCGTGTCACTGCCCTTGCGCACCACCACCATGCCCGTCTCTTGAGCCGCCTGCAGCGCACCGTGTGCTTTGGATAATTCCGCATCGGCAATGGAAGCAAACAATGAGCGAAACTCACCCTCGTGCGGTGTCAGCACACCATCCCCATCATGGGGATGGCGCGCTTTTTGCACATCGTCCATTGTCAGGGCGGTCAATGCACCGCCGTCCAGCACCAACGGTGTGGGTGATGTCAGGGCATCCAATGCGCGCTGGCGCGTGTCATCCGATGGCAGGCAGCCACTGCCAAACAAAACAGCCGAAGCACGCGCCGCCATTGAATCGTTTGCCGCCAAACGCACCACCTCATCATTGCGTCCATCATGAGCATCACCCTCAATGGCAACCATGCCTGCACCACTCGCCAATGCTCCGCGCGCCGCCAAATTCACAGCTCCTGCCATGGACGCGCCGCTTTTCAGCAATGCCATGCCGCGCGTGTATTTATGGTCATGCCATGCAAACGCCCGCCGATGATGCCGCCACAGCTCGGCATCATTGTCATAAAACTGTGATGCCACCGCCGCCATCGCCTCTTGGGAAATGCCAATGTCCGCCACCACCACCTCGCCCGCATGATGGCGACCGGGCAACAAACAATGGGCTAGTTTCTTCTTGGCAAAAGTCACCGTAACCGTTGCCTTGATGGCATGGTCTCCCATGATGCGTCCGCTATCGCCATTGATGCCACTGGGCATATCCACCGCCACCACTGGCACACGCGCTTCATTGACATCATCAATCCAGCGCGCGCCCTCACCGCTCACCGCACGATTCAGACCCGTGCCCCACAAAGCATCCACAATCACCGCCGCCGATGCCATGAGAGACGGCGCGTTTTCATTCTTGTTTATCGTTCCTCCTTCTTGGCGATAGAGTTCCAACGCGTGCACCGCCGCGCTATCATCACGCGGCTCGGTGAGCAACACCACATCCACATTCCGTTGTTTGTGACACAAATGACGCGCCGCCACCAATCCATCACCGCCATTATTGCCGCCACCACACAAAATCAGAATGCTGCCGTGCGGAAATTTGTTGTGGGTCTCAAACGCCACCGCCGCACCCGCCGCCTCCATCAAAGAATCTTCGGACACACCCTCCCTGATGGCAGCCGCCTCGCAATGACGCATCCCCTCATTGTCCAACAGACGATAACGCTGGGCGACTTGATTAAACATCAATCGCCTTTCTAATGCTATTTTAGCTGTTTACTCAAGGCATCAGCTAAAAGATCTTGTAAGGGGACTAAATCACCATCATCAGCCTCTCTCAAAGCGGCAACATATTTCCCACGAAGAGGACCGCCCAGCTGATGTGGAACAAGATTTTTCCCACTGCCCCTAAGGAGACCTCCTGAACACATGCACATGACGAAATAAGAAAACAACCGTGCTGTCCGTCCGTTTCCATTGGAAAATGGATGAATCCAATTAATTCGCCACAAGGCAAAAGCACTCACATAAATTGGATTGTCGCCAGACTCTAATTTGTCATTGACGGACACGACAAATTCTCGCATCAACGACGGAACATCCCTTGCGGACGGCGGAGGATGCTTCCCCAAAGGACGCAACCCAACATCTCTGTACACGCCAGCATTACCTAAAAGCCCATTCATGCAAATGGAATGCAACAAGCGGATTTGGTCTTCACTCACATCAAAAGAACCAAGATGTGCATTACCAATGACCTCAATTTGCACCCAAAAGACAGCACTGGCTATGTTCAAGCGTCTTCTGAAAAGATCCTGTGGGGATGTCTCATCAACCATGAACGTCCTCTTTTGCTCTTTCCGAGTTGGTTCTTGCGTCTTCTTTAATCTGCAAGACATGTTCAATGCTTGCGGCTGTCGCGCTCGTATCACCAGAGTGATGACATTCGGCGACAGTGATATCAATCGCCTGCCTTCTCAACTCCTCCTCGGACATAGTCTCCCCCTTGCGAAGTTCTATCAAACGCAGAGCTTCAGCGACTTTCTTTGATGTTGCCATGGTGTCCTCTTCATTCGTTATGGTTACACGGACATGCAACATAACTAATTTTGTGCCAAAATTCAAGGGTGTATTAAAGTATTTTTCACTTCTTTCTTTCCTCACTGCCTCTCAATGACGGTCGACTGGTGACCATCTCATCAACCATGAGCGGCTTTTTTTAATCTCTCTGATTTGATTTTTTCCTCACGCTCATGAGCCAGCCAAGCAGCCTCAACATTTTCGGCTGTCGCACCTGGGTCACCAGTCTGACGGCTTATGGCAGCCGCAAGCTCAAACGCCTGCTTTCTCAACTCCTCTTTGGACACTCTTCTCCCCCTGTGAAGTTCCATCAAACGCAGAGCCTCAGTGACTTTATCTGATTGTGACATGGTAATCCTTCCTTGTTGGGTTGTGCACATAAACTAACGAATTTTGTGTCAAAATTCAATGGTGTATCAAATTATTTTCATTTCTTGCTGTCTTCACCGCTTCCCAATGACGGACGGCTGGTGACCACTTTATCCACAAGCCCCAGTTCCTTGCCCTCTTGCGGTGAGAGGAATGTGTCTCGGTCCATCAATTGCTCAATTTTTTTCAGCGACTGTCCCGAATGATGCACATACAAGCGATTGATTTTGTCCCGCATCGCCAGAATTTCCTGTGCATGAATGGCAATGTCCGCCGCCTGACCGCTCGCTCCCCCCGATGGCTGATGAATCATCAAGCGACTGTGAGGCAAAACATACCGCTTGCCCTTCGCGCCCGCCGTCAGCAACAATGACCCCATGCTCGCCGCCTGTCCAATGCACAAAGTGGAAATATCACAATGGACATATTGCATCGTGTCATAGATGGCGAGACCCGCCGTCACCGACCCCCCTGGCGAATTGATATAAAACGCGATGTCCCGTTTGGGATGCTCCGACTCCAAAAACAACAACTGGGCACAAATCAATGATGCCACATCATCGTGAATCACACCGGTCAGAAAAATAATACGCTCCTTGAGCAGGCGGGAGAAAATATCATAGGCTCGCTCGCCGCGTGCGGTCTGCTCTACCACCATTGGCACAAGAGCATTCATGGTTATGTGGTCTTTGGTTATGTGGTCTTTGGTCATGTCGCCTCCTGATGGTCATAAAGCCGAGCAAACGGACGATTCACATTGGTGATTGTCACCTTGTCCAATGCCCACGCACACACCTGACTCTCCAACAGAGCATAGCGCATACGCTGACGAATGGCATCATCTTTTGCCAATTTCTTAAAGACCTGTTCTTGCTGCTCGCCATAGCGTGATGCCTCCACCCGCAAGGCTTGATCAATATGAGTGTCTTCAATCACAATATCATTTTTTTTTGCCAGCTGCGAGACCGCCATCGTCAGCCGAAGGCGCGACGCGGCTTGTTGTTTCATCTCATTGCTGATGGGCTGCGTCTGCTCCTCTTCCTTTTGCACCGAGCGAATTTCTTTTTCAATGATGCGCTCGGACAAGGGAAAATCCAAAGCCGCTTCTAATTTTTCAATCAGTTGAGCCGCGGCGCGCTGCTTTGCCACTCGCGTGGCTTCTTGCTCTAATGATTGCTTCACTCTTTGTTTGAGATCTTCTCTGTCCTTGCATCCCCATTGCTGGGCGGTGGCATCATTGACAATAATGGGCGGCGCCGACAAAACATCCGTGACGCTGATGGCAAAACGCCCCTTTTGTCCCGCCATCTCTGCCCCGAAAAAATCAGGCAGTGGCGCATCCAAATGCAATACCGCCCCCTTGCTCACGCCATTTAATGCGCCATGCAGCCCCTTGATGGGTTCTGCCTCGCCCAGTGTGACCGTCACCTGCTTGGCACTGCCGCCTTCAAATGCCACACCATTGACAGTGATGTCAAAATCCAGCACCACCCGATCGCCTGTCGCCGCCCCCTTGCCACTGGATGCAAATTGCCGCCGCGCCTCAGCCATCCGCTTCAATGCCTGACTGATATCATGCTCTCCCACTTGATACACCGCGCGCTCAATGGTCATATCCTTCCATGACGGCTCGGCAATATCGGGATAAATGAAAAAACAAACCCGAAAAACAATCGTCGTGTCGGTATCTGACCCTTCCATGTCAACCTGAGGGGAGTGAATGAAGTCAAGAGAAAATTTCTCCACCAACAAGCGCACATGGTCATTGAGCAGTGTGCGAATGGCATCATCTCGCACCGACGCACCCCACTGCTTTTCAACCTGCTCCATCGGTGCTTTTCCCGGTCTGAATCCCTTGATGGCAGCATGGCGCGCCTTGTGTTCCAGTTGCCGCTCATAAAGTGCCACAAGTACCTCGCTTTTGATCGTGACGCGAAATGCGCGCTCCCCCTTTTGCGTGCCCTGCTCAGCATGCAGTTCCTCAATGTGGCTATCATTGGTGAGGGCGTTCATGGGTGTTCCTTTATGAATTTGTGCCTTTGTGCATCTGTGCGGGCGGAGGGACTTGAACCCCCACGACTCAAAGCCATCGGCTTCTAAGGCCGACGCGTCTACCAATTCCGCCACGCCCGCCTCCCGCCTCTTTACACGAATGGCAGTGACAAGGCAAGAACAACTTGACAAATCTCGCCGCCCCATTGCATCACTGCTCCATGACCGCCATCTTGCTCACCCCAGGACCTCTCACCACTCATCCCGATGTGCGCCATGCCATGACCACGGATTACGGCTCACGAGACCCCGCCTTTACCGCCATCGTTGAGCAATGCCGCACGCAGCTGTCGGCTCTGGCTCTGGAAAATAACGCCAAACACCACACCCACTATCCCACCACCCTGATGCAAGGCAGTGGCACTTTTGCTCTGGAAGCCATGCTCACCTGTTTTGTTGGCAATGCCCATCATGTGCTCATCATGAGCAATGGCGCGTACGGCAATCGCCTCATCACCATCGCCCAACACCTCACACTGAAACATGATGCCCTCCTGTTGCCCGATGACAAACCTCTTTCCCCTCATAGCTTGAATGATTATCTCACCCGCCATCCATCCATCAGTCATGTGGTGTTTGTGCATTGTGAAACCTCCACATCCTTGCTCAATCCTCTGGCTGAACTCTGCACTGTGGCGCGCCGTCATGATGTCATTGCTCTGATTGATGCCATGAGCAGCTTCGCCATTGAACCCATTGACATGCAAGACCATGCCATCGGCGCACTGGTCGCCTCCAGCAACAAGGGGTTGGAAGGCGTTCCCGGCATTGCCTTTGTCATCAGTCATCGCCCTCTTTTGCAAAGATGTGCCTCACCGCCATCGCTGGTGTTGAATCTCAAGGCACAGCATCGGCTGTTGGAGGAAAAACAACAGTTTCGCTTCACGCCGCCCGTTCAGGTGATGGCAGCCCTTCATCATGCCCTCCATCGCCTGCAGCAAGAAGGCGGACGCGCCGCTCGCCACGCCCGCTATCGGCAAAACTGCCAGCAATTGCGCCATGGTTTGGCTCAGTTGGGATATGCTCCCTACATCAAAGAGTGTCACCAGTCACCCATGATTGTGGCGGCGCGCTATCCTCATGCCCCGTTTGATTTTGATGATTTTTATCACGCCCTGCGACAAGAGGGCTTCATCATTTATCACGGGGCATCCACCAAAGCCGACACTTTTCGCGTCGGCTGCATTGGTGCAATTACCTCCCAAGACATTCACCGCTTCTTGCAAGCGGTCGCACAATACGCCCGCCGCTAAAACTGACTTTGCATCATCAGCCCCTTTTCCCTCAGGGCGACCGTGAGTCCTTCTAAGCCACTGGCGCGCAAAATTTTGCGAAATTCAGCCGCGCGCCGCGTGACTTCACTAATATTTCCCTCCAGCAAAATATCCACCACCTGCCAACCAAATCCTCGTGACTCCATGATATAATCCAAGCGCACATTCTTTTGGCCCGTCTTGAGCACCGTTTGCACCCGAATGGCATCCCCACTGCGCACCAGCTCTGCGCCCAGAGTCTCAAAACTTTGTCCCTCAAAATTTTTAAAATTGACGATGTAGTTAGCAACGGTGAATCCCAAAAACGCCTGCTCAAATTGACGAATGGTGGCTTCTGATGCCTTTTTACCGGCGCGTCCGCTCACACGAGCCGCCATCGTCGGAATATGAAATGTCTCCGCCACCTTCGGCTCTAAGTAAATATAACGGCTTTCAAACCCCGCGCCGCCGTCACCATTCAGCATGGCGAGCAAATACCCATGAAAAATCGTGACGCGCTCCATCGCTCGCGCCCGATCATTGGCATGCCCATCAGTCACCATCATCAACGACACCAAAAAGGCAATGGCATGCAGAAAAATCCCATTTGCTTTTGTTTTATATCTCACTTATACTCTCCTCTCGCGTTTTGCGGTAACGAATGTCACTGTATCATAAACCATGATAAGCAAAAAAAAAAGTCCCTCAGGCGATAAGCGTCGGTCACGCCATTCATTTCCTCGCTTAGGAATTACCGGCATTGTGTCTTTGGTGACCTTTCGCTATGCCATCACCTTTTTGCAATTTGGCTTTCTGGGACTCATCATTGGTGGCGACTACGCCTTTACCAACCTCAGCATTAACACCTCCACCGCCGAGATGCTGTCGCGCGATCTTGATTTTCGCCAGTCAGACATGGTGATGAAGTCGGCTCTGCCTGCGCGAGAAGATGATCTCGTGGTGGTGATTGAAGGCGATTCCTCCAGCATTTCCCACGATGCCGCCGCCCGCTTTGTGGACAAATTAAAACAATATCCCGCCTTGTTCGATCACATTTTGAGCGCGAGCACCGACTCCTTTTTCACCCGCAATGCCCTTTTGTATCTTGAAAATGATGATGTCATCAAAGTGACCGACAATCTGATTGAAGGACAGCCACTGCTGACCACCCTGTACAATGATCCCTCCTTGCGCGGCTTATTTCGTTCCTTTTCTTTAACCCTGCAAGCCGTTGAGGCGCGCGCCATCCCGTTGGAAGAGACACCCCTGATTGATAAAATTTTCACGGCAATGTCGGAATCATTAAGTCGCCACAGCCGCAAAGAAACCGCCTACATTTCTTGGCGCGAACATATCAGTGGCAAACCTGAAACGCGCGAAGAACGCCGCGTCATTATCGCTCTCAAACCAATGCTGGATTACGAATCTCTGCGCCCCGCTCAGAGAACGATCTCCACCCTGCACGCCATTCGTGATGAGGTGGCGGCACAGTACGATGACAGTCTCACCATCGGCTTCACAGGGAGCGTCATGCTGGAGGAAGAAGAAAAGCAAGCCGCCGTGTTCGGCGCAAGCCTCGCCGGCGCACTCGCCTTTATCCTTGTGGGATGGCTCGTGATTCGTGGGCTGGGAAACTGGAGACTCTTCCTCGCCACAATGGTGACCCTGTTACTGGGACTCGCAGAAACCGCCGCCTTTGCCACCTGGGCGGTGGGACAACTCAATATTATTTCGGTGGCATTTGCTGTCCTGTTTATTGGCATTGGGGTGGATTTTTGCATCCAGTTTTGCCTCGCCTTTCGCGAAGCCCTTCATAAAACCAACAACGATGAGCTTGCCATCATTGTCGCCGCCCGCAAACTCAGAGTCCCGTTGCTTCTTGCCGCTCTTGCGGGAACGAGCGGATTCCTCGCCTTTGTCCCCACCAGCTATGTGGGATTGTCAGAACTGGGAATCATCGCCGCAGGCGGATTGCTCATCGCCCTCATCAATAGCTTCACTTTGTTGCCGGCATTCATTCGCATCCTCAGCCCCACCTTCGGATGGGTGCACGACATGAAGCAAAGACCCATTGAAAATATGGGATTCCCTCTGCTTGCCCCCATCATCATCAAACATGACACCCGCATCTTATCAATTGCGGGACTGTGCTTTTTGGCAAGCATTGCCACCTTCCCCAACTATCATTTTGATGCCGATCCCTTCAATCTGCGTGACCCGGACTCTCCCTCCATGCGTCTGGCGCGCGCATTGATTCGCTCCGATAATTCCGAAGCGTATGCCGCCTCCATCCTCACGGAGTCTCCCAATGAAGCCCAACGGGTGGCTCATATGATGCAAAAACAAGACCATGTGGCACGCGCCGAGACTCCAGAAGCATTCCTGCCGCGCAATGTGCAGCCTAAACTGGAATCCGTGCAAGACACCGCATTGATTATTCTGCCTTCCCTTACCAGAGCGCAACAACTGGACAGTGAAACCGACCAAGAGCGACTAGACCATGCCATCATCTTTCGCAATCATTTGGCACGCTTTCTGGCAACGCAAAGGCAAGAAACTTGGCCCGGCGCGCGCCTTTTGCTCAACAAGCTGGAACGACTCATCCCCGATGATGAAGCCAGTACCCGCTATCTCAAAAATTACGCTCCCATCGCCACCAAGGGCTTGCAGCGGGCGGTTGATCTTGTTCACGACTCCCTTCTGCCTGATGAGCGTTTGGTCGCAAAAAATCTCGCTTATCTTCCCGAATCGGTCAAAGCGCGTTATATAGACCGCAGTGGACGCACCCTGGTGACGGTCTATCCTCATGCCACCGCGCCCAATGAAACAGCCGAGCTGGCAAATTTTACCGACTCCGTTCGCAACAAAATTTCCTACGCCACAGGAGGCTCCATCTTGATGGTGGAAGGCGGACGCACCGTCATTGATGCCTTTGAGCAAGCAGGGTTGATTGCCGTGCTGTGCGTTTTTCTCATTTTGCTCACATCGCTGCGGCGAGGACGAGATGTCCTCTTTGTCTTTATGCCTCTGGTGCTGGCGGCGTGCATCACCATCGGCGTGTCGGTGGCAATTCACATCCCCCTCAATTACGCCAATCTGATTGCCCTGCCGTTGCTATTTAGCTTGGGCGTGTCCTACGGCATCTATCTGGTGTGGCGGTGGCGCGCCGTCAATAATGTGACCACACTCATTAACACCGCCACACCCAGAGCCATTTTTTATAGCGCCATGACCTCCATTGCCTCCTTTGGGTCTCTGGCGGTGTCTTCCCATCGTGGTGCCGCCAGCATGGGAATCATGCTGTTTGTGGCTTTGAGTCTGGCAATCATCGCCTCCCTTGTGCTCCTGCCCGCACTCATGAACATTCACGACCGCTGGCAGGCTATCAAAAAATCACCCAAAGGAAGGAAACAAAGCCGATGGGAAAACTTTCAGCAACTGATACAGCCGCCCCAAAAAAAGAAAAAAGCCAACAGGTAAAACGGTTGACTTATGGAAGCGGTGACATCATGATGGCGGCCTATGCTTGACGAGACAAAAACCAAGACAAACACCAAAAACGCCGTGTTAAAGGTCATGTTGGCACAGCCGCGCGGCTTTTGTGCTGGCGTGGAGCGCGCCATTGAAATCGTGGAGCGCGCCCTTGCCAAATACGGTGCGCCCGTCTATGTGCGTCATGAAATCGTCCATAACAAACGGGTGGTGGAGACGCTGCGCAAAAAAGGCGCCGTCTTTGTGGAAGAACTGGATGAAATCCCCGATGGCGGTGTCACCATTTTCAGTGCCCACGGCGTTGCCGAAAAAATAGAAAACGCCGCCCATGTGCGCGCACTGCCCGTGCTGGATGCCACATGCCCTCTGGTCGCCAAAGTCCACAAGGAAGGACAAAGGTATGCCGAGCACAATTACGAAGTCATTCTCATCGGACACGAAGGGCATCCCGAAGTGGAGGGAACGATGGGACGCATTCATGGCGATGTCTATTTGGTCTCCGATGTCAATGATGTGGAACGCCTCACCGTCAAAAATGAGAAAAAACTCGCCTACATCAGCCAAACCACACTCTCGGTGGATGACACCCGAGAAGTCATTGATGCCCTCAAAAAACGATTCCCCGAAATCATTGGCCCTGATGTCAAGGATATTTGCTACGCCACACAAAATCGTCAAAGTGCGGTGCGCCATGTCGCCGAAAAGATTGACCTGTTACTTGTGGTGGGGGCACACAACAGCTCCAACTCCAATCGCCTCAAAGAAATTGGCTTGCAAAGCGGAGTGGTGAGTCACCTGGTGGAAGATTGCTCACGCTTCAAAGAAGAGTGGCTGCAAGGAGTGGAAACGGTGGGAATCACCTCCGGCGCATCCACCCCCGATGAACTGGTGCAAGAGCTTATTGACACCCTGAGACGCTATCGCAAAATTGAAATGGTGCCTGTGGAGGGCGAAGAAGAAAATGTCGTCTTCAAACTGCCCGATTCCCTCAAAGCCGTGAATACAACCGTCAATACAGCCGTTAATACAGCCATTAATAGAGCCGTTCCCCTTCAAAATAGCCCTGTTTAATTTGCATTTGCTTTGTAAAAAGGGGGGTGCTTTGTTTGTGGTGTGCTTGGCTTTGCCAGAATGTGCTAGCGGTGCAGTTATTACCGAGATAAACGATTCTATGTTGAAAATCGAAAGTTCTATCCTCACTAGCTCCGAATCCGTGCATGCTGAAAAGCTGTCAATTGATACAAATAACCAGATACAATTCCTACTATAGACTCTCTCAAATTCCGTATAGCGTATTTCCGCTGTTGCTTGTCGTCATGTGGCGGTAGCGCGCCAGTGCGTAGAGCGGAAAATACGCCGAGTAGCCGTGATAGCGCAAGTAGAAGACCCTTGGAAATCCAACAGCCGTATAGTCATCCTCTTGCCATCGGTCAGCTCCATCTTTTGGGGCGCGCGCCATGAGATACGCGATGCCCTCTTGCACCGCTTGATTGTCAATTTCACCTGCGCTCATCAGTCCCAGCATTGCCCATGATGTTTGCGACGGCGTGCTGCGACAGGGTGCATTGCGTTGTTCTTGCCAATAGCTGCGGCAGCTCTCGCCCCAGCCGCCGTCATCATTTTGTCTGTTCAACAAAAACGAGACGGCACGGCGCATGGCATCACTGGCGGCATCCTCTCCGACTGCCACCAGCGCACTGATTGCCGACCATGTGCCATAGATGTAATTGGTTCCCCATCGTCCATACCACGAACCATCATCTTCTTGCTCTTTTTTGAGATAGCCGATGGCTTTTTTCATGACGGGATGGGCGACATCATACCCGCGCTGTGCCAAAAAGCTGATGCAGCGCGCCGAGACATCGGCTGTGGGAGGGTCAAGCAACGCGCCGTGGTCATTGAATGGAATGTGATTGAAGTATTGATAGTCATTGTCGGCTTCAAACGCTCCCCATCCGCCGCTCTGGCTTTGCATGCCGAGAATCCATTGCTCGGCGCGGCGAATGACGGGTTCATAGCGATGGTCTTGCATGCGATCCAAAGCCATTGCCACGACGGCGGTGTCATCCACATCGGGATAGTGGTCATTGAGATATTGAAACGCCCAACCGCCCGCCGCCAGCTGTGGGCGACCAATTGCCCAATCCCCCTTGATGCGCACCTCTCGTTCCATCAGCCATGAAGCCGCCTCACGCATGGAAGAATCATCGGTAGCGACTCCCGCCTCCAATTGGGCATGCATGGCAAGTCCGGTGTCCCACACCGGCGAGACGCACGATTGACACAACACCTCACCCTCATACTCGCCCTCCACGATGAGCAGTCTGATTGCCTCCAAAGTCTCTGTGTAGGCTTTGTGATTGCGCAACCCAAGAAAGTGACACACCATCGCCAGATACACCATCGGCGGCAGAATGCCGCCAAGCCCCCCCACGCCATTGGCATGGGCGACACACCAGCGAAAGGCACGGCGCACCGCCATGCGTCTTAAAAAAGGAGGCGCAATGGGTTCTAAAAAACGCAAAAAATCATCAATCAATAACAGAACATACCCCACAATCGTGCCGGTGGTATTGACATTGTAACGCTTCACGCTGTGAGGAGAGACGCTAAACAATTCGTCAATGGTCACATTGTTGGGATTGGCGGCTTTGGGTTTGAGTGCCATCAAAATCATCAACGGCACAATGGTCACGCGCGACCAGTAGGACACCTTGCTCAAGTGAAAAGGCGCCCAGCGCGGCAAAAAGATCCATTCCACGGGCAACACAGGAATCGCCCGCCATGGAAGAAATCCAAAAAGCACCAGCGGAATGCGAGCAAAAATTTGAGCCTTCATCACACCGCCCGCTTTTGCAATGGCATCACGCGCCCGCTCCATATGAGGGGCATCCTTGCTGTCCCCCACAAGCTTCAACGCCACATACGCCTTCACACTGGCGGTGAGGTCACAATCGCCGCCGTGAAACAATGCCCAGCCGCCCTCTTTCATCTGGCAGCGGCGAATGTAGCGAGCAATGCGCTCCAGCAAGCCATCATCGGCAATGCCAATGACATGATGCATGAAGATGACATCGGCGGGAACGGTGACATCCGCCTCCAAACGATAGACCCAGTGTCCATCCTTTTTTTGTTGCTTTCCTAATGCCTTTTTCTGGCGTTCAATAATGGTGTCCAATTGCGCCAGCAACGCCGATGTGTGATTGCCATTTCTCATGGAAACTCCCCTTCTACCTCACGGCGGCGGCAAACGCAAGATGTCCTGAACGCACCGCTCCTTCCAGAGTTGCGGGAAGCCCCGTGCGAGTCCATTGTCCCGCCAGAAAAACATTGTGCCAGACAGTGGTGCATGGCGGACGCAGTGACTCATTCATCGGTGTTTGCGCAAATGTCGCCCGCTTCTCCACAAGACAGCGATGAGGCGGCACAGTTTCATGAGCCGACAAAGACAACGCATCACACACTTCATGCCAGATGGGCGTGATGAGCTCGTTCAAGCGCGTGGGTAGGTCATCGGCGGCGGATATGGTCACCGACACATGAGACTGGCGCACAAAAATCCAATGGCTATAGCCGCCCACAACCCCCATCACAGAGGGCGGCAAATCATGAGAAAACGCAAAATGAATGTTGGCAATGGCATTGTAGTGAGACGGCACAGACACAGTGGGCAACAGGCGCGCCAGCTGATATTCAGGCACTGCCACAATCACGCGATCGGTCTGGCGGGCGGCAATGCGCTGATTATTTTTGGTGAGCAAAGCGGTCACATGTCCCTTGTGAGTCTCCAGCTTGGTGATGGGTTTTTGCAGATGAATGGTTGCACCGTGATGGTTGAGAAATGTTATGGCGGGGTCAATCAAAGCGTCCGCCAAATTCTTCCGAGGCATGACGGGACACATTCCTTCGCCTCCCGTCAAAACCAGTTTTTTCATGACTCGCGCCAATGAGTGCGCCGATGAAACATCTCCCTCGCCATTGAGAATTGCCAGCGACAGCATGTTCCAAAAAAAATCATAACTGGGATGGGATGCATCACAACATTGAGCGACTGTTTTCTGCGGCGATGCGCGCCACAGAGTCATCAATGAGCGATAACAGTGCCATCCGCCGTGAGGCATCGTCCATAGGGTTTTTGCCATGCCCAGTGGATGCCGTCCGTTGCCAAAATCAAGAGTGACATGGGATGCGGTTTGTTTCACAAAAAAAGGATAGCGCGCCCGCGTGGCATAGTTCATGCGGGAGGTGGCATTGATGCGATGAATATACGAGAACAGATTCTCATTGGCTTTGAGAATCAAATGATTGCCATTATCAATGGTGATTCCCAGTGTGTCATCGTGAAAGGAGCGACATCGTCCTCCCAGCAGTGTGGCGGCTTCAAAGATGTGCACCTCGTGGGTCTCTGCCGCTTTGACGGCGGCGGCGAGTCCTGCCAGCCCGCCGCCGATGATGAAAAAACGCCGTTCCATCACCACAGATGCCGCCGCGCCACATAAAACGCCACCCGCCAGCGAGCCACCCGCATGGAGGTGCGCGGCGTTTTCCATCCTCTGGCACACAGGCGGTGCAACATGTGTTCATAGACATCCGCCATGATGCTGGCATGGCGCACCGCGCGTTTTTTCACATGGCGCGCTTCCTGATTTGCCTTGATAAAATGGTCACGCGCCTCACGCGCTACCTCGCGCGCCACATCATCCAATGCGGGATGACGCACCAAAGATGCCACATCATCGCAAGGGATTTTTTTTCCCGCAAGCCATTCGCGCGGCAAATACACCCTGCCGCGTTGTGCGTCATCATCAATGTCCCGCACGATGTTGGTGAGCTGCAAGGCGCGTCCCAAATGATGGGCATAACGGCGGGCATGGGATGACACATCACCAAAAATCGCCAGCCAGAGTCGTCCCACCGCCGATGCCACATGGTCGCAATAATCATCCAATTGACGCAAAGAGGGCGCAACGATGGGGGCGCGACAATCCATCATCATGCCTTGAATGATGGCATCACAATCGACAAAAGACACGGGGAACGATTGAATCACCCACTGCCATTCTCGTTGCAGCGGCGTGACCGCCACACTTTTTTTGCCGTGAAACAACCGATGAAATGTCTTTTGCTCCTTTTGCAATTGGTTCATTCTTTGCGTGCTTAAAGTGTCATCATCATCGGCAATATCATCCACATGGCGACAAAAAGCATACAAAGCAAAGAGCGCGCGTTTTTGCGTGGTGGGCAGAAATCGCATGGCGGCATAAAAAGAACTGCCTGCGCGTTTGACCTCATCTTGAATGATTTTTTCATCACGCATGGCGTCCGATGATAAAATGCGCGGCTTCTTGCAAAAGGCGGGCGCGTGTGCCAAAGGGAGCAATTTCTGCAACGGCTTCATCAATAAGGCTGGCTGCCTTTTGCTCCGCCTGGGCTAATCCCAAGTGATGAACAAAAGTCGCCTTGCCTGAGGCTTCATCCTTGCCCGATGTTTTTCCCAATTGGTCGGATGAGCCTTGCACATCAAGAATGTCATCCCTGATTTGAAAAGCAAGCCCCACACATTGAGCGTAGCGCGCCAGACGCTGATAATCGTCATCGGACGCATCATTGAGCAATGCCCCCGCGGTGATGGCAAACATGAGCAAGTCTCCCGTCTTCATGCGTTGCAGCTGGGCGATGTCATCAAACGAGAGGGATTGTCCTTCGGCGAGCAAGTCCGCCATCTGCCCGCCCACCATGCCTTGTGCGCCAGCGCGACGCGCCAGCTCCGCAATCAAGGTCACGCGGCGTCGCGCATCAGGATGAGCGCGCTCATCGGCAAGAATGGCAAAAGCCAGAGTCTGCAAGGCATCACCCACCAAAATGGCGGTGGCTTCATCATAGTGCCTATGACACGATGCTCTGCCGCGCCGCAGGTCATCATCATCCATCGCAGGCAGGTCGTCATGCACAAGGGAGTAGCAGTGAATCATCTCCACCGCTATTGCCACGCGCCATGCGGGTGCGTCATCATCGGAAAAAAGATGGTGGCTTGCCAGCACAAAAAACGGACGCAATCTCTTGCCGCCATCCAGCACACTATACGCCATGGCATCACGCAGACGGCTCGGCGCATGGGACTCATGAGCAATGGCATCAGCCAATAATTCTTCCATGCGCGCGGCGACAAAAGCACTGGCATCGTCAAAGGATGCATCCGCAAAGCGGGTCATTTTTTGTCCTCATCAAACAAAGACAGAGGCTCTTGGGTGACGCTGCCGTTACTCTCTTTAATCTGCTCCACCCTTTGCTCCGCCTTTGCCAAACATGTCCCACAATGCTCTGCCAGTGCCATGCCGCGCTCATAGGCGGCGATGGATTGCTCCAGTGAGCCTTCTCCTTTTTCCACCCATTGCAGAAGAGTCTCCAATTCCGTCATGGCTTCTTCAAAAGTCATGGCGGAAATTTTTTTCTTCTCAGTGGCTTTGGGTTGGTCGTTCATGCTGAATCACTCAATCGTTGCAAATGAGCTTTAGCACTGCTTGCCAATGCTCGCAAGTGATAGCCTCCCTCCAACACGGAAATCACCGTATGCACGCCCACACTGCGCGCCGCGCCAATGATGGCATCGGTGAGCCGAGCAAAATCCTCTTCTTGCAAATGCAACATGGCGAGGGGGTCATCGCGATGGGCATCAAATCCAGCCGAGATGACCACCATTTGCGGCGCAAAGCGAATCATGGATTCCAAAATGCGCGCCATTGCCTCATGAAAGACGGCGGGCTCTGTGTAGCCGAGAATGGGTTCATTGTGAATGGTGCGAAATCGTCCCACCTCATCGGCAGCCCCCGTTCCCGGATAAAACGGATACTGATGCACCGAGCCATAAAAACACCGCTCATCCTCCCACACACAATCCTGCGTGCCATTGCCGTGATGGACATCAAAATCAATGATTGCCACAGTGTCCAGCCGATGGTGATGCATGGCATGGCGCGCCGCCATCACCGCCTGATTGAAAAGACAAAACCCCATCGCTCGCTGCGGCGTGGCATGATGCCCTGGCGGGCGCGCCAACACAAAGGCATGACCGCCTCCCGCCGCCAGCATTTCATCCACCGCCATCATCGCGCCGCCACATGCGACACGCGCCGCCCGCAAACTTTGCGGCGACAGGATGGTGTCACCATCCAAAAAAACACGCCCCTCGCTCGGGGATGCTCCTCGCAACTGACGAATGTAGCCACGCTCATGCACCCGCTGCAGCTCCTCATCGGTTGCCTCGCGCGCTGTGGTGTGCCACGCCACTGCCTTTTTGAGATCGCGCGCGGCTTTGGCAATCACCTCCACGCGCGCCGCCGTCTCTGGATGACCCGTTCCCGTGTCGTGAAGGGCAAAAACCTCATCGGTGAAGAGTGTCACTGTCATAAAATCACTGTCATCAAAAAAGAGCTCTAGCCTCACTGGTCTTTCTATCTTATTGTGAGCCTATGGACAAACACAAATCACCGCCTCTGGGCGTTCTTTTGGTGGGACACGGCTCACGGGATGAAGAAGCCATTGCCTCTTTTCACGATTTTGCCGATGATATCCGCGCCGCGCTTGCCCCCAATGTCATCATGAGCTACGGCTATTTGGAATTCGCAACGCCCGTTTTGCATGATGCCATCAGTGCGCTGGCTGGGCAGGGGTGTCGTCATATCATCGCCCTGCCCGTGATGCTGTTTGCTGCGGGGCATGTCAAAAATGATGTCCCCTCCGCATTGCGAGAATCGGCGCGCCATCATGGTGTCACCATTGAGATGGCGCGCGATCTCTCCTTAGACCATCGTCTGATTCAGCTGTCCTGCCTGCGCATTGAAGAGGCTTTGGCACACATGCCATCGCCGTTGCCTCGTCATGACCAATTACTGATGGTTGTGGGGCGCGGCTCATCGGACCCCGATGCCAATGGCAATGTCAGCAAGGTGGCGCGTCTTTTGCAGGAAAACATGGGCTTTGGCTGGCTGGAAGTCGCCTATTCCGGTGTCACCTTTCCTTTGACAAGAGCGGCACTGTCCCATGCCATCCAGCTGCCCTTCAAGCAAATCATTGTTTTTCCCTATTTTCTCTTCACGGGAATTTTGGTCAAACGCATTTATGAACATAGCCAGCAGATTGCGGCGGAGTGGCGAGCAGGAGAGATTGTCTGTGCACCCTATCTCAATCGTCATGAGCTGCTTACCCAAACGGCATTGGAGCGATTGCAAGAGTGTCTTTCGTCCTCATCTCAAGCGGTGATGAATTGTCATCTGTGCAAGTACCGAGTTCCCATGCCCGCCTTTGCTCATGAGGTGGGATTGCCGCAAGCGGGTCACCATCATCATGTGGAGGGCTTGCTTGCCAATGGGCACGACCATGCGCACCATTCTCATCATTCTCATGGTCATGATGATCGTCCGCCCTATCCCCATCATGATCATCCTTTGGGTCCGTCATCCCTCAAGCGTGCGTTCTAGGGCAGATGTCTTTTGATTATGTGAGCGAGCCTGCCGCCATTGAGCAGTTATCAAGGCAGCGTTTGCGCGCAACGCTCACACTGCCGCCTCATGCCCCCGCGCCATTGGTGGAGCGATTGGTGTATGCGGTTGCTGACCCCAATATTGTCCCTCAGCTGCAATGGCATGACAGCTTTATGACGGCAGCTGGTGATGCTCTCACCAAAGGACACCCGATTTTAACAGATTCCATGATGACGCGCGCCGGCATCATGACTCATCGCCTGCCGCGCCAGAATAATGTATTGTGCTTTTTGCATCAGGTGAGTGCGAAAGATGCCGCATCACAAGGCAAGACGCGTACCGCCTGTGCTGTTCATCATTGGCTACCTCATTTGCAAAATTCGGTTGTTGCCATCGGCAATGCACCAACCGCTTTGTATGAACTGATGAATCTATGGCGTGACGGCGCACCCTTGCCCGCGGCGATTGCGCTGTTTCCTTTGGGATTTGTGGGCGCGGCGGAAGCCAAACAGGAATTTTTAAGCCACTATGCCACCATTCCCTTTGTGACCCTCACAGGACGGCGGGGAGGCAGTGCCCTTGCTGCGGCTGCCATCAATGCCGCCGCGCACCATTCATGATGTCATTGGCTCATTCGTGGATTGCCATCATCGGCGTGCCGCTTCATAACCAAGAGAAGTTGCCTCATCGCGCCGATGATTACATCAGTAATTCGGAAATCATCGTGGGAGCGGAGCGTCATCGGGCGCGCGTGGCGCATCACAACCGCCCTTACAAACAGTGGCAGAAACCCTTTGCTGACAATGACACCCTGTTCAGCCGCCATCGCACCATCGCCATTCTTGCCAGTGGTGACCCGTCTTTTTTTGGCGTGGCGCAATTTGTGCGCCGCCATGCCCAAAAACACACCGTCATTGTGTTGCCCGCGGTGTCCTCTCTGAGTCATGCCGCGACGCGCATGGGATGGGCGATGGAAGATATCACCTGTTGTTCCATTCATGGTCGCCCGTTGCATTCTCTTCTGCCTCGGCTGGAGAATGGCGGACGCTATTTGATTCTCGGTGACCCCGCCGTGCCCCCTGCTCAATGTGCTGAGTGGCTCTGTTCTCATGGCTACGGCAATTCACAGATTAGCCTTTTGCAACAATTGGAAGAAGATGAGGAATCCATCAGTCACTGGCATGTCGCCGACTGGTCTGCCATGCCATCATGCCATGAGCGTCACATCATGGCACTCACTTGCCATTGTGACAATCAATCCCTGCCGCCACGGCTGGGCTTGAATGATGACCATTTCACACAGCACACCGCCACCAAATTCGTCCCCCGCACGCTTGCACTGGTGGCACTGCGTCCCTTTCAGGGCGGCACATTGTGGGATGTTGGGGCTGGCAGTGGCAGCATCACCATTGAATGGCTGCGGGCTCATAAACGCAATCGCGCCATCGCCATTGAGCGACAAGCTCGGCTGTGTGATGCCATCACCCTTCATGCCGACAGGTGGGGCGTTGCGAGCCGTCTGACGCTCATCAAAGGAGATGCGCCCGCTTGCTGTCCCACTGACGATTCGCCACACGCCATATTCATCGGCGGCGGCATCTCTGACAACGACCTCATCGGGCACTGCCTTGCTCGGTTGCATGACGATGGCATCCTTGTCGCCCATGCCATCACACTGGCGGCACAACACGCCCTCATGCACCACAAACAACAGCGCGGCGGGGTGCTGCGTCATTTGCAATGGTCGCAGGTTGAATCTCTCACACCGCAGCACGAAGCCTTTCACAGCAATCGCCCCTTGCTGCAATGGATTTGGCAGAAACCATCATGACATCATCCACAGGAACTTTTTATGGCGTGAGTGTGGGCGTTGCTTTGCATCAAATGACTCATGCCGCGTGTCAATTGTTGGCGCGCCATCCCGTCATTGCCTATGCCGCCAGTGACCATGATGGTGATTCACGCGCGTTGCGGTTGGCTCAACCCTTTGTGCCTCAGGGTGCTGAACTGCATCCGTGCGTGCTGCCATTGCATCAAAAAGAAGAGGCGCGCGTGGCGCGCTATCGTCATCATGGGGAAAATCTTGCGCGGTTTTTGCAACAAGGCAGAGATGTCGCCTATTTGTGTCTTGGTGACCCGCTGCTCTATGGCAGCTATTGGCATCTGCGCGCGCATCTCAGTGATTATCCCTGTCGTGTCATGAGCGGCGTCAGTGCCATGAGTCATGCCGCCGCGCTGGCAAATCAAGCCATTGCCATGGGCGATGATCTGCTCACCATTGCGCCCTTTGGTCGCCTGAATCATGTATTGGCGCGCCTCAGTGACGGCGAAGGAGTCGTGTTGCTCAAAGTGACCTCGCAAAAAGATCTCTGGCAAAGCCTCATAGACCATTGCACCCGTCACCATTTGTTGCAACACAGTTTTCTCGCGCAAGACCGTGACGGTGAAATGGCAGTCTTTCCTCTCTCCCAATGGAGCACCATGGGTGACGATGGTTATTTCTCCCTCGTTTTAATTCCCGCTCGCGGTGCGATCCACCATGACTGATGCCGTTGTCATCACGGTGGGCGGTCATGGTGCGCCTCTTGCCGAGAAGCTGGCGGCTTCTTTGAAATTGCGTCTCATGATTGTGCCGCACCAATTGCCTCAAGCGATCACGGCATTTCGGCACGGCACGGCAATCATTGGGGTGATGGCGGCGGGGATTTTGGTGCGTCATTTTGCTCCCTTTTTGCACAAAAAAGGAGACGATGCCCCTTTAATTCTTGTCCATCCACAAGGAGCATATGTGTTGCCTCTCACCAACAGTCATCACGGCGCGAGCCGTTGGGTGCATGCCGTGATTACCGTTCTCAAGGAATCTTCCGTTCTGCCCGCCACCGCCGCGCAAACTCTGTGGGGACACGCTCTCAGTGAAACGCCAGACGGATGGCACTGGCAACCTCATAGCCGTTATGCCTCATTGACGGCGCGAGTGGCTCAAGGGGAGGCGGTGCGGTGGCATCATGACCTGGCATGGCTGCATCACCTGCCCTATCAGGCGGACGCTGCCATTCGCCTCATGGCTTCATGGCGCACCCGCAAAGAGCATCCCCATCACATGGTTTATGTGCCAGGGCGGCTGGCGGTGGGAGTGGGCTGTGTGCGCCATGCCTCATCTCAAGCCATGATTGATGCTTTGCATCAATTGCTGACGCGTCATCGCCTTCATCCTCTTGCCATTGCGGGATTTTTCTCTTTGGACATCAAAATGGATGAAAAAGCCATTCATGATGTGGCTCATCACCATCGGCGCGCGGCGCGTTTTTTCAGCAAAGATGAACTGGCGGCGCAGCATCATCGTCTGCGTCATCCATCAACGCGCGTTTTTCGTGAGGTGGGTGTGTACGGCGTGGCAGAAAGTGCGGCATTGGCGGCGGTGGGAACGCACGGACGGCTCATCATTCCTAAAACCACCCTTGGCGATGTCACCCTTGCGGTGAGCCTTACGCGCCATCCCATGACGGAACTCGCAGGACACACACGCGGACGCCTCACCATCATCGGCATCGGCGGCGGCACAGATTCCATGACGCGCCGCGCCCACAATGCGTTGTGTCAAGCCGATGCCATCGTTGGATTTTCCGCCTATCTCTCCTTGTTGGACGAATTTCAACACACCGCCGAATTCTTTCCCTATGCCATCGGCAAAGAAGAAGAGCGTGTCCGCAAAGCCTTCACCCTTGCCAATCAAGGACGCAATGTGGCTCTGGTGTCGTCAGGTGACGCGAGCATCTACGGCATGGCATCGCCCGCGATTGAGTGCCTACAGAACGGCGAGGCATCATGGCAGCGCATTGAGCTCACCATCATTCCCGGTGTCAGCGCGATGCAAGAAGCCAGCAGTCGCCACGGCGCAGCTGTGGGACACGACACCGCCCTCATTTCACTGTCCGATTTGCTCACGCAGCGAGATGTTATTCGTGAGCGGCTCACCCATGCCCTCATTGCCCAATTCGTCATCGCCCTCTACAATCCCACCTCCACCAAGCGACACGCTTTCTTCACCGAATGTCTGCAGCTCATTCGCGAGCATCGTGCGCCCGAGACACCCATCATCATCGCTCGTCATCTTAATCACCCACAGGAACATTCAATTGTCACTCAACTTGAAAAACTCAATGCCGATGCCATTGACATGAACACCATTCTTATTATTGGCAATTCCAACAGTCATCTGGTGGCGCGCACCCATCATCCGCCTCTGATGGTCACGCCGCGCCGTGACGAACCATCATCATGAGCGTCACATTCATTGGCGCAGGTCCAGGGGACGCAAAACTGCTCACCCTCAAAGGCTATGAGGTCATGCAACAGTGCGATTGCTGTCTCTATGCCGGCTCCCTCGTGCCGGATGCCATGCTGCAATACCTACCACCCCATGCCCAAGCCATTGACACCGCATCCCTCACCCTGCCCGCCATCATTGAACGCATGGAGCAATATCACAAGGATGGCAAAAAAATCGTGCGCCTTCATTCGGGCGATTGCTCCATCTATGGCGCGATTGGCGAACAAATGGCGGCGTTGGATTCCCGTTCCATTCCCTACGAGATTATCCCCGGTGTGCCCGCCTTCGCCGCTGCCGCTGCCAGTTTGAAAAAAGAACTCACCGCACCGCATGTCACCCAGAGTGTCATTCTCACCCGCACGGACGGCTCGGCATCTGCCATGCCGCCGCGCGAATCGTTGGCTCATTTTGCTCACAGTCGCGCGAGCTTAGTCATTCATCTCTCCATTCGCCGCATCAAAACCATCGTGCGCGACCTGACTCCCTTCTATGGCGATGATGCCCCATGTGCCGTCATCTATCATGCCAGTCGCGAGGATGAACTCATTTTGCAAAGCCCCCTCAAAGACATCGCCGCTCTGGTGCGGCAGCATAAAATCACCCGCACCGCTTTGATTATTGTGTCACCGGTTCTATCCGATGCCCCCGCATCCAACAGCGCGCTGTATGACCCCGCCCATCGCCACATCTTTCGCCCTCAATGACCGATACCACCGCACCGCCTCATTGGCATGAGAAAAAAGCGGAGGCGGTGGCGGCGGCGGCGCATCCAGCATCACCACCGTGATTGCCAATCGCCGTGCCGCCGCAATCTTGCCGTAGGATCGCACCCCGCCACTGTGACGGCTCACCACCAGGTCAATATCATGCTCTTTGAAAAATGCCACCTCCGATTCTTCATCGGCAGGCGCAGCCGATAGCCATCGCCATGAAGGTGGCACAGACGGCGGCGGCGCAATGCCCATCGTTCGCACCACCACAGGCACATCCGCCAAATCATCGCGCCACGCCAATGCGCCGCGCCCGCCAACGCTCAAAAAAACACGCCCTCGCAAATGCTTCATGTATTGGCTCACTCCTGCGATTGCTTCTTCACGAGACGAACATGTCACCCATTGGTCATCGCTTTTCTTGTGCCATGTTCGCACCAGCGCGATGCGCGGCACATCAAGTTTTTGTGCCACCGCTGTCACAGATGCGCGCATGGTGGTGGCAAACGGATGACTGCCATCCACAATCGCCTCCACCCCTTTGCCACGCACATACGCCTCAAGACCGCCCACTCCACCAAATCCCCCCCGATGCAAATCCACCCCATCTGGCAGACGCGCCTGCGTCATGCCCACCAGAGACATGGTCACTCGCGCCTCATCTTTAAGCACACGCGCCACCGCCATCGCCTCGCTCGTGCCCCCCACAATCAGCAGCGATCGCCGTGAGTCATTCATCACCGACCCCATCAATCATGATGCGGCAGCGTGTGTGAGGCAGCATCTCTTGCAAGCGAGCCTCGCCTCTGCGGGCAACCTCATGGGCGAGATTCCATCCGTGCTTGTGGGCAATGGCGCGTGCATCGCGCGCCGAATGACTCTCCCGCACCGCCTGTGCCACAGCAGGCGGCGCGCCCATTGCCATCACCCATTGCGCCAGAGAATCCAAAGACACCGAAGATTTTTTATGATGCAAGTCTTGTGCGCCATCAGCCCATTTCGCCATTTTGGCAAATCCCCCCGCGATGGTGAAAGATTGTATCCCTTCTTGTTTTTTAACATATTTGACCAACGCGCCGATAAAATCCCCCATATCAATGATGGCATCATCGGCAAGGGATGTATTTTTTTGCAACAAACGGCGCGAGGTCGTTCCCACACTTGCACCCAAATGGCGATGCCCCACCGCCAGTGCCACATCCACCGCCTGATGCAAAGACGCCACCCACGCCGCACACGAAAACGGCACCACAATGCCACTCGTCCCCAAAATAGACAGTCCCCCCACAATGCCCAGCTGTGCATTCATGGTGCGCTGAGCGAGCCGCTCGCCATCGGCAACACTCACGGTCACGCACACATCATTTTGTCTCATTTCTTTTTTGATGGCATCGGTCATCATGCGGCGCGGCGCATCATTGATTGCCGCCTCTCCCACCGCCAACGCGAGCCCCGGTTTGGTGACCGTTCCCACACCCTCTCCCGCCTTGAACACAATGCCCGACCCCGCCGCGCCGCGCCGCACCAACACGCTCACTTTCGCCCCATCGGTGACATCGGGGTCATCGCCCGCATCCTTAATCACCGAGGCAAATGCTCCGTTTTCCTGCCAGCCCCAGTCATGAATCACAAACACCCCTTGTGTGAGGACACGCCGTTTGAGCGGAATCGTCACCTGTGACGGCGCAACGCCTCCCATCAACACCCGACACGCCGCCACCGTCGCCGCCGTGGCACACGCTCCTGTCGTCCAGCCGTAACGCAATGAGCCCATCGTTCTCAATCTCCCTTGCGGCGAATGGTCACATGCCACGCGCTGTCTGTCTCATCATAAGACGATGACACCCATTCATGCCCCGCCGTCTGGCAATAATCACGAAAATCCTTCGGTGCGCCCTCATCGTCAGTCAGCACCACCACCAGTGTGCCCGCCGCCAAACTCCGCAATGCCTTGTGAGCTTTGAGCACTGGCAACGGACATCGCAAACCCCGCATATCTAACGATTGGCAATTATTTTCATTTTCCATTACAGTCATCCCTGCCATTAAAGCACCATTCATCAAATAATTCTAACATCTCATGGCCATGTTGCGAATAAAAATTCTTCCCTTTGTACTCTTTGTGCTGGTGCTGTTCAGCTCCAGCCTTCATGCCAATGACACAATTCGTGTGGGGGCATTGCGCTTTGGCACTGTCAATTGGCATCTCAATGTCATGAAGCATCATCAGCTGGATACGGAAAATAATTTTCAGCTCAGCGTCATTCCTCTTGCCAGCAAGAATGCGGCGGCGGTTGCCCTTCAAGGGGGCAGCGTGGATATCATTGTGGGTGACTGGTTTTGGGTCATTCGCCAAAACACCAAAGGCAAGGACTATCTCTTCGTTCCCTATTCTCAAGCGGCGGGGGGCATTTTGCTTGCCCACAATAGCCCCATCACCTCTCTCTCAGATCTCACAGGACGCACCATCGGAGTCGCGGGAGGCAAAATAGACAAAAGCTGGCTCATCACGCGCGCCTTCCTGCTCAAAACACAGCAGCGCGACCCCGCCGATGACAACACCATCACCTACGGCGCACCGCCACTGCTGAGCCAACTGCTGAAAAAAGACAAGCTGGATGCCGTCCTCACCTTCTGGCACTATCAGGCGCGCTTGCGCTTTCATAATCACACCGTGATCAGTTCTGTTCCTGAAATGATTCAAGCGTTGGGTATTTCTCATCCGGTTCCCATCAATGGCTGGATTTTTAGCAAGGAATGGGCACAGCGTTACCCCGAGCGTGTTGCCGCGTTCATCAATGCCAGCCAGCGTGCCAATGCCATCATGCACAGCTCCGATGCCGAATGGCAACGCCTCGCCACCATCATGCCGTCACAAGACCGTCCCGCCCTGCAACAACTCAAACAAGGCTACATTGAGGGCATCCCCAATTTCACCCTCCACGAAGCCTTCCCCGCCATGCAACAACTCTTCTCCATTCTCAAACAAGTGGGCGGCACAGAACTGGTCGGCGATGCTCATGAAATTCCGCCATCCATCCTCTGGAATCCCTCGCAACCACAACCATGACCAGCACCCTCTGGCGCATCCTGGGATTCGGCAGCTTTATGCTGCTGTGGTGGAGTGCCGCCCTGTGGATTAATGACGATATCCTCCCCTCGCCCGCCACCGTCATGCACGCCATCATCCAGCACACCGTCCATGGCGAACTCATCCATCATAGCCTTGTCACCATGGGACGAGTCGTCATATCCTTTATCATCGCCATGTCGGTGGGCAGTGCCATCGGCATCATCATGGGACGCAACACCATCATCAACTCCACCTTTGATGACCTCCTCATCTTGGCACTCAATATGCCCGCTCTTGTCACCATCATTCTGTGTTATATTTGGGTGGGACTCAATGACAGTGCCGCCATCCTTGCGGTCGCCATCAATAAAATTCCCCTCGTGGTGATTAATCTGCGTGAGGGAGCGCGCGCCCTCAACAAAGACCTGTTAGAGGTGGGAGCTGTCTATCGCTTGTCTTCGGTGCGTATTTTGCGTTTGATTATTCTGCCGCAACTGTATCCCTACATGATGGCGGCGGCGCGCTCGGGACTCTCCCTCATCTGGAAAATTGTTCTGGTGGTGGAACTGCTGGGACGCAGCGATGGCATCGGCTTTCAATTGCATCATTTTTTTCAATTCTTTGATATCGCCGCCATCCTCGCCTACAGCTTTGCCTTCATCTTTGTCATCATTCTCATTGAGGCGTTTTTATTGCGTCCTCTGGAAAGTCATATCAATCGGTGGCGCAAGTGAGCGTGTCTCTTCACATCTCTGGCAAAAGTTTTGTCAGTGGCGAACAAATCCTCGCCCCCCTGCAGCTGTCGGTGGCAAGCGGTGAATTTCTGTGTGTGCTGGGTCCATCTGGTTGCGGCAAATCCACCTTGTTGAATATTCTTGCGGGAATCACCCAGCCCGATGACTTCATCTCTCATGACATCCCTTCACAACACCGCATCGGCTATGTTTTTCAAGAGCCGCGTCTCATGCCGTGGCTCACCGCCATCGGTAATATTTTGCTGGTGCAAAACACTTCCCCATCGCCTCACCACATTCAAGAGGCACACCGTTGGCTCGTCCATGTGGGACTTGAAGACAAAGCCTCCCACTACCCTCATCAACTCTCAGGCGGACAGCAACGGCGGGTGGCTCTGGCACGAGCCTTTTTCAATCAGCCCTCCCTGCTTCTCATGGACGAACCCTTCACATCCCTTGATGCCGCCATGGCGCGCCAACTGCAAGAACTCACTCTTGCCTTATGGCAAAAAAATAATACAACAATAGTATTCGTCACCCATCAATTGGAGGAAGCTCTTCTTTTGGGACAGCGCGTCATCCTTTTCGGAGGCAACCCCACAGGCATCATTCATGACCAAAAAACCCAACACAGCAAAGAAATTCGGCAACGCTATCATGAATTCTATGCGCACCCCACATCGTAAATGGCGTCTCGCGTTGGTGGCAGTCGCCGTGCTGGTTATCGTGGTGGTGGTTTTGTCACCATCATCACCGCCACCCTCCGCCCCCACCATGCCGCCTTTTGCGGTGGAGGTGACGCAATCCCAAGCACACTCCTACACGCCCGTCGTGGTCTTGCGCGGCGTCACCAGTGGCAACAAAGAAGTCACCATTCGCGCCGCCAGTGATGCCATCTTGATCAAACGCCCATTCAGTGACGGCAGCTTTGCCAACAAAGGCGACATCATCGCCCAATTAGACCCAGAGGACAAACAAGCCCAATTGCTGGAGGCTCAAGCTCTGCTGGAACAACGCACATCCGAATTGAAAGCGGCAGAATCATTGTCTCTCAAGGGTCATCGCAGTGCCATTGAAAAACAACGCGCCACCGCCGCCCATGCCACCGCCTACGCTCGCGTGCAGACCATCCTCAACCAACTGGAGAAACGAACCATCGCCGCCCCCTTTGATGGCATCATCTTTAATCATCAGGCGGATGAGGGACAATTCATGCGCTCGGGAGATGTCATTGTCAGCATGGTGTCGCTCACGCCGTTGATCGTTCAAGCCGATGCCAGCGAAAAAGACATGCCGTTCATCGCCAAAGGACAAAAAGCACACATTCGCCTCACCAACGGACAGATGGTGGATGCCACCGTCACCTATAAAGCTCCCGCGACCACCACCAACGCCCGCACTTTTCGCATTGAGGCACAAACCCCCAATGACGATGCCAACATTCCCAGTGGTTTTTCGGTGGAACTCATTGTGCAACGCCAACCCATCCTCGCCCATCGCATCCATTCCTCTTTGCTCAGCTTGGATGATGACGGACGACTGGGCGTTAAAATCATGGATGAAGGCAACATTGCCCGCTTTATCACCGTCACCGCCGTGGGGGAAGATGCCGATGGCATCTGGATTACCGGCTTGCCGCAACGCAGCACCATCATCACCCGCGGACAGGGTTTTATCCTTGATGGCGCAATCGTCACCCCTCATGAAACACAAAACACCGACACGGTGGCTTTTTGAACAATGGAAACAATCGTCAGCACCGCCATCACCTATGCCCGCTCCGTGTTTGGATTTTTGTTCTTTATCATTGTGGCGGGAGTCGTCACCTACAACAGTGTGCCTCGTGAAGCCGAGCCGGACATCAACATCCCCAATATTTACATCTCCATGCACTATGAGGGCATCTCGCCCGAAGATTCCGAACGACTGCTCATTCGTCCGATGGAACAAGCCATGCGCTCCATTGATGGGGTCGAAGAAATGCGCGCCACCGCCTATGAGAATGGCGGCAACATCATTCTGGAATTTGACGCAGGGTTTGATGTGGACCAAGCACTGTCGGATGTGCGGGCACAGGTGGATATTGCCAAAAGTGAACTGCCCAGCGATGCCGATGAACCCCGTGTGCGAGAGATCAATCTGAGTCTCTTTCCCATTCTGGTGGTGACTCTGTCGGGGGCTGTTCCCGAGCGCACACTCACCACCATCGCCACCGACCTGCAACAGCGATTGCGCGCCCTGCCGCGAGTGCTCAAAGTTGAGATCGCAGGGGATCGTGAACGCCAATTGGAACTCATCATTGATCCCGCTAAAATCCGATACTACGGCTTGACGGCGCAACAGGTGCTCAGTGCCGTGGGACGCAATAACGCTCTGGTCGCCAGTGGTCAGCTGGATTCAGGACACGGCGCATTTGCCATTAAAGTGCCAGGGCTCGTCAATACCGCCAAAGATTTGCTCAATTTTCCCATCCGTCTGGCAAGCGGCGAGACCATCACCCTGCGAGACATCGCCGAGATTCGCAGCACCTTCAAAGACCGACAAGGATTTGCTCGCATCAATGGACAAACCTCAGTGGCTCTTGAGATATCCAAACGCACCGGCGAGAATATCATCAAAACGGTGGCGGATGTGCGCGCGATTGTGGAACAGCAGAGACAATACTTCCCGCCATCCATAGAAATCACCTACACCCAAAACAAATCCAAACGAGTGATTGACATGGTGAGCGACCTAGAAAACAGCGTCATGCTGGCGATTTTAATCGTGGTGGCGGTGATTATTTTCATTCTCGGCGGACGCTCTGCCAGCTTGGTCTGCCTGTCCATCCCCGGATCATTTCTCGCAGGCATTCTGGCATTGGGTCTGGCGGGCGTGACCCTCAATATTGTCGTGTTGTTTTCTCTCATTCTCACGGTGGGAATGCTGGTGGATGGTGTCATCGTGGTGGTGGAATACGCCGATCGTCTCATGAATTTAGGCGTGGCGCGCAAACAAGCCTACGCACGCGCCTCCAGTGCCATGGCTCCATCGGTCATCACCGCCACCCTCACCACCTTGCTGGCGTTTTTGCCTTTGTTGTTTTGGCCCGGCACCACGGGCGAATTCATGTATTATCTGCCACTGACACTCATCGCCGTGCTGAGCGCATCTCTTATGATGGCATTGTTCTTTGTGCCCACACTGGGAGCATACATCGGCAAGCCGCGCCCCATCAGTTCTCAGGCTCTGGCGACTCTCAAAGCGGGGGAAAAGGGCGACTTCAAGGACATGTCACCTCTGGCACAAAAATATGTCGCCGTCATGAAACGGTGCATTCAAAGACCTCTTTTGGTGATTATCCTCTCTTTTGTGGCTTTGGTGGCTTCGGTCATTCTTTATGGCATGTTTGGACGGGGGGTCATCTTTTTTCCGCAAACCGACCCCGATTTTGCCGTCATTCAGATGCATGCGCGCGGCAATCTCTCGGTGTTTGAAAAAGATGACATCATGAAAGAAGCCGAAGCCCATGTGTATGATATCGGCGGCATTGACACCATCTACACCCGCACCGGCAAAGGCGGCGACTCACGAGATAAAGCCGAAGACATCATTGGCTCTATCTATCTGGAATTTGCCGATTGGCAGACTCGTCCCTTGGCAAGCGTCATTCTGGCTGAAGCAGAAAAACGCTTGAGCGCAATGCCCGGAGTCGTGGTGGAGGTGCAAAGACAAAAAAGAGGCCCCCCCGTGGGCAAAGACATTCAAATCAAAGTGGGAGCGCGTGAGCCCGAACGACTCTATGCCGCCGCCCAGGTGATTGCCGACAAAATCAAATCCACCGCCTATCTCACCAACATTGAAGAAGGTGTCTCCATCCCCGGCATCTCGTGGGAGATGGAAATCGATCGCCCCAAAGCCTCGCAGTTTGCTGCCGATGTGGCATCCATTGGCTCGGTGGTGCGTCTTGTGACACGAGGGCTGAAAATCAGTGACTATCGCCCCAATGATTCCTTTGAAGAGGTGGATATCGTGGCGCGCCTGCCGCGCCATATGCGCCAACTGGATGAAATAGACCGCCTCTATGTGGATACCTCTATGGGACAAGTTCCCATCAGCACCTTTGTGACCCGTCAGGCGCGTCCCAAAGTGGGCACCATTCATCGCACCGATGGCATTCGCACCGTCACCATCAAAGCCGATGTGCGTGAGGGCGAGGGAGTGCTCGCCGATGACATCGTGCGCGCCACCAAAAGCTGGCTGGCAACACAGCGTCCGCCGCCAGGAGTCTTTGTGGATTTCAAAGGGGAGGACGAGAAACAAAACGAAGCCGCCGCTTTTTTGCAAAAAGCCCTGCTCGCCGCCCTGTTTCTCATCGCCCTGACACTGCTCACTCGCTTTAATCGCTTCTACAGTGTCTTTCTCACTCTCAGTGCCGTCATCGTCTCCACCGTTGGTGTCATGCTGGGGCTTTTGCTCACCTATCAGCCCTTTAGCATCATCATGAACGGCATTGGCATCATTGCGCTGGCGGGCATTGTGGTCAATAACAACATCATCCTCATTGACACTTGGGGACGACTCAAAAAAACCATCAAAGACCCCGCCGAAGCCGTCATTCGCACGGGAATTCAGCGCATTCGCCCCGTGCTGCTGACAGCCGTCACCACCGTGCTGGGATTGCTGCCACTGGTGCTGGGTATCAATGTGGATTTCATCAATATGCAAATCACACAAGGCGCGCCCTCAACCCAATTTTGGCAGCCTCTTGCCAGCTCCATCGCCTTTGGACTCACCATCTCCACCATTCTGACCCTTGTGGTCACGCCGTCTGCCCTCATGCTGGCGGATCGCATCACGCTGCCGAAAAATCTGTTGAAGAGGTGACACAATCCTTATAGCATAAGGCATGGCAAAAATTACCGTCACCCAGCCCATTGTGGAAATTGAAGGCGATGAGATGGCGCGCGTCATCTGGCAACACATCAAAGAACGACTCATTCTCCCCCATCTTGATGTGCCACTGTTGCCCTTTGATCTGTCCATGAGCAATCGTGACAAAACCGATGATGCCATCACCACCCAAGCCGCCCTTGCCATCAAAGAACACGGCGTTGGTGTCAAATGCGCCACCATCACCAGTGATGAGAATCGTCTGCGTGAGTTCAAGCTCAAACGCCTCTATCCCTCTCCCAACGCCACCATTCGCAACATTCTCAAAGGCACTATTTTTCGCGAGCCCATTGTCTGTGCCAATGTGCCGCGCAAAATTCCCTCATGGCAAAAACCCATCGTGATTGCCCGCCACGCCTTTGGCGACCAATACCAAAGCTGTGACATCCCAATTGATGATAAAGGAAAATTGGAGCTGGTCTTCACCAATGAGGCGGGCGATGAACAGCGTCATGAGGTGCATCGCTTTGCCTCAAAAGGCGTTGCCCTTGCCATGTTCAATATGGATGATTCCATCGCCGACTTTGCTCGCAGCTGTTTTCGCTATGGCTTGACGCGTCAGCTGCCGGTGTATCTCTCCACCAAGAACACCATTCTCAAAACTTACGATGGACGCTTTATGGAAATTTTTGCCGCCATTTATCGCGAGGAATTTGAGTCTGATTTTCGCGCCGCTCATATATCTTATGAACACCGTCTGATTGATGACATGGCGGCGATGGCTCTGCGCTCATCGGGAGGCTTTTTGTGGGCGGCAAAAAATTATGATGGCGATGTGCAGTCCGATGTGATTGCTCAAGGCTTTGGCTCACTGGGTCTGATGACCTCCGTTTTGATGACCTCTGACGGCACAACAGTGGAGACAGAGGCGGCACACGGCACGGTGACTCGCCACTATCGCGCCCATCAAAAAGGAAAAGCCACCTCCACCAATCCACTGGCGAGTATTTTTGCGTGGAGTCGCGCCCTGTTTCATCGGGCGCGGCTTGACCACAACGAGCCTTTGCGTGTCTTTTCTCAATCGCTGGAGCAATTGTGTCTGGACTGCGTGGCACGCGGGTGCGTGACCAAAGACCTCGCACTGCTCACGGGACCTCACGCCACATGGCTCACCACAGAACACTTTTTTGATGCCCTCGTGACACAGGGCAAAGACACGGGTCTTTTTTCTTAAGCCTCTTCCAGTTCCACCAGCGTGCCGTCCATGTCTTTGGGATGGATGAAAATGACATCCTTGCCGTGTGCGCCAACTTTAGGAACACCATCTCCCAACAGACGAATGCCCGCCCACTCAGCCCGTGCCATCGCCTCACGCACATTCGCCACCTCAAGACAGATATGATGCAATCCTCCCGATGGATTTTTTTGCAAAAATCGCGCCACGGGAGACGAGTCCCCTAGTGGCGTGAGCAGCTCAATTTTGCTGTTGCTGAGATTCACAAACACCACCCGCACACCGTGCTCGGGAAAATCCTCCACCTCCGATACCGATGCCCCCAGTGCCTCTTTGTATTTAAGGCGCGCCGCCTCAATGTCCGGCACAACAATGGCAATGTGATTGAGCCGTCCCAACATCATGTCACCCGCACGATCCGCACCTCCACCAACGGACGCAAAGCAAAAAGCTCGGAGAAAATCTCCTCGCTCGTCCGCCGCAAGCGTCGGCGCAAGACGGCATCATCGCCATCGGATAGCGGCATGGTCTGGTAATAGGTCAATAATCTTTTGATGAACTCTTTCGTCAATTGGAGATCCTCTGTGTCTTTGTGGTCAACGATTCCATCGGCAATCAGCTGCGGCTGAGCCGCCAGCTGCCCCTCGTCATCCATCACCATAAGGATTGTCGCCTTGCCACGCAAGGCATGAGCGCGCCGACGATGAAGCAACGAATGACGCAAAGGCAAAATACGATTGCCATACAAAGCCAACCGACCCGCAGGAACGCTCATCACGGCGGATAATTCATCACCCTTGAGACGCGCCATCGTGCCGTTGGTCACACACAGATTGCGCTCAATATGATGCTCCGCAAAACGCACATGCTCTCGCAAATGACGCATCTCTCCATGCACAGGAATCAGTGCCGCGGGCTTGAGAAGCCCATACAGCTGAGCCAATTCCTCTTGGGATGGATGTCCCGATATGTGAATGGCAAGGTCATCACTGTCCATCACCGTGATGCCGCGCGCCACCAGATTATTATGCACCGTGCCGATGCGTCTCTCATTGCCCGGAATCACCCGAGAGGAAAATAACACCGTGTCTCCTTTTTCCAAAAACAATGCGGGGTGCGAATCTTCGGCAAGGCGCGTCATGGCGGCGCGTTCTTCGCCTTGCGAGCCCGTGCATAGATACAGCACATTATCGGGAGACATGGTGACGGCATCCTCATCGCTGACAAATCTCGGCACATCGCGCAAATACCCACACTGGCGCGCTGCTTTCTCATATCGCCTCATGGAACGCCCCACCAGCACGGGGAAGCGTCCTGCGGCATGAGCCGCGCGAGCAATGCTTTGCATGCGAGCGATGTTGGAGGCAAAAAATGTCACCGCCACCCGTCCACGCGTGATGTCTCTCACCACAGCGGCAAGATTTTCCTCCACCTGTCGCTCCGAGCCTTCTCGCTGTTTGACAAAAACATTGGTGGAATCACACACCAACAAATCCACACCCTGCTTGCCAATCGCCGCCAGCTGTGTGGATGATGATGGTGACCCGAGCGGCGGGCTCTCATCAAAATTCCAATCGCCACTGTGAAAAATCCGCCCCAAAGGCGTGGTGATGAGCAGCGAATGACTCTCTGGAATGGAATGAGTCATGGGAATCATCTCAATGGCAAAAGACCCCGCCGTGATTTTTTTGTCATCCCCCACCACATGGATGAATTGATTCCAGTCCACATGGTGCTCATCATTCTTTGCGCGCAACAGCGCAGCCGCAAAAGGCGTGACAAAAATCGGCAAGCGCAAGCGATTCCACACATAGGGCAACGCTCCGATGTGATCTTCGTGAGCGTGGGTGATGACAATCCCTCTGACATGCTCCTTGTGATGCTCCAAAAATTGAATGTCCGGAAAAATGAGGTCAATCCCTGGTTGGTCGTCACCGCCAAAAGTCATGCCGCAATCCACCACCAGCCACTCGCCGTTACATCCGTACATGGTCAAGTTCATGCCAATCTCGCCCGCCCCCCCCAAGGGCAGAAACAAAATTTCATTGTCTGGAATGATGGTCTGATGATTCCATTCAGACCCGTCACGGCGCGCCATTGGCTGTCGCCTGCGATGTCTCTCTCTAGTGAACATTGTGATCATTCAAACAATATAACTGGTAAATACCATATAATGTGACATGCTCATGATAGTCATCAATCAGCTGCGTTCTTGATGCAAACAGGCTGGCGAGCCCTCCTGTGGCAATCACGGAGAGTTTTCCCTCCACTTCTGCATCAATAGCACGAATGAGTCCCTCCAGCAACGCCAAGTATCCCCCCATGAGCCCCGCCTGCATGGCATGAGCAGTGTTGCGTCCGATGGTGGCGGGCGGAAATTCCAACGGAATATCACTCAATTGCGCCGCCGCTTTGATGAGGGCATCCAGCGACAACAAAGGTCCAGGAGCAATCACGCCGCCGAGATACGCGCCATCGCCATTGATGACATCAAAAGTGGTGGCAGTGCCAAAATCAATGATGAGTGCGGGCAAATCGTATAACGCCGCCGCCGCCGCCGCATTGGCAATGCGATCGCCGCCCACCGACTCGGGATGCTCCAGCTCCATCTGAGGCAGAACACTCAATGTGCCATCCACACACAACGGCTCAATGGCAAACAATTGGTGACTCACCATCTTCCAACAGTGCGTCACCTGTGGCACAACACTGGCGAGAGCCACGCCCGTCACTGACGACAATGCGTATCCTTCGCCGTCAAACGCCATTTTCAATTGCACCGTCCAATCATCCACAGTGCGTGTCACAATGGTGGCAAATCGCCAATGATGAACCATCCGTCCCTCATCAGAGAACAACGCCAACACGCTGTGGCTATTGCCAACATCAATGGCAAGAATCATCGTCATCTCCATCATGCTCACACTGCCATGTCTTGCCAAAGGGATGATAGCCCTCCTCGCTCAAACAGCTGGCGCGCCATGACACATCGTCATCGGCAGGCTTGCTAGCAATGTTAATTCCCACCCCCACGATGACATGAGGCGCGTGATGCTCAATGAGACATCCGCCGATTTTGCGTGTCACAATGGTGGCAAATCGCCAATGATGAACCATCCGTCCCTCATCAGAGAACAATGCCAACACGCTATGGCTATTGCCAATATCAATGGCAAGAATCATCGTCATCTCCATCGTGCAAACGCATGGCACGGGCACTGTGAATGATATACGGGGCATGCGCGCCGTGAGGCATCAGCAACAGTGCGCCATCCGCCGCCAGCCCTGCAAATCGCCAATGATGAACCATCCGTCCCTCATCAGAGAACAACGCCAACACGCTATGGTTATTGCCAATATCAATGGCAAGAATCATCGTCATCTCCATCGTGCAAACGCATGGCACGGGCACTGTGAATGATATACGGGGCATGCGCGCCGTCGGGCATCAGCAACAGTGCGCCATCTGCCGCCAGCCCTGCAAACCGTCCCTTCAGCATGTGTCCATCATGCTCACACCGCCATGTCTTGCCAAGCCCAAAGGCGCGGATAAGCATCCGCTGGCGCGTAATGGCAAATCCTTCTCGCCGCCATTGCTCATAAAATGAACCCCATCCTTGCCATAACCTCTGTGCCAAAAATTCTGCGCCAAAGGGAGGATAGCCCTCCTCGCTCAAACAGCTGGCACGCCACGACACATCGTCATCGGCGGGCTTGCTGGCAATGTTAATTCCCACCCCCACGATGACATGCGGCGCGTGATGCTCAATGAGACATCCGCCAATTTTGCGTCCTTGAATCAACAAATCATTGGGCCATTTAATCTGCACACGCCGCCCTCCCAATTGTTCCAGAACACAAGCAAAGGCAACGGCACACACAAACGAGAGCTGCGATATCAAAGACGATGCCACAGACGGCATCAGCAAAAGAGAACTGTAAAGGTTGCCGGTCGGCGAAATCCAAGCTTGGCGATGCCGCCCTCGCCCTTTGATTTGCCGGCGCGCCACCACCACCAAACCTTCTTTTTCGCCTTGTGTCGCAAGGGAGCACAGATAATCATTGGTGCTGTCCACGCAATCCAGTGTCCGAAAACGCAGATTCATGGCAGACCACGCCCGTAAGCCGCGAGCGATGATGCCGCAAGGTCTAAAAAGCCCATAGGAAACAATCCATAAAAAAGCAAAAATGCCGTGACCACCGCAATCACAAAGGCGGTCTCTCTGTTTTTCAGCAAAGAAATGTCCTCATGAGGCGCATCAAAATAAATGCATTTGATCACACGCAAATAGTAGGCACATCCGATGACCGCACTCACAACAAAGACCAAGGCGACAATTTCATATCCTTGTTGCATGAGAGGCAGCAGCACCTGCAATTTGGCAAAAAATCCCGCAAAAGGCGGCAAGCCCGCCATAGAGAGCATCACAATGGCAAGCGCGAGTGCAATCACAGGATGACTGCGCGCCAAGCCCGCTAAATCATCCACATGCCCAATAGAGCCACTGCGCCTCTGAATGAGCAAAATCAGAGCAAAGCATCCGATGGTCATCATTCCGTAAATCAGCATATAAATGAGTGCGCCGTTCAATCCTGCTTTGTTGGCGGCGACCAGTCCCACCAGAGCAAAGCCAATGTGGGCAACCGAGCTATACGCCAGCAAGCGTTTGATGTTATTCTGCGCCATCGCCGCCAAGCTTCCCACCAGCATGGAGACACACGCCAGCAAAACGAGACTATCGGTGAGGGCATCATAAAACCCCTGAAAAGGCAAGAAAATCAACCGCACCAAGAGGATAAAAACAGTAATTTTAGGAATGGTGGCAAAGAATGCGGTCACATGGGTGGGGGCGGCTTGATAGACATCCGCCACCCAAAAATGGAAGGGCGCAGCCGCCATCTTGAAGGCAAACGCCACCAACACAAATAACGATGCCACAATGACAATGGCATCCGTTCCCGATTGCGCCGCCACCGCCAGTTGCGACAGCTCGCCAAAAGAAGTTCCTCCGCCAAAGCCGTACAACAACGCCATGCCGTACAGGAAAAAAAGTGATGCCACCGCACTCAACACAAAATACACCAGCCCTCCCGTGACCGACACGGCATCGCGCCGCATGGATGCCGCTAAAATCGCCAACGATAATGACGACAATTCCATGCCCAAATAGAGTGTGAGCAAATCGTATGCACTCACCATCACCATCAAGCCAATGGATGCCAGTAAAATCAGTGACGGATGCTCCACCGCCAACGGCTTTTGCTCAAGCAGTGATTCATTTTCAAAGGGCAAAAACAAAATGAGTGCGCCGCCCAATAAAATCAACGAGCGAGCAAAAAAGGATAGAGTGTCAAACAAAAACAATCCATCCGCCGTTGGACTGGGCGTGTGACTCAAATTCCATACGATGACTTGCGCCAGCAACAACGCGGCAATGGCGATGAGATGAGCGTAGGATTGCATTGTCGGATGGCGGTGAGTCGCCAGCAACAGCAGCACTGCGCTCATCAGCACCGCTTCTGGCAGCAGTCTTTGATAGGGCATCCATATGTCAAGGAACGAGGTCATGGCGCAGCTCCCCAAAGGACACCAAGGCTGGCTTGGCTGACATTCATCCAAGGCGATGGGAACATTCCCAACGCCACCACGGCGACAAGCAATGGAATGAGAATAATTGTCTCACGAGACGAAAGATCCGTGAGGGGGGCGATGGATTTTTTCACGGCACCAAAAAAAACCCGCCGATAGAGCGACAACATGTAGAGAGGGGCAAGAATGACCCCCGCCGATGCTCCCATAGCCCACAAAGGATGCACCTGCCACGCGCTCAACAAGGTGAGAAATTCCCCCACAAATCCGCTTGTGCCAGGCAAGGCGATGGATGCCAGTGTGAAAAACATGAAAAAGAATGCCGCCCGAGGCATGACACTCGCCACCCCGCCGTAGAAAGCAATGTCTCGGCGATGGGTGCGTTCATACATCATGCCCACCAAAAAGAACAATGCGGCAGAGATCAAACCATGACTGATTACCTGCACCATCGCCCCCTGTGCCCCATTGATATGAATACTGAAGAGCCCCAGTGTGACATATCCCATGTGGGCAACAGAAGAATAAGCGATGACTTTTTTGATATCCTCCTGCGCCCATGCCACAAGAGAACCATAGATGATGGCAATCACACTCAACGCCAACACAAAGGGCGCAAAAAAGACGGACGCTTCAGGAAACAGAGGGACGGAGAAACGCATAAAACCGTAGATTCCCAGCTTCAACAACACCGCCGCCAATATGACAGACCCAGTCGCAGGGGCTTCCACATGGGCGGCGGGCAACCAGGTGTGAAAAGGAAACATCGGCGTTTTAACGGCAAAAGACGCGAAAAAAGCAAGCCACAACCACTGCTGCGTCAAAAAAGGAAATGAATGGTCACGCAATTCATCCCATTGAGTCGTCTCGGCATGCACCACCATGAACGCAATCGCCACCAGCATGAACAACGAGCCAGCGAATGTGTAGAGGAAAAATTTGAATGTGGCATACAGTCTTTGCTCCCCGCCCCAGATACCAATGATCAAAAACAATGGAATCAGTGACGCCTCAAAAAAGATATAAAACAGAACAATATCCATCGCCGTCAATGCGCCCATCACAAAAGATTGCAAAAGAAGCAGGCAAATGGCGTAACTGTGCACATCTCTGAGGGAGCGATAGCGATAGATAAAACACAGCGGGATGATCAAAGCCGTCAAAAGAATGATGGGCAAGGAGATGCCATCAACAGCAAGACGATAGGTCAAACCAAAGGGAGCATGCCAGGCGACAGATTCTTGCCATTGCAGACCGAATTGGGAGGCATCAAACTGCCACAATAGAATCAAGACAAGAAAGGCTTCTGTGGCACTCACCCACAGAGCCAATTGATACACATTACGGTCAAAAACCTCGCCCCGCCCGCGCGCCAGCAACAAAATGACGACTCCAAACAGAGGCGTCACAATCAGCATGGACAGGATGGGCAATTCACTCAGAGTCACAGTGATTCCACCCCGATGAAGGTAAATCCGTACCAGGTGAGCAGGAGGGTCACCAGCATGATGAGAAAGAAGCTATAGACGGCGAGTCCTGCTTTTTGCCACTGTGCGCTATGTGTGCTTTGCCTTTTAACAAACTGAGCGATGCCATCGGGTCCCAATTGGTCAATCACTTCTTTTTCTGCCACGACACAGCTGTGAGCTATGCGCTCACATCCTCGTCCCCACAGGACATGATACAGGCGGTCCATATTGCATCCACGGCGCACAAACCCAATCCATGATTGCACCCGAGCGGGAAAAGAGAAGCGCGCCAAGAACCATATGAGTGCCAACAACATGCCGCCACCTGCCATCCCCAACGGCAAAAAGCGAATGATCATGGCGGCGTGATGGGAGCTTGTTCCAAGAAAATAATGATGGGTTGCCCATCCCATGAAGATGGCTGCCAACGCCATCAGCATCATGGGAATGAGCATCACAAGAGATGCCTCACGAGGCTGCCCGGTGGGTATGAGAGCCGATGGCTGCCTTGATAGAAAGGGCACAACAATCAAGCGTGTGGCATAAATGGCGGTGAGCAAGGCGGCGAGCAGTCCGCCGCTCCATGCGAGCAATGCCACCGCGCTGTCACTGTTCCAGACGGCTTCTAAAATGGCTTCTTTGGAATAAAATCCCGACAGCAGGGGTATTCCCATGAGTGCCAGTGCGGCGATGGTCATGGCGGCAAAAGTGAACGGCATGAATCGTCCGAGCCGTGCCATGTGTCTGATGTCTTGTTCGCCGTGCAGAGCATGGATGACACTGCCTGCGGCAAGAAACAACAAGGCTTTGAAAAAGGCATGGGTGACAAGATGAAACAATGCCGCTCCCCACGCCGCCGCGCCCAAGGCGATGAACATGTACCCGATTTGACTGCAGGTTGACCATGCGATGATGCGTTTGATGTCATATTGAGCGCACGCGATGATGGCGGCAAAAAGAGCGGTCACGGCTCCCACCACCATGATGACATCCATGACAATGGGTGCGCCCATGAACAACGGCTGCATGCGGATGATGAGAAACACGCCTGCGGTGACCATGGTGGCGGCATGGAGCAAGGCGGAGACGGGCGTGGGACCTTCCATGGCATCGGCGAGCCATCCATGGAGTAGCCACTGAGCGGACTTTGCCATCGCCCCCACCAGCAAGCATCCCGCAAAGACAGAGACAAGGAACGGTGATTGATTGAGCTCTACCCACGATTCAATCGCCTGCCATTGCGCCGTTCCTGTGACAATGGTGATTCCCACCAATCCCACCATGAATGCGGTATCACCGAAGCGATTATAGACAAATGCCTTGACCGCCGCCACCGAGGCGGCGCGCCTCGTGTGCCAAAACCCAATCAGCCAATAGGAACACAAGCCAACGCCCTCCCAGCCAAAAAACAACACCAACAGATTGCCACCGCTCACCAGCATCAGCATGGCAAAGGTAAAAAGACTCAAATAACAAAAAAAGCGCGTGAGGCTGGCATCATCCTTCATGTAATCCAGAGCATAGACATGAATGAGAGCCGCAACGGAAGTCACCAACGCCACCATCACAATGGAGAGCGAATCAAGATACAAGCTCCACTCAATCGCGACATCCCCTGATACAATCCACGGCATGATGACAATGGCGCGTGGCTGTCCATCAAAAAGAGCCAGAGCTCCAAGAGCACACACCGCCGACACAATGAGAGTGATGGTCACGCCACGCGCCGCTCGCCATCGCCATTGGGGAAAAGCCAACAAGGCGGCGGCACACAAGCCTCCCACCAAGGGCAGCATGACGGCACTGACAAACAAGAATTGCACAGTTCTCATTCTTGTCGTTGCTGGGAATGAAGGGTGATGTCATCCATGTGAATGGAACGGCGCAAGCGAAAGAATGCGGTCACAATGGCGAGTCCCACCGCCACTTCGGCGGCGGCGACCGTCAGCACAAACAGTGCCATCACCTGACCCTTGATATCTCCATGCGCCGCCCCAAAAGCAATGAGTGCAATATTCACCGCCAACAGAGACAGCTCCAGACACATCAGAAGATGCAATAAGCTCTTGCGATTGATAAAAATCCCAAGCACCCCGAGCGAGAACAATAAAGCGGAGAGAATAATGTAATGCTCCAGCGTGATGGAAGTCATTTGAGTCCCTGTCCTGTTTTCACCTGCCGCAGCTGAACCGACTCTTTGCGTGCGCTGTCTGTTTGGTGCATGACATCCTGTCGCTGCCTGCGCCTGTGATGATTCATGAGAATAATCGCCCCCACCATCGCCACCAACAAAATCAAGGCGGCGATTTCAAACAACGGCATGTAATCGGTGTAGATGACTCGTCCCAAAGCCTCGGCATTGGTGATGGTGGGTGATGAGGCGGCGGACACAGAAACCTCACTGAGCGAGATGCGAATGAAAAACAGCAATTCAAGAAACAAAATGGCAGCCAGCAATGATGCCAAAGGCAGGTATTGCGTCAGGCGCGCGTCTTTGATTGCGCCGTCAATGTCCAGCATCATCACCACAAACAAAAAAAGCACCGCCACCGCGCCCACATAAACGATGAGAATCACCATAGCGATGAGTTCCGCCCCCAGCATCAAACACAAAGCCGCGCCATTGAAAAAAGCGAGAATAAGGGCAAAAACGCCATAGACAGGATTGCGCGCCCCCACAACCGTCATCGCGCTCACGGTGATGAGAACCGCGGGCAGATAAAACAACAATTGATTCATTGTCCCTCGCGTGTCGTTTGGTCGCGCTCGTGAGCAAGGCGCGCAGCAAGAATGCTCTCCCAGCGATCGCCATTGGCAAGAAGGCGTTCTTTGTCATAAATGAGCTCTTCGCGCGTCTCGGTGGCGAATTCAAAATTGGGCCCCTCCACGATGGCATCCACAGGACACGCTTCTTCGCAATAGCCACAATAGATGCACTTGGTCATATCAATGTCATAGCGGGACGCTCGCCTGATTTGATCATCATCCACATAGGCTTCAATGGTGATGGCTTGAGCGGGACACACCGCCTCACACAGTTTGCATGCTATGCACCGTTCTTCTCCGGAAGGATATCGCCGCAATGCGTGTTCGCCGCGAAAACGAGGGGAAAGAGGCGTTTTTTCATGAGGATAGAAAATCGTGACCTTGCGCCGCAGCATCGCTCGCGCCACCAACAACAAGCCCTTCATCATATCCAGCAGCAAAAAGGCGCGCGCTTTGGAAAATAAGCCTCTCATGATGTCCATCCATAAGCCGAGGTGATAAAAACATAGCATGATACCACCACCAGCCAAAAAAGCGATAAGGGCAGAAAAATTTTCCATCCCAAGCGCATCAATTGGTCATAGCGATAGCGAGGAAAACTGGCGCGCGCCACAATGAACAACACGATGACCAGCGTCATTTTGAGCATAAACCAAACAATGCCAGGGATGAGATTCAAAGGTGCAATGTCATAAAACGGCAACCATCCACCGAGAAAGAGGATGGTGGTCATGGCAGCCATCAGCAGCATGTTGGCATATTCTGCGAGAAAAAAGAGGGCAAAGGTGAGGGATGAGTATTCCACATTGTATCCGGCGACCAGTTCGGCTTCGGCTTCGGGCAGGTCAAACGGGGCGCGATTGGTCTCGGCAAGGGCACAGATGATAAACATGACAAACACAGGAAACAGTGGAATGGCAAACCACAGATTTTGTTGCGCCCGCACAATATCGGATAAATTGAGAGACCCGGCGAGAATGATGACCGTCACCAGAATAAAGCCAATGGCAAGTTCGTAGGAGATCATCTGAGCTGCCGAGCGCATTGCTCCTAAGAATGCATAGCGTGAATTGCTCGCCCATCCGGCAATGATGATGCCATAGACACCTAATGATGAGACGGCAAAAATATAAAGCACCCCCACATTGACATCCGCCATCACCCATCCCTCATCAAAAGGAATGACCGCCCACGCGAGCAAAGCACAGACAAAAGTAAGGGCAGGTGCAAGAACAAAGAGAAAGGTCTGCGCTCCGTGCGGCACAATGGTTTCTTTTGTGAGAGCCTTGATGCCATCGGCAACGGGTTGCAACAATCCAAACACCCCCACCACTTGAGGCCCTCGTCTCCAGTGGGCGGCGGCGAGAATTTTACGCTCCAACCATGTGAGCCACGCCGTGGCAAACAAAACCCCCACAATCAACACAAGCCCATGTGCCACCGACAGTAACAACGGATGCATCATGACGACCGAGCCAACCGCGCACAGGAAGCCATCACGGGTGATGCCCGCAAGATGGCGTTGCTTAAATAAAAATTCGTCTCACGAGACGGCAAAATTAGACCAGAACAATTTCCCTCAGCACCAAACGCGCGCCACTGGGGCTTTTCGTGCCGATCCCGATTGAGAAACAGTGGATGACGGCGACTCATGACCTGACGCAAGGAGGGCTTGTCATGATAGTCCAAAGGAATTTTCAATCGGCGAGCGATTTCAGCCAGCACAATCCAATCCTCTTGAGCAAGTCCGGGCGGCGATACGGCTTTGTGCGTCTGTTGCACCCGCCCTTCACTGTTAATGTAGGTGGCATTTTTTTCGGTATAGGCGGCGGTGGGCAAAATGACATCGGCATGGTGGGCGGCGGTGTCACCATGATGCCCCAGATAGATGATGCAGGTGTCTTTGCTTTTTTTGAAATCAGAGGGCAGAGCCTCATCGGCGGCGAGCAACCAGAGGATTCCGATTGTGCCCTTTTGTGCCTCATCAACAATGATTTTTGTGTGCCATCCTTCGGGGCGCGGCAGAAAGTTCAAGGCGAGTCCCGCCACCCGCGCCGCCGCCCGATGCACCACATTAAACCCCCACCAATCATCCCGCACCAACTCATACCGCTGTGCCAACTGATACAAAACATGATGCACCAGCATCCCCTGTGGCATCGTGAAGGCATCCATTCCCACCATCAGCATGGGTTTTTGTGCCTTGTTCAATGATTGAGCAAAGGGGCTTTGTTGCAAATCCAGCAAAGCGTCGGTGTTTTCACCCAGATGCTCATAGGGCAGAATATCATGCGGCTGGCGTTGTCCGATGAATGCCAGAGGGATGTCATCGTGCATGACGCGGCGCAACAAGCGGCTATGAAGCAAAGGGGCATCGTGACGCAAATCGCATCCCACCAGCAAACAGGCATCAGTCTCATCAACGCTCGCAAAGCCGCCACCAAACACATACCCCGCCGCTTGTGAGCCATCAAACAATGCCCCGTCCTGACGGCAATCTCTGTGCGGGCAGTTGTAGAAATCCAGTAGATCCCCCAGCACCATCATGGATTCTCCACAGCACAAATCTCCTGCCAGAGCCGCCATGGTCGCACCATCAGCTTTTTTCAATGTGCCCTCAATGAATTCCAATGCCCGCTCCCATGAGACCGATCGCAAGCGACCGTTCTCGCGCACCCACGGACGATCCAATCTCTGCAAAGCCAAGCCGTCATAAGAAAAACGCGCCGTGTCGCTGATCCACTCTTCATTGATGTCATCACATTCTCTGGGCAAAACTCGCATGACCTCGCGCCCGCGGGCATCCACCTGAATATGACTTCCCATGGCATCCATGACATCAATGCTGTAGGTGCTCTCCAGTTCCCACGGGCGTGCCTTGTAGGCATAGGGCTTGGAGGTGAGCGCGCCCACAGGACACAAATCAATAATGTTGCCAGACAATTCGGAAGTGAGGGTTTTTTCAATGGTGGGGATAATCTGCGTCTCTTCGCCTCTGCCCAGCGAGCCGATTTCCTCCACCCCCGCCACCTCCGTGGCAAAACGCACACACCGCATACAATGAATACAGCGCGTCATATGAGTTTTGATGAGAGGCCCCCAATCATCATCGGCAAAGGCTCTCTTTTCTTCCTGAAATCGTGAGTATGAGCGTCCGTAGGCGACGGCTTGGTCTTGCAAGTCACACTCGCCGCCTTGGTCGCAAATGGGACAATCCAGCGGATGGTTGGCAAGGAGAAATTCCATCACGCCATGGCGCGCTTTGCGCACCGTCTCGCTGTCGGTCGTGACTTCCATGCCGTCTTGCACCGCCATGGCACACGAGGCGATGGGTTTATGACTGCCTTTGAGTTCCACCAGACACATGCGACAATTGCCCGCTATGGACAATCGCTCATGATAACAAAAATGAGGAATTTCAATCCCCGCCTGCTCACACGCCTGCATCAGCGTGAGCCCCTGTGCCACCTCAATGGGTGTGCCATTGATAATCAATTGAGGCATAGATTCGCCTCCTGTGTGACGGCGTGAGCAGAAGGCGTTACTTTTTGCTCCACCGCATCGCGAAAATGCCGCAGCAATCCCTGAATGGGCCAAGAGACGGCTTCCCCAAAGGCACAGATGGTGTGTCCTTCAATCTGATGGGTGAGCTGTTCCAACAGCTCAATATCCTCCATAGACCCCTTGCCGTTTGCGATTTTATCCAGAAGCCGCCAGACCCATCCACTGCCCTCACGACACGGCGTGCATTGTCCGCACGATTCGTGTTTGTAAAACGCCATGAGATGCGCCATGCATTTGACAATATCGGTGCTGCGATCCATGACAATCACCGCCCCCGTTCCCAACGCGGAATGATGCCGTTGCAATGCGTCAAAATCCATCGTGATAGCGTCACAGACAGAGGCTGGCAAAATCGGCACGGAGCTGCCTCCCGGAATGACGGCGAGCAGATTGTGCCATCCGCCGCGCACGCCGCCCGCATAAGTCTCAATGAGCCAGCGCAGTGGCACGCCCATCTCCTCTTCCACATTGCACGGCTTATTGACATGGCCACTGATGCAAAAAATCTTGCTGCCGTGATTATTGTGCCGTCCCATAGAGGCGAACCATGCCGCGCCGCGCCGCATAATCTCCGGCACAACAGCCAGCGTCTCCACATTATTCACCAGCGTGGGACATCCATAAAGTCCCACCTCGGCTGGATAGGGAGGCTTGAGACGCGGCTGTCCTTTGCGTCCTTCAAGACTCTCCAGCAGCGCACTCTCTTCGCCGCAAATATACGCCCCCGCGCCATAATGAACGAAAAAATCAATGGCAAGTCCCGATTGTGCCGCATTGTCTCCCAGCAAGCCAGCTGCGTAAGCTTCCCCAATGGCTTCTTCAACAATCGCTCCCTCATGAGCAAATTCGCCTCTGATATAGATATAAGCCACACGCGCACCAATGGCGGCACAGGCAATCATTGTTCCCTCCAGCAAGCGATGGGGCTCATAGCGCATAATATCGCGATCTTTGCATGTGCCCGGCTCGCCCTCATCGGCATTGACCACCACATAACACGGCGTGTCCTGCGATGAGGGAATAAATGACCACTTCTTGCCAGTGGAAAATCCCGCGCCGCCACGCCCCCGCAGACCCGATTGGGTCACCTCGCCAATAATCTCGGCTCTGGATTTTTGCAAAATCTCGGTCACATTGTGGTAACACCCGCGCTTTTTTGCCGCCTGCAGATGCCACTCCTCCATGCCTTGCAAATTGGTAAAAATGCGATCTTTTGTCTTAAGCATCGGAAGCACCCTTCATTATCCGAGCCAATTGAGGGGCGTTCACCTGCTCATGATAGCTGTCATCCATCATCACCACAGGAGCATGGACACACGCGCCCAGACATTGCGTCTCATGCACCGACACCCCATCAGATTCCAGCGAGCGCGCCATTGCCAACAAACCCGATGCCCCTCGCAACCAACAAGAGATGGAGGTGCACACATGAATCTGCTTTTTGCCCACCGGGCGATGGTGATACAAAGAATAAAAATGGGCAACCTCATAGACCCGCACAGGAGACATTGACAGTCGCCGTGCCACCGCATCCATAGCGGCGCGGGTGAGGTGTCCGCCGCCGCGCCTTTGTGCCAGCGTCAGCAGAGGCATCACCGCACTCGCCTCACGACCTTGCGGATAGCGAGCCAGCACATCGGTGATATAATCCTCATCTTCTGAGCTGAACGAAAAATCACTCATCGGTCAATTTCTCCAAAGACAATATCCAAGCTGCCCAAAATAGCCGCCACATCTGCCAGCATTGCGCCGCGCGTCAAAAAATCAAAGGACTGCAAAATAGGAAACCCAGGGGCACGAATCTTACACCGATACGGACGCGCACTGCCATCGGCAATGAGAAAAACGCCAAACTCTCCTTTGGGAGCTTCCACCGCACAATACAGTTCGCCCGCAGGCACATGATAGCCCTCCGTATACAATTTAAAATGATGAATGAGTGCCTCCATAGATTCCTTCATTTCTTGGCGGGTGGGCGGCGCGACTTTGCCGTCTGATGTCATGATGTCACCCTTGGGCATGCGTTCAATCACCTGCTTCATGATGGCAAGACTTTGATACATCTCCAACACCCGCACCCGATAGCGATCAAAACAATCACCCGCAGAGCCAACGGGGATATCAAATTCCAATTGGTCGTAGCCATCATAGGGCTGCGCTTTACGCAAATCCCACGCCACCCCTGAGGCTCGCAAACACGGTCCCGTGAATCCCCATGCGATGGCATCTTCCGCCGCACACACGCCGATATCCACCGTGCGCTGACGAAAAATACGATTGTCATCCAACAACTGCTCCATCTCCTTGATGACTTTGGGCATGTGAGCGATAAAATCACTGAGGTCATCCAGCAACCCGTGTGGCAAATCCCGCTGCACCCCGCCAGGACGCACATACGCCGCATGCATACGAGAGCCCGAGACCCGTTCATAAAAATCCATCATTTTTTCGCGCTCTTCAAAAAGCCAAAAAACAGGCGTCATCGCCCCCACATCCAAAGCAAAGGTGGTCACATTGAGAGCGTGATTGAGCAAGCGACTCAATTCGGCAAACAAAACACGAATGGCTTGGGCTCGAGGAGGCGCTTTCAGCTGTAACAATTGCTCCACCGCCAATGCCCACGCATGCTCTTGAGCCATCGGCGCGACATAATCCAGACGGTCAAAATACGGCAATGCCTGCAAATAGCTCTTGTGCTCAATGAGCTTTTCCGTGCCTCTGTGCAAGAATCCGATGTGAGGGTCGGCGCGCTCCACCACTTCGCCGTCCATCTGCAAAACCAGACGCAACACTCCATGCGCGGCGGGATGCTGCGGTCCGAAATTCAAAAAATATCGCCCATCGTCGTCCCGTGTCATGAGTCATCTCGTGGGCGACTGGCAGACATCATGCCTTGCCAGGGGCTTTCAAAATCAAAATCACGATATCCTTGCGCCAACTGCACGGGCACACGGCGCAACTGCTGCGTGGCTTCATCATAATGCACCTCGTGATGACCACTGAGAGGAAAATCTTTTCGCAGTGGATAACCATCAAACTCATAGTCGGTGAGGATGCGGCGCAAATCGGGATGGTCGCCGAACGCAATGCCAAACATATCCCACACCTCGCGCTCATACCATGAGGCACACGCCCAGATGGATGTCACACTGGGAACAATGCCGTCCTCATCCACCGCCACCCGCAGACGCACACGCACATTGCGCTGCAAACTCAAGAGATGATACACCACATCAAAACGCGGTTTGCGTCCCAGATAATCCACACCGCACACATCGGTCAATTGCTCAAAGGCACACACCGGATCATTACGCAAAAAAGTGAGCACAGAGCGAATGGCAGAGAGTTCCACCACACACTGATGGTCGTTGTCAAAATGGACATCGTCGCCCGCTTGCTGTACCAGCCGCTCCTTGATGTCTTGCAAAATTGCGCTCATCGTCTGATTCCGCTCTCTCGCCTTACTTTTTTCTTAAGGCGCATCAATCCATAGAGCAACGCCTCCGCCGTGGGAGGGCATCCGGGCACATAAATATCCACAGGGACAATGCGGTCACACCCCCGCACCACCGAGTAGGAATAATGATAATACCCACCCCCATTGGCACATGACCCCATAGAAATCACCCAGCGCGGCTCTGCCATCTGGTCATAGACGCGGCGCAAAGCGGGCGCCATCTTGTTGGTGAGCGTGCCCGCCACAATCATGACATCCGATTGGCGCGGCGAGGGTCTCAGCACAATGCCGTAACGGTCAAAATCGTAGCGACTGGCGGCGGCTTGCATCATCTCCACGGCGCAACAGGCGAGTCCAAAAGTCATGGGCCAGAGTGACCCAGCACGCGCCCAGCCAATCATTTCATCCAACTGACCCAGCACATAGCCACGCTGAGCAAAAGGCCCCGCCTTGTCGCCACTGACATTGTGGTTCATCATGTCATTCCCACTCCAATGCCCCCGATTGCCACTCATAGATAAAGCCCACCGTTAATATAAGTAAAAAAATCATCATGGCAAAAAATCCCACCATTCCATTCACGCCAATCGTCACCGCCCACGGAAACAAAAATGCCACCTCCAGGTCAAAAATCACAAAGAGCACCGCCACCAGAGCGTAGCGAATGTCAAATCGTCCTTTGGTGCGCTCAAAGGGGTCAAAGCCACACTCGTAGGGAGCATTCTTTGCGCCATACGGTTTTTGCCATGCCACAAACCACGATGCCAAAAGCATCACCAATGCCAGACCGCACAGCATGGCGAGAAATATGATGACGGGCAAATAATCAATGGCAACAGCCATAAGCATGGTGATATCCTTTTGTGTGGCGGGAGTGACGGGACTCGAACCCGCGGCCTCCGGCGTGACAGGCCGGCGCTCTAACCAACTGAGCTACACCCCCCTCCTCTCTTTTGCTTGTAGGCAAGAGCCATCATTAGGTCAAGCTCAGCGCAAGCGATAATAAAGTGGCACATCAAACACCAAACGCTCCCCCAGTGATGATGGCAATGGCGGGAAAGGCGCGGCTCGGCGCACCGCATCCAATGATGCCGCCTCAAAAGTCTCATCGCCTTGTGCAATCACAGCCGACACCAGCGCGCCCATGTCATCCACCACAACCCGCACCACAACGCTGCCCTCCAATCGCCGACGCAATGCCCGCGTGGGATAGGTCTTGGATGCGTCAATCATGGCGTGCAGCACGGTGAAATAATCGGCTTTTTGCTCTTTGATTAATTGTTGCTCCCTGACGAGTTGCTGCACCGCCACGGGATCTTCTTCTGATTGCGTACTACCCTCCTTCTTGACAGGAATCTCCACAGAGGATTGCTCACGGGGCAGCAGAATTAATTGCAATGGAGTCACAGAATGGCGTTGTGGTGGTGAAGGCTCATGCACCCGCCAAGACATGCCCCAAAGCACGGCGGCATGAATCATCACCGACACCGCCATCGCCAGCGAAAAAATCAATCTGTCTTGCCTATCTGTCATGGACTGCGCCGCACAATGAGAAACAATTGAGACTGTGATGATTCCATCGCCGCCAGTAATGCCAGCAAAGAGGATGCCGCCGCCGCCTCATCGGCATAAATGTTAATGCGCCCCGCTCTTTGCAATTGCTGTGTCAGCTGCGGCAGTGTCACCGTCTGCCCTGCCATGTGCCATGTGCCATCATGAGTCAAAACCACCGCCACGCCATCATGCAACGATTCCAATGGCTGGTCACTGCTGGGCAGTGACACATCTCGCTCCACCGAGTCTCGCCATGAGCCACTCACCAAAAAAAACAATAACAACAAAAAAACAATATTAATCAGCGGAATCAGACTCAATCCGCTGTCTTGCTTTTTCGTGGACGGTTCAAACAGCATGACATCACGGCTTTGCGGCGAAAAACAACGGCGCAATGCCAGCTCGCCGTAGCCAATCGGTCACGCGCACCATGCGACCGATTGTAATGCCCTCTTCCACCGTCACGGTCACGCCGCGAGCCAATGAAGCGGGCTGCAGAGCAAGACGCAATTGCGACTCACTCATCTCCTCTCCCTTCAGCACAAAAGAGCCATCGCGGCGCACCAACAAGAGAGGAATGGGCTCTTGTCCACTGCCATGGGCCGTTGCCGCCAGTGGCTGTGCCGATGGGTGTGATAAGGAGCTGGTCACCATGAAAAAAATCAGCAAAAGAAAAATGACATCCACCAATGGTGTCCAATTGGGTGCACGCTTGTTCTTTTTTGCGCCAAACAGAAAGCTCATGAGAACAGTCCTCGTGCGGTGCGCTCCATGAACTGTTCGGCGCGGCTCGCGCGTTCATCAAAAAAATTGAACGCCGCCAAAGCGGGAATCGCCACCACCAGCCCCATTGCCGTTGTCAACAAAGCCTTCCATATGCCTCCCGCAAAAACCGATGGGTCGGCTTGGTCTCCCACCTGTTCCAACATGCTGAAAGCATCAATCATGCCTAGCACCGTTCCCAACAATCCCAGCAGAGGTGACAAGTGCGCCAGCAGCTCCAGTGAGGGACAAAATCGCCGTAGCCAACGAGATTCCTCCAACAAAATCGGCACCGCCCCCCATTCCCATGACACGCGTCTGCCATTGGTGCTCGCAATGCGAACACATGCCAGTGCCGCCACATGAGGAATGCCACTCAGATCCTTGATCAATTGCTGACGAGAACGCTCACTCGCGCCTTCCATCACCCGACGAATGGACTCCTCGCAGTGACTGCGCACCCATCGCCATTGCCACAATTTGTATAACACCATCGCCAGCAGCCACACCGAACACAATGACAGCACCACCATGATGCCGCCGCCCAGTTTCCATAAAGATAAGAGTTCCGTCATCATCATTCCCGTGTTTTGAGGAATGTAACAAAATCCTATCAATTGTTACAGACTAAACATCACACGAGGGGATGCATCATGATGGAGACCTACGATGAAAACTATATCATTGATAAACTGACTCTCATCCACGAGGGTCAGCATGATATTCGTCTGACCACCGAGGGCTTTTTTACCTACAGTGACGAACAGTCTCGCTTTTTCATCTCTGACGGCGCTCCCACCGACAGTCGCTTGGTTCTCTCTCCAGAAGAAACGCGCCATGCCATCTGTTCGGCTCTGATGAATTCCTTTCAAAAGGAAATAAAACAAAAACAAAATGTTCTGCACGAGAAAATCGTGCAAAGCCGCAAAGTGGGCAGTGAGCACCTGCATGGCGCAGAAAAGAATTTCCTTCAAGAAATGACCAATGTGAGCGAATTGTTTCGCAAAAACATCACTCTGCTCATGATGATCAATTCGCCCGCCGAAGGACCGTCACTCCTCAATGGCGAAACCTTGACCAAAGTTCTTCATCATTATCAAGCGGTGATGAAAGCGGTGACTCGCCGCAGTCAATGGGCGTGTCGCAAGGTGGAAGCCTCCAGTGCTCACCCCGCCTGATTAAAACGCACCCCCAAACGGCGATAGATGAATTCAGGAGCATCGCTCGCGGCTTCTTGTGCCGCCATGGCAAAAATTTCCTCATGAAGCGGTGACAGCTCACAGGCGGGATCGGTGTTGGCGGCATCCCCCGTGAGTGCCATCGCCTGACAACGACAGCCGCCCCAGTCAATCTCTTTGCGATCGCAGCTCTGACACGGCTCAGGCATCCATGATGTGCCGCGATAGAGATTAAAAGCCTCCGAATGATGCCATATCCATTCCAACGAGTGCTCCCGCACAGAATCAAACTTCAAATGAGACAGCGTCTGTGCGCATGGCACGGCAGAACATCACCAGACGGCGATATATTCATGAACTGGCGTCCCCATCCGCCCATGCAGTTTTTGGGACGCTTGGCGTAATAATCAGGCACGACATAGTCAATTTCCAAAACGCCCTGTAAATCTTTGCGGGCTTTTTCCACAATGGCGGTGGCGCGCTGCAATTGGTCATAGGTGGGAATGAACGCCGCCCTGTTTTTGAGTGCCCATCCATAGTATTGCACTTGAGCGATTTCAATGCGCGCCGCATCCAAATCCACCGCCATGGCAAGAAAGTCTTCCAGCGAGTCCAAATTCTGCCGATGCATCACCGCATTGATAGTCAAAGGCAATCCCACTTTGCGCACCAATCCCGCCACTTCTATTTTTTTAGCGTGACCGCCTTCATATCCTCCAATGCGATCGGCATTGGCTTCATTGGTATCCTGAAAACTAATCTGCACATGATCCAAGCCCGCCGCCGCCAATGAGCGCAAACGCGCCTCATCCAACAAAACGCCCGATGTGATGAGATTGGTGTAAAGCCCCACCTCGCGACAATGAGCCACCATTTCTTCCAAGTCCTTGCGCACGGTGGGCTCGCCTCCCGACAAATGCACCTGATGCATCCCCAACGCCGCCGCTTGAGAAAACACACGCTTCCAATCTGTCAGTTCCAGCTCCAGCGACTTTTCTTCCAAATGCAACGGATTGGAACAATAGGGACACTGCAAGGGACAACGGTGAGACAACTCCGCCAGCAACGCAAGCGGCGCGCCAATCCCCAACGAGGACAAAGATGATTGTTGAATATCAGACTGTAACTGGCTCATGACAAATAAACCCCTTATCTAGTAGTCCCTGAAGCAAAGACAACACATCCTTAGTGATTTGCTCACGCGGTGCATCACGATACTGCGCGACCAGCTTATCCACCATCATGGCAATGGAGCGTGTGCCATCCAACAGACGCAAAATCGCCACCGCCGTCTCATCGGGCTCAAGCAACCGCTCGGGCCCCAGAATCACCCACTGCTGGCGCGGCTCATTGAAGTGCAAACGCGCATGGGAGGCAAACGACACCACATGAGACTCAGTAAGAATGACGCGATCTCTCATCAAAATCCTCAGGTTTGAAAGCTCCGAGCGGAACCCCGCCCGTGATGTAAGCATGGTAAAGTGCATCCAGCATCACCCACAAAACATCGGTCTTGAAGCGCAACGCCGCACACACGGCTTCTTGTTGCTCACGACTGCGGGCATGACGCAAGGCATACGCGAGCACAAAATCGGCATCTTCGGTGGCTTGATCAAGGCGTTTTTTGAAATACGCCATCACATCGTCACTGATAAAATCGTAGTTCGCCAGCATGCCAACGATGCGCTCTTGATGAATCTTCGGTGCAAACAGTTCAGTCAAAGAGGAGGTGATTCCCTCCAGCAAGCTGCGCTCGCGCACAAAGCGCACATAGGCATCCACGGCAAAACGCGTGGCGGGCAGAATGCCTGCGGTGGAGCGCACATAGGCGCGTGGCAAATCCAAGCCATCGGTCAGACGATACCAGCGCATGATGCCGCCCTCTTCTTTGGCTCTGCCGTCATGATCCATGATGCGCTTGAGCCACACCTGACGCAGCTCACGATTCCGCATACGCGAGAGCAACGCACTGTCCTTGATGGGAATGGATATCTGATAATAATAGCGATTGAGTGCCCACGCCTGAACCTGCCCCTTATTCAATGCGCCCTCATGCAGCAAATGATGAAAGGGATGCTGGTCATGATAACAGCGCGCCCCAATGGCGCGCAGACGGGCTTCAAACTCCTGTTCCGACAAGGCACGCACCCCATCATCGTTGGGAACAACGGGGAGGTCATCGGTCACATAGACGGTTGTGTCTCTCACATAATCATCCATCATGCCGTTATAATACACCAATATGATGGCACAATGAACAAAAAACAGCGACAACGTCAGATGAATGCCGTCAGAATATTGCCAATCCCACAGGCGGGGGACGTGGCGCGTGTGCGAGTTGTATTGCATGAGGGCATAAAAAATTGTATTTATAAGATGAAATGGCAAGCCAATCACAGAAAGGGCTTTAATTGTGAATAGAGAAAGTATTAAGGTCACCGACATGATTTTATGGGATAGAAATCCCCGCTTTCCTGACGACCTTTCTGGAAAGTCTGAAAAAGAGCTTATCCACTATATGTTTAGTGAAAAAGCCCGAAAAAACAAAATGATAGAACTAACAGAAGCTATCATTAGGTATTTTCACCTTCCGCCCGCAGAAGCCCTCATAATTTTTGATTCAGGAACTGAAAAAATCTGCTACGAGGGAAATCGTCGCTTGATGATTTACAAATTGTTATTGAACCCATCTCTTTTGGATGACGAGAGGGTTAAAGTAATTTTTGAAGAAGGGAAGGATACAACACAAATTGGAAGTGATTTTCCAATGGATTGCTTGGTAACTAAAGATGAAAAAATTGCTATAGATCAAGTTAAAATAAAGCACTTATATGGAAATAATCACCTTAATTGGGGTTCTTTTGAAAACGCAAATTTTAAGCAAAGGATTGGAGAAGTAGATGATAAGACGATTTTGCAAACAGGAATTCGCAAAATTGTTAATGATTTAAATATGCCAGAGGGCATAAAACAAAAGGTATTTAGTAGAGGCTTCTCTTATACATTCGAGAGAATACTCACCCGCGATGTGTCCAAAGAATTTTTTCAGTTCAAGATTGAAAATGGGAAACTATCAATAGGCACTGACAATTTTGAAAACAAATTGAAGGTTATTATTCTAAATGTTGTAAATGGAAAAGCCTATAAAGAAATCTTTACCAATCAAAGTGTTGGTAAGAAAGATGCTTTGAATAGCCGTACTCTTAATTTGAAAGAGGACATAAAAAAATATCTGAATAGTATAGACGATGAATCTATATCAAGGGCTAATGAAGAAATAGCCAATCTGAACGCGCAATCACAGCAAAAGAAAAAACCAGCAGTGAAGCCACTGCCCCCCAAACCTGTCATCCCCCCCAAACCTGTAGAAAATCCTCGGAGCACAGAAAGAAAACATCTAATACCAGATAATTTCTCATTAAGAATTGAGAAAGGAAAGGTAAATGATATCTATTTAGAATTAAAAAAGCATTTGGTGGTGAGAGATACACCAAATGCAGTGGCAGTTCTTTTTAGGGTTTTTTTAGAAGGCACAGTGAATTCTTACGCCGAAAAATACGGCTTTTCCTTCGAGAAAAAAACAGCACTTACAAAAAAGATTGAAAAGGTTGCAGCTCACTTGGAAAATCAACATGGAATAGGGAGTGAAAAATTTAGGAAGGTAAAAAATCTTACCAACAAAAATACACGTTTTTTGTCTGTGGAAGATTTTCACTATTATGTCCACGATAACGATGTGAAACCGCTTGAAAATGATTTGAGGGTGTGTTGGAACGACCTGCAGGAATTTTTTGAAATAGTGTACAATCAAATCCAGAAAGACAAAAAGTGACATGATATGTTTTACTCACCGTTGAGATATCCAGGTGGCAAAAATAGATTGGCGCGCTTGATTGCTCAAATATGCGTTGATAATGGCGTTGATGGACACTATGTAGAGCCTTATGTTGGCGGTGCGGCGGTGGCATTGTATTTATTGATTGAGGGTAAGGTCAAAACAATCACAATCAACGATTACGACAGCTCAATTTATGCTTTTTGGTATTGTGTGTTAAATCGCACGGATGAATTGTGTGAGTGCATAGAAAAAACACCCGTGACAATGCCTCATTGGCGGAAAGCGAAAGAGATACAAAAAAACAAGGCTCAAGCTAATCTTAAGGCTCAAGCTGACCTTTTGGAGTTAGGCTTTTCCACTTTTTTTCTCAACAGAACCAATCGCTCTGGCATTATCAATGCGGGCGTTATTGGCGGCATTGCTCAACAGGGAAATTACAAAATGGATTGTCGCTTCAATAAAACAAACCTCATAGAGAGAATACGACTGATAGCCAAGCATAAAAAAAACATCACGCTCCATCACAAAGACGCTTTAGAGCTCATTGAGGATATGGACAAATGGGGTGACAACACGATTTTTTATTTTGACCCCCCCTATTATTCAAAGGGAAGTTCGCTGTATATGAATCATTACAATGATGAACAGCATAAGAAGGTTGCGGACAAGATAAAATCCATGAAGCATTTTCACTGGATTGTGTCGTATGACGATGTGCCACAAATAAGGAAAATGTATCGTTGGGCTTTGTCAGAGAAATATCTTCTGAAGCACTTTGCTTATAAAATGAAAAAGGGGGCAGAAATTCTATTTTACGGGCATAAAACAAAAATTCCTGATGCTCATCTCTTTCGCTCATTGATTACTGGATGATACCTCACTTTGCGTCTGCTTCCAGCAAATCCAGCAATTCCTGAATGGTGACGAGTCATCAAGCCACAGCTACAGTGTCAAATGCATACCATCATTCGCCACTTCCCATCCGTTTGCCTCCACCTGCTTGCGCTCAGGCGATGACGGCAGCAAAATGGGATTGGTGGTATTGATATGAATAAAAACCTTGCGAGCTATATCACATGGTGCCAAGGATGCCATTGCGCCGTTGTCTCCGGCGTTACAAATATGCCCCATGCGCTGTCCAGTTTTTGTGCCCACGCCTGCCTGTGCCATCTCATTATCGTGCCATACCGTGCCATCAAAAAACACCAGAGCCGCACCCTCAAGGCGTTGGCGTAAGGAATCGGTCACGGTGGCACAGGCGGGAATGTAGAAAAATCGCTTGTCCGAATTGGCATCCCGTATGACCAGGGCGATGGTGTCTTCCTCCTCAGTGCCGAGATTGTCACCTTTGGACTCATCCTCCAGCCACAGGGCAATTTTGCCCGACACCGCAAAGGCTTCCACCTCCAAGCCGCTGTCATTGCCGTCATGGTCGGTGAGGCTGAACGGCTGATGCAAAGTGAGGGGACGACGCGTCACATAGTCTTTGTTGAGCACATTGAAGATGCTGTTGTCGGCGAGAAAATTCAGCACGCGCGTTGTGCCATACAATGCGAGCGGCTGACTCTCCCGCAGAGTGAGCAATCCCGCCACATGATCCACATCGCCATTGGTGACAATCACCCCCTTGATGGGGCTATGACGGGGAACTTCTTGAGGATGCAAGGGGGCGTTATCGCAGATTTGCGTGCCGAGATCGGGCGAGGCATTGAGCAAAAACCACTGGTTGCCATCCGCCGACACCGCCACCGATGATTGGGTGCGGCGCGGCGCATCGCCATCCCGTACCGCTCGCGAGACATCACACGCACAATTCCATTGCGGCGACCCGCCTCCCGCTCCAGAACCTAAAACCAAAATCTCCATAATGCAAAATCCTTACGATTAGATATCATGGCGATATATGTTCCATACAAGATAAGCTATGAAAGAACCCACCATAGAACCAGCCGTAGCACCAAGAAATTGAACGACTAATGACTCACCCCCATAATACAAATAAGAAGCACCCAAAATAAGAATAGCGAAAAGAATTGCAAAGGCAAGCCCGATAAGCGTCATGCTCAAAAAATGAATAAGCTTTCTTTTATCCTCTTTTCTTTTTTCTTTTGCAAATCTGTATCGCCTCGCTTGAGCAAGGCTTTCTTCATCCGCCTTGCTTTCATCCGTATCATCAGGGGACGATACCCCTTTTACATATTGTTCATCTTTTTTCATCATCAATCTTGTTGACAATAAATTAATTTTCTTCTTTTTTCCGCAAATAATAATCCCTAATCAATTCATTAGGAATATCATTATAGAAAGTGCCATCCCATGTTTCAGCCCACGGAGTGTCCTTTTGATGAGTCAAAGATGACAGTTGCGTTCCCGTAAAATGACCATAGAGCTCAAGCGTCTCGTCCAAAATTTTACGCTCATCTTGATGCAAAATATCCCAGCTCTGTGCCCCTGGCAAAAGCTTCACAATTTCTCTGCTTCCTTTGACGGCATGATAGAGACTCGGCACAACGGGACCATACTTCCACGCCTGAACAGGCTCCCGCAAAAGCGGAATGCCGTTTGTAAAAGCCAAAAACCACCCGTGCGCGATATAGACCAACTTGATTAATTGCAAAGGTCTAAGACCGCCATCATAATTCTCAATCAAATAATTGGCGATGACAAAAGGATCGCGATTGCCCATAGACTCGCCACTACGCGCGTTCATCTCTCGCCCTCCCACAAAGGTTCGTGTTCATGACACCCACTAAATGGATACATCTGTGGACAAAGTCAAGACAACAAAACAACCACCAATTTTTTTGTCAAGGCAAATACATATCACGAATACCCATTTTCAAACGCTCTTCATCAAATTTTCCTTCTTCATCAAGGCATTTCTCAATACTTTTATTGAAATGATTTAACACGCGCCCAACAACTTCCTTGACAATTGCTTCTATTTGTTCATCCCCCAATTCCGAAATAACAACAGAACTTTCAATGAGAGCATTCCCTTCTTGTGCAATGCCTGCACGAGATACATAAGAGTCATCATCATAATGATTTTGATCTTTATTTCCAAATAACGCCGCGGCGATTCCCTTTGTATCTGACAAAGCAACGATGATATTTAATTCATCAAAATAGCCGATTGCCCTGTATAGCCGATTGATGAATGTCATATAAGCCCAAAAATATGCCACGAAGCGCGCAGTGCGAAATAACAATTCAGAATTTTCATTCTTCCGAAGAAGAATATCGCGACACAATCCTCTTTCCACATACCCGTTTCTGCAAATTTCTACATATCTGCGAATTTCGCTCTCACCCTCGTCATCGTAAGCGACTCGGGATAGGCTATCGGAGGTTATGCGTGACTGTCTAGCCAGATAAAAAAAATCAATTTTTTCACCAAATAGGTTAAAACAACTGCTTTTATTGACCTTCTCATAAAAAGCCCCTGATGCAATATTTACTCTTTCTTCAAGATGTCTGGGGCAGCTGGCAAAAAGCACAAATGGCTTGCCTTCATGACCTTCAGGAATTTGCTTCGCCATGAGAGGATTTTCCCTCATTCTTTTTGCAAGGGGTGTCAAAGCAAAATCTTCTCTGTCTTTGTCATCAAGCTTTCTTTTTTTGAGAAATTCTTTCACTTCATCGGATGACGACTTGCTCTCAAGAACCATTGCGCGCACCTCATGCTCATCGGCGAGGGCGACACTACAATTATGCCTCACATAATAGACATTCTCAGCCAGCACCATGTGAGGACGATAAGGAATTCTTGAAACCTGCAACACCAATACAACCTTTCCATTTGCCAGCTTGACCGCTTGTGGCTGAACGGCAAGGCGCGGGCGAACCCTTGAAATCAATACATTATTGACGAATTCGCCTACAGGCTGGTCGCCAACCATTTCATCAATGCCAATGAGCTTGTCTGCCTTGCTTTCTTTTTCTTCAATTCCAAAAATGATGATGCCACCATTGGCATTCGCCATTGCTGAGACATGTTTCGCCAATTTCTTTTTTCCTTTGTCGGTGCTTTCAATGTCTCTCTTGAATTCCAATTCAGCACTCTCTTGCTCCTTATGATTCACAAGAGCTTGAATATCGTCTTCATCTATGTCTGTAAGAGGCTTAGTAAACATCACTATAATTTCAAAAACCTCTGGAGACCGTCCTCAACCAAAATCAAGGTGTCCCCAGAGGTTTTATTTATTGCTGCGGCACGACTCACGGCTTCACGGCTTCTCACGGCTTCAAGGCTTTAGAAGTCTCCCATTCCGCCCATGCCGCCCATGCCGGCAGGCGGGGCGGGAGCTTTGGGCTCGGGTTTTTCCGCCACCATTGCCTCAGTGGTGAGCAACAAGGATGCCACCGATGCTGCGTCTTGCAGGGCTGTGCGGACGACCTTCACGGGGTCAATCACGCCGGCTTCCACGAGATTGCAATATGTGCCCTTTTGGGCGTCATAGCCAAAATTGGCATCTGTTTGCTCCATCAATTTGCCCACAACCACCAGACCTTCCACGCCGGCGTTCTCGGAGATCTGACGCACGGGAAACTGCAGAGCTTTGCGAACAATATCAATGCCTGCGGTCTGGTCGGCATTGCCGCCTCTGAGGCCATCCAGCACGCGACTGGCATACAACAAAGCGACACCGCCGCCGGCAACGATGCCTTCGGCAACCGCCGCTCGCGTGGCATGCATGGCATCTTCCACACGATCCTTGCGCTCTTTGACTTCCACTTCCGTGACACCACCCACGCGCAACACAGCCACACCGCCCGACAATTTCGCAAGGCGTTCTTGCAATTTCTCTCTGTCGTAATCGGATGTGGTGTCCTCAATTTGCTGTCTGATTTGCCCGCAGCGCGCATCAATGTCGGTTTTTTGTCCTGCGCCGGAGACAATGGTGGTCTCTTCTTTGTTGATGACCACTCGCTTGGCAGAACCCAGCATGTCCATCGTGACATTTTCCAGCTTGATGCCCACATCCTCGCTGATGACCTGTCCGCCCGTGAGAACGGCAATGTCTTCCAGCATGGCTTTGCGTCTGTCGCCAAAACCGGGAGCTTTGACCGCAGACACCTTCATGCCACCGCGCAGCTTATTGACCACCAGAGTCGCCAAAGCCTCGCCCTCAACATCCTCGGCAATAACAAGAAGCGAGCGTCCCGCCTGCACCACAGCCTCCAACACCGGCAGCATCGCCTGCAAGCCGGACAGCTTGCTCTCGTGCAACAAAATCAGCGGATTTTCCATCTCGCAGATCATTTTCTCGGCATTGGTGATGAAATACGGTGAGTGATAGCCTCTGTCAAACTGCATGCCTTCCACGACATCCAGTTCGGTCTCAAGCCCTTTGGATTCTTCCACCGTGATGACACCCTCTTTGCCCACTTTTTTCATGGCTTCGGCGATTTTATCGCCGATTTCCGCCTCACCATTGGCAGAAATCGTTCCCACCTGAGCGATTTCATCGGAGGTGGAGACATCTTTTTGCTTGCTCTGCAAATCGGCAACCACTTTGGCAACGGCAATATCAATGCCGCGCTTGAGATCCATCGGATTCATGCCCGCCGTGACAGACTTTGACCCTTCACGCAAAATCGCCTGAGCCAAAACCGTCGCCGTGGTGGTGCCATCGCCCGCCAAGTCAGAGGTCTTGCTGGCGACTTCTCGCAGCATTTGCGCCCCCATGTTTTCAAACTTATCGGACAGCTCAATTTCTTTGGCGACCGAAACACCATCTTTGGTGATGCGCGGCGCGCCGAATGATTTATCCAAAACGACATTGCGTCCTTTAGGACCAAGCGTGACCTTCACCGCATCGGCAAGGGTATCCACACCCTTCATCATCAATGCCCGTGCCTCGGCACTAAATCGTACTTCTTTACTTGCCATTGTTCTTCCTCCTTAACCGATGATTCCGAAAATATCGGATTCTTTCATGATGAGCAAATCTTCGCCATTGAGTTTGACCTCCGTGCCAGACCACTTGCCGAAGAGAATTTTATCCCCCGCTTTGACCGCCATCCGCTGACGCTTGCCATCCTCAGCGATCGCCCCCGCGCCCACCGAGACAACCTCGCCTTCGCTGGGTTTTTCCTTTGCCGTGTCGGGAATAATAATGCCGCCCGAAGATTTATCCTCGCCCTCAAGACGGCGCACCAGCACCCGATCATGAAGCGGCTTGAATTGTGTACTCATGATTACTGTCTCCTTGATTCATTCACATTGCCACAACATTAGCAGTCACATGGTGAGACTGCTAACACTTCCCTATGTAGTCTGCTCAATCGTGCATGTCAAGAGCCGTCTGCCGTGCCAACCATTGAGCGGTGAGCTTTTCTTGCACCGAATTTTGCCGCAAACGCGCCGCCAAACAAGAAAAATCCACCCGATCCAAAGGCTGATCCTGATTGAAACACGAAAAAACAACCCGCTCTTCCCCGCTAACGGGATCCACATGCCGCTGCAAACATTGGGCACAAATCTCTTTCATCATGCACTGCATGGGCGAATTGATGCTGCCGATGGCAAGATGGTCACAGCGCAAAAAAGGACGCAATTCGTTATGACGCGCCAACGCCACCGCCGCCATCATGGCATCAGAGCCAATCACAACCATGCGGGTGACATCCTTGAGCTCAATGGTCACAGTGCCCAAATCACCACTGCCATAGGCAATCATGGCTTCCACAACATTGCCGTGAAAACTTTTATCTTGAGCGCGCGTGGTGGAAAAAACACCTTCATCACAGCACCAGACCACCACATCGGACGATTTCAAAATCTGTTCCTCTTTGTAGCGGCTGTCATGGGTGCGATAGCCGGCAAAATAAAGCACACGACAATTGTGAGCGCGCAAAGCCTCGGCAATGGAAAACAACACCGCATTGCCCAATCCGCCCCCCACCAGCAGCACAGTCTCATCGTGAGGAATTTCTGTGGGGGTGCCGGTGGGTCCCATCAAAACCACATCATCCCCCGCTTTGAGAGAGCGGCACAAGTCCGATGAGCCGCCCATCTCCAGCACAATGGTGGAAAGAGTGCCTTGTTGCAAATCCACCGATGCCCCCGTTAATGCCAAAGCCTCCATTCCAAGACGCGTGCCACCGACGCTATGCAATGACGACTCAAAATTCTGCAACCGATAAAATTGACCAGGACGAAAATGCCGCGCCGCCAGAGGCGCACGCACCACAATCTCCACAATGGCAGGCGCAAGACGATTGACTTGCGTCACACGCGCCCGCAAAGAGTCATCCAAATGATGACGCAGCTGAGCAAAGTCATCGCCGCAAGGGGCACGGCGGCGCAGCACCCCATCAATCACAGGATACCCATGCTTTGCCGATGCCATCGCTTTGACCACATTGCCCGCAAAGGAGGGATGCAAATCACCGAAAAAACTCACCCCGCGCCCATCATCTCTGAGAGAGGTCAAAAAGCCGTATTCGCCCCCGATAGTCTTGACAGACCATGTGACCTTCTTGGCTTTGCCATCATCATCCAGCAATTGAAAATAATTGCCATCCATCTGCAATCCATTGTCTGTGTCACGGGCAAGCACCGTGTTGGGCTTTGTTCCCGCAGCCACAAGAATGGCGCGGGCGGCAATGGATATTGTCTCGCCACTGCCGTGAATACGGTGATTGTCATCCAGCCGCTGTTTTTCTAAATCAAGGCGAGCCGCATGCCCCCACTCATCCAGTTCAATGTGCTGTGGTGACACCAATTCCATAAAGGAAATGCCTTCCTCCATGGCGAGATCCACCTCTTCGGGATTCAGGCGATAGGCGGGAGAATCCACCATGCGCCGACGATAGGCAATGGTGACACCACCCCATGAGCGCAACAAAGGAGTGAAATGAGGCGCGCGCCCTTCTTTTTGTGCGGCGGTGATTTCGTCTTGCAGAGCGCGCCCGTGAGCGAGCCATTCATCGGCGATGGCGCGCTCTTCCTCATCCCAAATGTTTGCGAGAGCTTTTTCTCCCAATGACTCATAGCGATGCAGCCACTTCAAACATTGACGCACATAATACGCCAAAGCCTCTGTCGCCGTGTCAATGGCGGTCAGTCCGCCGCCGATGACCACCGCAGGCAGGCGCAATTGCAAATTGGAAACACTGTCTTTGCGCGCCGCGCCCGTCAATTGCAGTGCCATCAAAAAGTCCGATGCCTGACGCACCCCGCGCGCCAAACCATTGGGCAAATCCAGCACGGTGGGTCGTCCCGCTCCCATGCACAAGGCAATGTGGTCAAACCCCATAGCAAAGGCATCCGCAAAAGTCAGTGTGCCGCCAAACAAAACACCGCCATAAATGGCACACGAGGCGCGCCGCTCCAGCAACAAACGCAAAACCAGCAAAAAATTCTTATCCCAACGAGAAGTGATGCCATATTCGGCAACGCCGCCAAAGCCCGCACTCACCCGCTCATCTAGGTCTTCTTGCCATGCGGACACATCATGGATGGGTTCAAAGGCGACGCGCGTACCATCATGACAAACCCCGTTCAAATGAGAGGGCAACGGTTCAATCTTAAGACCATCCACCGCCACCACATCGTGTCCGTCATTCATCAGGTGGTGTGCCAGCGTGTAGCCCGCAGGACCCAGTCCCACCACCAAAACCTTATAACCACTGGCACGGCGAGGCACAGGACGAGCATAATTGAGAGGATTCCAACGAGTCAGCAGCGAATAAATCTCAAAGCCCCACGGCAGAGACAACACATCCTTGAGAACGCGCGATTCCACCTGAGGAATATCCACCGCATCCTGTTTTTGATAAATGCACGCCTTCATGCAGTCATTGCAAATGCGATGCCCCGTTCCCGCCAGCATGGGATTATCAACACACGCAATCGCCAATGCCCCGATGGACAACGCATTCTTTTTTGCCTCATGCATCTCGGATATTTTCTCCTCAAGAGGACACCCCGCCAACTCTTCGCCAAAAACATTGCGATGAAAGAGTCCCTCCTCATCTTTTTTGGCAGCCAAGCCCTTAGAACACGAATCCTTGCCCTGATGGTGACACAAAATGCAATAAGACACCTCCGCCAGTGCCTGACGGGTGTCATAGCCTTGATCGGTCAAAGAAAATCCCAAGCGTGAGCGTAAATGAGAATTTTCGTACCCTTGTGCGCCATGAGCATCGGGCAGAGGCAACAAAGCCACTCTGTGCATGGCATCCACAGGTGACGGCACCACAAAAACCACATCTCCCTCATGCCGCCGCCGTCCCGCCGCCGTCAAACTCGCCCACGCGCCATAGCGGCGCGCCGCATCAAGAGCCTCCTCGTAGCGAGATTCATCCCCAAGCCATCGCAGAACATGATGGGCATAAACAGTCTCATCCACATGTGCCCCCGATTGCTTCATCCAGCCATTGAGGGTGCGCGCCAAAACATCCCCATCCCAGTCTTTCACCTCGTCATGACGATGCCGCCGCACCGCCTGCTTTTGAATGAACAATCGCCGCACCGTGTATAAATCGTCATGAGAAGCATGGTGATGGGCAAGGGATGCCGTCTCTTTTTCAATGGCAAACAGGCGCGCCACAAAATCATCCAGATGCGCCGCCACCGCCAACAATAATTCGGCGCCCTCCTTGCCTTCATAGTCGGCAGGCGTTGCTCGCGCGCCACGCAAAGATGATGCCAAAGCGGCATCCTTTGTCTCTAGTTCCCCCATAAAAATGTCATCAATCTTTTGCAACCCTTCTTGCTGGTAGAGGTCGGCAAAATCAACACCGTAGGACAATGTGAGGACGGGCTGTTTGTTTTTTTGTGCCGTCATGACCGCCTCACCGAATCAAGGTTTTTTTCAATATACGCCATCAATTCTCCCACCGATTGTTCCACCGTCCATTGGTCGCTGTCCACGATGCATTCGGGATTTTCAGGTGCTTCATAGGGCGCGGAAATGCCGGTAAAGTCAGTAATATCGCCCGCGCGCGCCTTTTGATAGAGTCCTTTGGGATCGCGCGCCTCACAGGTATCCAGCGAGGCTTTGATGTAAATTTCATGAAACGACCGTGCCGCCCGCCGCGCCGTGATGCGATCATCCCGATAGGGCGAGATGAATGCCGCCAGCACCACCATGCCCGCCTGCTCCATCAATGCCGCCACCGCACCGGCACGGCGAATGTTCTCTCGCCGTGATGCCGCACTAAAATCCAAATCTTCATTCAATCCATGGCGCAAATTGTCCCCATCCAGCATGAACACCTGATATCCCTTCACAAACAACTGTCGCTCCAATTCGGTGGCAATGGTGCTCTTGCCCGAACCGGATAATCCCGTCAGCCAGAAAACGCCGCCCTTATGACCATTGCGCTTGTGACGGTCGTCATCCTTCACCCGTGTGTGTGCCACAAAAATATGCTTCTTTTCACCATGTTGCTGAGGCAATGACACGCCGTCCAAAACCAATCCGCCCCCCGCAATCTCATAGCCGTCGCGCACAATAAAGCGCGCCCCGTGGTCATACACCACATAGCCCGTGCTGCGCAGACGCACATCGGCAATGGCATGGGTCGGCAGCTGTGCCACCGCCGATGATGCTTTCTGTCCCGTCTCATCGTAATCATAAATATCCAGCACCTCCACTTGATGGCGTGCCGTTCCAAACACGGCATCATAACAAGCCCCCTGCCGCAACGGCTCTTTGCTCAGCCAAAAAAGTCGCGCCGTCAATTCATGAGTCAGAGCGGGCGAGTCTTTTTTGTGACACCCAATATGCCCGCGTTCCACAAAAATCTGCTGCCGCAGCGTCATGCCAAAACAACCGCCCGCACGCACCCGCTGCAAAGGCTCGGTCTTGCCGGACGACCATTGCTCCAAACGATGCACCGTGCCCTGCAAGCCACTGGGCAAAAACAACACCTCATCGCCCACACGAACCGTGCCTTGCTCAACCCGTCCTGCAATAATGCGCCGTTCGTCAAACTTATAGATATCCTGAACCATCAGACGCAGCGGCAATTTTTCTTTGCCGCGCGGCGGCGCAAAATCATCCAGTGCCGTCAACAAATTCTTGCCTTGATACCAACTCATACGCTTTGATGCCGCCGCCACCCCATCACCCTCACGAGCCGACACTGGAATAAAGCCGCGCGCCGTCATGCCCAGTTCGTGCAAAATCACTTCCATCTCAGATTTTAATTGCCGATAGATTTTTTGGTCAAAATTGACCAAGTCCATTTTATTCATCACCACAAAAAACTGCTCCACCGCCAGCATTGCCAAAAGGCGCGCATGGCGGCGTGTCTGTTGCTGAATTCCCTCTTTGGCATCAATCAACAAAAAAGCCGCATCGCTGGTGGCGGCTCCCGTGATCATGTTGCGTAAAAACTCCAGATGCCCCGGCGCATCAATCAGCATGTAGGGGCGCGTACGCGTCTTGAACGCAATCTGTGTGGTGTCAATGGTGATGCCCTGATCGCGCTCTGCCTGCAAGGCATCGGTCAAAAACGCCCACTCAAAGGGCATGCCGCGCCGCCGGCACATCTCTTGAATGGCTTCATAGCGTCCTTCGGCAAGCGCATCGGTCTCATAAAACAGTCGCCCCAACAGAGTCGATTTGCCATGATCCACATGCCCCACCATCACCACCCGCACCATATCTGCTGCCGTCATCACAAATATCCTGTCGCCCGCAGACGCTCAAAAGAATCCTCGCGCTCGTGATCCATCTTGCGTCCCGCGCGCTCTGGCACGCGCGTCTCTTCCAATTCGGCAATAATCTCCTCCAGAGTGGATGCCTCACTCGCCACCGCTTCTGTGATATCCTCATCCCCCAGTGAGCGGTAGCGTTTGCCGTCACGAGCAAAATACAGCGGCACCACAGGAATGTGCTCTTGGGCAACATAACGCCAGATATCAATCTCATGCCAACTGAGCAACGGATGCACCCGCACATGTGTGCCACTGGGAAATTCCGTATGATAGTGGTCCCAAAATTCCGGTGGCTGATGACGCACATCCCACGAGCCATCCTTTTGGCGTGGCGAGAAAAACCGTTCCTTAGCGCGCGTGCCTTGTTCATCGCGCCGAATACCCGCAATCACCGCATCCCACTGAAATTCCTGCAGTGCCGCTCGCAATCCTGCCGTCTTGCGCGCCGCCGATTTTGCCGCAGGCGGCAGATGACGATCCGCCGCCAATACATCGGGACAATCCCGCACAATCAAATCCAACCGCCACTCATCAGCGTAGCGATCGCGAAACGCATACATCTCCTTGAACTTCTTGCCGGTATCCACATGCACCACGGGAAATGGAATCGTGCCAAAAAAAGCTTTGCGCGCAAGCCAAAGCATCACATTGGAATCCTTGCCCAGTGACCACAACATCGCCATCTTGTCAAAGGCATGATACGCCTCCCGCAAAATGAATATGCTCTCTTGCTCCAGTCGCTCTAAATGATTCATGATGCCTTCTTTGCCCATGACGCGCGATGAATGCCGCACTCGGTTTTCTCCAATCCCTTCCATCGTCCCGAACGAGGGTCATCACCCTCTTCCACCTTATGGGTGCAGTGATGACAGCCAATAGACGGGTATCCCTGACCCACCAACGGATGCAACGGCAAACCATATTGCAAAAATGCCGCCCGAATATCCTCACCTCCCCAATGCACCAGTGGATTGATTTTAATCTTTCCCTCCACATACTCAATGGTCTCCAGATGCAAACGCATATCACCGTGATAGCGTTTGCGTCCTGTAATCCACGCATCATACGCACCACTCGCAAACAGTCGCTCAAGGGGCAACACTTTGCGAATATGACAGCAGCGATTGGGATCTCTATTCCATAAGTCTCCTTGAGCATCCTCACGAGTCAAATCCTCATTGTCCGGACGAATAATCCGCAACGCCGTCAAACCCAAATGACCCGCCAATAACGAGACATAGTTGTAAGTCTCTTCAAATAATTTTCCCGTGTCCAGAAAAATAATCGGCACATTCTGATCAATGCGCGCCACCATATGAAGCAACACCGCCGATTCCGCTCCAAACGAGGAAGTCAAAGCCACCCGTCCATGCAGTTCCTTCTCAATCAACGGACGCAACAATGCCTCTCCCTGCAAAGAGCCATAGCGAGTTTTGAGATCACGCGCACGCGCCGCAAGTGCGTCATTGGAAGCAGAATGAGCCATCGCGCCAATCTAAAAAAATGTGCTTCTATTGTCAATGGAAAAATGTGTAAAAAGATATATTCACAACAAAATAATGTTATTTGTGAGTCTTGCCAAAACATCGTCCAAAAGAGCATAATTGTTGTTATGACATTTTTCACCGCCTCCCCCATCTCGCGCTCGATGCGCCACTGGCTCTATGTGTGTGCCGGCATGGTGGTGCTGATGATTCTCATCGGCGGCATCACGCGCCTATCGGGCTCGGGACTCTCCATGACCAGCTGGCATCCCATCACGGGAATCCTGCCGCCACTCTCTCACGCCCAGTGGCTTGACGCATTCGCCATCTACCAACAATACCCCGAATATCAGTTGGTCAATCGCTCCATGAGCCTTGCCGAATTTCAGTTGATTTATCTCGTTGAATACGGTCATCGCATGTGGGGACGCCTTTTGGGGATTGTTTTTTTAGTGCCCTTTTTATTTTTCCTCACCAAAAACATGCTCACAAAGCGAGAATATGTGTTGCTGTCTTGCACTCTTGCGTTGGGCGCGCTGCAAGCGTGGGTGGGATGGTGGATGGTGCAAAGCGGGCTCATCCATGAACCTCAAGTGAGTCATCTGCGTCTGGCTTTGCATTTCTCATTGGCGTTGACCATTTTATCGTTGTTGCTGCTGACCGCGCGCCCCTGCACCAGACCGCCAGCTGTCCTCATCACATTGACATTGCTGGTGTTCATCACCATGGTGGCAGGCAGCTTTGTCGCTGGACTGCACGGCGGCACCATCTACAACACCTTTCCCCTCATGAACGGCGCGTTTCTTCCTCATGATGCCTTTGCCCTCACACCACTGTGGCTCAATCTCAAAGAAAACCCCGTCCTATGGCAGTGGCTCCATCGCATGATTGCCACCGTCACCCTCCTGTGGGCTTGGTATGGCGTGTGGAAACTGCGCCATCCCCTTGTGGTCACGACGGCAATCATTGTGACCCTGCAATGGAGCCTGGGCGTTGCCACCGTGCTGTTGTCTGCCATGCCTTCTTTGGCTATCATTCATCAAGCGGGCGGTGTTGCCGCCTTCACTCTGGCTCTTTGGACTATGACTCATGAAAACCATCGCGCGCCCTAACTATCATCCCTTTCTCCTCTGGATGAGCTTGCTGGGATTCACCGTGTTTGCCCTGTGGATTTGCTGGCGCGAGGGATGGCTCACCACACTGCTCATTGCCGACCGCAGTCATATTTCTGTGGTCATCATGATTCTTTTTACCGCCATGACGGTGCATTGCGGCTTTCATATTTATACGATGGCGCGCGCCATTCATCATCACCGCCTGCAACTTCCCTACAGCAACACCGACCTTCATGACCATTATGAACTCGGCTGGTTCATCGTTGATGTGCTCGTCAAATTGGGACTGCTGGGCACGGTTGTGGGCTTTATCTTCATGCTGTCATCCCTTGCTTCCATCACGCGCCTTGACATTGAAATCGCCCAAAAACTCATGACCGACATGGGCGCAGGCATGGGCATCGCCCTCTATACCACCCTCACCGGATTGCTCGCCGCCATCTTCTTAAGCGCACAATACTACATTCTTGAAAGCATCACCCATCATTTCATCGCCACGCAACCCTCGTCATAGCCATGCGCGCTCATCGTCGTATTCGCAGCGATCCCTTTACCGATTTGCTTTTCAATGCCCTTATGGGATTCACTTTCCTGTTTTTTATCGCCGTCATCTTCATGAATCCCATCGTCACCAGAGGCAATGTGGAGCGCAAAGCCGAATACATCATCTCGGTCACCTGGCAAGACGGTAGCCCCGACGATATTGACCTGTGGGTGCAAGGGCCCCAAGGAGACCTCATCTGGTATCGCAACAAAGAAGGCGGATTGCTCCATCTTGACCGTGACGATCGCGGAAAACTCTTTGATGCCACCACACACAATGAAACCACCATCATCAATGAACTCAATCAAGAAATCGTCACCCTGCGAGGCGTTGTGCCTGGCGAGTATGTGGTCAATGTCCACTATTACATGTCGGAGACCAAAGAGCCCGTGGAGGTGACCGTCAAGCTGGAACGAGTCAATCCCGCCCTTCAGGTGCTCCATTATGACACCGTCACCCTTGAGCGCACAGGAGCAGAAAAAACAGCTTTTCGTTTCACCCTCAGTGGAAATGGTGCTATGTTGGACTTGAACTTTCTTGAAAAACAACTGGTCTCGTACGCTCCGGATTTGCCATCATGACACTCTCGTTTTTTGGACTCATCACCAGCTATCTCATCATGGCGGCAATTGTTTTGTTTTTGCTGCTGGAGAGCGATTGGTCGGCGATGAAAAAAGCATCATTGATTGCTCTGTTGTCACTGTTTTACGGCATTCACTATGAGACGCAACTCGCGGTGCGCGGCTGGCCCGTGCCGGACGCATTGCCGCCGCGTTTTCGTCTGGTGGCGGCGGAAATTCAAGAGCCCAATTCCATCACGGGAGACGATGGCGCGGTCTATTTGTGGATCACCGACATGGATGAGCGTGTCGGTCACACCCAGCCTCGCTCCTACAGCCTGCGTTATGATGAATTGTTACACCAAGAGGTCGCCCACGCTCTGCAAAAAATATCCAATGGACAGCCGCAAATGGGTGAAAACAAACCCCGCATCGGCATGCAAGAAGGACGCATCACCGACCAGAATGTCATTCAAGCAACCCCTCAACTATCGTTCCATGATCTTCCCGTCTATGTCCTTCCTGAAAAATAATGCGCGTTTTTTGTGGCTGCTGGCAGTGCCTCTTGTGGTGCTGTTGGTGCGTCATGAGGCGGCTTATTTCCCCCTCACCGCCGGCTATGAGTGGCACTATCGCATCACCTTTGCGCCCCAATATAGCCCCACCGAGAACTATAAAAGCGTGCGGATGAGCCTTGATGAGGTCACCCTCACGCGCCCCAATGGCGACTCACTCAATGCCACCCCCATTTTGCACGAAAATGGACTCATCTATTATTACAGTCACGACCATCACGCCATTCAAAGAGTGGCGTTGCAGAAGCGTCCCAGTGGGATGCCGCAGTGGGAGGAGGGGGCGCGCACCGTCATGGCGACCAATCTTGATGAAAACAGCACATGGTCTATCATTGATACCACCTACATTATCATTCGCGAAAAACCCCTGTTTAATGAATCGGTCAAGCTCATTGTGCCTCTGAACTATAGAGTGGTGAGTCGTGATGCCACCGTGCGGGTGGCGGCAGGAGAATTCTCCAATTGTCTGCATATTATCGGCACAGGCGCGACTTCTTTTAGCACCACGCGCGGCAGTGGAACCGAGCAGGTGGAAGTCACCAGCGAAGAGTGGTACGCCCCCAATGTGGGCATGGTCAAAATGCACCGCATCGAAAAAACCTTCAGCGAACTCTACGGCACGAATTATTTCACCAGCGAACTAGAAGACTATAACTCGCCTCTGTGATTGATGGCTATCTACACTCCCATTTTTGAAAATGAACTCACTCACTTACTGGCGAATTATGACATCGGCAGTCTTGTCTCATTTGAGGGCATTCATGAGGGTGTTGAAAACACCAATTATCATCTCATCACCGACCAGTCTCGCTACATTTTGACCATCTATGAAGGGCGCACCTCTTTGCAGCATTTGCCTTTTTTTCATGATGTGATGAATCACCTGCATCACCAATCCATTCCCTGCCCCATTGCCATTGCCACGCGCGAGGGCAGGACGCTTCATCACATTGCCGACAAACCGTGTGCCATCACCAATTTTTTGCAAGGAACGGGTGTGACTTGTGTCACCCCCCGTCACTGTCATGATGTGGGACAGCTGCTGGCGCGCTTTCATCTGGCGGGTTTGTCATTCACCGCACCCAAGCGTGTCAATGATTTATCCCTGCCTGCATGGCGCGATATCATCACGCACGAGCAGCAAAACATTGACCAATGGCAAGAAGGCTTGTCATTGGTGCTTGAGCAGGAATTGAATTTTCTGCAAGCCCACTGGCGTGACGATGTCCCCAAGGGCATCATTCATGGCGATTTATTTCCCGACAATGTGTTCTTTCAAAGCAACCAGCTGGTGGGTGTGATTGACTTTTATTTCGCCTGTCATGATGCCCTGTGTTATGACTTTGCCATTGCCGTCAATGCGTGGTGTTTTGACTCGTCTCATCGCTATGATGCTGCGTGCGGACAGGCTTTGTGGTCTGGCTATCAGTCGGTGCGCGCCTTTGAAGAGTCGGAAAAAGAGTTTCTCCCCGTATCTTTGCGCGCCAGTGCCTTGCGTTTTTTGCTGACGCGGCTGCAAGATTGGAGTTCAGCATCACCTCTTCATCAAGTCAAAGACCCGCACGATTATCTCACCCGCCTGCGTTTTCATGCCTGCCATCCCATTGCCTGGGGCGAATCATGAAAGTGACGATTCATACTGATGGGGCGTGTTCGGGCAATCCGGGGCGCGGCGGCTGGGCGGCTTTGTTGTCCGCCGCTCACAAAGAACGCCTCATTTCAGGAAACGAATCTGTCACCACCAATAATCGCATGGAGCTCACCGCCGCCATCATGGCACTGGAGACGCTGACCCGTTCTTGTGAGGTGCATCTCTACACCGACAGCAGCTATGTGCAAAAAGGCATCACCCAGTGGCTGCCCACATGGATGGCGAACAACTGGCGCACCAAAGACAAAAAAGAGGTGAAAAATCAAGACCTCTGGCAACGACTGCACGCCGCCAGCCAAAAGCATGATGTCCATTGGCATTGGGTGAAAGGTCACGCCGGCAATGAACGCAATGAGCGGGTGGATGAAGCCGCGCGCACCGCCCTGCTACAGGCTTGCCAGTAATTTCTCCGCCGTTGCATGCTCAAGCCCCGCCCCTTCTTCGGCAAGAAGATGCTCAATCGTGCCGTCGCGCACCACCATCACATAGCGTTTGGAACGCATTCCCATGCCGAAAGACGAAAGGTCCAGCGTCATGCCCATCTCTTTCGTGAAGTGACCATTGCCATCACTCACCATCGTCAGCTGAGACGGAGCTCCCAGATGCTTGTGCCATGCGGTCAGCACAAAAATATCGTTGGTGCTCAGACAATAGAGCGCGTCAACGCCCTTTTCGTTCAATTGAGCCACCTTCTCAATGTAGGGCGGCAGGTGGTCATTGGAGCATGTGGGCGTGAATCCCCCCGGTGTCACCACCACCGCAATGGTCTTTCCTTGAGACGCATCATGCAGCGATAATTGTGACGGTGCACCCGCCTCCATCACGGTGAGTGCCGTGCTGGGAATGGCGTCTCCTTGTTTCTTCTGTGTCATGAGTCTCTCCCTTTTTGTGTGTTTGTGGCATTCATCAAAGCACGGTGCACCGTATCATGAGTGAGCCATTCCGGCAAGACAATTCCCCGAGGGGCAGCCTCTCCAAACACAACATAAAACGGCAAAGCCGACCGACCAAAAGACTGCAGCCATGTGCCGATGAATTCATCCCGCTGTGTCCAATCGGCGCGCATGGCAATCACGGACGGCTCGGACAACAATGCACGCGTCTCATCGGTGTTCAGCACACGCGCCTCATTGACGCGACAGGTGAGACACCAATCAGCCGTCACATCCACAAAGACCACCCGTCCTTGCTCCACATGATTATGAATGCTCTCTGGCGTAAAATCGTGCCAGAAAGAGTCGCGTGTCTCACCATCTCGCTGCTGCCACTGTGTGGCGGCAATGGAGGCAAGCCACAGTGCCGTGAGCAACAACAACCCGGCGAAAAATCTCTCAAGGGTCACCATCCATTGTCCAGGGCGCGGCAGATACGATAAAAGGCGCGGCATCATCGCCACCACAAGCCACGGCGCGGCAAATCCTGTGGCAACAAAGGCAAAAATCAAAGCCATGTCCATGGCACTTCCCACCAGAGCAAATCCCACCGCCACCCCCAAAAAAGGCGCAGAACACGGAGTCGCGAGCAGGGTGGCAAACGCTCCATTGGCAATGTCACCACTGGCGCGTGGCATCATGGTCATCAATTGAGATGGAACGCGCACATGAATCCATCCCATCAAGTGGGCGGCAAAAATCAGCATGATGACCATCATGGTCACAATGAACACTGGCTCTTGAAACTGAAAACCCCATCCCACCGCCACGCCCACAGATTGCAGACTCCACACCATCAATGCCAACAAACCAAACGCCCCATAAATGCCCACCGCATGATACAGCATGGATTGGCGCGGGGGTGTTGTTGCATCATGATTTTGCCGCAGCAGGGCATGCAGCTTCAGTGACAGCACCGGCAACACACACGGCATCACATTCAAAATCAACCCGCCCGCAAAAGCAAAGAGCAGCAACAAAAAATACGATGATGTCTCTTTTTGCGGCACAATGAATGTGACGGGCATTGTCTGTTCCACAGCCATATCGCCATCCACCACCGTCAGACGCGCCAGCTGAGGCGGTGCGTCTTGCTCGCCATCAGATGCCATGAGAAACCACGCCCGTGAGCCATCTTGAGACAAGCGCACCGTGGCATCACCAATCCACAAGCTGCCCTCTTGATCTTGCCCAGATTGCAGTGTCTCAATAAAAACGGTGGGATTTTGAAAAGGCGTTTGTCTTGTCGCCATGATGCGCCACTCATGATTTCCATCATGCTGGCGCGCCCATTGTGCCTCACGCACCTCAAAAGGATAGGGTTTGTGCGTGATGGGCAAACGCCGCATAGCATTTTGCAAAGATATCCCATCCACCTCAATTCCCTTGACTGGCTTGCCATTCACAAGCTGAGCATCCAATTGATGTGTCAGTGGCAGACAAATCTCGCGACACACCACATATTCCAGTGTTCCCTCAAGGGTGACGGCATCAGCATTGGTCTCAATGACAAGGGGATAGACCACCTCTTTTGCATAACCGATGGTCTCCAGCCCGTGATCGAGATACTTTTGTGGCGCGGGATACTGCAAGGCAATGTTTTGGACACCATCGGTTTTGTGCCATTCCAAATGAGGCGGCAGTCCGGCATCACCGCCGTGTCGCCAGTAGGTTTTCCATCCGTCATCCATGTGGAGACGAATACCAAGCGTGATGGTGTCTGTTACCGTCTGCTGGTCGTCCATAATCAGAGCAACCCTTGACGGCTGCCCTTGTGCCTGTGCACCCATCGCCATGATGAGCCCCACACAACTACACAGAAGATGCCTGTTCATGCCACTGCCGAATCAAATTGAGGGTCACATGGGGATGTCCGTGAGCATTGCCGTCAATCACCTCAATGGGGTTTTTGTCATCTCCCCATCCATCCAGCACCGCCTGTGCGCCGTCAAAGTTTTCCTGACGGCTATAGCGCGTGACGGTCACCGCCACGCCAATGCCAGCACTGAGGCATCCCTTGACACCATGGGGAGTGCTTTCCATGGCAAAACAAGCGGCAGACGGCAGAGCCAGTTCCCCCAGTGTCCAGACATAAATATCTGTGGCGGGCTTTTTCGCCGCCACCCGCTCGCCCCAGCCGATGACATCAAAGGAACAATGCGGTTGCAATCCATGCTGCAACACCACTGTCACATTTTCTTGCGTCATAGAGGTGGTGATGGCAAGACGAATATCCTCCGCTTGTGCCTGCTGCAAAAATGGCAACACCCCGCGCCGCAAGGCAATGCCTTCCGAGCGCACCAGTTCCCGAAAAGCAAAATTTTTCGCCTTATGCATGGCATCAACAAAATTGCTGTAGTCACTGCGCTCCTTGATGCTGGGAGCGGTGCGCTCAATATAGCGTTTAAGACGCTCCTTGCCGCCCTCAATGGTTAACAGCTCACCATAGAGTGCCTCATCCCATAGCCATGTTTGCCCAAATTCACGAAAGGCAACATTGAAGGCACGCCGATGGATGTCTTCGGTCTCCACCACGCATCCTTCCAATTCCAACAATAATGCGGCGAGTTTCATGAGGTGTGCTCCATTGTGCGTAATCTTTGCAACACGGCATCTAAAATCCAAGCGGCGGCGATGCTGTGGCGCATTGTACCATTTTTTCTGCGAGTGGGCGAGTGGCTCATGAGGCGCGTCGCGCCCTCACTGGAAAATCTCTCATCCCATAATAAAATGGGAACTTTCAATTCTTGATGCAATGACTGTGCCAAATCTTTTGCTCTTTGCGTTTCGCGCGCCATGCCGCCATCAAGACGCAGTGGCAAACCCATCACCACACCCGTGCAACCATGCGTAGTCATCAATTGAGCGATATGGGTCACAAAAGACGGAATTTGATCGCGTCTAAAGGCATTTTGCGGCAGAGCCAAACGGTGATGGTCATCAGAGACGGCGACACCAATCCAGCGCGCACCCGAATCAAGGGCAAGAATCGTGCCTCGCCCTGCCCGCTGCATGCCATGATAAAACTTGCGGATTGAATCCATCGCCTTTACAGTAGCACCATCGGCAAGGGAACAGAATGGCTCATTTTGACAAAAATAAAGTGCATGAAGTGGCGAGCTTAGCGCGTCTCACCTTCAGTGATGAAGATGCCACGCGCTACGCCAATGAATTGGATGCCATTTTTGCGTGGATTGACCAGCTCAATGAAGTCAATACCGACAACGAAGACCCCCTGCTTAATATTAGCAATGTGACCATGCCTCAGCGAGACGATGCCACCCATGATGACAGCGACCGCCGCGCGGCATTGCTCGCCAATGCGCCAATGCCACTGCAAGATTTTTTCGCTGTTCCCAAAGTGATTGATACAGACTAGCATGGAATTTTCTTCTTTGAGTCAGTCCTTGAGTCAGGCACGCGCCGCACTGTTGGCTGGAGATGTGTCCGCCACTGAATTGACCCGTCATTTTTTGCAAAAGATTGACAGGGACAATGCCGACATCAACGCTTTCATCACGGTGACATCCGAGCGCGCGCTGGCAGATGCCGCTGCATCAGACAAACATCTCAAGGCGAAAACGGCTCGGGCACTGGAGGGTCTTCCCATCGCCATGAAAGATGTTTTTTGCACGGAAAGCGTTGTCTCCACGGCGGGCTCTCGCATGTTGGAGCAATTTATTCCCCCCTATGAATCCACCGTCTCTCGCCATATCAAAGAAGCGGGCAGCGTGTTGTTGGGCAAAAGCAACATGGACGAATTTGCCATGGGGTCGGCAAACATGACCAGTGCGTTTGGCTCGGTGCGCAATCCTCATCGCAAAAAAGACGCGCCCCGTGTGGCACTTGTTCCAGGGGGGTCATCGGGTGGGTCGGCGGCGGCGGTGGCGGGCGGACTGGCACTGGCTGCCACAGGCAGCGACACGGGCGGCTCCATTCGACAGCCCGCCGCATTCTGCGGACTGGTGGGATTCAAACCCAGCTACGGACGATGCTCCCGCTACGGCATGATCGCCTTTGCCTCGTCTCTTGACCAAGCAGGAAGCCTCACCCTCACGGTGGAAGATGCCGCCTTGCTCTATGCCGTCATGGCGGGACACGATGCCAAAGATGCCACCTCCATTCCTGAGCCGCCACCACCCATTCATCACAAAAAACACGATGACCTCAAAGGCATGACCATCGGCATCCCCAAAGAATACGACATCGGAGGCATTCAAAATGACATTCGCGAGCGGTGGCGAGACGCAGCCCAATGGCTGCAAGACAAAGGAGCAACGGTGCGCGAGGTGAGTCTTCCTCATACCCGTTATGCCTTGCCCACCTATTATATCCTTGCCCCCGCCGAAGCCTCCTCCAACCTTGCCCGCTATGACGGCGTACGCTATGGCGCGCGCACCCCTGATGACGCACCATCCCTTGATGCCCTTTACGAAATGACACGCTCGCAATTTTTCGGCGGTGAAGTCAAAAGACGCATTTTGATTGGCGCGTATGTTCTGTCTGCCGGCTATTATGATGCCTATTATCTCAAAGCGGGACGAGTGCGTTCACTGATTCGCAAAGACTTTGATCAGGTATTCTCCGATGTGGACGCTCTGCTCACGCCCACCACCCCCACCACCGCCTTTGCTCAAGGAGAAAAGACGCAAGATGCCCTCGCCATGTATGCCAATGATATTCTCACCGTTCCTGCCTCTCTGGCGGGATTGCCCGCCATCTCCGTTCCTGTCGGGCATGGCGATGACGGTCTGCCCATCGGCATGCAAATCATCACCCAAGCCTTGCGTGAAGACACTTTGTTTCATGTCGCCTATCAATTGGAACACGCCGTTCAGTGAATCGCTCCCCTGACACCCTCATCACCCCCGACCATCACCGAGTTGCCTATCAGTGCATCGGCAATCCCAAAGCTTTGCCTCTGATTTTTTTGCACGGTGGTCCTGGCGGACGCATCACCAACCAGCAGATTCGGTTCATTGCGCGGCGGCGCACGAAATTTTACGCATTGTTTTTTGACCAACGAGGCTGCGGCATGAGCACACCTCACTGCGACATGACACACAACAGCACCCAACACCTCATGCGCGACATGGAACAATTGCGAACCACTGCCGCCATTGACCGATGGCTGGTGGTGGGAGGCTCATGGGGCTCTACCTTAGCCCTTGCCTATGCCCAGCACTATCCGCAGCGGGTGTTGGGACTGGTGTTACGCAGTGTCTTTCTTGGCTCTCGTGACGAAGTGCGTCATGCGTTTGCCACCCATGCTATGCGGTTTCGCCCTGAACTGTGGCATCAATTGAAAGAGCGCGCTGAGCAGCGATGTCAAAAATCGTTCAGCGATGACCAGCTGCTGGCGCAGTGGGGCGACTTCATTCGCGATCCTCATCAAGCCGATGATCGCGCCGCCGCTTGGATTTGGCACGATTATGAGCGCATTCTCTCCGATTTGAATTCCGAGCAATCCCTTCCCTCATGGCAAGAAGCCGCCGACCGCCAAGATTTTCCCCGCTCGCCCTTTTTGGAATGGCACTACATGCGTCATGATTTTTTCCTCCCCTCATCGTGGTGGCAAAAAGATGTGCCCTCCCATATTCCTCTGCGGGTGGTGGCGGCGCGCTACGATTTGCTCTGCCCCCCTGCCACAGCCCATCGTCTTGTGCAAACATGGGGTGACAAGGCACAGCTCACTTTTGCCGAAGAGTCCGGGCATCATAGCGGACATAAAAATGTGCAGCGCGCCCTTGCCACAATTTTAGACACCGCGGGGCGATGGATTTAACGCTGAATCTAACACGACCTGCCATTCCTCGCGCACATGAGCATCGGTCTCTTGCGGCAGATGCTGTGCCGCCTGCTCTGCCATCCACTCTTGCGGCATCAATTGTGCCAATGCCCACACCGCCATGCCGCGCACCAAAGGGGATGAATCATGCAGCAAAGGAACAATCACAACACCATCACGGCTCGCTCCGCTGTTGCCCAGAGCAATGAGCACATTACGCACAAAGCGATTGCGTCCAATGCGCCGCACCGCCGTGCCTGCAAACATCCGCCGAAAGCCTTCCTCGTCTAAAGACACATAGTCACGCAGTCGGGGCAATTGCTCATCGCCATAAGGCAACCACTGCTGTGATGAAGGCGCACGAGCAAACTTGTTCCAAGGACACACCGCCAGACAATCATCACAGCCAAAAATGCGATTGCCCATCAGGGGACGCAGCGCGCGATCAATCACGCCCTTATGTTCAATGGTCAAATAGGATATGCAGCGGCGAGCATCCAGCCGATAGGGCGCGGGAAAGGCGCGCGTGGGACAAATATCCAAACAGGCGCGACACGAACCACAGTGATCATGTCCCATAACATCGTGAGGCAAATGCAAATCGGTCAGAATTTCAGCCAAAAACAACCAAGAGCCATAGTCGCGCGACACCAGATTGCTGTGCTTGCCCTGCCATCCCAATCCAGCCTGCTGTGCCAAAGGCTTCTCCATCACCGCCGCACTATCCACACAAATTTTAGCGTGACACGAAAACCGCCGTTCCATCCACGCCGTCAATGGCAACAACACCTGCTTGCACATGTGATGATAGTCATCCATACGGGCATAGACGCTCACCGCACCTTTGTGTTTGTGCTTGATAATCTCCAAAGGGTCATGCTGCGGACGATAGGAAATTCCCACCACAATGACACTGCGCGCCTTGCTCCACAATTGGCAGGGGTTCAATCTTTTGCGCAAGCGCGCCTTGAGCCATCCCATGTCGCCGTGATACCCCTGACGCAACAGCTCAATAAATCGCTGGCGCGCCTGTCTGCGAATATGCGGCTCACAAAAGCCAATGGCATCAAGCCCTTGCGCCATCGCTTGACGAATAATAGCATCTTTGATGAATTGCGATTCCATCCCCATCCGTCATCATGCCATGAAGCCTGCCGTCACAGCAAATGAAAAAATCAAGCCCCCCAAAAAGGCACCAAAAAAGGCAATTGTGTTGCTGTCGGGGGGGCTGGATTCCGCCACCACCCTCGCCATGATGCACCATGCCAACGCCGACATCATTGCCCTTTCCTTTCACTATGGACAAAAACATCACCATGAACTCACCTGTGCGCGCCAGTTGGCACAGCATTATAAAGTGCCGCATCATGTGTTGCCTCTGCCCCTTGCAGACATTGGCGGCTCGGCTCTTACTGATGAGGCTCTTGCCGTGCCACCAGCTCAGCCGCATGATGACATTCCTTCCACCCCTTCCACCCCTTCCACTTATGTTCCTGCGCGCAACACGATTTTTATCGCCGTGGCACTGGCATTGGCGGAGCGTCATGATGCCGATGCCATTGTGATGGGGGCTAATCACATTGACTACAGTGGCTATCCCGATTGCCGTCCTGCCTATTTTGCCGCATGGAAGCAATTGATTTCTCTCGCCACAAAAAAAGGTGTGCAAGCTCAAGAAAACAATCAACCACCGCCCATTGACATCGTCACGCCTCTGCTCAACATGACCAAAGCCGATATTATCCGAGCGGGACTCTCACTGGGATTGAACTATGCCATGACCTCCAGCTGCTATCATCCTGCTGCCGATGGCGCGCCCTGTTGCCGATGTGATTCCTGTCATTGGCGCATGGAGGCATTCAAGCAATGCGCCATGACCGACCCTCTTCTCATTCATCATGACGCGCCGCTATAAAATCAAAGAGCTGTTTGTCACGCGTCAAGGAGAGGGCTTTCATGCTGGACGCGCCGCGGTGTTTTGTCGCTTTAGTGGCTGCAATTTATGGTCTGGCGCGCAGCAGACACGCGCCTCTTCCATCTGTCGTTTTTGTGACACCGACTTTGTGGGCACTGATGGCACGAACGGCGGCATCTTTGATGCCGATGATCTGGCTCACACCGCATTGACTCTGTGGCAACGGCATCATCATGACACTCAGCCTTTTATCGTCTGCACGGGCGGCGAGCCTCTTTTGCAATTGGATTCTTGCCTAATTGATGCCCTTCACCAAAAACAATTCTTTATTGCCACCGAAACCAACGGCACTCTGCCCGTTCCACCCGATATTGATTGGCTGACCGTCAGTCCCAAGGCGGGATCGCGTCTGGTGCAACGGCACGGCGATGAGCTGAAAATCGTCATGCCTCAGGAGCATTGGTCGTGGCGTGATTGCCAAAAAATACGCAAGCAAGGTCACTTTCGTCATTGTTTTATTCAGCCCAATGATGACGGTCGCCAGCTGCGCCACATGGCTCACATCATGACCTATTGCAACCGCCATCCTTCTTGGCGTATGAGTTTGCAATTGCACAAACTATGGAACATCCCATGACCTCACCCGATTTGACCTTGTATCGTTGTTATCATTTTTGCGCGGCGCGCCGTCTGACTCAATTGGATGAGACGCACTGCTGCTCGCGTTTGCATGGTCACAATTTTCGCCTCGTCATCACCCTTGCGGGAGCACTGGACCCAGACAAGGGGTGGCTCATGGATTTTGCCCAATTGGATTCCATCATCCATCCCATCATTGCTCGGTGTGACCACCGCTACCTCAATGACATTCCCCAATTGGAAAATCCCACCACCGAAAACATCGCCCTATGGCTCTGGCGCGCCATTCAAAAAGAACTCCCCCTGCTGCAAAAACTCACCCTTGAAGAAGCCGCCGAACAGGGAGTCACGCTGACGGCTCAATCCACATCAAAGCACAGCGGCGCGCCACACGCAAATTCGTGACAATAGCCGCCGTCTTCTGTCATTTTTTTGCCGCGCAGGAATGTCATGCGGGGCCATCCCGTCAGTTCCCTGCCTTCATAGGGAGACCATTGGCTTTTGCCCAAAAACGGCTTGATGGCAAAATCACTGCCATCAATGCGGCGCGTCTGTTTGGCATCCACCAGCACAATATCGGCATCATACCCCACCCGCAGCAGACCCTTGCCCGACAAGCGGTAGCGCATCGCTGGATTTGCCGCCATCAATGATGTCAACCGATTCAAAGAAAAAATCCCTTCCCTATGCATCTGCATCATCAGTGGCAGCAGCAATCCTGCGGTGGGAACGCCCGAAGGAACATTGGGATATGTGCCATCTTTTTCCACCAATGAATGAGGGGCATGGTCTGAACCGATGGTGTCAATCCATCCTTTCTGAGCCGCTTCACGCAAAAAATCCCTGTGGCGGCGCGCCCGCAAAGGCGGATTGACCACCGCGCGCCCTTGCAAATTGTCATAATCGTCCTCGCTTAGAATGAGATGATGAGGTGTCGCCTCCATGGTCACATTAACGCCCGCCTGCTGTCCTTGCCTGATGGCGCGCACTTCACCTTGAGTTGACACATGCAATACATGAAGCGGACGCTTTGGCGCGTGACGGCGAGCCAATGCCATGAGCCGCCGACACGCCAACGCCGCCGCCTTCTCATCTCGCCACACACTATGACTGCGCGGCTCACCGTTCAGACGGTGCTTGAGACGATTCCGAATGCGCGCCTCATCCTCCGCATGAAACGCCACAATGCCCTCGCCGTGCGCCAAAATAATCCCAATGGTCTCATCATCCTCCACCAACAAATCCCCCGTGGAACTGCCCATGAACAATTTAATGCCGCCACAGCCATCCATCTTTTCCAGCTGTGCCAAATCATGACAATTCGCCTCGCTCGCCCCCACATAAAAGCCGTAATCACAAAAAAATGACGCCCGCGCCGCCGCCTTCTTTTTCTTCAACACAGATGCCGATGTCACAGGCGGCTGGCTATTGGGCATATCCAAAACAGAAGTAATGCCGCCCAACAATGCCGCCTTGGAAAAACTCTTGAAATCCTCCTTATAAAAATCCCCCGGCTCGCGACAGTGCACATGGCTATCCACAATGCCCGCCATCGCCAGCAGCCCCCCGCCATCCACCGTCTGTTGTGCGGAAGGATAGTCTCCCAACGCAACAATCAGTCCGTTATCAATGGCAATGGAGCTCTCTTCCTCTATGGCATCGGGGGTCACCAGCGTCACATTCTTAATGAGACAATCAACCATGCCGATGCTCTCCTTGCAACCGCCGCACAAACGCCACTTGATCTTCCGCATCAAAAAACGCCGTCCCCGCCACCAAAACATTCGCCCCCGCCGTGCACAGACCCATCGCGTTGTCCACAGTCACGCCGCCATCCGCCACCAATGAGACCGAATCCCCATAGATCTTCCGCAATTGAGGAAATTTTTTAACCGTTCCATCAATAATCTTCTGCCCGCCAAACCCCGGCTCTACCGTCATGACAATAATTTGATCCACCATTCCCTTCCACCGGTCAGTCACGGGCGTTTTGGGATTGATGGCAATGCCTGCTCGCAACCCCCATGAGCGAATTGTCGCCAGCGCGTGTGCCACATCCCCACTGGCTTCGGCATGAACGGTGATGCCGTTCGCACCCGCCTGAGCAAAAGACTCTAAATACGGCTCATAGGGGTCAATCATCAAATGGACATCAAAAAACAGCGAGCTGAGGGCGCGCAAATCCTGCACCAATTGCGCCCCAAAAGAAATGTTGGGAACAAAATGACCATCCATAATATCAATATGAACAGACGCTGCTCCCGCTCGTTCAATGCTGGCAAGTGCATCACCAAAAGCCGCATGGTTGGCGGCTAAAATGGAAGGAGCAATCGTCACGAGACCATCATCCGTTTTTGTAGCGATGCGCCATCTCCTCCAAGGCAATCGGCTTGATGCCAGACGCGCGTCCCCCACAACCAAACGCCTCATACCGACTGGCACAGAGATTCTCCATCTCCTGATAGGCGGGAATGCAAAATTGTCTTGGATCAAATTCGGCTTTTTTCTCTTGCGCAATGCGCCGCCATGTGCCCGTAATTGCCATGCGGCAATCGGTGTCAATGTTAATTTTGCGCACACCGTGTTTGATTCCTTGAATGATTTCCTCAACCGGCACCCCATAGGTTTGCGGCATCGCGCCCCCCGCCTCGTTAATTAAATCCTGCAAGTGCTGTGGCACAGACGACGAGCCGTGCATCACCAAATGAGTATTGGGAATTTTTTTATGAATGGCTTTGATGACATCCATCGCCAAAATATCGCCACTGGGTTCGCGACTGAATTTATACGCGCCGTGCGATGTTCCAATCGCCACCGCCAACGCATCCACATGGGTCTCCTCCACAAAGCGCACCGCCTCATCGGGGTCTGTGAGCAACATGGAACGCTCCAGCGTCCCTTCAAAGCCGTGTCCGTCTTCTTTGTCTCCCGTCCCCGTCTCTAATGAGCCCAAACAGCCCAATTCACCTTCCACCGTCACGCCAAAAGCATGGGCGACTTTGGTCACCGTTTGAGTCACTCGCACATTGTCATCAAACGAGGCGGGGGTTTTGGCATCCTCCTTGAGAGAGCCGTCCATCATCACCGATGTAAATCCGTTTTGCATGGCGGAAAAGCAGGTGGCAGGCTCATTGCCATGATCCAAGTGCATCGCCACCGGAATATGAGGCCACACCTCACTCGCCGCCACCATCAGAGCGCGCAAAAACGCGTCCCCCGCATAATTGCGTGCGCCGCGACTGGCTTGCACAATCACAGGAGCATCCACCCGATGCGCCGCCCGCATGATCGCTTGCACCTGCTCCATGTTATTCACATTAAAGGCTGGCAAGCCGTACCCATCCTCAGCCGCACAATCCAGTAATTGACGCATTGATACCAGTGCCATGATTTCTCCCTCTCTTATTGCGTCTGCAAGGCTTCCAATCCCGCGAGCGACTCCCCCGCCACCCACGACAAAAACGCACCGCCCGACAAAGACGCATAGCTCATTTTGTCAGCAAGCGACCTCTGAGACAAGGCTGAAAGTGTATCGCCCCCACCAATCACACTGAGCAAGCCCTCGTGCTGCGTCAGCCGTGCCACCTCATTGCCGATGTGGCGTGTGCCGTGAGAAAACGCCTCATGTTCAAACGCCCCCAAGGGACCGTTCCAAATCAGTGATTTCATCGTGGGCAACGCCCGTATCACCGCCGCCACCGTCCCCGTTCCCACATCCCCCATCACCCCCCATGACGGAATGGCATCCACAGAAAAATTGCGCGGCGCAGCATCATGCAAAGAGCGTCCCACCACGCCATCCAGAGGAAACAGCAAGGATGCCTCATGCTGACGCGCCATCTCTTCCAGTGCCATCGCCGTCTCCACATGAGACGGCTCAAAAAATGACCGACCCACATCATGCCCGCGCGCCACCAAAAAATTATGCGCCATCGCCCCCCCCACAACCACCACATCAAAGCGTTGCACCAGCGTCTCAAGCACCGCAATCTTAGAGCCAATCTTTGCGCCACCAATCAGTGCGCCACTGGGTCTGGGGGCATCATACAAGATTGTTCGCAGTGTCTCATACTCTTCCATCAGCAAGCCGCCGCCATAGGACGGCAGGTGACGCGTGATCGCCACACATGACGCATGGGAACGATGACAGCAGGAAAAGGCATCATTCACATAAATATCGCCCCATGATGCCAATCTTTGAGCAAAGCCATCATCGTTGGCTTCTTCCTCTTTATGAAAACGCACATTTTCCGCTAAAATGATGCGTGCGCCGTCTTGAAGCAGACGCGCAATGTCTTGGCTGAGACAATCATCCACAAAATGAACCTGTTCATCAGGCACATGACGCTGCACCATCGCCGCAACGCCGCGCAAAGAATCTCGTTCATTCGTGTGCCCTTGAGGACGACCCAAATGAGACAAAAGCACCACCTGTGCCCCGCCAGTCACCATGTGCCGCAGGTGAGGAATCAGTCGCCACAGACGATTTCCCTCAATGAGCCTTCCCTCATCATCACGCGACAGATTCAAATCCACCCGCATGACCACGCGCGTTCCCGCAATATCAATCTTTCGCACATCTTGAATCATAGCTGCTTGATAGCATAAACAAAAAAGGAATATGGACAAAAAATTACGCATTTTGTTTATGGGAACGCCGTCATTTGCCATTCCGTCTTTGCAGGCGGTTGTGGCGAGTGGTCATCGTGTTGTGGGAGTGGTGACGCGCGCCCCCGCCAAAGTGGGACGCAGGAGCATCCTCACGAAAAGTCCCGTGCATCAGTGGGCACAGCAGCATGACCTGTCCTGCCTCACCCCGCACCGCATGGATGAAGAGGCAATTCATAGTTTGCGCGCCACACAGCCCGATGTCATCGTGACGGCGGCATACGGATTGCTGCTGCCTGCCAATATTCTTACTTTGCCGCGTTTTGCAGCCGTCAATCTGCACGCCTCATTGTTGCCACGCTGGCGAGGGGCATCTCCCATTGAACACGCCCTCATTCATGATGATGCCACCACAGGCGTGACCCTCATGGCAATGACAAAACAATTGGATCAAGGGGACATCCTGCTGCAAAAAGAACTTCCCATTGACCGCCAATGGAATGCACAGCACCTCACCCACCAGCTTGCCTTGCTGGCACAGCAATTAACGCACGATTATCTGACTTTGCTGGCTCGCCATCAAACCCCTGAACCCACGCCCCAAGATGACACCCACGCCTGCTACGCCCCCCGTCTCACCGTGGAGGATCGTCACATCACTTTCACTCACTCAGTGGCGCGTATCTTGGGGCAAATTCGTGCCTTTGCCTCATCGCAAGGAGCATGGTGCGATATCATCAGTGAAAACAACCACACCACTCGCGTTCACATTCTCAAAGCCGTCGGCAAGCAATGTAATCCCTCCGAAACTATCGGACAGCTCAACATCAGCCAGCACTATTTCGTCTGTCAAGACGGCATCATCACACCCCTGCTGGTGAAAAAAGCAGGCGGACGCACCATGGAATTTGCCGAATTGATGCGCGGATGGCGACACACACAATGTCATGCCACGCTATAAGCTCACCATAGAATATGACGGAACGCATTTTTGTGGTTGGCAGCGACAGACAGGACAGCGTTCGGTGCAACAGGTCATAGAAGAAGCCTTTGCCGCCTACGGACAAGAAACCATCACCCTTCACGGCAGTGGGCGCACCGATCGCGGCGTTCATGCCTCAGGACAAGTCGCCCATTTTGATTCATCACGCACCCACAAAGAAAGACAGCTGCCTCTCGCGCTCAATGCCCATCTCAATTCGGATGTGAGCATTCTCAAAGCCGAACAGGTGAGTGACCTTTTTGATGCCCGCCGTCATGCCGCCATGCGTCACTATGAATACACCATCCTCAATCGGCGCGCGCGCCCCGCGCGCCTTGCCGCCTATCTATGGCATGTCCCGTTTCCATTGCAAATGTCCCTCATGCAAAACGCCGCCACCACACTCATTGGACATCATGATTTTAGCTCCTTTCGCGCCACAGGCTGTCAAGCCTCATCACCGCTTCGCACTCTTGATGAGCTCACGGTCAATCAACAGGGCTCGCGTCTCATCATTCATGCCGCGGCGCGCTCTTTTTTATATCGGCAGGTGCGCATCATGGTGGGAACATTGATTGATATTGGACGCGGTCACCTCCCTGCCGATGCCATGCCTCATATTCTCGCGCAAAAAAATCGCCGCGCAGCAGGACAAACCGCACCCCCTCAAGGACTGTGTCTTACTGCCATTCAATACTCACACAATCAGAAAGGTTAAAAATCCCGCCACAAAACTGCTCATCAAAGCAAGGGGAAAGGAAAAGGCATCCACCCAACTCATCAGCACAATATCCACAAAGACCACCGCCGCCGATGCCAACGCCGAGACCCCCAAAACACGGCGAGCCACCTCCCACTGATACACCATGAAAAATGCCATCAACGGAACGCCCGTCAATAAAAAGTAAAAAGGAGAATCCACAATGGGCATCCAGCGATCACTGATACTGTTGATCACAATGCTTAAACTCACAACCAACAATTCAGCCAAAAATATCGCCCAATTGTGAGCAATCACATAAGAAAAAATAACCGACTCCGACAATCGCCAATACCGCACACCATAAATCAGCACCACCATCATGAACAATAACCAATGAGTCAACCGAAGCAGGAGCGATTCGTGAAACAAGTCATCATTCATGATGACGCAACCACGAGGACATCCATATGAACCCACAAAAAACAAAAAATGAATCAGCACCACCAATGGCAACAACAACAAAAAACTGCGTCCACATAACACCCGTGACGCGCCAAAATCTTCTTTCCTCACTGTGCCCGTGTGCAGCAGAGTCAATGATGCCATCAATGGCTTCACGACCGATTGCTGATAAAAATCCTTCATTGTTTCTTTGTGAAAAAATCAGCGAGAATGTCGTAATATAATTGCACTAAAATTGATAAATTCACGATGGATGTGCATTCCTCAGTGCTGTGCATGGTTGTGCCGACGAGTCCCAGTTCCACCACAGGACAATATTTGCTGATGAAGCGTCCATCGGATGTGCCACCGCCCATTGTCTCTTGAGCCCTTATGCCAATGCGCCGCTCAATGATGCTCACGATACGGCGATGCCAAGCTTTGTTGTCAGACACAAAAGCCGCCGATGCCCGCTCATGAGTCAGTTCGTAGGTGAAGCCATCGCCACACAATTCATCCAGCAATCGCTCCATAGCGGTGATGAGCCGATTCACATCATGGGCGGGATGATGGCGCACATTAAATCGCACCTGTGCCGATAACGGTGTCACATTGCTCGCCTCACCCTCCGCTCGACAGTGGGTGAAAGTGACGATGGTGGGCGCATCGCCAATGATTTCCTTGATATTAGCATCCCAGTCATGACGGCAAAACCGCCCCATCATATCCGCCGCACAGTGCAACGGGTTTTTTGCTAAATGAGGATAGGCACTATGACCCTGTGTTCCCGTAATGATGCACTGACAGCGTACGCTGCCTCTGCGTCCCACTCTGATTTGATCTCCCACTCGCGTGGCTGAACTGGGCTCACCAATCAAACACACATCCGGCAATAAGTCTTTTTGTTGCAGCCATTCCATGAGTGCCTTTGTGCCAAACTCCGCGTCTCCTTCTTCGTCTCCCGTGATCAACACGCTGATGCCGCCCTCTTTGATTTCTTCACGCCACTGCGCCGCCGCCGCAATAAAACAAGCGATGCCGCCCTTCATATCCACCGCTCCACGCCCGTGCAACACGCCGTCTTCAATCACGCCGTCAAAAGGCGGATGCCGCCACGCCGACAATTCCCCCGCAGGCACAACATCGCTATGACCCGCAAAGGCAAAATGACGATGACGCAGTGCCTCGCGAGACGGATAACACGCAAACAAATTAGGGATGGAAGAATCACCATCACCAAACGAGACAATCTCACACTCAAAACCCAGTGGCTGCAACAGTGATGCAATCATCGCAACGCCCGAGCCATCATCCGGTGTGATGGTGGGAACGCAGATTAATTGGTGAGCAAGACGGGCAACATCCATGTCATAATTTCGGCAGTGTGATGCCTTGCTGTTTCATGTATTTCCCACTGCGATCTTTATAGGATGTCTCACAATCACTCTCCGCTTTGAGAAAAATAAACTGCGCCACCCCCTCATTGGCATAAATCCGCACCGGCAACGGCGTGGTGTTGGAAAACTCCAATGTCACATGACCCTCCCATTCAGGCTCCAAAGGCGTCACATTGACAATCACCCCACAGCGAGCATAGGTGGATTTTCCTAAACACAAAACCAATATATCTCGCGGAACACGAAAATACTCAAAAGAGCGCGCCAACACAAAACTATTGGGAGGAATGATACACACATCCCCCTGATGACGCACAAACGAATCTTCCGAAAATTCTTTGGGGTCAACCTGCACACTGTTGATATTGGTGAAAATGAGAAATTCATCCGCCACCCGCACATCATACCCGTATGAAGACACCCCGTAGGAGATGACACCATCCTTTTTGAGAGTTTCGGCAAAAGGCTCAATCATTTTTTGCGATTGTGCCATGGAGCGAATCCAGTGGTCGGGCATGACGCTCATGGAGCTTCTCTTTTTTGTTGCTGCCATTGTTTGCGGCGGCTGATGTTTTTCTTAAGGGATGCGGCAAGTGAATCTTGACGGGTAGCTTGGCTCGCACGCCTTTGACGCAAGCTCATGATGGATGCCGCGCCATCGGCGGCGGGTTGGTATGAATGAGAAAATTCCGCAAGAGCATCTCGCCAGTCCGCCTCTCGCCACTGGTCATTCCACTCAAAAACATTAACGCCACACCGATGATAAAACAGCCATTGGTCGGGCAAAACTTCCCCTCGCAATCGTATGGCTTTTTGGTAGCGATAGCGTTCTCTGAGCAGCCGCGCAGCAGAAAAGGCGCGTCCATCTTTGAAAATTTTAATGTGCAACACCACCATGGCAAAACAATGCAAATCCTCAACAATGGAACGAGGCGACTCCCCTTGAGCACAATCAAGACACACCGCCAACTCGCCCTGATACTGCCGCAACATATCAGCCTGCTGCTGCCAGCGAGCCAGAGAAACAACAATGGCGGGGTGAGAGGGCAGTTCTTGTTCATCGTCAAGGAACAGCCATCGGTCGGTCGTGATGCGTCCATCCTCAAGAAGCCGCATAGAGACTCTCCTTAAAGGGCTGTTTGCCCACACGCCGCCATGTGTGCAAAAAAGACTCATCGGAACGCCGCACACGCAAATAAGTATTCACAATGGTCTCCACCGCGTCCACCACCGCATCGCTGGAAAAGGCGGGACCGATAATCTCACCAATGGAAGCGTCTGATCCCGCATGCCCCCCCAGCGTAATCTGATAATACTCCTCACCGCGCCGATCCACACCCAAAATGCCAATATGACCCACATGATGATGACCACACGCATTGATGCATCCCGATATTTTGATGCGCAAATCACCAATATCATGCTGCCTGCTCAAATCTTTGAAGCGATCGCCAATGCGGCGCGCCACAGGAATAGAACGAGCCGTTGCCAAGGCACAGTAATCCATGCCCGGACAACAAATGATGTCCGACAATAACCCTCCATTGGCATGAGCCAAACGCGCCTTTGTCAATTGCTGCCACAGAGGATACAAATCCTGCTTTCGCACATGAGGCACAATGACATTTTGCTCATGGGAAATACGCAATTCACCAAACGAATAGGCATCGGCGGCATTCGCCATCACCTCCATCTGTTCGGCGGAGGCATCTCCAGGGGTCTCGCCTCTTCCTTTGAGGGCAATGGTGACAATAGAATACCCCGCGATTTTATGAGAACTCACATTATGATTCACCCACGCAGCAAAATCAGCATTGTCATGACACTGTGCTTGCACAAGGGCATCATCGGCGGATGCGTCACATGGCTGCCATGACGGCGGCGCAAAAAATTGACGCATCCGTTCAATTTCATCTGGCGGCACAGCCAACGCGCCATCTTTGATTTTATGCCACTCCTCATGAACCTTGGCGCGCATCACCTCGCCGCCAAGCGACTGCACCAAAATTTTAATGCGCGCCTTATACAAATTATCACGCCTGCCCAATTCATTATACACGCGCACAATCGCCTCAATGAAGGACAACAGGTGCTGCGTCTCCAATGCCTCATGCATGACAGACCCCAGATAGGGAGTTCTGCCCAGACCGCCGCCAGCGGTGACAGTCATGCGCAGCTGATTGTTCTCATCTCGGAAAAGACGAATGCCGATGTCATGCACACTGATCGCCGCGCGATCAATCGGCGAGCCCGATATGGCAATTTTGAATTTGCGCGGCAAATAGGAAAACTCCGGATGAAAACTAGACCATTGACGCAATAATTCAGCATAAATGCGTGGGTCATCGGCTTCATCGTGTGCCGCCCCCGCAAAGTGATCCGCCGTGACATTGCGGACGCAATTGCCCGATGTCTGAATGGCATGCATTTCGCCGTGTGCCAATTCCTCCAATAAGTCTGGAGTTTCTTCTAATTTAATCCAGTGAAATTGAATGTTCTGGCGCGTGGTGAAGTGTCCATATCCCTTGTCGTAGGTGCGGGCGATATGTGCCAGCAGGCGCATCTGGTCTGATGACAGCGTTCCATAAGGAATGGCAATCCGCAACATATAGGCGTGCAGCTGCAGATAGAGTCCATTCATGAGCCGCAAGGGCTTGAATTCATCCTCAGTGAGCTCGCCGTTCAGACGGCGCGCCACCTGTTTGCGAAACTGCGCGACGCGCTCTTGCACCGCTTCATGGTCATAGGTGTCGTACTGATACATTATTGCCTCGCCTCTGCACTTTGCTTGCCAACCCATTTCTCAGAAGTGGGACCTTGCGAGCGAATGGTCTCTCGCAGCGAGACCGGCACAATGTCCTTGTCGCAAAAAACATCAATCACATAAGCTCCCGTGATGACGCACTGCTCTTCTTGCTGTGCCGCCCATTGCAGAGCATTTTCACATTGTGTGTCGTCATTGAGCAGCTGAGCTTGCGAGACGCGCGTCACCCATCGCTCGCCCTTTGCCTTATAGACCACCTCACCATCCAGCAAGCGATTAGCGGTAATCACTTGCGCCGTTTGTCGTTCTTGTTGCTGTTTCGTCATTGCCGATGAACCTGTTGCGTGATAGGTAGGTTATAAAATATTCATCACCAACACGCAACATCACGACCACCCCATGTCACAGCCCTCAAATGCCCCTACTTGGCCCAGAAAGGAAGCACAGAAACTCTGGCATCACTTAGAAGAAAAAATTCCCAACAAGGGCTATGTGTTGTTTGCCACTGGCTATGGCCCTTCAGGACTGCCTCACATTGGCACATTTGGCGAGGTGGCGCGCACGGCAATGGTACGCAAAGCCTTCAGCAAAATGACCAATGCCACCACTCACTTATATGTCTTTTCTGATGACATGGATGGTCTGCGTTCCGTTCCCGATCACATTCCTCAGCCAGCCATGCTGGAGAAGAATTTGGGCAAGCCACTGAGTGCCATTCCCGACCCCTTTGGCACACATGAGAGCTACGCCGCTCACAACAATGCTTTGCTGCAGGAATTTCTCAATCAATTTGGTTTTTCTTATGATTTTCAATCGGCAACGCAGCTCTACCAAAGCGGTGCCTATGACAAAATGTTACAGAAGATTCTGTTCCATCATGATGCGGTGTGCGAGATTGTGCGTCCCGTTCTGGGAAAAGAGAGGCGCGATGACTACAGTCCCTTTCTTCCCATCTGCCCCACCACAGGACGCGTGCTGGAAGTGCCCATTGTTGCCACCGACATCCATGATTCCACCATCACTTACCGTCATGAGGGACGCGACATCACCACGCCTGTGACGGGTGGGCGCGTCAAGCTGCAATGGCGCGCCGATTGGGCAATGCGCTGGGCAGCCATGGATGTGGATTATGAGATGGCGGGCAAGGATCTCACCGATTCTTTGCAGCTGTCGGCAGAAATCAGCCTCCTGCTCAATAAAAAGCCGCCGTGCCATTTTATCTATGAACTTTTTCTGGATGAACATGGCGAAAAAATCTCAAAATCCAAAGGCAATGGAATCTCTATGGAGAAGTGGCTGCGCTACGCACCGCCAGATTCACTACGCTACTTCATGTATCAACACCCGCGCCGAGCAAAGCGTCTGTATTTTGATGTCATCCCGCGCATGACAGACGCTTGGCTGGACGAATTGAAAAACTATCGCAATCAAACCACACCTCATCGCGCCAACCCGTTGTCCATCATTCATGATGGCGAATTGCCAGACGCGAGCGGTCTGCCAGCGTTCTCCATGATTCTCAATCTGGCATCCGCTTGCAACGCCCACCATGAATCGGTCTTGTGGAATTTTCTCAGACAATATGATTCTCGTCTTCACGAAGGTATGAATCCTTTGCTGGATCAATTGGTGGCATGTGCCATGAATTATTATCATGATTTTATTCTCCCGCAAAAACAATATGAAATTCCCGATGAACCCATCATGCACTGTCTGCTAGATTTGAAAACATCACTGGATGGTCTCACTCAGCATGATGGTGTCACCATTCAAAATTGCCTCTACGACACCTATCGTGCCAGTGGCAAAGAGAATGGCTATGAAAGCAGTAAGGATTGGTTTTCTATGCTCTATCGGGTTTTGTTGGGACAGCGTGAGGGTCCTCGCTTGGGTTCTTTCATCGCCTTCTACGGCGTTGAGGCGACTGTGGCTCTGATTGATGATGCCCTCAAAAGAGAAGGCGATTGATGCCTCGCCGTTCTGATTTATCCAGCATTCTGGTCATCGGCGCGGGCCCCATCATGATTGGGCAGGCGTGTGAATTTGATTATTCCGGTGTGCAAGCCATCAAGGCTCTCAAGGAAGATGGCTACAAAGTGATTTTGGTCAATTCAAATCCCGCCACAATCATGACAGACCCCGACCTGGCGGATGCCACATACATTGAGCCTTTGACACCTTACTTTTTGGAAAAGATCATAGCGTCTGAGCGTCCGAATGCGCTGCTTGCCACCATGGGCGGACAGACCGCCCTCAATCTTGCGGTGACGCTGGATGGGACGGGAATTTTGCGCCAATACGATGTGGAACTGATTGGCGCATCTCGCTCTGCCATTGAAACAGCCGAATCGCGTGAGCAATTTCGCCAAGCAATGCACGACATCGGTTTGCGTTGCGTGCGCGGCGAGGAGGTATCCAATGTGTCGGATTCTCTGGCGGTGGCGCGCACCATCGGCTTTCCTGTGATTTTACGCCCCTCCTTTACCTTGGGAGGATATGGCGGCGGCATTGCTCACAATGAGGATGAACTCAAAACCCAAACCCAAGCCGCCATTGCCGCATCTCCTGTGGGCAGTGTCATCGTGGAGCAATCCATCGTGGGATGGAAAGAATTTGAGATGGAGGTGGTGCGAGACAAAAAAGACAACTGCATCATCGTCTGTTCCATTGAAAATGTGGATCCCATGGGCGTTCACACGGGAGACTCCATCACCGTTGCGCCTGCTCTGACTCTCACCGATAAGGAATATCAAATCATGCGAGAAGCCTCCATTGCGGTGCTACGCAAAATCGGTGTGGAGACGGGAGGCTCTAATGTTCAATTTGCCGTCAATCCTGCGGACGGTCAATTGCTGGTGATTGAAGCCAATCCCCGTGTGTCTCGTTCCTCGGCGTTGGCATCCAAAGCCACTGGGTTTCCCATTGCTCGTGTCGCCGCCAAACTGGCGGTGGGATATCATCTGGATGAAATTGCCAATGACATCACCGGAGGTGTCACACCCGCCTCCTTTGAACCAACACTGGATTATATTGTCACGAAAATCCCCCGCTTTAGTTTTGAAAAATTTCCCGAAAGCTCCCCCTTGCTGGGCACATCCATGAAATCGGTGGGCGAGGTGATGGCAATCGGACGCAGCTTTGCCGAATCACTGCAAAAAGCTTTGCGCGCCATCAATTCCAAAGCCACAGGATTGGACTGTCCCACCTATGCGCGCGACATGGACGATGAGGCGTTGCTCAAAGCTCTCGCCATCACCCATCCGCAACGGTTGCTGCTCATCGCCGAAGCTCTCAGACGCAAATTGGGCATTGAGCGTATTCAAAAACAATCCCACTATGACTCTTGGTTTTTGCATGAGCTGGAAAAAATTTTGGCGCGCGAGCATCAATTACAAAAAGACGGACTGCCTCACAACGCGCATCAATGGTCACAACTCAAGGCGATGGGTTTTTGCGATGCGCGCATTGCCCACCTAACCAAGCAGTCTCTTGCCACAGTGCATGATGAGCAAAAAAAAGCACAGCTGCAGGGTCCCATCTACAAACGCATTGACAGCTGCAGCAGTGAGTTTCCTTCCACCACCGCCTATATGTACAGCACATGGCATGATCATGCTTTTTCTCACAACGCCGCCGCCAGCTGCGAATCTGACCCGCCCCCATGCCGCAAGGTAATGATTGTGGGCAGTGGAGCCAATCGCATCGGACAAGGCATTGAGTTTGACTATTGCTGTGTGCATGCCGCCTTTGCCCTCAAAGAAAAAGAAATTTGTAGCATCATGGTCAATTGCAATCCCGAGACGGTCTCCACCGACTATGACATATCTGATCGCCTGTATTTTGAACCTCTGACGGCGGAGGATGTGATTGCCATCGCTCGCAAGGAACAAAGCCGTGGCGACCTTCTGGGTGTCATCACCCAATTTGGCGGACAGACGCCGTTGCGCTTGAGTCACGCGCTTCATGAGGCAGGAATTCCCCTGCTGGGCACGCCTCTGTCTTCCATTGATACCAGTGAGGATCGTCAGCTTTTCAGTCGTTTGGTGAGCCAGTTGCACCTCAAACAACCGCGCAATGCCACCGCCAATTCCGCCGATGAAGCCGTGAGCCATGCGCGCACCATCGGCTTTCCCGTGATTTTGCGCCCTTCCTATGTGCTGGGCGGGCGGGCGATGCAGATTGTCTATAATGAATCAATGCTTGAGCAGTACATTCACAATGCCGATGCCATCAGCAAACAATCACCCTTGCTGATTGATTCCTTCCTGCACGATGCCATTGAGGTGGATGTGGACAGCCTCGCGGACAGCAAGGGCAATGTCTATATTGCGGGCATCATGGAGCATATTGAAGAGGCGGGGATTCATTCGGGCGACTCGGCGTGTTGGCTGCCGCCGCGCTCGCTCGCACCGCAAATAATCAGCCAACTGGAACGACACACCACCGCACTGGCACAAGAATTGAAGGTCTGTGGCTTGCTCAATGTGCAGTATGCCATCAGAGGCGATGAGATTTTCATCATAGAAGCCAATCCTCGAGCCAGTCGCACCGTGCCCTTTATTGCCAAAGCATCGCGCCTGCCTCTTGTCTCCATCGCCACTCAGCTGATGCTGGGGGCAACACTGCCTCAATTCAATCTGCATGACTCATGGTGGAATAAAGCGAAACATGTAGCAGTCAAGGAAGCAGTTTTTCCCTTTCATCGCTTTCCGGGCAGCGACCCATTGCTGGGACCTGAAATGAAATCTACTGGTGAAGTGATGGGAATAGACTCGCATTTTCCCTACGCCTTTGCCAAGTCACAATTGGCGGCGGGCGCGACCATTCCCGAAAAAGGCACTGTGTTGATCTCCGTGCGAGATAATGACAAAAAAGAAATGACGAAAGTCATTGCCCAGCAACTGCAAGACACAGGATTTACCATTGCCGCCACCAAAGGAACAGCCCAATGGCTCGAAAAACACGACATTGAGACCACCCCCATTCGCAAAGTCAAAGAAGGAAGCCCCAACAGCTTGGATTATATCGCAAAAAATCAATTTCAACTGATCATCAATACCAGTGATGGCGAACAGGCAAAAAAAGACAGCCTCACTCTCAGACGCATGGCACTCACCTGTTCCATCCCCTACTGCACCACCATCACGGGAGCGTCCGCCATGATGGAGACAATTGTGGCACTGAAAAGTCATTCTTTGGATGTCAAGCCCTTGCAAAAATACTTTGATACCGCCATTGTGTCCTGATTGATTTCACCACAATGAACGGGCAGCATGAGTGATACAGTCAAATACCCCATGACAATGGATGGCTATCAGAAGCTCAAAGCGGAGCTGGAAAATCTCAAAAACAGCGAGAGACCAGCCGTGATTCAAGCCATTGCGGCGGCGCGCGAACATGGTGATTTATCAGAAAATGCCGAATATCACGCCGCACGGGAACGACAAGGACTCATTGAAGGCAGAATCACCGAATTGGAGGCTAAAATCGGTCATGCCGAGGTCATTGATATCAGCAAACTGTCGGGCAATCGGGTCATTTTCGGAGCTTATGTCTTTTTAGAAGATGAAGACAGTGGCGAGAAAAAAGAATACCAAATCGTTGGCGGTGATGAATCGGATGTCAATCAGGGGCGTCTTTCCATTGATTCGCCGCTGGCGCGCGCCCTCATCAATAAAACATCGGGCGATAGTGTGGAAGTCACCACCCCTGGCGGTGTGCATTCTTATGAAATTGTGAAAGTTTCTTTCAAAAAAAGCAAAAGATAATGGAAGTCGTCAGTGCCTGCCGTCTCTCCCTGTTTGCTTTGTATTCTTGACGGCTGGGGCATGAGAGACGATGCACCCGATAACGCCATTCATTTGGCACACACCCCCGTTTTTGACCGCTTGTGGAATTGCTATCCTCACTGCCTGCTGCATGCCTGCGGCAAGGATGTGGGTCTGCCCGATGGACAGGTGGGCAATTCGGAAGTGGGGCATATCAACATTGGAGCGGGGCGGGTGATTTTGCAAGATGTGCTGCGCATCAATGAGGCAATTGATCACGGCATCATTCACAATGATGCCTTTGCTTCTTTTGCCGCTCGCATGCAAGGCGGGCCCGTGCATCTGTTGGGATTGATGTCCCCTGGTGGCGTTCATGGTCATCAGCATCATGTGATTCAATTGGTCAGAGCTTTGCATGATGCCGATGTGACGGTCATTATTCATGCCATTTTGGACGGCAGAGACACCGCTCCCATGAGTGCCATTCCCTTCATGCAAGATTTCATTGCACTCCTGCATGACTGCCCGCGCGCCTCCATCGGCACGATGAGCGGACGCTATTACACGATGGATCGCGATCGCCGCTGGGAGCGCACCGAGAAATCTTGGCGCGCCATCGTGATGGGTGATGCGCCTCGTCATAACGATTCAATCACTGCCATCCACTCATTTTATGAGCAAGGCTTGAGCGATGAGTTCATTCCTCCCATCGTCATCGGCGATTATGACGGCGTGACCGATGGTGATGGCTTGCTGATGAGCAATTTTCGTGCCGACCGAGTCAGGCAGATTTTGTTGTCGCTGCTGGATGATGAGTGGCACGAATTTGACCGCCCCCGTCATCCCTCCTTTGCCGCCGCCATTGGCATGACTTCCTATTCGCTGCGACTCAATCGCTTCATTGATGCCATGTTTCCGCCCTATGTTCCCCAAGACACACTGGGAAGCGTGATTGCCCATCATCATCTGAAGCAATTGCGTCTGGCGGAGACCGAAAAATACGCCCATGTGACCTATTTTTTCAATGGCGGCAGAGAAGAGCCATTTGGCGGTGAGGAGCGCGCGCTCATCCCTTCCCCACGGGTGGCAACCTATGACGAAACCCCCGCCATGTCCGCCGATGACATCACTGAGGCGGCATTGCATGCCATGCAACAAAATGTCTATTCTCTCATCGTTCTCAATTTTGCCAATCCCGACATGGTGGGACACACAGGACAGCTGGATGCCGCCATTCAAGCGGTGGAAGCGGTGGATCAAGCCCTCGGACGATTGTGCGATATGGCACAAAAACATGGCATCACGGTGTTGGTCACCGCCGACCATGGCAACGCCGAACAGATGGTGGATGACGCATCAAAACAACCTCACACCTTTCACACGCTGCATCCTGTTCCCTTCATTGCCGTGACCGCCAAAAATCTCACACTCAAAGAAACAGGTCGCTTGGCGGACATTGCTCCCACCATCTTGCACATCATGGAACTTGAGAAACCAAAAGCCATGAATGGGCACTCATTGATTTGGAGCGATTTTTAGCCCTTAATGCCATCATGACACGCTTTATCGCAATTGTTTTTCTCTCCATGACTTTGATTCATGGTGAGGCGCGCGCGGGCGGCAATGATCTCACACAAACGCAAGAGCGCATGACCACCGTTGAAGACCAGCTCACAAGAGCCAAGCAACAAAAAAAACGCCTTGCCGACTATGAAGACCAATTGCAAGACGAACTGACGCGTGTCAGCAATGCTCTTGCGAAACAATCGCAAAGACTTCATCAGTTGCAAAAGGATGCCAGAGCCACAAGTCAGCAGCTGACAGCCCTTGCCATGGCTCAACAACAGCAACGCAAAAATCTATCGGCAAGCAGTAAAAAAATAGAAGATGTGGTCAGTGCCATGAGCCTGCTGGCGTTGCGCTCTGATTCTGCCACCATCATGGGTGCTGAAGAGGCACATCGCCGTGTGCAAAATGCCATCATTCTCAACGCCATTGAAAGACCCCTTCGCGACATGATGACCCAAACCCGCACCACCATTGAACAAGTGGCACAGCGAGGATATCAACTGGCGGCTCTCAAAGAAAAGCAAAAACAGCAGCAAGACCAATTGCAAAAAGAAGAAGACCAGCTCTACCAATTGATTCGCCGCAAACAAGACCAATTGCAAAAAGTCTCCTATCAAATCAAAAGTGAGGACGCACGCATTGACCAATTATCAAAAAAAGCCACCGATTTGCGTCAATTGATTGAACACCTATCGCCGCCAAAAGAAAACACTCAAGAAACTCATTCCATCAATCCTCAAGTGGCACACCAGCGCACACAAGAAGAAATTCAAGAAAAAAGTTCATCCGCAGAAAGCACTGCGCCGCGCGCGCCTTTTGCCCAAAGCAAGGAGTCTCTTGTTTTGCCACTGCAAAAAATTCTGTCATCGCAACGAGAAGGAGATGGCATCAATCTGACCGCTCCCGCGGGAACGGCTGTTTTAGCACCGTGGTATGGAACGGTCATCTATGCCGCCCAATTTCAATCCTTGGGACGAGTGATGATCATTGATCATGGAGATTCGTATCATAGCGTGATGTCCCACCTCGCCACAATTCTGGTGGGCATCGGACAACAAGTCACACCCAGCGAACCCATCGGAACGATCTCCTCACAAGACGACCCCGCCACCCTTCATTACGAATTGCGCCACCATCTCTCACCCATCGATCCCGTCACATGGTTTGAGCAAAAACAATGGACTCTCAACACAAGCGGTGGTTGAGTTATCAAACAATATTTCCTATATTGTCGTTTGTTGAAAAATCATGACGATGCGTTCTTTTAGCACAAGGTATCAAGGATTGGCGGTGATGGCTGTTTTATGTCTGTCCGTTGCTGCCGCGCATGCTCAAAACGAATCCCCATCGCCCCATCCTCAAAAGAAGGAAGATGTCTATCAACAGCTGCAATTGTTTGGTCAGGCTTTTGATATCATCCAAAAAGATTATGTGGAGATGCCTGAGGCAAAGAAACTGATTGAATCTGCCATTGATGGCATGCTGCGCTCTCTTGATCCTCACTCGGCTTTTTTGAGTGCGGAATCCTTTGACGAGATGCGGGAACAAACACGAGGTGATTTTGGTGGCTTGGGTATTGAAGTGACGATGGAAGAGGGGCTTGTGAAAGTGGTGTCTCCCATTGATGACACCCCCGCCGCCAATGCAGGCTTGCAGGCAGGAGATTTTATCAGTCAAATTGATGATGACCCCGTCTTTGGCATGACTCTCAATGAGGCGGTGCGCAAAATGCGCGGCAAGGTGGGAACGCCCATTCGTGTGATGATTTTGCGCGAAGGTGTGGATCCTCAAGAAGTGACCATCATTCGCGATGTGATTAACATTCAAGCGGTGAAATCTCGTCAAGAAGGCGATGTGGGCTACATTCGCATCAGCACCTTCAATGAGAAGACTTATCAACAGCTGGAAAAAGCCATCGCCACCATCAAAAAGGATAACGCCAATTTGGTGGGTTTTGTGATTGACTTGCGCAACAACCCCGGCGGCTTGTTGGATCAAGCCATCGCCGTGAGCGATGCTTTTCTGGATCATGGAGAAATCGTCTCCACCCGCGGGCGTCATGAAGATGACATGTATCGCTTTAATGCCAAAGAAGGCGATTTGGCTCGTGACTTTCCTCTTGTGGTTTTGATTAACAGTGGTTCGGCATCGGCATCGGAGATTGTGGCGGGGGCGTTGCGCGATCATGAGCGGGCAATCATCATGGGCACGCGCTCTTTTGGCAAGGGTTCGGTGCAGACCATTCGTCCCATGCCCAACAACACCGGATTGCGCATGACCACCGCTCGTTACTACACGCCATCGGGACGCTCCATTCAAGCCGAAGGCATTGAGCCTCATATTGTTGTTCCTCAAGGGCGCATTGAATTTCTACAAGGACAGAGCCGCCACGAAAGTGACCTTGAAGGGGCATTGGACAAAGGAACGGAACACGGCAAAAGCCAAGACAATGCCGAAAACGAAACCGATTCAGTGACCGACCCCTCCCTCATTGAAGACTATCAATTGGCGCGCGCACTGGATTTATTGCGTAGCCTTGCCATCGCGCGCCGTGATGAGCGTCCCATCTGACTTCCACTATCGCGCCTGTGCGGGCATTGTGCTTCTCAACAGCCATGACGACATCTTTGTCGCCCAACGCAGAGACATCAAAACCGATGCATGGCAGATGCCCCAAGGCGGAATTCATGATGATGAAGAGCCAATCGCAGGGGCACTGCGAGAGCTCGAAGAGGAAACATCCATTCCGTCACATACTGTCACCGTGCTGGGCAGCTGCCAGCGATGGTATTATTACGACCTGCCACCACCATTGATTAAAAAACTATGGAACGGACGCTTCATCGGACAAAAACAAAAGTGGTTTGCTCTGCGCTTTCATGGCGATGACTCCCACATCAATCTGGACACCTCGCACCCCGAATTCACTCGCTGGCGATGGGCATCACCCAACGAGGTGATTGAGTGTGCCATTTCATTCAAACGAGAGACATACACAAGGGTTTTTGCAGAATTGCGCCAGCGCGCCATTATCAAGTGAGACGCTTGTTGGCATCATGAGCTTGCATCATGGCGTGCAAACGAGAGGCTTTGATGGGGTCTCCTTTTTGCACGGCGGCATCATGGTCTTTTTGGCAGGCTTTGCGGTCAAACTGCGCCATGTCCTGTGCGTCATCGGCGAGAATGACACAAGAATTTGCCGTGACTTCCGTGCATCCGCCATCAATAAAAAAGCAATGGTGCTGCTTGGCGTTCTTCAGCACCACCAGTCCCATTTTTAACTCACTGAGCAGCCACATGTGACGGGGCAAAACGCCAAACCGTCCATCACGACCGGGCATCATGACCCGCTCCACTTCCCCTTCAAAACAGATGCTGTGAGGTGTCAGCAGACGGCAGTGCAGTGCCTGATCCATGATTATGCCTTGATGGATTTGGCTTTTGTCACCGCCTGCTCCACCGAGCCCACCATGTAAAAGGCTGCCTCAGGCAGGTCATCGTATTCGCCTTCCACAAGACCTTTGAAGCCGCGTATGGTGTCCTTCAAATCCACAAAGACACCTGGGCTGCCGGTGAAGACCTCTGCCACATGAAATGGCTGCGACAAAAATCGCTGAATTTTACGGGCGCGCGCCACCGTCAATTTATCTTCTTCGGACAATTCATCCATACCCAAAATGGCAATGATGTCCTGCAAAGACTTATATTGCTGCAAAATCTCTTGCACCCGCCGTGCCACAGCATAATGTTCCTCGCCGACAACGGCAGGCTCTAACACACGAGAGGTGGAATCCAGAGGATCCACCGCAGGATAAATGCCCAACTCGGCAATGGAACGAGACAAGACAGTGGTGGCATCCAAGTGAGCAAATGATGTGGCAGGCGCAGGGTCAGTCAAGTCATCGGCGGGAACATAAATCGCCTGCACAGAAGTGATAGAGCCATCCTTGGTTGAAGTGATGCGCTCTTGCAATGCGCCCATGTCGGTCGCCAGTGTGGGTTGATATCCCACCGCCGATGGAATTCGCCCCAGCAACGCCGACACTTCCGAGCCAGCTTGGGTGAAACGAAAAATATTATCCACAAAGAACAACACATCTTGTCCCTCTTCATCACGAAAATATTCCGCTTGAGTCAAACCGCTCAGTGCCACGCGCGCCCGCGCGCCAGGGGGTTCATTCATTTGTCCATAAACCAATGCCACTTTGGAATTGCCTTTTTCTAAATCAATCACGCCCGACTCAATCATTTCGTGATAGAGGTCATTTCCCTCACGGGTGCGCTCTCCCACGCCGGCAAAAACGGAAAAGCCGCCATGTCCCTTTGCCACATTGTTGATCAATTCCATAATGAGCACGGTCTTGCCCACGCCTGCGCCACCAAACAGTCCAATCTTTCCTCCTTTGGCGTACGGGGCAAGAAGATCCACCACCTTGATGCCCGTCACCAGCAGTTCGGTGTCGGTGGATTGGTCAATAAACGCGGGAGCTTCTCTGTGAATGGGAAGTTTTTTCTTTGTCTTGAGCTCGCCTCTCTCGTCAATGACCTCGCCCACCACATTGAGAATACGCCCCAGCACCTCGGGTCCCACAGGGACGGCAATGGGCTCGCCGCAATCGGAGACCTCCATGCCGCGCAACAAACCATCGGTGCTGTCCATCGCCACCGTGCGCACCGTGTGCTCTCCCAGATGCTGCGCCACTTCCAAAATGAGCCGCTTGCCCTGATTATCCACCTCCAGCGCATTCAAAATGGGCGGCAGAGAATCCTCAAACACCACATCCACCACCGCGCCCAAAATCTGACTAATATGACCCTTCGCCATCGTCCTTCTCCATAAGTTCAGAGCGCTTCGGCTCCCGAGATGATTTCAATCAATTCCTTCGTGATTGCCGCCTGACGGGTGCGATTATAAAGCAATGTCAAATCGGCAATCATGTCACTGGCATTGCGCGTGGCATTATCCATTGCGCTCATGCGCGCACCCTGCTCACTGGCGGCATTCTCCAGCAGTGCCTTGTAGAGCTGTGTGCGCATATTCTTTGGCAATAACGATTCCAGAACTGATTCGCGTGTGGGCTCGTAGGAAATCACTCCGCTTCCATAAGATGCTCCCGTTGCTGTGTCCGCCACCGCCAGCGGCACGAGCGACTGGTGGAGCACATCCTGCCGAATCGCCGACACAAAACGAGCATACACCATGCTTATGGCATCCACTCGTGTCGACAAAAATAATTCAATGGCTCTATCGGCAATCCTATTGGCGAGTTCAAGCAACGAGCCTCCTTTGGCAGGCAAGACAAAACGCTCCACAGTGGCATCCCCCCACTCTCTTTGCAAAGCGTTGGTGGCTTTGATTCCCACGCAAAAAAACAAAGGCTGAATGTTTTTGGCTTTGAGCTCGCGCGCATGACGCACCGCACGACGCGTGATATGAGCATTGAATCCGCCACATAAGCCTCTGTCCGCCGCCGCACAAATAATCAAATGATGACGATAAGGCTCACGCCCCTTCATCAAGGGCACATCATCATCTGACGATGCCAAAGATGCCACCATGTGTTCCATCGTCTCCGCATAGGGGCGAGCCGCCATGATGGCATCCTGATTGCGGCGCAATTTCGCCGCCGCCACCATCTTCATCGCTGATGTAATCTTTTGGGTGGATTTCACGCTGCCAATGCGCTGGCGCAGTGTCTTCAAATTAGACATTACGATGCTCGCTTTTGTCTTTGTCGATGCTGCGTCACCACCTGCGAGATGATCTGATGCAGCTTCTTTTCATCGTCTTGAGAAAGAGACTTGGTCTCACGAATATTTTTCAAAATGGCAGAGCCTTTTTGGCGCACTTCTTGGAGAATCAATTCCTCCATCTGTGAAATATCTCTGACCTCACACTCATCAAGCAGTCCTTTGACTCCCGCGAAAATAACGGCGACCTGCTCCTCCACCGCCAGCGGCTGATACTGGGACTGTTTGAGCAATTCGGTCAATCGCTCACCCCGTGCGAGCATTTTGCGAGTGGAGGCATCCAAGTCGGAAGCAAACTGAGAAAAAGCCGCCATTTCACGATATTGTGCCAGCTCCAACTTAATCGTTCCTGCGACCTGCTTCATGGCTTTGATTTGTGCCGCCGAGCCCACCCGACTCACCGATAGCCCCACATTCACAGCTGGGCGAATGCCCTTATAAAACAATTCCGTCTCAAGAAAAATTTGCCCATCGGTGATGGAAATCACATTGGTGGGAATGTAGGCACTGACATCACCCGCCTGCGTCTCAATCACCGGCAAGGCAGTGAGCGAGCCGCCGCCGTTCTCATCGTTCATTTTAGCGGCACGCTCCAAAAGGCGTGAGTGCAAATAGAACACATCCCCCGGATACGCCTCTCTGCCAGGAGGACGGCGCAACAACAAAGACATCTGACGATACGCCACCGCCTGACGAGACAAATCATCATAAAAAATGACCGCATGCTTGCCGTTGTCTCTGAAAAATTCCCCCATCAAACACCCCGTGTAAGGCGCTAAAAACTGCATGGGCGCGGCATCAGACGCTGTCGCCGAGACCACAATGGTGTAATCCAGCGCGCCATGATCGTGCAAAGTTTTAACCACCCGCGCCACTGTGGAGCGTTTTTGTCCCACCGCCACATAGATGCAAAACAGTTTCTCCTGCTCGCTCTTTGCCGCATCATTAACCTTTTTTTGGTTGAGGATGGTATCAATAATCACCGCCGTTTTTCCCGTCTGGCGATCACCAATAATCAATTCCCGCTGTCCTCTGCCGATGGGAATAAGGCTATCAATGGACTTAAGCCCCGTCTGCACAGGCTCATGCACCGAGCGGCGCGGAATGATGCCTGGTGCTTTCACTTCCACGCGATGATTTTTCACATCCTTGAGCGCGCCGTTGCCATCAAGAGGATTGCCCAAAGCATCCACCACTCTGCCAAGCAATCCCATGCCCACAGGAGCTTCCAAAATCGCTCCCGTGCGTTTGACAACCGACCCCTCTTTAATGGTGCGGTCACTGCCAAAAATCACAACGCCCACATTATCCGTTTCCAAATTCAGAGCCATGCCCTTGATGCCACCATCAAACGACACCATCTCGCCCGCGCGCACATTGTCCAAACCATACACACGAGCAATGCCATCGCCAACCGAAATGACATAACCCACCTCCTCCAATACGGTCTCTTGTTCAAAGCCCGCAATCTCTTTTTCCAACAACGAGGCAATTTCCGTTGCATTAATTGTCATGACACCATTCCTTTCATCTCTAATTGCTGTGTCATATCATGCAATGCGGTGGCAACGGAGGCATCATAGAGGCGATGATTCGCCTCCAAACGCAATCCCCCCAGCAAAGATTCATTTAACTGCAACGCAAGAGTCACACTCTTGCCATAATAATCACTGAGCAGCAACACCAATTGCTGCTGCTGTTGCTGTGTCAAAGGATGCGCCGATGTGACGGCGACCGTCATCACATTGTTTTCCTCATCACACAAAGCGGCAAAGTGGCGTGCAATGATGGCAAAAATCCCAAGCCGTCCTCGCTGCGCCAAAACCAGCAAAAAGCGCGCCGTCACCTCATGGCATTTCATCTGGCGCGCCACCAATGAGACAGCACGCGCCTTGTCATCATGGCGATGAGTGGGGTTAGCAATGAAGCGTCTGAGTGTTGGCACCTCCTCAAGCAATGTTGCGAGCCGCTCGCAATCATGGCGCACCGCATCGCAACTCGCCTGTGCGTGTGCCGCGCCATACAACGCCCGCCCATAGCGAGTCGCCACGCGCTCTAAAGTGGATGAAGCTCCTCCCATCAGTCAATTCCTCTCACCTAACACAAAGAGCATCTTCTGACAAGGGATGCTCCGTTACAAGAAGTGCATGGGATCAATATCAACCTCTATCTTGACCGATGAGGGTATTTTTTTCTGCCCCAACCACAAGCGCATGTAGGAAGCCAGAGCATAGTCGGTCTTTTGCGTGCTCACCAAAAGCCGCCATCGCCTTCTTCCCGCCACGATAAAAATGGGCGCGGGCACTGCATCATAAAGCCGAATTTCCTTGTGCTGCGGCGCGCTCTTTGCCAGTGATTGTGCCACCTCTTCCACCTGTGCGCCATTGCGTCCACTGACAATCACCGCCGCCAGCCGACCATACGGAGGCAAGCCATAACGCTGCCGTCCTTTCAATTCCAATGACACAAATCGGTCGCGATCATAAGAACACAACGCCTCAATCACGGCATGATGCGGCTGGTAGGTTTGCACATAAATCTCGCCATCCTGATTCTCTCGCCCCGCTCGTCCTCCCACCTGATGCAATGTCTGATAACATCGCTCCGCCGCACGCAAATCATCACTGGCAAGCCCCATATCGGCATCAATCACGCCCACCAATCCCAGATGAGGAAAATGATGCCCCTTGGCAATCATCTGTGTGCCGATGGCAATGCCAATCGTGCCCTCTCGCAATTCTTTTAATGTGGTCTCCAACGCCGATTTTTTCGCCATGCGATCACTGGAAATAACGCGAATGACCTCTCCCGCAAACAAACGATTGGCTTCCTCCTCCAATCGTTCCACTCCCATGCCCACCAGAATTAAATTCTTCTTGCCACACTCAGGGCAATGAGACGGCTTGTCTTGTTCATATCCACAGTAATGGCACATCAATTTTTTACGAAACACATGCCACACAAGACTATTCTCACATTGAGGTCCCGTGACCCGATGCCCACAGGACCGACACAGCGTCAAAGGCGCATAACCTCGCCGATTGACAAACAACAAACACTGTCGCCCTCGCGCTCGCGCTCCATGAATTGCCTTTTGCAGTGGCGGTGAGATGATATCAGAGCGCGCCGATGTTGCTCCGTGGCGGCGCATATCAATCGTGTGAATGGTCGCCAACCTGCCTTGATAGCGATTTTTTAGTGGCACGGAATCATATTTTCCTGATGCCACATGTGCTGCCGTTTCAAGAGAGGGCGTTGCCGATGTCAGCACAATGGGAATTCCTTCATGATGAGCGCGGGCGATTGCCATGTCGCGTCCGTGATAAATCACTCCCTGTTCTTGTTTGTAGCTGGTGTCGTGTTCCTCATCCACCACAATGAGTGACACTCGTGGCAGAGGCAAAAACAATGCCGAGCGCGTTCCCACCAAAACCGATGCATTGCCCGCCGCCGCACAAAACCAAGTGTGACGGCGCATACGCGGTGTCAACTGGCTATGCCACAACAATGGCGTAAAGCCAAAACGCCCCTCAAACACCGACAACCACTGAGGCACAAGGGCAATCTCAGGCAGCAGAACCAACACCTGACCACCTGATGCCATGTGGTGAGCCATCGCCTCCATATAAACCAGAGTCTTACCAGAGCCTGTGACTCCATCAAGCAGCACCACGCCCGATTTCTTTGCAATCAATCGCCGCCATGCCGTTTGTTGCTCTTGCGTCAAGTCAAAAGATGTCCCCTTCGTTTTATCTTCCACCGCATCGCTCGCGTCAAAATTACCTTTCAGACGCAGTGATGCTCCCAGTGCCATTTTCAAAATGAGCCCGCGCGCATTGTAGCTCCAGTGTGCCGTCCATTGCAAAAATGACATAAAATCAGAGCCAAAGCGCGGCGCGCCCGCAATCTGTGATGCTTCTTTCAAGCGATTTTCATCCCACGACTTTTTGTCGTCATCATCGTGCCAGACGCATCCCGTGACCCTGCGGCGACCCACTTCCACATCCACCAGCGTGCCACAATGAGCCTCCCCATCGCCTTGCCATCGGTAGGTGAGCAGCTTATCAATAGGAAGTGGCGTTAACACCGAAATCATCCTACGAACACAGCCTCTCCTTGTGGAATGATGCCATGCACCACAAAGGATATAGCCGTCACACCAGACGCGCCTATGTTGCCGATGTGAGACAATTGGCTCAATTCATAAAAGGGAATTCCATCAAACCACCCGCCACTCAAGATTTGTTGGCATGTTCCTTGCCGCAATTTCGAGCCTTTCTTGCGAGACGACATGAAGATGGGGTGAGCAAACGCTCCATGGCGCGCTGTCTCTCCGCCCTCAGCCACTGGCTGCAATTCACTCACAGCACCGACAGCCCCCTTGCCATCGCCATGACAAAAATAAACACCGGGCGCGCGCCTCAACCCCTTCCTCATGTGCCTCACAATCATCAATTGCAAACTCTGTTTCAAGATGCGTCTGCGATGAAATCCCGTGAGCCTTCATGGATTACCGCTCGCAATTACGCCATCCTCATGCTTCTTTATGGTAGCGGATTGCGTGTCGGCGAAGTGGCGGGACTCAATTGGCATCATATGGACACCGCCACCGTGTGCGTCATCGGCAAAGGCGGCTATGAGCGACACATTCCCCTCATTCCCATTGTGACACAAGCGGTGACCCATTATCGCCAAAAACTTCCTTTCCCGCAGGAATCCCATCATCCCGTTTTTTACGGCACACAAGGCAAACGCATCCATGTGGGTGTCATTCAGCAATGGCTCAGGCACAAACGCGCGGCTCTTGGACTCTCGCCTCAACTGACACCTCACAGCTTGCGCCATGCTTTTGCCACGCACCTCTTGCAAGATGGCGCAGATTTGCGAACCATACAATCTCTGCTTGGACACCAATCTCTTGCCAGCACCGAACATTACACCCATGTGGATCGCGTCCATCTCATGCAAGCTTACCAAAAATCACACCCGCGCGCCCGCTCATGATGTCCCTCGCCATCATAATCCTGCTACTGATGCCATCCCTTGCGAACGCCCATAAAGAACCCGCACAAGGCGGAGTCTGTCACTATTTTGCCAAAGACAAGCTGCACTGCCACTACAATTATCGCATTGACGACCTCCTCTTGCTCCCAGAAGAGCCACCACCCAGCACAGATGAGCAAGCAACTGTGTCAATACCAAAGGAAGAAGAGGAAGAAAAGCAAGAAGAAGTCCAAGAAGAAACGGAACAAGAAGAATCTGTCAAAGATCCCTTAGAAGAACGCCGTAAAACTGCCGCCCGTCAGTGTCTGGATTCTCTCAAACAATCGTGTCGCCGCCTGTCTCTGGGTGATGCATGCATCTGGACGGCTCGCTTTTCCTGCGAACAAACACTGCTTGATGCCGTTCCTGTCGCGGATCAAAAAGACATTGACGATTACATCACCCAAGAAAAACACCTGTGGCAAGAAGAAGTCACCCCAGAAGAGCAAGACACCGACATCGTGGACGATTTCTTCTCGCTTTTTTAGCCAACATGATGCAACCCCTCCCCAAGAGATGCGAGAGCCGCCTCCTTGAAAATCTCATTGTTTGTGGGATGGGCGTGACAAATTTCCGCTAATTCTCGCGCCGACGCTCTTCGCGCCAACAATGCCGATGCCTCGCCAATGAGGGTGCTCGCCTCGTGTCCCAAGCAGTGAACCCCCAGCAGCACATCCGTGTCTCGATGTGCCAGCAGTTTGATAAACCCCTCACTGTGTCCATTGGTCAGTGAGCGTCCCACAGAGGAGAACGGAATGGTACTTTTTTTGTAGGGAACATTTTTTTGGCGCAAAAGTGTCTCATAAAATCCCACACTTGCCACTTCAGGCTCGGTATAAAGAACCGATGGCACGAGCCAATTGCGCCGATGCCCTCGTCCCGTCATGCCATCCACGCACACAATCGCCTCCTCACTGGCTTTATGCGCCAACAGTGCCCCGCCTCGCACATCGCCGATGGCATAAATGTGTTGATCATCGGTGCGAAAATCTTCCCGTGTGCGAATAAAGCCGTGCTCATCCGTTTGCACCGCCGTCTCTTCCAAGCCCAAACCATCCGTACACGGACGGCGACCCACCGCCTGCAACACGCAATCTACCGTCAATTCAGTTGTTTTGTCGGTTTTATTGTCATGCACCGTCACATGCACCTGTGTGTCCTTGATGGTCATCGCCGTCACCCGTGACTCAAGATGAAACCGCAAGCCCTGTTGTTGCAAGATTGTCGCCAGGTGTGCACTCAGTTCCTCATCCATGCCCGCCGCAATGCGCCCCGCCATATCCACCACCTCCACCTTTGAGCCCAAACGATGCCACACCGACCCCAGCTCAAGACCAATAAATCCCGCCCCCACCACAAGCAGACGCTTCGGCACAGCAGCAAGTGAGAGAGCTGCCGTTGAATCAATGACATGCCTGCCATCACACGGCAGGGTATCAAGCATCATGGGCACAGAGCCTGTCGCAATAATGGCATCCTTAAAGGAAAGAGAAGACTGAGTGCCGCTCTCATCCACAAGAGCCAATTGGTGTCCGCCGACAAAATGCGCGTGTCCCTGCACAAATGTCACTTTGCGTTTTTTCAGCAAAAAAGACACTCCCGTTTGCAATCGGTCAATAATAGCGTCTTTACGCACCATCATATCCGCAAGACGCAATTGAGGGGCATCCGTCACAATGCCATGAGACCCATACGCTCCTTGCTGCAATTGGGAAAAAATCAAGGATGAATGAAGCAGTGCCTTGGATGGAATGCATCCCTCAAACAAACACGCTCCCCCCGCCGCCCCTCGTGCATCAATCAACACCACTCGCAAGCCGCGCAGTGCCGCCCTTAATGCCGCCACATAGCCTCCAGGCCCCGCTCCAATGACCGCCACATCACACTTCATCACAGTGACAACAAAAGCCTCTGAGGCTTTTCAATAGATTCTTTGACATGCCGCAAAAACAGCACCGCATCTTTGCCATCCAAAATGCGATGGTCATAGCTCAAAGCCAGATACATCACGGGGCGCGCCACCACCGAACCATCCACCACCATCGCCCGCTCGGTGATGGCATGCATGCCCAAAATGGCAGACTGTGGCGGATTCAATATGGGCGTGGACAACATTGACCCAAACACACCCCCATTGGTAATGGTGAATGTGCCACCGCGCAAATCTTGAGGCTTGAGTCTCCCCTCCTGTGCCGCCTCGGCGTAAGAGACAATCGCCTTTTCCACATCGGCAACGCCCATGGCGTGGGTATCACGCAACACAGGAACCACCAAGCCATTGGAGACAGAAATGGCAATGCCAATATCGCAATAATCATGCTGCGTGATGCCATCATCCGCAAAATAACTATTCACCATCGGATAACATCGCAGCGCATGGGTGCACGCACACACAAACAAACCCATGTAACCCAGTCGCACCCCATGACGCTTGACAAAAGCCTCCCCATGCTCACGGCGCAAAGCCATCACTGCACTCATATCCACCTCATTGAAGGTGGTCAGAATGGCTGCCTGATTTTGTGCCTCCTTGAGACGAGCAGCAATGCGTCGGCGCAAAGGCGTCAATGGAATCGTGTGCTCACCGCGAGAAGGCGATGAATCTGTCTTTTGCTCTTTTGGTTCTGTGGGTTCTCGTAAAAGCCAGTCCAGTGTGTGGTCATCCTCCACCTCCCCATTGGACAATTGTCTTGCAACAATTGGCTTTTGTGACTTAGTCACCTTTTTTGGCAACGGTTTTTTCTCAGAAGTAGATGGCGATGCTTGTGGTGTCATGCGAGTTTTGGCAGATCCTTTGGCTTGATCGCCCGATTGAATAAAGCCCACCACCGAACCACTCTCCACAACCGATTCAGCCGCACAATCAATCGCCACCAAGACCCCATCCATCGGAGCATACACTTCCAATGTCACTTTATCGGTCTCAAGAGTCAAAAGCATGTCATCTTGCTGAATGACATCACCTTCTTTCTTCATCCATTCAATAATGGTCGCCTGCTCCACCGACTCTCCCAACGGAGGAATGGTAATTGCTGTCTTCATCATCACTCTCCCTTCAATCCCAATGCTTGATGCACCACTTTTTGCTGCTCGCGCTCATGGCGTGATTTTTGTCCCACCGCCGCACTCGCCGCCGCCGCACGAGACACACAACGCAACGCAGAGCCGCGCGGCAAAACCTCCGTCAAGCGAAAGCGCATATAACGCCACGCTCCCATATTCTCAGGCTCTTCCTGACACCACACATAATCCGATGCCAACGGATACCGCTGCAAAAGCGAAGACACCGACAAGCCCGCAAACGGATACAATTGCTCAAAACGAATAAGAGCGCAGTCACGAACTTTCTCTTGCACACGCATCTGATGCAAGTCGTAATAAATTTTGCCACAACAAAAAATGATGCGCGTGACCTGCTCAGCCGACTTCTTGCCTTTGTGAGTGCCGTCATCCAACAAACGGTGAAAGCGCGTGTTTTCAGCAAAGTCACCGATATCTGACACGCACTCTTTGTGACGCAACAGTGATTTCGGTGTCATCACAATCAGCGGCTTGCGAAAAGGACGATGCATCTGGCGGCGCAACAAATGAAAATAATTGGCAGGCGTGGTGCAATTGGCAATCTGAATGTTATCCGCCGCACATTGTTGCAAATATCGCTCTAAACGAGCCGATGAGTGATCCGGTCCTTGTCCATCGTATCCATGAGGCAACAGCACCACGAGACCCGACATCCGCAGCCACTTGGCTTCCGATGAGGTGAGAAATTGGTCAAAAATAACCTGTGCCCCATTGGCAAAATCTCCAAATTGAGCCTCCCACAACACCAAATGACGAGGGGAAGAGAGCGAATAACCATACTCAAATCCCAAAACGCCCAATTCCATGAGAGGGCTATCAATGATGTCACACGACACATCGTCTCGCACCTGCCGCAATGGCATAAAATCCTCCCCAGTCTCTTGATCAACCAACGCCGCATGGCGACTGGAAAATGTGCCTCTGACGGAATCCTCTCCACTCATACGAATGGATGTCCCCTCATGAAGCAGTGTCGCAAATGCCAACAATTCCGCCGTCCCCCAATCAATGCCCTTGCCTGCTGTGAGCTTTTGCAGGCGTTCCTCGTACAATTTTTTAGCCTTGCCATGAAGATTGGCATGAGAAGGCGGCGTGAAAATCGTCCGTCCCAACTGACGCAGCAATTGTGTGTTCACCCCCGTATTCTTGGCGGAAGCCCCACTGTCTTGTGCCTGAAAGCCACTCCAGTACATTTGCAACCAGTCTTTTTTTTCGTCCCGCCAGTCGGCAGACTGTCTGTAGGCATCACTGTAGCGGGCATCAATGTCTTTGCGCCACTTTTTATATTGAGATTCCGTGATGACCGATTGCTCCATCAATCGCTCAGCATAGATGTCGGTGACTGTGGGATGATTTTTAATCGCCCGATACATCAGAGGCTGCGTGAAGGTGGGGTCATCAATCTCACTGTGACCATGCCGTCGATAGCCCATGAGATCCACCACCACATCCTTATGAAAGCGCGCCCGAAAGGCACATGCAATTCCCATCACCCGCAATACCGCCTCCGGATCATCGCCATTGACATGAAAAATCGGTGCACCAATGGCTTTGGCTTTGTCAGAACAATACCGTGATGACCGAGCCTTGGAGGGGGCGGTGGTAAAGCCAATTTGATTGTTGATGATGATATGAATCGCTCCCCCCACACGGTAATAATCCAAATCCGAAAGATCAAAAGTCTCACTGACAATTCCCTGCCCCGCATAGGATGCATCGCCATGCACCAACAGTGGCAGCACCGAATCGACAGCATCCAAATCATGGGTGGCATAATACTCTTGACGCGCCCGCACCTTGCCCAGCACCACGGGCGAGACACACTCCAGATGAGATGGGTTGGCAACCAAGGAAAGATGAATTGAACCGTGCTGCGTTTCTTTATCCACCGAGACGCCCGCATGATAAAGAACATCCCCCGTGCTGTGCTCATCATGCTGGGTCTTGCCGCCACCCTGAAAGCGTCCAAAAATGAACGGCAACGGACTCTCCACCACATGCGCCAGAGCATTGATTCTGCCTCTGTGTGCCATCCCTAACACCAATTCTTGCATTGAACGAGCGGCGGCATCATCAATGACACCATTCATCGCCACAATAAAAGATTCCGATCCCTCCAAGCCAAACCGCTTGCTCCCAGGATGGCGGCGTTGCAAAACATGCTCAAGAATTTCCGCCTTCATCAATTGACGCAAAATCAACCTCTGCTCCTCATGAGAAAGAGCTGATGTCGCCTCTTGTGTCTCCATCACTCCCTGAATCCAAAGACGCTCTTCGGGATTTTCCACATGCATGTATTCCACGGTGTCATTGCCACCGTAGGCACGGCGTAAAATATCCAAAATTTCATTGAGGGTGGCATGGCGTAATCCCGCCAGCCTGCCGCCGATGAAAATCGGCGTGCTGCCGTCACGATCGGAAAAACCGTAGTGATGGGGATCTAAATCCTCTTGTAAGAGTGGTTTGGTCAGCCCCAATGGATCTAATGTCGCCGATAAATGACCGCGCGCCCGATACCCACGAATCATCCCATAGGCCCCCAATGTCTGACGCAACGCCGCCTCCGATAAACGAGCCGATGACGCTTCCTCACCGTTCTCACGCACCCCCGCAAAGTCCGCAAAGCCCGCAAAGAATGACTGCCAATGAGCATCCACCCCCTCTCCATGAGAAGACAAACGACGCTCCACATCCTCTAAAAAAGATTGATTAGCAGCGTATAAAATTTCATCATCCATACATGATTCTCCTGCGACCATTAGTAACGATGTTTTGGGTATTGCTCCTTTTTTCCACTGTCCCTGCCTTCGCCGATGACCCCACGCGGCAAGTCAGCAATTATGATGTGACCTACCGCATTGATGTCGCGCTCAGACCTCATCAAGGTAGCCAATTGGATGTTTTTTCACAAGGCTTGGGAGTTTTATCTTCACGGGTTATTTTTCACTGCACCCACTACGAGACCCAGACGCGTATGGCATTGCGCACCGCATCTCATGCCGGCATGGTCACACAGTTCTATTCGGAGCATCATCAAAAAGAAGCCGCCGATGGCTCATGGTATCGCTTTGATACATTTGTCAAAAAAGACAAGAATGTTTTGGTGCAGGAGGCAGGACGAATTTCGCATCGCCAGACAGACAGCACGGTGGATTATGATAATCCCATGAATCTTCACAAAAAATTAAATGTCAAACCCAGCTTTCCCATTTCCATGCAGCGACTGCTGTGGCAAGCGGCAGAAAATGGTCAGACCATTGTTCATTTTCCCTTCTTTGAGGGGGCACACACCCAAGAACTTGACTATTATAACGCCACCGCCATCATCGGTCAGGTGCGCCAAGGCATCCTGCCTGTGCAATTGAGCTATTACGATCCAACCTCCACAAAACAAGAAATGCCAACGCCCGTCGCCACATACACAATCCATTTGCAAAAGCAAGGACCCGCAAGAAAAATGACCCTGGAAACCGACACCATGACGCTTCACTTCACGACAGAATCGGTCACCGTGTCAGATTCCCAGTGCCCCGCTGACACAATTACGCCGTAGCGATTTTTCCAAATCCGCTCATCTTGATGCTACCACCTCAAGCAAGGAGCATCCATGAGCTGCCACACAGATCCCTCTTCCGAGAGTCTTGAAATTCATTCAGTTTTGCTGGAAGGCAAAGCTCCTCCATGCGTTCATTTGCTGCCGTCTGGCATTTTTTCAGGGCAGGATGGACGCGGTCCCTATCATGTTGAAAACATAGATGAAGTCATTCGCGCCAGCCAATCAGAAACAGGCTTGGTGATTGATTACGACCATCAAACCGATTATGCCGCTCGCCCCGGTGTGGGCATGGCAGCTCCTGCGGCTGGATGGATTCGTGACATTGAAAAACGAGACGATGGCATCTGGGGACATGTGGAATGGACTCCCAAAGCCGCTCAAGCCATTCAACAAGGAGAATACCGCTATTTGAGTCCCGTTTTTCTTCATGATGATGACGGCATCATTCTTCGTATTTTGCGTGCCGGCTTGACCAATAATCCGAACCTCGCCCTCAAGGCACTCAATGTGGACCGTCATAACCAGACACATGACACCACACAAGCCATTGCTCAAAGCCTCAATATTCAAAGGGAGAATGATGAATTGTCCTTGCAAGCCATTTTGGATGCCATCGCTCACCTGAAACAACAAACCGCCGCCGCCCGCGATGCCTACACCCAATTGCTCACACTGAGCGGCGTGACTCAAACCGATGCCAATGGCGATCCTGATTGGTCAGCATTGCAAGAGAATTTGAGCAAAATCATTTCCGAACAAGCCGCCCACGCATCATCCTTGGCACAAAGCCTTGCCATGACCCAAGAGACCGCAAGCCACCAAGCGCGCGAGCAACGCATCAGTGATGCGATTGCCAAAGGCAAAATTCCGCCGTCCTTGCGTTCGTGGGCGATCAGCTATCACAATCAAGATTCCGAAGGCTTTGAGCAATTTCTCCAAGGACAGCCCACCCTCACCCCCGTTGTGACACCGTCTTCTCATGCTTCGTCTTCTCACCAATCCGCGCTGAGTGAAGCGGATCTATCCATCTGTCGCCAGCTGAATTTGGATCATCAGCGTTTTGCCACCGCGCGAGCGCGCTTCAAAGACAGTGATTCGTCAGATTCTTCCACCCTCTAACCTCATAAGGAGAGCTTTATGACTGCGCTCACCCAAGACAAACCGACCGCTCGCCGTGATGGCACAAGCGTTGCCTATTCTGTTGCGGCATCGGTCACCCTCTATGCCGGCGCTATGGTCGCCCTTGATCGCCATGGCTATGCCGTGCCGGCAGGACACGCTTCTGCCAACAGCCCCATCATGGGCATCGCCCAAACAGGTATTGATGCTCAAACCACCGCAGGCAATGCCACTGTCACTTTGGAGCGAGGTGTCTTTCTGTTTGACAATGACACAAGCAACAGCCACAAGGTCACCCCGTCACACATCGGCACAACCGTCTATGCCATGGATGACCAAACCGTCAGCACCAACAGCAACAGCAATGCCCGCAAATCAGCAGGCACAGTGCTTGCTCTGGACAATGATAACAAAAGTGTCTGGGTCATCATCAACTAACCACATACCGTAAGGAGACTAATCACTATGGCAATCACCATCACCCCCGACATTCTTGAGTCCGCTTATGTGGGCTTCAATGAATCTTTCGCCGAAGCCTTTGAGGGTCATCGGGCGAGCTACTCCCATGTGGCTATGGATGCCCCCTCTAATACCACGCGTAACACCTATCCTTGGCTGGGCGATCTGCCCGCTTTGCGTCCTTGGGTGGGCGATCGCGTGGTGCGAGGAGTCTCGCAACACGGCTTTTCCATTGAAAACGAAGACTGGGAACTCACCCTCGCCGTTGCTCGCAACGACATTGAAGACGAACAACTGGGCGCATACAAACTGCTGTTCGCCAACATGGGAGATGCCGCCGCTCAACTGCCCGATGATCTCGTCTGGCCCCTGCTCAATGACGGCTTCACCAAAACAGGCTATGACGGGCGTCCTTTCTTTGACACCAGTCATCCCGTCACCGATGCCAATGGCAAAAAGAAAACCGCCTCCAACATGCAAACCGGTGACAAAACGCCTTGGTTCCTCGTGGATCGCCATCGCGCCATCAAACCCCTCATCTATCAAACTCGCAAAGCCCCCACGCTCATGCGCAAAGATGATGACGGCGATGATAATGTCTTCTACCGCAAAGAGTACATCTACGGCGTGGATGCACGCGCCGCCGCAGGATACGGATTGTGGCAACTGGCATATGGCTCAAAAGCTGCTCTCACCAGCGACAATTTCAATCAAGCCATGAGTGCCATGATGAGCCTCAAAGGTGACAACGAGCGTCCTTTGAATATCATGCCCAACTTGCTCATCGTTCCGCCCGCCTTGCGTGCCGCCGCCTATGCGGTCGTCAAAGCCGAACGACTCAGCAATGGCTCATCCAATGTCAATCACAATGTGGTGGATGTTCATATAGAGCCGCGCCTCGCATAACCGCCTCGTGCCTCAGCCGCACACAACGGCTGAGGCACACACCAACAAGGATTTTTCCATGTCATACGCCTCTTTGGACGACCTCAAGAAAAAATTTGGGCAAGATGAACTCATTGCCCTCACCGACCGTGTCAATCAGACCACCATCAATTCAAGCATCGTCACGCGCGCCTTAGAGGATGCCGATGCCGAGATCAATATTTACTTGCTCAAACGCTATCAGCTGCCGCTCTCCGAGACATTCCCTCTGCTCACCATTTTGGCATGCGATATTGCGCGCTTTCGCCTTCACACCACCGACCCCAGTGACGAAGTGCGCAAACGCTATCAAGATGCCAAACAAATGCTGGAAGACATCGCCCACGGCACTTACGATCTCAACCAACCACCCACAGACACCAATGAAGTGAAATGGCAGGCTCATCCTCGTCAATTGAGCGGCTCACGGCTGTCTTCCTTTTAGCATCATGGACAGCCGCCGTTTCTTTCAATCCATCATCACCCAACTGACCGCTGACGACCTCTTTGCCAGCAGTGGCTCGGTGATGATGATTGCCAACAAAAAAGATGCCCCGCCATCCCATCAGCTGCCCGCAGCATATGTGGTGCCCCTTGAGGAAAATGCCAAAAGCAGCCGTTTTTCCGATGGCTCACAAACAATCGCTGTGCGCTTTTCCATTCTGCAGTGCTATCAAGCGTCTCATCAACAACCGCGCCACACCGGCTCTTTGGGACAACTGACTCATGTGCTCAAAGCGCGCACGGCTCTGATTCCTCTCATCAAAAAACAGCAAGACGACACCCACAGTGCCCCCGATTTTATCAAAGGACGCCTCGTTCAATTCGGCAAAGGTGTTCTGTGGTGGGAGGATCAATTCGTCACTCAAAAAACCATCCAACCTTAGGAGAATCCCATGCCTCTGACCAAAAAACGAGTCATCCTCGCCGCCCTTGAGAGCTCTTACGCTCGAGATGCCACACCGTCCGCCAGCACCAATGCCATTGAGGTCAGCGATCTTGACATATCGCCTCTCAATGCTGAACGCAAAGAGCTGCCCGCCGTCAAACAGTGGCTTGGTGGCAATTTTGCCGCCCTGTCCAATCGCCATGTGCAATTATCGTTCTCCGTCACCGCCGCCGGTTCGGGAACAAAAAATGTCGCCCCCGCATGGGCTTTGTTGCTCAAGGGATGCGGATTTAAGCAAAACAGCACCAGCAACGCCGTTTTCTACAAGCCCATCTCCGATCATTTTTCCTCCCTCACTTTTTATGTGTATCAGGATGGCACATTGCATAAGGTCACGGGTGCGCGCGGCACCTTCAATGCCTCTTTGAACGCCAACGACTACCCGTCTCTTTCTTTCACCTTCAGGGGACTCTACCAGACTCCAGAGGCTGCATCCTTGCCCAATGCCAATTACAGTGCCTTCAAAACGCCTCTCACACTGTCAAAAAATGAGGTCGCCAGCATGGTGCTGTTTGGACGCAATGTCACCACCGCCTCGCTCTCATTGGATATGGGAGTCTCTGCGCCATTCATCTCTTACATGAATTCTGAATCGGTGGAGATCACGGAGCGTCACGCCACAGGAAGCATTGAGATTAAAGACCCGTCCGTCTCGTCGTTCAACTTTTTTGACAAGATGGAAAACGCCGCCACAGGCATTTTTTCGCTCACTTTGGGCACAAAAAGCGGCTCTGTTGTGGGATGGAGCGCGCCCAAAGTTCAATTGACACAGCCCAGCTACGGTGACCGAGACGGCATTCGCACCCTCAAATTTGACATGCATCTGCTGCCCCATGAGGGCAATGATGAACTCACCATCACCACCCAATAGGCACGCATCATGAGCTTTAAAATCATCATTGACCGCCGCTTTGCGTGCCCCATTGTGGTGAGCGTGCCTTCAGAAAACGGCATCCAGCAGCAACAATTCACCGCCTGCTTTGTGGAGATGGGACAGCAGTCTTTGCGTCAGCTGGTGGATGATGGCGACAATGGCGATGTGCGCTTGCTTCACAAGGTTCTTGTGGGCTGGCGTGACATAGTGGATGAACACGACCAGCCACTGCCCTTTGATGACCATTGGAAAAAGCGCATGATTGACATCCCCTACATTCGCGCGGCATTGCTCAAAGCTTATATTGAATCCTTGTCGGGAGCAGCGTCTGAAAAAAACTCATCGGTGCCGTCCGTCACCTCCTGACGGACGGCACTGCCCGCCACAATGACCTCAAGGCTCTGGGCGCACCGCAAGAGGTGATTGATGCCCACGCACCGCACGAATTCACACTGTTGCCATCCAATGAGCGCGCGTTGCGGCTTTTTTTGCTGGTCATCACCCAGTGGCGCATCGCTCCCTCAGGACAGTGGATTGGGCTGGATTACAACGCCCTGTCCATTGCCGCACGCCTCGCACATCTGCATATCTCGCCACGGGATTTTCACAAAATTCAAATTCTGGAGCGCGAGTGTCTCAAACAACAAAAATAAAATAATTACCCGCCCGATGGGTTGACCCGAAACTCATAATAAATATTCCCCTCATTGCTATCCCAAGTATAAAAAGAACGACTCTTCGCAGGAAGCAATGAAACCTCATAGCAACCTAAATAAGCACCACTACAGTCCGAATCGGCTATCCGTAACTCATAATAAATATTCCCTTCCTTGCTATCCCAAGTATAAAAGGAACGGCTATCAGCAAAAAGCAGTGACACCTCATAACAACCCAAATAAGCACCAACACAATCCGAATCAGCTACCCGTAACTCATAATAAATATTCCCTTTCTTGCTATCCCAAGTATAAAAGGAACGGCTATCAGCAAAAAGCAACGACACCTCATAACAGCCTAAATAAGCACCAACACAATCCGAATCGGCTATCCGTAACTCATAATAAATATTCCCTTCCTTGCTATCCCAAGTATAAAAGGAACGGCTATCAGCAAAAAGCAGTGACACCTCATAACAACCTAAATAAGCACCAACACAATCCGAATCGGCTATCCGTAACTCATAATAAATATTCCCTTCCTTGCTATCCCAAGTATAAAAGGAACGGCTATCAGCAAAAAGCAACGACACTTCATAACAGCCTAAATAAGCACTGGAACATTCACTTCCCCTTTTAGATTGTAAGATTTTCTTACAATTGGTCACAGGCAGCAACGGCATGATTTCGTGAACAATCTTGCACAGCACCGTCTCTTGACGACCATCGAATCGCGCCGAGCCATCACTCACCAACAGGAAAGATAACGCCGTTCCATAAACAATTCCACGCATCCACATCATCATAGTTACCAGCCTGATGAGGAGACACGGAATTGATAGTAAATATCCCGAGCATCGTCACCCAATCCACGAAAAATATCATCCGCAGAATAAAGCAACGACACATCATAACAGCCTAAATAAGCACTGGAACAGCGACCATCTTCTATCCGAAGTTGATAGTAAATATCCCGAGCATCGTCACCCAATCCACGAAAAATATCATCCGCAGAATAAAGCAACGACACATCATAACAGCCTAAATAAGCACTGGAACAGCGACCATCTTCTATCCGAAGTTGATAGTAAATATCCCGAGCATCGTCACCCAATCCACGAAAAATATCATCCGCAGAATAAAGCAACGATACATCATAACAGCCTAAATAAGCACTGGAACAGCGACCGTCTTCTATCCGAAGTTGATAGTAAATATCCCGAGCATCGTCACCCAATCCACGAAAAATATCATCCGCAGAATAAAGCAACGATACATCATAACAGCTTAAATAACGGTCACTGGAACAACCACCATCTTTTATCCGAAGTTGGTAATAAATATCTCGATGATCGTCACCCAATCCACGAAAAATATCATCCGCAGAATAAAGCAACGATACATCATAAAAACCTAAATAACGGTCACTGGCACAGCCATCATCTTCTATCCGAAGTTGATAGTAAATATCCCGATGATCGTCACCCAATCCACGAAAAATATCATCCGCAGAATAAAGCAACGATACATCATAAAAGCCTAAATAACGGTCACTGGAACAACGTCTTCCTCTTTTGGTTTGTAAGGTTTTCTTGCAATTGTCCACAGACAACAATGGCATGACGCTGTGAACAATGTGGCACAGCACTGTCTCTTGAGAGCGCGCCGAGACATCACTCACCAGCAGGAAAGATAACGCCGTTCCATAAACAATCACACGCATCCACATCATCATAGTTACCAGCCTGATGGGGAGACCCGTAACTCATAATAAATATTCTGCTCATTGCGATTCAAAGTGTAAAAGACACCACTATCAGCATGAAGCAATGATACTTCATAACAGCCTAAATAAGCACCACGACAACCCGCATCCGCTATCCGTAACTCATAATAAATATTCCGTTCGTTGCGATTCAAAGTGTAAAAGACACCACTGTCAGCATGAAGCAATGATACTTCATAACAGCCTAAATAATCACCACGACAACCCGCATCCGCTATCCGTAACTCATAATAAATATTCCGCTCGTTGCGATTCAAAGTGTAAAAGACACCACTGTCAGCATGAAGCAACGACACTTCATAACAGCCTAAATAATCACCACGACAACCCGCATCCGCTATCCGTAACTCATAATAAAGATTCCGCTCATTGCGATTCAAAGTGTAAAAGACACCACTATCAGCATGAAGCAACGACACTTCATAACAGCCTAAATAATCACCACGACAACCCGCATCCGCTATCCGCAACTCATAATAAAGATTCCGCTCGTTGCGATTCAAAGTGTAAAAGACACCACTATCAGCATGAAGCAATGATACTTCATAACAGCCTAAATAATCACCACGACAACTTCCTTTCTTGGTTTTTAAGATTTTCTTGCAATTGTCCACAGACAACAATGGCATGATGCCGTGAATAATCTGGCACAGCTGCACCGTTGCTTGATCGCTGTTTTGGCGCGCCAAGCCATCACTCACCAACAGGAAAGATAACGCCGTTCCATAAACAATTCCACGCAGCCACATCATCATAGTTACCAGCCTGATGAGGAGACACGCAACTCATAATAAAGATTCTTCTCGTTCCTTTTAGAAGTGGAAAAAACAAGATTATCAGCATGAAGCAACGAAACCTCATAACAGCCTAAATAATCATCATCACAACGCGTATCCGCTATCCGTAACTCATAATAAAGATTCTTCTCGCTCCTTTTAGAGGTGGAAAAAACAAGATTATCAGCATGAAGCAACGAAACCTCATAACAACCCAAATAATCACCACGACAACCCACACCCGCTATCCGTAACTCATAATAAAGATTCTTCTCGCTCCTTTTAGAAGTGGAAAAAACAAGATTATCAGCATGAAGCAACGAAACCTCATAACAACCTAAATAAGCACCACGACAACCCGCATCCGCTATCCGTAACTCATAATAAAGATTCTTCTCGCTCCTTTTAGAAGTGGAAAAAACAAGATTATCAGCATGAAGCAACGAAACCTCATAACAACCTAAATAAGCACCACGACAACCCGCATCCGCTATCCGTAACTCATAATAAAGATTCTTCTCGCTCCTTTTAGAAGTGGAAAAAACAAGACTATCAGCATGAAGCAATGACACTTCATAGCAACCTAAATAATCACTGTCACAATTCCTTCCCCTCTCGGTTTTTACGATTTTCTTGCAATGTCTCAAAGACAACAACGGCATGATTTCGTGAGCAATGCCGCACAGCTGCGCTATTTCCAGATCGCTGTTTTGACGCGCCAAGCCATCACTCACCAACAGGAAAGATAACGCCGTTCCATAAACAATTCCACGCATCCACATCATCATAGTTACCCGCCTGATGGGGAGACCCGAAATTGATAGTAAATATCCCGAGCATCGCGACCCAATCCATAAAAAACACTGTCCTCAGAATAAAGCAACGACACTTCATAACAGCCTAAATAAGCACCGAAACAGCGACCGTCCTCTATCCGAAGTTGATAGTAAATATCCCGAGCATCGCGACCCAATCCATAAAAAACACTGTCCTCAGAATAAAGCAATGACACTTCATAACAGCCTAAATAATCACCGAAACAGCGACCATCTTCTATCCGAAGTTGATAGTAAATATCCCGAGCATCGCGACCCAATCCATAAAAAACACTGTCCTCAGAATAAAGCAACGACACTTCATAACAGCCTAAATAATCACCGAAACAGCGACCGTCTTCTATCCGAAGTTGATAGTAAATATCCCGAGCATCGCGACCCAATCCATAAAAAACACTGTCCTCAGAATAAAGCAACGACACTTCATAACAGCCTAAATAATCACCGAAACAACGACCATCTTCTATCCGAAGTTGGTAATAAATATCCCGAGCATCGCGACCCAATCCATAAAAAACACTGTCTTCAGAATAAAGCAGCGATACATCATAGCAGCCTAAATAATCACTGTCACAAAGCCTCCCTCTCTCGGTTTGTAAGATTTTCTTGCAATGTCTCACAGACAACAACGGCATGATGTCGTGAATAATCTGGCACAGCTGCACCGTTGCTTGATCGCTTTTTTGGCGCGCCGAGCCATCACTCACCAACAGGAAAGATAATGCCGTTCCATAAACAATTCCACGCATCCACATCATCATAGTTACCCGCCCGATGGGGAGACCCGAAATTCATAATAAATATTCTTATCATTGCGATTCAAAGTGACAAAAGAATCACTCTCAGCATGACGCAATGATACTTCATAACAGCCCAAATAAGCACCGCGACAACGCGCATCCGCTATCCGTAACTCATAATAAATATTCTTATCATTGCGATTCAAAGTGACAAAAGAATCACTCTCAGCATGACGCAATGATACTTCATAACAACCCAAATAAGCACCACGACAACCCGCATCCGCTATCCGTAACTCATAATAAATATTCTTATCATTGCGATTCAAAGTGACAAAAGAATCACTCTCAGCATGACGCAATGACACTTCATAACAGCCTAAATAAGTGCCACGACAATGAGCATCCGCTATCCGTAACTCATCATAAACATTCTTCTCATTGTTATTCGAAGTGACAAAAGAATCACTTTCAGCATGACGCAATGATACTTCATAACAGCCTAAATAAGTACCGTAACCGCCGTAACAATTCTCTTCCTCTATCCGTAACTCATAATAAACATTCTTCTCATTGTTATTCGAAGTGACAAAAGAATCACTTTCAGCATGACGCAACGATACTTCATAGCAACCTAAATAATCACTGTCACAATTCCTTCCCCTCTCGGTTTTTACGATTTTCTTGCAATGTCTCAAAGACAACAATGGTATGATTTCGTGAGCAATGCCGCACAGCTGCGCTATTTCCAGATCGCTGTTTTGACGCGCCGAGCCATCACTCGCCAACAGGAAAGATAACGCCGTTCCATAAACAATCACACGCATCCACATCATCATATCCCTCCCCATCATCACAGAGGATACACCATGGAAGCCCCCATAGGAAGACTCACCACCGCCGTCTTTAACTATTCCCCCGAACAGCAGGAGGAAATGCAACGCGCCTTTGACCGCATCGCCGCCAACAGCAAAAAACTTGAAGAATGCAGTGACAAGCTTGCTGAAAGCAGCAAGAAAACCGCCAAAGGCAGCGATTCATTCGGAGAGAGCCTAATCAAAAGCCTTGATGCCAGTGCCAATGCCATTGAAAAAGGATTTAATGACTTTGTCTCAGATATTGCGCTGAAGCCGAAAGATTTTTCAGACGAAGTTGAAGAGGCGACCGAAAGTATCGGCACGGAGCTCAAAGACACCCTGAAGGATGGCATTTTGAAGGGAGAATGGAATGCGCCGGACATCGGCGGCATTTTGAAGGGCTTGGGCGGCAATCTTTTTGATAAACTGATTGACGGCGGCATTAGTGCGCTCTTTGGTTCTCTGAGCGGTGGATTGGGCAGTTTGTTTGGCGTTGGATCAGGCGGCGGCGGGAGTCTTATCGGTAATTTTTTAGGTGGCGGCGGTTTCGGTAGCATTGTGGACACAATCTCCAATTTCTTTTTTGCCAAAGGAGGCGTGTTTGAACACGGCGAGGTGATTCCTTTTGCTCGCGGCGGCGTTGTGGGCTCATCCACCCTCTTTCCGCTTGGCATGATGGGGGAGGCGGGACCTGAAGCCATCATGCCGCTGCGCCGTTTGTCCTCGGGGGAGCTGGGCGTTGCCGCCGGTGGCGGCGGGGGGTCAGCATCGGTGGTGATTAACAATCACATTGATGCGCGCGGCGCCGATTCAGGCGTTGAAGAGCGCATTCGCGCCGTCTTGCGGGAGGAAGAGCCGCGCATTGTGCAAAAAGCCGCTCGCGCCGGCGCCGATGAAGTCGCACACCGCTCTTTTGAGGGTGGCTCCTATGCGCGCGCCATGGGAAGACGCTAACACGCACCATTACGCCATAGCCATCACCCGCAAAACCCTTACCTTGCTGTCATCTCATGACGCAAAACTCAGGCATCAGCATCTCCACCATTCCTTCGCTGCGCCGCTGGATGACCAATCCAGCCCCCACCCGCATGCAATGGGAACTGGTGACACACACCCAAAGCTACACCTCTCCCCTCACGGGCTACACCCAACTGCTCGCCAATCCCAATTCTCACTGGCGCGCTCATGTGAGCTATGCTCTTCATGGCGAAGAGATGGTGCGTCAGGTGACGGCATTTATTTTGTCCCTCAATGGCCCTCAGAGGAAGTTTCTCTTTTTTCCGCCTCATGGCAAAACTCCCAAAGGACACGCCAGTGGCGCGCCCGTCATCAAGGGAGCGAATCAAAAGGGCTCGCAGCTTGTCACACGAGGGTGGCAGCAAAAAAATGGCGACAGCACCGTCTTGAAAAAAGGAGACACCATCACGATTTTGCTCGCCAATGGACACAACGCACTCCATAGCCTCACCAGCGATGCCGTTGTGATGTCTGACGGTGTCGCTCATCTTGCCATCACGCCTGTGCTGCGCCTGCCGCCCCGTGATGGCAGTCGCATCATCACCCATGATTGTTTTTGCGTCATGCGTCTCGCCAACGACAAACAAAGCCGATTCTCTTTTGAAAAAATGAATCAAGCCTCCATGCAATTTGAACTCATAGAGAGCTATCCCTGATGCAGACGCAACAATCCTCTCGCCATATCTCGCAACAGATGCAACAAGCCAGCCAATCCTCCGTGGTGATTGGTCCCATCATTCTTGTGGATTTGCACTTTCTCTCGGGACATATTCGTCTCACTGATGCCTCCTCCGATATCGCCTTTGACAGCAATGACGACAATCAAAAGGAAATTTTCACGGCGGTGGGAGATTTGCTTGAGGTCTCCTCTTTTGAAGAAGGAGCGGAAATTCGTCCCTACAGTGTGCAATTGCAATTGAGTGGCATTCCTTCTCATCTGATTTCCTTGGCGTTGCAAGAGCATTATCAAGGACGCAATGGCAAGATTTTTATCGTTTTTTTTGATGACGACCATCAATTGGTTCAAGACCCTCTGCTGTTGTTTCAGGGTCGGATGGATAATATGTCGCTATCTCTTGGCGAAGATGCCTCTATTTCTTTGACGCTGAAAAATTTGCTTGCCGACTGGGAATATCCTCGCATCAAACGCTACACTTCCGAGAGCCATGTGGCGACCGATGGCAGTGATCGGTTTTTTTCTTTTGTCACGCGCACCGCCCATCAAGAAATTGAATGGGGCAGCGCGTGATGAGCACCCACACCCGCCTCACCGACTGGGAGCAACGGCTCAATGACTATTTTTCCCACATGGAAGGACAGTCATTTGTTTTTGGCACAAGCGATTGCTGTCACTTCGCAAGCCGTGCCATCAAAGCCATGACCAATCACAATCCCATGAGAAATGTTCCTTCCTACGCCAGTGCCAAAAAATCTCATTATGTGATGAAGGCTCTGTTGCGCGAGGAAAATGATGACGACCACCGTCATTTTTTGCCGCGGGCACTGTCGCTGATCTTAAAAGACTTTGAGAAAATATCGCCTTCTTTTTTGCAGCGCGGGGATATTGCTCTGGTGCATTCGTATTCCGTTCGCGGCTCGGCTGGACAGCCCATTGTGGGGGTGGTGGATTTAAGCGGTGTTTTTGTCAAGGCTCTGTCTTTGGGGGGGCTTGCGTCATTTTCTATTGACCGTGCGTTTATGGGGTGGAGAGTGTAATGGGCGGGTTTATCGGCGGCATCAAAAAAGTGGTCAAGAAGGCTCTGCGTTTTACGACAAAGGCTGTCTCCAAAACGCTGGATATTGTCTCTTTTGGTTTGATTCGCTCAAAGCAGCGCAATGTCAATCTCAACCAAGCGGCACAAACACGCAAGCATAATGTGCGAGCATCCGCAGAGCCGCAACGCATGGTTTTCGGTGAAATCAACACAGGAGGCGTGCTCATCTTTGCCGACAGTTCGGGACACAATAAAAAATACCTGCACCTTGTCATCGCTCTGGCGGGACATGCCTGCCATGCGGTGAGCAATATTAAATTTGATGATTACAACGCCACAGACGATGCCATCAAAAATAAAGTGCGCACCGAATTTTTCAGTGGCGACAACAATCAACCCGCAACAAACTTGATTGCCGCATGCCCCGATTGGAGCACCTCGCACAGAGGACATGGCATTTGCTATGTGTATGCACGGGTGGAATGGGATGCCAATATTTGGACACGCGGCATTCCCACCATCACGATGAATGTCAAAGGGATGAAAGTGTATGACCCTCGCGATCAAAAAATAAAATGGAGTGATAATCCGGCGTTATGCATATTGGCTTACTTGCGTCATAGCGATGGTGGCATGGCGCGCGACTCAGAGATTGATTGGAATTATTGGAAGGCGGCAGCCAACAGTTGTGATGAAAAAATTGTGATCAATCGCCAGCAATTGCGGCGCAAACGCTATCGCCTCAACACCGAAGTGATTTTGCAAGATTCCTGTGCCAACATTCTGGAAGACTTGCTGACATCCTGTGCGGGCACATTGGTCTATACCAATGGCAAGTATCGTCTGCATGTGGGGGTCGCCACAACGCCTGTGGGCAGGCTGACAGAAAATGACCTGCGCGCCCCCATCAAATTGACCCCTCGCCCCTCACGAGCGGAACTGTTCAATGCGGTGCGGGGCACTTTTATCAATAAGGATGCCAACTGGGAGGCGTGTGAGTTCCCGATGGTTCTCAATCACATGTATGAATCGCAAGATGGTGGCGACCGTATCGCCCGCAACATTGAACTGCCCGCCACCACGGATGAAACCGAAGCGCGCCACTTGGCAAAAATTTTCCTTGAAGAGGCGCGCCAATCCACCATGATTGAATTTCCCGCCCAATTGAGCGCGCTCACCATCGCCGTGTGGGATGTGGTGAAGGTCACCATCGCCCAATTGGGATACAAGGATAAGTTGTTTCGCGTCATTTCTTGGCGCATTGATATGGGCGGCGGCATCACGCTGCTGCTGCGTGAGTATGCCGCGGCGATTTATGATTGGAATCTGGGTGAGCCTTCCAGTCGCGATCTCGCTCCCAATAGCCAGTTGCCGCGCCGTCCCTTACTGCGCCCGCCCAGTGGCGTCAGCATTTATTCAGGAATTCAGTATCGCCAGCAATTCCCCAACGGCAAGTACATCTACCGCATCTTAGTGCAATGGGAAGCCGATGGATCGGACTCTGTGCGCCATTATGAATTGAACTATCGCCAAAAAAGATCGACAGCATGGCAGTCCCTCACCATTGATGGCGCACTCACCGAAACCTATGTCACCATTGACCCAGCTCTGATTTCTCACTATGGACAGCTGGTTAAATATGAATTCCGCCTGCGCTCTGGGAATGTTTTTGGCAAAATGAGCGACTGGAGCATTGTCTTCATCCATGATGCCGTTTTTGATGCCATTCCTCCCAAACCCACCAATCTGCGCGTCACAAAGATCAATTCCTCCACTTTGCGCTTATCATGGGATGTCAGAAATCCTTTGAATTACAGACACTTTCGCGTGTCTTACGGAAAGAATCTAAACAAAATGGAAACTCTTTTCCCCTATGCCAAGAACACTATTCTGGATATTTCAACACCTTCGTTTGGTCATTATTTTTTTCGCGTCCAAAGCGTCTCTTTCGGCAGTGCTTTATCCGAACCCACAACGATTCGTCATACGATTCCTTATTCCAAAACAAGTGATTTAGACTTTTCCTACAGCACCCAAGCAAATAACTGGAAAGGGTCTTTTAAAAAATGTTTTCTCAATCAAAAGGGTCAATTAGAGACTGGCTCAGATAAGACCATCGGCGATTTAGACAATGGCATCAGTCAACTGGCGAGCACCATCGGAGGCTATGCCGGTTTGGCGCGCAATTTTGAATTTGAAACAGAGACATTCGATCTCGGCAAAGAAATGACTTTCTATCTTGCTTTGGAAATGTATTACAGTTTTGCATTTTTTTCCCATGCCAATTATCGGGTCAGCTATAGCGTCCATGGTGATAATAGCACAGTTTATAAAGATCCCTTCGCTGCCATCACGACGCGTCGTTTTTCCGTCAAAGTTCGGGTCTCCATCACCGATGCGGTCACAGATGACTCTATTCCCACGCTGACCATAAGCGATATTGTGTTTGCACTGGATAAGAACATCACAACGAGACAATACAAAAGTTTGAACACCACCAATGATACATCGCAACAATGGCCCATCCGTCCGGGCTTGATTGCTCTTGAAACCCCACAAATAGAACCGGAAAGCAAACGAGCGGTCATCGGCGCTAAAGTGACGCGCATTCACAATGGCGAAAACTGGACATGGTACAATGAGCCTTTCACGGTAAGCATGCAAGGGAGAGCGGCGTTGTTTAGAATTCTCAATGAAAAAGGCGAACCGGCAAAGGGTCTGATTGATGTCTCGGTGGCAGTGCTCAGCAATACGAGAATGCCTAAACCTGTTTCTATTTTTTAGGGACGCACTTTTGGTGACCCCGGCAGGACTCGAACCTGCGACCGGCGGATTAGAAATCCGCTGCTCTATCCATCTGAGCTACGGGGCCTTGGCGGTTTTTTCTTAAATTGGGCGGCATAACTTTTGCCTTTGACGGGCGCGAGGGGCGGCTCTTCTAGCTGATAGGTCAATCCCGCGCGGGTGGCATAGGCGATGGCTTGTTCGCGACTGGCAAACATCAATGGCGGTGCGCCATCGGCATGACTGCCCGTCCATCCTGTGAGGCTATCCATGGGGGCTCTGTCATGATTCCATGCCAGACACCATCGCACAGAAGGTTCTGCCGATTGCGTTGCTTTTTTTTGTTTTTGATAAATAAAAACTTTCTTTTCCATCATCTCTTCTCTTGGTGTCGGGGAGACTGGATTTGAACCAGCGACCCTCTGCTCCCAAAGCAGATGCGCTACCAGGCTGCGCTACTCCCCGCGCCTCACTCCTACCATAGCCTTTACCCATAGACCATATCGCTCTATGGTGGATGCATGAGTGCAATTCTCACCACTGAGCACGGCTCTCAATTACACTATGTCCAATTGTCATGCAAGCGACCGCTGCATGTGGTTTTTATTCATGGCTTTCGTTCCGACAAAGACGGCGGCAAAGCCTGTTTTGTTGAGGAATGGTGTCGCACGATGGACATCAGCTTCGTCCGCTTTGATTTGAGTGCCCATGGCGAGTCTTCGGGCAATTTGGCGCAATGTTCGGTGTCGCTGTGGCTTCAGGATTGTCTGGCGGTGATTGATTCTCTGACCGGCGATGATGATGTGATTGTGGTGGGCTCAAGCTTGGGCGGCTGGCTGATGCTTTTGACGGCTCTGGCTCGCCCTCAAAAAGTGGCGGCTCTGCTGGGCATTGCCGCCGCGCCCGATTGCATCACTCAACTGCTTTATGACCCATTGCCCACCGACACCAAAGAAAAACTGGCGCAAGGGGAAACCGTCATGATTGAATCGTCTCATCCCGATGGCGACCCCTATCCCATCACGCAACACCTCATTGATGACAGCCGCGCGCACAATCTGCTGGACGCGCCCATTGACATTCACTGCCCCTTGCGGCTGATTCATGGCACGCACGATGACAGCGTTCCATTTCATTATTCGCACCAAATTCTCAATGCCGTTCGCAGTGACGATGCCGCCCTGATTCTGCTAAAAAATGGTGACCATCGCCTGTCGGAGCCGCGCGATCTCGATTGGCTCGGTCAATCGCTCCATTCTCTCATCAGGGCGGTCAAACCGTCTTTGTAGGTGGGATAGCGCAGCGACACGCCCAGATTCTTTTTGATCTTGGAATTGCGCAATCTTTTGCTGCCCTCATAAAAAGATGCCATCATGGGAGAGAGCCGCGCGGTGGCGATGTCTTCCAGTGGCGGCGGTGTCATTGTGAGCAATTGAGCGGCGTAGGTGACGACATCTTGAGGCGGCGCGGGCTCATCATCACAAACATTGTAAATGGTGCATCCCTTTGGCATGGCGGCAATGGCGGCAGCGATGACGGACGCTGCATCCTCCACATGAATACGCCCAAACCACTGTCCCTTTTTGACAATGCGCCGAGCGCGCCTCCGCTTGAGTGATGCAAGAGCCGAGCGTCCTCTGCCATAAATGCCAGCAAGACGACAGATGATGAGAGACACATGAGAAGCATCTGCGTGCCAATCGCGCCACTGCTGTTCGGCGCGAATGCGGCGGCATCCCACATCGTGCGTGGCTTTGAGTTCATCGTCTTCATCCACCCACGCACCGCCATGATCCCCATAGACACTGCTGCTGGAGAGATACACCACCCAACGCAAATGAGGCGAAACCGCCAACGCCGCACCATGATGATGCAACACCCGATCGCCACCATGCTCATCAGGAGCAATGGACACAACAATGCCAGTCGCCGATGACACAACATCCGATGGCAAGGGGCGAGCATCATCAAAGGGCAGAACCGACACATCATCATCCGTCTGACCACCCCGCCGCGTGCCCACCAAAGAAAATCCCTGCTGACGCAACAACGGCGACACATGACGAGCCGTATAACCGTAGCCAAAGAAAATAACCTGCTCCATGACGGCATTCTAGTGAATTGCTAAACGATTGTTTAGCTGGTATGATGGGGCGTTGCTCATGATGAGAAGCCCTGAAGTCTTACCTGAAGCAAGGTCTCAAGCCCTTTTGTCCAAGGCAGAGCGGGTAATTGTCTCATTGGACATGGATGACATTGGTGAGATGAAGGCGTTTGTCACAAAAATGGGTGGCAATGTGCCGTTTTATAAAGTGGGATTTCGGCTGTTCATGAAGTATCATTTTCAAGCTGTGGATTTTTTGCAAAAAAAGGGCAAGCGTATCTTTCTTGACCTCAAACTGGGGGACATTGGAGAAACCGTGCGTCATGCCATTGACAATATCCCCGCCGATAAGCGAATAGACTTTTTCACCGTCAATGGCTCTCCCAGCACGATGCCTCACGCTCTCAAGGCATTGGCAAAGCGTGACAATCCTCAAACGATATGTCTTTTTGTGACGCGTCTCTCCAGCGATGGGGACATGGATGATGCCACCCTCCTCAAACGCAGTGATGAAGCGGTGCGGCACGGAGCAAACGCCTTTGTCGCTTCGGGCGCAGTCGTTTCCCAATTGCGCGCGCACCATCCGAATTGTTGCATTGTGACCCCCGGCGTGCGCGCCGCGAGTCATGCGCGTGATGACCACACACACAGATTGACTCCTCAAGAAGCCCATCAAGCGGGTGCAGACTATGTCGTGGTGGGTCGTCCCATCATTCACGCGAGTGACCCACGCGCGGCTTTTCGTCAATTTGTGAATGATTTCTCTTGATCTCCTCCTGCTGCTTGCCTTTGTGCAGGGGGTGACGGAGTTTCTTCCCGTCAGTTCATCGGCGCATTTGTTTTTGCTGACGGCACTGCAAGGCATCGCTCATAATCCCGCATTGGATGTGATGGCACACGGCGGCGTCGTGTGTGCTGTCATGGTGTATGTGCGTCATGATATGGGTCAGTTGGCGGGGGCGGCGTATGCTGTGGTGCGCGGCAAAAATCATCGCGGCAAAGCCATGCTGATGATGCTCATCATGGCAAGCCTTCCAGCCATCATGGTGGGGGGGCTTTTGCATTACTGGGGCTTGTGGCAATGGATGCGCACACTGGAGGTGGTGGCGGTGGCAAACATCGTGTTTGCCCTTTTGCTCTACGGCGCGGATCGCTTTTCCATGACGGTGAAAAAAACAGACCGCCTCGCATTTTCTCACGCGGCGGCACTGGGCGTGGCACAATGCTTTTCTTTCATTGTGGGTGCGTCTCGCGCGGGATGCGTCATCACGGCGGCGCGCCTCATGGGGTTTGAAAGACGCAGCGCGGCGCATCTCTCCTTGCTCATGTCCATTCCCATCATTGTGGGAGCGGTCACTCTCACCCTTGTGACCTCGCCGTTGCCTGAACTCACACACGATGGCGCAATTGTGTTTGTTGCCTCGTTTGTTGTGGCATGGCTTGCCATTCGTGCCATGATGGCATGGCTACGCTCGGCTCGTTTTACAATATTTGTCGTGTACCGACTGCTTTTGGGCGGTGCATTGCTGTGGGGTGTGTGAATGTCACCGCAAGCCGTCATAGATTTTTGGTTTGGGACCATTCGCGATGGCTGGGTTCAGGATGACCGCTCCAAACTGTGGTTTCAAGCCTCCCCAGATGATGACGACCGCATCAAAGAGCAATTTGGCGCGTTGCATACTCTTGCCACCACTGATGCACTGGATGATTGGCACGAACAGCGCAATGGATCACTGGGCTCACTGGCACTGATTATTGTGCTGGATCAATTCAGCCGTCAGCTGCATCGCGGCACGCCCCAAGCCTTTGCTCACGATGACAAGGCTCTGTCATTGGCAATGGATGGTGTGGCGCGTGGATACCCACAGCAATTGCCGCTCGTGTGTCGTCAATTTTATTATTTGCCATGGCAACACAGCGAATCGCTGGAACGGCAAAAAGAATCTCTCACGCTCTACCAATCATTGGTGGATGAGGCGCGCCATCCTCATCACCAAAAAGCACTGCAATACGCGTCCGATTTTGCCCAGCAACACTATGATATCATCGCCCAGTTCGGCAGATTTCCCCATCGCAATGCCGTGCTGGAGCGCGCGAACACACCACAGGAGGACGCTTATCTCAAGCGTGACGATAGCCCTCACTTTGGACAACAAGCCGATTAGCGTCCGCCCATGGCGGGCAGTGGCTGCATGATGGTGGCGAATTCATCTTGATTCATGTCTCGTCCCAGATAGGCTCGGCGAATGATGGTGGGAGCATCATCCACCCATCCCGTTTGCGGATGCCCTCGTTTGATGTGAGTCAACAAATCCATGCCGCGCACCACATCGCCCCACGCACTGTATTGCCCCGATAAAAAAGAAGTCGGTGCAAATGTAATGAAAAATGACCCATCGGCAGAATTGACATCATCCGCGTCACGCATCATGCCCACCGTGCCACGCAAATAGGGAACGGGTGATAGCTCCGCTTGCAGACTCTCATCACTGTTGGTGGGAGGCGTTGTCTGTGCCATCAATCCCCGCACGACGCGCGCAAAAGCAACGCCATCAAACGCTCCTTGGCTCACCCATTGTTTCATTTTGGCAACCGTTTGTGGTGCAAGGTCATCGCGCATGCGAATAGCCAAGACCCCCTCATCCAGCTGCAAAAAAAGCAATTCATTCTTGGGCGGCACAGAGGCTGTCATGCGCATAATGGGACGCACCCACGGGCGAGACGGCACCATCACCTTCCAAGAACTTTTATCAGGACGGGCGCGCGCAATAATGGGAGCATACCGCCACGGCGAGGGCGGCACGCCATCCACAACAGGCAGGGGCGTTTTTTTCATCATGAAATGGGTGATGGTCTCTACTGTGCCATCATCACCCTCAATTGTAATAATCACCTTTTGCGGTGCATCCTTGTGTTTCGTCTTTGGCACAAATTGAAATGACATCTCCGCACTGGCTGCCGAGCACACAAACAATCCTGCCATCACCAAACCTTGCCTCATGCTTTTCATAGTTTCACCTCCTGACACGCCTTGACCACCGACTCAGGTGCAAACTGTGCCACATCTCCCCCCAATAAAGCAATCTCTCGCACGATTTGTGATGAGGTGAATTGTTGCGATTCCGATGCCATGAGAAACAGCGTCTCAATGGATGAATCCAGCTTAGAGTTGGCAACCGCCATTTTGAACTCATATTCAAAATCGGAGACGGCGCGCAAACCCCGCACAATAATTCTGGCTTTCTGCACCCGCACAAAATCAACCAAAAGACCATCAAAAGACATGACTTGTAATCGGTCATCTGTGACCGACTGCTCAATCAGACGCACCCGCAGATCCACACCAAACAATGACTTTTTTTGAGAATTGTGTGCCACCGCCACAATCAGGCGATCCACCACCGACAGAGCCCGCTTCATGATATCAATGTGCCCCAAAGTGACAGGGTCAAAACTGCCCGGATACACAGCAATGCGCGCCGTCATGATGCCACCTCCTCGCTTTTGACAATGGCAACCGATGTGACAAATTCATCACTCTTGCAGCGAAAGAGCCTCACACCCCGTGACATCCTTCCCATCGTTGATATGCCCTTGGCGGCACAGCGAATCAATTGTCCTCTATTGCTGGTGAGGATGACTTCGTCATTCTCGGTCACAGGCAATGCCGCCACCACTTGGGTTTGTTCCGCCATTTTCATGGTAACAATGCCCTTGCCGCCACGACTGGTGATGCGATACTCCTCCAGTGGCGTGCGTTTGCCATAGCCGTCACTGCGCACCGTGAGCAAACAATGGGTCTGCCCCATGCCTTGTGCCACAATGGCTTGACTGACGATTTCATCGCCATTCTCCAGAGTCATGGCTCTGACACCATGGGATGTGCTTCCTTTGGAAAAGATTCGCAAATCCTCCACCGCAAAGCGCACCGATTTTCCCTGACGGGTGGAAAGCAAAATATGGTCGCCCTCTTGAGCGACGCTTGCCCCAATCAGATGATCATTTTGTGCCAAGTGCATGGCGCGCTTGCCATGTGCCGCCACATTGGAAAAGTCCGTCAATTGATTGCGCCGAATAGAACCGCTCGCCGTGGCTAAAATGACATAATAGTCATCGCTCTGCCATTCCTCAGGACATGGCATCATGGTGTGCATCATCTCGCCCTTTTTAATGGGAAACAGTTGGGCAAAATGACGCCCGCGCGCCGTGGATTTGCTCTTGGGCAACTTATGAACCTTCGTGCCGTAAATCTTGCCCCATGAGGAGAAAAAGAAAATCTTCGTATGACTGTTGACATCATAAACTTTGAGGACAAAGTCCTGCTCGTGGGTGGTCATGGCTCGGCTGCCTTGCCCGCCGCGTTTTTGCGGACGATAGGAAGTGCGAGGCGTGCTTTTGATATATCCCTCTTGGGACAATGTCACCACCATATCCTCCGATTGAATCAAATCCTCATCGGCGGTGTCCTGATGGTCTGCCACCACCTGCGTGCGGCGAGGCGATGCCAACTGCTCACGCAATTGCTGCAATTCTTCCTTGAGAACCGCCAACAGACGCGTCCGATTCATCAAAATGGCACTGTACTCGGCAATGGCATCGGTGAGCTCGCGCAATTCCTCAAAAATCTTCTCTCGCTCCAACGAAGTCAATCGGTGCAAGCGCAATTGCAAAATGGCACGAGCTTGGTCATCGCTTAAGTGATAGATATCACCCGATGACACCTTTTTCTCTCCCGATGCCTGCTCCACCAGTGCCACATAGGGCGCGACATCTCCCAAATTCCATGCATGTGCCGTCAGAGCTGCGCGCGCGGTGTCACTGTCCTTTGCCTGGCGAATCATTGTCAGCAATGTGTCCAAATGACTCACCACCACCGCAATGCCCAGCAAATTGCTGGCTTTGTCACGACTTTTTTTCAAATGATACAGTGTGCGTTTGCCAATGGTGGCTTCGCGAAATGCCAGAAAATGCCGCAAAATCGCCAGCATCGGTAATGATTGCGGCTTGCCATCCACCAGCATCAGCATGTGTGCCGAAAAAGATGACTCAAGCGGTGTCAAGCGATAGAGCTGATTGAGAACCACCTGAGCTTCCACCGATGCGCGCGTCTCAATCACAATACGCATCCCCTCACGATTGGACTCATCGCGAATGTCACTGATCCCCTCCACTTGTTTATCACGCGCCACATGGGCAATGCGCTCAATCAAGCGAGACTTATTCACCTGATAGGGAATGTCATGCACCACGATGGCATGTTGCTGTCTCTTGAGGGGCATAATCTCGGCACGCGCCCGCATGCGCAATGAGCCTTTGCCGGTTTTAAATAAAGAGCGAATGCCATCTAATCCCAAAATCATGCCGCCTGTGGGAAAGTCGGGGGCGGAGATGATTGTCATCATCTCCTTTTCCGTGATGTCTGGATTGTCCACCAGCTGCAACAAGCCATCCAGTATTTCGCTTGGATTATGAGGAGGAATGTTGGTTGCCATGCCCACCGCAATGCCGCCCGCACCATTGATGAGCAAATTGGGAAAGCGCGCGGGCAAAACTTCGGGTTCTTGGGCGGAGGAATCATAGTTGTCACGAAACTCCACCGTGTCATAGTCAATATCCTGCAACAAAGGCATGGCATCGGCATGGAGGCGCGCCTCTGTGTAGCGCATGGCGGCGGGCGGGTCACCGTCTTGTGAGCCGAAATTGCCCTGACCATCCACCAACGGCAGCCGCATGGAAAAATCCTGAGCCATCCGCACCATGGCATCATAAATCGCCGCATCCCCATGAGGATGGTAGCGTCCCATCACTTCCCCCACGATGCGAGCCGATTTGCGATAATTTTTATCAGGCGTGCAGCCCGATTCCTTCATGCGAAACAATATCCGCCTTTGCACGGGCTTGAGTCCATCACGCAAATCCGGCAATGCGCGCGACACAATCACGCTCATCGCATAATCCAAATACGAGCGTTCCATCTCCTCCTTGATGGTCACCGAAAAAGGCGAAGGCGACAAAAGGTCGGTGGAAGATTCATCCGTCATGCCGTTATCATAAAGCTAAAAGACAATCACCGCAACAAGGGGCTCAATTGCCAACACCCATGCCCTTTGCTACAAGATAGGGTATGTCTTTTCGTGTTGCCATTGTGGGAGCAAGCGGATACACCGCCGCGTCCTTGATTGAATTGCTGATTGGTCACGATGATGTCACCATTGTCGCCACCGCCGCCCATGAATCGGCGGGCAAATCATGGCATGAGGTTTTGCCGTCATTGAGTGCCGCCCAGCTGCCGCCTCTCACCCCCATAGACCAGCTGCAATGGCAAGACTACGATTGCGCCTTCTTTTGCCTGCCACACGGCAAAAGCGCGCCGCTGATTGACCAAGCCCTGCCGCATTGTCGGGTCATTGACTTGGGTGCAGATTTCAGACTGCATGACCTCAATCATTATGAACAATGGTATGGCAAGCATCATGCGCCACATCTGTTGCCACAGGCTGTGTATGGTTTGAGTGAATGGCATCGCCCCGCCATCGCCGATGCCACTCTTGTTGCCAATCCGGGATGCTACGCCACCGCGGTCATTTTAGCTCTGAAGCCTCTCGAAAAACGACTCAAGGACACCATCATCATTGATGCCAAGTCCGGCATATCGGGAGCAGGACGCGAAGCAAAACGCCCCCTTTTATACAGTGAGCGCGCCGCCTCTGTGCAAGCCTATGGCGTGGGGCATCATCGCCACATGGCAGAAATGGAACAAGAGCTCAGTGATGCAGCGAGGGCATCACTCATGTTTGTGCCTCATCTTGTTCCCATGACTCGGGGCATCATGGCAACCATCTATGGCACGCTGAAAAAGGGCGAATCTGTCGCCACCATTCGCCAGTGTCTGCATGATGCCTATCATGCCGAGCCTTTTATCCATCTGTGCGATGAGTCTGTGCTTCCTGAAACCGCATGGACGAACGGCAGCAATCTGTGCTGGCTGGGATGCGTGCAAAAAAATGACACCATCGTCATTGTGTCGGTGCTGGACAATCTTCTCAAGGGAGCAAGCGGACAGGCTGTGCAAAACATGAATATCATGGCAGGGTATGACGAAACCGCCGCACTGCCACAAACCGCCTCATTTCCATGAATCATTCGTGTTTGCACTCTTTTGACGGTCACCACCCGACGGTGGCATCGGATGTGTTCATCGCTCAAGGCGCACAGATTATTGGCGATGTGACCATCGGCGCGCACTCATCGGTGTGGTTCAATGCGGTGGCACGAGCCGATGTGGGACCCATCGTCATTGGAGAGCGCACCAACATTCAAGACCTGTGTGTCATTCATGTGACAACGGGTGGCCCCTTCACCACCATTGGCAATGATGTGACCATTGGTCATAGTGCCATCATTCACGCCTGCACCATTGAGGATTGTTGTTTGATTGGCATGGGCTCGGTGATTTTGGACGGCGCGGTCATTAAAAAAGGCGCAATGATTGCCGCCCATAGCCTTGTGCCTCCCGACATGACGGTGGAGGGCGGCAAGCTATGGAAGGGTCGTCCCCTCTCCAGCAACCGAACCTTGCGAGATGACGAGACGCAATTCATCAAACAGACGGCGCGCAATTATTATGAACTGAGCGTGCGGTATCGGTCATGATGCGTCACTGGTTTTATGGCTTGTTTGTGGTATTAGTGTTGGGTGGGTGTGGCAATTATCCCTCTTTGACCAAGGACTTCCCCCCGCCGCCCGATGCAAACACGCGCCAAGACATCATTGACAGAGTCAAAAACAACGAGCCATCATAACAATGAGCCATCCTAAAAAAGAATATGCTGTTGCCATTGCCGGCTTGGGAACGGTGGGCGGCGGTGTCTATGATTTGCTGCGTGATTCCTACCATCATGGATTGGTGGCGGCGCGCAGTCTTGGAAGCGTGCGCCTTCATGCCGTGTCGGATCTGAATGACAAACTCGCAAAACCTCTGCCGCCACACTGCCGTTTTGTCCCCGATGCTTTGCAGCTGGCGGACGATGATGCCATTGACATCGTCATTGAACTGATTGGCGGCACGAACGGCATTGCCGATGAACTGGTGACGCGCTGTCTTCGCAATGGCAAACATGTCATCACCGCCAACAAGGCGTTGCTGGCACAAAAGGGCGAGGCTCTTTTTGCATTGGCAGACAAAAACAATTGTCAGCTGGCGTTTGAGGCGGCGGTGGGCGGCGGCATTCCTGTCATCAAGGTGCTACGGGAGGGCATGATGGTCAATCACATCACCCGCATCACGGGCATTCTCAATGGCACATGCAATTATATCCTCACGCAAATGGCGAGGCAAAATCGTGCCTTCAGCGATGCCCTGCATGATGCTCAACAATTGGGCTATGCCGAAGCCGACCCATCCACCGACATTCACGGGCATGATGCCGCGCACAAATTGACCATCCTTGCGGCAATGGCGTGGGGCGAGGCGGGATGGGACACCTCATTTCCCGTGGGCGGCATTGAACACATCACCACTGAGGATTTTCACTATGCGTCCCAATGGGGGTTTGTCATTCGCCATCTTGCCGATGGGGTGTGGCATGAGGGACGCGTGATTCGTCATGTGGAAGCCATGCTGCTGGATAAAAACCATGACCTTGCCCATGTGCATGATGTCACCAATGGGGTGGTGCTGCACAGCGAGCCTCTGGGTCCCCTATTGCTGACGGGACACGGCGCGGGACGCGCCGCCACCGCCGCCGCCGTCATCAGCGACCTCACAGATTTAATGCGCGAAAACAATTCCCTTCCTATCGTCAATGATGGATACGACAAAAAAACTGAGAGTCATAATCCTTTGAGCCGCGCGTTTTATATTCGCTTAGAGGTTGAGGATCGCGCAGGCGTGTTGGCTCACATTTCTGAACAATGCGCGCGCGAGGGAGTCTCTCTCAATCACATCATTCAAGACACGCCTCAAGGCAAGAACACCCAGCTGGTGATGACCACCCATCCCGCAAAACAAGACATCATTGACACCCTGCAAAAAACATGGCACAAACAAAATGACATTCTCTCGCCACCGCAAATCATCCCAATTTTTCAATGAGCCTAAAACAATTCATAGAAAGCAATGGTGCAACCTGCGACAACTGGCGGTGGAGCTGGTCGTATGTCAATCATGACGAAAAATTTGTCATTTTTGGCGAGTGGCAAAATGACCCTCAAACTGAAGTGGGTGTTATATTGGATAGTCGTTGGGAATTTAACGACGGGAGAAGACAGAGTGGCTGGGGACAAAGCATGGAACACCTTGACCTCATTCAAAATCATGGATACGAGCTCAAGACATTTCCCTTTAAGATGAAATTGCCTCGTGAGGAAAACAAAACTGCAGAAATGGAAAGTTTCGAGGATCAGCTCACGACAAAATCATTAAGAGTAGAAGAAGATAACGGCATCACTCGTTATTTCGCCGATTGAATAATCATATATTCTTTTGTCATGTTGATAAAAAGCAGGGGGTCTGCAAAGCAGACCCCCCGACCGATTGTCATTGAGCAATACACGGGCGCAGACATCGGAATTTGCGGGCGTGGCGAAATTGGTAGACGCGCTATTTTGTCATAATAGTGGAATTGCTTCCGTGTCGGTTCGAGTCCGACCGCCCGCACTCACCCACTATAAACAACGCTCAATTCCTTGCCTCCCTTTCTTGTGAAGCAGGGAAAGCGTATTGCTCCGCTCTGTGCCACACAGAATTACATAAAGTGTATCATGTTTTGAGTGACCAACAAAGGTGAATTATTGCGTCATTGACATCAATTCAATGGCATACAGATGAAAATATTTCGTTTCTTTAGATTTTTTTCGCTTGCAGCGAAGTCAAAACGGGCAAATCACTTCCCAAGAGCGGCTTGACCCATTGGACAAAAGCAGGAGTCAAATTCCATTTTCCTTTGTGCCAGAACTCATTGGGCAAATAGCGCGTCTTGCCGCCGATGGCTTGGAGATTCTCATAGCCATACACGGTCTCACCCGCCTCATTGCGATTGAGGGTCACCGAGCCATCTTTTTGCTGCTGCAGGGCAAACTCAACGGCTTTGCGTCCCGCCTCGCGCGCCTCTGTGGCATCTGTGTCCGAGACAACGGCGGGAAAACATCGCTGCATGTAGCCCAATGTATCGGAGCGCACACGCGCATTTGGCATGGCTTTTTTGATGCGCGCTGCCAAGGCATCCCCCAACGCTCCACTGCCAGACAGCTGCACATTGCCATGAGCATCCGTCTCATCACGCGTCAATTGCGTCACAATGGGTTTGCCATCGCTTCCCTTGATTCCCTCGCTCACGGCAATCAAACAGCGTCCATATTTGGTGTAGCAATCCTCAATGGCGGCAAGAAAGGAATCCTCATCAAACTCATCCTCAGGCAGACAGATGATATGAGGGCCATCGGCTTCATCACGGCGCAGGGCGGCGGCGGCGGCGGTGAGAAATCCCGCATGGCGACCCATCACCACCACCAGATGAATTCCCGCCAATGCCCGTTGGTCAAAATCAAGCCCGCGCACCGCCAGTGCCACATAACGCGCCGCCGAGCCATACCCCGGCACATGGTCATTGCACACCAAATCATTATCAATGGTCTTGGGAACATGCACCGCTCGCAATGGGTGTCCTTTATGCTGCTGGCTGAATGCACTCAATTGCATCAGTGTGGCACTGGTGTCATTGCCGCCAATATAGAACACACCGTCAATACCATGCGATGACAACACCTTGCACACAACGGCACAATAGGTGTCATCGGGTTTGTCTCTGGTGGAAGCCAGTGCCGCCGATGGTGTCATGGCAACCGCTTGCAAGTGTTCTGGCGATAACGAAGACATATTGAAAAATTGCCCCTCCGCCATGCCGCGCACGCCGCCATGCGCGCCCCAAATATCGCTCACGCCCATTTTTTGTGCTTGTTCAATCACCCCCACCAGCGTCTGATTGATCACAACCGTGGGCCCGCCCCCTTGTGCAATGACTATTCTTTTCATATTCATACTATCATGGACGACAAAAACCTCATAAGCAAGATGCTGGGATGGGCAAGTGACGCAGGGGCGACCCATAGCGAGGTGTTGCTGAGTCATCGCACCCATCATCAAGCGTGCGTGCGCCTGGATGAGATTGAATCGCTGGAATACAGCGAGAACCATCAGCTGGCTCTGCGGGTGTGGGTGGGCAAAAGCAAAGCTCTGCTTTCCAGTCAAATTTTGGATGCCACCGCTCTTGCCGATTTATGCGACCGCGCCGTCTCACTCGCCCAAAAAACCCCCGAAGATGAAGCCAGCCGTCTGGCATCAACAAAAGAATACGCGGCAACCATCATGCCTCTTGACTTGCACGATGACACAACGCCGCAAGAAAAAGACCTCATCGCAAGAGCGCGTGAACTGGAACAAGCCGCGCGCGCCCACAAAGACATCACCAATTCCGAAGGCTCGGCGTGTGGGTTTGAGCGTCAGCGTTTGACTCTTGCCACCAGCGAGGGATTTCACGGTCATTACGACAAAACCGACCACTCCATCGCCCTGTCGGTCATCGCCGGCAGTGATGACACCATGGAGCGCGACTACGAATTCAAGCATGTCACCCACTGGGAAAACATGGGAGACTTGGAATCATTGGGCAGAGAGACCGCACAGCGAACGGTCAATCGCTTGAACGCAAAAAAAATAGCCTCTGAAGCCATGCCCGTGATTTTTGCACCCCGTGTGGCATCCTCGTTGCTGCGTCATCTGATTGATGCTCTGTCGGGGGAGCGTCTTGTGCGGCAAACCAGTTTTTTGTGTTCTCGCTTTGACGAAAAAATCATGGATTCCTCCATCACCATCATTGATGACCCTCATCGTGCGCGCGGTCATCGCTCTCGTCCCTTTGACAGCGAGGGCTTGGCGGGTGCGCGCACCACCATCGTCGGAGACGGCATTCTCAAGGGGCGTTTTTTGGACATTCGCAATGGACACCTGTTGCAATTGCCCTCCACGGCTCATGCGGCGCGCAAAGTCAGTGAGCATCCCGCGCCCAATGCCAGCAATATGTATCTTGCCAAAGGGGATTGCTCACCGCAGCAATTGATGGCGGATGTTGCGCGCGGATTTTATGTCACCGAGCTGTTGGGGTCATCGCTCAATCTGGAAAATGGTGATTATTCGCGCGGCGCATCGGGCTTCTTGATTGAAAACGGTGATTGGAGTCATGCGGTGGGTGAGGTGACTCTGGCGGGTAATCTGCGCGATGTGTTTGCGTCCATGCGCGCCGCCGATGACCTGGAATTCAAAAGTGGCATTGATGCCCCCTCACTGCGCACCGATTGTCTCATGGTGGCAGGCAAGTGACTGGTGGCGGAAGCTGGATTATGATTCCCGCACGCATGGCAAGCACCCGCTTGCCGCGCAAAGCCCTTGTCTCTATTGATGGTGCGCCGCTCATCGCCCATGTGGTGCGAGCGGCGCGCGCATGCACCATCGGCAAGGTGATTGTCGCCACCGACCATCAAGACATCAAAGCCGCCAGCCAGCAGGAAGGTGCGGAAGTCATCATGACGCCATCCACACTGCCCAGTGGCAGCGATCGCATTGCTCACGCCTTGCAACAAAAAGACTCCGCCAAAAATGTGCAATACATCATCAATCTGCAGGGCGACATCCCCTTTCCATCCATCGCCGATATTCGGCGTGTGCATCATCATCTCATTCAGACGCACGCACCGATGGTCACTCTTGTGAGCCCTATCACCCGTGAAATTGACATTGGCAAAAGTCAAATTGTCAAAGCGGCGGTGTCATGGCACAATGATGATTGGGGACGAGCTGTGTATTTTTCCCGTCAAGCTGTCCCTGCATCGGACGGTGCGTATTATCATCATATCGGCATTTATGGTTTTGCGCGCGCGACACTTCTTAAACTGACACAGCTTCCTCCCTGTCCCCTTGAGAAGTCCGAATCCCTTGAGCAATTGCGTGCACTGGAGCATGGCATTGCCATCCATGCCCTCAAAACCGATGTCATTCCTCACAGCATTGACACGCCCGAGGATGTCGCCTCGTTGGAGAAAACATCATGAGTCTCACGGTTGCCTATCAAGGCGAAGAAGGAGCGTATTCTCACTCGGCTTGCCTGCAGTGCTTTCCCGATGGCAACGCACAAGGCTATGCCTCCTTTGAGGATGTGTTCGCCGCCGCCAGCCACCAAGATGCCACTTACGCGCTCATTCCTGTGGAAAATTCCATCGCTGGACGGGTGGCGGAAATTCATCAAATTCTTGCCCATGCACAGCTGCATGCCGTTGGCGAGCATTTTCATCCCATTCACCACCATCTGCTGAGCCAAAAAGACACTCCCTTTGATGCCATCACCCATGTTGCCAGTCATATGCAGGCATTGGCACAGTGTCGCTCATTCTTGCAAAAGCACAAACTGACACCCATTCCCACAGCCGATACCGCGGTCGCGGCGCGCGAGGTGGCACAAGGGCATCAGACCCATATCGCCGCCATTGCATCCCATGAGGCTGCCGCCATCCATCGTCTTAATGTGCTGAAAAAAGACATTCAAGACACCGCCATCAATGTCACGCGCTTTCTCATCCTATCGGTCAATCAAGAAATCCCCTCGCTCTCCGAGTCTCATGTCATCACCAGTCTGGTGTTTCATACCAATAATGAACCCGCCGCTTTATACAATGCACTGGGAGGACTCGCGCGCGAGCGCATCAACCTCACTCGCCTTGAGGGCATGGTCAAGGATCAAACATTTCACCAAGCCGCCTTCTATCTGGACATGGAGACTCATAAAGATGACCCCGCCTTTCAAAAAGCCCTTGCCGATATGAAGCCTTATGCCGATTCCATTAGAATCATCGGCTGTTATCCTGCCAGTCCTTATCGTGGGCGGGCATCATGATGTCATCTCGTTTGATTCCTTGGCGGGCGCATTCCATCGCACCGTCACACATTCCTCTGACCCATCATCCTGTCGCCACCATCATGAGGCTTCTCAATGACAAGCAAGAGGCGTGTCTCATTGTGGGGGGTGCGGTGCGCCATCTGCTTAAAAACGAGCCTCTTGCCGACATTGATCTTGCCACCACCCACGAACCCCAAGAGGTGATGGCTCTGCTGAAGCGTCATAACATCAAAAGCCTTCCCACTGGCATTGAGCACGGCACCATCACCGCGATTCATGAAAACCATGCCTTTGAAATCACCACCTTGCGTAAAGACATTGAGACCGATGGACGACACGCCACCGTCACCTATAGTCGTGACTGGAATGACGATTGGCAACGGCGTGACTTCACCTTCAATGCCCTGTATGCCAATCTGAAAGGTGATGTGTATGACCCCAGCCAGCGCGGCATTGATGATTTGCAAAAAGGCATCGTGCGCTTTATCGGTGACCCCATGAAACGCCTCAAAGAGGATTATTTGCGTCTGCTGCGTTTTTTTCGCTTTCATGCCTTTCATCAATGCGAGCCGCCTGAGCCTGAATTGCTCTCGGTTTTGCGTGAGGCGCGCGTGGGACTGAAAAAAGTCTCTGGCGAGCGTCTCTGGCGTGAGTTCAAACAAATCCTTGCTCTGCCAAAACCTCTGGCGGCTCTTGAGCTCATGAGTGAAAACGACATTTTGCAATCATTGGAATTGATTCACGCGCCAAAAACCATTCGTGACCTCGAGCAACACATGGATTATTATAATCTCATGAGTCAAAACGGCATTTTGCAATCACTGCAATTGATTCATGCACCAAAAACCATTCGTGACCTCAAGCGACACATGACTCATGATGATATCGTGTTGCTATCACGGTTTGCCTTGCTCATTCACGATGTCAATTGCCTGCCTGCCGTGCACAATCGCTTTCGCTTGGATAAAAAAACTCGCAAGTGGCTTGAAATTCTGATGAAAACAACATTGACAGAAAACCGATGAGGCACTACCAATAGGGTATCAATAACCACGACAAGAAGAGGATGTTATGGACACCAAGACACACAGTAGCACACGGGATGAGGCATCGCGCGTCACTGTCACTGCCTATGATGTGCGTCGTCTTGCCCATCACAAAGGCATTCCTCTCACGCAAAGTCTTCTGCTGACCCACGGCGCGCGCCACAATATCAGTGCTCGTCACATCGCCCGTTGGCTCAAAGGTCTTTCTGGCTATACCCCTCCCGCTTTTCCCGTGAACGGCGATGATATTCAAAAGCTGCCTCATGCTCCTTCTGGCAAGGCGTTCGGCGTTCTGCATCGCCAGCTGGAGAATTGGTGGTTGCGTCACAGCTGCCGTCCCTCCAAAGAGGAATGTCTTGCACACGCCGTTTCCATCATCACCACTGAACCTCTGGCGGCAGAGACATCAAAATAGCTTCCACCGACCCTCCGGTCGCCAAGCCAAACCGAGTGCCGCGATCATAGAGTAAATTGAACTCAACATAGCGTCCTCGCTTGTGACACTGCTGCTGCCGCTCCGCCTCACTCCACTCTCGTCCCATGTGACGCTGCACCATCATCGGCACAATGCGCGCGAATGTCCGTCCCACCTCTTGAGTCCATTGCCAATGGCGAGCGCGGCGATGGTCATCATCGTTGAGCAAATGGTCATAAAAAATCCCCCCCACACCGCGCGTTTCCTCTCGGTGGGGCAGATAAAAATATTCATCGCACCATGCGGATAAATCATCATACACTTCTTCGCCAAAAGGATGACACAGCTGCTTGAGCTCATCGTGAAAGATTTTTTTTTCTTCGCTTTGGTCAATCAGCATGGGTGTCATGTCAATGCCGCCGCCAAACCACTCTTGCTGCGTGATGATATAGCGGGTGTTCATATGAAACGCCGGCATATGAGGCGAACGCATATGCGCCACCACCGAGATTCCCGCCGCCCAAAATTCTGGATTTTCCTGTGCTCCCGCCACTTCTCCTCGCAATGCCGAAGATAAATCGCCATAGACTTCCGATATATTGACCCCCACTTTTTCAAACACGCCGCCGCGCATGAGAGCCGCCTCCCCGCCTCCTTGTTCTTGAGATTCCCCTGTGCCCTGTCTTTGCCACTGCGTTTTTTCAAATCTGCCCGCTTTCGTCATGCCGCCATGCCTCGCCGCAACCCCCTGCTGTTCCAGCTGCTGCCACTCATGACACAATTGATCCCGCAATTGACCAAACCACCGCCTTGCTTGTGCCTGTGTCTCCTGCCGCGTCAAAGCGGGAGCATCACCTTTGGGAAGCAAATATTTTTTTTGTTTTTTTTGTGTCACCATTGCTATTGTCTCGTCACTCTTATAAAGGATGTCTTGACAGATGTCTCTTTGTTTGTCTTGTGTTACTCATGACGGATTCGAAAAAACGAAGTCGCCGCGACTTTCTCCATCTTGCCACAGGTACTGTTGCCGGTGGCGGTGCGGCGATTGCCAGCTGGCCCTTTATTGATAGCATGAATCCTGCGCGCAATGTGCGTGGCAGTGCCGATTTGGAAGTTGATTTATCACAAATTCCTCGAGGACAAGCCATCACGGTGCGCTGGCGCGGCAAGCCTGTCTTTATTCGCCATCGCACCTCGGCTGAGGTCGCCGCGGCGCGCAATGTCAATCTTGACACACTGCCCGACCCGCAAAAAGATGACCAACGGGTGGAGAAATCCAAATGGCTGGTGGTGGTGGGTGTGTGTTCCCATCTGGGATGTGTTCCTCTGGGCAACAAGCCCTCCGATCCACGCGGCAAGTGGGATGGATGGTTTTGTGCCTGTCATGGCTCGCAATACGATACATCAGGCAGAATTCGCCAAGGTCCCGCACCTTACAATCTTGAAGTGCCGCCCTATCAATTCGTGGATGACAATACCATCCGCCTCGGTGGCAACGCCAAGAAAAAATCCAAGAAAACAACATGAAATCATCCATCAAAAACGCCCTGAGGTGGTTGGATGCCCGCCTGCCTGTCGTCACATTCGTGCGCCAACATCTTGTTGAGTATCCAACGCCGCGCAATCTCTCCTTCCTGTGGAACTTTGGCTCTCTCGCAGGAATCCTGCTCATCATCATGATTCTCACGGGGTTATTTCTTGCCATTCACTACACCCCCGATATCAACCTCGCATTCGCCAGTGTGCAACATATCATGCGCGATGTGAATTATGGATGGCTCATGCGCAGTCTTCACATGAATGGCGCGTCATTCTTCTTTATCATCGTCTATATTCACATGTTGCGGGGGCTTTATTATGGTTCTTACAAGAGCCCGCGTGAAGTGCTCTGGATTCTTGGTGTTATTTTGCTCATTTTGCTCATGATGACCGCCTTTCTCGGTTATGTCCTGCCGTGGGGACAAATGAGCTATTGGGGAGCGACTGTCATCACCAACCTTTTCTCCGCCATCCCCGTTGTGGGAGAAAGTATCGTCCATTGGCTCTGGGGCGGCTATAGCGTGGATAATCCCACCCTCACGCGCTTTTTTGTATTCCATTTCCTCCTGCCTTTTGTCATTGTGGGGGTGGCTTTCCTGCATCTGTGGGCGTTGCACAAAGTCAAATCCAACAATCCTTTGGGCATTGATGTCACGAAAAAAGAAGATGTCATTCCCTTTCACCCCTATTACACCATCAAGGATCTGGCTTTTTTCGCTTTGTTTTTGCTGGTTTATTTGTCGGTGGTGTTCTTTGCGCCTGATTTCTTTAGCGAGCCTGAAAACAATCTGCCCGCCAATCCTCTCGTGACGCCCGAACATATTGTGCCTGAATGGTACTTCCTGCCCTATTATGCCATGCTCCGCGCCGTGCCCGACAAACTGCTGGGCGTGATTGTCATGTTTTCTTCCGTGCTGATTTTATTCCTTGTGCCTTGGCTGGATCGCCACCCCGTGCGTAGCGGACGCTTTCGTCCTCTCTATAAACAATTCTTTTTTCTTTTTGTCATCAATATGACTCTGTTGGGCTGGTGTGGCGCGCATCCTCCTGAGGGGTATTACATCACCATCGCCCGTTATGCGACCATTTATCATTTTGCCTTTTTCCTCATCATCATGCCGCTGCTCAGCCGCATTGAGCCCACGCGCCGTCTGCCAAAATCCATCTATGAGGACACCCTGCGGGTGCTTCATAAGAAAAAGAAAAAATAGCCATGCGATCGTCCCTCATCATCTTTTTTTCTTTTCTTTTTGTGCTTCCCACGGCGACAGCAGAGCCATTGGTGCCGCCCTTTTATAACTGGTCATTTCAAAAATTATTCGGCGGCTACGAGAATGATGCCGCTCAACGAGGCTTGCAGGTGTATCTGGAAGTGTGTTCCGCCTGCCACACGATGAAGCATCTGCGCTATCAAGACCTTGCCCTTTTGGGCTACGATGAAAAAGCCATCAAAGCCATCGCCGCCGAATTTCGTGTGACCGATGGACCCAATGAAGAAGGCGAAATGTTTGAGCGTCCCGCACTGCCCAACGATCATTTCGCCAAGCCCTTTGCCAATGATCAAGCCGCACGCGCCGCCAATAACGGCGCGTATCCCACCGACCTCTCTCTCATCACCAAAGCCTACCCTCGCGGCAGTGACTATGTCGCAGCCCTGCTGCAAGGATACACACCCGCACCCCCAAACTTTCCCCTTCTTGAAGGACGCTATTACAATATTTATTTTAGCGGCAATCAAATCGCCATGCCGCCGCCCATTGACGACCAAGTCATTGATTATCAAGACGGCACACCCGCAACGGTGCGGCAAATGTCTCATGATGTGGTGACTTTCCTCTCATGGGCGGCAGACCCCTATCTGGAAGAACGCAAAACCCTCGGGGCAAAAGTATTGTTCTTTGTCTTTATCCTTGCCTTGTTGCTCACCGCCGTCAAACATCGCATCTGGTATCACATCACCCATGTTCATCATGATGATTGAATCTGATGCACAATGGTGGCGGCAACAGTGTCATCGTCCCAATCACACGCCCCGTCATAACGCCACACAAGATGCCCGTCGCGCACGAGCAATGTCACCGGCAGACGAGAAACCGAAAAATGACGGGCGAGACGAAAGTAATCATCATAAATAACAGGCAAGTCTTCTAAATCACGCGCCCGCAAAAACGCTGACTGCTCCTCATCGTCCTGAGATATGGCAAAAAAATCAACGGGCTGACCTTCAAGACGCACCATCAATTGGACAAGGGCGGGCAGCTCATGAACACACGGCGCGCACCAACTTGCCCAAAAATTAAGCAACACAGCTTGTCCACGCCCGCCCAAAACCACAGCCTCACCATCGGCGGTGCGAGCGTTTATTGCGGCAACGGACACAGAAGCATCGGATGCCTCAAGAACGCACGGTGTCAACGATGACTCGTCCTCGCCCGCCACAAACCAAAGGACTATCACCCCCGCCAATGCTATGATACCATAATGATGTTTCATGCTCCCGCCATCATAGAGAACAATCATGAATTCATCCAGACATTCTCGCGGTCATTCTCAGACTCATGCCATGTGGGGCGGGCGATTCGGCGCGAAGCCATCGGAACTCATGAATCATATCAATGCCTCGGTGGCGATTGACCAGCGTCTGGCACTGGAGGATATCACCGCCTCCATCGCCCACTGCACCATGCTGGCAAAGCAGAAAATTATCACCCATGAGGATGCGACCGCCATTGAAAACGGACTCATTTCCATTCGTGACGATATCCTCAAAGGACAATTTGAGTGGCGAGAAGAGCTGGAAGATGTCCATATGAACATTGAGGCGGCACTCACCGAACGCATTGGCAAAATCGCAGGACGCCTTCATACCGCCCGCTCACGCAATGACCAAGTGGCGACCGATTTTCGTCTATGGGTGCGGCAGCAATCGCACGATCTCATCGCTCTGCTCACGCAGCTGCAACAAAGTCTGCTGGCACAAATTGAAAAAAACGGCGAGCTCATTTTGCCCGGCATGACCCATTTACAAAACGCCCAAGCCATTTTGTTGGGACATCATTTTCTCGCCTACATTGAAAAATTTGGACGCGATCGCCTGCGATTTGTCTCTAACATAGAGCGACTCAATGAATGTCCTCTGGGCGCGGCGGCGTTGGCGGGCACACCCTACCCCATTGACCGTGCCCTCACGGCGAATCTGCTGCAATTTGATGCCCCCATGAGCAATGCTCTGGACGCTGTCTCCGACCGAGATTTTGCCCTTGATTTTCTCTCCGCGGCTGCCATCTGTGGCGTTCATCTCTCGTCTCTTGCCGAAGAGATTGTGTTGTGGCATTCGCCCGCGTTTGCCTTTGTTCGGCTGGATGATTCATGGACAACGGGCAGTTCCATCATGCCACAAAAACGCAACCCCGATGCGGCGGAATTAATCAGAGGCAAAACGGGCGCGCTGTGTGGCGCGTTTCAATCATTGCTCATGACTCTCAAGGCTCTGCCCCTTGCCTACAACAAAGACCTGCAAGAAGACAAAGAACCCGTTTTTTTCGCCGCCGACCAATTGACTCTGTGCCTGCAGGTGATGGCACAAATGATTGACCACTGCCATTTCAACAAGGACACCATGCGCGCCGCCGCCGAGCGTGGCTATACCACCGCCACCGATGCCGCCGATTGGCTCGTTCATCATCACAAAATTCCCTTTCGCGAGGCGCATCATATTGTGGGACGCATGGTTAAAGTCGCCGAAGACAATGGAATTCAACTGCATGAACTCAAGCCCAAACAGCGCGCAGACATCAGCCCCCTGCTCAATGAAAAACTTCTTGAATCCTTGTCTGTGGAATGTTCCATCAAGAGTAAAAACAGCCTCGGCGGAACTGGGAGCGCCTTCGCAGGTCAAAGCGGGTGTGACAGCCGCGCGCAAAAAATGGCACCTCACATGAAACTGATTCTTTCCTTGCTTGTGTGCGTGCTCCTTGTGGGATGCGGCAAGAAAGCCGCGCCCGCCATACCGTCCGCCTTGCATGTCCATCACACATGGCAATGAGCTGCTTTCAGCGCAAAAACGGCATTCTCCATGTGGAGGATGTCTCCTTGCTGGAGATGGCACGCCAGCTGCCAACGCCTTTCTATTGCTATAGCCTCACATCGTTCGCCGACCGCTACCGCATGGTGCGCGAGGCATTTGCGTCTCATGCCATTCAGCCTCACATTGCCTATGCCGTCAAAGCCAACGGACATCTGCCCTGTCTTGCAGCTCTGTCTTCATTGCAGTGCCACGCCGACATCGTCTCTGCAGGCGAAATGCATCGCTGCCTGCGTGCCGCCATTCAGCCCGAACGCATCATCTTCTCGGGTGTCGGCAAAACTGCCGAAGAAATCACAAACGCACTGCAGCATGGCATTGGTCAATTCAATGTGGAGTCCGCTGAAGAATTGCACACGCTTGCCGAAATCGCATCGCAACAAAAAAAACGCGCGGCGGTGGCACTGCGAGTCAATCCAGACATTCACGCCCCCACTCACGATAAAATCGCCACCGCCCGCCGTGATGACAAATTTGGCATCGCGCCTGAGCTCATCCCCTCCTTGTGTCGTCTGATTGCCGACCATGAGTATCTGCAATGGCGTGGCTTGGCGGTGCATCTTGGCTCACAGATTTTTTCATCCGAACTGTATGGCGAGGCGGCACGGGCACTGCTGGCACTGGACAAAGAACTGGTGAATCAATCGCTGCCAGCATCCCCGCAATTTGATGTGGGCGGCGGCATCGGCTGTTCCACTGAGCAAGAAATTGATCTTGCCGCCTATGCTCACCAACTCAGTGCCGTGATGGATCGCCCTTTTGTCATAGAACCAGGGCGTTTCATTGCTGCGCCATCGGGAATTTTAGTCAGTCGCGTGGTGCGAATCAAACACGCGCGTCCTCACTCTTTTGTCATTGTGGATGCCGCCATGAATGACTTGCTGCGTCCCGCCCTCTATGATGGACACCATCCCCTTGAAACCATTGATGCACCCTCGCAAAAAACCATGTCATGCCATGTGGTGGGACCCATTTGCGAATCGGCAGACACCTTCTTGCGTGATGTCACCCTGCCAGAACTCAAAGCTGGAGACTATGTTGCCTTTATGCACAGTGGGGCGTACGGCGCGGTCATGGCATCTTCCTACAACGCGCGCCCTGTTGTGAGCGAGGTCTGCGCCCAAAAAAATCACTGGGCGATTTCAAAAAAATCCGTGACCGTTCAGGATATGCTCACCTGCGAACAGATACCCTCGTGGCTCGCATCATGATTGTTCTGTGCCACATTCTTGCCACCCTCATGCAATGGCTCACCTTTGGCTATATGGTGCTGCGCGCCTTTGCTCCCTTATGGTTGGTTGTGCTTGCCGTCACGGCACTCACCTTGATAGACAGCGATAATCAGATTCTTTCAAAGCGATTTTTGTTTTTTGTCACCGTTTCTGCCTCACTGCTGGCTTTTTTATGGTGTCTGCGCTCTGTGTCATTGCCTGCGTGGCGTTATGACAAAGAACGCCAGTTTGCCCTTTTGGAAAAATGGGGGGCATTGCCGCACGCGCCATTGCGCAGCTTGCGAGATTCACCCGTCAGTCACGGGGGGCGACGACACACCCATGCCTGGCACAAGCATCAACACCGTGCTCGCCTTGCCCTTGCCACGATTTCTTTTTCTCGCTGGTGTGCCATCATGACACATACGGCTCGCAAAATTATACCGGCTGCTCTCTTCTCTACAGCCGCCATCGCCATGCTGGTGCTCATGTTGCCCCATTTGCATGCCCATATCACGCCCGAACCGCTCCCTTACAATGGAGCGTGGCGTGTTGTTCCGCCTTCCTATACCCGCCAACTGCCTTTTGATATTGACCTCAATCACCGACAGGTGGTGATGTTCCCCGAACAAAGCCTGCTGCAAATAGAGACAGAGCCCTCGTGGCACAAGCCATCGTTGCGTTTGAATCAACACGCCGTGCCCGTGGGCGGCAGTCGTCAGGATGGGTATCGCATCGCCTTTCCTCTGCCTGTGGATGCTCGCCAGATTCATTTTTTTCATGAAGGACGCGCCTGGACGATTCCTCTTGCCCCCATTCGCGATAAAAATCCCATCGCCCACATCGCCACAGGCGAAAAACAAGGCTATATTCAATCTCTGCCCTACGCCATGGTGGATGACTATGGCATCACCCAAGCCGCCATGCGTCTCACCCATCTCAGTGGCTTGTCCGATGACATCTCCCTCAATGCCACATTGCAACAAGATGCCACCGTCATTGAATCGGTCTTCACGCGCGACCTGACACCCCATCCTTTTGCTGGTGAGACGGTCATGATTCACCTCGCAGCACAGGATGGATACGGACACCAAACACACAGTGAGCCCATCACTCTCATTTTGCCCGAACGGGTCTTTTATAATGACCATGCGCGCGCTTTAATCGCGTGGCGCAAAAAATTCCTCTTAGGACACAATCCTCCCACCAAGCGTCTGGTCACCATCATGGAATCCATTTCCGATGATGGTGCTCGTGTGCATGTTGCCATCGCCCTTGCCGATCCCTCACAAACATCCGCCGCCCTGTGGTACGCCGCCCTTATCTTAGATGGACAAAACATGACCGCCCTTCTGCAACAACTAGAAACGCAATTAGAACAGCCACCATCTCTTCATGACGACACCCTTGCCGAGATTCGCGAAACGCTGGAGCAAATTCAGCGCGCCCTGCCCGATGATCAACAACAGGCAAAAAATGATATTGAACGATCTCAACAATTGCTTTCCCAAGGCGCGCACGAACAAGCCAAAGAATTGCTCTCGCAGTGGCTTGAAAAAATGAAAAAACAACAAGCTCAACAAGATTTTGCTGAGGCTCAGCAACGCCATCACGACCAATTGCAAGAGCTCATTCAGAGACAAAAAAAACTTCTCAACGACACCAACAAGAATATCATGCCCTCAGAGCAACTGGCACAGCTGCAACAGCAATTGCGCACCCAATTGGAACAACTGCCTCCTCTCACCGCAGAGCCGCAACAAAGAGCCCAAGAATCAATGTCGGCAGCAGAGCAATCCCTACGGCGACAGCAGCGACAAGAAGCCACCTCCCATCAAGAACTGGCTCTGCTGGCACTGCTCCGCTCGCTGCGGCAGCACAATCAGCAACAAAGCCAACCCCAACAGACTCAAAGCGGCAAAAAACTCAAAGGACTGGGATGGAACGAAAAACATCAAAACAATGACGATGTTTCACTGCTGCAAGACAAAGAGCACAGTGAGCAAAGTCGCATCACCTCCTATCTGCACTCTCAATTGGAAGATGTGGATGAAGAGACTCATAATTATTTCAAGCGGCTATTGTCTCTTTTTTAGTTTTGGGGATACTATGGAACGCATCATAGCATGAGCCGTAAGCATCTTGCCCGCTATGTCAATGAATTTGCTGGACGGCATAACACCCGCAAGCAAGACACCATCACACAGATGGAATCGGTGGCTAGCGATATGAAAGGTAAAAGGTTACGCTACAAAGACTTGGTGGCATGATGACCGACAAAGAACACAAAAAGGGCAGGGCGTAATTATGAGCCTCTATGAATGGACACCTAAACAATCCCCTATAAGACCGAATGACCCGCCCGACATGATAGCATTAAAAAGGCGGATTTTGTGTAAGGGTAAAAATGCGGACATCATCTTGATAGATGGTGAGCCGCCGCCATACACGCATAGTTTCTTGGCTACGATGGCTCATGCTCAATCATGTGGGCTATGCCTTGACTTCCCCTTGAAAGAGGGGATTGCGAAAAGACGCAAGATGATCAAAGACCGTAGAATTCGCAGGGTGGTAAAAGACCCGAAAAAACTGCCATAGGAGTATTACACGATGACCAATGACAAAAAGGAAATGGGCAGACCACCCGAACGGGTGATACCGCCCTTGTGCAATGAAGCCACCCCCGCCAAAGTTGCGGCTATTGTTGTGAGGACAAAGCCAAAGAAACGGGGCGGGTGGCAATATGAAAAAGACGGCGATGGCAATGTGGGCGAATGATTATTCATCATGTGTAACATTGTATGTAGTTCCCTTAGTTTTTTTGTAAGCCATAAACCGATTTCGCAGCTGTTGACGCATCAATTCTTCCGCCTGATGAAGCTGAACACCACACTCCTGAAGGGATTCATAGTGATTTGTGGCAACGGCATCGTGTCTGAGCATCAGTGCCTGCTCCTTTGTGAACGGCGAGAACGGCACATATGAGCCCACCCGTCCCATCACCCATAGCACCCAATGAGGACACGGCATCAACCACCGCCTGACACCCAGGGTTGTCACAATCCACTGCATGATGGTGCGCATGTCACACACATCCACCCCCACCGCCTCAATGATTGAGCCGCGCCGCTTTTCATCATGCAGCAATTGCACAATGCCTGTGGCGAGATCCTCCACAAAAATCGGCTGCATTGATGCACCGCCGCGCGCATCCGCCCGCCACAAAGCCGACAGCGATTCGCCAAAAACCGGCACAATCATCATCCAACGAGCCATGCGAGCAAACAGATTGATGAATCCATCCCCCGTTCCAAACACCACCGATGGACGCACAATCACCGCGCCCTCAAAAGAACGCAACACCGCCCTCTCCCCACGCGCTTTGGATGCCCCATAGTGAGATGGAGAATTCACCGCCGCCCCCAATGCCGACACATGCACCAATGATTGCACCGATTGTGCCGCCGCCTCGCGCGCAATACGCGCCGCCGCCTGATGATGAATCGCCTCAAACTGACTGCCCTCAGCCTTCACGCGCGTCCACCAAGGTTCATTAAGAATCCCCACGCAATTGACCACCATGTCCATTCCCGCCATGGCGCGTGCGACATCCTCGTCGCGGGTGATATCCCCCGCAACATACGCCAATTGTCCCACCTGACCTTCCATCGCATGGCGCGTCACGCGAGTCACATCACGAGACATCACCCGCACGCCATAATTCAAATCCAAAAGCTGACGCACAATGGCGCGTCCGATGAAGCCACTGCCGCCAAAAACCACCACCCGCTTATTGTGCGTCAAAGGCTGTATGGCAGAATTTCCCGTCATGACAATGAGTTATGATATGACGATATGAGGGGTGTCAAGATGGCAAAAATGTACTATACTCACGGGCAGGAGTTTGATCATGCATCGTCGCGGCTTTCTTTATTGGATATCATCTTTTGTGATGGCTATGCCTTTTTTGCAAAAATGGCTTCTTCCGCAGGCGGCAACGGCACAACAGAGGAGAAACACAACCATGGACAACAATTCTTTCGTGCAACAAGTCAATGATGGCATCCATACCCATGTGGGATTACAACAAGCACCCAGCCCCGAAAATGGCGGCGATATGTCGGTGTTCGGATTTATTGTGGGTGACAATGAAGTGGCTGTCGTTGATTCAGGTCACTCAGTGGCATTGGGAGAACAATTGCTGCAAGCCATTCATGACACCACCGACAAACCCATCAAACATCTTATTTTGACTCATCTGCATCCAGACCATATTTTTGGCGCGTCTGTCTTCACTCATCATAACAAGGACATCACTGTGTGGGCTCACGCCAATTACACCGCACAGATGGAACATATTGGTCCTTACTATTTGGAAGGTCTGAGCAATGAGATTGGTGATGCCGCCAAAGGGGCACAGCTGGTGCGACCGACCCGCATCATCACCGAAGCTCAGCCTGTCTCTCTTGATTTGGGCGGACGCACCGTGCGTCTGGAGGCTTGGCCCACCGCTCATACCAATAACGATGTCACCGTCCTTGATGAAAAAACCGATAGCTTCATCGCCAGTGATTTATTGTTTGATGAGCGTATTCCCATTTTGGCAGGCTCTTTGCTGGGATGGCGGCGCGTGCTGCAAGAAATCAAACAGCGTCAACACGCCATGATCATTCCAGGACATGGAAATGCCACCACCCGAACGGATTCCGATGAACTCATCGATCGCTTGGACGGCTATTTCAGCGTGTTGGAGAGTGACATCAAACGCATCCTCAATGAGGGAGGCGACATTCAGCAAGCCGCCGAGACCGCCGCCAGCACACAAAAAGATCAATGGCTGCTTTTTGACCTCTACAACGGACGCAACGCCATCAATGCCTTCAGAGAATTAGAGTGGGCATAGGGCTTGACATGAAGCATAACACACATCAATTATACAATTGATGTGTGGGAAATAAACCCGCCGAACCCCAAAAGGAGATGAACCATGACCTATTTTCGTCTTTTAATTGCTTGCTGCACCGTGACCGTGCTGGCGTTGTCTGTCCCCGTTCATGCCGCTCAGGAACAATCCGAGGAGCTGTGGCTTGACCTCAAGGATCAGCTCTTTGATGAGCGCACCCTTCATGATGGCAGTGACTGGTTAGAACTGGACGCTCCCTATCGCGCCATGGATGCCGCCATCGTGCCCATTTCGGTGAATGTCAACAGAGAACAAAATGACGATACCTACATCAAAAATTTGATGATTGTCATTGATGAAAACCCCTCGCCTCTGGCAGCCGTCATCAATATGTCGCCCACCAATGGCAATGCCAGCCTGGATACCCGTATTCGCATTGACCGCTACACCCATGTGCGTGCCATTGCCGAAGACAATGAGGGCAATCTCTACACGGTGGCGCGCTTTGTCAAAGCCGCAGGAGGATGCTCAGCCCCCGCTCTTGCCGATATGGCTCTTGCCAAAGAACGCATGGGACAGATGAAGTTCAAATTCAAAGAACTCAATCAAGACGGCATGCGCACGGCTCAATTGCTCATCAGTCATCCCAACTATTCGGGCTTGCAGTTCAATCAGGTCACCATGCGGGAGATTCCCTCTCACTTTGTGGATTCTGTGGAAGTGCGCAGTGGGACTCGCGTCTTGCTGAAGGTGGAAAGCGGCATCTCCATGAGTGAAAATCCCGCCTTCACATTCCGCTATTATGACATCAGTGGCAATGATCCCGTCACCGTGCGTGTCACCGATAGCGAAGGCATGGTCTTTGAAAAAGAATGGCGACCTGATGACGAGCGGCAAATGAGCCAAAATCAGCTTGACCAGCCCAAAGTCTGACCTCGCAACAACTTGTCACGAAGGGCGTGGCGGGCTATGAAAGAGGAACGCCGTCGTAGCTCAGTGGTAGAGCGCACCCTTGGTAAGGGTGAGGCCGTGAGTTCAATCCTCACCGACGGCACGGACGAACCATCCCGCACACGAATGCCCCAGCCACAAAAGCTAAAAACCTTCTATTTCAAAACGCTTGCGAATGAACTTGCGATGACGGCGAATCATCTCCGCTTTGCGGCGCGCCCGCTTCTCCGATGGCTTCTCGTAAGAACGCCGACGCTTCATTTCGCGAAAAATGCCCTCACGCTGCATCAATTTTTTCAAAATGCGCAGGGCTTGATCCACATTGTTGTTACGAACATTGATTTCCACGACTCACCTCTGTTGATTACGAGAAAGACGCTTTGTAGAGACTTGTCTCGCCCTTGTCAAGGACTCGGCTGATGACCATTCTGCCCATTGTGCGCATGGGACATCCCGTGCTGGCACAAAAAGCCGACCCCATCACCAAGCCCACCAGCCCCAAATGGCGACAATTGGCAAGCAATATGATTGCCACCATGCGCCACGCTCAAGGCGTTGGTCTTGCCGCACCGCAGGTGGGGATGAGTGTGCGTTTGGTTGTCTATCAAATCAATCATGAAATACCCGCGCGCATTCTCATCAATCCCCAGTGGAAACCCACCAGTGATGACACCGCCGCGGCTTCCGAAGGATGCCTCTCCATGCCGGGGCTCAAAGGCATCGTCGCGCGCTATCAACACATTCAGTGCCAAGCCCTCTCTTTGACCAATGAACCCATCACCTTTGATGCCGCCCACTTAGAAGCCAGAATCATCCAGCATGAGTGCGACCACCTAGACGGCATTTTGTTTCATCATCACACCAAAGACCCCTTCTTTGGATTTGAATACGAAGTGGAGCAACACATCAAAGAACTCATGGAGCACGAATGATGCACACAGAGCGTGTTCAATTTCTCAAACAGCATATTCCTCTCATCATTGAGCACGGGTGGGATTATTTTGCTCAGCTGCCGTCTCAGTCTCTTTTCAGAAATGGCGCGCGCTCCGCCATTGTTTTTTTATCGCACGATGCCGATGCCCATGCCGCAAGCCACATAAAAAAAATCAATCACGACAAAATGGCAACCCGTCAGCTGATTGAAGAGGGTGTCTGTGCCTATCTGCAGCACCAAACTCAGTGGGGGGGGATTGCCTTGTTGCGTAAAACCCGCAGCTGGCTCAGCATTCCTCATCGTCTGCCGCTTGCCAATCGGCTGCTGTATCACAGCAGCCACGCCATGTGGAAAGCGGCGGGGGACAAATCTTTGGATGGCAATTTTTACAGCAAACGCAGTCTTTTGATGGGTGTCATTCTGTCGTCCGAACTAGCACTGCTGGCAAAAAACAACGAAAACCACGACATTCGCCCATTTGTGCAAAGACGCATTGCCAATGTGTTATGGCTGGGCGGAAATCTTGGAAAAATAATTGACATGACCAAGCTTGCGCCGCGAACGCGAAGATAACACTTCCTTTGTGCTATGGCTGGGCGGATGCCTCAACAACATAATTAACATGACCCAATTTGCGCCGCGGACGAGAGACTAAAACTTCCTTGCCGTAAAAATAAGTTTTTGTATTTTTGATTTTGTCCGATTGCGGCGGCGGCACGGTCTCCTTGCCCAAAATATTAACCATTTCCACCGCCGCCGTTTGCCGAACGGGTTCTGGCGACTCACCCATTGCCACCCGCACCAGCTGCGTGAATTGATCAGGCATCGCACCATCCAGCGTCCAGTGACCAGAATTATGAGGGCGCGGCGCACATTCATTCACCAGCAATGTGTCATCATCCAGCAGAAAAAATTCAACGGCAAGAATACCAACCAAATTTAAAGCCTCCATCATGCGACCCACAATACCTTCGGCTTGGCGTGTCAAAGATAACGATGCCTCCATGGGCACAATACTTCTTGTTAATATGCCTTTATCATGAAAGTTGTGCGTCAAGGGATAAAAAACCATGTCACTCGTGATGCCGCGCGCGCCAATCATGGAACACTCAGCCTTGAAATCAATTTTCTGTTCCACAACCAGTGGTGGCTTCATTGTGTCATGCACCTGTTGCCATTGCTCGGCTTTTTGCACAATCATTTGCCCCAAGCCGTCATACCCCCAATTTGCTGTTTTTACAATCAGCGGAAAGTCTGGAATGGATGATTCATCTGCCAAAGAACACCAAGACGCAATGGGAATATCACAGCTTTGCAAAAATTCCTTCTCACTGATGCGATTTTGCGCCATCTTGATGGCATTCACACCGGGGCGCAAAGGAACATCGCACTCATCCAGCACATCCAGTATGGGCGTTTCAATGTGTTCAAATTCAAAGGTGATAGAATCGCACTGGCGCGCCCATTGTTGTAGTTTCGCAAACTCATCACCATAGGTGACTTCAGCGTGTTGTGCGGCGGGGGCGTTTTTTTCTGTGGAAAAAACAACTGGTTTCACACCTAAATTTTTGGCGGCGTGGGCGGTCATCATGCCCAGCTGTCCGCCGCCCACAATGCCCAGCACACCACCTTTCATGACACATCACTCATGAGGCAATAATGGAGCATCGTTTGTTTGTTGCGCGCGCCACTCATCATACCTCTTTGCCAGCTGTTCATCCTGCAATGACAAAATTGCCACCGCGAGCAATGCTGCATTATACGCGCCCCATTCACCCACCGCCAAAGTGCCCACAGGAATTCCTTTGGGCATTTGCACCATAGAGAGCAAACTATCCATGCCGTCACAAAAATCCGTCTTGATGGGCACACCCAGCACTGGCAGAGGCGTCAGTGCCGCCATCATGCCCGCCAGATGCGCCGCACCCCCCGCCGCCGCAATAATCACCTGAATGCCACGAGCGCGAGCCTCCTCACCATAGGACACCAAACGATGAGGTGTCCGATGCGCCGACACCACACGAGATTCAAACGGAACCTCCAGCCGCACCAAAACCGATGATGCCACTTCCATCACCCGCCAATCGGAGCGACTGCCCATCACCAATGACACTAACTTTTCCACACAATCTCTCCCTTGCTCAATTGAGCCATGCACTCAACCATCTTCTCGTGCTCTTCCAATTGACCATCCGACAGCTCACGAATCGGCAAAGAGCCTTTTGAAGTCTCATCAACCGATGCTACCGAAGAAGATTGCGAAGCTTTTTGACCCTCTTCACCAAAATCTAACCCCAGTGACACAGAACCATAGCCCTCCATGTGAGCATACACCCGCGCCAGCAATTCGGCATCCTTCAAAGCCCCATGCACAGAGCGATGCTGAATTGATATATTAAATCGCCGACACAAGGCATCCAGTGTCGCCCGCTCGCCCGGATAACGCACCCGAGCCTTTTTCAAACTATCCACAACCCGATCCCACTGCAATAAATCCTTGCCAATCATCCTCAGCTCATGATTCAAAAACCCCAAATCAAACGAAGCATTATGCATCACCAAACGCGCATCACCGATAAAAGACAAAAAATCATCCGCAATATCGGCAAAAAACGGCTTGTCTCGCAAATCATCCTCACTCAAACCATGAATGCGGTAGGAATCATCGGGAATGGAACGCTCGGGATTGAGATAACATTGCCATCGTCTCCCCAGCGACCCATCCGACAACAAGCACACACAGCCGATTTCAATCACACGATGCCCTTCCTCCCACTTCAGCCCCGTGGTCTCGGTATCCACAGTGATGATATCGTGTGCCATCACAGTTGCTGCATAACACCGCTTAAATCACGCCTCATATCCTCGATGGTGTCAAACCCTCGCACCACATCATGAGCGATGGCGCGTTTTTTATCTTCGTTCCATTGATGCGCCTCTAAAACATCAATCTCCTGTTCCCGCAAGCCACGAAGGCGCAAGCGTTCATGACGCACCTCATAAGGCGTATTCACATAAATCACCCGATTGCAACGACTCACAAGACCACTCTCACACAACAACGGAATATCCAAAACCACCATCCGCTTGCCCGCGCGCTCCATATCGCCAAGAAAATTATTTCTTTTTTCATTAAGGCAAGGATGAACGATTTTCTCCAACCCCTTCAATTGATTTTTCTGTGTGACCCAATGCCGCAACACGGCGCGATCAATGCCTCCCTTGTCATCAAGAATGGACTCCTCTGCCTGTGGCATCACCTTCTTCACCCATTGAACAATGGGATGCACCAATTCCCCCCCCGCCGCCATCAATTCATGAACATGACGGTCGGCATCATATAGTCCAATATTCTCATAATGCTCACGCAACAAACGAGCCGCCGTCGATTTACCAGCCGCCATGCCTCCGATTAAACCGATTAATTTCATCTTTATCATCCTTACAATATATAGCCACATGATGGATAACACCACCCTTTTGGCATCATATTTTTGTCGCACCAAGCAATTGGCGAAGATTTCCATCACAGGCAGGCATCACATCAAACCAATGAGCAAAAGACAAGCGCGCCTGATGAATCAACATTCCCAAGCCTCCCACGCCGTGATAGCCCAATGATCGCGCCTCTTGCAATAATGGTGTCTGGCGCGGCGTGTAAACACTGTCAAAAACAATGGCATGGGCAGCCAATGACACCTCCGCAAGGGAAATCGGCAATGATTGCGCTCCCGTCATTCCCAAAGAGGTGGCATTCACCACCAAAAACGCATTTTTGAGAGCTTCATTCACCTCAGCGTAAGAATAAAACGACCATGAGCGCGCCTCGTCTCCTTCATTCCAAAAAGCACCCAAAGATGCCGCGCGTGTCTGGGTGCGATTGACAATTCGCAGCCGAGAAAATCCAGCCTCGCGCAAAGCATACACAATGGCACGGGCAACGCCCCCCGCCCCCAAAACAACCACCGTCTCTTGGTCACGCTCACGCCACCACGCAGCTTCCTCATCCAATGATGCACCAAAGCCAAAGGCATCGGTATTGTAGCCCGTGCGTTTGCCGTTGTCGAACACCACACAATTCACCGCTCCCATCGCTTGTGCCGCCTCATCTTTCTCATCCACCCAATGATAGGCATCTTCCTTATAGGGCAAAGTCACATTCAAACCGCGCCAACCACAAATACAGCACTTGTGAGCATCCGATAAAAAATCCGAGGATTCCACAATCTCATAAACACCCTCAATGCCATGCCGCTCAAACCAATAGGAATGAATCAGTGGCGACAAAGAATGAGATGCCGGATAACCAATCACACCCAAGCGCGTCACGATGAAATCACCTCCGCCTGACGCAAAAAAGACAACAACGAAAAAAGAGGCAAGCCCAAAAAACTATGATAATCACCCTCAATCTTCTCAAGAAGCTGAACACCCTCTCGCTCCAAGCAACACGCACCCGAAACGCCAATAATGGAATCCCCACAACAAGACATATAAGAACTCAAAAAATCCTCATTCCAAAGACGAAAATATGCTGTCACCGATTGCACATCATGCCACACAATCGTCTCCTGCAATGCCACGCACACGCCCGTTGTCAATTGCGCTTTTTTACCGCGCAAAAATAGCAGCTGCTCGCGCACCTCATCCATCGTCTCTGGTTTCTTCAGCCACACATTTTCCACATGAAGAATTTGATCCGAACCAATCACATGCTTTGAACCATGACGATGACTCACACGCAAAGCCTTTTGCTCAGACAAAAAAAGAGCCGCTGCCGCAACCTTCTTGCCCGCTTTTTGCCACTCATATCTGATGGACTCTTCATCAACATTCGCCGAATCAATTACAAATTCAACGCCCGCCGCCGATAATAATCTTCGCCGAGACACACTCCCCGATGCTAAAATGAGATCTTTCTTTGTTTGCATGGTGTATATCTTGTCAAAGATTAAACATAAATCAATAATTTTTCATTGTTATAATTTTTTATCAACATAACAATAACACATCCATTCAAAAACCACACTCTGTTGATAAGAGTTATAACTTCGTGCAAATAAAGCACAGGTGAAATTCCAATATGAGATTTTGTGCGTCATTTGTTTATAATTTGTTATCATTGAATTTAACCGAGATATGATACTTTCAATTACTCCTACAATTAATTAATTAATTTAATTATGGCACATAAAAAACTGCTCAATGTTCTATCGGGTCATCATGAATCGTCCCCGCCGATTTGGTTTATGCGTCAGGCGGGACGCTATCTTCCAGAGTATCAAAAACTCAGACAAAAAAAGAAAAACTTTATTGATTTTTGTCATGATTCACACCTCACCGTGAAGGCAACGCTGCAACCTCTCAAACGATTTGATTTGGACGCTGCCATTATTTTCTCGGACATTTTATTGATTCCTCGCGCTTTAGGCAGTGAGGTGTCTTTTACCGAAAAACAAGGGCCATCGTTGTCTCCTTATCAAGGGTGCGATTTTTCTGAAGATTTGTTTTCTCACCAATTAAATGTTGTCTACGAATCTTTGGATATTGTGAAGTCACATCTTTCACCTCATCAGACACTTATGGGCTTTGTCGGTGCACCATGGACTTTGGCTGCCTATATGATTGAAGGACACACATCTCGTGATTTTCTCAATGCCCGTTTGTGGAGTCTCAATAATCCAGATGATTTTTCTCATTTGATGGATGTTTTAATTGAAGCCTGTAGTTGTCATGCCATTAATCAACTAAAAGCGGGAGCTGATGCTATTCAAATTTTTGATTCTTGGGCAGGATGTTTGCCTGAGAGTCTTTTTCATGATTATTGTCTGACACCCATGAAAGAGATTATCAAACGCATCAAAAAATCCGTTCCCAATGGCAAAATAATCGTGTTTGCCAAGGGATGTGGCGTTTCACATCAATCGCTTGCCATGCACAGTGGTGCCGATGGTGTCAGCTGCGACAGCACGATGCCACCATCATGGCTCGCTGACCATGTGCAACCCTATGCCGCCGTGCAAGGAACGCTTGATCCGACTTATCTTGTCGTTGGAGGAAAAAGAATGATGGCACAAACACAAAAAATATTGGACACTTTGGGCAATGGATGTTACATCTTCAATTGCGGTCACGGAATTCTTCCTGTCACGCCGCCTGCTCACATTGAACAGCTCATCCGGTTTATTCGCTCCTATGATTTATAAAACCTTAGAATTGATTCACATCGTTGCGATGATTGCTTGGATGGCGGGCTTATTGTATCTGCCTCGTTTGTTTGTCTATCACGCCCAAGCCGCGGCGCAATCGGATACGGCAAAGACACTTGGAATGATGGAACATCGCCTGTTGCGAATCATCATGAATCCGGCGATGATTGTGACATACCTGTCAGGAATTTTTCTTACATGGGTTAATTTCGGTCTGGCAGTGCCATTATGGTTATGGATAAAAGTCGTTTTGGTGCTGGGATTATCGGCATTTCAAGGAATCGCCACTCGCTGGCACAAAGACCTTGTGGCTGGCAACAATTCTCATCCGTCATCATTTTTTCGCATGATGAATGAAGTTCCCACAGTCTTGATGATTTTAATTGTCGCCTTAGTGGTTTTTCAACCTTTTTGAGATTATGTCTTGACGAGTGTCACATAATCAAAGAAAATGACGGAATCATGTGACGGCGATCATCGCTTGTTCCCTATCCCCCCTTATTTTTTTCATATCCTTTTGAGGAGTTTTTTGTTATGGATCTCAATGAGCTAAAAAAGAAGACTGCACCCGAATTACTGGCGTTCGCTGAGGAGCTGCAGATAGAAAATGCTGGTCAATTGCGCAAGCAAGATATGACTTTTGCCATCCTCAAGCGTCTGTCTGAAACAGAAAAAAGTGTTTCCATGGAAGGTGCTTTGGAGATTAGCCAAGACGGGTTTGGTTTTCTGCGCTCTCCTGACTCCAATTATCTGGCGAGTGCGGATGATGTTTATGTGTCGCCCCAGCAAATTCGCCGTCTGGGATTGCGTCACGGCGATGTGGTGGGTGGCTCTTTGCGTCCGCCCCTTGAGAATGAGCGTTATTTTTCTTTGGATGAAGCGTCTCAAGTGAATTATCAATCGCTTCCATTGGCTCACCGCATCAATTTTGATAATTTGACCGCATCCTATCCCACGGAGCGTCTTAGATTAGAAGTAGAAAATGACAAGGAAATGACTCATCGGGTGATTGATTTAATCGCCCCCATCGGCAAGGGACAACGAGCCTTGATTGTGGCACCGCCACGCACGGGAAAAACCATGATGCTGCAAAATATTGCCCATGCCATCTCTGCCAACTATCCCGATGTCTATTTAATGGTTTTGCTGATTGATGAGCGTCCCGAAGAAGTCACCGATATGAAACGCTCCGTGCGTGGAGAAGTGGTGAGTTCCACCTTTGATGAGCCTGCCACTCGCCATGTGCAGGTTGCCGAGATGGTGATTGCCAAAGCCAAGCGTTTGGTGGAATGTCGTCGGGATGTGGTGATTTTATTGGATTCCATCACGCGTCTGGCTCGTGCGTATAATTCCATGGTGCCCAGCTCTGGCAAGATTTTGACGGGCGGCGTGGATGCCAATGCCTTGCAGCGTCCCAAACGGTTTTTTGGAGCGGCACGCAACATTGAAGAGGGAGGGTCTCTCACCATCATCGGCACCGCTTTGGTGGATACTGGCTCGCGCATGGATGAGGTGATCTTTGAAGAATTCAAAGGCACGGGAAATGCGGAGATTGTTTTGGATCGTAAAATTTCTGATAAGCGTGTCTTTCCCTCCATTGATGTCACCAAGTCTGGCACACGCAAGGAAGAAATGCTCACGGAAAAGGATGAACTGGCAAAAATGTGGGTGCTGCGGAGAATTCTCACACCCATGGGAACTGTGGATGCGATGGAGTTTATCCTTGAGAAACTCACCACCTCCAAAAGCAATAAAGACTTTTTTCAGTCAATGAATAGCTGAGAATAGTTGAGGATTTTCCAGAGCTAATAGGTATTTCTTTTTGGCAATGCCGTAATGTGGGTGCTGCGGAGAATTCTCACGCCCATGGGAACTGTGGATGCGATGGAGTTCATCCTTGAGAAACTCACCACCTCCAAAAGCAATAAAGACTTTTTTCAGTCAATGAATAGCTGAGAATAGTTGAGGATTTTCCAGAGCTAATAGGTATTTCTTTTTGGCAATGCCGTAATGTGGGTGCTGCGGAGAATTCTCACACCTATGGGAACTGTGGATGCGATGGAATTCATCCTTGAGAAACTCACCACCTCCAAAAGCAATAAAGACTTTTTTCAGTCAATGAATAGCTGAGAATAGTTGAGGATTTTCCAAAGCCAATAAATACTTCTTTTTTGTCACGCCTTCTGCACCCAAATATCCTTTGAGACAAAGATGGCGAGCCTTTTGGCTATTACTGGCAATGATGCGATGACAGGGAATGAGAATGGGAAATGGATTGCGCGACAACGCGCCTCCCACCGCTCGCGCCCCTGTCGCCGCTTCCTCTGCCACATTTTTGTAACTCACCAGTGAGCCATAAGGAATGTGGCGCACCTGTTTGAGAATGGTGGCTGTGAAGACGGAGACATCATCCCAGCAAAACAAATCCTCTGCCAAAGGAGTGGGGCGATGGCGAGAAAAGTAGGAATTCAACCAAGAAGTCACGCGCTGTGTCAGGCTCGTCTGACTGCCTTCATCAATGACATCATGATGCGCGCGCAGCCACCGCAAGCGATGAATTTGTTTTGCACTGCAGGTGATGTGAAGAATGCCAATGGGACTGTGGTAAAGCGTCACTGTGAGCATGGGCAGGAGAGCGGCACAACAAATATCTTCAATTTAATAACCAATTTTTCTTGTCAAAAGACTTATGAAACCTTGAATTTGAAAAGTCAATAATTTTATTCATCTTGAGAAAAAACTTTTGCAGTGGCACAATGAATTGGCACAATGAATTGATGCTGTGGGAATGAATTTTATGAAAAACCCTTGATTTCTGGGGTTTCTAGGAGAGGGGCTTTAAGAAAGGAAGACGATGGCGAGCGATCAAGTGACACAGTCGGCATCCTACGGTGGCGATATAACGGTGCAGCAGGCGTGGCAATTGTTGCAAGAAGATTCTCAAGCTCGTCTGCTGGATTGTCGCACGGATGCGGAATGGAATTATGTGGGCGTGTGTGATGTGTCTTCATTGGGCGGGGAGGTTTGTTATGTTCCCTGGCAGGTTTATCCTGGGATGACTCAGAATATGAATTTTGTATCAGATGTCAAAGCGCGTGGTCTCGATGAGAGCATGACGATTTTGTGTCTGTGTCGTTCGGGCGGTCGTTCTCGCATGGCGGCGATGGCATTGACGGCGGCGGGTTTTGCGAAATGCTACAATGTGGTGCCGGGCTTTGAGGGGGATCTGGATGAGAAAGGACAACGAGGCTGTCATAACGGCTGGAAAGCGGAGGGATTCCCTTGGCGACAGAAATGAATGTGAAAGAACTGTGGCGGCGAGTGCAAAACGACTTACAGCGTCAATATGGCGATGATGTTTATCGTGCTTTTTTGTCAAAGACGAATTTGCATTCTTTGAAGAATGGACGCGCAGTGGTGCATGTGGAGACGGTCTTTTTAAGAAAATACATCAGGTCCAACTATCAAGATGCCATCAAGCAATCTTTGTTGCGTCATGGAAGTGAGACTCATCAATTGGTGATTGAATTGCCATCGTCTGCTTCAGTGTCTCATTCGCCTGTGCGTTCTGGTGAGACATCTGAAGGTGATATTCTTGCTTTGGGCAAACAATGTCATTTAAATCCTCTTGCCCGCTTTGAGAGTTTCGTCAAGGGGGAAGCCAACGCTCTCGCCTATGAGGGCTCTCTCAAGATTGCACAGCAGTTTGAATTATCCAATGAGCGTTATAATCCGTTGTATATCTACGGGGATGTGGGCAATGGCAAGAGTCACCTCCTGCATGCCATTGGGTGGCTTCTTCTTGAGAATGGATGTCGGCGCATTGCTTGTGTCAATGCACAAAATTTTCTGAGCAATTTTGTTGATGTGGTGCGCGATAACGATCGCATGAAGGCATTTAAGAATCACTTTTGTTCTTTAGACGCGTTCTTGTTTGATGATTTTCAATTTCTGCTGAGCAAGGAAAAGACTTTGGATGAGTGGAAATATATCTTTAACGAATTGGTTGGGATGGGGAAAAAAGTTGTGGTGACAGGCAATGAGCACCCTGCCCATCTGAAGGGATTTCCGAAATATGTGACCTCTCGCTTGGGCAGTGGTTTGGTGGCGGAGATTAAAAAGAGTGATTATCAATTGCGTCTTGATATTTTGCGTCATTGTCTTTCGGTTCGTCACGGCTCTCTTCGTGTCTCTGATGATATTTTGCAGATGCTGGCGTTGCGCGTGAGTTTTAGCAATCGGGCGTTGGTTTCCACTTTGAGGCATTTGGAGGCAAAAAATCAATTGGAGAACAAGCCGATCACTCCGGAGATGGCACTGGAGGTGGTGGCGGAATGGTGGCAAAAGGGACATGTGGATGTCAAAGCCGATGACATTATCAAACAAACGGCTCAATACTACGGTATTTCCATTGATGATTTATTGTCTTCCAGTCGCATGCGTTCACTGGCACGTCCTCGCCAGATGGCAATGTTTTTGATGAAAAAGATGACAAGTCTCTCCTATCCTGCTATATCTCACAAATTCAGAAAGAAGAATCACACGACGGTTCTTCACGCCATCAAGGTGATGCAAAAGAGACGGGAGGATGATATGTCAATAAGAAACGATATGGAACGACTTATGGAGATTTTGCGCCATGAAGCTGATCATTGATATTAACTGCGGTTCTTTTTTGGGGTCGCTGAAGCGTCTTCATGATTTATTGGAGCATCGTGAAGTGATGCCTATTTTGTCGCATCTGAAGCTGGTTGCCCATCAGGGACGCATCATGATGACGGCAAATAATATGGAAAGCAGTGGTGAAGAGGTGGTGGCGTGTGACAATTTGCAGGGCGAGGGAACGATTCTCCTTCCTGGTTTTTTGCTTCATAAGATTGTGGGCGAGTTGTCTGTGGCTGATAATCTCCACATGGAATTGGAAGAAGAGGGGGGTGAGACATGGGTGCGGCTCTCGTGTGGCAGAGCTCAGTTTAAGTTGCGCACATTGGATGAGGGGTATCCGCCGATGGATCAGGATAAGGGCTCTTATTCTTGTGAGATGGCTGCCGCTGATTTTTTGAATGGTTTGCGAACGGTTGATTATGCTGTTCCTCGTGAGGTGGCGCGTCCGTCTCTCAAGGGTGTCTATTGTCATACGGAAGATGGGGGGGGTGAGACGATGCTGCGGATGGTGGCAACGGATGGTCACCGCATGTCCATGATTGATGTTCCCCTTTCGCAGCCTGCGGACAATTCGTTGAAGGGAGTGATTATTCCCGTTCGCGCGGTCAAAGAGATGACACACCTTTTACAGGGGGTGGATGGACAAATGATCTGTTATGTGTCGGATACGGGGATGCGCATTGAATTTGGCGATGTTCATTTTTACACCCGTTTGCTGGAGGATCGCTATCCTGATTATCGCGGTGTGGTTCCATCTGATGATGGGGTGAAGATTTCTCTTCAGGGGGATTTGTTTCTTGCGATGATGAAGCGCATGGGCAGTTTGGTGGATCACAAGAACGGTCGTTTGTCGCTTCGTTTTGCGCGAGGTTTGCTGGGCATGAGTGTTCATCATGATGATCACCATGAGGGCAGCGATGAGGCGGATGTGGACTATGATGGAGAAGAATTGGAATTGCGTTATAACATTGGTTATTTGACAGATGCGGTGCTTCCTCTTGAGGGGGGGATGGTGCAATTGTTTTTGCGCGGCTCTGGCGGAGCGACCACCGTTCGCGGAGAGAAAAACCCTCATTACTTGGGTCTTCTCATGCCCATTAAGGCGTAGTTGGATATGATTGAAGCGGCGGTGTCTTTGGTGAGCGAAGAGGCGGGACATTGCGGAATTTGCTCGTTGCGTCTGTGTAATTTTCGCAACCATAGGGATTATCGTCTGACTCTTGATGACAGGGGTGGTGTGGCATTGTGGGGAAGCAATGGGTGCGGCAAGACCAATGTGTTAGAGGCTATTTCCCTGCTGCAGGGACGAGGAATGCGGGGTGCATCATCGTCTGTGGTGGCGCACACGGGCTCTGATGGTTGGATGGTGCATATGCAATGGAGAAGGGATGAAGTCGTGGATGATGTGCAGCTGTCATGGCAGAGCGGCATGCGCCGTATGCGAGTCAATGATGTGGCACAGACACAAAAAGAATTTCGCAAAGAGATGCCCCTCTTGTGGTTGACACCAGACAGTGAGCGCGATGGCGGCGCACCGCCTGAGGCAAGAAGACGCCTGCTTGACCACATAACGAGTCATTTTGAACACCAGCACGAATCGTGGTTACGCAATTATGGTCGCTTGTTGCGGGAGCGAAGTCGCTTGTTGCGCACCGATGGCGATGCTCGCTGGCTGACTCTGTTGGAGGAGCGCATGGCGCGTTTGAATTCATCCATTGCGGCGGCGCGTCATGTGATGGTGGCGCGCTTGAACAAGCACCATGAGTCAATTTTCCCCATCACACTGGAGATGGATTGTGCGGTTGATGGCTGGCTCGCGGAATTGTCTGCTTTGCAGCTGGAGGAGCGGCTCTGTGAATTGTGGCGGCAGTGCAGAGAGGAGGATCGTCTCAGCGGTGGCTCAGCCTATGGTGTTCACAAGAGTGATTTTGTGATGAGACATGGAAAATCCGGCATGGATGGTCGTCTGTGTTCCACGGGGGAGCAAAAATTACTGACGGTTTCTCTCGTGAGCAAAGCGGTGGCACTGTTGCGGCAGCTTGGCAAGCGTCCTGTGGTATTGTTGGATGAGGCGGCGGCACATCTGGATGAACGCAGACGTTTCCAATTGTATCAGAGCTGGGACGAATTGGATGTGCAGTACTGGGTGACGGCTGCCGACCGTCATTTGTTGAAAGATTTCAAAGGAACGATGATTGCGATGGAACAAGCATGATGTGGAATTCACTGCCTCATATGTTTTTTGCTCAGGCTCAGAGTCAGGGGGAGCGCGCTTTGTGTCACTTTAAGGAAGATGCGTGGCGGTCTTTGTCATGGCGTGAGGCGGCGCGTCAGGTCACGCACATGGCGCGCTTTTTGCAGGGGCATCATCAGGAGCACCACCCTCGCTGCATCATTGTGGCGGACAATAGTCCTCGCTGGATGATGGCGGACATGGCAATCATGGCGAGTGGTGCGGTGACAACCCCTCTTTTTACGACTCATCGTTCCGAGGATCATCTCTATTGCATCAATTCGGTGCGGGCATCGGTGATTTTTGCCTCTGCACGAGCATTTGCGTCTCTTAAAAATATTTTGCCGCAAAACGATTCTGTGACGATGGTGATCGTGTTGGATGACCTCAAGGATGAGGCACATATGCCGTCATCCATAAAATTGACATCGTGGAACGATGTGATGGCATCAGGCGGCGATGACGCACTGGCTTTGAATCATATAAAAAAAGACGATGTGTGTTCCATCATTCACACTTCGGGGACCAGTTCTCATCCGAAGGGTGTGATGCTGTCTCATGGGGCGATTTTAGCCAATTGCGAGGGTGCGGCATCATTATTGCGTCCCATTGGTTTGGATGGTCATCGGTTCATGTCGTTTTTGCCTCTGGCGCATTCTTTTGAGCGCACATGTTGTCAGTTTTTTCCCATGACTTTGGGTGATGCACAGATTGTGTATGCGGAGAATGTGGAGCAATTGGTGTCCAACATGGCGGAGATGAAGCCCACTTTGATGGCGGGTGTGCCGCGTTTGTATCAGAGCATGGAGCGCAAATTGATGGAGCAAATGCGGCGCGCCACGGGGATTAAGGGATGGTTGTTGCGCCAGACATGGCACTGGGGCAGAAGGCGGACGCGTCCATTGTCACTGCCGCAAAGGCTGTTTGATGGTGTGCTGACGGTGTTGGTGCGGCGCGCCATTGCCAAGCGATTTGGTGGGTGTGTGCGTCTTTTTATATCGGGTGGTGCGGCTTTGCCTGAGGAGACCAACAAAAACTTGGATGCTTTTGGTCTCACGGTTCTGCAGGGCTATGGTCAGACGGAGGCTGCCCCCATTATCAGTTGCAATCAGCCGTTTGCCAATCACTTTGGCACGGTGGGAAAACTGTTCAAGAATGTGGAATTGCGCGTGACAACAGAAGGCGAGCTGTGTGTGCGCGGCGATAATCTCATGAAGGGATACTGGAACGATGAGGCGGCAACAAAAGAGGCGTTGCGGGATGGATGGCTGCATACGGGTGACTGTGGCTATGTCAATGATGATGGCGACATCGTGATTACCGACCGCATCAAGGATATGATTGTGAACAGTGGTGGCGATAACATTGCCCCCGTCAAGATAGAAGAGCATTTGTGCCGTCATGATGCCATCGGTCAGGCGGCGGTTTTTGGCGATGGTTTGGCGTATATCGTGGCGATTGTGGTGATGGCACAAGAATGGCGAGGCACAAAAGCTGATGTTCAAAAAATGATTGATGACACCAATCGGCAGTTGCAACCCTTTGAAAGGGTGAAGAAATTCATGATTGCCGATGAGGAATTTACCATTGCCAACCAGTTGATGACACCGACTCTGAAATTAAGACGGCGCGCCATCAAACAGCGTTATGAGACGCAGCTTGAAGCACTGATTAAAGATGCGCCGCGGCAATGAGCTGTCTGGTGACGCTCTGGCGTGGCGTTTTCAGAATGTCTTGTGCTGCGCCTTGTTCAATGATGATGCCGTCTTTCATCACGATGATATAATCGGCCATGCTGCTGATGACGCCCATGTCATGGCTGATGAAAAGATAGGCGATGGATAATTTTCGTTGCAATTGGGTGAGCAGTGCGAGGATGTCTTTTTGAATGGCTTTGTCCAATGCGCTGGTGGGTTCATCAAGAATGAGGAGTTTGGGATTGAGAATGAGGGCGCGAGCGATGGCGATGCGTTGTCGTTGCCCGCCTGAAAATTCATGAGGATAGCGATCATGATGAGAGGGCTTGAGTCCCACCTGCTTGAGAAGTTTTTGCACCCGAGCGGAACGGGTGGTCTCACTGAGATGAGGCTCAAAAATGGACACCCCTTCACTGATGAGGTCGCTCACGGTCAGGCGAGGATTGAGAGAGGCAAAGGGGTCTTGAAAAACGATTTGAATGTCTCTGCGCAAAGGACGCATGTCTTTGGCAGAAAGCGTGAGAAGATTGCGTCCTTCGTAAAGAATAGAGCCGTGCGCCGCCGCCAGATGCGTGATGGCAAGAGCCAGCGAGCTTTTGCCGCTGCCGGATTCTCCCACAACCCCGATGGTTTCTCCTTGATGGATGGTGAAGGAGACCTTGTTAAGGGCGATGAACGGTGCATCATTTTTTTTGAACCAGCGGGCGGTGCGTTGATAGTGCAAGGAGACATTGTGCAATTGCAGCAAAGGGGGTGATTTTTTGCGGCGATAGGTTTTTGCGGGCGGCAGGCTATGAATGAGGGTGCGACTGTAGGGATGCGTTGCGTTGTTCAGCAATTGATGGGTGTCTCCTTGTTCAACGATTGCACCGTCTTTGAGGATGATCATGTGTTGGGTCATGGTGGCGACAATGGAGAGATCGTGGGTGATGAGCATCATGCCCCACTGATGTTTGTGCTGTAATTTTTTGAGGGTGGCGAGCAATGTTTGTTGTGATGTGATATCAAGGGCGGTGGTGGGTTCATCCAAAATAAGAAGGGAGGGCTGATTGATGAGTGCCTGAGCGCACATGGCTCTTTGTCGCTGTCCGCCTGAGAGTTGATGGGGATAGCTATTGGCGATGCGCGCAATGTCTGTGGATGCAAATCCCACTTCTTGCAGCCATCGTGTGACATGGGGGCGGGCATCCTCAAGGGGATGGTGGGTGAGATAGCTCTCGGCGATTTGTCTGCCGATGGTGTGCAGAGGGTTAAAGGCGGTCATGGGCTCTTGAAAGACGATGGCGATGTGATTGCCGCGCACCAAGGGCATGTGCGAGGACGGCAGAGACAGAAGGGAGAGTTCTTTGTGGCGATGCTGAAAAAGAATGCGTCCTTGAGGGGTGATGGAAGGTGGCAACAGTCGCATGATGGCAAGGGCGGTCATGGTTTTGCCACTTCCAGATTCTCCCACCAGCGCAAGGCTTTCGCCTTTTTTGATGGAGAGTGAGAGTGACTGCAGTCCTGCATTTTTCTCATTGGGAAAGGGCACAGATAGGCGATCGATGGTGAGGAGTGGTGGGGTCATTTTTTTGTCTTTGTGGAATTAGTGGGAAGGCTACGGCGGGGATCAAAGGCGGCGCGCACCGCCTCGCCGATAAAAATGAGCAGCGTCAGCATGACCGCAATCACAAAAAACGCGGTGAGCCCCAGCCACGGCGCATGAAGATTGTTCTTGCCTTGTTGCAGCATTTCTCCCAGTGAGGGCGAGCCGGGCGGCAAGCCAAAGCCCAAAAAATCCAATGAGGTGAGAGTCGTGATGGCGCCGCTCAAAACGAATGGCAAAAAGGTCAATGCCGCCACCATGGCATTGGGGAGAATGTGGCGAAAGAGAATGATGTGAGGTGGCACGCCCAACGCCACCGCCGCTCGCACATAAACCAGCTGGCGTGCTTTGAGAAATTCGGCGCGCACCACCGATTCAATGGCAATCCAATTGAACATTGCCATGATGATGAGCAGCCACCAAAAATTCACCGCAATGAAGGCAGAGAGTAAAATCAGTAGAAACAAGACAGGCAAGCCAGACCAAATCTCCACCAATCGTTGTCCCACGAGATCCACCGCGCCGCCGAAATAACCCTGAAGCGCACCACTGATGATGCCGATGAGGTAGCTGAGCATGGTCAACAAAAGTCCAAACAGCACCGAGATGCGAAATCCGTAAATGAGACGCGCCAAAACATCACGCCCTTGATCATCGGTGCCGAGCCAATGGACGGAGTCTGGAGGCGATGGCGTGGGGTGCTGAAGGTCAAAATCAATGGTGTCGTAGGACATGGGGATGGGGGGAAACAAGAGCCACCCCTTTTGTTCAATGAGATTTTGCACGAAGGGGTCGGTGTAATCGGCTTGACTGGCAAATTCGCCGCCAAAAAATTGTTCCGACAGGGGTTCAACCATGGGCACATAGAACGAGCCATCATAGCGAATGAGGAGAGGTTGATCATTGGCGATGAATTCGGCGGGCAGGGTGATGGCAAACAGGGTGATAAAAATCCAAAAGGCGCGATAGCCGCGTTTGTGGAAGCGAAAATTGGCAAGGCGGCGGCGAGCGAGAGGAGACAGCGACATGAGACTATTTTTTGTCAAAATCAATGCGGGGGTCAATCAGCCGATAAGAGAGATCGCTGATGATGCGCAGCAGCAGAGCCACCAGACTGTAGATATACAAACTTCCAAACAAGACGGGATAATCTCTTTGGAGGGCGGCTTCAAATCCCAGAAGCCCGAGTCCATCAAGGGAGAAGATGATCTCAGTGAGCAGAGCACCGGTGAAAAGAATCCCAATGAAGGCGGCGGGAAATCCGGCAATCACGATGAGCATGGCATTGCGAAATACATGACCATAGAGCACACGATTGTGCGTCAATCCTTTGGCAAAGGCGGTGCGCACATACATTTTGTTGATTTCTTCAAGGAAGGCGTTTTTGGTGAGCATGGTGAGACCGGCAAAGCCACTGATGACCATGGAGACCACGGGCAGAGTGATGTGCCATAAATAGTCACCGATTTGTTGCCATAAAGAGAGTTCGGCGAAATTATCGGACACCAAGCCGCGCAGAGGAAACAGATTCCAAAAACTGCCGCCAGCAAAAAAAATGATGAGCAAGATGGCAAAAAGAAAACTGGGAACGGCATAGCCGATGATGATGACCGAAGAAGTCCATAAATCAAAACGAGAGCCGTCCCGAGTGGCTTTGATGATGCCCAGAGGAATGGAAATGAGATAGACCAGCAAAAGAGTCCAAAAGCCCAGCGAGATGGAGACCGGCAGCTTGTCAATGATGAGCTCAGTCACTGAGCGTCCATGAATGAAGCTGTCACCCAAATCAAATTGCAGATAATTGACCAGCATGATGCCAAAACGGGTCAGAGGGGGCTGGTCGAATCCATAGAGTTTTTCGATGGACTCAATGAGTTGCGGGTCGAGCCCTTCGCTGCCGCGATAATTGTCCTGAAGTCCCCCTTGGGTGGCGGCGTTTTGCGCAGATGACATGACATCACCGCCGCTTCGGTTGATCATGGCGGTCGCGCCCAATGATTGTCCTTTAAGGGTGGCAATGGCTTGTTCGACGGGTCCTCCGGGGGCGGCTTGGACGATGACGAAATTGATGAGCAAAATTCCGAACAATGTCGGCGCGATGAGCAAAAGGCGGCGAAGGATGTAGCGTCTCATGACTCAGGCGATGGGTTCAGGGGATGGACGCTGCTTTTTCTTGATCATACCACCAAAAATCCAAAGCCAAATTATAGGGCGGTTGAATGGCGGGACGAGAAAACATGTTCCACCAAGCGATGCGAAAATAACCGATATGCCAATGAGGCACGACATAATGATTCCACAAAAGGACGCGATCAAGAGCTTTAACACTGACAATCACGGAGGTGCGATCATCGGCGGTGATGATTCGTTCAACGAGATAATCCACCGCCTCATGACGAATCCCTGCCAGATTGCGGCTGCCGGATGTGTCGGCGGCTTGGCTGGAGAACAAATCGCGCAGTTCATTGCCGGGGGTGATAGAGGCGGGAAAGACGCTCACCACCATGTCAAAGTCAAAATCATCCAGCTTTTTTTGATACTGGGAGTCGTCTTGAATGAGCCGCAGGCGAGCATCAATGCCGAGGCGTTTGAGGCTTTGAATGTAGGGCGCAACCACTCGTTCAAATTGTGGATTGCGCAAAAGAATTTCAAATTGCAGCGTGTCGCCAGTTTTCTGGTGGGTCATTTTTTGTTGGTTCAGATTCCACCCCGCGTCCTGAAGCAGACGGCGCGCCTCACGCATGAGGGGACGCATGCCGTTTTTTTCGTGAGCAACGGGAGCTTCATAAGCGGAGGTGAGAGTCTCTGGCGGCAATTGATGGGCGAAGGGTTTGAGGAGTTGTTTCTCTTCGGGCGATGGCTCACCGCGCGCTGCCAATTCGGAATTGCTGAAATAGCTGGTGCTACGGGTGTAGGCGTTGTGAAAAAGATTGCGATTAGCCCATGCGAAATCGTAAAGCAAAATGAGAGCCTGCCTGACGCGAGAATCTCTGAAGATTGTTTTGCGGGTGTTAAAGACAAATCCTTGCATACCGGTGGGGATTTGATGGGGAATTTCTTCAACAATGACAAAGCCATTGGTGACATCATCCCACGCGTAACCGTGTGCCCATGCTTTGGCTTGATTTTCGGCTCGAAAATCGTAGGCATGGGAGCGAAATCCCTCAAGGGCGACGGTGGCATCGCGATAATAATCAATGTGGATGGTATCAAAGTTGTGGCGTCCCTGATTGACGGCAAGATGGCGTCCCCAGTAGTTTTCATCACGGGTGTAGATGACTCGTTGATTGAAGGCAAAGTCGCTGATGCGGTAGGGCCCACTGCTGATGGGGGGGGTGAGCAAGGGTTCGGAGAAATCATGATTCTGCCAAAAATGCTTGGCAAGGATGGGCAATTGCGAGCCGATGATGAGGGGCAATTCTTTTGCGGCATTGGGGGCAAGATGAAAGGTCACCGATGATGGGTCTGTGGTGGTGACTTTGTCCACATCGCGATAATAGAACCGAAAAAATGGGTGTCCTTTTTCCATCAGGGTGTCAAATGAAAATTGGACATCGGCGGCGGTGATGGGCGCACCGTCATGAAAGCGGGCATCGGTGCGAATGTGAAAGGTGATTTTTTGCCCATTGGGCCCATTGGGTGACACCGTCACACTACGGGCAATCAAGCCATAGTGACTGGCGGCTTCATCATAAGAGGGGGTGAGCAATGTTTCAAAGAGATAACTATTGAGACCATTGGCGGGGATTCCTTTGAGGATAAAGGGATTAAAGTTATCAAATTGTCCGACGGCGGCGGTTTTAAATCGTCCGCCTTTGGGGGCATTGGGGTTGGCATAGGCGAAATGAGTAAAATCGGCACTGTAGCGAGGCTCGCCGTAGAGGGCGAGGGCATGGAGATCAGACGCATGGGCGCGGCTGCCAAGGGTCGCAACAAGGGCGACCATCACAATAATGGAGCTAAAACGGTGAGTCATGAGCATTAAGTAAGGTGATGGCTTGGCGATGTAAAGCTGTTGATGCGGCGGCAAGAACGGTGCCATCGGAATCAAGGGTGAGGGCGCGCCCGTGCCAATCGGAGATGACCCCGCCTGCTGATGTGATGACGGGAGCAAGAGCCAGAAAGTCGGCGGGTTTCATGGTGGCTTCGGCAATGACATCGGCAAATCCAGAGGCGAGCAAGCCGTAGGCGTAGCAGTCACTGCCATAGATGACCGAGCGACACATCGCGCGCAGGCGATGAAACGCCGCTTCTTGATGAGGCAAAAACATGTGGGGGCTGGTGGCGTGCAGGATGGAATTGGCAAGGATTGTTTTGTCATGAGTGCGAACGGGCGTGCCATTGTGTTGGCAGGCAAAGGAGTCACCGCCGTGCCAGCGTTCTTGGGTGATGGGGCTATCAATGATGCCATAGAGGGGAAGACGCTGATGAACGATTGCCAGCAAAAAGCCAAACAGGGGCTTGCCACTGATATACGCCAGCGTTCCATCCAGAGGATCACACACAAAAAGCCACGGGGCATTTTCGTTATGAGGAGGCTCTTCCTCGCCGATGATGCCGCAATGGGGGGCGTGTTTTTCAATGACACCGCGCAGATGGCGTTCAATGGTGGTGTCTATGGTGGTGACGGGTGTGCCATCGGTTTTGTATTGCACGCGATGGGGGTTGCGAAAATTGTCGGTGAGGATGCCTCTGGCATCATCGGCGAGACGATGGGCGAGCTGTCGCAGCGAGGCGGGCAAAGGAGATGAATTATTGATCGCCCTTGCCTCCAGCGGTGAGGGTGCGCAAATAGGCGATGATATCGGCGCGATCTTTGCCGTCTTCAATGCCGGCGAAACTCATTTTTGTGCCGGGGACATAGCGGGAGGGTTTTTTGAGAAAACGATCCAGTTCGGCGGGACTCCAAATGGTGTTGAGATTTTTAAGAGAATCGGAATAGTTAAAGCCAAAGAAGGATGCCACAGGACTTCCCACAATGCTCCACAGGGGAGGACCAATTTTGATCGCGCCATTTTTCTTGAGGGAATGACAGGCTTTGCATCGGCGGGCGACTTTTTCACCATGGGTGATGCTGGCATTTTTGAGGCGATCCGGCAGGGACGCGCTGTCATCTTGAGGCTGAGAATCTTTTTTTGTGGTGGGAGAGGCGGTTGCGGTGTCTTGTTCCGGCAGAAAAGCGGGTTTGCTGTCGGTGGTGGATATGAACGGATGGTAAATCAAGTCCGTGCCAACACTGCCAACGGTGATGGTCAAGACCAAAGCCATGAGCGCGCCAGCGATTTTTAATTGTTCTTTGTTCATGTCTATTCTCTTGTTCTTGGGTTACACTGGCGGTTGCTTTGTTAGTGGTTTTGATTAGAGAAAGATTTAGAGACTTTTGCTCTTTATCGCAAGCACTGAGAGGGATTATATGGCGACAGTGATTTATGCGTTGGGCACGGGACAGCCGCCGTCAGCCATCGGGGTGATTCGCTTATCGGGCAAGGGCGTGCGGAAGGTCTTGGCATCTTTTTTGCGTGATGAATTGCCGCCGCCCAGAATGATGCAATTGCGTCTGTTGCGAGATGGAACAAATGTTCTGGATGAGGCGATGGTTGTGTGGTTGCCTGCGCCTCACAGTTATACGGGGGAGGACATGGCGGAGCTGCACTGTCATGGTGGAGTGGCGACACTGGCGGCGGTGGTGGCAAAGCTGGATGAGATGACCGATGTGCGCGCCGCCCAAGCGGGAGAATTGACGCGGCGCGCATTTTTGGCGGGAAAGCTGGATGTGACTTCTGTGGAGGGCTTGGCGGATTTGATGGCGGCACGCACTGAGGCACAAAGGCAGCAGGCATTGCAGCAGTGGCGCGGTGAGGGGCGACAAAAAATTGAACAATGGCGCAGCACACTGATGGAGGTTTTGGCGTTCTACGAAGCCGCCATTGATTTTACCGATGAGGATTTGCCCCACGACATGATGCAAAAGGCGCGCAGAAGCTTGCTCACGGTGCATGATGAATTGCAGCGCGAATTGCAAAGACGCAAAGGCGAACAGGTGCGAGAGGGGATACAGATTGCCCTCGTGGGACCGCCCAATGCGGGAAAATCAACACTGATGAATCAACTCAGTCAAGAAGAGGTTTCTTTGGTGAGTGACACCGCGGGCACAACACGAGATGTGGTGCGTTATCATCGTGAGTTGGATGGTCAGTTGATTTGTTTTTATGACACGGCGGGCTTGGGAGAAGCTCGCGATGAGCTGGATGCCGCCGCCATGGGCAAAACACATCGGATGGTGCACAAAGCCGATGAGCTGTGGCTGGTGCTGGCTCACGATGCTCAGGGTGATGAGACGGTGTGGCGCGCATGGATTGGTGAGCGACAGCCTCATCAGTGGATGGTTTTGGTGAATAAAAATGATCAACCCGAGACGAAGGATTTTTATCAAAAAGTGGCGGCGTTTTGTCGCCAGCGGCAAGGAGCAAAGCCTCTCGCCATTGTGGCAACGGCGGCATCGGTGGCACAACGATGCTATGAGAAGCTGCGCCAGCGCATGATGGCGCATGATGACAATGGCGAGTCGCCGGTCATCACCCGAGCGCGAGTGCGGCGGGTGGTGCAGGAGGCGGCATCACTGCTGGCACAGGCGGCAAAAACGCCACAAGGACAAGAGGAATTGACGGCGGAATATGTGCGCGACGCGCTCGCATCCTTGGGGGCGGTGACGGGGCACGGCGGCGCAGAGGAGATGCTGGATTACCTGTTCGGCTCTTTGTGCATCGGCAAATAGAACAAAAAGAAGAACAAAAAGAAGAACGAAAATAGAACGGGCAATGGCTCACGCAAGCGGTCGCTTCAGGCGTTCAATGATGCCATCCAGTTGGTCACTGTCATGATAGTGAATGGTGAGGGAGCCCCTGCCTTTTTGATGGTGCAGACGCACGGCGAGTCCAAGTTCATTGGAGAGGCTTTTTTCCAGTTGGACGACATCGGCATCCTTGGCGACTTTTGTCGTTTTGGGCGAAGATGTTGAATTGCGTGTCATCCATTGTTCGGCGGAACGGACGCTCATGTTTTCTTTAATCATGCGTTGAGCGCGCGCAATGGCATCGGTGCGTCCCACCAACAGACGAGCATGACCCATGGTGAGAAGGTTTTGCAAGAGCATGGTTTGAATGGTGTCAGGAAGGGTGAGCAGGCGCATCATGTTGGCGACATGGGAGCGACTTTTGCCCACGACACGAGCGATTTCCTCTTGGGTGCGTTCAAATTCGTTGGCAAGGCGAGCGTAGCCTTGTGCCTCTTCCAGCGGATTGAGATCTTGTCTTTGCAGGTTTTCCACGAGCCCCACTTGCAGGGCGGTGGCATCATCCATGGGGACGACAAGCACGGGCAGATGGGAGATTCCCACGCTGGTGGCGGCGCGAAAGCGGCGTTCCCCCGCTATGATTTCAAAAGTGCCCTCATCGTGCGGGCGCACCAGCAAGGGTTGTAAGACTCCGTGTTCCTTGATGGATGCGGTCAGTTCAGCCAGATTGTCATCGGCAAAGTGGCGGCGCGGCTGCATCGTCCCCGCCAGCAAAGACTCAATGGCGACCGACTGCACCCGTTTGCCTCCTTGGGCGGCGGGGGTGACGAGAGCTTGCGCGGATTCTTCACCCAGCAGGGCGGCGAGTCCTCTTCCCAGTTTTTTCTTTTTTTGCGGGTTCATGATTCTCGGTTGAGCAATTCGCTGGCGAGGGAAGCGTATGCTTCCGCACCACTGGATTTATGGTCATACAACAAGACGGGTTTGCCATGAGACGGTGCTTCGGCAATACGCACATTGCGAGGAATGACGGTCTCAAAAACTTTATCGCCAAAATTATGACGCGCATCTTCGGCGACTTCCGATGAAAGGCTATTGCGTGCGTCATACATGGTGAGCAGCACCCCCGACAGAGTGAGCTTGTTGTTGTGGGTGCGCCGAACTCTGTTGACGAATTGCAGCAATTGTCCCAGTCCTTGCAGGGCGTAGAATTCACACTGCAAGGGGATGATGTAGCTGGTGGCGGCGGTGAGGGCATTGAGGGTGAGAAAGCCGATGCCGGGGGGGCAATCAATAAAAACATAATGAAAATGACTGATATCGGGATGGTGAAGATATTTTCTGAGTTTATCACTTCCCTGAATGAGCGTTCCGTCATTGTCGTCTCCCAGTTCTATTTCGGCGGCGGCGAGATCAATGTGGGCGGGAATGATGCTGAGACGAGGAATATCCGTCTGTGTGATGACATCACCGATGGGATGCTCCTGAGTGAGGACATCATAGATGCTGTGTTTGACGGCATGGATATTGATTCCAAATCCTGAAGTGGCATTGGCTTGCGGGTCAAGATCAACCACCAAAACATCGCGCTCAATGGCGGCAAGGGCGGTGGCAAGATTGACGGCGGTGGTGGTTTTGGCAACCCCGCCTTTTTGATTGGTGACGGCAATAATGTTTTGAGTCATCGTGAAGTCCAGTGGTTGAGGTGCAAAATCACCCCCTCTTGAGCAAGAGGATGAATGTCATGCTCTATTATCCATGATTTTTGCGCTTGGTGCAATTCCCTCAAAAAGCCTCGTCCTTTGAGGAGCAGAGCGGCGCAGTGAGCGGGGCTTTTGTGGCGTTCCATCCAACGACACAAAGTTCCCAAAGATGCCACCGTGGCGGCGGTGAAAACATGAGCCTCAAGGGATTCCATTGTGTCCAAATTTCCGTGATGGACGGTGACATGAGGCAGTTGCAATCGCCGCACAATTTCTTGCAACAAAAGGGCTCGCCGTCTTTGTTTTTCCACCAGATGAAATGTGACCTGTCGCCAATAATTCGCCTTTTGGTGTGTGGCGGCGATGGCAAGGGGGATGGCGGGAATTCCCACGCCGCTTCCCATGTCTGATATGTTGATTTTTCCATTGTATCTTTTGACAACCCTCTCAAGAAATGGAAACAATTGCAGACTGCGCTCAATGCGCTGGTCAATGGCGCGCCGTCCGCCTCGTTTGCCGCCGATGGCAAGGGTGCGTCCCCATGCCTCCAACACATCGCCATAGTGAAGCAAAGCGGCGCGTGCATCATGTTTCACGTGAAACATTCGTTATGAAGCGGCGGGCGATGTTTCACGTGAAACATGACGGGTGTGGCGCAGCAGGGCAATGAGGGCGGCAGGTGTCACGCCCTCAAGGCGAGACGCCGCCGCCAAATCGGTGGGGCGAGCGCGCTTCAGTGCCGCCATCGCCTCATGAGACAAGCCATGAACATCATCATAATTCAATTCCTCATCAAGAAATGTGTGCGACTCCTTGTGCAACAGAGCCAATTGAGATTCATGACGCTTCACATAGGGGCTATAAAACCATTCAATGCCCACGCGCCGCACCGCATCACAGCAGAGGGTGGGAAGATGAGGGTAGTGACGCGCCAAATCTTTCATGGGAATGGTCTCATGAAACACGGCTTCCGCCAGTGTGGGCAGCACACCATCGCGCGGCACAGCGACATCATGTTCTCGCAACACGGATGCCGACAGGCGATGTCCATGCAGATAGGCGCGCGCCTCTTCATCGTTGCGTTCCATGTGTCGCCACAGGGCAATGCGCTTTTTGCTCAAGCAATTGAGTCTGATGCCGTGCGGTGTCAGACGCTTCATGGCGTTGTCACAGCGCAGACGCAGACGATATTCCGCACGAGCCGTCAGCATGCGATAGGGTTCGGTGAGGTCATGGCGAATGAGGTCGTCTATCATCACCCCCATATAGGCGGTGGCGCGACTCGGCATGAATCCGTCTTCTGGCGCGCCGCCGCCCGCCTCATGAGCCGCATTGATGCCCGCCACCAACCCCTGCGCCGCCGCCTCTTCATAGCCCGTAGAGCCATTGATTTGTCCCGCCAGATACAATCCCGCAACGCAGCGAACACCAAGACGATGATTCACATGACACCCTCGCACATAGTCATAAGAGACGCTGTAGCCGTAGCGCACAATGCGCGCATCCTCCAGTCCCTTGATGCTGTGAATGACCGTTTTTTGCGTCTTCTCACACACCGACATGGACAAGCCATTGGGATAAATGGTGCTGTCGTTTAATCCCTCTGGCTCTAAAAAAATCGTGTGGGAGGATTGCTGCGGAAAGCGCACGACTTTTTCCTCCAGCGAAGGACAGTAGCGAGGCCCCGTCACCAATTCGCCCGCACCATCGCGATGAGGATTTTTTTGCGCGTGGCGAATGATGGCATGAGTCCTGTCATTGGTGTGGGTGACGAAGCATTGAATTTGCCGCTGCCGCAGTTTGTGAGTGAAAGCGGAAAAGAACAGTGGGTTTTCATCGCCGTATTGCCGCGATGTTTTCTCCTTATGGATGGTGTTGCCATCCAATCGTGGTGGCGTTCCTGTTTTGAGGCGTCCGAGGGTGAGTCCCAATGATTGCAGTTTTTGCGAGAGGTGGGTGGTGGCATCATCGCCCATGCGCCCCGCACTGCGACTCCAATCGCCGATGCGAATGATGCCGCGCAAAAATGTGCCCGTGGTCAAAATAGCCGTGCGCGCCGCCACAAAACCGCCGTGCGCGAGAATCACTCCTTGCAGCTGCCATTGGGACGGTTTTTTGTGGCGCGTGACTTGGATATCCACCACCTCGTCTTCAAGGAGCGTGATGGATGTCTCGTCCTGCAGCATGGCGCGCACAGCCTGTGCATAAAGAGTGCGGTCGGCTTGCGCCCGTGGTCCCCATACCGCCGCGCCGCGACTTTTGTTGAGGGTGCGAAACTGAATGCCCGCCTCATCAATCGCGCGTCCCATCAAGCCATCCAGAGCGTCACACTCACACACCAGATGACCCTTGCCCACGCCACCAATGGCGGGATTGCATGACATGACGCCCACATCATCTCGTTTGCGAGTCACCAGAGCCACGCGCGCCCCCATGCGCGCCGCCGCCGCCGCCGCCTCAACGCCCGCATGACCGCCACCAATCACAACCACATCATAATGTGACATTTTTCTCCCTCTTGATTGCCAAAGGAATTGGCATTATCCTCCGAGAGTGCTATCTTAACCCATGAGAGTGATTTTGACAATGTGGCTTCCTGTTGCAATCTTTTTTCTGCTCGTCGCGACCCCCAGCGGCGCGCAAAACTATGACACCGACGATTGGGATCAAATCGCCGATGAATACGCTCAAGACCAAATAGAACAGCTCTCGTCTGCCAATCGCTTGCTGTTTGTGCAAAACACCCTTGATAACATCACCGCGCCTTCTCGTCTTAATTACGATTTTCTTCATCAGGGACAGTATGATGAGGATTATCAGGGACGGGTGATGGTCAATGTCAATCGCATTCACAAGGATGGGCGCAAAGACCTCACCTTTCGCTTTCTCAAAGGACGCAAACGAGTCAGATTTCCTCCCAGAGACCAGATGCACGCCAATCCGCTCTTCATGCTTTTTTTAGAGCGTGATGCGCGCGAAATGAATCGCATCACGGGAGGGAGCACGCTGTTTTTTCGCTCCCGTATTCGCCATTCTCTTGCGTCAGCCGAGGCAGAAAGGATACGATTTCCATTTGAAGGCAAAGATGTGGAAGGGGTGCGCATCACCATTCGCCCCTTTGCTTCGGGTGATTTGAGTAAAAGGTTTGAAAAGTATCGCGACAAAGCTTATATCTTTGTCATGTCGGCTGAAGTGCCCGGTTACTTTTATCAATTGCGAACCTTCACCAAGGATGACAAAGGACAACTTCTCTGGGAAGATCGCATCACCTTTCGCTCTCTGGAAGAAATGACACGAGGTTAGATTATGAAAAAATACACCCTTTTGATTTGTTTGATGGTGACTCCCCTTTCTGGAGAATCACGCGAGCGCACCGTTAATGATTTTCCCACTGCGGTGCGGTCGGAGTATGTGTTTGCGTGCATGAGTGCCAATCAAGCCTCGCCCAATTTTATCAGACGATGCTCGTGCGCCATTGATAAGATAGCCGCCCGCTTGTCATATAAAGAGTATGCCCAAGCCGAAGCTTTGGTGCGGGTGCAGCTGGGCAATTCGCCTCGCAGTGAGGCATATCAGGGAGTGGGTCTCTCCAAGAGGCCTTTGGACAAATTGTATCGCGCCATGGCGGCGGCGGAACTCGCCTGCTTTTGATGTTTTTGGGAATTATCGCCCATTTTTCCTCTATTTTTTGATAGCCACTACATTAAAATCACGGCGTAAGAATTTGGTGACCAAGAATGCAAGGTGAATTGCAAATTTTCCTATATCAAGAAGAAGTAGATTCCTCATACCCCTTTAGAACCGTTGAGGTGAATGGCGAGCTGTGGTTTTACATTGCTGACATTTGCAAGGCATTGGGGCTTTCAAATTCGCGTGAAGTTGCACGCTCTTTAGAAAAAGATGATGTCAGTACTACTGACGGCATAGATGATATGGGTCGCAAACAAACATTCAACATCACGAATGAGGCGGGTCTTTACCAGCTCATTTTCCAAAGCAGAAAGGAAGGTGCAAAGAAATTCAAGAGATGGGTTACACATGAAGTTTTGCCCGCAATTAGACGCACGGGGTCTTATAGTTTGGGGGGAAAGGCTTTTGTGCGGAGATTCAACAACAATTGGGATAGAACCGCGGATGGTTACTTTTCTATTATAAGCGAATTGGGAATTCGCCTGTATGGGAGGTTTGAACAATTAGGGCATATAATAAGAGATAGGTCTGACGATGATAAAGAGATAAGACCTGACGTTAGTGTCGGACGCCTGTTTTCTGACTATCTCAAAAAAAACAGCTTTGAGGATGTCCATCTTTACTATTTGCACTGGACACCGCAGGGGGAATTTCCCGCGAGACAATATCCTGTCAATCTTTTGCCGACTTACATTGATTTTTTGGATAAGGAGTGGATACCCAAACACGCTAAAAGGTATTTTCGCACAAGAGACCCTAATGCCATTCCTTATATTCCTCAGCTTACAGGAGCTGGGAAAAAATTCTTGATTGAAAAACAATCAAAGAAAAAGTGAATATGAGTAAAATTATGGATAGTTCCCATTTTTTTCGCCTTGACGAATGGTGAATTGTCTGCACACAATAGAGGCGTTATGACTATTTCGCTTATCCGCTCCGCTTTTATGCCCACTTGATATGGGCATTTGCTCATTTTCATGAAGCTCGATTTCGTAACGAGTTTTCCTGCGTCTTTGGCAGAGCAGTCCGAAGCGATTGCCGTGACCCTCGCCGACGGAACCCGTCACTCTTTTTCTCAAGGCATCACGCCGCTGGAGGTTGCCGAGGCAATCAGTCCCTCGTTGCAACGCCGCTGCCGCGCCGCTCGGGTGGATGACCAACTCACCGATCTCTCCATCTCCCTACGACACGATTGCCGCTTGCAATTGCTGACGGCGGACGATGAATCCTGTTTGGAGATTTTGCGTCATGATATGGCACACATCATGGCACAAGCGGTGATGGAACTCTATGAAGACGCATCGCCCACCATTGGGCCCGTCATTGATGATGGCTTCTATTACGATTTTGCCCGTGAGGAAGCCTTCACGCCTCAGGATCTGGAGCACATCGAAAAACGCATGCATGATATTGTCAAACGCAATGACACCATCAGTCGTGAGGAATGGCACAGGGAAGACATTCGCCGTTTTTATCACGAACGCGGCAATGCCTACAAATTAGAAATTTTAGATGCCATTCCTGCCGATGAATCGTTGCTCATGTATCGTCAGGGCGACTTTATTGATTTGTGTCGCGGGCCTCATTTTGCCACAACGGGACAGAGCGGTCATGCCTTCAAATTGATGAAGGTTGCCGGCGCGTATTGGCGAGGCGATTCCACCCGTCCCATGTTGCAGCGCATTTATGGCACCGCATGGCATCGGCAAAAAGACCTTGATGCTTATCTGCATCGCTTGGAAGAAGCCGCAAGACGCGATCATCGCCTGTTGGGTCGTCAGATGAAATTGTTTCATTTTCAAGAAGAAGCCCCTGGTGCTGTCTTTTGGCATGATCGCGGGTCTCGTCTTTTTCGCACCTTGATATCCTATCTGCGGCGGCGACAAAACGAAGCCGGTTATGAAGAAATCAATACCCCCGAAGTGCTGGATCGCTCCTTGTGGGAGGCATCGGGTCACTGGGAAACATTTAGAGAACATATGTTTACCACCGAGACCGAAGACGGGCGCATCTTTGCCGTCAAACCCATGAATTGCCCCGGCGGCATGCAGGTGTATCGTCAGGGCATGGTGAGCTATCGCGATTTGCCGCGGCGCATCGCCGAATTCGGCAAAGTGCATCGCTATGAGCCCTCGGGAGCTCTGCATGGATTGATGCGCGTGCGCGCCTTCACACAAGATGACGCGCACATCTATTGCACCTTTGAACAAATGCAGGAGGAATGTCGCAAGGTGATTGAACTCACTTTGTCCATTTATAAAGATTTTGGCTTTGAGAATGTCCTGATTAAATTTGCCGACCGTCCCGCCAAACGCATCGGCGATGATGCCAGTTGGGATGTGTTGGAACAATCTTTGCAGTCGTCATTGCAATCGCTTGATTTGTCCTATGAGGTCAATCATGGCGAGGGGGCGTTTTATGGTCCTAAGATTGAGTTTGTGCTTTTGGACAGTTTGGGTCGTCACTGGCAGTGCGGCACATTGCAGGTGGATATGAGTCTGCCGCAACGATTGCATGCTCATTATGTGGGCGCGGATGGTGAAAAACATCATCCCGTGATGCTGCATCGGGCATTGTTTGGCTCTTTGGAGCGTTTTATTGGCATCATTCTTGAGCATTATGGCGGTCATTTGCCTTTTTGGTTGTCGCCGTGTCATGTTGTGGTGGCATCGGTCACCAATGATTATGACGATTATGCCACGCGAGTGTCTCAAGTCTTTGCCTCTCACCATCTTTTTGTTGAACAAGATGCGCGCTCAGAGAAAATCAGTTATAAAATCAGAGAACACAGTCATGAAAAATGCCCCGTGATTGCGATTGTTGGCGGCAACGAAGAGCGCGATGGCAGTGTGACTTTGCGCCGTTTGGGTGGGTCGGCACAACAGACGCTCCCTCTTGAGCAAGCCGCGATCCTGTTATCCCAAGAGTCTCAGATGCCTGCGCCTCGTGCCATGTCCATCGTTCAGCGAAGATGATGCGTCCCATTCCCCCCAAGCCACCCTTCAAGGGCAATGATAAGAGTCAATTGCGCATCAATGATGCCATCAAAGCGATGCGGGTGCGGGTGCTGGATGCCAATGGCGAGATGCTCGGCGTTATTTCTCGCGAGGAAGCCTTGGCGCGTGCGGGGCAAGAAAATCTTGATCTGGTGGAAGTCTCGCCTCTGGCTGATCCTCCTGTGTGCAAGATTTTGGATTATGGGAAGTTTCGCTATCAGCAACAAAAGAAAAAGTCCGAAGCGCGCCGCAAACAAAAAGTCACCGTTGTCAAAGAAATCAAGCTGCGCCCCGGGATTGATCGTCACGACTTTGATGTCAAAAAACGAGCCGCAGAACGATTTTTAGATGCCGGCGATAAAATCAAACTGACAGTGCGCTTTCGCGGACGAGAACTCTCACGGCGAGATCTCGGAGAGCAGGTTCTCAATAAATTGACTCAGTCTCTTGAAGGCAAAATTAAAATTGAATCGCCGCCACAAAATGAAGGACGGCAAATGTGCATGGTCATCGCTCCTCATAAATCATGACGGTTTTGGTGTCTTGTGTTCTGTGGCGAAGATGGTATAACTTGTCCCATGCCTAAAATGAAAACAAAGAGCGGTGTCAAAAAGCGTTTCGGCGTGACGGCGCGTGGATTGGTGCGGATGTATCGGTCTGGTCGGCGTCACAATTTGATTAAGCGGACGCAAAAGATGAAGCGTCAGAGTCGCGGCGGTGCGATTGCCGCTCATTGCGATAGCAAGCGTCTCAAACGCTTTATGCCGTATGGAGTGTCATCATGACTCGTGCGACTAATGCGGTTGCCTCACGGGCTCGGCGCAAGCGCGTCTTGCGGGCGGCAAAGGGTTTTCGCGGGCGGGCACATTCTAATTTTCGCACCGCACTGCAGCGTCTGGAGAAATCATGGCAATACAGCTATCGAGATCGCCGCCGCCGCAAGCGCGACATGCGCCGCCTTTGGATTGCCCGCATCAATGCCGCAGGGCGAGCCCATGGAATCCCCTATGGACAATTCATCCATGCCTTGCAGCAAAGTGGCGTTGTCGTTAATCGCAAGATGCTGGCGGAATTGGCTGTGCGAGAGCCTCAGACTTTTGCGTCATTAGTGGAAAAAGCGCGCCGTCAGATGGCTTCCTAAATCCATGGCGGGTGCAAATCTGGCAGCGATGGTGCGGCAGGCGTGCGAAGATGCTCAGTCCGTCTCAGACCCCCATCAGCTCAATCTCAAACGCAATCAGTATTTAGGAAAAAAAGGAACGCTGACGCTTCAATTACGAGGGCTGCGGGATATCAGTGCCGATGAGCGTCCGCAGCGCGCTGCCGACTGCCATCAGGCACAAAAAACAATTCAAGACGCTTTCGCACAAGCTCAAAAAAGAATCGCCGCTGAGAACATGGAGCGACAACTGCAGGAACAAGCGGTGGATGTCACCTTGCCCGCTCTCACTGTGCAAGAGGGACGGCTTCATCCCGTCACTCATGTGATGCGGGAGGTCACCACGATTTTTCAGCAGATGGGATTCAGTGTGATGCAGGGTCCTGAGGTGGAGGATGATTTTCATAATTTTACCTCCCTCAACATTCCCGCCGACCACCCTGCCCGTGAAATGCATGATACTTTCTACCTCAACCTTCACGATGATGATGGCAACGCCTTATTACTGCGCACACACACATCTCCTGTTCAGATGCGGGCGTTGCGTCTTCACGGCGCGCCCCTTGCCATTGTGGCACCGGGGCGCACCTATCGCCGTGATTCCGATACCACTCATACGCCGATGTTTCATCAATTGGAGGGGTTGGTGGTGGACGAGAATGTGACGATGGCGGATTTGAAGGGATGCTTGCATGATTTTTGTCGCGCCTTTTTTGCTTGGGATGAATTGCCTTTGCGGATGCGTCCGTCTTTTTTTCCGTTCACCTCGCCGTCGGCGGAAATAGACATCGGCTGCCGTCACACATCAGAGGGGGTTGTGCTGGGAGGCGATGACTGGATGGAAGTGCTGGGGTGTGGCATGGTGCATGAAAATGTGCTGCGTCATGGGAATGTTGATGTCTCCCGCTATCGCGGTTTTGCGTTTGGATTGGGAATTGAGCGTCTTGCCATGCTGAAATATGGCATGGCGGATTTGCGTGCCTTTTTTGATGGTGACTTGGCGTGGAGTCAGCATTACGGATTTTCTCCCTTTGCCTTGTGAGAGGAGTGACACATGAGAGTTCCTCTTTCGTGGCTGCGTGAGCACATTGATTTGACCCCCAAAGCCTCCGATTGTGATGATCTGGCATCACTGCTGACCGCCATGGGGTTGGAGGTGGAGTCGGTCATCATGCCACCTGATTTGTCCTCTTTGCGCGTGGCACAGGTGACGAAAACGATGCCTCATCCACATAGTGATCGTTTATCGTTGTGCGAGGTGCATGATGGCTCATCTTCTTACTCGGTTGTCTGTGGCGCGCCCAATGTGCGCGTGTCCATGAGAAGCGTTTATGCACCGTTAGGCTCGGTGCTGCCGTCTGGTCTCACCATAGAAAAGCGGGAGATTCGCTCGGTGGTCAGTGAGGGAATGCTGTGTTCCTGTGATGAATTGGGCATTGGTGAGGATGCCTCTGGCATCATTGATTTGGGAAATGATGTCTCGGTTGACGATGATGTGGCAACGGTGTTGAGTCATGCCGCTGCGCCCATTTTTGTCATTGCCCTGACACCCGATCGCGGTGATGCTGCCTCAATTTATGGAGTGGCGCGTGATGTGGCGGCGGCGGGCGCGGGAAAACTCAAAGCCCGTCACACACCGCCTGTTGTTTCTGACGGCAAGTCTGAAGTCACGGTATCATTGGCGCGCGATTGTGGCTGTGATTATTTCACTGGACGAGTCATTCGTCTCAATCGGGCGGGGGGCATGTCTCCGTTGTGGCTACGCATGGCATTGCTGGCGGCGGGGATGCGTTCCATCTCGCCCGTGGTGGACATCACCAATTACATCATGCTCACCTATGGTCATCCCCTTCATGCCTTTGATGGCAAGGCGGTTGCCAAAGGTCTTGAGGTGCGGCGCGCCTCTCAGGGGGAGTCTTTTGTGGCATTGGATGGGGAGACATATGCACTGGATGAGGGCATGACGGTGGTGGCGAGCGGTGATGGCGTTGTGTCTCTGGCGGGAGTCATGGGAGGGGCGCGCAGTGGTATTCATGAGGGCAGTGAGTGGATTTTTTTAGAAAGTGCCTATTTTGACGCAAAATCTGTGGCGCGAGCGGGGCGACAATTGGGAATTGACAGCGAGTCTCGCTATCGCTTTGAGCGTCATGCCGATGGCGCATCGGTGCTGCCCAGTTTGGATGCCGCGACATCACTGATTCTTTCTGTGTGTGGTGGAACGGCATCATCGGTGGTGAGCGCGGGGCAAGAGCCATCTGTTCCACCCGCCGTTTCGTTTTGTCATCAGGATATTGCACCATTGAGCGGCAGAGACATGGATAATGGGGAGGCACATCATATCCTCACTCAATTAGGATTTACATGGCACAATCAAAAAAGCGTATCGCCGCCGTCTTGGCGCAGAGCCATCACCTGCACCGCCGATGTGGTGGGGGAGCTGGTGCGCATCACAGGATTTGATGCCATTGAGGAGCGATTTTTTCACTGGCGACGATTGCCCGTCACCAATGAGGAGTGGCAGATGGCGTTGGCTCTCAAACAAAAACTCGCCAGCAGAGGATTTTGCGAAGTCATGGGATGGTCTTTTATCTCGCCACAGCATGAAGCGTTTTTTGGCGAAGGGACGCGTCTTGCCAATCCCATGCATCAGGGACAAGAAATGCTACGACCATCGCTGCTGCCGCGCCTATTGGAGATGGTGCGTCATAATCAGGATCATGGCGTGGCACGCCAGTCTCTCTTTGAGATGGGAGCCGTCTGGCGCGAGGGACGCGAATATCAAGCCATTGCCGCGGTGCGCGTGGGTGACGCACACAACAGACATTGGCGACAACAAAAAATGCAATGGGATGTCTTTGATATCAAAGGCGAATTGCTGGCAATTATTGATGCCATGGGAATTTCTTTGGAGCATCTCTCATTACAGACACAATCGCTTTCGCCCTATGTGCATAGTGGACAGGGCGGGCGATTTTCACACCAAGACGATGATGAATGGACTGCCCACTTTGGCATGATTCATCCCCAATTGCGTCAGCATCATGAGCTCGCCAAAGATGTGGCGATGCTGGAGATCATCACGCCTCGCTATTGCTATGCACCACCCAAGCGCGCGCGTCTGTGGCAGCGACCCGCGTATCCTGCTGTCAGTCGTGATTTTGCTTTTCTCGTGGCGCGCTCATATCCAGCAGAAAAGCTGCTCACGGCGGCGCGGCAAGCAGCCGGCGATGAGGTGCTGGAGGTCACACTGTTTGATGTCTTCACTGGCAAAGGCGTGAGCGATGAACAAAAGTCATTGGCAATCAACATCACATGGCAGCCTCACACACAGACCATGAATGAAGACACCATTGCACAGCTGTGTCAGCGTGTCATTGATGATGTCTGCCGCCAGACCCAAGCCGTGATGAGAGATGGTGATGGAGTCCATTCGTAATTTCAGCATCATCGCCCATGTGGATCACGGCAAATCAACCCTTGCCGACCGCTTGATGGAACTATGCGGTGCCATTGATAAAAATAAATCCAAAGCACAAGCTCTGGATTCTATGGAACTGGAGCGCGAGCGCGGCATCACCATCAAAAGTCAGACGGTGCGCTTGTCATGGCGGGATGAAACGGACAAAGAGTGGATTTTCAATCTGTTGGACACCCCCGGGCATGTGGATTTTTCTTACGAAGTCTCTCGTGCCTTGGCGGCGTGCGAATCGGTTTTGCTGCTGGTGGATGCCTGTCAGGGTGTGGAGGCACAAACACTGGCTCATTTGTGGAAGGCGGTGGAGTATGACCATGTCATCATTCCCGTCTTCAATAAGATTGATTTGCCCGCCGCCGATGTGGAACGGGTGACGGCAGAATTAGAAGAGACATCAGGTTTGCACAGTGAACACGCCCTCACCATTTCTGCCAAGACGGGCGAAGGGGTGGCGGCAATTGCGCCGTTGCTTGTCACACACATGCCGCCGCCACAAGGTGACCCTCATGCACCGTTGCAGGCACTGGTTGTGGATAGTTGGTACGATTCATACTTGGGCGCGGTGGCATTGGTGCGCATCAAGGCGGGGGTGTTGCAACGGCATCACCGAGTGCGCTTCATGGCATCTCAGGCGGAGGCTGATGTGGAGAAACTGGGATTTTTCACCCCTCGCAAACAAGAGGCAAATCAATTGCAGTGCGGCGAGATTGGTTTTTTGGTGACCGGCATTAAAAACATCGCCTTGATGCGTGTGGGTGACACGGTGACATCGGTCAAAAAGCCCGCCTCACAGCCTCTGGCGGGATTCAAGCCTCTGCGGCAGGTGGTCTTTTGCGGCATGTTTCCCCATGATGCCGATGATTATGACCATCTCAAAGAGGCTCTGGGACGCTTGTCTCTCAATGATGCCAGTTTTTCGTGGCAGGCGGAACATTCCGCCGCTTTGGGACACGGCTTTCGCTGCGGATTTTTGGGATTGCTGCATTTGGAGATTATTGCGGAGCGATTGCGGCGAGAATTCAATTTGGAGATTATCACCACGCCGCCAAGCGTGATTTATCATGTCATCGGCAAGGATGGACGGCATCAGCCGTTGCATAATCCGTCCGCCATGCCCGATATTTCTGCCATTGCTCATATTGAAGAGCCATGGATTGAAGCCACCATTGTGGTGAGTCAGGATCATATCGGTGGGGTGTTGGACTTGTGTGCCAGTCGGCGAGGCGAGCAAATTCGTCTGTCATGGAGTGGCAAAAGAGCCATTGCCGTGTGGCGATTGCCTTTGGCTGAGGTGGTTTATGATTTTCATGACCAATTAAAGTCCGTCAGTAGAGGCTTCGCCAGCTTTGACTACGAAATGACCGGCTTTGCCACCGCCGATATTGTGGTGGTATCCATTTTGCTCAATGGCGAGCGGGTGGATGCGTTGTCCTTTATGAGTCATCGTCAGTATGCCGAACGCAGAGGCAGAAAAATGTGTGAACGCCTCAAAGCCATCATTCCGCGTCAATTGTTTGCCGTGCCCATTCAGGCTGCCATTGGCGTCAGAATCATTGCGCGCGAGACTTTATCGGCTATGCGCAAAGATGTCACCGCTAAATGTTATGGCGGCGATATCACCCGCAAACGCAAATTATTGGAAAAGCAAAAAGCGGGCAAGAAACGAATGAAGCGGTTTGGCTCTATTGATTTGCCCAGCGAGGCGTTTTTTGCCGTCCTCAAGGATGACAAATGATGGGCGGGGCGTGCGTCATGATGGATGTCTTGGCAGTCCACAATTGAGGCTGTTGTTGTTTAATGGTGTGACAGGCGTGGCGTGCTTCATCATTGGTGGCAAAGAGTCCAAAACAGCTGCTGCCACTGCCGGACATGCGCGCCAGCAGGCAGTGTTTTTGTTCTTTTAAGAGAGTCAGGCATTGCTCAATGGACGATTCTTGCTGGGTGGCGGCGTGGTGCAGGTCATTGTTTTGTTCTTTGAGAAAAGCCGTGAGGTCATCATAGGCAGGCGGCATGGCAAGCGCGCGGCTGTGCCGAATGGTGCTACCAAAGATAGCACGAGTGGAGCATGGTCTATGAGGATACACCAGCACCACCCCATAGGCAGGCATCGGTGTGGTGAAGGGCATGATTTTTTCTCCGATTTCCTCCACCCACGCGGGCATGGCATGAAGGCAAAAGGGGACATCCGCTCCCAGTTGTTCGGTGTGTGGCGGAACAGGAAGACGCAAGGCGTGCGCCAACAGACGCAATGTCGCGGCGGCATCACTGCTTCCACCACCTAAGCCCGCACCATGCGGAATTTTCTTGTGCAAAGCAAAGTGACACCCATAAGAGGACAAAACATCATCATGGCAGTGGCTAAAAAAACGCGCCGCTCGCACCACAAGATTACGCTCGGGTGCGACTTTTTGCCATCTCAATTCAGCATCGCTTGTCACCGTCAGGGTGATATCGCCTTTTTTTTGCGGCTTTAATGTGAGTGTGAGCTCATCGCACACAGACACGCATGCCATGAGGCTTTGCAGGCGATGATAGCCGTCGCTGCGTTGTCCCGTCACATGAAGAAACAGATTGATTTTCGCCGCAGCCGAGCATTGAAAATTGTGAGACACCATTATGCATTATTCAAGGGGATAGGCGATGGTATCCGTCTTGAAAAGGCGCGGGCGATGGTGGGGGTCATCCAGTTTTTTCTGGATGGTGGTGCGCAGTTTTTTGTCTCTATTTTCTCGCTCCAAGCGGTTCAATGCTCGCTGCCAATGATAGACCGCCTCAAGGGGTCTGTCATTCATCCACAGCGCATCACCCAGGTGGTCATTGATTACCGGGTCGCCAGGCAACAAGCGTGCCGCCTCTTCCAACAGGGTGACCGCTTCACGAATTTTGCCCATTTTGTATAAGCCCCAGCCGTAGGAATCAATAATGCTGCCATTGTCCGGCTCTAAGGAGCGTGCCTGTTCTAACATGGCAAGAGCTTCATCCAAGTTTTTATCCTGTTCAATCAAGCTGTAGGCGAGATAGTTCAGCACGAACGGGTCATCTCCTTTGTATTCCAGCGAGATTTTGAGAGCTTCTTCGCTTTCCTGCAGACGATTGATATGATGCAAGGCGATGGCGCGTCCGTAGTAAAAATCGGCAAGGATGTGTTTTTCTCGTAAAGGGTCTTGGCTTCCCAGTGTGTCGTAGCTGTCACGGTCGCTTAAAGCCTGATCGTATGCCATGAGAGCTTCGGGATACTCCTCTAAATTTAACAACAAATCCCCCAGTTTATCATTGAGGAAGCGATCATCGGGAAATCGAGTCAAGGCGATGCGGAGAAAATCTTCGGCATCTTTGAAGAAATGATTTTGTTCCAACAAGGTGACCGTGATGTAAACGGTAAAGACTCTCCAGAGTGGATTTTGGTTGAGATGTCGCAACGCCGACAAAGCCTCTCGTGTGTAGGCGGAATTATTCAAAAGCATATAAGCGACAAAATATGCCGGCATGAACGAAGGATCACTGTAGCTGGCGAGACGAGTCCATGCCAAACTTTTCAAAAAATTAAAGGGTTGATCGCTTTCCGGCTCACTGTTGAAGGCGTTGGTGTAGAGGCTGAGGGCGAGTCCGAAGGCGGGGCTCTTCATGGTGGGCTGTGGCTGATGTTCCGTGTCGGTCCAGTCAAGTCCTTGCCGGGCAATAAAATACAATTCATCGCTTTTGCTGATATGACGAAAAACACGAGCCGCATCATCCCACAAGTGCTGACGCATGAGAAAATTGGCATACAGCAACGAAGTGACAAAATCGTCAGGAAGGCGTTGAAATGCGTTGGCATAGAGGCGTTTGGTAATCACCGCATCACGATGAAAAAAATCACTGATGAGAGCCTCAGTGAGAATACGCATGCCATCATCACCATCCTGACGCACCAGTAAAAGAGCGTCTTCGGTTTCGCCTTTTGCCATGAGAAACCATGTGCGCAAGCGTCTTTCAAAATTGCTTGACAGGCGCGGGCTTTGATTCAATTGATTGAGAATGTTTTGGGCATCATTCCACCGCTTTTTTTTGATATCCGATACCATGGCAAAGATGGCAATGAAACTTTTGACACTGTTGGCATCGCGCGCCAACTGGTCTTGCAATTGATACCAAAGAAAAGAATCGGAACGAATGGTGTCCACCAGCAGCTCCGCCGATTCAAAATCCCCCGCCAGCAGCGCGCTGTAGAATGCCTCTTCCAGATGAGGCAGGGTGGGATTGAGAGCCGCGCGTTTCATTTTATAAAAAGTGGCGGAAGCCAAATCTCTGTTTTGTTCCGCCTGATACATGGCGAGCCAGTGACCGCTGTCACTGTCACTGGGCTCATCAGCCGTTGTTGACAGCAAAATCCCCAGCAGTGCCCCATTGAGAAGGATAAGAAAGCGAGAAGAGCGGTTCATGAATCACATGTTGGGATAGTTGGGACCACCGCCGCCTTCGGGAGTCACCCATTGAATATTTTGCAAGGGGTCTTTGATGTCACAGCTTTTGCAATGGACGCAATTTTGCGCATTGATTTGCAGGGTGGGATTTTTGCCATCAGGAGTGATGATCTCGTAGACATTGGCAGGACAATATCGCTGTTCGGGGGCATCATAGAGGGCGAGGTTGTGTTTGATGGGAATGGCTTCATCGGTGAGGGTGAGATGAGCGGGTTGATTGTCCTCATGGGCAACGCCCGCCAGAGGCAAGGATGAGAGGCGATCAAAGGTGACGATGCCATCGGCTTTGGGATAGGTGATGGGGCGCGCCTTGGCGGCTGGCGTGAGGCTTTTGTTGTCCGGGTGATGATGAAGAGTCCAAGGAGCTCTGCCGCGTAAAATGACACCATCCACCGCCGCATGCACCATCCCCGCCCATAAGCCGTAGCGGAAAAAGGGACGCACATTACGCACGCGCCTCAGTTCTTGTCCGATGTCACCGTCGCGCACAAGGGTGTCATACTGCGTGATTTCTTGCTGCAATTGATTTTTGCGGGCGGCGGCGACAATGCAATCGGCGGCAAGGATGCCGGAGCGAATGGCATTGTGGCTGCCCTTGATGCGCGGAACATTCACCATGCCGGCAGCACATCCCACCAGCAAGCCATTGGGAAAAGACAGGCGCGGCAATGATTGCCATCCGCCCTCGGTCAGGGCGCGCGCTCCATAGGCAACACGCCTGCCGCCCTCAAACAGTGGACGAATGGAAGGATGGGTTTTGAAACGCTGAAATTCCTCAAAAGGACTCATCCACGGATTGTGATAATCCAGTGCCACCACAAAGCCACAGGCGAGCAACCCATCATTCATGTGATACAAAAAAGAGCCGCCATAGGTGCGAGAATCCAAGGGCCATCCCACCGTATGAGTGACGAAGCCTTGCTGATGCTTTTCCTTTTTAATCTCCCACAGTTCCTTGATGCCAATGCCGTAGGTTTGCGGGTCGGCATTTTGGTCTAATTTGAATTGGGCGATGATTTTTTTGGTGAGAGAGCCGCGCGCCCCTTCCGCAAGGACGATTTGCTGGGCGTGCAATTCAATGCCTTCTTGATAGCGTTCGGTGTGTGTGCCGTCTTTGCCAATGCCCATGACTCCCGTGACGATCCCGCTCATGTGTCCTTTGTCATTAAAGACGGCATCACTGGCGGCAAATCCGGGGAAAATATCCACTCCCAATTCTTCGGCTTGGGTTGCCAGCCAACGACACAGTTCCCCCAGCGATATGATGTAATTGCCCTCATTACGCACAAAAGACGGTGTCGGCAGAGGGACGGCATGGCGTCGGGTGAGATAGAGCATACGGTCTTTGGTCACGGCACAGCGCACGGGCGCGCCTTTTTTGCTCCAATCGGCAATCAGCTCATTGAGTCCGCACGGATCCATCACCGCGCCAGACAAAATATGCCCGCCCACCTCGGCGGCTTTTTCCACAACGGCGACCGTGAGAGAATCTTTGGCTTTCTGTTTGAGGCGAATGGCGGTCGCCAGACCCGCAGGGCCCGCGCCCACAATCACAACATCATAGTGCATGGATTCTCGTGTCACCCTCTGTCTCCAATCGTGGCTTGTGCTGTGTCAGCAACTATCATATAGCGTTTATATGGCAGACCACACACCCATAGGACAAGCATATTCACAAGCTTTTTATCATTACTTGCGGTGGTGGCAGGCAAGCGGTGTGAGAGATTGGGGGGTGAGAGACTGGGGGATATCGTCTCCTTCTGTTGTCGCCACTGACTTTGAGCCCAAGCTTGAAAATCCATCTCGGTCCGACTCACTAGAACAATTGGAACAAGACATACGCGATTTTGATGGCTGTGACCTCAAGCAATTTGCCATGAACACGGTGTTTGCCCGTGGCTCGGACAATGCCATTGTGATGTGTGTTGGGGAGGCTCCCGGCGCAGATGAAGACAGAGAGGGCAAACCCTTTGTGGGGCGCAGCGGACGCTTGTTGGATGTGATGCTGCAATCCATCGGATTGGGGGCGCAACAAGTGCGGATTGGCAACATTGTGCCGTGGCGTCCTCCTGGCAATCGCACGCCGCATCTGGAGGAAATTGAAATGTGCGTGCCGTTCATTCGCCGTCACATTGCGTTGGTTGCGCCGCGCGTTCTCATTTTTTTAGGCAATGTTGCCACCGCCGCCTTGTTGGGACGAAAAGAGGGAATCAGCCGCTTGCGAGGACAGTGGTACGATTATCACGGTGACAATGGCGCGGTCATCAAGGCGCGTCCGATGTTTCATCCTGCCTATCTTTTGCGCTCTCCTCTTCATAAAAAAATGGCGTGGCAGGATTTATGTGCTATAACTCGTCAGTTAGAGACATTCCGTGACAGCTAAACATCGTTTTTTTTCCTATGCTCTGGTGGCAGCGTTGGTGGTCGCATCATTGGGGTGGTTGCTGTGGGGACGACCCACAGCCAGCGATGATGCCCTCGTCATCTACACCACGCGGCAAGCATTTTTGCTAGAGCCCGTGGTTGAGGCATTTCGTAAGCGACATGATGTGGATGTGACCGTTGTCTACAGCAAAAAAGGATTGGTGGAACGACTCAAGCTGGAAGGACGCAACAGCCCCGCCGATGTCATTATCGCGGCGGATGCCTCCATCATGATGCCATTGCAAGAAGCGGGGGTGCTGTCACCTCTGCCGCACAATATTGTGGCATTGGTGGCAAAATCCTATCGCTCTGACAATTTCTGGGTCGGCGTTACCAAAAGAATGCGTGTGCCCATCGTCCGCAAGGGCGTGAATGTTTCCTCCTATCAGGATTTGGCATCGCCTGTTTTTGCAGGAAGATTATGCTCTCGGTCAGGCAAACATCCCTATAATGTGGCACTGGTGGCTGCCATGATCGTCAAACAAGGAACGCAAAAAACAAGACAATGGCTCACCGCATTCAAAAATAATCTCGCTCGCAAACCTCAAGGCAATGATAGAGCCCAAGCGCGTGCCATTCATGATGGGGTGTGTGATGTCGCCATCATGAACAGCTACTATCTCGGCAAAATGACAAAAAACACAGACATCAATGAGCGCAATTGGGCTGATGCCATTGAGTTGGTGTTTCCGTCAGTTCAGGATGGCGGTGCTTACGGCAGCATCAGTGCGGTGGCTCTGGCGGCATCATCTCACCACCCAGAGGATTCATTAGCCTTTATTGAATTTTTGCTCAGTGATGAGGGACAAAAAATATTTGCCGATGACAATCATGAATATCCCATTCGTCCCCTCGTGCCACCCTCTGAACTTGTGGCATCGTGGGGCGATGTGGTTGAGGCTGAAACGGATTATGTCACCATCTATCAATATCGCGATGAGGCGTTAAGATTGATAGATGACATCGCTTTTGATCAGTAATTTCTTTTTGTGGTGGCGGCGATTGCCAGCATTGGTGTTGGCATTGATGGTGGCTGCGCCATTATTTTTTCTGCTGCAATTGGCTCTCACCTCTGACGGCGATTCGTGGCATTACATCATGCGCATCACGATGGAGCGTCATCTTGGCACCACCATGCTGTTGGTTTTGGGTGTCATGATGATGTCTTTGCTGGCGGGTCTGGGGTCGGCGTGGCTTGTGACTTTATATCGCTTTCCTTTGCGCACATTTTTGCAGGCATCATTGTTGTTGCCTCTGGCTGTGCCTTCATACATTGTTGCTTTTATTTACACCGATTTATTTCCTCAAAGTGGCATTCGTTCTGTTGGGGGTGCGATTTTTGTTTTGAGTCTGGTTTTGTATCCGTATGTGTATTTATTTGTCCGTTCGGCATTGATGGAGCAATCATCGTCCATCTTTGAGGCGGGACGAATTTTGGGATGTGGTGCGTGGCGTAATTTTTTCAAAGTGGCACTGCCGTTGCTGCGCCCTGCCCTCGCGGGGGCGTGTGCCTTGGTGGCGATGGAGAGCTTATCGGATTTTGGCACAGTGCAATATTTTGCTCTGCCTGTCTTCACGGTCGGCATTTATGATGCATGGATGACCATGTTCAGTGCCACGGCGGCGGCACAATTATCGTTGGTGTTGTTGATTGTTGTGCTGTGCGTCATGGCGTTGGAAGCTTTTGGACGGCGCGCCAGACGATATCATCCCATTGGCATGAAAAGCCAAGCCGTGCCGCCCAAAATATTACGCGGCTGGCGCGCGGCGGCGGCGTGTGGATTTTGTTGTGTTTTGGTGCTGTTGGGATTTGGTATTCCTGTGTGGTTTTTGGCGAGTCATGTGATGATGGATTCTCATTCTTTTTTGAGCGGTGATTTTTGGATTCATGCCCTCAATAGTGTGACCACATCCTTTGTGGCATCATTACTGGCGGCATTGTTGGGATTTGCACTGTCTTGGTCTTGTTTGCCGCCTGCGCCGCCTGTCTTGAGTGCCATCATGCGCACCGCATCTGTCGGCTATGCCATTCCGGGCGCGGTGCTTGCTATTGGTGTGATGATGACTCTTGCCGCCATCCCGTCATCATCCCTTTTGTTATCATCTGTGGTGGGGTTGATTTATGGGTATGTTGTGCGCTTTATGGCAATCCCGTACGGTTTGATGCGCGCCTCCTTGCTGCGCATCACGCCACAGATGGAAGATACCGCCCGCACTCTAGGACACTCACCGCTCGCGGTTGTGCATCATGTTTATCTGCCGATGGTGCAGAAAAGCTTTTGGGCGGCGGTGTTGTTCGTGTTCGTGGAAGGAATGAAAGAACTCCCTTTGACTTTGCTGACGCGTCCCCTTAATTATGAAACATTGGCGACTTGGATATGGCAATATGCGTCAGAAGAGCGATTTTCCGAGGTGGCTCATGGAGCTCTCGTATTGGTGTTGGTGGGAATGATTCCTGTCATGCTCATCAATTACGCCATCAACAAAAAAGAATCCACTGAGCGGTTGGTGGTCTGATGGACGGCTTGCGATTGCATCATATTTCTCATTGGTACGGCTCATGTCGCATTTTGCAGGATATATCGCTGCATGTGGCAACGGGGGAGATTGCCTGTTTGTTGGGACCTTCGGGATGTGGCAAGACGACACTGCTGCGCATCATTGCCGGGTTGGAGACGCCCCGCCAGGGGCATATCGCCATCAATGATCGCATGGTCACCGATGTGGCAGGAGGATTATTGACACCACCAGAACGCCGCAAAGTGGGCATGATGTTTCAAGAAGCGGCACTGTTTCCTCATTTATCGGTGCGAGATAACATTGGATTTGGTCTCAATGGCATGCGGCAGGCGGGGGAATTGTGGATTCATGATGCCATGCTGCGCCTCAACATGGAATCACTGACACATTCCTGGCCTCACCAATTATCGGGCGGACAGATGCAACGAGTGGCATTGTTGCGCGCGCTGGCGGCATCACCCAGCGTGTTGTTGATGGATGAGCCTTTTTCCAATTTGGATGCTCACAATCGCATTTTGATGCGTGAAGAGACACTGGAATTTTTGCAAGAGAGTGGCGCGGCGATTATTTTGGTCACTCATGATCCCGAAGAAGCCATGTTTATGGCGGATCGCATTTTTATTTTGAATGATGAGGGAGCGATCGTGCAGTCGGGCTCTCCCAGCGAGACTTGGCTTGGACCTGTGGATCGTTTTGTCACTGAATTATTTGGTCCCGTGAATCGTCTGTCTGGCGTCGTGCACTCGCACATCGTGAAGACGGCGGTGGGCAAATTTGCCGCCACTGCCATTGCCGATGGCAAAGAGGTGGATGTGCTCATTCGCCCCGATGGCATCACCATTCGTGAGGGAGGTGAAGGTGGTGAGGATGGGCTTTATGGTCGCATCCTATCGGCGCGGCTTTTGGGAAGGGTGAGTCATTTGCGCATCGCCATTGATGAGAATGTCATCCTCAATGCCAGACTCAGTGGGGTGATTTTGCCCAAAGAGGGAACGCGCATCCAAGTGCTGATTGAAAAATGCTCGGTGTTTGTTTTTCCCAAAAACTCATGATGGCGAGGCGTGAGCCATCACGCCCTTTTGGCTGAGCAATTCCTTCAGCTCGCCACTGCCATACATTTCGCGCACAATATCGCAGCCGCCGATGAACTCGCCCTTGACATACAATTGAGGTATGGTGGGCCAATCGGAATAGCTTTTGATTCCTTGTCGCAAGCCGTCATCCTTGAGAACATCCACATCGGTAAAGGGGACATCCAGCGTTTGCAAAATATCCGCCGCCATTGCCGAGAAGCCACACATGGGAAATGACGCCGTCCCTTTCATGAACAGAACCACATCGTGGGTCTCAATGGTGGATTGAATTGAATTGTGAGTGACATCGGTCATGAGCTCATCCTCAGTTAGTGTGTGTATGAACGGAGAGGGCGTGAATGGCGTGTCCCACATCATCACCAATGGCGTGATAAACACGCTGATGCTGCTTGACACGACTCAAGCCCTCAAAGGAAGAGGAACGCACATGCACCTCATAATGATAGCCGTCTCCGCGCGTGTCTTTGACCTCCACACGAGCATCAGGAATGGCATCCATGATGCGTTTTTCTATGGCGCGCACCTGTTGATTCATGGCATCTCCCTACCATCAATATAATCATCAAACCATTGAGAGTAAAGACGGATTAATTCGGTGACGGGACAATCAAAAACCCCTTGCATGGAGAGCGCGTCTCCTGTCACCATGCCGAGAGAAGCGAGGGGAATTGTGTGCTTTGTGGCTTGTTCTTGCAGTGATTGAGGCTTCGCGGTGACAAGGATATAACGGGCGGGGGATTCACAAAACAGCCATGCCGTCAAAGACATCTCTGAGCGCGCCTCACGATGCAGCCGAACGCCTTGCCCACTGGCACAGATCATATCACAGATTGCCATGATCCAACCGCCGTCACTGACATCATGAACGCAGCGGGTGATGTTTTGCTCAATCATGTGGCGCACAAATGTGCCGTGTTTTTTCTCCTCGTCAAGGCGCGGCTCGGGCGGAGCAAAATCACGCGCCAGCTGGTGACAGTGACAATAAAGAGACGCGCCCAATTCCCCTCTTGATTCGCCAATGAGAAAAATCTGGTCGCCTTGATTGAGGTTTTTGAGATGGGCATGCTGAGTCATGTCCTCCATGACCGCCAAGCCGCCGATGACGGGCGTGGGCATGATGGCATGCTGGTCGGTCTCATTGTAGAGAGAGACATTGCCGGAGACGACAGGACAATCAAGGGCAAGGGCGGCATCTCGCAGTCCCTCAATGGATTGCGCCAGCTGGGTCATGATGTGAGGGTCTTCGGGATTGCCAAAATTGAGATTATTGGTGAATGCCAAAGGGCGCGCGCCCACCGCACACAGATTGCGATAACACTCGGACGCAGCCAGAGCCGTGCCGTGCCGCGGGTGAAGAGCCGTGGCGCGCGGGTGAGAATCACAGGCGAGGGCTATTGCCCTGCCGTTGTCGTGAATGCGGATGATTGCCGCATCGCCTCCCGATGCCTGCACGGTATCGGTCATGACATGACAATCGTATTGCTCAAAAATCCAGCGGCGACTGGCGGCATGATGACTGCCAAGCATGGATGTGAGATTTTTTTGCATGAGATGAGGGTCATCTTTGATTTTGAGATGATGGTCGCGCGGCATGGGAGGAGGTAATTTGGTGTCTTTTTGTGGGCGGTCATACACGGGGGCTTGAGAGACGATGGCGGTGGGCAGATCAAACACGGTTTTGCCGTTCATGGTGGCGGTGACGCGATTGCCCTCATTAAATTGTCCGATGACGGCATGGCTCAATTGCCATTCATTGAGAATGGTCTCCACGGCTTTTTGTTTGGCGGGCTCAATGGCAAAGAGCATACGCTCTTGGCTTTCCGAGAGCATGATATCATGAGGGGTGAGATAAGGCATCCGCAGAGGGACACAGTCAAGATTTAAATTGAGCGATACTTCACCTTTTTCAGCCATTTCAAAGACAGAGGATGTGAGTCCCGCCGCCCCCATGTCTTGCACCGCCAGAGCGAGCCGTCGGTTGATGATGGCAAGAGAGGCTTGCATGATTTGTCTGCCAGCAAAAGGGTCGCCGCCCTGCACGGAGGGTCTGTCGTCGGTGATGGCGTTGTGCTGAAAAGGACGCGATGCCATTTCAGCTCCCGCAATGCCATCTCGTCCTGTGGTGCTGCCAGCATACATCAATAGCGAGCCACTGGGTGCGGCAGCCGACGCCAGACCATCATGAGGCACAATTCCCGCCGCCAAAGCATTGACGATGATATTGTCATTGTAACTGGCATCAAAGCGACATTCGCCGCCCACAGTGGGAACGCCCACGCAATTGCCGTAGTCGCCAATGCCGCGCACCACCTCGCGCAATAGATAACGAGTGCGCGCATGGGAAGGCTCACCAAAGGCGAGGACATTCATCAGTGCTTTGGGACGCGCACCCATGGCAAAAATATCACGCAAAATACCTCCCACCGCCGTTGCCGCTCCCTGATAGGGTTCTATAAACGATGGATGGTTGTGACTTTCAATCTTAAAGACACAAGCCAGCCCATCGCCCACATCCACCGCTCCCGCATTTTCGCCCTCACCACACAAAACCCATGAAGCCTCATTGGGAAGACGCTTGAGGCAATTTTTTGACGATTTATAAGAACAATGCTCCGACCACAGAGCCTTGATGAGGGCACACTCCAAATCAACGGGGTCTCGTTTCAGCAATTTTTTGATGAGTTCTTGTTCATCATCATTGAAATTCGCAAATGCCTTATTTTTTAAGAGCATGAAGCAATCCTTGAAAAAAGCGTTTTCCATCTTGCGATTCATGAATGGAGTGCATGGCGCGCTCAGGGTGCGGCATGATTCCGAGAATGCGTTTGTGGTCATCAAAGATGCCGGCAATGCCGTCCGCCGAGCCGTTGGGATTATTGTCATGATAGCGAAAGGCAATTTGGTCATTGTCTTTGAGGCGATTCAATGTCGTCTCATCGGCATGATAGCATCCCGTTTGATGGGCGATGGGAAAGTGAATGACTTCATCATTGGCAAATTGGTGCGTAAAGACGGTATCGGCATTGGCGACTTGCAGAGCTTGCATGGAGCAGCGAAAGCGCAAATGATGATTGGTCAGCAGACAGCCCGGCAGCAATCCTCGCTCCAGCAGAATTTGAAAGCCATTGCAAATTCCCAGCAGATACGCGCCCTTGCTGGCGCGTTTGACAATGTCATCCATGATTGTCGCCCGTGCCGCGAGAGCTCCTGCGCGCAAATAGTCACCAAAGGAAAAGCCACCGGGCAGAACATACAAATCGGCTTTTTGTGCTTGGGTTTCATCATGCCGCAGACGCGACGGTGCAGCTCCCGTGACCTCATGGAGCGCGCGCGCCACATCCTCTTCGCAATTAGACCCAGGGAATGAGATTATTGCGGTGTGCATGATGCGTCATCGTCATCGGAGCGGCGAATGGTGTAATCCTCCGTGATGGGATTGACCAACAAAGTGCGACACATGTCATCAATGCGTGCGTGTGCTTTTTTCTCTGAGGATTCCTCCACGGTGACCGCCAGTTGCTTGCCGTGCGTGACATGAGAGACACCGTCAAATCCCAATTGAGCGAGTGAATGGTGGATGGCAGTGCCTTGGGGGTCCAGCTGTGCCTTGCGGGGCCAAATAGAGACAATAAAACGCATCATTTTCAAGCGGCGGGCAAGACACCCAAACGGCGCGCCACCTCAGTATAGGCTTCGGCTTCTCCGCCTAAATTGTGACGAAAGCGATCCTTGTCCATTTTGTTCCGAGTGGTTTGATCCCACAGGCGGCATGAATCGGGGCTGATTTCATCGGCAAGAATAATATTGCCCTCACTGTCTTTGCCGTATTCCAGTTTGAAATCCACCAAAACCAGATGGGCGGCGGCGAATAAGCCTCTGAGAAAGTCATTGATACGCAAGGAAATAGCGTAGAGTTCTTCCAGTTCGTGAAAACTTGCCCAGCCAAAGGCGGTGATGTGGTCATCGCTCACGAGAGGGTCGCTCAATTGGTCTTCTTTGTAGTAGTATTCCACGATGGAGCGAGGCAGAGCATCGCCTTCGGTGAGTCCCAACCGCCGACAGATAGAGCCCGCCGCAATGTTGCGCACCACAACTTCCAAGGGGAACATATCCACTTTGCGAATCAGTTGTTCGCGCATATTGAGGCGTTTGAGAAAATGGGTGGCGATGCCATGTTGGCTCAGCTGTGCCATGATATATTCCGATATGCGATTGTTGATGATGCCTTTGCCTTCAATCACCCCGCTTTTTTCTTTGTTAAAGGCGGTGGTGTCGTCTTTGAAATATTGCACGAGGGTGTGCGGGTCGGGACCTTCAAACAGATCCTTGGCTTTGCCCTCGTAGATTTTTGTCAGTTTTGTGCGCCGAGCCATCACTGAGCATCGTAGCATAAAAGATGTCTTCGTGCTATCATTTTGTGTGAAGGGGCGAGAATGCATCTGTTGATTGATAATTATGATAGTTTCACCTTTAACCTTGTTCACTACATGGGCGAGTTGGGGGTGTCTTTTGATGTGGTGCGCAATGATGCCATATCGGTTGATGACGCACTGGCGCGCGCTCAAAGCATCGTGCTGTCCCCTGGTCCCTGCACGCCCAATGAGTCGGGCATCTGCTTGGATTTGATTAAAGCCAATTGCACACAGGGGATTCCGTTGCTGGGTGTGTGTTTGGGGCATCAGGCGTTGGGTCAGGCGTTTGGCGGACGCGTTGTGCGCGCCAATCCCATGCATGGCAAGGTGAGCACCATTCGTCATGAGGGAGATCATTTATTGCGGGAATTGCCCAATCCATTTGCGGCGGCGCGCTATCATTCGCTGGTGGTGGAGGCGGCATCCCTGCCCGATTGTTTCACCATTGATGCCGTCAGTGAGGATGATGGCATGATTATGGCAATGACTCACAAGGAGTTGCCGTTTTATGGCGTGCAGTTTCATCCGGAAAGCATTGCCACGAGGCATGGTCATGATATTTTGCGTCAGTTTTTGGAGGTGTGTCATGGCGGCTGAGAGGGATGTGGATCAGGTTGTCAGTCAATTGTGGAACGGCAACGAGGTCTCTGATGACCTCTATGAGGCGGCATTCAATGAGATGATGGCGGGCGATGCCGATGATGCGGTGGTGGCGGCATTGCTTGCATTGCTGATGGCACGGGACGCGGAAGCGCGAGCTCTGCCGTTGCTGGTGACGGCGATGCGTCAGGTGATGCGTCCGTTTGCCGCCCATGATGATGTGATTGATAATTGCGGCACGGGAGGCGATGGCAAGGGCAGCTTCAATATATCAACGGCGGCGGCACTGCTGGGGGCAGCGATGGGAATGAAGGTGGTCAAGCATGGCAATCGGGCGGTGTCATCGCGAGCTGGGTCGGCAGATGTCTTGGAGAAACTGGGCGCAAACATTGAGGCGGAGGCTGATGTGATGCAAAAATCCTTGCGCGAATGTGGCTTTTGTTTTTTGTGGGCGCCATTGTATCACGGAGCAATGAAGCATGTGGCGGCAGTGCGGCGGGCTCTGGCGGTGCGAACAATTTTTAACATGGCGGGGCCTCTTGCCAATCCGGCACAAAACAAAATCGCCCTCATGGGAGTCTTTGATGATGCATGGCGCGCCACAATGGCTTCCACATTCAAACGCTTGGGAGGCAAAAAAATATGGGTGGTTCATGGAGACGGCTACGATGAAATCGTCTCCCACGCGCCCACACAGGTCACCGTTCTGCACGAAGATGGCACATTGACTGAGGAGTGCATTGAGCCATCGGCTTTGGGAATAAAAAGCCATGCCCCCAGTGATTTGGGGGGCGGCTCTGGCGATGACAATGCACGATTGATGGAAGGCGTTTTGCAAGGCAAGAATTCATCGCTGGCATCGGCGGTGGCTTTGAATGGTGCGGCGATGGCGGTGGTGAGTGGTCGTCACGATGACCTTGCCACCGCCTTTGATCACGCACAACAAACACTGCACGAAGGCACAGCCTTGCAGGTGTTGCATCGCTATTGTCGCATGAGCCATGAGTGATGAGCCATGAGTGATGTTCTCACACGGATTATGACGGCGCGCCGCCAATCGGTCATGAAGAGCAAACAACAATGCTCTAAACACTGCACGAAGGCACAGCCTTGCAGGTGTTGCATCGTTATTGTCACATGAGCCATGAGTGATGTTCTCACACGCATTATGACGGCGCGCCGCCAGTCGGTCATGAAGAGCAAACAACAATGTTCTCTTGATGAGATGAAGCGGCGAGCGATGCAATCGCTACCGCCGCGCTCGTTTGTGTCTTCGTTGCAAAAGAGCGTGAAGCAACGAGGTTTTGCCATCATTGCCGAGATTAAGAAGGCATCTCCCAGTGCGGGACAGTTTGCCATGAATCATGACACCATTCAAATCGCTCATCAGTATGAACGGGCGGGAGCGGCTGCCCTGTCGGTTTTGACCGAAGAACAATGGTTTGGCGGCTCGCTTGATGATCTCAGTGCTGCCAAAAAAAACAGCTCAATTCCTATTTTACGCAAAGACTTCATCATGGATGAGTGGCAATTGTATGAATCTCGTGCGTGTGGAGCGGATGCCATTTTGCTCATCATGGCGGCACTGTCGCCAAAAGAGAGCGCGACACTGGCGGCGGTGGCTCGCCGTTTGCAGCTGACTGTGTTGGCAGAGGCTCATGATGAAGAGGAATTGCGTCAAGCCTTGTCCATTGAGGATGCCCTTATTGGTGTTAACAGCCGCAATTTGCGCGATCTTACCATTGATCATGAAGAGGCTTTGCGACTTCACGGATGCTTGCCGAAGGGTCGCTTGGCGGTGGCGGAGAGTGGCATCAAAGACACAGAGACCTTTTTGCGCTATCGGCAAGCGTCAGTGAGCATGTTTCTCATGGGAGAGCAATTGATGCGGGCATCCCATCCGGGGAACGAATTGAAGAAATGGATTGAATGTGATGGCTAAAGCCTCTCGGATGATTGATGTGGGTGACAAAAAAGAGACGCGGCGCGCCGCAACGGCATCGGGGCGGGTGGTGATGCTCGCCAGCACCAAGCAAGCCATTCTTGCGGGACGCATTGACAAGGGTGATGTGTTGCAGCTGGCACAGGTGGCGGCGATTATGGCGGCAAAACACACACCATCCATTGTTCCGTTGTGCCATCCCATCGGTCTGTCGTCGGTTGATGTGGCGTGTGATTTTGAGTCGGATGGTCATTTGTGCGTGACGGTGACGGTGAAAAATCATGGACGCACAGGCGTTGAGATGGAGGCTCTGACGGCGGTGATGGCGGCGTGTTTGACCGTGTACGATATGTGCAAATCCATGGATCGCTCCATGACGGTGACCGATGTGCAATTGGTGTCCAAAGAAGGCGGACGCTCAGGAACATGGCGGCGGCATCATGATTGACTATGAAGATGCCCTCGCACAGATGATTCCCTCTATGCCCGCAAGCGACACGGAAGATGTGCCATTGCATGAGAGCGAGGGTCGTGTTTTGGCATCTGATGTGTGTGCGCGCTGGCATCATCCGTTTGCCGATGTGTCGGCGATGGATGGCTACGCTCTTGCCCATCAACAGCAAGGTTCGTTCACGGTAACGCAGGTGGGTGAGATTGCCGCAGGGCAACGCTGGAACGGCTCGCTTGATGGGGGTCAGGCGGCGCGCATTTACACGGGAGGCGTGATGCCCGCAGGCAGCGATAGTGTCATTCCCATTGAGGATTCTGTGGCGCATGATGGCATGGTTCATCTCACGCCATCGGCTTCTTACTGGCGGCGTGGGTGTTTTGTGCGGCAGCGGGGATTGGATTTCAAAGAGGGAGCAATTGTCTTGCGTGCGGGCAGGTGTTTGACCAGTTATGATATAGCGTTGGCGGCGGCGGCGGGGCATGACGGCGTGTCTGTGAGAACAAAGCCCGTCATTGCGTGTTTGGCGACTGGGGATGAATTGCTACAGCCTCACGATGCGCGCGCTGTGCATGAGCGTGACCCTCAGCGTCCCATTGTGACACCGTCCAGTTTGTATGGCATCATGGCGATGATGCGGGCTCATGGAAGTGCGCCGCGCGACTGGGGCATTGTCCCTGATGACCCTGATGAATTGCGCAAGCGTTTGGACGAGATGGCGCGCAGTGATGCGTCCATTCTCGTCACCACGGGGGGCGTGTCTCAAGGGGCGCATGATGTGATGGCATGGTTGTGCCGGCATGATTCTGCCATTGAGTGTCTTTTTTCTGGGGTGGCGGTGCGCCCCGGCAAGCCATTGAGTTTTATGAGAATTCACGGCAAGCCATTGGTGGCACTGCCGGGCAACCCGGTCTCGGCGATGGTGGGAGCTTGTGTTTTTTTGTTGCCCATGCTGGCGGCGGCTCAAGGATGCAAAGCGAGGACATGGTCACAAGGACAATTGGGACGAGATTTGCCCAGCAACGGCAAAAGGCTGGCTTTCCTACGAGGGCGATTGCGTCATGACTCAAAGGGGCGCAGCTGGCTTTTTCCTTACAGAGGGCAGGACAGTGCCATGCTACGGTTGATGTCGTTATCGGATGTTTTGATTCGCCACGAAAAAAACGCCCCGCCGCAAGGGCGAGGCGTTTTGGTTTCATTTATGCCTTTGGGATGATTGAGATGAAGCAATCAGCGAATGTTATTCAACCCCCCACGATAGACACCGCGAACAACTTCCTCAGCTTTATCTGCGGTGACTCCTTCGGCAGGATTAAAGGTGGAGCTCCATGTCACCATCGTTCCGTTGTTGCTGGGCTCAATGGCAATGGTGGAGACATAGTTCATCACGGGCAACACGCCATCAAGGATTTCGTATTTGTAGAAGCTGCCGTCACTGTAATCCACAAGGCGTTCGTTGATTGTCCCTCCGTCTTGGAGGACCAGGGTGCGCACCGAGCCATCTGGCGACATGTCGGTGCGGGCAACGGCGGGATGCCATCGTCCCATATCATTAAAAGCACCAATCTGTTCCCACACCTGGCTGGGTGACATGGAAACTTCTTGAGTTTCTGTCACAGAGACAGAGCTATCGCTGCCGCAAGATGCCAGCAGCAAGGAAAAGACAGCCAAAAGAGCATATTTATTAGAAAACTTAGAAAACATCATCGCGACCTCCTTACGATTGGGTCAAGTTGAAAAAGATGAACGGTTATACCTCACATTTGCTTTTTTTGCAAGGGTTAATCAGCACAGGCGATCCAATCCGGCACGATAGACGCGGCGGACGATTTAATGACGAGATGACATTAAAGCTTCTATGGTCTCTGTTACATCAACGCTCAGCAGGGAAAAGGTAGCGAGAAGAGTGTATTTTCCAAAGAATATCATCATCATGACTTCCTTTATTATTGGGTCGCGTCAGAAAGAGGCGACACCCCACTTCAAAACTGCCTTTTTTGCAAGGGTCAAGACAATCTGTTAGAATATCTTTGATACAATCTAATAGAACAGAGACTTTTCAAAACCTAAATTTAAGATGTTGACACCCTATTCACAACTCTTCAGCGCAGGCGATCCAATCCGGCACGATAGACGCGGCGGACGATTTCCTGTGCTTCGGAATTCGCCGTTCCCTCGGTGGGATCAAAATTGGCTTCCCAAGTGATGCGAGTGCGTCCATCTTGGGTTGGTTCTACCGACAGAGTGGAGACATAATTTTCCACAGGCAGGGGACCACTCAATATTTTATAACGATAGGAGACCCCGTCTGTGTAATCCAAGAGTTTCTCTCTCAGTTCGCCGCCATCCTCCAGATAAAGGATGCGGGAGAATCCATCATCCAAGATTTCGGTGCGCACCACAGCAGGATGCCACCGCTCCATATCATTAAAATCACCAATGATTGCCCAGGTTTGCCCGGGGGTGGCATCCACGATGGTTTTTTCAACCACGCTCAAATCGCCCCCTCGTTCACAGCCCACCAGCAACAACAGGCACAACCACAGAGCGTTGCGTTGTTTTCTCACCATTTCCATCTTTGTAATCCTCTGCATGAATTGGTTCACAGTCTTTTCATTGTAGAGGTTGTTATTTTTTCTTGCAAGTGTTAGATGGCATAAAGTCATGAGAAAAACGGTGAGCAGTTGGATTGTGTCGGCGGTGATGGTGATGACCTCGCTGGGTCTGGTCTCGTGTGACGGCGATATCTCGTCATCCGAAGCCATGCAATACAACGAATGGATTGCCGAACGGTCTAATCTGTTGGGGCAGGCGATTATTTTGCAGGGGCGGTTGCTGGAAGGGTTTATGGTGAATAAGGATGTGTTGGATGAGGAACAATTTATTGAAGCGGAGGAATTATTGGCTGATAAATTGGAGCAATTGAGTGACAGTGAGCCTTTGCCTGCGTCCTTGAGTTCATCGGAGTCGCTGAAAGCATTGCATGGGAAGTTTGGAAATTGTGTGTCTTCTATCAGTCGTTCGGCGCAAATTGTGGATGAGGAGGCGTATGTGTCACGGGCGGTTCGCGTGGCTGAACTGGCGTGGGATGATGCTCGTCAATGCTTTATTGAATGGACGGAGACACTGCTGCGGGCAACGGGGCAGGAGAATCAAATCGCCAGTGACACTGACGATGGCATTGCGCAATCGGGCATGATAGAGATTGTGCCGGCTCCCTAGAAGCGTGATTAGAAGCGTGACTTTTTTCGTGGCGGCGCAAGGCAGAAACAGCCCAGCATGATGAAAATCATGGCGACAATGGCATTGATGCCGAGCGTTTCGTTCCAAAAAATGACACCAAAGCTCACGCCAAACAGAGGCATCACATAGTTGGACGCACTGGCAAACAGCGCACCTGAGCGAAACACGATACGAAAAAATATCAAGCCTCCCAGGGCGGTGTTGACCACACCCAACAGCACAACGGCGAGGGTGGCATTGATATCAAAAGGGCGCGGCGTCATGAGCCAGTGCCAGTGATGATAGAGGGCAAACGGCAGGCAGAGCAAAAAACCCACAATGATGGAATAGCCCGCCAAAATAAGGGCATTGTGACCATCACAACGGCGCGCATAGGCGGCGGCAAAGCCGTAGCTGATGGTGGATGTCACCATGGCGAGCAGGGCGGCGGAACTGCCCATGCGAAGGGTGAGTTCAAATCCTTGTAACAGAGCAATGCCCAGAAGTCCCAACATGATGCCCAACAGGCGGCGGCGGGAGAGGCGTTCGTCACGAGTCATGAGGTGGGTGAACAGAAGGGTGAAGAAGGGCATGAGTCCCACAATGATGGCGGCAAGTGCGCTGTCCATCACTTGTTCACTCCAGCCCACCAGCGTGAACGGAATCACATTGCCAAACGCTCCAATGACGACATAGCCATGACCGTATTGCCGCCAATGATGACGAGGCATGGTCATGTGAGCAAAAATAACGATGAAAATCAGCGCGGCGATGGCGAGCCGTCCGCTCACCAGCAAAAGAGGAGGCATCCATGACACCGCCCCTTTGATCAGGCTGAACGAAGAGCCCCAAATCATGGAGAGCACAATCAGCCATCCGATTTCCTGTATGCCCACCTGTTTTTTCATGATAAGGGTGTTTTTTCGATGTGAGGGTTGCTATGAGGAGACGATGAATACCACGCCACCAAACAGCGACACCATTGAGGAAATGTTTCGCCGCTTTGCCGAGGTCACGCCAGAGCCCAAAGGAGAGCTGAACTATAGCAACAGCTACACATTATTGGTAGCGGTGGTGCTGTCGGCACAGGCGACCGATAAGGGAGTCAATAAGGCAACGGAGGGATTATTTGCCAAGGTGCACAGTCCCGAGCAAATGCTGGCACTGGGAGAGGCGGGCTTGATTGATCACATTAAAACCATTGGATTGTATCGTAATAAGGCGCGCAACATCATGACACTGAGTCAGCAGTTGGTGGATGACTTTGCGGGAGAAGTTCCTGCCAGTGAGGCGGAATTGGTGAGTCTGGCGGGTGTGGGACGCAAGACTGCCAATGTGGTTCTCAACACGGCGTTTGGACAGCCCACCATTGCGGTGGATACTCATTTATTTAGGGTGTCTCATCGCTTGGGGCTGGCATCGGCAAAGACACCTGATGCGGTGGAGAAGCAATTGATGGAGGTGGTGCCATCGTGGGCGTTGCGGCACTGCCATCACTGGTTGATTTTGCACGGACGCTATCGCTGCAAAGCGCGCAATCCGTTGTGTGAGGGATGTGTGATTTATGATTTATGTTCATGGGAGGGAAAAAATGGCGCGTAAAGAATTTGATGTGCTTGCCATTGGCAATGCCGTGGTGGATGTTTTGGTGGCGGTGGAGGATGATTTTTTGTTGCAGCATCAATTAGTCAAGGGCGGAATGACTCTTGTGACGCAGCCGGTGGCGCAAGATGTGGTGTCTTCTTTGCGGGTGCAAGAATGTGTGTGTGGCGGCTCGGCGGCGAATACATCGGTGGGAGTGGCATCACTGGGAGGCTCGGCGGCGTTTATCGGACGGGTGAAAAAGGATCATTGGGGGGATGAATTTGTGAGCTCCATTCGCGCCATGGGGGTGTGCTATGAGACACCGCAGGCACAAGAGGGGGCTGAAACGGCACACTGTCTGATTGCCGTGACACCGGATGCCGAACGCACCATGCAGACATTTCTTGGGGCGAGCACTGAATTAGAGCCCAGCGATCTCAATGACCAGTGGCTTGATGACACCGCCATTGTTTTTTTGGAAGGTTATTTGTGGAGCTGCCCTCACGGACAAAAAGTGCTCAGCAAGGCGGCACAGCGCGTGAAGGCGGCGGGAGGCAGGGTGGCGTTTTCTTTGTCCGATGGCGGCTTGGTGATGGAGCATCGTCATACGCTCATTCCTTTTATGAAGAATCATGTTGATATTGTCTTTGCCAATGCGCGAGAGGCGGAGGCTTTGTGTGACAGCAAGGAGCAAGAGACCCAAGAGCATTTTCTGCTCTCACTGTGTGAGACGGTGATTGGCACACGCAGTGCGCAAGGCTCGGTGATTTTGCAAGGCGAGGAGCGTCATGAGATTGCGGCGTATGCGCGCGCCGGCGTGGTGGATATGACCGGCGCAGGAGATTTGTATGCCGCAGGATTCTTATGGGGATTGGCTCATGACAAAACGCTGGTGGAATGTGGTCACTTGGGGGCATGGGCGGCGGAAGAGGTCATTTCTCATATTGGCGGGCGACCCGCAGAGTCGTTGCAAAAACTGATTGTGCAAGGCGATCATTGATGCGGCGATGGATGGATGACGCGGCATCATCGCTCCGCCTGTTGGGCACACGGCGATATGGGGCGTTGTTTGTTCTTGGATTTGCCAGCGGACTGCCGCTGGCGTTGACGGGGTCTACTTTGGCGTGGTGGCTATCAACGCAAGGGGTGTCGTTGCAATCCATTGGGTTGTTTTCGTTGGTGTCGTTGCCTTATGCGATTAAATTTTTGTGGGCGCCGTTTTTTGATGCTCACGGCGCGTCTCTGAGAATGAAAAGGCGAGGACTCATTCTCGTGAGTCAATGGGCATTGGTGCCGGTCATTGTGCTGATGGGGTTTCAGAATCCGTCAGAACAGCCATTGATGTTGGCACTGCTGGCTTTGCTTGTGTCATTTTTTTCCGCCTCTCAAGACATTGCCATTGATGGCTATCGCATTGCGTTGTTGCCGCCGTCTGAGCAGGGCGTTGGTGCGGCGGTGTTGCAGATGGGCTATCGGCTGGGATTATTGATGGCGGGCGCGGGCGCACTGGCACTATCAGAATGGATGTCATGGCAGATGGTGTACGGCGTGATGGCGGCGGCTTTGCTGCCGTGCATGGTGATGACAATTTGTGCTCCAACTGAGCGTCCCTTGAAAGTGAAGGTTGCTTCCAAAGGGCTTGTTTTTTGGCTTGATTGTCTACGCACACTGTTGATGAAAGAAAAAATGCTGTGGTTTGTGCTTTTTATTCCTCTTTATAAATTGGGAGATGCGGTGGCGGGGGTGATGACTCTTCCTTTTTATTATGCCCTTTCTTTTTCGGCGAGTGAGGTGGCGTTGGTGTCTAAGGTTGTGGGAACGGGCGCAGTGATAGCGGGAACGATTGCGGGAGCTTTTATGAGTTATCACTGGTCATTGGGGCGAGCGTTGTTGGTGGCGGGAATTTTGCAATTGGTGTCTAATTTTGCTTTTGTCTGGCTCTATGCGGCGGGTCACGATGTGACGGTGTTGTTTTGGGTGGTGATGATTGAAAATGTGACGGGAGGCATGGGCTCGGCGGTGTTTGTGGCGTTTTTGTCGCGCTTGTGTGATGTGTCACTGGCGGCGAGTCACTATGCGTTGTTGTCTTCATTGGCGATGGTGGGACGCAGCGTGTTGGCATCGGGCAGTGGTTATGTGGCATCATGGGTGGCGTGGGATACTTTTTTCATTGTGTCGGCGGTGGCGGCACTGCCAGCGTTATTTATTGTGTATTATCTACGCAGCATTCCTCTGTTGCGGAAGTGATGTCCAGTCTCCATGCGTGCCAGCCTTTGGTGTGCTGACAAACAGCTCTATTCCTTTGTTGCGGAAGTGATGTCCAGTCCCCATGCGTGCCAGCCTTTGGTGTGCTGACAAACAGCTCTATTCCTTTGTTGCGGAAGTGATGTCCAGCCCCCATGCGTGCCAGCCTTTGGTGTGCTGACGGGCAAACAGCTCTATTTTTTTGTGATGGGGAAACATGGATTCAATGCGCTGGCGGACGCTGTCGGGTTTGACCGAATGGGCGGCGCGCTTTTCCGACAGAAATTGACGCACATTGCGCGCGCCGCGAGGGCTGGGAATTTTGCCTTTTTTGAACACAAGACACAATTCGCACTGACTCATGGTGTAGAACGATGGATTCACCCGTTGCTTATCCCACACAAAGGCGATGGTCGCCCAGGCAAATCCCCATCCTTTGCCCAGTTGAATGGCTTGATCCAAGTGAGGCGAACTAGACCACATAAAAAGCAGGGCATCTTTTTCGGTGATGCTGGCGATGTCCCAACCAATCATGTCGTTCAATGTGACGGTGGGATAATGACGCGCCGCTCCCCCTGTGTCGTCGCTGCCACAGCCAGCGTGTTGCCACTGTCCTTTGTAGTCCCACGGCGGGTCGGCATAGAGGATGGCAAAGCGTTCCTTTGGCAAAGGGGGCGTCATGAATCGTGATGAATGGCGCGCGCGAGCGATGAGCCTTTTCTTTGATAATACACCGCCTCACTGACATTGGTGATGCGATCGCCCACACGCTCAAAGGTTTTTGCCATGAAGATGTATTGCATGAGGGATTGGGTTTCGTCTTCATGGGTTGATTGTGCCAGTTGCTGCACCAGTTCTTTGAAAAGGGAAAGATAGAGCTGATTGACTTCGTCATCCTGATGCCACAGATGGATGGCGGTGGAGCTGCTGGGATTGGTGAGCAATTGGCTGGTTTTCGTGAGCATGGTGAGAGTGGCTTTGCCCAGCGAGATGAGATTGGCGGGAGCGGTGATTTTTTTCTTCATATAGAGCACGCTCTCCGCGATATTGCTGGCGTAATCGGCGATGCGCTCAATATCACTGGCGATGCGGATGGCGGAGACAATAAAGCGCAAATCGTCTGCCATGGGTTGTCGCAGTGCCAGAAGTTTCACGGCAAACAGTGAGACTTCTTCTTCTTTTTGATCAATCAGCTCATCGTCCTTGACGATGAGCTCAGCTTTGCCTTCGTCCAATGATGAAAGCAGGGCGATGGCATCGGACAGCATGGCGCAGCTGTGGTCATTCATGGTCACCAGTCGCCGAGAGAGGTCTTTGAGTTCTTGGTCAAACGCGCTGACGATATGGGATTGTTTTGAGGACATGGGGGATGAGTCTATCATAATCAAGATGAACGCCTTGTGATTATCCGAAGCGACCCGTGATGTAGTCACGAGTCTGATTTTCTTCGGGGTTGGTGAATATTTTTTTGGTGTCGTCACATTCAATCATGCGTCCCATGTGAAAGAAGGCGGTGCGTGATGACACACGCGCGGCTTGTTGCATGGAATGGGTGACAATGATGATGGTGTACTGCTGCTTGAGTTCTTGAATGAGATCTTCCACACGGGCGGTGGCGATGGGGTCAAGGGCGGAGCAGGGCTCATCCATCAGGATGACTTCCGGCTGGATGGCAAGGGCGCGAGCGATGCACAGTCGTTGTTGCTGTCCTCCCGAGAGCCACAGGCTGGGTTCGTGAATGCGATCTTTGACTTCATTCCACAGTGCGGCTTTTTTGAGGGATTGTTCCACAATGGCATCCAGTTCATCTGGACGGCGATACATTTTGTGAATACGCACTCCATAGGCGATGTTGTCATAGATGGATTGCGGAAAGGGGTTGGGCTTTTGAAAGACCATTCCCACACGGCGGCGCAAGGACACCACATCCACCGATGAATGATAAATATTGTCACCATTGAGGGTGACGGTGCCGCGAACACGACACAGGGCAATTTCATCATTGATGCGATTGAGACAGCGAATGAAGGTGGTTTTGCCGCATCCCGAGGGTCCGATGAGGGCGGTGACTTCTTTTGCGTGAATGTCCAGATTGATGTCAAACAGGGCTTGTTTTTCGCCATAGAAAACACTGAGGCGGTGGCTTTTGATGAAAGAACGGTCGCGAGAAGGGGTCATTGTCATTCACGCGAACGGCTTGGTGAATTTTTTTCTGATAAAAATAGCGAGGCTATTCATGACGATGAGGAACAAAACCAGCACCAGTATAGCGGTGCTTGCCCTGTCTGTAAATCCTCTCTCGGCTGCGCCCGCCCAGATGAAGATTTGCACCGGCAGGGCACTGGCGGGATCAAGCAAGGAGGTGGGGGTGTCGGCGATGAATGCCACCATGCCGATGAGCAAAAGGGGAGCGGTCTCACCCAGAGCTTGCGACAAGCCAATGATAGACCCCGTCATGATGGCGGGCAGAGCCAGTGGCAGCACATGATGAAACACCATTTGATGATGGGATGCTCCCAATGCGAGGGCGGCTTCTCGGACATGGCGCGGCACCGATGCCAATGCGCCACGGGTGGCAATGACGATGGTGGGCAGTGTCATCACAGAGAGGGCGAGTCCGCCCACAAGAGCCGCCGAGCGTGGCAAGGCGAACCACTGAATGAAAATTGCCAAGCCCAAAATCCCAAAGACGATTGAAGGGATGGCGGCAAGGTTGTTGATGAGGGTTTCAAGGACGGAGACGAATTGTGTGCGTGGGGCAAATTCTTCCAAATAAAGCGCCGCACCAACCCCCATAGGAATGGCGGTCAGGGCGACGATGAGCATCATCATCAGCGAGCCTAACAATGCCACGCCGATGCCCGCGCGCTCAGGCGAGGTGGCTGCTCCTGCGGTGAAGAAAGTCCAGTTGAAAAAAAGTGCCAGACGATTTTGCTGCTGCAGCGATTCAATCCAGCCGCGCAATTGGGCAGAGACGATGCGTTCGCTGTGAGGATTGGTCAAATCAATGCGTCCGTTCATGACATCATCCACCAGCGCAGAGGCGGGAAGCCACACAGAGATGGTTTGCGGTGAGGTGATTGCGTTTCGCGTGAGGTGGTGTGTCAGGACGCTGTCCGCGGCACTGCTCAAAAGACGATTGGCTTGACGCTTATCTTGACGACCACTGACACCCAACAGATGATGCAATGATGCCCGCATGGGGGTGCGATAAGAGCTTGCGTCCGTGTTTTCTATGGGAATATCCAGATAAATGCGCGCTTCATACAATGAATTACTGCCAGTGACGGTGATGATGGCAAGGAGAGCCAGCAAAAACAGCCCGCTCATGAGTGCGGCAAAACGGCTCAATGCGCTAAAAAAAAAGTCTTTTTGCTGGCGTTGTTTCATGCGGCATGACGCAGTTTGTAGCGGCGCACCACCGTCAATGCCCACGCATTCATGGCAAGGGTGATGACAAAAAGCAACGAGCCCAAAACAAAAGCCACCAGTGTTTGCGGTGAATTGAACTCATAGTCTCCCGTCAGTTGCGAGACGATTTTGACGGTGACGGTGGTGACCGACTCAAAGGGGTTGAGACTGTAGCGCGCCGCAATGCCCGCTGCCATGACCACAATCATGGTCTCTCCCATGGCGCGCGAGAAAGCCAGCACCACCGCGGCGGCAAGACCGGGGGTTGCCGCGGGCAACAGAACCCGCACGATGGCTTCCGACAAGGTAGAGCCCAACGCCAAAGAGCCGTCTTTCAAGTGGGATGGCAGTGCGCTTAGAATATCATCGGACAAGCTGGAGATGAAGGGAATCAGCATGATGCCCATGGTGATGCCCGCCGCCAAGACGCTGGATGGCGTGGCGGCAATGCCCAAAAAATGACCCAAGTCGCTAATGACAGGGCCCAAAAACACAAGGGCAAAAAAACCATAAACCACAGTGGGAATGCCCGCGAGCAATTCCAATGCGGGTTTGAGCCATTGACGCAAAGGCTCACTGGCATAATAAACCATGTGAATGGCGGTCAGGAGTCCGAAAAACAGCGAAAACAGCAGGGCAATCACCGATATGTAAAATGTGCCCCACAACAAGGGCCAGGGCGAGAACGAGCCGCCATCCTCATCAAAGCGAGGGTCCCACTGGGTTGCGGTGAGAAAATCAAAAAGGGAGATGTGCGTAAAAAAATGCAGACTTTCGGTCGCCAAAGACATCACGATGCCGAAGGTGGTGAGAACAGCGACAAAGGAACACAAAAATAAAAGACTGCGAACGGCGCGTGCGGTCATAGCTTGTGTCATAACTGAGCAAGCCACTGGCGGGCGGCGGTGATGGCGGCGAGAGAGTGTGTTTGTTGTTCTTGTGCCACATCCAGCAACACGCTGATGCGACTCAAACTGTGAACACGCAAATTGTGAGCTTTACCAAAAGCCTCTTCTTGTTGCTCGTTTTGATAGGAAATAGGGATAAAAATGTCATTGATTGTTCCCCCCTCCTCTCGCAGACGATTAATAAACATCGCTTTGCTGGTGCCTTGGGTGAGGATGTCCTCCACCAGCAGAATGGAACGGTCGGGATTGAGGTCACCTTCTATGTTTTTTTGCAAGCCGAATTTTTTCGGCTGTTTGCGCACATAGATGAGAGGCAGTTGCCAGTGGTGAGCAAGAAAAGCGGCAAAAGGGATTCCAGCACTTTCGCCACCAGCGATGGTCATGTGAGAAAGGTGAGGCAATTGGCTTTCTAGCAATGTGGCAGCACGATCCATAATCATATCGCGCTCTTGCGGATAAGAAAGCAGTCGCCGCACATCAACATACAAGGGGCTTTGTTTGCCGGAGGTGAGGGTAAAGGGAGCGGATTCATCCATGTTGGCTGCGCCAATGCCAAGCAGGTGCTGTGCCACCATGCGCTGATGAGCAAGGGAATTGGGATGGGATGTCATGGCGTTGGCTTCCCTGCGTGACTTTCCCATGACGGCGAGGCTATGATTTTTTTGTTTCGGTTTCTTTGAGGCGATCAATGCGTTGCAGTCGTTTTTTGAGACGCAACAAATTGGGGTCGCTGGGCTTATGACGGCGCAACCATGCCTCAATGCCGCCGTGATGCTCTATGGTGCGCAAGCCGTGGGTGCTGATGGAGAGGCGCACACGCTCCTTGAGGTCATCGCAATAGAAGGAGACCGATTGCAAGTTGGGAAAAAATCGCCGCTTGGTCTTGTTGTGAGCATGGCTCACATTGTTGCCGCTGGCGACCTTTTTTTGGGTAATGATACAGTGACGAGACATAAAATTACCTTTCACTCGCACTCTTAAGAGAGCTGTGAGGAAAGTTCAAGTTTTTTTCTTGAACAAATCGGATGACTTGCTGAATTTTATCCAGGTCGGCTTTTTCCAGCATTTTTTGCAATTGGCTGTCCATTTGTTGTCGCAGCTGTTTTTCTTTTTGCTTGCGTCTTTGTGCGGTGATGACATCCTTCATGACTTCAAAAAATTGCGTCATGGCAGAGAACACCTCGTCAATTCCCTTGTTGCTGTGGGAAGAGACGGTGAGCAGTGGCACTTGCCAGTTCTTGTGGCGCGCTCGCATGAGGGCAAGGGCATTGGTGTATTCTTGAGCGGTTTGCTGAGCTTGATGCAATAGGTCGTTGTCGGCTTTATGGACAATGATGAGGTCAGCCAGTTCCATGATGCCGCGCTTGATTCCTTGCAGAGCGTCACCGCCTGCGGGATTGACCAGCAGAACGAAGCAATCCACCACATCACGCACGGCGGTCTCGGCTTGTCCCACGCCGACGGTTTCCACAAGGATGAGGTCAAATCCCGCCGCTTCACACAAAGCGATGGCGTCATAAGTGCCGTGAGCAATGCCGCGTGACGAGACGCCACTGGGTGATGGACGCACATAGGCTTGGGGTGCGCGCGCCAGTTGCATCATGCGGGTTTTATCGCCCAAAATAGCCCCGCCGCCAGTGGCGGATGAGGGGTCAACCGCCAAAACGGCAACCGACAGTCCTTGTTTGGTGGCGTGCAAGCCAAAGGATTCAATGAAGCTTGACTTGCCAACCCCGGGCGCGCCCGAAATGCCAATCACTTTGCTTTGGGTGTTGCGGTCAATGGCCGCCACCATTGCGCGCGCCCGTTCATTATCTTCCCACTTGTTTGATTCGGTGAGGGTGATGGCGCGCGACAGAGCGCGGCGGTCGCCTCGCACTAATTTGTGTGCTTTGTGTGCCAATTCATCTTGATGTTTTGCATGTGAAACGCCCATGCGACCAGCCCTCTTTCACCGCCACTAGAGGCAGAATTATGTGTGTTTTTACAACAAAATGTCAATACCCTGCAAGCCTCTTAGGCTCTTTTGCGTTTGGGCTTTTGTTTGTCCAGAGCCAGCAGCACCATCTCTTCAATATGAGGGGCATTGAGCTGAGCGTCTTCGTATTGTCCGTGCGGTTTGCCGTGAGGGATGAAGCGGTCTGGCAGAGTCATGGGACGCACCTGAGTGCCACTGAGCAAATCACGATGGGCAAGCAGTGTCATGACATGAGAGGCAAAGCCGCCAATAGAGCCATCCTCCAGCGTCACCAGCACATCATGATGGCGCGCCAATTGACAAATGAGTTCTTCATCCAAAGGCTTGGCAAAGCGGGCATCGGCAACGGTGGCGGTGATGCCTTTTTGAGCAAGGGAGTCAGCCGCTTTGAGAGCTTCATGCAGGCGAGTTCCCAAACACAAAAGTGCCACATGGTGACCCTCGCGCACGATGCGTCCCTTGCCGATGCTCCAAGGCGTGCCTTCGTCAGGCAGGGTGACCCCCACTCCTTCTCCTCGGGGATAGCGAAAGGCACAGGGGCGATCATTGATGGAGACGGCGGTGCTGACCGCATGCACCAGTTCGGCTTCATCGGAGGGTGCCATCACGACAAAATTGGGAAGCGTGGCAAGATAGGTAATATCAAACGAGCCGGCATGAGTGGGGCCATCCGCGCCCACCAATCCTGCGCGATCAATGGCAAAGCGCACCGGCAGAGATTGCAATGCCACATCATGCACCACCTGATCATAGGCGCGCTGCAAAAAAGTAGAATAGATGGTGGCGAAGGGCTTCATGCCTTCGGTGGCGAGTCCGGCGGCGAAGGTGACACCGTGCTGTTCGGCAATTGCCACATCAAAACAGCGACTGGGGTGTTCTTTGGCAAAAAGATCCAACCCCGTTCCCGAAGGCATTGCCGCCGTGATGGCAACGATGGAATCATCCTTGTGTGCCTCTTTGATCAGGCTTTGAGCAAAGACTTTGGTGTAGCTGGGAGCATTGGATTGCGTTTTTTGTTGTTTGCCGGTGACGACATCAAATTGTCCCACGCCGTGATAGCGATCCTCGGAGGTCTCGGCGGGGGCATAGCCGTGTCCCTTGTTGGTTTTCACATGGAGCATCACGGGGCCTTTTTGTTCCACATCACGAATGTTGCGCAGCACCGGCAACAGATGATCCAAATTATGACCATCCACGGGTCCCACATAATAAAATCCCATTTCTTCAAACAGCGTTCCACCGGAGATAAAGCCTCTGGCGTATTCATCCAAGCGTTTGGTGGCTCGTTCAAGGGAAGACGGCAGGTAATCGGCGGCTGTTTTCAGGGCAAAGCGGCGAATGGAGCGATAGGTTTTGCCAGACAGCAGACGCGGCAGGTAATGGCTGATCGCGCCGACAGGCGGTGCGATGGACATGTCGTTATCATTCAAAATGACGATGAGTTTGCCGTCCATTGCGCCGGCGTTGTTCATGGCTTCATAGGCCATTCCTGCGGTGATGGCACCGTCACCGATGACGGCAATGATATGACGCTTTTCTTGTTTGAGGTCACGGGCGACCATCATGCCGAGGGCGGCGGAGATGGAAGTGGAGCTGTGGGCGGCACCAAAGGGGTCGTAGCGGCTTTCGCTTCTTTTGGTGAAGCCATATAAGCCGCCGGGCTGACGCAAGGTATGCAGACGATCCCGCCTTTCGGTGAGCAATTTGTGAGGATAGCACTGATGCCCCACATCCCAAATCAATCGGTCGTGAGGGGTGTCAAACACATGGTGCAGGGCAACGGTGAGTTCCACCACGCCCAGGCTTGAGCCGAGATGTCCGCCTGTGACGGAAACCGCGTCAATGACCTCACTGCGTACTTCATCGGCGCACTGTTTGAGGGCGGCATCATCCAGAGCGCGCATGTCGGCGGGGCTCTTGATTGTGTCTAAAATAGGTCTATCTGTCATGGGGCGAGATTGTAAGCACAGCTTATTTTTTATGCAAGACACAATTTGCATTGTGCTCACGACAATAATATGATGAAATTGCAACACAAAGGGAGGTTAGCCATCATGTCACAAAGCAGTCGCCATGATTTGTTGAACAAAGCCGCCAGTGAGACTGACACACTGGATGCGGTGCGCGCGAAGAAGCCGTCACTGTATCGGGTGCTGCTGGTGAACGATGACTACACGCCGATGGAATTTGTGACATGGGTTTTGCAGCGAGTTTTTCGCAAAAATTATGAGGAGGCACAGCGCATTATGTTGATGGTTCATCGTCATGGGTTGGGCATTTGTGGCGTTTATAGTTATGAGATTGCCAGCACGCGAGTGCGGATGGTTTTGGAGTTGGCTCGAGAGCATCAGCATCCGTTGTTGTGTCGGTTGGAGAGGGATTGAGGGGTGCGAGCGATGTTATCGGCATCTTTGGAAAAGACGCTCAAGCGAGCTTTGGAACTGGCGGCAGAAAGCAAGAGTGAATTTGCCACTTTGGAGCACTTGCTACTGGCGATGACCGACAACAAGGAGTGTCTTGATATTTTCAGGGCATGTTCGGTGGATTTGCCGTTGCTGAAGAAGAATTTGTATGAGTTCATTGATTCTCACATTGAGCCTGTGGAGGATGCCGATGGCGTGAGTTTGACCGATAGTTTTCATCGTGTTTTCAAGCGGGCGATGCTGCATGCGCAGTCGTCACAGAAGGAGCAGGTGACGGGAGCGAATGTGTTGGTGGCGATGTTTGCGGAGAAGGAATCTCATGCGTTGTATTTTTTGCAGCAGCAGGGGATGCGCCGTTATGATGCGGTGACATATGTGGCGCACGGCATTCGCAAGTCGGAGGATGATGAACTGGGCGGCGGTTATCATTTGCAGCAGCCTGATGCGTCTTATGAGAAGGATGCCAGTGACGATGATGCCCCTTTGCGTAAATGGTGCGTGGATCTCAATGAGCGGGCACGGCAGGGGGAGATTGACCCGCTGGTGGGACGCGAGAAGGAGTTGTTGCGGACGATTCATATATTATGTCGGCGGATGAAGAACAATCCGTTGTTTGTGGGCGAGGCGGGCGTTGGCAAGACGGCGATTGCTGAGGGCTTGGCGTTGCGGATTGTTCAGGGCGATGTTCCCGACCTCATGCGGGGGGCGACATTGTATGGGTTGGATATGGGGGCGTTGCTGGCGGGGTCACGCTATCGGGGCGATTTTGAGGAGCGGCTCAAGGCGGTGGTTCATGCCATTGAGAACAAGCGCAAGGCGATTTTGTTCATTGATGAGATTCATACCCTTGTGGGAGCGGGAGCAACGAGCGGCGGGGCGATGGATGCTTCTAACTTGCTCAAGCCTGCGCTGGCGCGAGGGCGGTTGCGCTGTATTGGCTCTACGACATTCAAGGAGTATCACAATTATTTTGAGAAGGATCGTGCGCTTGTGCGGCGTTTTCAGAAGGTTGAGGTGCAAGAGCCCAGTGAGGATGAGGCGGTGGATATTTTGCGCGGTTTGAAATCATCGTATGAGTCTCATCACGGGGTTGTGTATGCCGATGAGGCGTTGCGTGAGGCGGTGCGGTTGTCGGCTCGCTATGTGACGGATCGTTTTTTGCCGGACAAAGCCATTGATGCCATTGATGAGGCGGGAGCGGCGGCGGCATTGAGTGTCACGAATAATGTGAATGTCACGAAGAATGTCGCAAAGGAGAGGAAGCAATCAAGCATTGATGCCACCGCCATTGAGGAGACCATTGCGCGCATGGCTCATGTTCCGCCCAAGAAGGTGGCGCGCGATGACCGTTCATTTTTGGCGGATATTGAAAAGAAATTGAAAAAGGCGGTGCATGGACAAGATGAGGCTCTGGCGGCGTTGAGTGATGCGGTGAAGTTGGCGCGAGCGGGGTTGCGTGATATTGGCAAGCCTGTGGGCTGTTATTTGTTTGCGGGTCCGACGGGAGTTGGCAAGACGGAGACGGCTCGGTCGTTGGCGGATGTGTGGGGTGCGCCGTTGTTGCGTTTTGATATGTCGGAGTATATGGAGCGTCATTCGGTGGCGCGCTTGATTGGTGCGCCGCCGGGCTATGTGGGGTTTGACCAGGGGGGGTTGCTGACGGAATCTGTGTTGAAAAATCCTCATGCGGTGGTGTTGCTGGATGAGATTGAAAAAGCGCACGCCGATTTGACCAACATTTTACTGCAGGTGATGGATTACGGCGTGCTCACCGACCACAACGGACGGTCGGTTTCGTTTCGCAATGTGATTGTGATTATGACCACCAATGTGGGGTCGGGTTTGTTTGGCAAGCGGGCGATGGGGTTCACGCACGGCGACAAGACGCAAGGGGAGCTGGAGGGTGAGAGCGCGCTGCAAGGGGCATTCAGCCCTGAGTTTCGCAATCGTTTGGATGGCATTGTGCCGTTCAAGCCTTTGCGGCGGGAGACTGTGCGGCGCATTGTGGATAAGAAAATCAAGGAGTTGGAGGCGCAGTTGCAGGAGCGTCAGTTGCGTGTTTCGGTGTCGGCGGCGGCGAAGCGGTGGCTGGCGCGACAGGGCTACAGCGAGGAGATGGGCGCGCGCCCGATGGAACGACTCATTGCCGCTGAGATTAAAAAGCCACTGGCGGAATTGATTCTGTTCGGCACGCCAAAAAATGGCGGCGTGATTGATGTGGATTGGAACAAAAAAGCGGGCATCACGGTGGCGATGCGGTCGTGAAATAATCCGTATTATTGTGTCTACTTTCTCGGCTTTTTCGCCACCTAATTGCAATTATGACGACTTAATGGTTTAAATTTACGCCGTGTTCATATTGAAATCACACTTTATACTGTGGTATCAGCTATCCTTTGTGACTTGCCATAGTCACTTTATTTGTGCAACATTGCCTTTTTTGGAGTTACGAATGGAAGGTATGTCTATCTTTACAGTCGTCATAGAGAAGCCCTCACCTGAATTTGGCAAAAGGGTAGCGAGTCTCTATAAAGACCATCATCCTATCGTTGATGGTCTGGTTTGGTTTATACGCTCCGCCCAAAATGTGAATGTGGCTGATATAGCCAATCAGCTTGGCATGAGTTCTGAAAAAGGCATAAGGGGTGTTGTTATCAAAAACAATTCTTCTTACGGCTATTTTGATAGAGCTTTATGGTTGTGGGAGCAAAAAGGTGAATGACAAGCAACACCTTCACCCTGTTGATAATGTTTCAACTCCTCATTCGACACCTCCCCGAAGTGGTGGCGGGGGCGGTGGTGGCACAAATGACGCGCTGACTGAAATAAAAGAAAGACTCACTGCCCTAGAGACACATTATCAATACATCGCCAAAAAGGATGACTTGTCAAAAGCGGTTGCCGATATAGCAGCTGAAAAAAACAGGCAATGGGCGGCGTGGCTAACTTTTGCGGTTAGCCTTATTATTTTAGGCAAGATGTTTTTCGGATAAATCTTTGCCATGAGGTTTTGACGGTTAATGTGAGCGAGGCGTTGTCGCGCATCGCGGCATTAACAAGGGGTAGCAATATGCCGATGAGGTGTCCAAGGCGGATTTTTTTCGCGGATTTTTTGTGCAGATGTTTTGTCCTTCGTGAAGTCTGACTGGCGGAAATGACCCGTTCATTAAAATTTTGAGGCACAAATCTTGACATTTTGTAGAGAAGTGCTACTAAAAAAGAGCGTGTAGGTGCGGACGGCGGGACTTGAACCCGCAAGGGATGAGAGGTTAGTCTCATTGACCCGTCTCAGTGCGAATGAGATGCGTTTACCAATTTCGCCACGCCCGCTTTGCATGAGGTAGGGGTGGTGGCATAAGTGATGGAATAAGTGATGGCATAAAGAGCTCACAGGGTGTCGCCATGTATTCCCTACGGTGTTCCTTATGGTATTCAATGAGAAATTGAATTTCAATCATTGTGGGTGGTGCGTGTTTGCCGTGCGTTCTGCCGTTCATTGCCGTTTTCGCGGATTTTTTTCGCTTATTTTTTGTGCAGATGGCTCGTAATTTTTGTGCAGATGTTTTGTCCTTTGCGTGAATTACTTCTTGCTATTGTGTTCATTTTTCTGTAGGGTGTTGTGCTGATGGGCGTGATGCTTGTCGGCGTGAGCTCGGCGTGTTGGCGGGCGGTGCTGAATTTTTCTGGGAGAAACATGATGAGAATACTGATGACAGAATTGATGACCTCAATGATAACGAACTGTGTGAACGGAGGGATGCGACTCTTGTCCTTCATCTTAAAACCACACACCAAAACAACATACGCAAGACTTGACCGATTGCCCAACAGCAAATCGGCAAACGGCGCGAGCCGAAATTCACGCGACAATTCGGTGGGCAAATCGGTGGGCAAATCATTGGGCGAATCGTTTGGCAGATTCGCCAGCCGCAGCTCGGCTGGTGGCTTGGGGGGCAGATTACGCGGCGGCAATTCGGGGGCTGGCAAATTTTTTGGCAAATCATTTGGCGAATCGTTTGGCAGATTCGCCAGCCGCAGCTCGGTCGGTGGCTCAATAGGTGGAGCAAGGGATGGCTCAGTTGGTCGCTTGGGGGATAGCTTGACTGGCGACAAATCTTTTGGCAAATCGTTTGGCAGATTACGCGGCGGCAATTCGGGGGCTGGCAAATTTTTTGGCAAATCATTTGGCGAATCGTTTGGCAAATCTTTTGGAAGATTACGCGGCGGAAATTCTTTTGGCAATTCGGCGGCTGGCTTGAGAGATGGCTCGTTTTATAGCTTCACGGGCGACAAATCTTTTGGCAAATCGTTTGGCAATTCTTTTGACAAATCGTTTGGCAAATCTTTTGGCAAAACCGCACTGGGCGTGATGACCGCGCTCACCTTTACACTCTTTTTGCCACTCTCTGTGCAGGCTCAAGAAGCACAAAACAATCAAAGTCTTAGTCTTAGCCAAGTTATTGCGTGTCAGGATTCGGAAACCGCCCATAGCACATGGGGCATGATTCATTGTTCCCATCAAGACCGTGAACTCGCCAATGCCACAACCAATGACACAGGCGCGCTCTTGCACAGAGAAAACAATCATAAGCCAATTCCATTGGCAATTCCGTGTGTCCATAGTGGAACAGCCCCCGTCACTTTCACTTGCACCGGCGGCTCAACGGCACTTTTGACTGACGGTCTCACAGAAAGCGAGCTCTATGCCGCCGCTTTCCCACAGTCTAACAATCAGACTTCGGCTTGGGTTTTTAATATCAACAGTCTTGCGGATTTAGTTAACAACTCACGCCAAACCACGGCGGATGGCATCTCCATTGATACCACCACGGGACGGCGGTCGGGAAACTCCACCATCGCCGGCACATCGGGAACGGTGACCGTCAATAATCAGACCAGCACAGCTACGGGGCAGAAAAAAGATGTGCGTGTTGGGCGCACAAATGACAGTGCGGCGTTGTATTTGAAAACATCGGGGGCGGCGGTCGTCAACAGTGACTCACGGCTTTTGTTTGTTACGATTTCAAGCGAGCCGGATGGTCAGCGAGGCATAGAGGTTGATGCGGGCAGCAACAACATCACCATCACCAACAGCAACTTCATTGGGTATAATGGTGGTTCATGCCGCGCCCTGTGTGGCGATGATCATTATGGCATTCATGTCACGGGCACGGGAACAAACACCATCACCAACAGTGGCACGATTGGTATCGGCAATCAAGCCGCGGCGGGGATTTATGTGTCGGGCGGCACGGCAACCATCACCAACAGTGGCACAATTAATGTGAGCAGAAGCAACGCCATTCAGCTGAACAATGTCAGTAGCAGCACCATCACCTTCAGCAGTCAGATCAGGGCGGCAACCTTGGTCAATGTTGCCAGTGGCAATGGCACCGACACCGTCAACATCAATCACGGCTCGGTGGAAGGGGGGCTTAGTCTCGGCGGCGGCAATGATGCCGTCAATGTGAAAAACAATGCCAATTATTTTTATGGAAACCAAATTGACCTTGGTGGTGGCGATGATTCCCTCACGGTGGAAAGCGGCGGCACACTGCGGCTGAGCCAACAAGAGCCCGCCACTGGTGTGCGAGGTCTTGTTATTTTTGGTATCACGACATTCACCGTCAAATCGGGGGGAACTCTGCAGCTGTATATGGGCAGCTCCCAACGGTTCAGCGATACCGCCGCCGACGAGTGGACCTTTGCTACGGGGAATTTGGTCTTTGATGGCGACAGCACCGCCAATCTTGACATCATACTGCCCAGCGACTACACACTGGCGAGCCGCAATGAATTCACCGTGATTGATGTGAGCGGCACCGGCAGAAGCATCAGTCTCACTGGGGGCTTTGTTCTTGCCGATGATTTGAATGTGCGTCTTTTTAAGACGCAGAGCATCGGCGGCACTAACGGTCTCAGTGCCCAATTGACGGGGGCGGAGATTTCGGTGAGAATAGTTAGCAATGAGCTGAAGGTGTCGTGGACTGTTGTTCCCCCATCCACCCTCACCTGTGCTGGCACATCCACCCTCACCTGCACGGGGGGAACGGCGAATTCTGCGGACTTCACGGGTGGCTTCAATATGGGGGGTCTGTTCAAGAGTCGGGGGGGTAATTTTGCCGATGGTGTCCATTCGGGCAATCTGACGCTGAACATTAACAATCTCACGGGAACGGTGAACACATCAGGCACGGATCATGGCATCACGCTGGATGGGACGGCGGTTGGCTCTGATGTGACGGGCGGTCTCACGGTCAATCATCAGACCACGGGGACAAAACAGGATGTGCAGGTGCGCGGGGCAAACAAAGCCGCCCTCTATGTGAAGCACGATTCGGTGGTGACCCTCACCAACGCCGCCGATTTGGTGTTCAGAGGCACAGTCAGTAATAATGTCACCACCTACGCCAATGGCTTGCGCGCATTCAGGTGCTGAGCGGCGGCACATTCACCAGCACCATCACCAACAGTGGCGATATCGGAGCTTCATGCACGAGCGGTTGTGGTCGTAGTGTCGTGGGCATTGAGGTGACACCCAGTGGCAATGGCGGCGTCACCATCGTCAACAGTGGCGACATCACGATTGGCAGGTCAACGGATGCCACCAATCCAGCCAACGCCAACATCGCCATTCAGGTTAACACAACATCACGGAATGTGACCATCACCAACACTGGCGACATCACGATGGGCGGCACCAACACCGTTGCCATCAGATTAAACAGCATCAGTGGTGATGTCACCGTCAATTTCAATGGCGGAACGGTGGATTCGAGGGGATCCTTGGTTCAGGATAACGCAGGAAGTGGCGATTACACCATCAATGTGGCGGGCGGCACGGCATCGGGGGGATTATTTTTCAGCTCAGGCGATGACGATGTCAATGTGAACGGCGGCATTTTGGTGCTTGACACTTCCAATTTCAGCACGGGAGACGACACCCTCAATGTCAATGCTGGCGGCACACTCCATTTGGGTGAGAGGAGCTTTGGCTCGGACGCGGTGACCATCAGACTCTTGGAGGAATTTGATATCAATGCCGGGGCGACTTTGCGGATGTTTGTGGACAGCGTCACCTCGCCCGGTGTCTTCGCCCTTCCCGAAGGAAGCATGAGTTTTGCCAGCAGTGGCGCGGCTATCACCCTTGAGATTGTGTTGCCGTCTGGCTACACGCTGGAAGATCGCGCCGCCTTTGATTTGATTTCCATCACAGGAACTGGCGAGACTCTGACCTTTACGGCGAGTCAAATCAATGTGCGTCTTTACACGGCTGGCACAAACAATTCCGTCACCGCGCTTGAAGGCTTTGAAGCCGCGCTCACCAAGTCGGGACAAAAAATGCAGGTGGGATGGCAGGTTTTCAGGGCATCCTCCATGAATTGCTCCTATACGACATCCACCACCACCGTTGATTGCTCGGGGGGTGTCGCCAGCAACGCCGAATTCACGGGTGGCATCAAACTGAGCAGCATTTTTATCAGTTTGCAGGCGCTCAGTGCGTTCTCTAGCGGCACTCACGCCGGCAATCTGACGCTGAACTTGGGCAATCTCGCCGCCACCGTCAACACCGCAGGCACAGGGCATGGCATTGAAATTGATGGAACGGTGAGTCGCTCGCGGGTAACGGGAAGTCTCACGGTCAATAACCAAACCAACTCCAGCACCTTGCGTGATGTGCAGGTGCGCGGCGCAGACAAAGCCGCGTTATATGTGAAATCGGCGGCAAGTGTCACGGTGACTAACGCCGCGAGTCTTGTGCTTGTGTCGGGGGGTAACACTCGGCGCGGCATTAGGGCGGAAGCATCGTCTGGCACGGCATCGGTCACCAATTCGGGAAGCATTGGTTTGAGTTGCACTTCCAATTGCGGCACGGGTCACAGCGCGATTTATTCACGGGTTGCCTCAGGGACGGGCGCGAACACCGTCACCAATTCGGGCACACTCAATATGAAAACCACCGCCGGCACCTCCAGTCGGGGGGTGATTTTTGATGGCGGAACGCCCACCTTCATCAACACCGGCAACATCACCGCCGACACTCATGCCGTTTTGCTCACCAGCGGTGTCAATGGCGCGGCGACAATTAACTTCAACGGCGGCACGGTGACCGTGGACAGTATGCTGGTGTTTTCGTCCAGCCCCAACCAATCTGTCACCGTGAATGTGGGCGGCGGCACGGCAACGGGCAGATTTAGTCTCACCAACGAGGATGACACGGTGAATGTCAATAACGGCGGCACGCTGGTGCTTGCCAATGGCGCGTCTGTTTTTGGCACGGGAACGGATGCCATCACGGTCAATAGCGGTGGCGCGTTGCATCTGGGCGATGCCACCAACGGCTCGGACGGCGTGACCATGACGGGCTTGGATACATTCACCATCAATGCGGGGGCGACTTTGCGTTTTTATGAGAATGACGGTAGCTCCCTCAACGAATTCGGCACCAACACCGCATTGACGCTTGGCAATGCCATCATTGAACTGTATCTGCCCGCAGGATTCAGCCTCGCCGACAGAGCCGCCAGCACCATCATTGATGTGGGAACGGGAACGCTCACCGTCAGCGATGCCACCCTCACCGCACTGGCGAGCAATCTGCGAATCATTCGCGGCGGCGAGCGGTATGCCGCCACCGTCACCTTCACCAAATCTAACAATGGCAAAGAACTCCAGTTGGCGTGGACGAATCTTGGCGTTGCCCCCAGTTCTCTGTCCTGCTCGCTTTCGGCAACCACCCTTTCCTGTTTAGGCGGTAACGCCACCGACTATGAATTCATCAATGGCATGGCGATGGCGGCATTTTTCGCGAAAGCCACAGGCATCACGGGGGGCAGTGTGTCGGGCAATCTCACCCTCAGTGTCAATAATCTCGCCGCCACCGTGAACACATCAGGCACAGACCACGGCTTCATCGCCGATGGCACGGCGGCAAGCTCCGATGTGGGCGGCACACTGACGGTCAATCTGCAGGGCTCGTCTCAGACCATCCGTGATATTCAGGTGCGGGCATCGGACAAGGCATCGGTGTTTGTCAAGCACGACAAGGATGTCACGCTGAGAAACGCTGGGCAACTGGTCTTCAGCAAAACGGGCAGCTCCTTCAATAACAGCCTCATCGGCGCACAGGTGCGAGGAACGCAAGATGTCACCATCACCAACACGGGACGCATCGGATTTGCCGCCACCGACACCACCAGACAAGCCAGCAGAGGAAGCAATCATGTGGGGATTTTGGGGCATTTCGGTGGGGCGGAATTCGCCTCTGGCGCATCCGCCCACAACCTTTCCATCACCAATAGCGGTGACATTATCATCATGGATGGCGGCACCGGCAAAAGAACAAGCAGAAAAGCAACAATCGCCAATGCGCGCTCCGCCGCCTTTGTCATCCAGTTTGGACGGGAAAATACTCCCATCACTTTGAACGGCATTCGCTCAATCACGGCAGGAACAGCCACCATCAATAACTCTGGATTGGTGCAAACCACGGGGGATCTCATATCGGTGCGTTATGAGGCAAGCTTCGCTATCACGAGAGCTACTTCTCGGACAGCAACCGAAGAGATTAATCTTTTTGTGGATCTCTCTCGCGCGAGAGGCGGCAATGCCGTCTGTTCGGGAACTGATGCAAATGCTGTCAATCTATTTCAAATCACGGGCGGACAGGGCGATGGAAGGGTCTTGCGGATTCCCGTTGGCGGACGGCTTCGGATTGTGGGGGCATCAGTAAACTCAGACACCAATTGTGGCTTGCGGACGCGGGACCCCAAATTGAATCTCTTTCACACAGGCGCGGGTGAAGCCAAGCGCATGGAAGGATATTACACAGGCAGCAATGACACCGACACCATCACCATCGGCTACAGCGGCACAGGCAACACCTATGTGACAAACGCCGTCTTCCGCACCCTCGGCATGGACATGGGAACTTTTGGCAGTGTGGCTGGCGAAGTGCGGTTAGGAAACACCGTCAACAACCCCTCCGCCACTAGGGTCAATGTAGACACTGCCGATAAGGTGGTGAATTACGGTGAGTTTCATATCGGCGGTGGCACGAGTGGCATGGTGTCTTCCGATGTCACCATCGTAGGCTTGGAGACCTTTGAGGCTCGTGCCAATTCCACCATCGCCATCTATCTGAAGGCATCAGGGAGCGGCTACACGGGCGGTGCTGTCATGGCGGGAACCAATGTGGTGCTGTATCAAAATGCCAGCAATCAGCGAGCAGGGGTTGCCATCGTCCTTCCTGCGAACTCTGCCTTCAGTGTGGGGGATGCCTTCACCGTTGATATTTTGACCGCTCGGTCTATCAGCGGCAGTGATGGCGCAAATACCCTCACCAGCTCACAACTGCAGGCGTATCTTGAGGCGGTGAGCATTGATTTTTATCGCCAGAACGCCGATGGCTCTCGCTCATCGCTCAGTCTCGGCGGTGATGCGGGGCTGTTCGGCTCGCTGACAACCAGAAGCAATGGGTCTATTCTCACCGTGTCGTGGCGAGCCGAAGCTCCCATGCGCTGTTCGGGAACCACCGCCATCCGATGCACAGGCGGATTCGGCTCGGAACTGCAAAGCGGATTGACACTCGCTACCATTTTCGCAAGAGCAGGAGTCTCATCAATCACCGGCAGTGGCTCGGTCACGCTCAATGGATTCAGCACCGATGTGAACACCACCAGCACAAGTGCCAATCACGGAATTGAAATTGACGGCACAGACAGTGGCTCTTCCGTGACCGGCAATTTGACCGTCAATCATCAAACCACCGGCACAAGACGAACCGTGCAGGTGCGGGGGGAACGAAAAGCCGCATTGTATGTGAAATCCGCCGCTTCAGTGACGGTGAGCAATGCCGCCAATCTTGTTTTTGCTGAAAAAACAGGCGGCGGCTATAATGCTGGACTGCGCGGCATTCAAGCCGATGCCGCGGCAAATGGCACAGCCAGTGTCAGCAACACGGGCAACATCAGCTTTGCCGCCACCTGCACTACCAATTGTAACAGCGTCCATGTCGGCATTTTCTCACAGGTTGCCTCTGGCACGGGGGCGAACACCGTCACCAACTCTGGCACAATCACCATGAGACCCAATGCCACCACCAACACCTCCAGTATTGGATTTTATTTGAATCGCGGCACACAGACGGTGACCAACACGGGCAACATCAATGTGGATAGTTTTGCCGTTTGGCTTAACAATCCTACTGGCGCATCGGTCGTCAATTTCAATGGCGGCACGGTGACGGCTGACACCTTGCTCAATGCCAATGGCTCGCAAAATGTCACGGTGACTGTGGCGGGCGGCACGGCAACGGGCAGATTGAATTTAGCTGGCGGAGCTGACACCGTCACCGTCAATAGTGGCGGCGCATTGGTGCTTGGCAATGGCACATCCGATTTTGGTGGTGGCACGGATTCTCTCACGGTCAATCGTGACGGGGTTTTGCGTGTTGGTGATGCCACCAATGGCTCGGATGGCGTTTCCATCAGTGGTTTGGAGACATTCACGGTGATGTCATCGGGGACGCTCGGTTTGTTTCTCAGCCAAACGGGAAGCACATTTGATACCGCCCTTGATGTGAGTTCGGACACCGCGGTGACCATCAATGAGGGGGTGAGCATTGTTCTCAATCTGCCCGTGGGAGTCACCCTTGGCTCACGGAACGCATTCACCATCATCTCTGCCGATAATTTGACGGTCAGTGATGCCGCCCTCGCCCAATTGGGCAGTTTCGCCGTCATCACCAGAGGCGGCATTGAACTGGAAGGAACGCTCACATTCACCAAGTCTGGCAATAATCTGCAAGTGGCATGGGGGCAGCTGAGCGCGCCCACTGAGCTCACCTGTGGAGTCGCTGGCAATGCCATCTCGTGTGTCAGCTCCTCGGACGAGACGGCGCGTTTCGGCATGACAGCCACCGCCATCTTTAATGCCGCAGGCGTGAGAGCCATCGCGGGCGATGCCGTGTTCTCACTTGATGACTTCGGACGAACAATCAATACCGAAGGCACAGGACACGGCATTGAAATAGATGGCACGGCGAATCGCTCACGAGTGACCGGGTCAATCACCGTCAATCATCAGGTGGCGAGTGTCAGCAAACAAGCCGTTCAGGTGCGCAGTCTCGGCAGAGCCGCGTTGTTTGTGCGTTCGGCAAGCTCCGTGACCGTCAATAACGCCGGCAATCTGTTCTTTGACCAAGTTGCGGGCAGTTTTGCCAATACCATGCGAGCCCTTGAGGTGCGCAGTGGTGGTGGGGGAAGTCTCACCGTCAGCAACTCTGGCACTGTGGGATTTGACACCGTCTGCACATCCGGTTGTGGCAGCAATCATGTGGGCATTTTTGCCAATCATATTGGAACGGGAATCGCCACCGTCACCAATTCGGGCACGATTTCCATCGGCACGGGAACTTCATCCGCGCCCAATCAGGCTATTGTCGTCAGCACTGTGGGTAATCTCAATGTGGGCAATGTCACCGTCACCAACACAGGAAACATTGTCGGCGGAACAAACAGCACCGCCATTTATCTCGCAGGCGAATACGCCACCGCCAACGATTCCACCGTCACCGTCAACCTCAATGGCGGACTGGTGCGAACAGGCAAACTGGTGGACACCCAGTATGTGACCGCAACCGGTGTCAAAGACCCCGCAATTGCCGTGAATGTGAACGGCGGGTTTGCCAAAGGCAGATTTGATCTCGCAGGTGGCGATGACAGTGTGATTGTCCGTAGTGGTGGCACATTGAATCTGGATGGTGTCAATGCCTTTGGTTCTGGATCGGATGTTCTCACGGTGAATGGTGGCGGTGCATTGGTGGTGGGCAACAGCTCCGATGGTTCGGACAATGCCACCTTCTCAGGTTTGGCAAGCACCAACATCAATGCCGACAGCACACTGGTGCTGTATATGGACAGCTCCTTCACCAAAGCCACGCTGGGAGGCGGTGTGAACATTCAGGGTGCTGCGAGTGCTCCCTATATTGAAATCTATCTGCCCAGTGGCTACACCATTGCCGCCAAGACGGCTTTTTCCATCATTGCTTCGGGCACACCAACCCCCGCGCTGACGGTCTCCAATGACACTCTCACGGGGCTTGAATCTCGGGTGCGGATTTATCAGGGGAATCAAAACTACACGGGAACGATTTCCTTCAGCGAAGCCAGCGAAGAATTGCAAGTCACATGGGGCGCACTCACCGCCGACACTGCTCGCACCACCATGACATGTGCCCACAACAGTGGCGAACTGACCTGTGGTGGCGGACGGGCTGGAAGCCACGAATTTCGGCGGGGCATCAACCTTAAAGATGTCTTCGCAGGCACAACGGGTTTGGATAGCCCGCGCACAGGCAATTTGAACTTTGATTTTGGTGGGAGTAATCTTGTCAGTGATGTCAATCTGGAGGGAACGGGACACGGGCTCACCGCCGATGGCACGGTCACTGGCTCAATGGTTTCTGCCAATCTCACCGTCACTAACCAAACAGGGTCTAGCGTCACCACTAAGCGGACTATTTTTGTGCGCGGCAATAACCAATCGGCGTTGTATGCCAAATCCGCCGCCAATGTGACCGTCACCAATGCGGGTGACCTCATTTTTGATGCCGCCGGAGCGAGTGGCAACAGCGTCACTCTCACGGGGCTTTATGCTCAAAGTGGTGGCTCGGGAACGGTGAGCGTCACCAACAATAGCGGGGCAACCATCGGATACCGCGGGCATTGCATTGCGCTGTGCAGTAACGCCCACAAAGGAATTCATGTCACACGCGGCAATTCTGGTGGCACCATCACCATCAGTAACAGTGGAACAATCAATGTCGGCTCTGGGTCTTCCTCTCGTGCCATTGATGTTGAAAAAGGCTCTGCGACCGCTAGCATCACCATCACCAATTCGGGGACAATTATCACGGGTGGCACGGCTGTGTATGTGTCGGGGTCTGGCAATGCCATGAGCACCATCAACTTCAATGATGGCGCGCGAGTCACCAGCGGCAAACTGGTGAATCTGAATGTGGGGAGGGCTATCATCAATATCAATGACAATGCCGTTGTGTCTGGCGGGGTGACGAAATCAGGCGGTGGCAATTTCACCGTCAATCTGGAAGATGGCAGCACATGGCATCATGATTCCGCGTCGTCGGTCAGCACCAGCGGCACCAGCACCATCTTTGCCAAACCCGGTGGCGAGGTTGTCTTTGGCTCTGGCTCTACCGCCGCCGCCAATGCCTCTATCACAGGACTTGACACTCTGGATGTGTCACCGGGCGCAACGCTCGGCGTTCATCTGGCATACGGCGGTGGCGCATTGACGGGAATGTCCTTGGGTAGCGACACAAACCTCGTTTTGCGAAATGGTAGCACCATCGCCGCTCCCACCATGGATATCTATCTGCCCGCAGGAATGCCCATCTCGCAACGCAACGCCCAAACCGCTTTGACGGTCATCACCGCAAAGGAAATCATCGTGAGAGCTTCCGCCAATAACACCAACTACACCGCTCTCTTCAGAGAAACCTTTTTGCAAAACTTCCTCAGCGCAGCAACGCGCTTCTTCACCGTGGATGCGAGTGGCAGAGTCACCCAGCTCACCCCCACAACCGTCACCTGGAGAACGGGAACGGGCGGCAGTAGCAATAACGCGCCCCTTCTCATGCTTTCGTGGTTTATCGCCGCGCCCACCACCATGAGCTGTAACCTCGCGGCTAGCGTCATCAGTTGCGGATACGGCTCTGCCACGGCGGAGGAATTCAAACGAGGCATGGTGCTGGATAGCATCCTCTCCAATGTCAGCGGATTGACAACCAAACGCACCATCGCGAATACAATCGTCAATATCGGCTCGGTGCGCGCCCCGCTTGCCGCCGATATCAACACCGCTTCCGATTCCATCAGTCACGGGTTCTATGCCGACCTTGGCACGGGGAATGTCCACGATTTCTCTGGCATCTTCACCCTCAATGCCCAATACTTTGATGGCGGAGTCAAACGCACCATTGAAGTCAAAAACGCCAAAGACAGAGGCGAACAAGTGGCTGGTATTTTTATCACCCAAGGCTTTGCCACTGGTGTCAGCAGACTCAACATCAATAACGCCAGCCCCATCGCCTTCAAACAACACAGCAAAGATGGCACAAGCCAATACGGTGACTTCATGGCGGGAATTATCGCTGGCGGCAGACTGCCCAGAATCAATAATGCCGCCTCCATCGGATTCATCGGGGGCTGTGCCGCCAATTGTGGCAAATCTCATGTGGGAATCGCCACCATCATCCAAGCCGAGACAGTTGACTATCACACCCGCCGCGTGGTGGAAAACAACACCGTGAGAGTGGTCGCCATCCCGCGCGAGATCATCGCCAATAGTGGGGATATTAATCTTGGCAGCTCGTTTGGGTCTGCCGCCTTTACCGTCAGCATCCGTGAGACCAGTCGCGTGACATCTACCACCCCCGCCAATTATGTCATCAATAATTCGGGAACCATCACCATGAGTGGCGCAGAGTCCGAACTGGTCAGAATGAGATTCGGCAGAAAGGATGACACCATCACACTCAACCTCAATGATGGAAGCGTCATTGATGCCAGAAGTGTCAAGACTTACATCAAAGAGTCCGGAGACAACGCCGCCACCACAAACTATAGGGGCAACTTCGTCATCAATGCCAATAAAGGCAGTCGTGCCTCGTTTGTCTTCTCAGGAACGGCTGGCAGAACCGTCAATAGCAATCAACAGGGAGGCGATGACAGGCTCAACATCAATGACGGCGGACTGGTCTCGCTGTTTGGCAGTAACAACTTCAATAACGGCAATGACCAAATCAATGTCAACAGAGGCGGTGTGCTGGCATTGGGAGACGGCAGCAATCCTTCATCGGGAGTGACCCTCTCATCGCTTGAGAGATTCAATCTCAATGCCAATGGTATCTTGCGACTCTTCCTTCACAGCAGTTACGCATCAAACCCCATCTCACTGCCCAATCCCTTCTTTAATGGCATTGGCGACAACGCTCCCGTTATTCAGATTTATCTGCCCACGGGAGCCAACTTGTCATCTCAAAGTGCATTCACTCTCATCGGCAATCAGGGCAGCATGCTCATGCTGGAAACAGGCTTGACCGTCGCCCACCTCCAAGAAAAGGTGCAAATATTTCAAGGCTCCACCCAATACACAGGAACAATCGGGCTCACGCTCCCCACCAACACCAGCACTTCTTATGACTTGAGGGTTTCATGGAGTGGTCTGACCCCCGCCACCGTCCGCTTGACATGCGCTCAGGGAACAAACGCCAGCGCAACCGAAATCACCTGTGGCGGCAGTGCCAGAGCCTCCAAAGAATATGTGCAAGGAGCAACGCTGGCGGACATCATCGCACAAACCAGCGGTGTCACAAGCCCCATCAGCGGCGACCTCATTCTTCATCTCGGCAGTGCCGACTCGCCGCTTGCTAACAACATCAACACCAGTGCCACATCCGCCAATCACGCCTTTGATATTGATGGCACCGTCTCTGGGTCAATGGTCAGCGGCAATATCACCGTCAATAATCAGACTTCTGTCGCTGCCATCAATAAGAGAGTGTTTGCAGTGGCGGCATCATCAAAATTTGGCTTGCGGGTGAAAGCGGCAGGAGCAGTCATCGTCAATAATGATGGCAGCATCAACTTCATCGCAGGAAATGACAATCTGGGCGCAATCTATGTGGCCTCAGGAACGGCCGGCGGAGACACCAGCGTCACCAATAGTCAGAGACTCGGATTTGTCACCCCCTGCACCACAAACTGTGGCAGTGGGCACAAAGGCATCCAAATCGTTCATGCCAACAGCACAGCCGTGTCTGTGAGTAACACCGGAAGCATCCTTCTCGCCGCCCACGGAATCGGTGCTCCCAGCGTTGATAACGCCTCAGCCATAGACATCACCTTTAGTGGACAAGATGCCAATGCCACCATCACCAACACGGGCACCATCACGCTCAGTGGCAGTGGGTCTGAATTGTTGCTGCTCTCTGATGCCTCTGGCGGACTCACCACCCTCAATCTTAACAACGGCAGTGTCGTGGACGCGTCTGATGCACAACTGGCAGACGGCAGTGGGTATCAGGGAAGACTCATCGTCAATGCCAACAATGGCTCGCGCACCAACATTCGCTTTGGCGGAACGGCAGGAGATGACCAACTCAATATCAACAGTGGCGCAATCTTCGCCCTCACCCAAGGAAACAGCGATTGGCGAGCTGGCAGTGACAGCCTGACCGTCAATGGCGGCGGAACAGTCGCCATTGGGGACGGCTTCAGTCGCTCCAGTGATGTCACCATCACGGGGCTGGAGACATTCACTCTTAACGCCAACAGCACCTTGCGTTTGTATCTTGATTCCGACAAATCCACCTTCAATCTTGGCGGCGCGCTTGTCTTCAATGGCACGGTCGCACCCGTCTTGGATATCTATCTGACCGATGACGATTCCGATAGAGGAATTCCTGGCAACCAGATCATTCCTTTCACCCTCATCAATTCATCAGGAATCACTTTGGGACGATCCCTCACCCTTGCCAATCTGGCGGCGCGCGTGAGAATTCACAGAAATGGCAGCATGTACACAGGCGATATCACTCTCGCCCAAGACGGCGGCAAGCTGGATTTGGCGTGGAGAAATCTCTATGAGATCTTTAATCCCACCTCCATGAGTTGCCGTGGCTCCAGCAGCATCAATTGCACGGGAGGAACTGTCGGCGCACAAGAATTTGTCAGAGGATTGAACCTGGGACACATCTTTGCCGCCACCAATAACAGCACAATCAATGGAGACCTCATCCTCACCATCAATGACATCGCTGACAATGTGAATCGCTCAGGCATTGGCAGTGGGTTTGTGGTCAATGGGGATCTCTCCACCTCCAAAGTGACAGGGAGCATCACCGTTAACTATCAAACGAGCAGCACCGTCAAACGCACCACATTTGTTCGCACAAGCCAAAGGTCTGCTATCCGTATTAAATCCGCCAAGAGCGTCACGCTTCATAATGCAGGAGACCTCATCTTTGATGGAGTCAAAAGCGATTCGGCTAACTTCTACGGAGTCTATGCCACCTCCGCATCTGACGGAAATATCACCATCACCAACAGTGCCACAGTCGGATTTGCTAACGCCTGCACCGCCAACTGTGGCACGGCGCACTACGGATTGATCGCCAACCATGCTGGAACAGGAACTGTTAATGTGACCAATAGCGGCACCATCAGAGTGTCCGCCTCCACAGCCAATTCCTATGGAATTATCGTCTTTGGTCCTTCAACAGGAGCAGGGTCTGCCACCGACACCATCACCATCACCAACACAGGAGTCATTGAGGGAGACAATTCAGTCGCCACCTATCTCCTTTACGGTGATAGTAATGATCAAGCCATCATCAACCTCAATGGCGGACGGGTTGATAGCTCCACCATCGTCCATTCTCGCCACTTTCGCGGTCGGGTGAATCTCAATGTGACGGGCGGTGTCAATAGCGGAAGTATCCATTTTGGCAGTGGCAATGATACCATCACCGTCTCGGGCGGAACATTGCAAATCACCGACCACCTCACCGCCGGCACAGGAACGGACACCCTCAATGTTAACAGTGGCGGAAGACTCACACTGGGCTCTGAAAAAACGCCCGGCACGAGCCTCAGATTCTCTGGTTTGGAGACCTTCAACATCAATGCCGGCAGTACCTTGCGTCTCTTCCATACGGGAACGGGGAATGCATCATCCTTCTTCCGGGCGTTTGATTACAATCTTGCATTCAATGGAACGAACGCAAGTGATGCCCCCGTCCTTGAGCTTTTTGTGGCAGGCACTGTCTTTGCCGAATTCTTTGAGGATGAATATGTGTTGATTCAAGCTCCCACAATTACTGTGAGTGATGCCCTTTTGAATCTGATGGCGGGACGCATCGTTGTCAATCAAAATGGCTATATTTACACGGGAACTTTCTCCCTTGAAAAAGCAAGATTGACATACGGAGTCCAAACGCGCCTGAATAACAACAATCGCAATGAAATAAGCGCGTACCGAACCTACGATGTCATCCGTTTGGCAGAAGTGGCTAATCTGACAATTGAAGACGGATTGACCTGTCAAAGAACACAACAAACTGTCGCAGTGAGGAGAGACCCCGCGACTAATCCCCGCACCGCCCCGCAGGCGACCATCAGCTGTGGGTCCGCGTCATCTTTCTTGAGTAATGTCGGAATTGATTTGGGTGCTATTTTGCAAAATACCAGCAATCCCTCCAGTCGTGTGTTTGATGGTTATCTCATCATCTCTTTTGATAATCTCGGGCGACCCATCAATGAGAACGGCTCAGGGCATGGCATCAACATTAATGGCAGTACGAGAAGTGTTAACGACACGCAGTCCTCCGTGTTCGACCTCCCCCCGTCTCAGGTGACAGGACATATCACCGTCAATAATCAAACCAATACCAGCAATGCAGCTAAACAAGCCGTCTATGTGGGGGCAAACAATAAAGCTGCCATGTTCGTTGTGTCAGAAGGGACTCGTGTCGTTCCCCGTGGCAGCAGCAGTGTCGGTTCTTACACGGAGTATGGTGACATTACCATTGATAACCAGGGAGATTTGCTCTTTACAAATATCAAAGCCGACAGCAAGTCGTTCCACGGAATTCGGGCTAATGCGATTGCAGCAGGGCATGTCACCATTTCCAACAGTGCCACCATCGGCTTGACCGCAGCATGCACCAGTGATTGCGGTGACTCCCATGTGGGGATTCTGGCTCAGACGGCTTTTGGTAATATTTCCATCACCAATAGTGGAATTATTCGTGTTGCGTCCTCGTCAGACAGTGCGTCCTACGGCATTAAGGTGATGTCACCCACCAGTGCCGACAATGACGACAATGACAAAGATCTGGACATCACCAACAGGGGATACATTCTCGGTTCAGGCAAGGTGACCGCCATCAAATTGGGAGGCGGGCACACCGATGACAATACCACCATCAATTTTGACGGCGGCACCGTGGATGCTGAATATATCCTTGATTCCACCGATTTTGCAGGGGATGTGGCAATCACCATCGGGAACAACAGCATTGTCACGGGGGGCATTAAGGCTGGTGCCGGCACAAATGACTCTCTCACCGTCAATAATGGCGTGTTCAGTATTGGCAGTGCCAACCGGGCATCCCATGAGGTGGCGATTACGGGGCTGGAGACATTCACCGTCAATGCGGGCGCAACTCTGCGTTTCTTCCTTGAGCGCAAAGAAAATGCCTTTGAAACAGTTCTCACTTTGGACGGCACATTGGATATCCAAAGAGCCTTCGCCATTGAAATCAGACTGCCTGTGGGATTTGATTTGACAAATCCGCACACGCAGACGGCTTTTACTTTCATCACGGCGGCGACTCTCACCGACTCTTCCAATTCATTGTCCTCTGTTGATGTCGTCTTTAGAAGTCATGATGGAAGGCTTGAGTACGGCGTTGAGAGTTTCACTTTGGTGAGAGATCCAAACGATGCCAAGTCCATCACTCTGGCATGGACGGGACTCACCGATGTTCCTCCAGAACCCACAAGTCTCAGCTGCAGTTTGGCTCGCAATGCCATCGGTTGTTCTCTCGGCGATCGAACCCAATTGAGCCAAGCGGGTATTGATTTTAGGAAAATATTCCTCAGATACATCAGTGATGACCCTGCTGAGCCTCAGCGTCATCCCTATCAAGGAAGCCTTTCCATTAATCTGAACAACTTCAGTGGCAACATTAACACCACGGGCAGTCGTCATGGTATTGAGATTAATGGTGCTGACAGTAATAGTAGGGTGACGGGTGATCTCACGGTCAATCTCATGATCGGTGGTGTCAAGCGCAATGTTTTTGTCAATGGAGCGGGTCGCTCGGCTCTTTTCGTCAAGTCTCAGCAGGCGGTGACCATCAATAATGGTGCTAATTTGTACTTTAATTCCACCAACTCTTCCCTCACTGCCATGCATGTTGAAGCGGGAGGAGATGGCGATGTCATCATCACCAACAGCGGGGATCTCGGGTTTGTTTTCACCACCAGCGGCAATGATCATCGTGGCATCAATGTGGTCATCCCTGGAGAGGGCGATGTCACCGTCACCAATAGTGGAACGATCAATCTTGCTGGAGCGAATTCCCATGCCATTTATATTGGCGGCAGTGCCAACACAGGAAATATCACCGTGTACAATATTGGAAGAATCTCCACCGAAGGGGATATTCTCAGAGTCACAGGTGGTGGCGATGTCACCTATACCGAATATAGCGGCAATACGGCAACGGGAGGATTTTCCACAGGAGCCGGCGATGACACCATCAATGTGTCTGCGGGCGGACGCATTAATATTTCCGATTCTAACTTTGGCGATGGCAATGACACCGTCAATGTTTCGGGACATCTCAATATGGGCAAAGCATCATTGTCGGGGCTCGAAAATTTCAATGTCAAAAGTGGCTCCACATTAGAGATTGTCGTCGGTGGCACTTTCTCCGCTGATGGCAATTTCACCGGTAGCTGGCATTCTCATTGGTGATGCCGGCACCAATGTCACCATTGAGGCAGGGACACAACTCTATGTTCGCTTGGAAGCGTCATCAGGGACTGCAGGGGAATTTGCAAACACCAACACCATCACCTTCTCCAATGGACTCATCGCCAATGGCAGCAGTCAATTGACGATCAAAAATAGTGATGGCTCGGATGCTGGCACAAATGACAGTGGGACGATTGTCAGAAGAATTCTTGAAAAAGCCGCCATTTTCGTCACGGTTGGTTCAAGGACATATCAATACACGGGCACGAGTTCGTCCAGTTCCTTTAATGAAGCCACCACGCTGAGTTCTCTTGTTCGTCGTGGCTTCACCACTTTGGCTGGAGACGATGCTCTTAATCAAAGACAACGAGCCATTGCCACGGCTCTTCAAGAAGCTCTTGTGAGCAGCGATGACACCAAAGTGTTTGATGATTTGCTTGATGTTGTGGCTAATTTTGATGATGCGCAATCCATTGGTGATGCTCTTGATCGGGTTGCCGCTCCCATTTACGGCTCGCTGGTGCAATCCAGCTGGCTGGCAGACCGCAAGTTTGCTCACCAAATTCTCAACCAATCGTGTGGTGAAGATTACATGACCGGTGACAAAAACCGCCAATCCTTCCAAATGCAACGCCGAGATGGAGTCACTGAGTGTCGCCGCTCTGCCTTGTGGGGGTCTTATATCCGCAAAGACAGCAAGGATGGCATCGGTTTTAATGAAGATTCGCCCATCAACCTTGCCGCCTTCTGGAATGTTTCGGTGATGCCTAAAGTGAATCTTTCATTGGGTGGCGGCTACAGTTTCTTGCGTCATGAAAATAAACTGGGTGGCGAGAGTGACGGACACCGCTTCTTGTTTGCTGCCGCAGGATACTACAATCAACATGGCATGACGGATCACAAAGGACTCAAAGCAGGCGGTGGTGTCACCATGAGTGTGACCACCCACAATCTGCGCAGAGAAACCTTTGGGGGTGCTGAAGTGGAATCGAGACCTCTTTTCCTCAACTACGGCGTTCATGGACAGATCTCTTATCGCATCCAATCACCCGATTTCTATTTTGAGCCCAATGCTGGTGCCAGCATCATGCAGGTGCATATGAGGAATGTGACCGAATCGGTCAAGGTGAGACACAGCAGCACCGCACCATTTACGCTTGATGTGGTGGATCACACAACCACCTTTGCCAGTTTGCATGGAGGATTCTTGGTGGGCGGCGATTATCACTATTCGGGACGGACGGGAATCAAGCCTCTGGTGCGAGTCGGCATGACCTATGTTGTCAGTGGCAGTGACGATATTGATATTGAGTCACGCTTTGCCGGTGAAAATGTCGGCACGATGACCTATAGGGATTCTATGGAAGACTTCTTCATTGACTTTGCAACGGGTGTGGTTTTGTTTGCCGATGATGATCTGACGGGATCGCTGGATTATGAAGGAGTCTATGGACTGGGTGGCGATACCCGAAGCCATTCGGCAACCTTCAAGATGTCCTTCTAATCAATCGGTTGGTGTGAAGCAACGGCTTCCACCTCCACCGAGGCGTTGAGCGGCAGAGATGAGACTCCCACCGCCGCCCGTGCGTGAGGCTCATCAAAGAATCGCCCCAGCATTTCTGATGCACCATTCATCACCAAATGTTGCTCGTGAAAGTCGGGGTGGGATGCCACAAAGCCACGCACAAAAACAAGACGCAATGAAGCTAACCGATGGGTGAGAATGGCATCATCCAATTGGGCGAGGACATTCAGCACACACAATTGCGCCGCCGCAATGCCATCATCAAGGGTGACACCATCTCCACAGCGTCCGCTGTGAGCAATCTTCCCATTGTGCAGAGGCAATTGCCCAGACACCATGACGCAACCGTTTGCCACACAATAAGGAGCGTAACGGGCGGCAGCCTTTGCCACAGGCGGCAGAACAATTCCTTGTGCCGCCGCCTTTTGTTGCAAAAAAGTGGATGCCATCAACTACAGCCGCTGGTGTCGCCACAGGTCATGCATTTCAAACATGTGCCGTTGCGCACGAGGGTAAAATTGCCACAGGAGGGACACATATCGCCCGTATAACCCCTTTGACGAGCAACTGTTGTAGGGTCTAATTGAGAAAATTGGAAAGATGAAGAATGAGCCTCATCCTTCACCAATTGAAGATGAGGTTGCTCTTGCGTCTCTTGCAAAGTCTCATCTGGTGCATCTTGTTCAGGCAAGCTTTCTGCTTCTTCCCCCTTACCGATTTGACTAGGAAGCAAATCGTCATCGGTCACATGCGCCAAGTCGGAGCGATTCAAGTAGTGAATGGCAAGATCTCTAAAGATATAGTCGGCAACGGATGTGGACATTTTGATCTGTTTATTGCCCTGAACCATGCCATTGGGCTCAAAGCGAGTGAAAACAAAGGCATTCACAAATTCCTCAAGAGGGACGCCGTATTGTAATCCCAAGGAAATGGCAATGGCAAAATTATTCATCAGACTGCGAAATGCTGTGCCTTCTTTATGCATGTCAATAAAAATTTCGCCAAGAGATTCGTCTTCGTATTCTCCCGTGCGCAGGTAGAGTTTATGCCCATCAATGGTGACTTTTTGCGTGTAACCATTCCGCTTTTCGGGGAGTTTTTTGCGTTTGCCCAGAGGGATGAGTCTGGGTATTGAAGCCGTTGGTTCTTCTTCGTCTAAATCATGAGGGGTCGCAAATTCGGCACTGAGCGGTTGTGAGAGCTTGCTGCCATCACGATAGAGGGCGTTGGCTTTGACTCCCAGTTCCCACGATAAGAAATAAGCCTGTTTGCAATCCTCAATGGTGGCGTCTTTGGGCATATTGACGGTTTTGGAAATGGCACCACTGATAAACGGCTGCACCGCCGCCATCATGCGAATGTGACTTTCGGGAGATAGGAATCGTGTGCCATATTCGCCGCAGCGATTGGCGCAGTCAAACACGGCATAATGGGATTCTTTGATGTGAGGTGCGCCCTCAATGGTGCCTTTGCCACAGCAGTAATCATTGGCAAGGCGAATATCATTGTTGGAGAATCCCATTTCGTGCAATAAGGACAGATGGGGGTCATTCAGCCGTTCTTCGCTCATACCCAGTTGTTGAACGCAGAATTTTTTACCCAGCAAAGCGGGGTGAAACGCCGCACTGATGTGAAATGCGTTTTCCAATCTTCTCTCCAAAGATTTAATTTGTGCCTTGCTCAATCCCTTTTGTTGAAGGCTATCATGATTGATGACGGGAGCATTGCGAAGGGATCCATGTCCCACCATGAAGTTTTTGATTTCTTGGCGTTGCCGTTCATTGTATCCCATGCGGGCAAGAGCCAAGTCGGTGGCACGATTGATCATACGCATTGAGCCGCCCCCTGCCAGTTGTTTGTGTTTGACCAGGGCAAAATCCGGTTCAACGCCTGTGGTGTCGCAATCCATGACGATGCCGATGGTGCCTGTGGGCGCGATGACGGTGGTTTGAGCGTTGCGATAGCCGTAACGCTTTCCTTCCTCAAGGGCATCATGCCATGCTTTGGCGGCGGCTTCGGGAATGTCCTGCCACGGACAGTGCTCCTTACGCAAGGGCATTGGATTTTTAGAGAGCTGGTCATAGCCGTCAGTTTTGCCGTGCGCGGCGCGCCGATGATTGGCAATGACGCGCAGCATGGCATCGCGATTATTGTCAAACTGCACAAAAGCTCCCATTTCTTTTGCCATTTGACTGCTGGCGTGATAGCTGGTGGCGGTCATGAGGGCACTGATCGCGGCGGCGGTGGCGCGTCCTTCGTCACTGTCGTAGGGCAGAGCCGCCGCCATCAAAAAGCCGCCCAAATGAGCAAAACCCAAGCCCAAAGTGCGATACTCATAGGATAACTGGGCAATGCGCTCGGACGGATACTGCGCCATGAAAACCGATATCTCCAGAACATAAGTCCACAAACGAACCGCATGACAAAAAGACGGAATGTTCAAGCCACCATCGCCCTTTTGAAACGCCATCAGATTGAGGGATGCCAGATTGCACGCGGTGTCATCCAAAAACATGTATTCCGAACAGGGATTGGACGCACGAATGGGCCCACCCGCAGGACAGCAGTGCCAATCGTTGATGGTGGTGTCAAATTGCACACCCGGATCGGCGGATGTCCATGCGGCGCGAGCAATATCATCCCACAGGTGACGCGCCGAAATAGTTTTTGTCTCACCACCCACACGATTTTTCAAAAGCCAGTCATCATTTTGATTGACGGCGTGAATGAAGTCGTCGCTGAGGCGCACCGAATTGTTGGCATTTTGTCCAGAGACGGTGCGATAGGATTCGGAATCCCAGTCGGTGTCATAGAGGGGCAGGTCTAATTGGGTTTGTCCTTGTTTGGCGTATTGAATGACGCGATCCACTGCGCCATCGGGCACCATGGCGCGGCGGGCATCGGCAACGGCTTTTTTCAGTCCCTTGTTGATGGTGATGTCATAGGCATCGTTTTGTTTTTGCTTTGAGGCGTTGAATTGCAAGCAGCTGTCAAAGATAGCGGAGAGATGCTTTTTGACGGTGTGCGAGCCTGCCACCAAAGATGCCACTTTGAGCTCTTCGGTGGATTTCCAATGAATGAATTCCTCAATGTCGGGGTGGTCGGCATCCACACAGACCATTTTGGCGGCGCGCCGCGTCGTGCCGCCCGATTTGATTGCACCCGCCGCTCGATCACCCACCTTGAGAAAGCTCATCATGCCGGATGAACTGCCGCCGCCCGAGAGACTTTCACCGCCGCCGCGCAGGTTGGAGAAATTCGTCCCCGTGCCTGAGCCATACTTGAACAGACGAGCCTCCCGCACCCACAAATCCATGATGCCCCCCTCATTGACAAGGTCATCATCAATGCTTTGAATGAAACAGGCGTGAGGCTGAGGTCGCTCGTAGGAAGAAGTGGATTTTTTCACCGCGAATTTGTTGGTTTTATTGTTTTCATCGACATAGAAATGTCCTTGCGGAGGCCCATCAATGCCGTATGCCCAGTGCAGTCCGGTGTTGAACCACTGCGGAGAATTGGGTGCAGCCATTTGCGCACACAGCATGAAACGCATTTCGTCAAAGAAGGCGGCGGCATCATCTTCGGAATCAAAATAGCCACCTTTCATGCCCCAGTAGCTCCATGTGCCTGCCATGCGGTCAAAGACTTGTTTGGCACTGGTCTCGCCGCCAAAGGTGGTTTTGGCGGAAGGTGTGCGGCGGCTCAGCCATGCGGGAATGTCTTGTTCCTGCACGGCGGTTGTTTTGGCAGGAACGCCTTTTTTGCGAAAGTATTTGTGAGCCAGTATATCACAGGCGTTTTGTGACCAATGACTCGGGGCTTCAAAGGATTTTTGGCTAAACACAATGCCGCCGTCACGATTGCGAATCTCGGTATTCACTTTGTCAAATTCAAAGTGATTATAGGGAGATTTATTTTTCTCCGTAAACAATCGTTTTATTTTCATCTTATCAACAGCCCATCAACAGACAATAGGCATTTGTTAACAGCCATTTGAACAAGATACACACAAGATAAGCCAATTATCATTTTGCAACCCACAAGAAGTGGTATCATACGCAAAATTCTTGATACAAAAAGACTTGTCATTTGTTTTTTTTTTGTGTAGAGTTGAATCTCCGTGTGTTGATTTTACAGGGTTTTTTAGGCGGGGTCACTATGAGAAAGGGAAGTGTATTTCTTGCTGTTACCACTAGTGTGGCTAGCTGTTTCTAGCGTTGCCTATTGGTTTTGCAAGAAGGAAAAGATTTTTTGATAGGTTTAATAACTAAAAAATCGTCACAATTCGCCCTTTATGTCTGACGATATTTTTCTCGCAAATTGATACATTTCGTTACATATTGAATTGATGAACTCGGAACATCCATCTATTGCTATCATTGGCGCGGGTCCTGTGGGCTTGTTTGCCGTCTTTGAGTGCGGTCAGTTGGGGATGGCGTGTCATCTCATTGATGCGCTGGACGAGACCGGCGGGCAATGTTCCGCTTTGTATCCCGAAAAGCCCATCTATGATATTCCCGCCTATCCGCAGATTAGTGGCGGGGATTTGATTGCTCAGTTGGAGAAACAAATCGCTCCCTATCAGCCGCAAAAAACATTGGGGGCGCGCGTGATGAAGCTGGAGGGTGACATCAAAAAGGGCTTTTGTTTGCATCTTTCCAATGGTGACACCGTGGGTGCGGCGGCGGTGATTATTGCGGCGGGCGGGGGTGCGTTTGGTCCTAACAAGCCTCCTCTTGAGGGTTTGGCTCACTATGAGGAGCACAGTGTTTTTTATCATGTGCCGCAGAAAAGTATTTTTAAGGGACGCGCCGTGTTGATTGCGGGCGGTGGTGATTCCGCTGTGGATTGGGCATTGGATCTCATGGACATTGCCTCATCGGTGTCGGTGGTGCATCGGCGGGCTCGTTTTCGTGCCGCACCCGACAGTGTGGCGCGCATGGAACAAGCTCATGCGGACGGCAAGCTCACCCTCATCACCCCCTATGTGTTGGACGCACTGCAAGGGGACACGCAAACGGGAAAACTATCGGGCGTGGTGGTGAAAACCATGCAGGGCGAGACCAAAACCGTTCCATGTGATGCCATGCTGGCGTTTTTTGGGTTGCGCTCTGACCCTGGTCCCATCGGCGAGTGGGGGCTGTCCATGCAGGACGGAATGATTGAAGTATCGCCCACACGCTGTGAGACATCTCGAGCGGGCGTTTTTGCCATTGGTGATATTGCCACTTATGAGAACAAGCTCAAACTCATTTTGAGTGGTTTTGCCGAAGGGGCTCTGGCGGCGCGTGGGGTGTATCCCATTGTGTTTGAGGGCAAGTCGCCGCGTTTTGTCTATTCCACCACGCAAGGTGCGCCCGGTGGGTCATCAGTGGGTAATCAGTAGCGGTAGAGGTCGTCCTTGAAGGGGCCTTTTTGCGGCACATTGATATAATCGGCTTGTTTTTTATTGAGCGCGGTGAGCTTTGCGCCGACTTTTTCCAAATGCAAGTGGGCGACTTCTTCGTCCAAAATGCGCGGCAGAACATAGACTTTGTTTGCGTAGTTTTGGGCGTTGTTCCACAGTTCAATTTGTGCCAGCACTTGATTGGTGAAGGATGCGCTCATGACAAAGCTGGGATGCCCTGTGGCACAGCCCAGATTGACGAGGCGTCCTTTGGCGAGCAGGATGATTTTTTTGCCATCGGGAAAGGTGATTTCATCCACCTGAGGTTTGATCTCTTGCCATTGCATATTTTCCAGTGCCGCCACCTGAATTTCGCTGTCAAAGTGTCCGATGTTGCAAACAATGGCGCGATCGCGCATGTGGCGCATGTGGTCAAGGGTGATGACATCGCAGTTTCCTGTGGCGGTGACGAAAATATCGGCGTGTGATGCGACTTCATCCATGGTGCTGACATTGTAGCCGTTCATGACCGCTTGCAGGGCGCAGATGGGGTCTATTTCGGTGACAATCACCCGTGCGCCTTGTCCTCTGAGAGAATCGGCGCAGCCTTTGCCCACTTCGCCGTAGCCGCACACCACGGCTGTTTTGCCCCCCAGCATGACATCAGTGGCGCGCTTGATGCCATCAATGAGGCTTTCGCGACAGCCGTAGATGTTATCAAACTTGGATTTGGTGACGCTGTTATTGACATCAAACGCGGGGGCTTTGAGGGTTTTGGCAGCTTGCATTTCTCGCAGACGCATCACCCCTGTGGTGGTTTCCTCCGACAATCCTTTGATGTCTTTGAGAAGATGAGGGTGTTTTTCATGCACATGGATGGTGAGGTCGCCGCCGTCATCCAGCAGCATGTTGGGAGTCCAGCCGTTCGGTGATGCGAGGGTTTGCTCAATGCACCACCAGTATTCGTCTTCGGTCTCACCCTTCCATGCAAAGACGGGAATATTTTTGGCGGCGATGGCGGCGGCGGCGTGATCTTGCGTGGAGAATATGTTGCATGAACTCCAGCGGATGGTTGCCCCCAGCTCTATAAGCGTTTCTATGAGCACGGCGGTTTGGATTGTCATATGAAGGCATCCCGTGATGCGTGCGCCTTTGAGGGGTTTGGTTTTTTTGTAGCGGTCGCGCAACGCCATGAGCCCGGGCATTTCGGTCTCGGCGATGGTGATTTCGTGGCGTCCCCACTGGGCGAGGGAGATGTCCGCTACTTTGTAATCATTGTCCGGCATGAACGGGCACTATAAAGAATTTGTCGCAAAAGGCAAGGATTTGTTTGGTGGGCTACAAGCTATTGGCTATTTTTTGACGAGTTTGATACTCCCTATCCATTCTTTCAAGCAGTCGGATGATGGCGCGTTGATTTTTTTCAAGTCGCGCGTGGTTTTCTTCAAGTCTCGCAAGGGATTTTTTGATGTCGCTCATCCCTTCTTCCAGTCCAGCAAGGCGGGCATTGATGGCGGTCAGCTCGGATTTGATACTGGTAAAATTGGTTTCCATAGAGGATTCCTTATTGCCAAAGTGTCTTTCCATGGAGGCTTCTAAGCGGTCAAAGTTCTTGTTTATTGTCACATAGAGAAACGCCGTGGACAAAAACAACTGTCCAGAAATAATCACGAATGCATAATTGTCTTTGAGAAACGCCTTCATGCTATTTAGCCGTCAGTGGGAGGGGCGTAGGGCTCAGACGGGTTGATATAGGTGCGTGTGCGACCGAGCTCGTCAAGATAGTCCAGTTTTTTCTGGACGGCAGCCAGTTGATTGCGGGTGTCGGCGGTTTGTGGCTTTGTCAGCAAAAACTCTTTTTTGTTTTGCAGAGCAAGAACTTCCACATTGAGAACGCGTTGATCCATGCGTTCAAGCAGTCGGATGATGGCGCGCTGATTTTCTTTAAGCTCCACAATGTCTTTTCTCATTTCATCCAGCCCATCAAGGCGGGCATTCATGACGGTCAGCTGAGCTTCCACACCAGCAAAGCGGGTTTCTATGTTGGCAAAGCGGGTTTCTATGTTGGCAAAGCGAGTTTCTATGGACACATACAAAAACGCCACAGAAAAAAGTACCTGCCCAATAATAATCGCCGATGCGACATTATTTTTGAGAAACAACTTCATGATTACATTATAGGCATGAAAAGGTGGTTTAACAATCAATAAAAAAACGCGAAATGAACAGATGAGATTGTACTATGTGCGTCTTTTTACCTTAATATATATTTCCAGTGTTTTGCACAAATTTTTGTAATATGCGGGGGATTGGCGAAGATTTTAATCGGAGGCTTATATGTCCCGATCCCGCTCCTGAATAGATCCTCGCAAAATTGTGCTTCTGATTTTTTGTCAGCGTAGTCTTGGTAGATAAAATAACCTGCCACAAGGGATGCAACAATCACCGCCCATTGTGCTGGATTGATGTTTTTAATTTGTTTGTTCAAGTCTTTTAATCCATTGATGATATAATCCTTGTCATTTTTTTGTGCCATTTTCCCTCTCCTTGAAATAGCCGAAAGTCATTGTAGAATTTTACCGAAAAAAAAGCAACAGTGGAAAAATTAGCCATTCAATAAAGAAACGCAACAATGATTGGTTAGCTTGATGGCTTTTGCGATTGCTTAATTTTTTCAAATTCTGCTTTTCGCTCTATGTCCCATTCATCTTCGGATTTTACTGTGGCATTTTTCCTGACAAGTGTCTCGTCTTTACTGTTTGCAAAATTGAGGGTGGCGTTTTTGGGGATAGAGATATTTTTCCAAGAAGCATCCATTATGTTTTGGCTTTCTGCAAAATCTGCATTTTGCAAAAAAACATTGTCAAAATTAGCTCCTGTCAAATCCGAAGGAGAAAATCTAACACCGTCTAACATAGTCCAATTAAAAACAGCTCCCGTTAAATTCACATTCTCAAAGCCAATATATTTCAATGTGAACCTACTGAAGTCTGCACCATGCAAATCTAAATCTTTTACAGTAATTTTTTGCAAGTGTATGCGGTAATCTTTGGCAATCTCTTCTCTTTCTTGTTCTGCCGTTTTTTTGTAATAGTCATCTAGGTTCGTGAGAATTTTGAGAGCAACCGAACCTGTAGTAGTGCTAATGAACGGTATTTTATTTAAAAAATCAGATAGGCTGTCCATCATTCTTGTATGGTAGTCTTGTGGGTGGCTTTGTGCCAGTTCCCACAATTTCTCAAAGGCATAGTTCAGCTGATTTTGACGGTCAGAAAACAAATCTTCTCGCCAAATTTCAAAATCCCTCCCTATTGTTTCTTTTTGGGATTGCTTCAATTGGTCTTGCGTGGCTTTTAATTGGTTATCAGCAATAATCATGCGTTCCAGTGCGAGAGGAAATGCCAACAAGGCAGCCATAATCAAAACAATGTTGCGGATGGCTTCTAAATTGCGTTTGTCAACAAAATCAAGAACGCTAAAATGAGATTCAAAGAAAACTCCGCCATAGGGATAAAGGATAAGGCAACCTCCGACAATGAAAAGAATAGCCCAAGCTCCTCGTGCAAGCCACTGCCAGCGAGAAGCGTTTTTGATGGTGTGCCAAATTTTGTCAATCCTCTTTCTCATCCTACATTCCATGCTATGAAGTTTTTCAACATTTTCAAGCCTGCTTTTTGGCTTTTTTCGGGATGGAATTGGGTGGCAAAAAGATTGTCTTTGCCCATTGCGGCAGTCCATGAACCACCATACTCAAAGGATGCCAAACGCACCGACTCATTACACTCTACATGATAACTGTGAACGAAATAAAAATGACTGCCTTCGTCAATATCGCGCCACAAATCATGAGGTTTCATCGCCGTCACTTCATTCCAGCCCATGTGAGGGATTTTCAAATGGCGAGGCAAAACAAATTGGCGGGTGATGCCGCCGAGCCATCCCAAGCCGCGCGCGCCTGCTCCTTCCTCGCCGCGTTCACTGAGCAGCTGCATGCCCACACAAATGCCCAAAAACGCCTTGCCATTGGTGCGAACATGGTGGGTCATGTCATCCAATAATTCGCTGGCTTGCAATCCTGCCATGCAATCGGCGTATGCTCCCACGCCGGGCAACACGATGTGAGTGCAGTCATCAAGCCATTGGTGTGCTTGCGGTCGGTCATTTTTTGCTGCCACCCGCACCCAGCCATCACAACCCACCTCGCTCCACACCCTGTGCAATGAGGAATACGCCGAGCGAATGTTGCCGGACCCCACATCAATAATTACAATTCGTGCCATTATGCCGAGCCATTATTGATGGACGCGTTGCAGTGCATCGCGCTTTGAGAACGCCAGCATCACGCCCTCATGCTCATACCGCAAACGGCGGTAGCGAGCATTGAGCCACTCATGACCAAACGCTCCCATCACCACAAACAACACCACCTGAGCCAAAAAAATGCCCGCCACCACATCAGCCGTCACCATGCCTGTTTCTATATGAAGTTTTCGCACATAGCGAATGGCAGTGAGGGCACACACAATCGCCGCACTCTCCAGCCACAGTCGGTGATACAAACTCCACACAACAGACAAAATCGCCGCCCACACGGAAAACCCACGCGCCACCGCCCGATAATCACCGTTGGGGGTGCGGTATATGTCAAAAAGACGCATCCCCATCACAACACGCCCTTGGTGGAAGGAATGCCCGTTCCCGTGACCCTCACCGCCTGACGCAACGCCAACGCCGCCGCCTTAAAACACGACTCAACAATATGATGTCCATTGATGCCGTGACGATTATCCACATGCAATGTGATGCGGGCATTGTCAGCAAACGCCTTGAAAAACTCACGAAAAATCTCACTGTCGCTATCACCCAGTTTGGGGGTGGGGATGGTCACCCGCCATTCAAAGTGCGCCCTGCCGCAGCAATCCACCACCACCTCGCTCAGTGCCTCATCAAGAGGCGCAAGGGCAGAGCCAAAACGAACAATCCCCGCACGAGTCCCCAAACACTCATCAAACGCCTTGCCCAACACAATGCCGCAATCCTCCGCCGTGTGATGACCATCAACATGCACATCGCCATCACAACGGATGGAAATATCCATGCCGCTATGACGAGCCAACTGATCCAACATATGATCCAAAAATGCCAAGCCCGTCTCAGCCTCACAAACGCCCGTGCCGTCCAACTGCAAACGGGCTTCAATGGTGGTCTCTTTCGTGCTTCGGTTTATTGTCGCGTGTCGTGTCATTGACATATTCATACCCTTTTAATAAATTTTTGCCTAGACTGTAAAAAAATGTCTGTGCGTTTCATGATATCCCTCGCTCTGTGTGTGGCGTTCGTGCCATGGCATCATTGTGTGGCGCGGGAACAATCCGTGCAGGAACTGGAAGAACGAAAAGAAATTGACAAACAACGCGCCATAGAGAGAGCCAAAAGAGGCAAAAAACGAGCCGCCGCCACCGCCGATGAAGTCATCACCATGGGCATGATTGTCATGGAAAAAGATGTGCCGCCCGCACTCTCCAATCTTGACCCCATCCTGCAAGACGAAGGCATCCACGGCGCACGCATCGCCATTGACGATAACAACACCACAGGAAGACTCACCAAACAACTCTATCAATTGAGCGAAGCCACCGTTGCCATTGGCGATGACATCACGCAGCATTTCGTGCGCCTTTATGAGCAAGGCATTCGCTATTTTGTCATTCACGCCGCCAAGGAACACCTGCTCACCCTTGCCGACTTGCCACAGGCACAGGACACCATCATTTTTAATATCAGTGCCAAAGATAATGTTCTGCGCAATGAGCAATGCCGTCACAATATGCTCCATGTGATTCCCAGTCGTGCCATGGTTACCGATGCCCTCATGCAATTCCTCATTGCTAAAAATTGGAAAGACTCTTTTCTAATCAAGGGAGCCGATGAAGCCGATGAGCTTTTTGCTGAGTCTTTGAAGTATTCAGCAAAAAAATTCGGCACATCCATTGGTGGCGAGAAGCAATGGACGCTCACTCATGATATTCGGCGCACCGCTCGCGCCGAGATTCCTCTCTTTACCAAAGAAGCCCGTGACTATGCTCTTTTGTTGCTTGCCGATGAAAAAGGCGAGTTTGGTGAATACATCGTCTTCAACACATGGTCGCCCGCTTTGTTGGCAGGAACGCAAGGACTCACCGCTCATTCTTGGCATCGCACCCATGAGCAATGGGGCGCAGCACAAATGCAAAACCGATTTCGCCGCATCGCCGGCAGATTCATGAATGAAATTGATTATGCCGCATGGGTCGCCGTGCGCTCTATTGGCGAAGCCGTCACACGCAAGAAAAATAATTTTCCTCTTGTGAAGGATTATATTCTCAGTGAGCAATTTGGCATTGCAGCCTATAAAGGAGTGAAGGTGAGCTATCGTTCGTGGAATGGACAATTGCGTCAGCGCATTTTGCTCAATGTGCCGCGCGCTCTGGTGTCGGTGTCGCCGCAGGATGGATACTTGCATCCCGTCAGTCCGATGGATACACTGGGTTTTGACAAGCAATTGTCACGATGCACAATGAGAAATGAGCAATAAGGAGGCATCACAATGACTAACTGGAGATGGAGAGCAGTAGCAGCCGTACTCTTTTTATTGAGTGCGAATGCAATGGCGGAGAGCCGTGTGTATGTCACCAATGAAAAGGACAACACCGTCAGTGTGCTGGATGGTGACAGCATGGAGGTGCTTTTTACCAAAGATGTGGGACAAAGACCTCGGGGCATCATTTTGAGTCAAGACGAGACCCAAATCTATATCTGTGCCAGTGATGATGATCGCGTGGAGATTCGCGATGCTGAAGGTTTGGAAATTGTCCGCTATTTGCCATCGGGTCCCGATCCTGAACTGTTCATTTTGCATCCTGATGGACGCACATTGTTTATTGCCAATGAGGATGACAATCTTGTGACGGTGGTGGATGTGAAAAGTCGTGAGATTTTGGATGAAATTCCTGTGGGGGTAGAGCCCGAAGGCATGGGCATGCATCCGTCTGGGGACATGTTGGTCAATACTTCTGAGACCACCAACATGGCGCATTTTATTGACACGGCGGATTTGGAGATTGTGGAAAATGTGCTTGTGGATGCTCGTCCGCGCGTCTCCATTTATAATAAGGAGGGCACGGAAGTATGGGTGTCATCGGAGGTGGGGGGCACGGTGTCGGTGATTGATCCCACCGATTATAGCATCACCCATGTGATTCGTTTTGAGATTAAAGGCGTCAATGATGAAGCCATTCAGCCTGTGGGCGTGCGCCTCACCGATGATGGACGCTATGCCTTTGTTGCTCTGGGTCCCGCCAATCGCATCGCCGTCATTGACCAGCAGAGCAAGGAGGTTTTGTCGTATTTGCTGGTGGGACAGCGAGTGTGGCAGCTTGCTTTTAACAAGACGCAAACGCGCCTGTTTAGCACCAATGGTGTCAGCAATGATGTTTCGGTCATTGATGTTGAAAGTTTGAAGGTGCTTAAATCCATTCGCGTGGGACGCTTTCCGTGGGGTGTCGTGGTGAAGGGATGAGCGCGCTGGAAATTCGTGCAGTGCATCATGATTTCGGCACACTGCGGGCACTTCATGATATTCATCTCACCATTGAGAAGGGGCAGTTTGTCGCTCTGTTGGGGCTCAATGGTGCCGGCAAGACCACTTTGTTTTCCCTGATGACGCGCTTGTTTATGAATCAATCGGGAACAATTCATTTGTTCGGTCATGATCTGCATGCTCATGCGCGTGCGGCATTGGCGGCGATGGGGGTGGTGTTTCAATTGCCCAGTTTAGATTTAGACCTCTCCATTGAGCAAAATCTTCACTATCACGGTGCGCTGCATGGCATGAATCGGTCGCGCATCACTCAGCGCATGGAGGTTGAACTGGCGCGCATTGGATTGTCGGATGTGTCTCACAAAAAAATTCGCCATCTCTCGGGCGGACAACGCCGTCGGGTGGAGATTGCGCGCGCCCTTTTGCATCAGCCGCGTTTTTTGTTATTGGATGAACCCACCGTCGGACTGGATATGGAAAGTCGCCGTATCATCACCGACCACATTCATCAGTTGTGTCGCCAGCAGGGATTGTCGGTCTTGTGGGCGACCCACCTTTTTGATGAGGTCGCTGCCGATGACCATCTGGTCATTCTTCATAAGGGCAAAATCAAAATGACGGGACTCACCAAAGATTTACTGCGTCAGCATCAGTGCCAAGAGGTCAAAGGACTTTTTGACCATGCCACGCAAGGAGAGGCATGATGGATTATTTTTATTGTTTGCAGGGCATTGTGCGCCGTGAGGGGCTGCGGTTTTTTCATCAGCGGGAGCGATTTTTCTCCGCCTTGGTGCGCCCGTTGGTGTGGCTTGCCGTTTTTGCCGCAGGATTTCGCTCTGTGCTGGGCGTATCCATCATTGAGCCCTATGAGACATACATCACCTATGAGATTTATATTGCCCCCGGATTGATTGCCATGATTCAATTATTCAATGGTATGCAAAATTCCCTCTCCATGGTGTACGACCGCGAGATGGGCAGCATGCGTATTTTGTTGATGAGCCCCCTGCCGCGCTGGTTTTTGTTGTTTTCTCGCCTGCTGGCGGGGACATGCGTGTCGGTGGTGCAGGTCTATAGTTTTCTCGCCATCGCCTATTTTTGGGACATCACGCCGCCTCTGATCGGATATGTGACGCTGCTGCCGGCTTTGTTTCTGTCTGGATTGATGTTGGGCGCGCTGGGAATGTTCTTATCCTCCACCATTAAGCAGTTGGAGAATTTTGCAGGCGTGATGAATTTTGTGATTTTTCCCATGTTTTTTGCCTCAACGGCACTGTATCCCCTTTGGAAGATTGAAGAAGCCAGCACATGGTTGCCTGTGGCGTGTTTGCTCAATCCGTTCACCCATGCGGTGGAGTTCATTCGCTTTGCCTTGTATGGCTCGTTTAACGGCGATGCGTTTGTTTGGTTGATGACTGCCTTGACCTTGTTCCTTATTCTCGCCATCTATGGATATAATCCCGCGCGTGGCATCATGGCGCGCCGTACAGGAGGTTGAACAGGGGGTTGATATGGCTATTTTTTTGACGATTGCTTTGCTCTTTATGACAAGTGTGCCATCTTATGCCAAAGGCAATCTGAGTGCTGGCGCACAGTCCATTGAGATTGAATTGGGCTCTGATGAGAGTGATTATCATCTTGAGCCGAAGAAAATATCCTTGGAGACCGGCAAAGCCTATGAGTTTGAGTTTGAGTCTCAGGGTTTCAAGGAATATCGCTTTGTTGCCCCTGAGTTTTTTGCCAACATTTGGATTCGCTCTGTTGAGGTGGAGGATGTGTCATTGGCGGTGGGCTCGGTGCGCTCCATTTCAATAGAAGAGAGCCATGAGGAGACGGAGGTTGAGATGGTGTTTGTTCCCATTCGCCCTGGCATGTATCCTTTTGTGCTGGAGGGTCTGGAATCTCGTGGAATGAAAGGAATGATTCATGTGCGTTAGAAGAAAAATGATGACCATTGCATGGACGCTGGCTCTTGGAGGCATCTTGCTTTCTGATGATGTTCTGTCGGCAACGCCTCAGGGCTGGCCTTGTGATCAGGTTTATAATCCCAACATATCGTTGCCCACTGTGTGGCAGGGTCCTGATGTGGCGGCGCGCCTTGACAGCTGGTGGGAGTCTCCCTATGTGAGCAATCGCGACAATGAAGTTTTGCGGATTTTATTTGATGACATGACTCTCACCCAAGAGGATACGCAAGAATTGATTGCCACTTTTGCCAAGAGCGTTCCCAGTTCATCTCGCTCGGATGCTCTTTTGGATTTATTTGCGGCGATGTACAGTTCCGTTTTGGAATTGTACCAATCTCAGTTGAAATCAATCTTGCGTTTTGTGGCTCGGCAGGATAAGGTTGCGGAACGAACGTCGGAGAAGGCATCGGATATGCGTGCGTTGCGCCGCCAGGGAGTGGGCTCTACGGATGAACGCTATCTGGCTGTGCAGGCGGAAATGGAATGGAATGTACGAGTTTTTGATGAACGCAATCGTCTTACGCCTTACATATGTGAGGAACCTGTGTTTCTTAAGCAACAATTGGGATTTCGTGCGCGTGCCATTCTTTCATTGTTATGAAGCGGGGGAGCGGCGGATGAGGTCGCTTTGTATTTTCGGCGTGCGCTTTTCACTGATCACGAATACTGCCTCAAGGGGAGATGCGCCCCTGTGGCGCGACAGACATCTAAGGGAGATGGCCAATTATGACACGAAAAATGCTTGTCAACGCTCACGATTCGCGCGAGACGCGCATCGCCACCATTCACGACAGCCGCTTGGACGGTTTTCAGATATCCTATAATGACCGAAATGTTTCCATTGGTAATGTTTATTTAGGCAAGGTTGCTCGGGTGGAGCCCGGTCTGCAGGCGGCATTTGTCAGTTACGGAGCGGAGCGTCAGGGTTTTTTACCTTTTTCGGAGATTCATCCGGACTATTACCGTTCGTCAAAGCAGGCGAATGCGGATGGCTCCTCTCATGGGATTCAGGATGTCATCAGCGAGGGGCAGTTGGTGATGGTGCAGGTCAATAAGGAGTGGCCAGGATCGCGCAAGGGAGCATCCTTGAGCACCCGCATCACGCTGGCAGGACGCTATTGTATTTTAATGCCCAATAGTATGCGCGGCGGTGGTGTCTCTCGCAAGATTAGCAATCACGCGGAGAGGACGCGCTTGCAGGAAATTTTAGACGATATGCCATTGCCGGAAGGCATGTCTCTTATTGTTCGCACATCGGCGGAAAAACAAGATAAGGCTCAGCTTTTGCAAGATTTCAAGGCATTGCTCAAGCTGTGGGAATCCATCAGAAATGCAACCCAAGGAGGCGAGGCGCCCCTTTTTCTCTACGAGGATTCCAAAATCATTATGCAAGCCATTCGCGACATGTACGATGATGACATGGATGAAATTTTGGTGGATGATGAAGATTGTCTTGAAGAGGTCAAGGATTGGTTGCGCCTTTTTGCACCAGGACATGAGAACAAGGTGAATTATTACGATTCCAGCACGGGCGGCGGTTTGTTCAGTCGCTATGGCATTGAGGATGAATTGATTGGTTTGTATGAACCTAAATGTGATTTGCCCAGTGGCGGTCATATCGTGATTCAGCCCACGGAGGCTCTGACGGTGATTGATGTGAATTCGGGACGGGCGACTCAGCAGAGCAACATTGAACAGACCGCCTTGCAAATTAATCTTGAGGCGGCTGATGAAATTGCCCGCAGGGTCATTTTGTGTGAAATTGCGGGCATTATCGTGATTGATTTTATTGATATGGAGAGTTCTCAGCATCGTGCTCGTGTGGAGTCGCGGGTGCGGGAGTTGTTGTTACAAAGTCGCGCTCGGGTTCAGGTGAATCGCATCACGACTTTTGGCTTGTTGGAATTGTCTCGCCAGCGTTTGCGTCCGAGTTTTTTCGACTTGACGGCGGATCGCTGTCCTCATTGTGACGGCAGGGGAATGGTGCGGGCAAAAGGAATCATGAGCGCTCACATCGTCAGACGGCTGGAGAGTGAAGCCATCAAGATGCAAAAGAAAGGGGACGATACGGGGGAGCGCAAGATTACGCTGTCGGTGCGTCCTGAGATTGCCTTGAGCATTCTCAATGAAGCAAGGCGCGATTTGCGCCGTATTGAAAATCACTATGAGGTGGAGATTGAGATCATTCCCATTTATGAGTCTCATGGGATTGCTTTGGATTTTTATACTTTTGGCGAGTTCAAGGGCGTTTCTGATGAGAGGGATCGAGATTATGGTGCGGCGGATCATCGTTCTCAGCGCCGTCAGCAACGCTCTCATCATAACAATCGTTCGTCACAGCGTCACAGAGGCAACAGGGGCGGGCGTGACAAAAATCGCTCGTCCAGAAGGTATCAGCGTGCCGGTGCGAAGCAGCAGGCTCGTGAATTATCCATCAAGGATAAGCTGTTTGGATTGTTTCGCTAAGAAAGGATGACAATGACGGTGATTCATGGCACATGCGTTTGCTATGAGGGCAGCGGGATTTTGCTGTGTGGAGAATCTGGCGTTGGCAAGTCGGATTTGGCGTTGCGGCTGATGAGTCTCGGGGCGCAGTTGGTGGCAGATGATTGTGTGAGCATCATCAAGAGAGCGGGCGGCTTGTGGGCATCGCCGTTGCCTCAGGGGCGAGGATTATTTGAACTGCGCGGATGGGGAGTCATTGAGCATGGTTGGGTGGAGAAGGCGAGAGTGAATTTGGTGGTTCAATTGCAGAACAAGCCACTGGCGGCGGCACAGCGTCTGCCAGACACGCGCCTGTTCTCAATGATGGGGGTGGATGTTCCCCAGTGTCATCTTTATGGATGGGCGGTGTCGGCGGCGGCATCAGTGCTCTGTGCATTGAGCCATGCGCCTGTGGATGACACATATCATTGTGCATCGGAGGCGACATCATGATTGGCATTGTGGTTGTGGCTCATGGTCAGCTGGCCCGTGAGATGGCGCGAGCGGTGGAGCATGTTCTGGGCAAGCAGGAGCATTTGATTACCATTGGTGTGGCGGACAATCCATCGCTGCAGGAGACGAAGAATGAAATTATGAAAGCGGTGGCGGCGGTGCGGGTGCCTCAGGGGGTCATTATTTGCACCGAATTATATGGCAATTCGCCTTTTAATGCCGCACGATTGGTGTGTCATGAAACCAAGACGGAACTCATTGGCGGCGTGAATGTGCCGCTGCTCATTCAATTGATGCTCTTGCGCCAGTCGTGTGATTTGCATGAGACGGTGCGCCGAGCCGTGGGTGATGGACAAAAATATATGCAACGCGCAAATGACTCTTAACCATAAAATTGCCATAAGGAAAACCATGAGTGATGCCGCCGCCAGCAAAGAGTTTATCATTCCCAATAGGTTGGGTTTGCATGCTCGTGCGGCGGCTCGCTTTGTGCAGGTTCTTGCGTCTTTTGAGTCTTCGGTGCGCGTGTGTTGTGGGGAGCTGGAGGTTGATGGCAGATCGGTCTTGGGGCTGATGATGCTGGCGGCATCACAAGGGGCGCGCATCATTGTGACCGCACAGGGAGATGATGCTGAGGCGGTACTCAAGGCATTGGATGAACTCCTCAATCAGCGTTGTTTTGACGAAGAATCATGACGGAGCACCAGCGGCAGACTAAAAGCGAGCGTATTCTTCAGGGATTGGGGGTTGCATCGGGTGTGGCGATTGGTCAGGCTCATGTGCGCGAGAGTGATGGTTCGGAGATTATCAAATACACCATTCCCGCAACACGCATTGGCAGTGAGATCAGTCGGCTTGAGGAAGCCATCAATCAGGCTCGGGCGGCGGTGCGGCGATCCCAACGGCGAGCCGCACAGTTTTCCGATGAGATGGCAGAGGACATGGAATTGCTCTTTGAAGTCCATCTGCGAATTTTGGACGAGGGAGCGACTTTCACCCGCAATGTGGAAAATCGCATTCGCAAGGAATTGGTGAATGTGGAATATGCCGTTGCCGAAGAGGTGCGAGCCGTCGCGGCGACCTTTGCTTCCATGAAGGATAAGCATCTGGCTGCTCGTGCGGAGGATATCAGAGAAATCGGCAAACGCCTGATGGTTTTTTTCACACGACAGGCACAGTCGGTTTCGGTCACGCACGATAAAAACGCCATCATCATTGCCGATGAAATGACTCCCGCCGATGCCATTTCGCTCAATCCAGACTATGTGATTGGCGTTGCCACCAATTACGGCGGTCCCGAGAGTCACACGGCGATTGTGACCCGAGCCATGGGCATTCCTTCGGTGTTGGGGGCGAAGGACATCACGCAGCATGTGCGCACGGGCGAGACGGTGATTGTGGATGGCAAGCGCGGCAGAATTATCGTCAATCCCAGCAAGGCGACATTGCGTGCCTATACAAAAGAGCAGCAGGCGTTTTTGGCGGAAAATCGGCGATTGTCGTTGTTGCGCGATCAATTGGCGCGCACGAAGGATGGCACATTGATTAATTTGCTTGCCAACATTGAGACGGAAAAGGAGTGTGATGCCGTTTTGAGCAATGGTGCGGAGGGCGTGGGGTTGTTACGCAGTGAGTTTTTATACATGAATCGTGAGGACATTCCCGATGAAGAGGAGCAGACTCGTTTTTTCACTTCCATCATCAAACAGCTGAGTGGCAAGCCGGTGACCATTCGCACGCTGGATGTGGGGGGTGAGAAGTTATCCAATTCGTTGGTGAAGCAGTTGAAGAAGGCGGAGAATCCTGCGTTGGGCTTGCGGGCGATTCGTTTTTCTTTGAAGTTTCCGCAGTTATTGGAGGATCAGTTTTGTGCGATTTTGCGCGCCTCCCTAGAGGGCGAGGTGCGCATTTTGCTGCCGATGATCTCAAGTCTGGAGGAGATTCATGCGGCTCGTGAGATTTTACGCGGTGCGGCAAAGCGTTTGCAGCGGCGTGGGGTTAGTCTGCCGTCCAAGTTGCCTCCTGTGGGCGCGATGATTGAAGTTCCTGCGGCGGCGATGGCGGTGGATTATTTGGTGAATGATTGTGATTTTTTATCCATCGGCACGAACGATTTGACCATGTATACATTGGCGATTGACCGAGGCGACCAAGAGGTGGCATCTTTGTATAATCCGTTGCACCCTGCCCTGTTGCAGATGATTCGCAAAGCGGGGGATGCCGGTTGGAATCATGGTTTATCGGTGGCGGTGTGTGGCGAGATGGCGGGCAATCCAGACTACAGTGCGTTGCTCGTGGGTTTGGGCATTCATGAGTTGTCCATGTCGCCGCTCGCCGTGCCGCGAGTCAAGGATTGCATTCGCCGCATTGACACCCACGATGCCCGCCGCATGGTCAGCCGAATCACCGAGGAGGCACGCGGAACGAATCAAATGCGCGCAATTCTTGATGAATACAACAAAAAGATATTCGCCGAATGATGCCATGACAATTAATTTGTATCCAGCTATAGACATCAAATTCGGTCGCGTGGTGCGGCTGACGCGCGGGGCGTTTGATCGCGAGACTCGCTATCATGAGTCCCCCGTTGAGCAGGCGCGCGTGTTCGCGTCTTTGGGATGCTCGTGGCTTCATGTGGTGGATTTGGACGGCGCGGCACAAGGGCAACGAGTGAATGGCGATGTGATTGGTGAGATTGTGGAAGAGATTGATATCAATGTTCAGCTGGGGGGTGGTGTTCGAAGTGAGGCTGATGTTGAGTATTGGCTCAAATTAGGGGTGTCACGCGTGGTGCTGGGAACGGTGGCGGTGCAAGACGAGGCACTGACGCGCCAATTGCTGAAAACCTATGGAAAACAAATCGCCATTGGCTTAGACTCCCGTGATGGCAAGGTGGCAACACACGGCTGGCAAAAGCAAACGCAAACGCCCATTGAGGACATTGCCTCTCGCTACACAGCTCATCCGCCCGCGTGTTTCATTCACACCGATATTAACCGCGACGGCATGGAAACAGGAATTAATTTGTCCTCTTCAGTGTCGCTGGCACGAGCCTCAGGCATTCAGGTGATTGTCTCCGGCGGCGTTGCATCATTAGATGATGTCAATAAGGTGTTGTCGGCTGATGAGCCATTACTCGCGGGCTTGATTGTAGGGCGAGCCTATTATGAAGGCAATTTTGATGTTTCGGCGGCACTTCGTCTGATGCGAGGGAATGATGCCGTCATTTAATGATGTTATCGTTTTTTTGTCGTTGGTGAGTGGTCTTTTGATTATCATCTGCACGGCTCTTGCCGTATTGTATGGCATTGCGATGGCTCTTCGTTTCTTTATCGGCATTTTAATTGCCTTTTTCTATCATGTTGCAAAACAGATATTTGACTTTGCAAAACGGACGATTGGCTCTTTTGTGAAAAAATGCAAAGATTTGTTTTTGGGTGCAGCGAGATTTCTTAATGACAAAAGAAAACAATACATAAAGTATGCCCTCACAAAAGAAGAAAAACATAAAAACGATTGGTGGGGTCGCAATTTTGATTTTTTTGCCCTTTTTCGTGTTTCTGTTCCTTTGCTCATTGGATTTTCTTTCTTGTCTTTATGGGATAATCCAGTGAGCAAATTTATTGAAAAGCACACCCTTTTGATTGGTGCATTATTGGGCTTTCCCATTCTCATCAAGCGGATGGCGGAAATGCGGGAACAAACGCGCATCAGCCGAGAGCAATTGTACTTTAGTCAGTTTGCTGATGCTTACGGAAAATTGTGGTCATCGGATTTAGGCACGCGTATGACAGCGATTGAGTCTTTGTGGAATTTTGCTCAAGAACACCCCAAAGAGCAATATCACAAGGTCATGGACACTTTCACCCAATTCATTAAGCATCCAGCTTCTTATGAATGGGAAGAAGGCACAAAAGAAAAGGATAAAAAAGCAGGAGAACGAACAGACATCAATGCGGTTTTGGAGCATATGGGTGAAAAAAGTATGGCAGGGGCAAAGTCCTATCAGATTGATTTGCGTGAAGCTCATTTAGAGGGAGCTCGTTTGTATTGGGTTCATTTAGAGAGGGCTGATTTGTTTTATGCTCATTTAGAGGGAGCTAGTTTGTTTGGCGTTCATTTAGAGGGAGCCGATTTGTGGGGTGCTAATTTAGAGGGAGCTCGTTTGCACAACACCCATTTAGAGGGAGCTCGTTTGCGGAAAACTCATTTAGAGGGAGCTAATTTGACAAAGACTGATTTGACATTAGCTCTTATCAATAACGCTAATTTCACAAATGCAGACAATTTAACACAAGAACAAATTGATGCTTGTGTCTTCATCACAGACAATGATTACTTTAAGGATAAACCCCAGTTGCCCGAAGGTATAAAACACACTTACAGGAAATTAACATTCAAAGAATGGGAAAGAGAGAGAGACGAAATGCTATCATAAGCCATTCGCCCTCCCCCCCGTTTGCCACACCTCTTTATCATTTTGCGATGGGGCTGGTGGTGAAGGAGACGACTCGTCCATTGCGGTCATAGACAATTGTGGCATAGTTTTTGCTTCCTCGCTCCAGCTCCAGTAGCCAAAAAAGTGGCTCAAGCAAGAAAAAAGAGAGCAAGTCGCCGAGAAAATACCCCACGCCGCGAAAGATACTGGAATCTTTTTCAGTATAAGAATAGGTGACCTCTCGCTGTCCATTGGCGAGGGGTTTGATGGTTGAGACATTATCCACAATGTCTTCCACCTGACCTTTGAGCATCCCCACACGCAAGGATGCAATGTCGGGCGTTCCTTGAAACGCCGAAATAGACGAGCATCCCGCCATGAGCAAGACACACAAAACACAAATAGCTTTTTTCATTTTGACCTCTGCTGGAGTCCGTTGTTGAGCACCGAACGCGGTGCCGGGCGTTGTCTAACCTCTATCGCCTATCCAGCAGATGGATGTCCCCACTTATTTACGCTTGCGCGCTCTTGTATTGGGTGGGACACCCAACAAGGGGCGATAAAAGTTAGACGGCGCGCACTATAGCAAAAAATCCACCTCACAACAAGAACTCTTGCATGGCGTTTTGATAGAGTTACAATGATTTATGCTAAAGAAACGAATTATTCCGTGTTTGGATGTTGATGATGGACGCGTTGTCAAGGGCGTTCGGTTTGTGTCTTTGCGTGATGCTGGCGACCCGGTGGCACAGGCGCGCGCCTATGACGAGGCGGGTGCGGATGAGTTGGTTTTTCTGGACATCAGCGCGTCTCATGAGGGGCGCGCCACCATGCGGGATGTGGTGTCGCGGGTGGCGGCGTGTTGTTTCATGCCTTTGACTGTGGGGGGCGGGGTGTCGCAGGTGAGCGATGTGCGGGCGTTGTTGCTGGCGGGAGCGGACAAGGTGGCGATGAACTCGGCGGCGGTGGCGAATCCTGCGTTGATTGGGGAGGCATCCGAGAGGTTCGGCGCGCAGTGCATCGTGGTGGCGGTGGATGCCAAACGGAATGATGTTGGCGAGTGGCGAGTCTGGACTCATGGCGGACGGCGCGAGACGAGGTGGCACGCGGTGGAATGGTGCAAGGCAGCAGTGGCACACGGCGCGGGCGAGATTTTGCTCACCTCTATGGATCACGATGGCACGAGAGGTGGCTTTGCATGTGAATTGACAAAACAAGTGGCGGATGCGGTGAGCGTTCCCGTCATTGCCTCGGGCGGAGCCGGCAAACTCAGCCATTTTCGTGATGTCCTAAAAGTTGCCGATGCCGCCCTCGCGGCTTCATTGTTTCATTTCGGTGAATTGTCAATTGCCGAGACCAAACAATACCTTGCAAAGAATGGTGTTCCCGTGCGGCTCTCATGAACATCTTCATCCTAGACTCCGACATCAAAGCCAACGCTCGCGCTCACTGTGATGCTCATGTGGGCAAGATGATTTTGGAAAGCGGACAACTGCTCTCCACCGCCCATCGCCTGTTGGATGACACGCCCCCACACGATTCCATTATCTATAAGGCGACTCATGCCAATCATCCGTGTGCCGTGTGGGTGCGCGCCAGCGCAAGCAATTACGACTACACCTATCGCTTATTTTGTGCGCTGGCGGATGAGTTTGTGTATCGGCGCGGCAAGCCTCATGCCACCCACAAAAAGTTGGCGGACGCGCTGGCATCGCCCCCTCGCTCCATCCCCCACGGCGGATTGACTCCCTTTGCTCTCGCCATGCCCGAAAATTGCATCGTGCCTCATGATGCCGTCGCCAGCTACCGACAGTATTACATCACCCACAAACAACACATCGCCCATTGGAATTGGCGAAGACCAAAGCCTGATTGGTGGAAAGTATTGCCGTGAGGCTGTTTTTATGGTAAAACTATCGCATGAACAAGTTACTTGGTGGGAGCTTTGATATGAAAAAAACAAATGGAATTTTTGTTGACGAGCTGTCAATGTTCGAGACAAAGGAATATCTTGCCAAACAGGGCATTGCGGCACGGCGGGTGTGACATGGATATGAAATATGTACTCCTTATCGCGGCTTTAGGCTTTTTGTGCTGGCTTGTGTTGCAACTCATAAAATACATAAAAAACAGCTGGGGGAGCTCATGGCTGGGTTGTAATTTTGATTTTACTGCCCTCTTTTATGTTTCCATCCCTGCCCTCATTTTGTTTTTTGTCGGATCAAGCGATGAAACTGTTAGCGATGAAACTGTTTATGACATTATCAAAAAAAACACCCTCTTGATTGGCGCATTATTGGGTTTTCCTATTCTCATCAGGCGTGTGAGTGAGACACGCTTGCAATCGCGCACCCTTCAATACAACGCCGCCAATGAATTTTTGTGGTCAGAGCGTTTAGGCTCACGCATGGCGGGGATTGACGCTTTGTGGCGCGTGGCTCAAACATACCCCAAAGAAGAATATCACCATGTGATGGACGCTTTCTCTCAATTCGTTAAGCATCCAGTCCCTTATGACTGGAAAAAGGCAACAAAAAAAGAGGCTCAAAAAGCAGGAGAACGAACAGACATCAGTGCAATTTTGAAGCATATGGGTGAAGAAGGAATGGCAGGGGTAGCACCGTATCAGATTGATTTGAGTTATGCTCATTTAGAGGGAGTTGATTTGCGTGAGGTTCATTTAGAGGGAGCTAATTTGGCTAACGCTCATTTAGAGGGAGCTAATTTGGCTAACGCTCATTTAGGGGGAGCTAATTTGGCTAACGCTCATTTAAAGAGAGCTCATTTAGATGGAGCTCATTTAGAGAAAGCTAATTTTCTTGATGCTCATTTAGATGGAGCTTATTTAGATGAAGTTGATTTGAATGGTGCTCATTTGAAGGGAGCTGATTTGAATGGTGCTCATTTGAAGGGAGCTGATTTGCGCGGTGCTCATTTAGAGGGAGCTGATTTGCGTGATGTTCATTTAGAGGGAGCTGATTTGCGTGATGCTCATTTAGAGGGAGCTGATTTGAGATTAACTATTATCAACGAAGTTGATTTCACAGGTGCAAATGGTTTAGAACAAGAACAATTTAATGAGTGTGTCTTCATCAGAGAACACAAAGAATTTGAGGAAAGACCCAAATTACCTGACGGTATAAGGCGTGATTATAGTAAATTATCAATCATAAGGTGGGAAGGAAAAAGTGAAAGGAAATTCTAGTTTTGAGCCATGATGCGGGGCGGTGACACAAGCCACCTTCGTGGTGGCGCGAAATTACCCCCAATGCCACCACACCCTGATGCCTTGAAACCTCCATCCTTTTGAGTGACAATGGCGGCATGGATGTTTTCGGCACATTTATGGAGTTGGTCTCTGTCGGCATTTTAGTCGTTTTTTTCGTTCGCATTGTGCAAGAGATTATGAAACAGGGTTGGCTAGCCCGCAATTTTGATTTTAATGCCTTCTTTTATATTTCCATTCCTACCGTCATTTTGTTTTTAGTCATATTGCCAAGTTATACAAACGCTCCTTCTCTTGTTGAAACACAAGGCATTTTGTTTGGTGTATTATTAGGTTTCCCCGTTATCATCAAGCGTTTGTCGGTCATGCAAGAGCAGGCAGAAAAAAGCCAACGACAGGTAGAGATTGGTCAACAACAAACGCGCATCAATCAATACAATACTGCCAATGACTGGCTATGGTCAAATCATTTAGGTTTACGCATAGCGGGGATTGAAGCTTTGTGGCTTTTGGCTAACACTCACCCCAAAGAGGAGTATCACCATGTGATGGATGCTTTTACTCAATTCATTAAGTATCCAGTCTCTTATGAATGGGGAGGAGGAACAAAAGAAGAGGATAAAAAAGCAGGAAACCGATCAGACATCTACACGATTTTGCGGCATATGCGCGAAGAAAGAATCACAGATGCAGTGCCGTATAGGCTTAATTTGTGTGGTGCTCATTTAGAAAAGGCTCTTTTGTTTGGTGCTTATTTAGAGGGAGCTTATTTGTCTCATGCCCATTTAGAAGGAGCTGATTTGATGAGGGCTCATTTAGAAGGAGCTGATTTATGGAAAGCTCGCTTGAAAGGTGTTGATTTAAAGGGTGCTATTTTGAAATTAGTTATCATCAACGATGTTGATTTCAGCGGTGTAAAAAATTTAACCCAAGAACAAATTAATGTTTGCGTTTTCATTACGGACTGTGCTGTTTATGAGAAAAAGCCTTTATTGCCTGATGGCATCAGGCACGAATACCAAAAAATGTCAATCAGCGAATGGGAAGATAAAAGTGGACGGAAATTCTACGAATTTGAGATTTGATGGGGCAGCTTGAAAATCATCTTTCTTTGTTTATAATGGTTCATGGCGCGTACCATAGCATCATCTTTTCCACCTGAACCGCCTCTTGCGCTCACTTTTGATGATGTGCTGTTGCTGCCGAGCCATTCCACAATTCTGCCGAAGGATACTGATATTCGCAGTCGGTTTTCTCGCCGCATTGCTCTGAATGTGCCGTTGGCATCGGCGGCGATGGATACTGTCACTGAGGCGCGTCTTGCCATTGGCATGGCGGAGGCGGGGGGCATTGGGGTGATTCACAAAAATTTGACCCCTGAGAAACAAGCGACACAAGTCCGTTCCGTCAAAAAATACGAAGCTGGCATGGTGCGGGATCCCATCACCATCACGCAAGACCAGACCATAGAAGCTGCCCGCCGCCTCACCCAACACCACAAAATTTCGGGGATTCCTGTGGTGGATGACAACCATCAGCTACAGGGTATTGTCACCAATCGTGACCTTGCGTTTTGCCACTCAACTCAATCAAGCCGGTTTCGCGAGCATTATGACTCAAAAACTCATCACAGCTTCTGAGGGCATCAGCTGGAATGAGGCGCGCGAAGTTCTTCATAAAAACCGCATTGAAAAACTGCTCATCATCAACACACAAGGCACATTGGTGGGGCTGATGACCGTCAAAGACATTGAAAAAGCCGAACGCCATCCTCTTGCCAACAAAGACAGCAAGGCAGATTGCGCGTCGCCGCCGCCCTTGCGGTAGAGAGCTCCATGCTGCAGCGCGCCGAATTGCTGGTGGCTGAGGGAGCGGATGCCCTCGTGGTGGATTCCGCTCACGGACACAGCCAAGGGGTGCTGGACAGCATCACCGCGCTCACAAAAGAATTCGGCACAACCTGCGACATCATCGGCGGCAATGTGGCAACCACAGACGGCGCGGCTGCCCTCATTGATTGCGGCGCAGATGCCATCAAGGTGGGAATCGGACCAGGCTCCATCTGCACCACTCGCGTGGTGGCGGGCGTGGGCGTGCCTCAATGGAGCGCGATCAAAGCCGCCGCCGCGGTGTGTCATCAGGCGGGCGTGCCGCTGATTGCCGATGGCGGCATTTGTCATTCCGGCGACATCGCCAAAGCCATCGCCGTGGGCGCACACTGTGTCATGATGGGGTCATTGCTCGCGGGAACGGACGAAAGCCCAGGCGAGACTTTTCATTACGAGGGCAGACCGTGCAAGGTCTATCGCGGCATGGGGTCGGTGTCCGCCATGGCGGAGGGCTCTGCCAGTCGCTATTTTCAAAATCAAGGCAGAGGACAGGCGAAAGAACATCCCACCGCCAAATTCGTCCCCGAAGGCGTGGAAGGACAAGTGCCATACAAAGGAGCACTCGCAAACATACTCTATCAACTGGTGGGTGGATTGCGCTCCGCCATGGGATACATCGGCGCAAACGACATCACAGACATGCGAAAAAAAGCAAAATTCTGCCGAGTCACACACGCAGGAATGGTGGAAGGACATGTGCATGGCGTCCGCATCACACGCCAAGCACCAAATTATCACATAACATGATGAATTGGTTTGTGCGCAATTTTGATTTAACCGCCTTCATCATTGTGTTGTTGATGATGGGCGGTGGGTATGTCTTTTCTGGCGAGTTTTTGGGCTTGGTTAGCAGTAGCGTACACAATTACGAAACCTTTGGACACTATGTTTTTAACAATCCATTGATTTTGGCGGCATTGCTGGGATTTCCTATTCTCATCAAGCGTTTATCGGTCATGCAGGAGCAGGTAGAAAAAAGCCAACAACAGATAGAGATTGGTCAAAAACAGACGCGCGCAAGTCAATACAGTGTTGCTAATGAATTATTGTGGTCGAAACATTTGGGAGCGCGCATTGCAGGTATTGAAATTTTGTGGCAACAGCTCCAAGATAATCCTGATGAGAGAACACAGAGGCATGATTATGACTTTGTTTATGGAATTCCTTAAAAATCCGCCTGATTACGGTCCAAATTTGGGTGGGCGCGATGATGTGAATCTCGTCATGAATCTTATGAGAGAGGGTACTGAAACAATGAAACAGCGTGTCATCAGAAATAGAGAAAAACTCATCAAATTGTTTGAGAAGAACCCTCCCGATTTTTCTGAGGGCAAGTTTCGTGGTGTGCGCTTGGCGGGCGGTGTCTTCCGCAATCTCAATTTTGAAAAAGCTGACTTTTGTTATGCTGATTTAAGAGATGACGAATTTCACGGAATCCAACCTTGCATCTGCCAATTTTGAAAGCGCAAATTTGTCTAAAGCTTGTCTTCGAAATGCCGATTTGACGGGTGCTTTCCTCATTAGAGCTGATATGTCCCAAGCTCAACTTCAAAATGCCAATTTGACCAGAGCTTGGCTCGCTCATTCCAATTTAAGTGGATGTCAATTAAAAAATGCCAACCTAACCCACGCCATAATCAATGAGTGCTAATTTGGCAGAAATTCATGACCTTTGACGCAAGATCAAATTGGATGTTTGTGTTTTGATTGTTGGCATGGGAGATGGTTACTCAAACTTAACTAAGGTTAGGGGCTTTGATTTTAACGAATCGCGACTTGCCAACATTGCCCAAAGGTATGAAGCCGCCCTTCCATTGAAATGACTTACAGACAATGGGAGTTCTCTTGAAGAACATCCCGAGTTTCTTGGGGTTTGAAAGGATTCATCATGTTGAAAAATCTGACGGCAGAAAAAGGCGGTCTTTTCTATAAGATTGTTTTCGTTGCATTGAGTGCATTGATTGCGCTGTCGTTTGCCATCTGGGGCATGGCGGACATGATTATCACCAGCAATCGCACCGTCGTGGTGGCACAGGTGGGTGATGTGGAAATCAAAGGCGATGAATTTCTGCGCCTCTACACTCAACAAACCCAAAGCGTGCAGGAGCTGCTGGGAGTGGCACTGGACAGCGCAAAGGCACGGGAACTGGGATTTGTGGATAGCGTCATGTCCGATCTCATTCGCCGAGCCTTGTTTGATAATGAGGCGCAGCGCATGGAACTCAGCGTCAGTGACACCATGACGCGCGATAAAATTCTCTATCTGGAGGATTTTCAGGACGAGGCGGGGCTTTTCAGCGAATTGATTTATCGTCAATTGTTGCGTGAGGCGGGCTACAGCGAGCGCAGTTTTGTGCGGGATCTCAAGCGTGACCTGGAGCGTCGCCAATTGATGTCCAGCATTGCATCGGGTCCCAAGGCTCCTCAATTGATGATGACACCCCTTATTGAGTTTCGTCATGAAAAACGCTTTGCCCGCTCCATTTTGCTGAAAAATGAAGACATGCCCAAAGCTCGTCCGCCATCGGCAACCGTTTTGCAACAATGGTTTGATGAGCGGGTGGAGCAATTTGCAACGCCTCAATTGTATGAGGTCAGTTACATCACATTGGAGCCGTCAGACCTCAGTGATGAGATTGACATTGACGAACAAGATGTCAAAGACCTCTATGAGCAACGGTTGTATTTCTTCTCTAAAGATGAAAGACGGCGACTGTTGCAGATTTTGGTGGATGAGGAAGAACTGGCGCAAAAAATTCGCGAGGAACTGGATTCCAATGCCGACTTTGCCAGCGTGGCAGAGACACAAGCCCAGCTGACCGAGCAGGACATCACACTTGGCTGGAACACCAAAGGCGAGCTGCTGAGCCAATTGGCGGATGATATTTTTGCCCTGGACGAAGGAGCGGTGTCGGAGGTGCTTCAAAGTCCCTTTGGCTTTCATATTTTCAAAGTGGAAGAAGTGGAAGAAGCCGACACCCTTTCCTATGAGGAAGTGCGTGAGGATTTGTTGGCTGAACTCAAAGGAGGCGAAGCTCTGGAGGCGATTTATCAATTGCTTGCCAATGTGGAAGATCAGCTGGCGGCGGGGGAATCATTGGAAGACACCGCCAGCAGTGTCAATCTGGAGATGCGGGGCGTGGATGCCATTGATGTCACCGGCAAGGATGCAAAAGGGCGTGGTATTGAAAATCTTCCCCAGATGAACCGCTTTCTCAAAGCCATCAAAGATTACGAACGAGACGAAGAGAGTCTTGTCAATGAGACCGAAAGTGGCGGTTTTTTTGTCTTGCGCATTGATGAGGTGACCCCACCAAGGGAGCGGACATTTGAGGAAGCTCAAAGCGATGTTCTTGCCGCATGGATCAATGAGCAACAGGCAGCTATTGCAGAAAAACGAGGCAAAGACATGCAAAAAGCCATTGCCAAAGGAGACAGGTTTGAGCAAGTCGTTGCCGATTTTGCCATCGTCCCCTTTGAGGAGTTCACCCGCTCCAATTTTTTAGACCAGCAAGTGCCAGGGGAAATTGCTCAAGAATTGTTTGACGCGGGCGTGGGTGAAGTGGTCACCGCCACTCTCAAGGAAGGCTATATGATTGCCATTTTGGATCGCGTTGAAAAAGCCGATTTGGGAGATGACCAATTGATGCAAGAGTCTCAGGAGAGGGTCATTTTGAGCATTGCTCAGGATTTATTGCAGCAGTATCGCCGTCATCTTGAGACGATTTATTCTGTGACCATCAGCGATCGCGCCATTGATTCGTTGCTTTTGTGAGAGACGGACGCGTGCATTCTTTCCCCGCGTCTTCCTTTGATGCAGATAGATATGACAACGGTAAGGCACAGCTTCTCTGGCGGGTGTATCACAATGATTGCCTGACACCTGTGGCGGCGGCATTGCGTCTGAACATTGAACAGCCCTATCATTTTTTGTTGGAATCTGTGGAAGGTGGGAGTCGGCGTGGTCGCTATAGTGTCATTGGTCTTGCGCCTGATGCGGTGTGGCGGTTTAGGGGACAACGGGCTCAGCGCAATGACCAGATGGAAAGTCGCGATGATGCTTTTGCCAATGAAGCCGATGATGTCCTCACCTCATTGCGGCGGTTTTTGGATGATTCCCGTCTTCCCATGCCGCCTGCGTTGCCGTCCATTGCCCATGGGGTTTTTGGCTATCTTGCCTATGACACCATTCGCCATGTGGAAAAGCGTTTGCGCCATGCCTCGCCTCATCAAGACACCCTTGATTTGTGGGATGGCGTGTGGATGCGTCCCCACACGATGCTGGTCTTTGATTCCGTCACCGACAGTTTGATTGTGACAACGACGGTGCGTCCGCAAAAAAAACGCACCGCAACCAAAGCTCATGAGCGGGCACAACAGGCAATGGATGAATTGGTGGCGCGTCTTGGAAAACCATCGCCCCATGATGGAATTCTTGAGGAAGAGGCAATTTGGGATATCAGACAGCATCCCGTCTTCACCTCTATGGAGAAAAATCAATTTGAGCAGATGGTGGCTCGCGCCAAACAATACATTGTCAGTGGTGATATTTTTCAGGTGGTGTTGTCGCAACGCTTCACTGTGGCGTGTGATGATGCGCCTTTTGTTTTTTATCGTCGGTTGCGCCGCCTCAATCCGTCTCCTTTTTTGTTTTTCATTCACACTGGCGAGGCGGCGATTGCGGGTTCAAGTCCGGAGATTTTGGTGCGTCTTCAAGATGGACAGGTGATTATTCGTCCTATTGCGGGCACGCGTCCGCGCGGCGGCTCGGAGCAAGAAGACCGCAAATTAGCCGAGTCCCTCAAGCACGACAGCAAAGAGGTGGCAGAGCATCTGATGTTGCTGGATTTGGGACGCAACGATGTGGGGCGCGCCAGTCGCACGGGAAGCGTCACGGTGGCACAGCAAATGGAGATTGAACACTATTCCCATGTGATGCACATGGTGTCGGAGGTGCGCGGCTCATGCCGTCAGGATATGCATCCGTTGGATGTGATGCTGGCGGGATTTCCAGCGGGAACGGTGAGTGGCGCACCCAAAATCAGAGCCATGCAAATCATTGACGAGTGCGAGCCCACAAGACGAGGATTGTACGCAGGGGCTATCGGCTATTTTGCCGCCAATGGGGAGATGGATAGCTGCATTGCTTTGCGCACGGCGATCATCAAGGATGGTCGGCTGCATGTGCAGGCGGGCGGCGGCATTGTTCATGACAGTCAGCCCATCAAAGAGTGGGAGGAGTCCTGTCACAAAGCGCAAGCCTTGCTCAAGGCGGCGGGCGGTGTTTTATGAGAACGCCGTGTTCATCACTGATGTAATAACGCCGCAAGGCATCATCCAAGTGTCGCCACGAAATGTCCTCCCACGCTCGATAGGCTTCTTCCCAATCGGTGAAGGGGCCGAGGGGAGGGTCTTCGGTGACGGTGCGAAAAAGAGTGGGAGGAGTCCTGTCACAAAGCACAAGCCTTGCTCAAGGCGGCGGGCGGTGTTTTATGAGAACACCGTGTTCATCACTGATGTAATAACGCCGCAAGGCATCATCCAAGTGTCGCCACGAAATGTCCTCCCACGCTCGATAGGCTTCTTCCCAATCGGTGAAGGGGCCGAGGGGAGGGTCTTCGGTGACGGTGCGAAAAAGATTGGGAGGAGTCCTGTCACAAAGCGCAAGCCTTGCTCAAGGCGGCGGGCGGTGTTTTATGAGAGCACCGTGTTCATCACTGATGTAATAACGCCGCAAGGCATCATCCAAGTGTCGCCACGAAATGTCCTCCCACGCTCGATAGGCTTCTTCCCAATCGGTGAAGGGGCCGAGGGGAGGGTCTTCGGTGACGGTGCGAAAAAGATTGGGAGGAGTCCTGTCACAAAGTGCAAGCCTTGCTCAAGGCGGCGGGCGGTGTTTTATGAGAGCACCGTGTTCATCACTGATGTAATAACGCCGCAAGGCATCATCCAAGTGTCGCCACGAAATGTCCTCCCACGCTCGATAGGCTTCTTCCCAATCGGTGAAGGGGCCGAGGGGAGGGTCTTCGGTGACGGTGCGAAATTGATCACTCTCATAGAGACCGCCGCGCACATAGAGGCAAGGCTGATCAGTCAAGGGAGGGTGTCCAGAGAGACAGCAGGGGTGCAAAAAGCAAAAAATTGAACAGCTGCGTGAGAGAATGCGTCCAGTTCTCAAAGGCTGTGCTCTGTCCTTGGAACAATTGCTGCCACCGATTGCCGTAATGGATGTCTCGGACGGGCAAATCAATGAGGGCTGCATCCTTCTCCAGCCATGTGATGGCTTCCATTTCGCCGCCGATTTCATCAATGAGATTCATATCCAACGCTTGGCGTCCCGATAGAGTTTGTCCTTGGGCAAGAAGGTCTCGCTCCGATGATGACAATTGTCGTCTCTCCACCACGAGATTCAAAAAGAACTCACGAGTCTGATTGATGTGGGTCTCCATGACATGGCGCGCCGCCTCAGGCGATACTTTCTCATAGGGGTTCGGCGTGGCTTTGAGCGAGCCACTCTTGAATAATTCCATTGAGATGCCAAGAGAGGCAAGCAATTGTTCAATATTTGCCATTTGAAACAGCGCACCGACAGAACCGGTGATGGTTTGTTCCCGTGCAATGATATGACTGCCTCCCAAAGCCGCCATATAGCCAGCCGAGGCGGCAACTTCATGCATGACAATCACCACCTTTTTGTGTTGGGAAAGGGTGCGCAGGTGATGATACAGAGACTCGCCACCCACCGCACTGCCGCCAGGGGTATTGAGATGAACAATGAGAGCCTTCAGGGCATGATCTTTGCTCAGGCGTGAGAGGGATTGGTTGCGTTTTTGGTCATCAAAAATGATGCCCTCCACCGATATGCGTCCGATGTAATCGCCATGAGTGAGAGACGCGCTTCGCCCCATGAGCCACAACGCACTGACCGACAAAAGGATTATTGCCACCATGCGCCAGAATCGCATCCGATGGTGGCTATCCATTTCTTGCCATTGGGCACTGAGTTTGGGTGGTAATGCTATCATTTTTTCTTACCTTGCACGCTGCCGATAATGTCTCCCAGTGTGACAGACGGGGTCTTTTTACCATATTCTTGCATGGCTTGTTCGTGTTCCATGCGTTCCAGTCCTCGCACGGAGAACTCAACGGTTTTATTTTTCTTGTCAATGTTGAGAATCATTGCTTCAATCTCATCTCCTTGTTTGAATTGTTCGGTGTGTCGCTCATCGGCTTCCAGGGAGAGTTCTTTTTTGCGGATGAATCCCTGTCCATGCTTATTGAAGGAGACATGGAGGGCTTTTTCATGAACCTCATCAACGGTGACATTGAGACTGTCGCCCTTTTTCAAACCTTTGGTGGCGATTTTGAAGGGATCATCGGTGAGATGCTTGATGCCCAGCAGGATTTTTTCCTCCTCCACATTGATATCAAGGATTTTGGCGGGGGTTTTCGTTCCTTTGGGGAAGTCTTTGATGGCATCATCGCCCGTTTTGTGCCAATCAAGGTCTGACAGGCGAATAATTCCGTGAATTCCCTCTTTGAGGGAGACAACGAGCACTTGTTTTCCCTCTTCTTCGGCGACAACATCCACAACATCGCCCTGTTTGTATGTTTCGGCAAAGGCAGCCCACGGATTCGGCAGACACTGTTTGCGGCTGAGGCTGATGCGATGATTGTCAATGTCAATGTCAATCACTTTGATTTGAATGGCATCTCCCACATGGAATTCGCTGAGTTTTTGTTTGCGCTCCCACGAGAGTTCCGAGACATGAATGAGTCCTTCCACACCTTCTTCCAGTTCCACAAAAATTCCATATTCCATGACTTTGCGGATTGTTCCGTCAAAGACTTTTTGCAGGGGATATTTATCTTTAATTCCTTCCCAAGGATTGGGTGTCAGTTGTTTAATTCCGAGATTAATTCGTCCGGTTTCACGATTGAATTTGATGATTTTGACGGTGACTTTTTGTCCCACCTTGAGGACATCACTGGGATGATAGATTCGCTTCCAAGAAATATCGGTGACATGGAGCAATCCGTCACTTCCTCCCAGATCAATGAATGCGCCAAAGTCGGTGATATTTTTGACGGTTCCGTCAAGGATTTGTCCTTCATCAAGGCTTTTGAGGAGTTTTTCCCGTTCGGCATCTCGTGCGCGCTCCAAGACGGAGCGTCTGGAGACGACAATATTTCCTCTCTGGCGATTCATGGTGAGGATTTCAAAGATTCCCGCAAGGTTAATGATTTGTTGGGGGTCGGGGACGGGTCTCAAATCGGCTTGGGAGTTGGGCATGAAAGCGGTTGCCCCATCAAGGTCTACGGTGTATCCGCCGCGCACTCGGGCGGTGACAACACCTTCAAACAGTTCGCCTTTTTCAAATGCTTCTTCCAGCTGATGCCATGCCTCCTCACGGCGGGCGCGTGCTCGAGAAATGACCGCTTCGCCGTGTCTGTTTTCAAATCGTTCCACAAAGACATCAAAAACGCTGCCTTCTTGCAGGGTGTTTTGTTCTTCATTGGAGAATTCTCGCAAAGGCACATAGCCTTCTGATTTGAGTCCCACATCCATGAGCACCATGTCACGCTCAACGGAGACCACTTCTCCCTTGAGCATGACTCCCTCCATGCCGCCGGTGGCTTTGAGGGATTGTTCAAAAAGGTCGGCAAAATTTTCTGTCGCGCTCATGATTCATCGCTCCTGTTCAAGAGGGAGGGCTTCATGCGGGACAGGATGCCGCAGGGAGTCCTTTTGCTTCAAGCCACCCACACGCCTCAAACATCACTTCATCTGCCGTGCGCTCATCACTGTCTAAAAGAAGTGCGTCATCACAGAGGCGTAAAGGTGCGAGGGAGCGTTGGCTATCTCGTTGGTCACGCAAGCACATGGTCTCACGCACCTGTGATGGTATAACCTGAAACCCTCGTTGATGCAACTCCTTTGTGCGCCGTGCCACACGAATCTCAAAGGAGGCTTGCAGAAAAATCTTGTAGGGGGTGTCGGGAAAAACCACAGAGCCGATGTCTCTGCCATCAATGACGCTGCCTTTTTTGCCGTGAGGAGGGCATGAGCCGTAGCTGCGTTGAAAATCAAGCAGAGCATCCCGCACCCCCCGATAGGCAGCAATGACCGATGCCCACTGTCCGATGGTCTCATCACGTAAGGAATCGGGCAAAAGATCGGCGTGGCAAAGGGTGTGTGCCGTCTGGGTGACCGCCTTGTCATCGTCCAATGAGCCACCATTGTCGCGATGCTTTTTGGCAACCGCCCGATAAAGCAAGCCACTGTCCAGCCAGGCAAAATCATAGTGTTTTGCCAAGCCACGCGCCAATGAACCCTTGCCAGCGGCAGAAGGTCCATCAATCGCAATCACGGGATAGGAACTCTTCATGACGATTCAATCTGTGCGCCGCATTGGCGGAGTTGAGTGATAAATTTAGGAAAGCTCGTTGCGATGGTGTCTGTTCCTGTTACCCCAATGGGATCACGACTGTGCAGACTCAGCAGGATGAAGGACATGGCGATGCGATGGTCGCCATCGCCATCAATGGTTTGTCCGCCTTGAATCATTTCGCCGTTGCTGCCGTCAATAATGAGGTCATCCTTTTCCACGACAGCGGAGACGCCACAGCGCGCGAGTTTGTCACACAAGCCCTCCAGACGATTGGACTCCTTGTGACGCAACTCCGCCAAGCCGCAAAAACGACTCGTGCCATGCGCCACCGCCGCCAGAACGGCAAGGGCGGGATATTCATCAATGAGAACGGCACTGCGAGTGGCATCAATGGTGACGCTTTGGAGTGGCTGAGAAAATGACACATGCACATCCGCCACATCTTCGCCACAGGCGTGGGTGGAATTGTCATAGCGCACCTCAGCACCCATTTTCTCAATCATCTCAAAAAAGCCAATGCGGTGGGCATTGATGAGAAGGTGAGGAAAAGAAAGCGAGCCTTTTGTCATGGCGGCGGCGGTTGCCATCAATGCCGCACTGCTGGGGTCAGAGGGGATGACCAGAGGCTCTGATGGGGCAATGAGTGTTTGCAACCCCTTCATTGTGATATGGTAGCCATCTTTATGAATGTTTTGTTGCAGGTGTGCGCCATAGAGTGTCATCATGCGCTCAGAATGATCGCGCGACATGGAAGGCTCAATGAAGGTGGTGTCGCCCAGTGCATTGAGGGCGGCAAACAAAATGGATGATTTCACCTGTGCCGATGCCACTGGGCTACGCCAATCAATGGGGAGCAGAGGAGACATGCCACGGATGGTGAGAGGCAAGCGGTGGTCATCGCGACACTCAATGTGCGCGCCCATCGCCCGCAAAGGAGCAATGACGCGCGCCATGGGACGCTCACTCAAAGAAGCGTCTCCCGTCATTTGTGCCCAGACATCGTGTCCTGCCAGCAATCCACACAACAAGCGCGCCGCCGTTCCCGAATTGCCACAATCCAGTGGCTGTGAGGGGGTGACAAGTCCGACACCGCCACGCCCGCCCACACGATGGGTCTCGCCATCACGGTCAATACGCACCCCCAAGCAAGACAAGCAACGCAGTGTCGCCCTGATGTCATCGCTCAGCAGGGCATTGTGAATGACGCTTTCGCCCACCGCCATCGCCGCCATCATAAAGGCGCGGTGGCTCAAAGACTTGTCCCCCGCCAGTGACACAACGCCGCGCAATGGCGCGTTCGCGCGCGCCGTGAGGCAACCATGCTTTTTTACCATCTTTGCCTCTTGCAATTGGGGGCTGCCTTATTGCATGGTGAGGCATCGGAGGGGCCATAGCTCAGCTGGGAGAGCGCTACAATGGCATTGTAGAGGTCGGGGGTTCGAGCCCCCCTGGCTCCACCATCGGTTGATTTGTCATCAGAGTGATTCGTCATGGTTCTGTTTGAAGGTTTGTTTTGGCTCATCTTGTTGCTCTTGATTGCTCCTGTGGTGATTCGCAGAGTGCGGGTGCTGGAGGGCGTGTCGTTCATGTGGCAGAGCGCGCTCATTTGGGGAGGATTGCTTGTGGGGCTTGTGGTGTTATACCATCAATTGGGGCTGGAGCAGCAAGAGAAGAGCTTTTTTTTGCAAGACGACTCAATGCAAGACAATCTCATTCCCTATGATGAGCCGCCATCGTTTGATGACAGAAAAAGAGAGCGAGGAACAGAGCTATGACCGAGCGTGGCGGAATTGGTAGACGCAAGGGACTTAAAATCCCTCGGGCTTTATGCCTGTGCCGGTTCAAGTCCGGCCGCTCGGACACGCACACATGAAACCATTGACCGACACCTTCGGCAGACGCATTTCTTACCTGCGTCTTTCGGTCACCGACCGATGCGACTTGCGATGCGTCTATTGCATGGCGGAAAAAATGACATTCCTGCCCAAAAAAGACATCCTCTCTCTTGAGGAAATGACCCAGCTGGCACGAATCTTTATTCAACTGGGAATCAGAAAAATTCGCCTCACAGGAGGCGAGCCGTTGGTGCGAAGAGATATCGGGAAGTTTATATCCTCTATGGGAAAACTGCCCCAACTTGCCGAACTGACCCTTACCACCAATGGCATGGCTTTGAATCGCTATGCATCATTGTTGGCACGGGCGGGGGTGCGCCGTATCAATGTCTCATTGGATACACTCAACCCAAGCACATTTCATCGTGTCACGCGCGGCGGTGACATCACGCAGCTTTTTGATGGATTGCAAACAGCGAAAAAAGCGGGGCTGGCGATTAAAATCAATCGCGTGGCTCTCAAGGATATCAATGACGACCCCGCCGATCTTCACGACATGATGCAATGGTGCAGTGACAATGGCTATGATGTGACTCTCATTGAGCTCATGCCCATGGCAGAAACAGGATACGCTCGCGCCCTTCACTATGTGCCATTGGACGCAATTGAGGGACAGGTGCGGCAACGCTATGAGGTGACCTCATTGTCTGAGCGCACGGGCGGTCCTGCTCGCTACACTCGTGTGCGGGGGGATGGCGTGGATGTGCGTCTGGGATGGATCACGCCGCTGACGGGCAATTTTTGTCATGATTGCAACCGAGTCAGGGTGACCGCCACAGGCAGAATCTATTTGTGTCTGGGACAAGACCACCATGTGGATTTGCGAACCATATTGCGAACACACGGAGAGAAAGCCACAAAAGATGCCATCATTGCCGCCATGACCATCAAGCCCGAAGGCCATGATTTTGCCGTCACATCGTGTCAAAAAAATGACACCCTTGCCATGACAGGAGCAATGCCGCGTCATATGAGTGTGACAGGGGGTTAGACAGAAAACGCCCCCACGACGCGTGAAACACGGGGGGCGTTATTCGTGACATGAAGTCACAACTTGTGACAAAGCCTCAGGAAGTCGGCACTTTGTTTTTGGCGTTGGTCATGGCAGTGCCAATATTGCCAATCGCGCCACTGACTTCTTCACCCAATACGGTCAATGTGGTGATGGCAAAAGCAGACACCAATCCAGCCACAAGGGCATACTCAACCAACGACAAACCAAAACGGTTCTTGCCCAACTGGCGAAGCTTTTCAGCAAAGAAGCACATAGTCATGTGTAATCTTTCGTTGTGAAGCAATGTCCGCATATGGTTACCAACGACTAGGACACATAGAACCGCCATACTTATGGTGTGCGTCATTTAGAAAAACACCCCCACAATGCGTGAGGCACGGGGGGTGTTATTCGTTGTTTCGCCACCTTATAATCAAAGTCTTAGGAAGTGGGGACTTTGTTTTTGGCGTTGGTCATGGCGGTGCCAAGATTTTCAATCGTGCCACTGACTTCTTCACCCAATGTGGTCAATGTGGCAATGGCGGCAACAGACACCAACGCACCCACGAGGGCATATTCAACCAACGACAAACCAGCACGACTTTTGCCCAACTGGCGAAGCTTTTCAGCAAAGAAACGCATCATCATGTGTTCCATCCTTACAATCCTTCGTATGCGGAAAAGTTGCTTCACAACGAAGGAACGCGAAGCAACGACAAAGATACCTTCATATAAGGCATAATTGAGATAAAAGTCAATAGCTGAAATAGTGTCATAAAATGCGAAGCTTTATTAAAAGATCATATCACATTATCATGTCATCATGAGTGAATCGTCTCATCTCTCCATTCGTTTTGTTGCCAGTCGTGCGCCCGAGGCGCGCAAAGCTCTTGGCGATCTCACCGCCACTTACGGACAGGTATCCTTGCAAGATGCCGAGGTGGTGGTGGCTTTGGGCGGCGATGGCACAATTTTACGCACCCTTCATCAGTGTCTCAAACGAGATGTTCCCATCTATGGCATGCACAGGGGACGCATTGGCTTTCTCACCAATCCCTATCGCACTGAGAATTTGCCCGAGCGCATAGGCAAAGCCGCCGCCGTGCGCCTTCATCCCATCGCCATGACCGCCATCAATGATCAAGGAAAAGAGCGCACCGCTTTGGCATTCAATGAAATCTCTCTTTTGCGTCAGACTCGCCAATCGGCACATATCACCATCTCGGTGGATGGAATCTGTCGACTGGAGGAGTGCATCGGCGATGGACTGCTGCTCGCCACCGCTGCCGGCAGCTCCGCTTATAACTATTCCGCTCATGGTCCCATCATTCCTCTCAATGCCAATCTTTTGGCACTGACACCCATCAATGTTTTTCGTCCGCGCCGTTGGCGCGGCGCATTGCTGCCGCGCCACTCAACCATATCCCTTGCCGTCAGGGAGCATCGCCGAAGGCCCGTCTCCGCCACCGCCGACCGAACCGAAGTGCGAAATGTCGCCCACATTCACATTTGCGAACAGCGAGACATCGGAATGACGCTTCTTTTTGACCCCGCACAATCGCTGGAGGAACGCATCATCGCCGAGCAGTTTATTTATTGAACTCTTTGCTCCCTTTTGTCACTCATAAAGAGGACATGAAGGGGGGATGATGGACAAAGAAACCGAGAAAGGTGACTCACTTACTCAAGATGATGATAAGTGGACACAAGAGACCGATGAAGTTTCACAAGATGATGACAGTGAGGACGAATCCGACTCTCTGTCGCCTCAGCAGCTGTTTGACCAACACACCATTCAATCACTACCCGTGACGGTCTCATGCGAGGTGGCGCGCTGGCAAAGCACCGTGGGAGAAATTCGCCGCCTCGTCACAGGAATGATGATTCCCTTGCCGCATCATCAAAAATCACCAATCGTTTTGCGGCTGCGCAATCATGACCACATCATTGCCACCGTGCAACTGGTGCGTTTGGAGCATGATGAACTCGCCATTAAAATCATTGATGTTTCCGCTCCACAGGCAAAATCATCATGACCACAGGATTGCCCGCGACGGGGCCGCTCTTTGTCCTTTTGATCGCTTTTTCGTTGTTGCCAGTCTTGGCTCTCATGACCACTTCCTTTGTCAAAATCGCCGTGGTTTTATCATTGGTGCGTAACGCTTTGGGTGTCCAACAAATCCCGCCCAACATGGCACTGTACGCCTTCGCCTTCATCCTCACCCTCTATGTGATGACACCCGTCTTTCTTGATGCGTTGGCATTGGTGCAGCACGACCCTCTGCCGCAAGACCTCCCCGATGCCATCGCTTTTTTAGAAAAAGCCAGTCAGCCCTTTCGTCATTTTCTGTTTCTGCACGCCAGCACTCAGGACATTGAATTTTTTCAAAACCTCAGCAAAAACATCTGGGAGGTGTACAGAGACAAAACCACCCATGAGTTCGAACAACTGATTCCTCAAGACAACCCAACGGGCGAGCCTCCCTTTAGTATTCTCATCCCTGCGTTTATGCTCACCGAATTGACCGAAGCCTTTGAAATCGGGTTTTTGCTTTATCTGCCCTTTATCGCCGTTGATTTGGTGGTCTCCAACATCCTGCTGGCGATGGGCATGATGATGATGTCACCCATGACCATCTCTCTGCCTCTTAAACTGCTGCTTTTTGTCATCATTGACGGCTGGCGCAGACTCATTGAAGGGCTCATTTTGACCTACGGAGTCCCAGCATAATGGATGCTCATCATCTCACCGAACAGACATCTGCCATTTTGTTGTTGGTGCTTCATTTATCAATGCCTCCCATTATTGTGGCGGCGGTGGTGGGGGTGGCGTTCAGTCTGGTGCAGGCACTCACGCAAATTCAGGAACAAACGCTTTCCTTTGCCGTCAAATTGATTGCTGTGAGTTTTGCCATCTATGCCACTGCCAGCAACATTGGCTCAGAGCTCTATCAATTCGCCATTCACTCCTTTGATGCCATTCCCACCGTGCAAAATCGTTGAGGCGGTATGGAACAGAGTCTGGTTGTTTTTATCTCGCATTTGTTTTTGGCATCGGCGCGCTTGATGGGATTTTTTTCTATTGTTCCTATTTTTGCGTCCTCCACCATCAGTGGCACTGTGCGCACGGCGGTGATTGTGGCTTTGGCGATGCCGTTCATTGTTTCCTTTTATCACACCGCCCCCCATGCTGATGTGAGTCATTGGCACATTGCCGGGCTGGTGGCGAAGGAGTATTTGCTGGGATTTTTGTTGGGCATGGGGGTTGCCACGATTTTTTGGGCGGTGCAGGCGGTGGGAGTCTTTATTGACAACCAGCGAGGCGCAACCATCGCATCCTCCCTTGACCCATTGACCGGCTCGCAATCCTCACCCATCGGCATGATGCTTTTGCATGTGTTCATGGTGTATTTCATCATCAGTGGCGGCTTGCATCTGCTGCTGACATCTCTTGCCCTCAGCTATGAGATTTGGCGTTTTGATTCGTTTTATCCCACTTTTCCTTTGGAAAAAAGCGGTTACTTTTTGTCCATGCTGGATTTTCTGCTTCACACGGCGGTGCGCATTGCCGCGCCAGTGATTATTGTCATGATGCTTGCCGAATGGTCTCTGGCGTTAATCAGTCGTTTTGCGCCGCAATTGAATGTTTTTAACATAGCGTTTTCCATCAAGAGTGGCATCGCCATTTTCATGCTGGGGGTGTATGTGTCCACCGTGATGCCCTACCTGCGCGATGAATTGTTTGAAATGGAGCGCATCATGCGAGACATCATGGATGCCGTGCAACAAGAGGACTATCAGGATGGCTGAAAAAACCGAACAGCCAACGCCCAAGAAGATTCGCGAAGCTCGTGAAAAAGGACAGGTCGCCATCAGCAAAGACTTTGCCTCGGCGGTGTTGTTGGTGGCGGTGTCGGCTTTTTTATTGCAAAGAGTGGGCGTGTTTCATGAAACCTTTGAGCTCACCATTGATGAGGTGGTGCAAGCCATCATGTCATCGCAGCAGACGGCTTTGATTATTTTGCAGCACGCCATTGTGCAGATGATGAGTCATTTGTTGCTGCCGTTGTTGGGGGTTGTGTTTGTGGTTGCGTTGCTTGCCTACATCGGACAAACGGGACCCGTGTTTGCTCCCAAAGCGGTCAAGATGGATATCAAGCGTTTGAATCCGGTTGAGAATGGCAAGAACATGTTTGGCAAGCGCAAGTTGCTGGAGTTTGTGATGAATGTTTTCAAGGTGGTGTTCATGACGGTGCTTCTCTACAAGGTGATAGACCACCTCCTGCCCGTTCTACTCATTGCGCCATCGTGCGGAATGCGATGCGTTCAGAGTGTGCTGTTTGATTCCTATTGGTTACTGATGTTTTATGCGTGTTTGTGTTTTGTGATTGTGGGCGCGGCGGACATCATCATCAAGCGCAAGTTGCACACGAAGGATTTGATGATGACGAAGGATGAGGTCAAGCGTGAGTTCAAAGAGATGGAGGGCGACCCCGTGATTAAATCCAAGCGGCGACAGATGGCTCAAGAGATGGCGATGAATGACATGACGCAAAAAGTCAAAAAAGCTTCGGTGATTGTGACCAATCCCACCCATCGGGCGGTGGCGTTGTTTTATGATAAGGAGTCCGGCAAATTGCCAGTGGTGATGGCGAAGGGGGAGGAGCATCTGGCGCGCCTCATCATCAAGACGGCGGAGCAAGAGGGCATTCCCGTGATGCGTAATGTTCCGCTTGCCCATGCGCTCTATGATGAAGTTCCCGTGGACCACTACATCCCCACCCATTTGATTGAGGCGGTGGCGGCGGTGTTGCGTTGGTTGCAGCAGCTCAAGCAGCGCGAGCAGGCGGGTGAGTAATCACAGCACCGCGCTCGCGTATTGTTTCAGTTCGTCAAAGAGTGTGGTTTTGAGGGTTTGAGCATCATCGTCTGTGGCGCGAGTGTTGCGCCAGTTGTCGGCGGGATGCTCACTCTCCTCGCTGAGATGATACTCATAATGGCTTGCGCCCGAATGCGGCGACGACAGCCACAATTGCTGGCTGGCGGTGTGTTTGCTGATGATATAAACCCCGCCTTCATCCAGCGTGATGGTGATGGTGTCGCCTTCTTCGGTGTCTATATCAAACGCTCCCTCGGCGGATTCCAGCTCGTCAAAGAGGTGGGTGAGGGTGTGTTCGGCTTCGTGCAGAAATTGAGATTCATCAAGAGACATGAGAACATGATAGACGATTGACGCGGTCACGACAATATGGTCATGAGGGGTTTTCATTGAAGATGAAAATGACTATATTGGTGGGCAATGGAGGTCGCGAATGAGTGAAAGTCTTGCTGTGGATACAAAAGCTACGAGCGGAAAAATCAGCGTTGTCATCGTGAAGGACACGATGGGCTATGTCGCGGTCGGTCTGGAGCATTATATTGCGGCGCAGGGCGATAGCGCGAAAGATGTGATGCTCAATTTCGTCAAGACGCTCTATGCCGAGTTGGTTTTGTGTGCTCAGTATGGCTATGAGGGATTGGATGCCATTGAGAAAGCTCCCCAAGAGTATTGGGATATGTATGAGGATGCTTTGGGCATCAAGGATGAGTTTATTCCTAAAAGCAAGATTGCTCCTCAAGAGAAGTCTTTGTTGCCGAAGTCTTTTGCTTTGCCGCCATCTCAAGACTTCTCTGATATGATTGATTATCGGGTGGCGGCGTGATGCCGCGGCGGCTTCTCTACAAAGAATTTGAAGCCATTGCCATTGAGGAGTTTTCTTGTGAGATTCAAGAAATTGAAATCAGGCATCTAACGCATCGTCATGATGGCGTGTTGCTGTGGACACCTGTTTTGGATGATCATGTGCAGATGCATCCTAGAATGATTAAAAAAATGTGTGAGCGTCTTAAGTTGCCACTGAAGCGATTTGAGGATTATGTGTAGCAGCTTCCCATCCTACGAGATGGGTTTTGTTTTATGGATACGGTGTTTGGCGAGGGTGGCATGAGGACATGATAAACCATTGGCGCGTTCATCACAAGCTGGAACGCTTTGACTCTTCGGCAAGGGTGACATTATCTACGGCATTGATACCAACCCCACCTTCCTCACCCCCGCCCAAAACCGCATCCAAAAAACCAAAACCACAAAAAATGAGGGATGACACAATGACCAAAATTCACTACAATAAAACCATGATGACCGACAGAGATGCCATGATTGAGGCAAATTTTGATGCCTTTGAAAAAATGTCTTCTCAATTCAAAAAAGAAGACAAGGGAAAATACGCGCTTCTGCGCGATCAAAAACTCGTCGGCATTTTTGCCACCGCCCACCTCGCCCACAAACACGCCCTTGAGACCTACGATGATGACAACTACAGCTTTCAAGAAATTGGATGCGAGCCACTTGAGATTCCTTTGTTCCGCGTCATCTCTGCTTAATCAGCATGGCTCTTCTGAAAGTTCAATTTGCCCCTCAAAAAGGGGTCATCATTCCCGTGTTTGTTGTAACAGGCAAAGACACTGCTACAATTGAGGATAGAGTGAGAAGTGGAGAGAAAGACATCAAAACAATGCCGAAGTTTGGCTGTCTCATAGATACGGGAGCTTCTCGAAGTTGTGTCAGCGAAAGACTTGCCGAAAAATTAAAACTTAAGAAATCAGGGATGATACCAATGCTGACCGCATCAGAAAAAGTGAGGGTGAAAACTTACCTTGTCACTTTCATAATACCAATGGGGAATTCCTTCCATTTTTTTGAATCCACCCAAGTGGCTGAATACGGAGGAGGGAAAAGTCACGATGTGCTACTGGGGCGCGATATTCTTATGAAAGGCATCTTCCAAACCGATTGGAACGGGAAAGCCATTCTCGGTTTTTGAAACAATCTGACGCTTGCGAGGGATGGCAGTTGGTACGGGCAGGAATCATCGCCCAACAGTCCCGCCGCCACTTCAGAGCCATTGACACCACCCTCACCACCCTCACCCATCCCTCAAATCGCATCCAAAAAACCAAAACCACAAAAAATGAGGGATGACACAATGACCAAAATTCACTACAATAAAACCATGATGACCGACAGAGATGCCATGCTTTTGGCAAATTTTGATGCCTTTGAAAAAATGTCTTCTCAATTCAAAAAAGAAGACAAGGGCAAATACGCGCTTCTGCGCGATCAAAAACTCGTCGGCATTTTTGCCACCGCCCGAGAAGCTCGCAAACACGCCCTTGAGAAATTCAAAGATAACAACTACAGCTTCCAAGAAATTGGACAAGAGCCAATTGAAGTCATCACATTTCCTGCACTTTCTGCTTAATCGGTATGGCTCTTCTGAAAGTTCAATTTGACCCTCAAAAAGGGGTCACTATTCCCGTGTTCATTGCAACAGGTAAAAACACCGTTGCGATTGAGGATAAAGGAAAATACATTAAAACGTTGCCGAAGTTTAACTGTCTCATAGATACGGGAGCTGGCATCAGCTGTGTCAGCGAAAGACTTGCCGAAAAATTAAAGCTTGAGCGATCAGGGATGATAACAATGCTGACCGCATCAGAAAAAGTGAGGATGAAAACTTACCTTGTCACTTTAATAATACCAATGGGGAATTCCTTCCATTTTTTTGAATCCACCCAAGTGGCTGAATACGGAGGAGGGAAAGGTCACGATGTGCTACTGGGGCGCGATATTCTTATGAAAGGCATCTTCCAAACCGATTGAAGCCATTCTCGGTTTTTAGAACCATCTGACGCTTGCGAGTGATGGCAATTGGTGCGGGGCAGGAATCATCGCCCAACAGTCCCGCCGCCACTTCTGAGCCATTGACACCAACCCCACCGACATCACCCATCCCTCAAACCGAAAACAAAAAAAATGACCAATCACCAAAAATATTGACTTCTTGCAAAAAAAACACCACAATGAACCCATCAAACAAACCCAGAGGATGCAATGACAATGACCGACCGAGACACCATGATTAAGGCGAATTTTGATGCCTTTCAAAAAATGTCCGCTCAATTCAAAAAAGCAGATAAAGGCAAGTATGCCCTCCTGCGTGACCAAAAACTCATCGGCGTTTTTGATACCGCCCGCCTCGCCCACAAACACGCCCTTGATACCTACGATGACGATAATTACAGCGTCCAACAAGTTGGACAAAAGCCAATTGATGTCATCACATTCCCTGCAATGCCTGCTTAATCAGCATGTCACTGCTGAGGGTTTCGTTTGATTCTGAAAAAGGAGTGATTATTCCTGTATCTGTCGTCACAGGAAAGAGTGCTGTTGAAATTGAAGAAAATGTGCCAATGGGGTTTGCCATTGGTGACCGTGCTCAAGATAGGAAAAAAGAAAATCTTACGATGGAGGAGGCTTTTTGTCTCGTGCATACAGGGTCTTCTGTCAGTTATATCAGCCAAAGACTTTCCCAAAAATTAAATCTTGAGTCATCAGGCTTGATTACTGCGAATTCGGCGACAGGTGTCTCTGAGGTGAGAGCTTACTTCGTTACCCTAATTATACCGATGGGGAATGCCCTTACTGCCTTTGAAAGCACTCAAGTAGCTGAATATCAGACTCTTTCAACAGACCACGATGTGCTACTGGGGCGTGATATTCTTGCGAGAGGCATCTTCCAAACCGATTGGAACGGACAAGCCATTCTCGGTTTTTAGAACCATCTGACGCTTGCGAGTGTGTGGGATAATTTGTATGGTGTTTTTGCTGCGCCCGTAGTTCAATTGGATAGAGCGTCTGACTACGGATCAGGAGGTTGGGGGTTCGAGTCCTCCCGGGCGCGCGCATGCAGCTTTGCGTTATGAAAACCATCAGCCTCGTCATTCCCTGTTACAACGAAGAAGATGCCCTGGGTCCGTTCTGGGAGAGCATCACGCCCATCGCTCGCCGTTTGTCCACCATGCGCTGGGAGTTCGTCTTTGTGGATGATGGCAGCACCGATGCCACCGCCGCCCTCATTGAACACCGCATCGCTCGCGAGAAAAAACACACCATCCGTCTGGTGCGTCTGTCACGCAATTTCGGCAAAGAACCCGCTCTGGTGGCGGGATTGCATCACACCACGGGCGATGCCGTCATCCCCTGCGACATAGATTTGCAAGACCCTCCCGACATCATCCCTCACATGGTGAAAAAATGGCAACAAGGGGCAGAGACTGTCATTGGTATTCGTTCTGACCGCTCCGCCGACAGCTGGTTCAAACGCGTCTCGGCGCAATTTTTTTATGCCATCATGAAACGCATCGCCCATGTTCCCATTCAGCCCAATGCGGGGGATTTTCGACTGTTGGATCAAAAAGTCGTCACCGCCATCCGCTCCCTCAACGAACACACCATCTTCATGAAGGGAATCTTCGCATGGGCAGGATTCAAACAGCAATTCATCACCTACACCCGAGCCAAACGCAGCAAGGGCAGGTCTAAATTCAATCTCGCCGCCCTCATCAAACAAGCCACCGTTGGCATTGTCTCATTTTCCATTGCGCCGTTGCGTCTGTGGATGTATGTGGGGATGCTCATTGCCATCATCGCCGCCGTCTGTGGCGCCGCGATGCTCGCGATTGATGTCTCTGTGTTCAACCTCAGCACCGACACCAGCACACTACTTTTTGCCATCTTTTTTATGGGCGGATTGCAATTGTTCGTGCTGGGTGTTATCGGGGAATACGCCGCTCACACGCTGATTGAGAGCAAAAAACGACCGCCCTACATCATCGCCGCCGTCCATGATAATCGCCAAACTTCAAAGCCTCATCGCACAAAACGGCGCACTCGTTAAAAGTTTGGGGCGGTACATCATCGCCGGCATCATCGCCACCCTCATTCACATCGGATGCTTTGCCCTGGCGCGTGAACACGAATGGAGCGTCACTCAAGCCAACGGCGGAGCGTTTCTCATCGCCAATATAGGGTCATACCTCATGGCGAATTTTTTTGTCTTTCAAACCAAGAAGCTGTCATTGAATCAATACACAAAGTTTCTTCTGCTGGCATCAGTGGGACTCGTTTTCACCATCCTTGTGTCTGAATGGATTACTGAGATGCAATGGCATCCATGGCTGGCGGTGCTGATTGTCGTGGTGTGTATACCAATAATTAATTTCATTATTCTCCGCTGGTGGGTGTTCAAAAAATAAAGACCTCTCACATCATCTTGGCAAATCAACCTTGATGAGTTAGAGTGGCGTTATGCGGGAGTAGCTCAGGGGTAGAGCATCACGTTGCCAACGTGAGGGTCGCGAGTTCAAATCTCGTCTCCCGCTCTTAGAAGTCGCCGTGCAGAGAAAGGGTCAGCGCGTGAATACGAGACAACAGCCCCGCCTCAGACAGCGACTCATGAACCATCCGATGGCAGCGCACGCGAGACTGCCCCACAAAACGAGACGAGTGCATCTCAATGGCAAAATGAGTGCCGCCGCCCTCTCGCCAGCCAGCATGACCGCGATGGCTGTCCGATATATCCCGCACCGTCAAGTGACGGGGAACAAAACAACGGCGCAAACACGCCTCAATCGCCGTCTGCAAAGGATGAACACTCATGATGCCATCGTATCGTAAAAAACCACCAAGCGATAGCCAAACAAAAACTTTCAAACGGGCGAACTATTACGGATTGTGGAGCTTTTATCTCAAAGAAGTCATGCGCTTTTTGAGTATTCCCAGTCAATCCATCGTTGCGCCCGTGGTGACCAGTTTGCTTTTTCTGGCGGTGTTTGATTTGGCAATAGGTGGCTTGCGGCGTGACGATTTGGCGGTCTCTTACGATCAATTCATCGCACCCGGATTGGTGATGCTGGCGATCATGCAAAATGCCTTTATGAACAGCTCGTTTTCCATCGTGATTGCCAAAGTTCAGGGAAGCATTGTGGATGTCATCATGCCGCCGCTGACACCGTTTGAACTGACCTGCGGCTATGCGTTGGGGTCATTGACGCGCGGCTTGGTGGTGTTGGTGAGCGTGGGATGGGCGATGTCGTGGGTGCTGCCGCTGTCCGTTGCCAATTGGTGGCTGGTGATTTATTACGGCGCATCGGCATCATTGATGTTGGGGCTGTTCGGTTTGTTGGGAGGCATTTTAGCCGAAAAATTTGACCACATTGCGGGATTGAATAATTTTGTCATCACGCCTCTTGCCTTTCTGTCGGGCACATTTTACAGCATTGAGCAATTGCCGCCGTGGTTGCAGGTGTTGTCATCATACAACCCGTTTTTTTATCTGATTGATGGCTTTCGCTATGGCGTTTTGGGGGTTGGCGGGGATTTTCTGTCCTTTGGCATTGTGTTTGTGTTGACGATTAACATCATCTTGGTGGTGTGTTGTTGGTTGCTGTTGTTTTATGGCGTGCGGGTGCAGTCTTGACCTGATGGATAACTATGGGTAGTTGTCTCTCTTTCAATGAGTATCATGATGAAGGATTCGCCTCTTTTTCCGTTGTATAATTTTCCGCCTCATCGCTTTGTGCGGGGGGAGGGGGTGTATCTGTATGACGACAAAGGACGGCGGTTTTTGGATTTCACCTCCGGCATTGGGGTGAATGCGTTGGGTCATGCCCATCCGTTGTTGGTGGCGGCATTGCGTGAGCAGGCGGAAAAACTGTGGCATATTTCCAATTTATTCTCACACGGCATTCAAGAGGCGGTGGCGAGCTTGTTGGTGACGCATTGTTTTGCCGACCATGCATTTTTTTGCAATTCGGGAACTGAAGCGGTGGAGATGGGGGTGAAAATGGCGCGCCGATACCATCAACAGCGAGGCGATGGGCATCGTCAGCGCATTGTGTGTTTTGATGGGGCGTTTCACGGCAGAAGCATGACCGCCATCAGCGCATCGGGCGCGCTCAGTGGCATGTTGGATGGATTTGCTCCCGCCTTGCCGGGCTTTGACCATGTGCGTTTGCGCGATTGGGAAGGCTTGCGGCGCGTGGTATCACAGCAGACGGCGGCGATTTTACTAGAACCCGTGCAAGGGGAAGGCGGTATTCATGTGATGACCGATGACGATATGAGCTTTGTCAGAGATTTGGCGCATGATGTGGGCGCACTGTTGTTTTTGGATGAGGTGCAGTGCGGCATGGGACGATGCGGTCGCCTGTTTCACCATCAGTGGAGCGGTGTGATGCCCGACATTGTTGCCACCGCGAAGGGATTGGGAGGCGGTTTCCCTGTGGGAGCGTGTCTGGCAACGCACGAGGTGGCACAAGTCATGACGCGCGGCTCTCATGGCTCAACTTTTGGTGGCAATCCACTGGCGATGGCGGTCGCCAAACAACTGCTTGAGGTGGTGACCCAAGAATCATTCCTTGAAAGCGTCAATCAGATGGGCGAGCTTTTTAGGCAGAAACTAGAGGATGTGGCACGGCGGTATTCTCATGCCATCAACGATGTGCGCGGCAAAGGCTTGATGCTGGGCGTGGAGATTGCCGACAGACGCGATGATTTTATCGCCGCGTTGCGCGAACAAGGCATTTTGACGGTGGGGGCGCGCGGCAATGTCATTCGTTTGCTGCCGCCACTCATTGTGGAAGAGAATCACATTTCCGAGTGCATTGGCGCGATGGAGCGGGTATGCGACACTTTTTGAAACTACAGAATATTGATACCGACACGGCTCTCACCATTTTGCGGACGGCTCATGAGTGGAAGTCACGCCCACCTGATGATGTGTCTTCATTGTGCCTGGGTCGTGGTTTGGCGATGGTGTTTCATAATCCTTCCACGCGCACGCGTCTGTCGTTTGATCTTGCCATGCAGCAGATGGGCGGCATGACGGTGACGATGGATGGTGGCTCCAGTCAGATGGGACGCGGCGAGACACTGCATGACACCATTCGGGTGCTCGGTGGCTATGTGGATGTGATGATGGTGCGCTGTCCATCACAATCGGATTTGGAGGCGGCGGCGGAGGTGGCGAGCGTTCCTGTCATCAATGGTCTCACCAGCGACTGTCATCCCTGTCAGGTGATGGCGGACATGATGACTCTGCAGAAGCGTTTTTCTTCTCTCAAGGACATGCCCATCGCTTGGGTGGGTGATTTTAACAATGTGACTCGGTCATGGATGTGGGCGAGTCGCTATGAGGGATGTCAGTTGCGTGTGGGGTGTCCTTCTTCATTGCGTCCGAACGATGCCTTTGTGGATGAGGTGCGCAATGGGGGCGGTCGTGTCACTTTTTATGACAATGCGTCCGATGCTGTGGATGGCGCGTATGCCGTCATGACCGATACATGGAAATCCATGAACACCGATGATGCATCCAAACGCGAGAATCTGTTGGGTGATTTTGCCGTCACCACGAATCTCATGGCATTGGCTCATAAGGATGGGGTGTTTTTGCATTGCCTGCCCGCCACGCGCGGGCGTGAGGTGACCGATGAAGTCATTGATGGGGAACAATCATTGGTGTGGGAGTGCAGCACCAATCGCTTGCATGTGCAAAAGGCAATTCTTGCGTGGTGTTTGAACTTAATATCGCCAGAAGCGCGGCATCAGTAGCACAATGACGGTGTAGAGCTCAAGGCGTCCGAGAATCATGCCTGCGCTCATGAGCCATTTGGCACTGGTGGGAAGATTGGCGAAATGATCGTAAGGTCCCAAGCTCTCTCCCAAGGCGGGACCCACATTGGCGATGGCGGTGGCGGCGGCGGTCATGCTGGATTGAAAGTCCAATCCCACCGCCCCCAGAGAAAACGCCAAGACGGCAAAGGACATAAAAAACAAAAACACAAACCCCAAAACCGATTGGGTGATGTCATCCGGCAGGGCGCGTCCTTGATAGCGCGGCACGAAAACCCCGTGAGGTTGAATCAATCCTTGCAGCAGCGATTTTGTCTGGCGGCGAATAATCTGCAAGCGGAACATTTTAATGCCACAGGTGGTAGAGCCAGCACAGCCGCCGATGAGCATCAAACAAAAGAGCAAAATCACCATGGCATCATTCCAGTGGCTGATGTCGCCCGTGACATATCCCGTTCCCGTGAGAAAGGAGATGGTGTTAAATGCCGTCATGCGCCACGATTCAAGGTCGTCACTGCGTAACACAATGACGGTGATGACCGCCAGACAGCTGAGCAAAAGGAAGGAGACGGCTTGTCCGTCGCGCCAAAATGGTGCCATGCCCTGTTTGATGCAATTGAGATACATGAGAAAGGGAAGGGAACTGACAATCATGAAGACCATGATGATGATTTCGGCGTGCGGATTTTGAAAAAAGGCGATGGAATCGTCATGACTGGAAAATCCGCCTGTGGCGATGGTGGTCATGGCGTGAATGACGCAATCAAAACCGGGCATGGCAGAGAGCCACAAGGCAATGCCACAGAGCAAGGTTAAAAATCCGTAGAGCAACGCCAGTTGCGTCGCGATGGTGACCGCACGCGGCATGATTTTATCACTGTGGTCAGAGGAAGCCAGACTGAACAGCTGCATGCCTCCCACCTTCAAAAACGGCAGGATGGCAATGGCAACCACGATAAATCCGATGCCGCCAATCCATTGCAACAAGGCGCGCCACAGCAGAATGCCGCGGCTGGTGTCATCAAGATTGGTCATGACGGTAGAGCCGGTGGTGGTGATTCCTGATGTGGCTTCAAAAAAGGCATCGGTGAGAGACAGCTGACTCGCCGTGAGCATAAAGGGCACAGATGACACCGCCGCCGCCAGACACCAGCTGGCGGTGGTCATGACAAAGGCTTCTCGGGGACTAATGACAAATTGCGGATCGCGATTGATGAGAATCAGACTCATGCCCAATGTCAAAGAGAAAAAAATGGTAACGAGAAATGCGCGCCAATCGGCGGATTGGTCTAATAAATCAATTAGTAATGGCGGCACCATGAGCACCGCCAACGCCGTCAGCACAATGCCACACAGGTAGAGAATGGGACGCCCATTCATTGATCATCAATCGTTGGTTGCCGTCCGTTGGCGCATAAGTGATAAAAATTCTTCACGGGTGGCAAGATTATCACGAAACAATCCCAGCATCTGACTGGTCACCATAGAAGTGCCAGGCTTCTTGATTCCTCGCGAGACCATACAGTGGTGTGTTGCCTCCACCACCACGGCGACTCCTTTGGGTTTGAGGATTTCGTTGATGGTTTTTGCAATATCGGCGGTGAGTCGTTCTTGCACTTGGGGGCGGCGGGCAAAAACATCCACAAGGCGCGCCAGTTTGCTGATGCCCACCACGCGCTTTTGCGGAATGTAGCCGATGTGGGCATACCCGGTCACAGGCGCAAGATGGTGTTCGCACAGCGAATGAAAGCGAATATCGCGCAGTACGATGATTTCATCATAGTCGTTCACCTCCCCAAAGGTGGTGGTGAGGACACTGCGAGGATCTTGACGCAATCCTTCGGTGTATTCGGTGAAGGCATCCACCACTCGGCGGGGGGTTTCTACGAGTCCTTCGCGCGTGGGATCTTCGCCGATCCACGCCAGCAGGGTGCGGACGGCTTTTAGTGCCTCATCGCGAGAGGGTTGGGAGGGTTTGCGCGCCGTATCAACGCCGCGATCAGGCGGAAGCATTTTTTCGCGAGAGGGTTGGGAGGGTTTCGCCATATCAATGGAGCCATTGGGCGGGCTCATTGCTCTCCAGAAAGAATCCGGGGATGCTCACCTCAAGGCGTTTGCCCTTTTTTGTCACCATGTGATAGCAGCCGTCCATGTATCCAGAGGCGGTGATGAGAGGCGTGCCACTGGTGTATTCAAAGCTGTCCCCCGGTTTCAAGACGGGTTGCTCACCGACAACGCCTGCCCCCTTGATTTCTCGCATGCGTCCTTGTCCATCGGTGATGTTCCATGTGCGGCTCATCAGTTGCACCGTCTCTTTGCCGGTGTTCTCAATGCGCACATGATAGGCCCAGACATAGTGATGGTCAATGGGATCCGACTCATCCTCAAGATAGACGGGGCTGACGCTGACTTTGATTGCGTTGGTTTCTTTCTCATAGACCATCATGATGTCTTTGTATCACTTTTGTGTGGCTTTGGCGAGAGCTTGATTGATATCGTCCAGCAAATCATCGCCATCTTCCAAGCCGATGGAGAGGCGGATGAGTCCATCGGAGATGCCAAGAGCGTCCCTGTCTTGTTGCGACAGGCGATGATGGGTGGTGGTGGCAGGATGAACCGCAAGGGAACGGGAGTCGCCAAGATTGTTGGAGATGAGGATGACAGAGAGCTCATTGAGAAAAGCGTAGGCAGCTTGCTTGTGACACAAAGGCGGCTTGAACTCAAAAGAAATGAGGGTTGAGCCCATGCTCATTTGTTTTTGTGCCAGCTGGTATTGAGGATGAGACGGATGATGAGGATAGATGGTGGTGATGGCGGGATGGCGCGCCAACTGGTCGGCGATGGCGGCGGCGGTGTGGCTGGCTTTTTCCACCCGCAAGGCAAGAGTCTCAAGGGATTTGGTCATGACCCAGGCATTGAAGGGGCTCATGGAGGGTCCCGTGTTGCGAATGAAGGGTTTGATTTTGGTTTGGCAGAATTCTTTGGTTGCCAAGATTGCGCCGCCGAGGCAGCGTCCTTGTCCGTCAATGTGTTTGGTGGTGGAATAGACCACGATGTCTGCGCCGTGCGCAAAGGGATTTTGCAGAGCCGATGAGGCAAAGACATTATCCACAATCACCATCGCCCCGGCATCATGGGCGAGGCGACTCACCTGCTCCATATCCACCAGCGACAGGGTTGGGTTGGAGGGGGTTTCAAAAAACACCGCGTCGGTCTTTTGCGCGAGAGCTTTTTTCCATGCCGCCATATCATGCCCCGCCACCAGTTCGCTGGTGATGCCATAGGCGGGCAGCAGGGTGCGAATGATGTAATCACACGAGCCAAAGAGCTCCCGCGCCGCCACCACGCGATTGCCCGCTTGTAATTGACACATCAGACTGGCAAACACCGCCGCCATGCCACTGGCGGTCGCCCAGCAGTCTTCAGAGCCACCCAGCAACGCCATTTTTTCTTCAAACATACGCACCGTGGGATTGCCAAAGCGAGAATAGATGTAGCGAGGGTCTTTTTCTTTGAAGGCATCCTCGGCTTGTTGAGCGGAATCATAGACATAGCCTGAAGTCAAAAACAACGCTTCGCTGGTTTCCATGAAGGGGGAGCGGTGCTGTCCGCCATGAACAGCGATGGTGCTGAGTTTGTGTGAGGAGGGTTTCGTCATGATTCATCCACTTTGCCACGCTTTGCCGATGGTGTGAAGGCGCGCGCCAGCATATATTGCTCACGCGATGCGGCACGGCTGGCGGCGGGCTTGATGAGACACCGATGGCGAAAACAAACCTTCAATTCGTCCAGCCACGCCGCCAATTGAGCCCCTTGCGTGACTTTTGTCAAAAGAAAGCCGTTTTCAGCAAGATACAGCCGAGCCCAATGAAGTGCCAAGCGACACAGCACCATTTGTGCGTCATGATCCTTGTCTCTGATGCCACTGATGTTGGGGGATAAGTCGGAGACGATGCCATCGGCTTTGCGATTGTGCAAAATGGTTTTGATTGTGGCGTGCAGATTGTCATCGGTGATGTCGCTGTGAATAAAAGTCATGTGGGGCGAGCTATGACGCATGGCAAGGCGATCAATGGCGATGAGATGACCATTTCGTGCCAGAGCATTCGTGATGACATGAGACCATCCGCCAGGGCTTGCTCCCAGTTCTATGATGAGATGAGCACGGTCAAACAATCGGTACTGGTCATTGATGGCGGTCAGTTTGAAGGAAGCCCGTGAGGGCAGATTGCGTTGCACGGCTTTTTTTGTGTAGATGTCCCGACGCTGTCGTTGCAGCCAGCGTTTGGATGAGGCGGATTTTTTCGTCATCGGGAGGAAAACGGCTCGTGCGCAATGCCACTGAGCGAAAGAATGTGTTGCAATTGAGCGGCATGATGGTCAAACGCCTGTTTGGTTTTGCCTTCCACACACACAGAGAGGACATCTTGAGTGTTGGAGGCGCGCAGCAACCACCATCCATCCGAGTCGTCAAGACGAATGCCGTCTATGGTGGAGACGGTGGCGCGAGATTTTTCAGCTTGGTCGCGCGCGCAGGCAAGAGCGCGTTGTTTTTGCTCGCCATCACATTCAAGACGCACCTCACCGGAATGATGGGTGGTGAGACATTCGTCCAGCAATTGATCGCTGGTTTTTTGCTCACTGTGGAGAAGATGAAGAAAGCGGATGGCGGCATAGAGGGCATCATCAAATCCGTAATAGGGGTCGGTGAAAAAGATGTGCCCGCTCATTTCGGCGGCAAACAAGGCATGGGTTTGATGCAATCGCTCCTTGATGATGGAGTGTCCGCTGGGGGTGAGCTCTAGTGTTCCATTGCACCGCTCCACCTCATGACGCACGACAAATCCAGCCTTGATGTCGGCAAGGATGATTCCTGTGCCGCGTTCCTTGAGCACTCCTCGTGCCAGCAGTGCGGCAAGGGCATCGTGCGGAATCATGCGTCCACTGCCTGTGACGACTCCCAAGCGGTCGCCATCACCGTCAAAGGCAAAGCCCACATCGCCACTGTGATGACGCACCGCCGCCATCACATCACGCATATTCTCAATGACGGTGGGGTCGGGGTGATGATTGGGAAAGTCGCCATCCACCGCCTCATGCAGTGGATGATGATGCCCCGCAAGGCGCGGCAACAAAAGCGGCAGAACCGACCCCACCGCGCCATTGCCACCATCCCACACGCTGGTGAAGGAGGCATCGCACGCATGGCGCGCCAGCATGGTGGCGTAGTCTTGTTGCAGAGGATGCTGCCGCTGCGTTCCTCGTTTTTTTGCATCCGGCAAGCCTTGAGCCAAAAGACGCGCCAATTGCTGCAAGGATTCGCCGTAGAAACTCTGTTTTCCCAGCATGAATTTGAATCCATTGTAGGCGGGGGGATTGTGGGATGCCGTCACCATCACGCCGCCATCCACATTGAGATGATAAACGCTGTAATACAGCATGGGCGAGGGTCCCAGACCGATGGTGATGACATCCACGCCGCCATCCAGCACGCCTTGGGTAAAATGATGCACCAGCGATGGTGAGGAATGTCTGCCGTCATAGCCCACGGTGATGCACGAGCCGCCGTTTTGGGTGACGCAATGGGCAAAGGCGCGTCCGATATGGGTGGCGGTGTCATTGTTGATCTCAGTTTCCGCAATGCCCCTGATGTCGTAGCTGCGGACGATGTGAGGCGGCAGGTGAAAGGGCGCGCTCATGATTGTTGTTGGACGGCGTGAGCGGCAGCCATCAATCCCGATAGAGAGCCGCAATCGTAGCGCGTTCCTTCAAGGGTCACGGCAAAGGCGGGTGTGCCGTGAGCGATGGCATCATTGATGGCATCGGTCAGCTGAATCTCCCCTCCCGCTCCCGCTTCCGTTTTTTGCAAACAATCCCGCACCGCTCGTGGCAAAACATACCGACCAATCACCGCCAAGCGACTGGGAGCTTCGGCGGGGACGGGTTTTTCCACAAGGGAGGTGACGGCAATCAGGTCATCGTGAGAATGGGCGGTGGGAGCAATCACGCCGTAGCGAGAAATCACCTCAAGGGAGGTGACGGCAATCGGGTCATCGTGAGAATGGGCGGCAGGAGCAATCACGCCGTAGCGAGAAATCACATCAAGGGAGACCTCCTCGCACAGCAAGATAATCGCGCCATTGGTGGCGTGATGGGCTTGCATCATTGTTTGCAGAGGGGATTGGGCATCGGTGAGAATCAGGTCATCGGATAAAATCACGGCGACATGGGGGACATCTGCCCGCCATCCGCGCAACACGGCATCTCCCAAGCCTGTGGGCTGGGGTTGAGGCACATAATGGCAGTGCCACGAATCATGCGCGGCGAACACTGCCAGAGCCTCGTTGGCTTGAGGGGTTTGTTGGCTTTGCAGTTTTTCAATGAGGGTATCATCGGGGCGAAAATAATCTTCAATGGAGCGATCCTCGGGCGAGATGACAAAAATCAGCTGGTCAAGATCGGTGACGCTTGCCTCATCAAGAGCATACTGCAACACCGGCTTATGATAAACCGGCAGCAGTGCCTTATTGACCGCTTTGGTGAGAGGCATGAGGCGGGTGGCTCTGCCCGCCATCGGAAGAATGAGATGGCGCAGGGGGTGTGTCATGAGTTTTTGAGAATGTGGCGCGCCTCATTGAGTCGCTGGGCGAGCAATGCGCTGCCGCCGCTATCGGGATGCACACCGCGCATGAGATGCCGCCATGCTGCATCAATATCCTCATGGGAAGGGCGGGCATCGGTGATTCCCAGTGTGGCAAGGGCTTCCTCGCGCGTCATGGCGGATGTGCCATGTGAGCGCGTCTGTTTGCGTCTTTTTTGTGCCATGCCTGCGGCGAGCCGCTCATACACCACCTGACGCAGCAAGGCGATGCCCACAGGAACAAGGATGGCTATCAGCAGGGTTCGAATCATTATGGGTCATCCTAAACCGCAAAAATGGGTGATGCAATCATTACAGAATGTAACTTTTGTCTGCTTTTTTTTGGCAAAAAGAATGTGTTAGAAGCGGTTTTTATGGCATCTCCTTACGCAGCAATGATTTTGGCGGCAGGGCGCGGGCAGCGTCTGAGTGGTGGACGCGGCAAAGCCTTCGTTCCTCTGGCGGCGTGTCCCATGATTTGGCATGTGCGTCAAGCACTGTTGGGCATGACAAACCCGCCACAGAGCATTGTCATTGTCTGTCATCCCGATGACCAATCACGCATGGAACAAGAATATGGCACACAAGGCGATGTGATTGCCGTTCAGCCATCACCACAAGGAACGGCGGATGCCGTGCAGACAGGACTTGCCGCCATCACTGAGCATCACGGCATCAATGATGTTCTCATCGTGCCCACCGATATGCCTCTCATCACCAGTGATTTTTTAACGCGCCTTGTGAGTGAATCATCGGCGACAAACGGCGTGCTGGCGGTCATGACACCGCGCTCCAATGTGGGATATGGACGAGTCATGTGTGACAAACGCGGCAAGGCAGTCGCCATTATTGAGGAAAAAGACTGTGATGACAAAAGCAGAACAATCCCCCTTGTGTATGCCGGCATCATGATGGTGGCGGGGAGTCGCTTACATCGGGTGATGAATGACATCACCCCCAGCCCCGTGACGGGGGAGTATTATCTCACGCAAGTGATCAGTCTGTTGGCGCAACAATCCGATTATGCACTGACACTGTGCGAGGGGGACGAAGACATCGTGCAAGGAGTCAATGACATCAATCAATGGCAGCAAGCCGAAACCCTGATGCAACAGCGATTGCGAGCGAGTCAGCATCATGTCATGATGCCACAACCGCAATTGGTTTCTCTTGCCGCCGATACCCAGTGGGGGTCGGGCGTTGTTGTGCATCCCTTTGTGTTTATGGGACAAGGCGTGGTGTGTGAGCAGAATGTCACGATTCATTCTTTTTGTCATCTCGCCGATGTGCATATTGGCGAACACTGCGAGATTGGACCTTTTGCCCGTCTGCGCGGTCATTCCACCATTGGACGCGCCTCACGCATTGGCAATTTTGTGGAAGGCAAGAATGTAAAGATGGATGAAGAGGTCAAAGCCGCGCACTTGAGCTATCTGGGAGATTGCACCATTGGCGCGAGCAGCAACATTGGCGCGAGCGTCATCACATGCAACTACGATGGCAGGAATAAACACGAGACTCACATTGGCGCACAGGCGTTTGTGGGGTCTCATGCATCATTGATTGCTCCCGTCACCATCGGCGATGGTGCGGTGGTGGGCGCGGGCAGTGTCATCACGCAGGATGTGAATCACAATCATCTCGCCATTGCGCGTGCGCCACAACTCAATAAAAAGAGAAAAAATCGTGTGTAGCCTTATTGCGATGATCAACAGCCATGATGTCTGGCAGCCGTTGCTGCAAGGCATGGCGCGCATGGAGTATCGCGGCTACGATTCGGCAGGCATCGCCTTGTTGCATCAAGGTGACATCATGTGCCATCGCGCTGTGGGCAGTGTGAAGCATTTGACACAAACCATTGAGCCTCGTGTCGCCAAAGGCCATGTGGGAATTGGTCACACCCGTTGGGCGACTCATGGCAAAGTCAGTGAGCAAAACGCTCATCCTCATGTGTCGGGTTCGTTTGCCATCGTGCACAATGGCATTATTGAAAATGCCGCTCATCTCAAGGGGTGGCTAGAAAAAGAACAAGACGCACCCCTTGAACTTCGCAGTGAGACCGATTCTGAAATCATTGTGCATTTATTGCATCATTTTAGAAGTCGTGAGGCGAGCATTGAAGACTCTTTGTGCGAGACTTTGGCTCTTTTGCAGGGATCATACGCCATTGTCATGATGTCTCGTGACGATGAACACACCGTGTGGGGAGCGAGAAAATCCATGCCGTTGGTGGTGGGCGTGGGCGATGGCATGGTGGCGATGGCATCCGATGCCATCGCCTTGCCGGATTCCATCAGCCGACTGATGTATCTCAAAGATGACCAATGGATGCGCTTGGGCATTGAGGCCATGCAACTACACGAACACACACAATCGGTGCCATTGCCCAAGACCAGTGAGCGGGTGCAAAGCTATCATTTGGGCTTGGGCGCGTTTGACCATTACATGCAAAAAGAAATTTTTGAACAGGAGAATGTCTTGCGTAAAGTTTTGCAAGAATTGCCCGCTCATTCGCCCTCCATTGATTGGCAATCATTGCGGCGTTTGATGCTTGTGGGATGCGGCACTGCCTACCATGCGGGATTGGCGGCATCCTACTTTTTTGAGGAAATGGCAGGGTTGGTGACACAGTGCGAGGTGGCATCGGAGTATCGCTATAAAAGCCATCAGGGCGGGGCGGATGTGCTGGGTATTCTCATATCTCAATCGGGAGAGACCGCCGACACCATCGCCGCGCAACAAAAAATGAAAGAAGAACAGATTGATTCATGGGCGATTGTCAATGTGGCGCAATCCACGCTGGCGCGTGAGGCAAGTCATCTTTTGCAGACGCATGCCGGCACAGAAATGAGCGTTGCCTCCACCAAAGCCTTCACATCCCAATTGGTGTGTTTGTTGTGGCTGGTGCTGCAGGCGGCAGCGGCGCGCGAGAAATCTTCTTGTGTGAGTGCCGTCACGCAAGAACTGTCCCAGTTGCCCGCTCTGATTGGGGATGTGTTGAGCCGTGACAGCAATGAGCGGCATGTGGCTCAATTGATTCATCAATCGCCCTATGTGCTGTATGTGGGACGGGGGGTTCATTGGGTCATTGCGGCGGAGGGTGCGCTCAAGCTCAAGGAGATTTCCTACATTCATGCGGAAGCCTATGCGGCGGGAGAGCTGAAACATGGACCACTGGCATTGATTGAAGAGGGCGTTCCCGTCATTGTCATTGCTCCCAATGATTCTCTTTTTGCCAAAACTCTGTCCAATGCTGAGGAAATTCATGCGCGCGGCGGCGATTTGATTTTCATCACCGATGATGAGGGCGCGCGCCAAGCCCAGCATCTGACAAAAGCAAGCGTTATTCTTCCCACAGTGCCGCCGTTTATCGCGCCTGTTGTGTATGCCATTGCCATTCAGCGCATTGCCTATGAGACGGCATTGGTGCGAGGAAATGATATTGACCGCCCGCGCAATCTTGCCAAATCCGTCACGGTGGAATGATGAAACAGTATGATGTTTTTGTCATTGGAGCGGGTTCAGGCGGTGTGCGCGCGGCTCGGCGCGCCAGCGAGGCAGGATTGAAAACCGCCATCAGTGACGGGCGTGAATTCGGCGGCACATGCGTCAATCGGGGCTGTGTCCCCAAAAAACTGTATTCCTTTGCCGCTCATTACCAAGAGGCAGCCCAAGATGCTCAACCATTGGGATTGCAAGGAACGCTGCACTGTCACTGGCAGACATTGCAAAAAAACAAGAATAAAGAAATCAAAAGGCTCAATGGCATTTATGATGACCTGTTGCACAAAGCAGGAGTGACCATCTATCGTCATGAGGTTCAGATGCACGATGCTCACCATGTGCGTTGTGACGGTGAGCTTATTGAAGCCACGCGCATTTTGATTGCCACAGGGGGCGTTCCTCGTCGGTTGCCGTGTGAGGGGCATGAGCACAGCATTGTCTCGGACGATGTGTTTCATTTGCCGACATTGCCCTCTCGCATGGTGGTGGTGGGGGGCGGTTATATTGCGGTGGAGATGGCGTGCATTGTGCATGGATTGGGCGTGGCGGTGACGATGATTCATCGTGGAGAGGCATTGCTGCAAGCCTTTGATCATGAAATCGCCGCCCGATTGCACACCGCAATGGTGGATAAAGGCATCACGGTGCTGACGCAATCGCAGGTGGCAACCATTGAGAAAACTGACTCTCACTTGCGTGTGACACTCTCAGGTGCGTCATCGCCTTCAACAATAGAGACAGATTGCGTGCTGGCAGCCATTGGACGGGATCCCAACACTGATGCTTTGCATCAAGTCGCCGTTGCCACCGATGATGGAGGCACGATCAAGGTCAATGAGCACTATCAAACCTCTGAGCCGTCTGTGTATGCCATTGGCGATGTGGTGGGACGGCTGGCTCTGACTCCCGTTGCCATTCGTGAGGCGGAGCGTCTGGTTGCCCATTGGCAAGGATGCCCCATGCCGCCCTTTGACTATGAACAAGTGCCCACGGCTGTTTTTAGTCATCCGCCTTTGGCAACGGTGGGACTCACCGAACGCCAGGCTCAGCAACGTTATGGCAAAAAAGATGTTGAAATCACAAAGAATCAATTCAAGCCGTTGCAGTATAGCCTTCATCGCCATCATGACATGACGGCACAGCATCATGAGGCACTGCTCAAGACGGTTGCTCATCGTGATGGACGCATTCTCGGATTTCACATGCTGGGTACGGATGCCCCTGAAATCATGCAAGGATTGGCAATCGCACTGGCAGGAGGCATCACCACACAGACAGTGGCGGCGTGCATTGGCATCCATCCCACGACCGGCGAGGAGTGGCTCATGTGAGACCAAAAAGAAAGCCCGCAAGATTCATCATCTCACGGGCTTTCCTTCATCCAGATGGGGTGGTTATTGTCTATACCAAGGCACGAACATGTAAGACATGTCATCGCCTTCCATCATTTCCATTCCCCTCATCATGTCCATTTTTTTGGTCATGGTCATGGAGAATTGAGGAGCGAGATACCACGGAACAAAGGCAAACTCGCCATTATCCATGCGCATCATGACACCTTGTGCCATGTCGTCATCATCCATTCTCATCATGGATTTGAAGCTGTTGGTGAGATACCAAGGCACAAAAGCTTTTTCCCCTGATGGTGTCATCATCATCATGATGGAGTTTTTGGGAAAGTCTTTTTTGGACATGTTAGCGGGCATTTCTACCATGGGCATCATCATATCCATGCCTTTCGTTTTTTTCATCATGCTTTTCATCTCCATCATGTCATCACCGTGCCCCCCGTGGTTCATGGTATGACCATTGTGAGGGACGAGCAAAGCAGAGCACAGCAACAAGACGGAAGCCACCAAGCACTTTGAGGTGGGGTTTTGAGTCTGGGACATAGGATTAACTCCTTGAGGGTTGTTGGTTGAACAGTCTCCCCCGTGCATTAAGTGGGTATGTAGAGCTATTTTTTTGTCAATTCAATGGGTATGATGAATTTATTATGAAGAATATGCATGAGCAAAATTCGTGGCGCAAAGATGGATGGCGAGATTATGAGGCTCGCCATCAGCCGTCCTATGAGGATGAGAAGGTTTTGGCATCAGTGGTGGGAGGTTTGGAAGAGGCACTGCCGCTGGTGTCTTATCGTGAGATTGAAGCGTTGCGTGAGGATCTCGCCTTGGTGGCGCGCGGGGAGGCGATGTTGTTGCAGGGCGGAGATTGTGCCGAGACTTTTGCCGATGCCCGCGAGGATGTGGTGCGTCATAATTTCAAAGCCTTCATGCAGATGACCATTGCGCTGATGGCGGGGATGCTCAAGCCTGTGGTGAAGGTGGGGCGCGTGGCGGGACAGTATGTCAAGCCGCGCTCCAGCCCCACCGAGAAGCGAGACGGCATCACTCTTCCCAGCTATTTGGGTGACATGGTCAATGGCATTGAGTTTGATGCTGAGGCTCGCCGTCATGATCCACATCGGATGCGGCAGGGATATGAGCATGCCGCCGCCACCCTCAATATGATGCGTTCTATGGCGGCGCGCGGGTCGGCATCGTTGGAGACGGTGCACGGATGGATGTTGCAGTTCATCAAGGAGAGTCCTGTGGGGCTACGCTTTGCCAAGACCGCCGATAAGATTAGCGAATCCATTGCCTTTATGAAGGCGTGTGGTGTGCCGATGGCACGGGTGCGCGAATTCAATGAGGTGCGCTTTTACAGCTCGCACGAGGCATTGTTGCTGCCCTATGAAGAAGCCATGACGCGCCCTCTTCATTCGGGAGGATTTTATAATTCGTCGGCTCACATGGTATGGATTGGCGAGCGCACTCGTCAGGTGGATGGCGCACATGTGATGTTTGCCAGAGGCATTGTCAATCCTCTGGGGGTCAAGGTGAGCGACCAGATGACGGAGGATGAATTGATACGGCTGGTGGATATTCTCAATCCTCACAACCAAGAGGGCAGATTGACTCTCATTTGTCGCATGGGACATGAGAAGGTGGCAAAATCATTGCCGTCTTTGGTGCGCCGTTTGAAGAAAGAGGGACGCAGCGTCATTTGGATGTGTGACCCCATGCATGGCAATACCATCAAGAGTCAAAGCGGTTACAAGACGCGTCCGTTTGATTATATTTTGGCGGAGCTGAGTGCCTTTACCGATATTGTGGCGGCGGAAGGGATTCCTTTGGGTGGTATTCATGTTGAGATGACGGGCGAGGATGTCACCGAATGTATCGGTGGCGGTCAGGGCATTGCCGATGACACCCTTGCCAATCGCTATGAAACTTATTGTGATCCCCGCCTCAATGCTCATCAGGCGTTGGAATTGGCATTTTTGATTGTGGATAAAATAGGGGCATCCCACTCACCATCATGAGCGCGCTGCCTGTGCCCATGACCGCCCTGCAAGCCAACATGACTGTCGGCGACTTAGAGGGAAACAGTGCCATCATTCTTGATGGCGCGCGCCGCAGTGCCGCCATGAATGCTTCGTTGATGGTCACCAGCGAGATGGCACTGGTGGGATATACGGCGGAAGATATGTTGTTGCGTCCGTCTTTTATTGCAAGGGTTCATGAGTGCTTGCAATTGCTTGCGCGTGCGTTGCCGTCTGATATAGCGGTGCTGGTGGGTGCGCCATTGTTGCACAACGATGGGTGTTATAATGGGGCGGTGTTGTTGCATCATGGAACGGTGGGGGATGCGGTCTTCAAACACCGCCTTGCCAATGAGGGTGTGTTTGATGAAAAACGAGTCTTCACCGCCGCCCCTCATGACCAAAAACCTCTCACCATTGGTGAGCATTGTTTTGGAGTCTTGATTTGTGAGGATTTATGGGGTGAGAAAAGAGCCGCTTTTTTGCACACACAAGGAGCGGAATTGTTGGTGTCCATGAATGCCTCTCCCCATGAGTGCGGCAAACAGCAAAGACGCAGGCAGGTGGCACGCCAGCGCGTGGAGCAGACGGGCTTGCCGCTGGTGTATGTCAATCAATGGGGCGGACAGGACGAACTGGTGTTTGATGGCAATTCCTTTTGTCTGGCGGGTGATGGCAGGTTGCTGTGGCACGGACAGGCATGGCACGATGACCTCATGCCTTCTTCTTTTGAAACTCACACTGCAGAGCCACACCAAGACGAGGTGGCGATGGATTATCATGCCGTGATGATTGCCATTCGTGACTATGTGGGCAAGAGTGGGTATCGGTCGGTGGTGCTGGGTTTGTCGGGGGGCTTGGACTCTGCCTTGACGGCGACACTGGCGGTGGATGCGCTGGGAGCAGGGCAGGTGCATGCCATCATTCTGCCATCCATGGTGACCTCGCCCCAGACTCTCACCGATGCTCAAGCAATGGCGGATAATTTGGGAATCACATCTTCCACCATGACCATTCACGAAGCGTATGAGGCGTTTTTGCAGTCTTATGGCGGGCTGGATGAGCGAAGTGTGGCGGCACAAAATCTGCAGGCGCGCATCAGAGCCACCCTGTTGATGATGTTTGCCAATGAGAACAACGCCCTGTTGCTTGCCACCAGCAATAAGTCGGAGAGTGCCGTGGGCTACACCACTCTTTATGGTGATATGAGCGGAGCTTTTGCGCCTCTTAAGGATGTGTATAAAACGCGCGTGCGCCTTTTGGCGCGCTATCGCAATGATCATCATCCTCAGGGCGGACTGGGCAAGAAAGGCTTGGTGATTGCCGATGCCATTTTGACCAAGCCGCCCAGTGCGGAATTGATTCCGCAACAAAAAGATGAGGATGACCTCATGCCCTATGACCAATTGGATGCCATTTTGCACGGTTTTCTGGAGCAAAATTCGCCGCTTGATGATTTGGTAAAGCGAGGAATTTCCAAGCAGGATGCCATTCGGGTGCGTCATTTGTTGTTGCGTTCGGAACACAAGAGGCGGCAATCGCCGCCTGGGGTGAAGGTGACATCGTGTCATTTGGGTCGTGACAGGCGGTATCCCATCATCAACGGCGGGGAGGATTTTCTATGAGCGGCGTTCGTTTTGCTCCCGCGCCCAGTGGCGCGCTGCACGCAGGCAATGGACGGGTGGCATTGCTCAATTTTCTGCTGGCGCGTGAACGCGGGTGGCGATTTGTGCTGCGCTTTGATGACACCGATGCCAGCAAGGTGCAGGCGGATGCCTATCAGGCAATCAGAGACGAATTGAACTGGCTCGCCATTGCGTGGGATGAGGAATGTCAGCAAAAGGATCGCACCGCGCACTATGAGGCGGCATTTGAACGCTTGCGGCAGATGGAGCGGGTGTATGCGTGTTACGAGACGGCGGAGGAATTGAACACCATGCGCCGTATGCACATCAAGCTCAAGCAGCCGCCGCGCTACAACAAGGATTTTTTATCGCCGCAAGAAAAGCAAAAGCGAGAGCAGCGCGGCGATGCGCCTCATTGGCGTTTTGTCTTGAGCGAAGGAAGCGTCGGCTGGCATGACGGCGTTTTTGGCGACATGAATGTGGCACTGAGTGAATTGTCTGACCCTGTCATTCGCCGCAGCGATGGCTCAATGCTCTATCTGCTTTTGTCGGTGGTGGATGATGATGCCATGACCATTGCTCATGTCATCAGAGGGTCAGACCATCTCACCAACACCGCCGCCCAATTGGATATGGCGCGCGCCCTGCAATTGAATGAGCCGCAATTCAGTCATGTGGGATTGGTGGTGGGTGAGGGGGGGCGTAATTTGTCCAAGCGCGATGGCTCTCATCAGCAGTGGTCGCTGCGGGCATTGCGTGACAGAGGCTATGAAGCCATGACGGTCGCCAATGTGCTGGCGGGATTGGGCGGAGCGCAACAGCTGGTGGCACACAATACCATGACGGCATTGATTGATTCCTTTGATTTGACGCATGTCTCGCGCGCACCATTGCAATTGAGTGAGCGTCATTTTGCCAGCGTCAATGAATCGTTGCTGCATCGCATGGATTTTGCTGATGTGGCATCACGCCTCAGAGCATTGTTGCCGTCATGGGACGAAAGACGAGTCCAATCATTGTGGCGGGTGATGCGTGATAATGTGCGCTATTTTGATGACATCAAACAGTGGGATGGCATCATTCATGATGGCAACTGGCGGTATGCAAATCCATTGTCAGAGGACAGGTCTTTTTTTGTGACGGCGCATCAATTGGCACAAGATCATGAGAGCGCGTCATGGCAGGCATGGCTTGATGGGGTGAGTGCAGCCACGCAGCGCAAGGGGCGAGCCATGATGATGCCGCTGCGTCTGGCTTTGACGGGACGCACCGATGGTCCCGCCTTGTCGGATATTTTGCAGCTGCTGGGGCGTGAGCAAGTTGCCGCCCGACTGGCTCATGTGGCAAAGGAGGCGTGATGCTGCGGCTGCACAATCAATTGAGCGGCAAAAAAGAGGTTTTTGTGCCACTGGATGATTCCCATGTGCGCGTCTATGTGTGTGGGCCCACGGTGTATGACAGGGCGCACATTGGCAATGGTCGTCCTGTGGTGGTGTTTGATTTATTGGTGCGCTTGTTGCGTCACTTCTATGAGCGGGTGACTTATGTGCGCAACATTACCGATGTGGATGATAAAATCATGACGGCGGCGCGTGAGCGTGGCGAGCCCATTGATGCTCTGACCCACCGCATGACGCAGCTGTTTCATGAGGACATGGCATCACTATGCGTGTTGCCTCCTGATGTTGAACCGCGCGCCACACAGCACATTGACATGATGGTCACCATGATTCAGCAATTGTTGGCACGGGGTCATGCTTATGAGGCGGAAAATCATGTGTTGTTTGCGGTGTCGTCATGGGATGGATATGGGGTGCTGTCCAAGCGGGAGGAGGCATCCATGCAGGCGGGGGCGCGTGTGGCGGTGGAGGAGTATAAAAAAGATGCCCGTGATTTTGTCCTGTGGAAGCCATCAAGCGATGACGAGGTGGGATGGGATAGCCCGTGGGGCAGGGGGCGTCCGGGATGGCACATTGAATGTTCCGCCATGAGCCATCACTATCTGGACACGCCCTTTGATATTCACGGCGGCGGGCAGGATTTGATTTTTCCCCATCACGAAAATGAAATCGCCCAAAGCTGTGCGTGTGTGGGAACGGACACGATGGCGCGCTTTTGGGTTCATAACGGATATGTCACCTGTGATGGCGAGAAGATGTCTAAATCGCTGGGCAATGTGCGTGGCGTGGGGGAATTGTTGCAAGAGTGGCAGGGTGAGGTGCTGCGTCTTTTTTTGTTGATGACCCATTATCGCAAGCCGTTGGATTGTTCTCATCATCAGTTGCAGGAAGCGGAACGCTTTTTGGATTCTCTGTATCGCATGAAGGGGCAGATGGTGTGTGATGACGCGGCATCGCTCGCGCCCGATGTGATGGCGGCATTGGCGGATGATTTGAATGTGTCATTGGCATTGAGCTTGGTGCATGATTATATGAGCAAGGGAGGCGATGATGCCCAGCAGGGATTGGCGGCGGCTCAATTGATGGGATTGTTGCACGATGACAGCAATACATGGTTGCAGAAAGGTGTGGTCAGTGACGATGTGGAAAAACAAATCAAGACACGCGAAATCGCGCGCGCAAGCGGTGATTTTCAGGCAGCCGATGCCATCAGAGACTCTTTGCTTGAACAAGGCATAGTTTTAGAGGATAAGGGAAAACACACTCAATGGAGGAGGAAGCGTCATTATGAGTAATCATTATGAGTGATGATTTTGTCACCTTATACGATAGCACCTTGCGTGATGGGGCGCAGACACCGGGGGTGGATTTATCTTTGCAGGATAAACACGCCATTGCCGCCGCGCTGGATGACTTTGGCATTGATTACATTGAGGGCGGTTTTGCGGGGTCTAATCCGTTGGATGGGGAGTTTTTTGCCTCCCCGCCGTCATTGAAGCGCAGTCGTTTGACTTGTTTTGGCATGACGCGCCGTGCCAATGTGTCGGCGGCACAAGACAAGGGATTGCGTCAGTTGGATGAAAGCAGGGTCACAACACTATGTCTGGTGGGCAAGGCATCCTTGTTTCAGGTGACTCATGCACTGGGGGTGAAGGCGGAAGAAAACCTCGCCATGATCGCAGACTCTTTTGCCTTTTTGCACAAAAAAAATCCAAAGCGCGAGCTGTTTTTTGATGCCGAGCATTTTTTTGATGGCGCGAAGGACAACGAACAATACGCCATGCAATGTTTGCAGGCGGCGGTGGATGGCGGCGCATCGGTGTTGGTGCTCTGTGACACCAATGGCGGCACAATGAGCGATGAGGTGGAGCAAATCACATCTCAGGTGGTGGCGCAACATCCCAATTGCGTGGTGGGAATTCACACTCACGATGACACCGGACAGGCGGTGGCGAATTCGCTGGCGGCGGTGCGAGCAGGCGCGCGCCATGTGCAAGGAACACTCAACGGATTGGGCGAGCGATGCGGCAATGCCAATTTGATCACCATCATTCCCAATCTCATGATTAAGATGGGAATGAAGACGAGCATTAACGATGCGGGATTGCGACAGCTGGCTGTTCTCTCTCACAAGGTTGACGATATTTTGAATCGCGCGCCGTATGCGCGCGCCCCCTATGTGGGACAACAATCCTTTGCTCACAAAGGCGGCTTGCACGGCTCAGCCATCGCCAAAAAGACAAGCACCTACGAACACATTGACCCAAGTGATGTGGGCAATGAAAGACAATTGATTGTCTCGCAACAAGCAGGACGCAGTATCATGAAGAGTCGCTTGAAACAGTTGGAAATTGATGACATCAACCCAGCGCGACTGGACGAATTCATTGATTTAGTCAAATCCAGAGAACATGAAGGCTACACCTATGATGGTGCAGCTGCCAGTTTTGAAATGCTGGCACGCAAAAATTTTGGCTTATACAAGCCTTTTTATAAAGTTCTGCGTTATCAAGCAGTGGACGACTATTGGAATGAAGAACCGTCTGACCATGAAATGTGGTGCAATGCAAGGATGGTATTTTTATGTGGTAGCCAAATATCTTGGAGCGATAGTGGAGCACAAGGTCCCGTGCACGCGTTGTATAATTGTCTCCATTCTGGTCTTATTAAAGTTTATGAATCTGTCAAGCAGATTAAATTGGAAGATTACAAGGTGCGGATTGTCAATGCCGAAGCACAAACACAAGCACGCACTAGAGTGGCAATTGCCTTTCGTGATGAAGATGGTAACCATTGGGAAACAGTGGGCGTGTCTGTCAGTATTATTAGAGCCAGTTTTGAAGCTTTAACAGATGGCATTGATTGGAAATTGACCAAAGACAATGTGTCACCAAGTGAAATAAAAGACCCACCAGAGGATTTTGATTTGGAGAAGTATTTACAAGACCCAACAACAATTCCATGACCCCACCGTTTCCAGCCATCGTTTTGGTGAAGCCGCAATTGGGTGAGAATGTGGGAGCATCTGCTCGCGCCATGTATAATTGCGGGTTGGATGATTTGCGGTTGGTGTCACCGCGTCATGATTTGGATTATGATCGCGCTCGTGCCCTTGCCATGATGGCAAAGCCACTGGTGGAATCCATGACCATTTGCGATACGACGGGTGCGGCACTCGCCGATGTTCATGGTTGTCTTGCGACGACGGCACGAATTCGTCACTTGGAGCGTCCCGTCATGACGCCGCGGAACGCGGCGCGTTACATGATGGAACAAAGTCACAAGGGCAGACGGCTGGGCGTGTTGTTTGGCTGTGAGGCATCGGGATTAGAAAACGAGGATATATCCCTTGCCGAAGCCATTGTTTCTGTGCCACTGGAGCAAGGACGGCGTTCTCTCAATCTGGCTCAAGCGGTTCTGCTCATTGCCTATGAATGGCGGCTGGCGGTGCTGGAAGAGTCCCCGCCCGTTGATGTCCAGCTCAATGACCGTGAGCCGGCTCGTCACGCCACCATGCAGGCATTGTTTGGGTTGCTGGAGCAGTCGCTTCGCCATGTGGGATTTTTGCAGGGCGACACCAAAGAGGAACGCTGTCGCCATCGCTTGCGTCATTGTCTGTGGAAGGCGCAATTGACCGAAGACGAGGCTCACATGTGGCACGGCGTGATGCGCGCGCTGGCGCACAATCACAGCTTGACACCAAAGCCGCAGCTCTTTACGACAAAAGACCATGACCAAACGCATTCAGGCAAAACATAAAATAGACAGACGGCTCAAAGTCAATCTGTGGGGACGACCCAAAAGCCCGTTCAATCGGCGCGAATACGGGCCAGGACAACACGGGCCCATGCGGCGCGGCGGTAAAATCTCCGACTACGGACAGCAACTCAGAGCCAAACAAAGACTCAAAGGCTACTACGGCACTTTGTCGGAAAAACAGATGAAACGCCTCTATCGTGAAGCCAAGCGTTTGAAGGGTGACACCGGCAAAAACCTCATCGGCTTGTTGGAACGCCGCCTTGCCAGCGTGGTGTATCGCATGAAATTTGTGCCCACCGTGTTTGCCGCGCGTCAGTTGGTGAATCACGGTCATGTCACCGTCAATGGCAAGAAGGTGGATCGTCCTTCGTATATGGTGCGCCCCAACGATGTCATTGAGGTGCGGCAGCGGTCGCGCGAGATTCCCATGGTGCTGGAAGCCATGTCGTCCGAAGAGCGCGATGTGCCCGATTATTTGCAGGTGGATTTTGACCGTCTCAAAGGAACATTCCTTCATATTCCGCAGTCACTGGAGGAAATTCCCTATGCCGTGACGATGGAGCCCAGTCTCGTCATTGAGTATTATTCGCGCTGAGGCGCGCCAATTGACCTTTTTGCAATTGATACAAATGGTCGCACTGATGTGCCAAACTTCTGTTGTGGGTGGCAACCAAAACGGTGAGCTGATGCCGTTTGACATGATGCAAGAGCACATCAAAAACGGTGGCGGCGGTGTCACCATCCAGATTGCCGGTTGGTTCATCGGCAATCAGAACGGTGGGCTCATGACACAGCCCGCGCGCCAATGCCACTCGTTGTTGCTCGCCTCCCGATAGCTGCGAGGGCATGTGATGAAGGCGATGCTGGCAGCTCAATTGGGTGAGCATGGTGGTGGCGCGCTTGCGAGCTGTGGGGTGCGAGACTCCGTTCAACAAAGACGGCAGCATGACATTTTCCAGCGCGCTGAATTCGCTCAATAGATGGTGATACTGATAGACAAATCCAAAAAAATGCCGACGCAATGCGGTGCGCGCGGCATCATCAAAAGACAATGCAGAATGACGCTCAATGGTCATGCTGCCGTGATTGGGAGATTCCAGCAGCCCCACAATATGCAGCAGGGTGGATTTTCCCGCTCCCGAAGGCCCCAGCAGGGCGTTCATTGTGCCTTTGGCAAGAGACAGATTGATGTCCCGCAGCACATGAATATTCTCGCCACCTTGACGAAAGCTTTTTTGAATATGCTTGAGGGTGATGAGGGGCTGTGTCATCGGTGCATGGAGAGGGTCTGTGCCGGCGCAAGGGATGCCGCCCGCCACGCAGGATAATAACTGGCAAGAAATGAAAAAAACAACGACATTCCCACCACCAACGCCGTCTCGCCCACTTGCGGGTCTGAAGGAATCGTGGAGAGAAAATAAATCTCTTGCGGAAAAAGCGGCATGCCAAACAATGCCTCAAGACTTTGGCGAATGGTTTCAATATGCAGGGCAAATGCCAGCCCCAAGCCGCCGCCCACCACCGTGCCAATGACACCGATGGTCATGCCATGCACGATAAAAATCCGCAAAATGCCACCTCGCGTCATGCCGATGGTGCGTAAAATGGCGACCTCGCGCTCTTTGTCTCGCACCAGAATGGAGAGTCCCGTGATAATGTTGAAGACGGCGGTCAAAATAATCAGCATCAAAATGAGAAACATCACTCGCCTTTCCACCGCCAGTGCCGAGAACAACGCTCCGTGATGATCGCGCCAGTCGGTGATGCGCACCAACGGCACATCCAGCAAGCGCATCCGCATCTCACCCTTGCTTTGGTCGGGCAGAAATGGGTCGGTCAGACGCAATTCCAAATAGTCGGCATGGTTTTTGCGAAAAAATCCGGTGGCTTGGTCAAGGGGCATAAAAATCAGCTGGCGGTCGTAGTGATGCATGTCCGATGTGAAGATGTTGGCAATGCGGTAGCGTTTCATGCGCGGCAATCCTCCCAGCAGCGTGCTGACCGATTGCGGCGAAATAAGGGTGACCTCATCACCCACATTAACATTCAGCAGTGTCGCCAGCGTTGCCCCAATGACGATGGATGACGCATCGGTGTCAGGCACGAGAGGCGCGGCGAATGTTTCCTTGAGAAAATGGTTGTTTGCGAGGTCGGTAAAATCAATGCCGCGCACCATCACCCCATGATGCTGTCCGTGATGGTTGATGATGGCTTGTCCATCAATGATGGGGGTGGCTTGTTCCACGATGGGCATTTGCGTCAGTCGTGTGCGCATGGTGGCGGGGTCAATGGCGCGACTCATATGCACCATGGCATGACCGTTCATGCCGAGAATACGAGTCATCAGTTCGGAGCGAAAGCCGTTCATCACCGCCATCACCACAATCAGTGTGGCAACTCCCAGCCCGATGCCCACCATGGCAAAGGTGACCACCAGCGATAAAAATCCCTCATTCTTGCGGGACCACAAATAACGGCGCGCAATGCGCCACTCAACAAGAGAGATGCTCATTGAGATAATCTCCAAGAGATGCCACCGGGCAGATGGCGGTTTTGCCACTCGCGCGCCATTTAACCTCCACGCTGTTTTCTTGAGCATGGCGAGGCCCCACGATGATGCGAAGGGGGATGCCGATGAGATCCATATCCGCGAATTTGACGCCAGCGCGCATCGCTCGGTCATCATAGAGGGTGTCAATGGCACGATTTTTTAAGCTTTGTAGGTTTTGATAGATGGCATCACTGAGCTCATCGCATTGTGCATCGCCTTGCTTCACATTGATGAGTGCCACCGTGAAGGGAGCGATGGTGGGATGCCAAATGATGCCGTTTGCGTCATGACTGGCTTCAATGGAGGCGGCAACAAGGCGAGAGATGCCGATGCCGTACGAGCCCATCAACGGATGCATTGTGTTGCCATCGTGCGTGGTGATGGTGAAATTCATGGCGCGGCTGTATTGGTCACCAAAATAGAAAATATGCCCCGCCTCAATGGCGCGTTTTTTGATGATGTTCTCGCTCGGGGCGTTTGTGTCATCGTGCAGTTCTTCCTCGCACGCATAGAGGGTGAGGTGGCGTTTGGGGTCATCATCGGGGGTTAGTTTATCGTGTTCTCTATCGTAGAACAGGGTGGATTCCCCACTTTTCGCCAAAATATGAAATTCGTGACTCATCGTGCCGCCGATGGGGCCACTGGGTGCTTGAGCAGGGATGGCTTTGAGTCCCATTGCGGCAAAAATCGCAAGGTAACAGCACAGCATGGTCTCGTACTGTTCTGTGGCTTGGTCTTGGGTGAGGGCGAAGGAATAGGCATCTTTCATGAGAAACTCTCTGCCCCGCATCACGCCAAAACGGGGGCGAATTTCATCACGAAACTTCCACTGAATATGATACAGCAATTGCGGTAATTGTTTGTAGCTGGTGATGAAGCGTTTGGCGATGGCGGTGATCATTTCTTCATTGGTGGGGCCATAAATCAGCGTTCGTTGGTGGCGGTCGGTGATTCGCAGCATTTCCTCGCCGTAGTTGTCGTAGCGTCCAGACTCTTGCCACAGCTCGCTGGGCTGCAGGGTGGGCATGAGCAACTCGGTGATGCCAAAGGACTCGTGCTGACGGCGAATCAGGGCTTCTATTTTTTGCAGCACCCGCAAACCCAACGGCAACCACGAATAAATGCCTGCCGTCTCTTGAGTAATGAGCCCCGCCCGCAGCATGAGCCGATGCGACACCATCACCGCATCGGCGGGTTGCTCACGCAAAGTGGGAAGAAAGTAACGGCTCAGTTTCATCTGAGCAAAAAGGCATGGCGACTAAAAAGAAGAAAGACCAATAAGCGTCGCGCCGATGGTCACCACCAGAAACACATTTTGTTGCCACAGTGTGCGCCAGATGCGCGCCTCCAATTGGGCAAGGTCTTCTTTTGTGGCTGTCTGTTTGATTCGCTCCTCTAATGAGACAATGGCGCGACCAAAATCATCGGATTTTTGTTCCAAAATTCCCAACCGATTGGAAATTTCCAGCATGGTGACCTTTCCTTGATTTTCCTGCATGGCATCTCTCCTTGACCAATAATATGGCATGATTGCGAGGAGTAATCAAGGGATTGTTTTGACTCACGAAACCAGAGAAACCTTATACTGTTCTATGTCTTCCTCGCCGTGACCTTTTTTGAGCCTCATCTTTGATTGTCCGTTACTAATCTCAATATGGATATTACAAAGTTTCTTTTTGTCTGTAAGAGATAGCTTACCTTCATTGATTAAACCTTTAATTGTTTCTGTTGGGATTAGGTAAAACCAATCCCTTGGCTCTTTTGTGCAAAGAGCCAAAAAGTTACCTTCTTGGGAAGGGTCGTATGCATACCAATAACGAGCATTTTTTTTATGTTCGTATTCTCTTGAAAACAAAATGAAAAAGAGCTCTCCCGTTTTAGAATTTTCAAAACGAGCTCTTCCTTTTTTCTCAAGATTTCCGCCCGTTTTTGTTTCTATCGTTGTAAAAATTTTATTGTGATGGTCATCGTTTGTTTGGCGATGACTTTTTGTTTTTTGTTTGTTTTGTTCCATTTCTTGGATGTTATCTTCTTCTGCCTCAGCTGTATCGGATACAATGTTATCCAGCAATGTGACAAGACCATCCACGCGAGTGTAGTCAATAGGTTTCAGAATTTCGCAAAAATAATCTGGATTAAGCCCAGGCAGCTCTTTCATTTTCAATTCCACCAATTGAATCAAAGATTCCACAGTGATGATGCGTGTGTCACCAGCTCTTTTCAGGTCTCCTTTGACTTGTGCTACAAAAGCTCCTTTTTTCATATCTCCCACGACTAATAGAAACGAATGATTTTTACTGTCTATCCTTCCTTCTTGTAAAAGCTGGTCTCTGTATTTAACAAAGTTTTCCAAGTTCATGCTGAAGTCGTCTACTTTTTTGACTTCCACCACAAAATCATGGTCGTGTGTTTTCCACATTCCATCAAAGCCGTTGTTTTCTTTTTTTGATGCACGGTTATAGCGACCATGCACTACCTCTAAATCAAGGCGTTTTGCCAGTGTGTTGACAATGTCTTGCAGAACAAAACCGCATCCATCAAATTTCTCTTCAAGACACTCTTCAGCGTGCCTTTTTAATGTTTCAATATTACAGCCAGCTAAATAATCGCGTAATTTTTCCTGAGCAGGATTCCCATCTTTCAGATCGCCGTGAAGACCAGCTATCCCCTTGATGTTTACGCCCTCGAAGATTTTGTAATCCTTTTTATTCATTGGGCGAATTTACTTTTTTTGGTAGGCGTGTCAAGAGACGATGCTTCTGCCTGTAGCCACGGCGGGTTGAGGGTAATGATTTTTTTCTGAATGGGGCAGTCATCGCGATGCGCGCCCTTGAGGTATCCGGTGCTCATCAAAAATTCATGCACCACAATCTGCCCTGTCATGACAAAATTCTGGCGAAACAACACCACCCAATCATCCAAATCTTGCGGGTGATGGGCATCCAGCCAGTTCTTAAAAGACCCCCACTCAGCGCGCAACGCCACCACGCTGCGGGCATTATCCATCGCCGCCTGAATTTTGCGGCGATTGCGAATGATGTCTTTGTTGGTCATCAATTGGGCGTGTTGTGTGTCGCCCCACTGAGCCACCGTGTCGTAATCAAAATCGGCAAAGGCGCGCTGCAGAGCTTCGGCTTTTTGTAAAATCAGCAGCCAGTTAAGCCCCGCCTGAAAAATCTCAAACAACAATCGCCCATACAACACGCGGTCATCGCTCACGGGAAAGCCGTAGGACTCATCATGGCATTGACGGTGCAATGGATGGTCAAAGGCGCGGTCGCAATAATCATTCATAAAAGGAATACACATCCGCCTCAATGACGGCATACACCACCAGCCACACAATCAACGCGATGGCGGATGTGAGTGCCATCTTAAAGCCGATGCGAGGATTGGTGGGTGCGCTCTCGGCGTGTCCCTTTTGCGGACGCGATTGCGACTCAAAGCGCAGGGGCAGTGTCATGAAGAAAATCACCCACCACAGCACGATGTAAATCACGAATCCTTCAAAAATGCTCATTATTCTTCCGTCACGGTGACTTCTTTTTTCTTTCTGCCGCGCCTTGTTGGATTGGCGGCGCGTCCATGCAAAAAGGCATCATACTGGGCGCGACTGACCAATCCCACTTCAACGGGATGACGCGCCTCAATGTTGTCATGATCCCAGTGCGAGCCATCCCGCACCGACTTGATGGTGACACGAGTGGTCTGCACGATTTCACAAATATCACCATCACTGAGATCTTTTTGAAACTGAATGAGCCACGCAATGGCATTGATTTTATCACGGCGGCGGGAAATGGGCGTGTAGCGTCCCTGTTTTTTCGCCGACAATGCTTGCTTGGCTTCTTCTCGCAAGGCGAGCGAGGCGGAGGCATCCGCCTCGCAGCGAGTGATTTCATCGGCGGTGAGCTGTTTTTGCTCAATGGGATTGGCAGGCACAATGTGGGCGTGAATCTCGCCATCGGCAATGGCTTGAATTTCCAGCTCGTGCATGCCGACAAAATCGGCAATTTGTTTGAAAGTCAGTGCGCTGTTGTCAATGAGCCAGACGGCGGTGGCTTGAGGCATGAGGGGTTGAACCATGAAAAGTCTCCATTAGATTTGTCCCTTGACTAAAGAGTAAGGATTATTTTGCCTTTATGCAAACTTTTTTCCATCCGCTCATGAGCGTGTCCCGCCTCAGCCAAAGGAAAGGTCACATCCAAACACGGATTAATGGCGCGCGCCTCCAAATGATGCCACAAGTTCTTTTGCACCGCGGCGGCAATCGCCCCCTTGAATGACGGGGGGCGAATACGCAAGGTAGAACCCGTGAGCGTCAGGCGTTTGAGCATCATGGGCATGAGGTTGAGGGTCACTTCAGAGCCTTTGCGAAAGGCGATGTGCACCAGTGTGCCGTCTTTGGCAAGGCAGCGGATGTTGCGCGCCACATAATCGCCGCCCACGATATCAAGAATGACATCCACGCCCGCGCCCTGCATGATGTCTTTGACGGCGGCGACAAAGTCATGTTGTTCATAATCAATGGCGTGATGAGCCCCCAGCTGGCGACAAAATTGACACTTTTCGTCACCTCGTGCGGTGGCGATGATGGTGCCAGCTTTGATGGCACGAGCGATTTGAATGGCAGCCGTTCCCACGCCGCCTGCACCGCCGTGAATGAGCACCGATTTGCCCTCTGTGAGGTGGGCGCGATCAATGAGGTTAGACCAAGCGGTAAAGAAAGTCTCGGGGATGCAGGCGGCTTCCGCATCACTCCAGCCTTGAGGGATGGGCAGACACTGCACGGCGGGCGCGGTGCAATAGGCGGCATAGCCTCCGCCCGTGAGAATGGCACAGACGCGGCTTCCCACCGTGAGGGATGTGACGCCGTCACCAAGAGCCGCCACCGTTCCTGCTGCCTCCAGCCCCATGATGTCACTGGCATGGGGCGGCGGGGGATAGAGCCCTTGCCGCTGTAAAATGTCTGCGCCATTGACTCCCGCCGCCGCCACTCTAATCAGCACCTCGCCCTCTTGCGGCTGCGGACACGGAATGCTGCCAATCGTGAGGCAATGGGGCGTTGCGCCGTCCCCTTGCACGAGGATGGCATCACAGACTTGCGGCGGGGCGGTCACTTTTTGGGTTCTTTTTTGGCGTTTTGTTTGGCATCACTGGCGGATTCATCCAGTGAGCCGATGCCTTTGAAGCGTTGCTTAAAGCGGGCGACTCGTCCGCCACTGTCCACCAGTTTGCGTGAGCCTTGCGTCCATGCCGGATGGCTGAGGCGATCCACCTCCAGCTTCAGGGTGTCGCCTTCCTTGCCCCAGGTGGAGCGCGTGGCAAAAGATGTGCCATCGGTCATCTGCACCGTGATGGTGTGATAGGCGGGATGAATGTCTTTTTTCATAACGCCATCCTTATAGCAAATCATCTGGTAAATTGAAACGCTTTTTGATACGATTAAGGTACACTTTGCTGATGACTGATTTGTCCCCGCGAGGACACGGAATGGCGTATCTCTTCTTTTTGCCATTGATGTCGGGATGACTAATATAGGCGTGGCTGCCCTTGCCTCTTCTGTTACTAAATTCAAAACGGGAATCGTATTTGCGTAGGATTTTACGCAATTCGCTCCATCGGTATGTTTTTTTCATGAGATTAATTCCCAACAAATTAATCAAGTATGGGATCAAAAATGATTTCCTCGTTGGGATCAATGGTGGGTTGTGGAATAATCACCGCATGATACTCAGGATTTTGGGTTTTTTTCCCTTGCACCATAATGCGGGGCTTGCTGGCATTGTAAAACATCCGCCAATATTTTGCTTCGGCTCGGTGAGCCAAAGAGTCTTCCTTTTTTTCTACATAGGCATATTCAAAATAGATTTGCAGTGCACCTTTGAGGCATTGCAGAGCCTCGGCAAAAGTATCGCCGTGTCCCAACAAATCCACCTCCAGCGCGTGTGCCCACCACAGACCGTCCTCATCAGTATAGCCCAGCACATGCAACGGCGCATCAATGACGGTGTCTTGCTTGGTGTCGCTATTGACTTCATCCCGCATCATGGAATCCATTATATGGGAAAAGTCGCGTTTCGCGCAAGACTATTGCTGTTGATGACCTTATGGCGCGCTTTGCGATGACAATCAATGAGGCGAACTTCTCACGGTCGCCCTGCTCAATTCTTACAGCAAATCGTCTGGCAAATTGAAACGCTTTTTGATACGATTAAGATAAATTTTGCTGATGACTGATTTGTCACCGCGAGGGCATGGAATGGTGTAGGGCTTCTTGAAATCGGGATGACGAATGGTACGGTGGCTACCCTTCCCTCTTCCTTTGTCAAATTCAAATCGGCGATCGTGCTTGCACAAAATTTTACGCAATTCGCTCCATCGGTATGTTCTTTTCATGAGATTAATTCCGTCAAATTAAAAGAAGCTAATCAAGGTCGGGTTCAAACACAATTTCCTCGTTGGGGTCAATGGTGGGTTGCGAAATAGCCACCGCATGATATGTCGGGTCTTTGATTTTTTCCCCTTGCACAATAATGCGTGGCTTGCTGGCATTGTAAAACATCCGCCAATACTTTGCCTCGGCTCGGTGAGCCAAAGCATCTTCCATGCCTTTGACATGGACATATTCAAAGTGGGCTTGGAGCACACCCTTGAGGCACTGCAGAGCCTCGGCAAAAGTATCGCCGTGTCCCAACAAATCCACCTCCAGCGCGTGTGCCCACCACAGACCGTCCTCATCAGTGTAACCCAGCACATGCAAGGGTGCATCAATGACGGTGTCTTGCCCAGTGTCGCTGTTGACCTCATCTCGCATCATGGAATCCATTATATGAGAAAAGCCGCCATCGCCGCAAGACTATTGCTATCCCTTTGAAACAGTGTGTTGCACCCCTTTGCTCTCTCGCCTTTATAAAGGCTCTGCAACACAGGGGAGAGCAGGCGGGGTGCGTGCCTTGCGAGAGGTAAAACAAGGAGAAAAATCCTCTCGCCCCTAATTCAAGTTTTTTGTCAGATGAGTCCCCTCTTGCGCGCCCAATGCTCTGCCTCCTCTTTTGAGGAGGTAGCCCACGCGTCACCAAGCAAGACCACATCCTCATTCCATACTAAATCGGCGATGTGACACGCCGTGATGAGGTATCTAATCTTTTTTCCTAGGTCAAGGTTGGTGTAGATAAACCATTGCTCGCCGTTCAGTTGGATGGTTTGTGGTTTTACACCTATTTTCTCGCGGTGAGCAATTAGGTCATTTTCGCTTTTTGCAATACATGGTTGCTTGAGGAAGCCAGCATGGGCAAATCGTTCGCAAAAATCAGCGTTTGCGTTTTCGCAAATCTGTTGGATGATTTCCCTGAAGGCTTTAACTTGCGTACCCTCACCATCATCATGATTCAAGACGCGATAAGAATATGCTCCATTTTGTCTTGAAGAGCGTGATTTTGTCGCGTGAGGCTTGCTCGCAACATCCATGACCCTTGGGGCAAAGGTATTGCTTTCTTGTGATGGTAGCATGGTGCTATGAGTGCTATGGCTATCGCGTTTTATCAGCTCCCTAATTACAGAATTAAGGCTCTGGTCGGGGCTGGTTATACGGGCGTTCAACTCCTCGAATACATCTCGAGAAATCACAATGTTGATTTTTGAACAGTCGTACATTGATTGTCTCCTTGAGTTGGAGGTTGATGTTAGAAATAGGCAAATGCCTTATCTGCCTCTTATCCATTCATAATGAAGGTATCAAGCTCTTATTTTAGGTGGTTTCAGGTGTGGTTAAGTTATAGGTTTTGGTTTTTAAGTAGGTGTTAAGTAACAACACTTACCAATCAACGCCTACACTTCCCAATCAATACCTCTCACTTAACACCTTTGAAGTCTCAGGTGTTACACACACACTTTGTAAGTGGAGGTTATTTCTCAAAGAAATCAATCAAGTATGGGATCAAAAATGATTTCCTCGTTGGGGTCAATGGTGGGTTGTGAAATAGCCACCGCATGATAGGCAGGGTCTTTGATTTTTCCCCCCTGCATGATAATGCGCGGCTTGCTGGCATTGTAAAACATCCGCCAATACTTTGCTTCGGCTCGGTGAGGCAAAGCATCTTCCATGCCTTTGACATGGACATATTCAAAGTGGGCTTGGAGCACACCCTTGAGGCACTGCAGAGCCTCAGCAAAAGTATCGCCGTGTCCTAATAAATCCACCTCCAACGCCCGCGCCCACCACAGACCGTCCTCATCAGTGTAGCCCAGCACATGCAACGGCGCATCAATGACGGTGTCTTGCCCAGTGTCGCTGTTGACCTCATCCCGCATCATGGAATCCATTATATGGGAAAAGTATGAGAAAATCCACCATGTGCGCGAAAACTTGTTTCCGCCTCATAGCAAATCGTCTGGCAAATTGAAACGCTTTTTAATCTCCCCAAGATAGGCTTTGCTGATGACTGTTTTGTCCCCGCGAGGACACGGAATGAAGTAAATTTCCTTTTTGCCATTGATGTCGGGATGACGAATGAGGGCGTGGCTACCCTTGCCTCTTCCTTTGTCCAATTCAAAACGGGAATCGTATTTGCGTAGGATTTTACGCAATTCACTCCATCGGTATGTTCTTTTCATGAGATTATACCTTTTGTTCAAAGTAAATCAAAATTGCGCGCCCACTGCTCAGCAAGGTCTTTTTGCTTGCGACCGTGTTTGCCGAGATAATTCCATCCATTCAGTAACTTGACATCCGTGCCATATTTAAGTCCAGCTAGATAACAGGCGATGATAATGAATTGGATGCGTGTTTGTTCGTCACAGTTGGCACAGATGAAGAACTTTTTACCATTGAGCATGATGGGGATTGGTTTAGTGCTTTCCATTGAGTAGTTGCCGCACAAATCTTCTTCCGTTTTTGCGATGCAACGCTTGTTTATAAATTGCTGTCTCGCAAATTTTTGACAGAATTGGTCTCCTGCATGATTTGCCACTCGCTTTATGACATCGCTATAAGCCTTGAACTGTGCGTCTCTGCTTGCTGGCACACTGTATGGACCTCCCATTACCTCGTAGGAATACCCCCGTGCTTGTCGCGGTGATACTTTATCGCTGACAACAGACAAAAAGTTAAATGGATCTTGGGGTTCTTTACTAACCAAAAGCCTCTCAATAACTTTGCTGAATGAATCATTGTGATCCCTTAACAGCTTGTTAAGGGATTCGAATACTTCTTCTGACACAAACACTTTTCGTTGCTCTCCCATCGGTTAGTCTCCATTATGCTGGATTATCGTTACTCTTATTATAGGGAGCAGGATAGATATGTCAATACCTACTTAGATAAATGTGCGTGAGTGGAGGTGAGTGAGGTGGGGCAAGTTAGTTATTCAATTGGCGGTTGTTTATTTAATAAACGAATTTAATCAATTATGGGATCAAAAATTATTTCCTCGTTGGGGTCAATGGTGGGTTGTGGAATAGCCACCGCATGATACGCAGGGTCTTTGATTTTTTCCCCTTGCATCATAATGCGCGGCTTGCTGGCATTGTAAAACAACTTCCAATACTTTGCTTCGGCTCGGCGGGGTAAAGAATCTTCCATGTCTTTGACATGGGCATATTCAAAATAGATTTGCAGTCCATCTCTGAGGCATTGCAGAGCCTCGGCAAAGGTATCGCCGTGTCCCAACACATCCAGTTCCAGTGCCCGCGCCCACCACAGACCGTCCTCATCAGTATAGCCCAGCACATGCAACGGTGCATCAATGACGGTGTCTTGCTGGGTGTCGCTGTTGACCTCATCTCGCATCATGACACCTATTATATGGCAAAATTCGCCATCGCCGCAAGGTTATTCTTGTCCTTCTTTGATGACGGCGTGGCGCACCTTGCGATTGCAATCAATGAGGCGGGTGAGTTCATCACGGTCGCCCTGCTCAATGGCATCGGTGAAGCATTTGAGCTTGTTCTCAAAATGATTGAGAGCCTCCAGCACAAAGTCCTTGTTTTGCAGAAAAATATCGCGCCACATGACAGCGTCCGAGGCGGCAATGCGGGTGAAGTCACGAAACCCACCCGCCGCATAGCGCGTCACTTGGTCATGCAAGTCCTGTTCCAATTCGGTCGCCGTCCCCACAATGGAAAAGGCAATCAGGTGCGGCAAATGAGAGGTGAGAGCCAAAATCTCGTCATGGGTGCGAGCATCCATCTGTTTCACCCGCATGCCCACGCCGCGCCACAAATCGCTCACCCGCTCGGTGACAGCGCGCGGCGTGGCATCGCTCGGCGTGATGACACACCAGCGACCCTCAAACAAATTGCGCTCACTGGCATGAGGTCCCGAATGTTCCGTTCCCGCCACAGGATGAGATGGCACACAATGAACGCCCTCCTTGAGCAACGGCAGCACCGTCTCCATCATGGTGCGCTTGGATGAGCCGGTGTCAATGATGACCGCACCCTGTTTGAGATGAGGCATCATGTCTTGAGTCACCGCCGCCATCACACCCACAGGAACAGCCAGAATGATGGCATCGGCATCATAGACTGCATCTCGCAATGAATCGCAGCAGCGATCCACGATGCCACACTCACGAATAAACTGGCGGTTTTGTTCATTTTTGTCAAAGGCGGTGGTGACGCGCGCCAAACCGCGCCCTTTGACATCCAATGCCAACGAGCCACCAATCAAACCAACGCCCACAAAGGCAATTTGATCAAACACAACGCTCATGTCTTCTTTCATAGTGTCGCCTCACCGTCCGATTGTGCCATGAATTCGCACAGTGTTTTGGTGAAAATTTGCAAAGAATCTTCCGCTCCCATGGTCACCCGCAGGCAGTCGTGCAAATCATACGCTTCCAGACGGCGCAACAGAATGCCTCTGTGTTGCAAATAAGCATAAGCATCGCGTGCTTGCTGTGGTGAGGCAAAGCGCAGCAGCAAAAAATTGCCCCATGAAGGAATGACCTCAATGGCGGTGTGTGCCAATGCATCCCGCACTTTTTGTTTTGCCTCATGATTGTCCAGACGCAATTGGTCGGTGCGCGCTGTGTCCGCCAGAGCCGCCACCGCCGCCGCCTGTCCGATGGCATTCACATTAAAAGGGGAGCGCAAACGCTGCAACACAGACGCAATGGCAGGCGGCGCATAGCACCAGCCCACCCGTAATGCGCTCAAGCCATAAATCTTGGAAAATGTTCGCAGCATCACCACATTGTCATGACGCTCCACCCAGCGCGCGCCGCCATCATAGGCGGCATCATCCACATATTCTGCATAGGCGGCATCCAGCACAATGAGAATGTGAGGCGGCGTCAGGGCAATCAATTGCTCAATGTCCGATGGCGACAGCAACGCACCGGTGGGATTGTTGGGATTGGCAATAAACACGCACGCCGTGGTGTCATCATAGAGCTGAGCGATGGCATCAATGGCAACGCCTTTGCGAGGACACTCTTGGGCTTTGCGCACCGTCATGCCCGCCGCCATGGCGGCGATTTCATAGTAGATAAAGCCGTATTGTCCCATCACAATGGAGCGTCCCTCGCCGCCATAGGCGTGCAGCAGCAGGGTGATGAGCTCATCAGAGCCATTGCCACAGACAATGCCGTCAAGATTGAGGTCATGATGTGCCGCCAACGCCCGCCGCAATTGCACAAGGGACGGGTCGGGATAACGATGACAATGCGTCGCCGCTTGGTGAATCACCCGCTGCACCGCAGGAGACACGCCATGTGCCGATTCATTGGCGGATAATTTGTGAATGGCAATATCCTTTGCTATAGTGTCAGCATCGGAGAGACCCGCTTCGTACGGAATATGCGAGCCAAGCCAAGAACGGGGATGAGGAGTGTCTTTGGGCATCACATCGGTGACTATAAAGACAAAATCAGCTAAAATCCTATAGGGTGAGCAAATAAATATCGGTGAGGATGATGAGTCAAACGCCATTGCATTACAAAGATGTCAGTTCGCACGATTTTGCGGGTCAGTTGTATCAGACGGCGGCGGACTGTCGCTTGCATCTGGATAGCGAGCAGGAGCTGCATGCCCCCGTGATCGCCTATGAAACCTACGGACAGCTCAATGCCGATCAAAGCAACGCCATTTTGATTTGTCATGCTTTGACGGGAGATCAGTTTGTGATGGGGGTCAATCCCATCACCAAGCGCAAAGGATGGTGGGATGAAGCGGTGGGCGCGGGCAAAGCCATTGACACCAATCGTTATTTTGTCATTTGCAGCAATGTGCTGGGCGGGTGCATGGGAAGCACGGGACCGCTGTCGCCTCATCCCAGCAAAAAAGGCGTGTGGGGAGGGGATTTCCCCGTGCTCACCATTGGGGATATGGTGCGGGCGCAGAAATTGCTCATTGAGCATTTGGGAATTGACCAATTATATTCTGTCGTGGGCGGCTCTATGGGGGGGATGCAATCGTTGCAATGGGCGGTTTTGTATCCTGAGTGTGTTCATTCGGTGGTGGCGATTGCGACGGCGGCGCGCCATTCGGCGCAAAATATATCGCTCCATGAAATCGGTCGCCAAGCCATCGTCGGAGACCCTCAATGGCACGATGGATTTTATGCCAATCAGGAACAATCCCCTCAGCATGGATTGGCGGTGGCGCGCATGATGGCGCATGTTTCCTATTTGTCGGAATCGGCATTGCATCGCAAATTTGGACGCAATCTGCAAAACAGAGATTCCATCAGCTACGGATTCGGGGCTGATTTTCAGGTGGAGAGTTATTTGCGTCATCAAGGAAGCAATTTTGTTGCCCGCTTTGATGCCAATTCCTATCTTCGTATCACGCGAGCGATGGATTATTTTGATTTGACAAATGGCGCAGGCACGCCTCTCAAGGAGGTTTTTGTGGGCAGTCCTGTGCGCTTTTGTTTGTTTTCGTTCTCCAGCGATTGGCTTTTTCCCACCCAAGAGAGTCGTCTGATTGTGCAGGCATTGAATGCGGCGGCGGCGAGCGTCAGCTTTTGTGAAATTGCTTCCGATGGCGGACACGATTCCTTCCTTCTCCACATTCCCGAATTTCATGAACTGCTGCATGGATTTCTTGATGGGGCATCGTCTCATCATTGAGCCGTCATGATGAGTTTGCGGGCAGACCTAGCACTGATTGCCAATTCCATTGAAGAGCACAGTCGCGTGTTGGATATTGGCTGTGGTGATGGCACACTGCTGCGGTATTTAGAGCGTCAGCGAGGCGTGGATGGGCGAGGCATGGAACTGAGCACGCAGGGGGTGCATGATTCCATCAAAAAGGGGCTTGCCGTCATTCAAGGGGATGCCGATACCGATTTGCAGGATTATTCTCCCAATGCCTTTGATTATGTGGTGCTCAGTCAAACGCTGCAGGCGACACACAATCCACGCGAGGTGGTGCAGCGCATCGTGCGCATCGGACGCTATGGAATTGTTTCCTTTCCTAACTTTGGCTATTGGCGTATTCGGTTGTCCTTGTTGTGGTTTGGACGCATGCCCATCACAAAAACCCTTCCCAGTCAGTGGTATGAAACGCCCAACATTCATTTGTGCAGTGTGCGAGATTTTCAAGCCATGTGCCGCCAGCATAATATTGTGATTGAAAAGCGTCTTGTGCCTCATGCCAACTGGCTGACATCATTATGGGCGAACTTATTTGCTCAAGAGGTGATTTTCATCATTTCTGCCCGTTAAAACATTATCAATTATTGAGAAAAGCTCTTGCGGGTTTGCCAAACAAATCGTATCGCCAGCCTTTCAATAAGCGTCCTTTGTGAATGGCGAGTGCCATCTCTTCCAATTCATGCACTGTGGCGATGAGGCTTGGCGCAATGGCGTGATGGCGCGCCGTCTCGTGCAGCATTTTTTTGAGATGACGCAGCTCTTTTTCCCGTTGCTGCAGGGGGATGGTTTTTTGCGGCGGCGCGAGCTGGGCGGCGGTGGCGGACGCGCGCGTCACACAGGTCATCATTTCTGCCATCATGGCATGGGACAGGCGGCGGCAGCGATTTTTTTTCAAAATGGCTTGCAATTCAGGGATGGTGCGCGGTGGATGCTGCGCGATGTGTTTGATGGCATCGTCCGTGATCATACGGGGACGCGGAATATCTTGAGCTTGCGCGTGTTTCTCTCGCCAATGAGCCAGTTCTTCAATAATGGTTCGGTAGAGCGGTTTCCATTGATGGATGTGCTTGCGTGCCGCAAACCGCCGCCACGCACGGGAGGGGTCATAATCATACAAATGAGACGAAGACAGGTCGCGCATGTCGTCATCCAGCCAGTGAAGACGCTTTTGCTCCGTGAGGTGCTGCGTGAGTTTTTTATACAGAGGAATCAATGCCAGCACATCATTGAGGGCATACTGCAAACAATGAGGCGGCAGAGGGCGTTGTGACCAGTCGCTCAATTGGGGTGACTTATCCAAAGGAGCGTCCAGACATTGTTCATGCAGATGACCGAGACTCAATGAGGCAGCAAATCCGCACAAGGAAGCCGCCAGTTGCGTGTCAAAGATGGGAGTGGGAGCTGTGCCGCTTTGGATGTAGATAATCTCCGCATCCTGACGGCAGTCGTGAAATATTTTGAGGGGAGACGGTGCATGCAACAATTGATACAAAGGTGTCAAATCGCATCCATTAAGGGTGTCAATCGCCACCGCCTCGCCACTGGGCAACGCCACCTGCACCAAACACAGCTGAGGCCAATAGCGGCCCTGTCTCATGAATTCGGTATCCACGGTGATCCAATCGTGCGTGGCGGCGGTGTCGCAAAACGCCCAAAGCGAAGAATTATTGTCAATCAGCATCTTTTAGCGTCCTTGTCTCATGAATTCGGTATCCACGGCAATCCAATCGTGCGCGGCGGCGGTGTCGCAAAACGCCCAAAGCGAAGAATTATTGTCAATCAGCATTTTTGCCCTTTCACCGATAATGGAACTAGGCTATGAAGAAAGTCTTATTATGAAAGAAATCATCTTTGGCTTCCACCTCTTTCTTCCATGACCCGTGACCATCAGCACTCATTGAATCGTCAGTATCGTAGCCACTGTTGTGGGGATGTGACGGAGTCTCATCAAGGCAGCGAGATTCGTCTGGCGGGCTGGATTCATGCCAAGCGGGATCATGGCAATTTGCTTTTTGTGGATGTGCGCGATCACAGTGGCATCATGCAATGCGTCTGTGAGGAGGGCAACGCCTTGTTTGCCACCATGCAATCGGCGCGAGTGGAGAGTGCGGTGTCTCTGGCAGGCGTTGTGGCATTGCGAGATGAAGAGACCATCAATCGCCAGCTGCCCACGGGAACGATTGAGCTGCGGCTTTCTCATTGTGATATTTTGGGACAAGCCGATGTGTTGCCTTTTCAGATTGCCACCCCCGATGATGCCCCTGAGGATGTGCGTTTGCAGTATCGCTTTTTGGATGTGCGCCGCGCCTCCATGCGAGCTCATCTGGTGTTGCGCTCGGCGGTGATTGCGTCCTTGCGCCGCCGCATGACGGCGTTGGGATTTATGGAAATTCAGACTCCCATCTTGACGGCTTCGTCTCCAGAGGGAGCGCGAGATTATTTGGTGCCGTCACGGCTTCATCAGGGATGCTTTTATGCCCTGCCGCAAGCGCCTCAGATTTTTAAGCAATTGTTGATGGTGGGAGGATTTGAGCGGTATTTTCAAATTGCGCCGTGTTTTCGTGATGAGGATGCTCGCAGTGATCGCTCACCGGGAGAATTTTATCAGTTGGATTTTGAGATGGCGTTCGCCACTCAGGATGATGTGTTTGCCGTGCTGGAAGACGTGCTGGGAGGTGTCTTTGATGAGTTTGCCGCCGATGCCCATGTGACATCAACGCCTTTTCCTCGCTTCACCTATGAGCAAGCCGATGATTTGTTTGCCAGTGACAAGCCAGACTTGCGCAATCCATTGCGTCTTGCCGATGTGACTCCTGTGTTTGTCGGCAGCGGATTTTCGTTGTTTGCCCGTGTGGCGGCACAGGGGGAGACGGTGCGCGCCATTGGGGTGTCTGAGGCGGGCACGATGCCGCGGGCGTGGTTTGATCGCATGAATCAGTTTGCTCGTGAGCAAGGACAAGGCGGGCTGGGATATATTGCGTGGGAGAATGGCGAGGCAAAAGGTCCCATTGCCAATCATTTGGAAGAGGAGCGCATGATTCGGTTGCAAAACCAGTTGTCATTGACGGATAATGATGCCGTCTTTTTTGTGGCGGGGGCATGGAAAGACTGTCGTTCTTTCGCCGCTTTGGCAAGGGAACGCCTGTGTGATGAAATGAAACTTCGGGAGCAAAACAGCTTTCGTTTTTGTTGGGTGATTGACTATCCCATGTATGAATTGTCACCCGAGACGGGCGAGATTATTTTTAGTCATAATCCGTTTTCCATGCCGCAAGGAGAGCTGGCGGCACTGGAGAATGACAATCCACTGACCATCAAGGCGTGGCAGTATGATATTGTGTGCAATGGGGTTGAGTTGTCGTCTGGTGCGATTCGCAATCATCGTCCCGATGTGATGGCAAAAGCCTTTGCCATTGCGGGCTATAGCCAAGAAGACATCACGCACCGCTTTGGGGCGTTGTGGCGCGCTTTTCACTATGGCGCACCGCCTCATGGGGGGGCAGCACCAGGAATTGATCGCATGGTGATGTTGCTGGCGCGCACTGATAACTTGCGCGATGTCATTGCTTTTCCCATGAATGGACAAGCCAAAGATATGACGCTTGGTGCACCGTCCCCCGTCAGCACCAAGCAGCTGAAAGAACTAGGACTCGTAGGTTTAGCAAAACAAGCACGAGACGCAACAATTATCAAAAAGCCGTCACCAATGACTCATGACACCAACAGGGATACAAAGAAATAATCCAAACATCGTTTCGTTGTATACACAGACCGATGTGGATGCACTGCTTAGAAACAAGAGTGCAAGAAAACGCCTACAGAACTATGAACTCGCCGTCACCAAAGATTGCAATTTGGTGCGGGTGGAGAAAAAATCGCCCGGTTTTTTTGGCAAACTCTTTGGCAGAAAGGTGCGTTATCGCTATCACCTCATTGCCAAAAATGGTGGGGTGGAACAGCAGGTCAAAGCCGGTGACTTATTGAGCAAGAAGAAGTCACAAGAATTTTTAGCCAAATCCTTCAAGAATTTTATCGTCAATCAGTTGCCTGTGAAGGGCAGACCTGAATTGCAAAAATACAGTGACTATGTTCAAGAGGTGGCGGCGCGCTATACGCAAAAAAAATCCAGCGCGCCGTATGTGTCAGCCAAGACCTATCTTGATTTGGCAAGTCAGGTGTCGGAGCATTTGGATGCGGTGAATGAGCAAGAAAGCCGCCGTCAGCAACGGTTGCCCAGTGGCTTGCGTGCCGAATTGGCGCGTCCTCTCTCTTTTGATGCCCATCGGGATTTTCCTTACGAAAAAGGCGCGTTTTTGCTCATGGCCTATGAGCAAGCCGATTATCCCGCACAGACAAAGACAAAAGAACAAGTGTATAGCAAGGAAAACCTACAAACCATCAAGAGCTTGATGCATCGTCATGTGGATGCCTCTCTTGATGTGTATAAGGATGATCCCGTCAGCGACCATGTGCGTGACTACTATCATGAACGGGTTGATGCCTTGCTGGGGCAGTCGCAAAAGATGCCCATGGGATTTGCACCGCCCAAAATATACATTCAGCAGTTAGAGACTTCCATGCTGCAGGCGGAATCGTTTCTTGGACAGCGTTGGCAGGATTCTCAGCATGGTGCGAAAAAATTGACATCCAATCATTCCGCCACCGCTCAGTTGTATTCTATGATTAACAGTCAGATGGGGATGCATATTGGCGGCGGCGTTCTTCATGAGCCCGATGTGACGGCGAGTTATTCATCTCGTGGCGATGGGTTGCGCCATGCCTCATCCACTCAGAGTTTGTCGGAGGCAGGGATGCAAAGGCAGGAAGAGGCAATCAAAGCCGCCAAGCAACAACAAGAAGCCGCCACAACGGCAGCCGACAAGAAAAAGCGTGGCGAACAACTGCAAAAAAATATTGATGCCTATCATGAAGAGATTGAGCGTTACAGTCAGGCAAAAAGGCAGCGACTGATGGAAGAACAAAGGCAGCTGCAAGAGGCACTGGAAGAACAAGAGCGACAAACCGCTGAAGCCAACAAGAAGCCGGAGCCCCTGTTTGAACAAAAGGATGAACTCGCCGCCCGTGCGGTCGCCACCGAACAGATAGAAAAGACCATGCAAGAAAATAAGAGTCAGGTGGCGCGCGAACAAAAAAGAGTCAATAGAAAAAGTGGTGAGCGTATGGCAAGGGACGCATCTCCTGAATTGCGCTATGGAGCTCGTAAAATCAATGTGGATTTGCATGCGCCGCCGCCGAATTTTGATGACGACAGTGATGACGAGTTTCCTCCCGAAACTCGCCTATGAGGGGAGCCACTCCAAAGGCTCAAGATGGTCAAGGCGAATCATGGGTCCATTGCGCCAGATGAGAAATCCCCGCACCCGCACACATTGGCTCGCCAGTTGGGTGACTTTTTTGCCTTGCTGCGTGAGTTGCCGCACCGCAGGCGGCAGCAGTTGGATGGTAAAATCGTGCCGCCAATCGTCACTGAAATTGAGATAGATGACGCTTTTGACTCGCGTGGCTTCATGAATGCATCCTTGCACGATGACAAATTGTCCCACGCGATGATGGGAGTCATCGGGGCTGATAACCCGATTGGCGGGGTGTGACCAGAGTGCCAGATTCTGCTGGCGTGCGTGGTGTTCAAGGGCGAGCAGTTCGGGGATTTTGTGTTGGGTGTCGGCGAAGCTATAGACTTTGGCGAGTCCTTGCCCAACCATGGCTGCGGCAATCCATTGGTCACCGCAAAACAGGTGGGCGAGGATGCGTCCGTGTCGATCGGTGTGTCGGTGAGGCGAATGGGTGATGTGACAATTGTTGTGTTGCGTTAATTGAATGAGGGCGTTGCGTGCCTCTTCGGCAAAAGGCTCGGCGGGCAGGGAGGAGTCGGGATGACGCTCGGGCGCATCAATGGCAATGATGCGCAGCAGATTGCCATCATCAAGACGCACCGTATCGCCGTCAATGACACGCTCAATGGTCACAGGGTGAGGAGTTGCGTGGATGGCGGTGGTGAAAAAATTAAGAACGAGCAGAAGAATGGGCATAGTGATCCTTGAGATACAGAGGCGTGACAGCCTCATTGTGGGGCAAAGGCGGGATGGCGGTCAAGCGCGCCCACCATTGCACCATGACGCTGGCGCGCGAATGAGACGCGAAGGTATGATGATGGGCAGGGTCGCCAGCTTGGCTGGTGATGTCATCGGTGGCGTGATAGAATGGCTCATGGGACAACGCGACAAAATTTTGCACAAACACACGAGAGGCAACGGGCAGTGTGACGGTGTGGCAATAGCCGTGAGGTTTGTCTTGCAGGGCGCACAGAGCTTCTGCCTCAAGGCTGGTGATGCCATAGAGTTGGCTGTTCCATGCCAGAGCCAGCCCGTGAGCAAAGGTGACAAAGGCGCGTAAACTGGTAAAAGAGCCGGGCCCTCGCGTCACAAGAATGATGTGCGGCGTGGCAATCATGACACGAGGCAGGTGTGTGATGAGCCACGCGCTTTTCATGGACACCGAGAAGCTGTATTCTTGTGCCACCAATGCTCCTTGATGCCACAGGGCAAGGGAGACTGCGCGCTCGCTGCTGCCGTCTAAAGCGAGAATGGTGGGCGATGGCATCATGATGGGAGATGATACCATGAAACCTTTGATTTTATTAACGCCTGAACAGTATGATGTGGAGATTTCTTTATCCTATGCAGGATGTGATAATTTCACGGGCACGGCGGTGTATTGTGAGGACGCGGTTGCGTATCTTCATGAGGATGCGGCGGCAGCCTTGCGGCACGCCATTGATTTGCTGGCGGCACAGGGATTGCGTCTGCGAAAATGGTGGGCGATGGCATCATGATGGGAGATGATACCATGAAACCTTTGATTTTATTAACGCCTGAACGGTATGATGTGGAGATTTCTTTATCCTATGCAGGATGTGATAATTTCACGGGCACGGCGGTGTATTGTGAAGACGCGGTTGCGTATCTTCATGAGGATGCGGCGGCAGCCTTGCGGCGCGCCATTGATTTGCTGGCGGCACAGGGATTGCGTCTGCGCATTTATGATGCCTATCGTCCGCAAGAGGCACAGGAGAGATTGTGGCATCACACGCCCAATGATGAGTTTATTGTCAATCCGCGTCGGGGCTCGCCTCATTCACGGGGCGTGGCGGTGGATGTGACACTGCTGGATGGTGACGGCGCGTTGGACATGGGAACGGATTTTGATGCCTTTAAGCCTCAGTCTCATCATGGTTATGAAGGACTCCCCCCAGTGGCGGCGGCGAATCGCTTCATGTTGCTGGGCGCGATGGTGAGTGCGGGGTGGGATTATTTTCGCAATGAATGGTGGCACTATCAATTGCCCGATGCGTCATCGTATCCGCTCATTCATGATGGCGAAGCCGCGCCTTGCATGATGGCGAACCCTAAGTGAGCTGACAGGCATCCTCAAAGGCAAGGCGTTGCTGGCGTGGGTGCAAAGAGTTCGAATCGCCATAGCCAATGTTACACAGCATGATGGAACGCCAATGGGCGCGTGGGGCATCAGAGAGGAAGGCATCATTGACTTTGTCTTTGCTGAATCCCGCCATGGGGCCGCAGTCTAATCCTACGGCGCGTGCGGCTAAAATAAAATAACCGGCTTGCAATGAGGCATTGAACATTCCCATGCCCTCGCCTTGGTCGGGAGCGGATGAAAGGCGTTTGGCGATTTTCTCGCCATCATTCTGCCACAGATAAGGCATGTGTTCGTAATAGCGTTGATCAAAGGCACAGATGGCGGTGACGGGGGCGGCTTGCACTTTTGCCACATTGCCCTCTGACACACACGGGACGAGTTTCTCCTTGCCTTGCGCACTGGTCACAAACAACAGACGCATGGGACAGCAATTCATGCTGGTGGGAGCATACTTGAAGCAGTCATAGAGTTGCTGCAGCACCTCTTGCGAGACGGGTTTCTCTTGCCAATTGGGATAGCTGCGCGCGGTGGTAAAAATTTGTTCAATCATGGTGTCATGCTACTCAAACCCAAAGCATTTGACAAGTGAGGGGCGGCATGGAATGATGGGGTCATGGCTCGGAATCAAAAAATCACCGATGATGTCATTGCTCTCTTGGATGGGGCGGTGGCGGTGGCATCAGAACTGGGCAAGGATGCCCGACTGCTGGCGACTCATGAGCTCACCCGTATTCTTCAGGAGAACTATGTTCATCGCGATGACCATGAGGCATTGCGCGCAGAAGTCATTGAGCTCAAACGGCGATTGCAGCGGTTGGAGGAGGAGAAGAAAAAAAACCACAATATGTAGAAAAAGATTGCAACATTTTTCTATTTATGCCACACTATACAATATAGAGAGGAAATTGCGATGCGTGTGGCAACAAAAAAACAAGAACAACCCCTCGCCCATATTGCTCAGTCGTTGGATGAGGGGGGGTGGCCCGTTTATCGTGACAGTTCGTTTTTGCTTGCCACCGAACATGCCAGAGGTGATGCTCATTATTTGGTGTATTTTGGCTTTTTGAATTCTGTCTCCAGCGTGCAGGTGACCACCGTCTTTGATGATTTGCAAGTCTCCGATGAGCACATCGTCAATGTTGGACGGTTGGTGAGTTTGATCAATAACTATTTGTGGTTGGGGTCGCTGTCTTTGGATGCGGATAGTGGTGTCATATCCTATCGCCATACGATTGTAGATAGCTATCATTCCTTCAAGACGGCGGCGAAGATGGATGCCTATATGAGTCATGTTTTGAATGAGTGTGAGCGGGTGCGTCCTGCGTTTGCGTTGTTGTTGCAATCGGGCTGTTCGGTGGAATTGGCGTTTGAGTCCATGATGCTGGAGACTCATGGTCACTGCTGAGTCTTCCATCCTGCTGGTGGGGTGCGGTCGGATGGGGCTTGCTTTGTGGCGCATGTGGCGTGACGCGAACAGACAAGTCACCGTTGTTGAACACGATGAGGCGCGCCGAGCCCAATTGATGAGCCATCAAGGCATGACCCTTTTGTCCGCCATGCCGCACACAATTGATGCCGCCGTGACGGTGGTAGCGATCAAGCCACAGCAAATGACCGCATGGCTGCACGAATACGGGACGCGTCTTTCGTCATCGGTGCTTGTGTCCATAGCGGCGGGAATTTCTTTGTCATCACTGTCGCCTTATGGATGTGCGGCGGTGCGGGCGATGCCGCATCTGCCTTTGACGGTGCGGCGAGGCATCACCGCTTTGTGCCATGATGCTCGTGTCGTCGCATCACAGCGCGCCATGATTGACCAATTGTTTGGCATGGGAGGTCACACCCTATGGCTTGACAGTGACGATGACATGGATCGCGCAACGGCTGTGTCGGGCAGTGGGCCCGCCTATGTGTGTTATTTTATGGAACAATGGATTGAAGCCGCGCGCAATTTGGGTTTTTCCTCCGATGAAGCCTATCGTCTGGTGGAACAAACAATGATGGGGACGCTGATGCTTCTCAAAGAGGAGCAACCCTCTCTTGAGTCATTGCGCGCTCTGCGGGCATCGGTGACCAGTCCGCAAGGGACAACCGCCGCCGCCATGGGCGTTTTGCAAAAACATGATTCTGTCATGCGCGAGGCATTGGCTGCCGCATACAGACGCGCCCAAGAACTCAAACAGGCACAATAAGACGCACCCGCAAGCCTCCCCATGGTGAGGAATCAAGCTGAATGTCTCCCTTGTGGGCGCGCATGATGTCACGGGCAATGCTCATGCCAAGACCCAAGCCCCCCGTGGTGCGGTTTCGAGAGGGCTCCAAGCGATAGAAAGGATGAAACACCTTGTCTCGTTCTTTTTTGCTGATGCCAATGCCGTCATCATCAATGATGAGTTCAATGCGCGACGCTGTCTTTTTGCTGTGAAGATGAATTTTTTTGCTGTAGTGGGTGGCATTATCCACAATATTGAACAGACACCGCTTGAATTGTTTGGGACGAATTTTAATAGAATGCGTGCCGTCATCATGGGTGATGGTGTGATGAGGAAATTGCTGCTGCGTTTCACGCCATAAATCGGCAATGATGATGGTTTGTTTTTGTTCGGTTTCTTTGGAGCGCAGAAAGGTGACATAATCTTCAATGATTTTTTCAATGTCATTGATGTCATCTTGAATGTGTTTGACGCGGTCGCTGTCATTCTTGAGTGCGAGATTGAGCTTGATGCGGGAGATGGCGGTGTTGAGATCGTGCGAGATGGCGGTGAGCATGTGTTCCCGTTCGGTAATCTGCTGATGAATACGCCCCCGCATGAGAGCAAAGGCGCGAATGGCGCGCCGTATTTCTTCACTGCCGGCAATGGGTGGCGGCGGAATTTCCTTGTTTTTGCCAAACTCATCCATGGCATGAGCCAGATGAATGATGGGACGAGCCTGATTGCGAGCCAAAGAAAATACCGCAATCCCCAATAGAATCATCGCCAGAAATGTGAACACCACAAACAACAAGGTGGTGGAGCTGTAGAGGCGTCCTTTATCAAACGACACACGCAGAGCCCCCTGAGGCAAGGCGAGCAGAATGTGGAGGTCATCATTGGTGGCATCGTCATCAATGCGAAAGGGGCGGGCGATGGTTTTGCCAATGTCATGAGCGAGAAAGCGTTTGTAGCCCCAAAAAAAATCGCTATTGCTATGAGGGTTGGCAATTGTTTCATTTTCCCGCCATGTGATTGTCAGTGCATGAGAACGGGCAAAATGTGCCATGACGGCTTCTTGATTTTCGGGCGGTGTGGTGCCCAGAAGATGGATGGCGTAATCAATGTCTTGCACGAGGGCGGCGGAGAGTTTTTTCGTCATGGTGTCCCAGTTGCGATCAAAAAACACCCAGAGTGCCACCGTCTGCATCAAAATCATGGGTGTCATCACCATGAGCAGCAATCGGTTTTGCAGGCGTTTGGGAAGCCATTTTCTGATATAACGGGTCATGACGGCAGATTGAGTCGGTAGCCTCGCCCTCGCACCGCTTCAATGCATGAGTGCAGTGAGGCATCACAGGTGGCGAGTCGCTGACGCAGGCGGGTGAGTTGCGTGTCCACACTGCGCGAATTGTTGTCACTGTGCAAAAGCTGACGCAGCTCCTCGCGCGCCACCACCTCACCAGAGGCACGAGCCAGACAAAACAACAAGGATTTTTGACTGGCACTCAACGGAACAGCCCGTCCGCCATGCCACAATTCGTGACTTTTCGGACACAATCGCAAACTGCCGATGGCAATCTCTTGCTCGTGATCACGGCGTTTGAGAATGTTGTGAATGCGTAAAATCAATTCGCGCGGGTCAAAGTTTTTGCCCAGATAATCATCTGCGCCGCTTTCAAAGGCGACAATGCGATCGGTGGCTTGATTTTTTGCCGTCAGCATCAAAACCGCCGTTTGATCATGACGCTGCCGCAAATAGCGCAAAAATTGAATGCCGTCCTCTTGCGGCATCATGTAATCCAGTAAGATGAGGTCATAACTGAATAAATTGAGCAATCGCCGCGCCATCATGGTCTCTTGTGCCTGTGAGGTGAGAAAGCCCTCTTGCTCTAGGTACTGAGACAACAGATCAATCAAACGGGAATCATCATCAATGACTAGAATATGACGCTGCATCTGGACGATAGACTCTCTCAGTGATAAACATGAATTCATCATACGAGGTATTGGAGATGAGCAAAAGCACTAATTTTGCAGAGCGCACTGGTGTCATTTGGATGGATGGCGAGTGGATTGCGTGGAAGGACGCCACCACTCATGTTTTGAGTCATGGCTTGCACTATGGCAGTTGTGTGTTTGAGGGGGAGCGGGTGTATCATGGTGTGATTTTCAAGCATGATGAGCATGTGGCGCGGCTGTTTAATTCAGCGCAATTATTGGACATGGAAATTCCTTTTAACCCAGAGGAGTTGGGTGAGGCTGCTCGTCAGTTGGTTCTCAAGCAGGGTATTCGTGAGGGCTATGTTCGTCCTGTGGTGTGGCGCGGCAGTGAGATGATGGCGGTGTCGGCGCAACAGACCACCATTCATGTGGCGATTGCCTGTTGGGAATGGCCCTCGTATTTCAAGGGCGAGAGTGTGCGTTTGAATCTTGCCGACTGGCGGCGTCCGTCTGCCGATAGCGCGCCCGTTCATAGCAAGGCGGCGGGTCTTTATATGATTTGCACTTTGAGCAAGCACGAGGCGGAGAAAAAAGGCTATGATGATGCTCTGATGTTGGATCATCAGGGCAACATTGCGGAGGCGACCGGGGCGAACATTTTTTTTGTGAAAGATGGTGCGCTTCACACGCCGCGCGCCAGCTCGTTTCTCAATGGCATCACGCGCCAGACGGTCATGGAGATTGCGCGCGCCCAAAAGATTGATGTCACCGAGCGCACCATTTCTCTTGATGAATTGGATTCAATGGATGAGGTTTTTCTCACCGGCACGGCGGTGGAGATTATGGCGGTGTCAGCCATTGGAAGGCATCAATGGCGGGTGGGGGATGTCACGAGCCATCTGATTCAATGCTTCAAGAATTATGTGGATGATCACTGCGGTGTGAGGTGACCCAGTGTGTGCCTGCATCACCGTGTTCGCATTTCCAGAAGGGGGCATCTCGTTTGAGCCAATCCATCACGGAACGGGCGGCATCAAAGGCTTGGTTGCGATGAGGCGAGCATGTGACCACCACCACAATCACATCTCCCACCGCAATGGTGCCGATGCGATGATGAATATGAATGGTCGCCAGTTGCCACTGTTTTTGGGCATTGCGGGCGATTGTCTCCAGTTCGTGTTGCGTCATGGCGGGATAGTGCTCCAGCGTGATGGCGTGAATGGTTTGTCCCGTTTGTCCTTGCTCGCGCGCCACGCCAATGAACGAGGCAATCGCGCCATTGTGAGGCGCGGCAGATTGGGTGGCTTTGTCAATGAGCGCGGCGGCATCAATGGGCTCTGTCTGAATGACCACTCCGATGGTCATATCAACCACCCGTGACGGGAGGAAAGAGCGCAATGGTGGCAGCAGGAGGAATGATGCTGTCGGGCGCGGCATGACGCTCATTGATGGCGGCGCGCACACATGAACAGCGAGCAAATGCCGCAGCATAGCGGTCATGACGCTGGGAGAGCCATGTGAGCAATTGATGCAGCTGGCGGATATCATCGGGCAGTTGCACCACTTCTTGTGCCATGCCAAGTGCCTCTTTGATTTGGGCGAAATAGAGGATGGTGACGGTCATGTCACCAAAGATAAGAGCTGAAAGGGATAAAAGAAAGAGGGTCGCCTTGAGCAATGCGCTCTTGTTGTTCGTCTAAGATGAGCAAGCCATCACTGGCGGTCAAAGAGGTGAGAATGCCCGCTCCTGTGGTGGCGAATTTGTCCACTGTCCCATCGGCTGTGCGGCTGGCTCTGAGATATTCGCGCCGTCCCTTTTTTTTGTTCATGGCGAACGCCGATGGAACAGCAAAAGGCGCGATGTCGTAATCTGCAAAGGCTCGTCCTTGCAGCTGAAAAAAGACATGGCGCAGCACAATCATGGCGGTGACAAGGGCGGCGACAGGATTGCCCGGCAGTGCCATGATGGGCGTTGTGCCAATTGTGCCAAACCCAATGGGGCGACCGGGCTTGATGGCAACGCGCCAAAAGGCAAACTCACCATGGGTGTGCAGATAGTGTGCAATGACATCACTCGCCCCTGTGGAAATGCCTCCCGATGTGACAATCAATGCGTTTGGCACTGTGCTGATGATGGCTTCAAGGTGATGGGTGACGGCGGCGGTGTCATCGGGCAGAATTCCCATGTCGTGCAGCTGCGCTCCCCATGCGTTCAACAAGGATGCCAAGCCGTAGCGATTGGCATCATGAATGTGTGAATCTGTGAGGGGCGTGGCGGCAGGCTCGCGCAATTCGTTGCCACTGGAGAAAATCGCCACAGGTTGTTTGTGATAGACGGGCAGCGTGTCGTGTCCTGCGGCGGCGGCAAGGGCGATGTCTTGCGGGCGCAGGCGCGTCCCTTTTTTGATGATGACCGAGTGCGCCGCCACATCCTCACCTGCATCACGGCAATTGACACCTTTGTTCGCGAGAGGCAGCGTCACATGAGTGCCACGGATATCACACAGTTCTTGCGGCAGCACCGTGTCCGCTTGGTGCGGCAGGGCTGCTCCCGTCATGACACGCACGCCTTGTCCTGCGGGCAGTGTGAACGAGGCATCCCCCGCACAATGAACATGACCATCCTTATACAGAGGCACGGGTGACTGATGGCTCTGCAGCGTTGCGTGTGCCACCGCCACCCCATCCACCGCCGCATTGGCAAAGGGCGGAAGAGAAATGGGGGTGCGAACATCGTCAGCACACACCCGCCCCATGCCGGGCAGCAACGGCAAGAACTCCAATTGACTGATGGGTACAAGGTGTTCGTCCATTGCCGCGCGCGCTTCTTCAAGCGGCAATAAATTGGTCAAAGGAGGAGAAGCGGAACTTTGTGTCATAATTTGCGTTTGTGGGTCATGATGAATGAACTCATGGCTTCATAATCATGCAAGGCAAAAAATGAGCCAGAAAAATCATCGGGAGGCGCGCCATCACTGGCAAGTGCCAGCACATTGCCAATTGTGGGATAGACAAAATCCTTGCCATTGGCAAGGCGATGCACCTCCAGCTTGGGATGAGGCTCGTGTTTGAATCCCTCAATGAGAATGAGTTCCGCAGGACTCATGCGCTCCAGCAATTGAGGCAATGACCACTCAGTTTGACTGCGGTGCATCAATCCCCATCCATGTGGTGTTGCCAGCATCACCTCATGAGCTCCTGATGCTTGATGGCGTTGGCTATCGCTGCCGTCATGGTCAATGGTGGCATCATGGCGAGCGTGCTTGATGGTATGAATGGTGGCACAATGACGCAACAAATGGGGAAGCAATGTCGTCAGCAAAGTGGTCTTGCCGCTACCGCTCCAGCCCGTGATGCCAAACAAGGGAGAGGTCACACTCATGAGAGGGGAATCCTCTGGCGAATGTAGTTCCAACTGCTCACCAGACTCATCATGACCGAGAGCCACAAAAATAATTCGCCGATGCGCTCCACCTGAAGCATTAAAAATGCCAGAGCCATCATGGTGAGAGCCGTCTTCCATTTGGCACTGCTCAGCACCACAACGGGTTTTTGCGAGTGCATGGAGACATATTCGCGCAAGCCTAAAATCAACAATTCACGCACAATAATCAGCAGTGACGCAATCAAGGCAGAGGCACTTAAATAATTGGTGGCTGCCAGCATGAATAAAACACTGATGACGAGAATTTTATCCGCCACATGGTCCAACATCGCCCCCAAATTGCTTTTTTGATTGAGACGGCGCGCCACAAAGCCATCAAGAAAATCACTCGCCGCCGCGATCACATACACAATGAACGCCATCTCCATTTCCCCCACAAAAATCAAATATGTGACGGGAAATGTCAGCAAAATGCGCGTGATGGTGATGATGGTGGGGATAGTGAGCGATGTCATGATTTTTCGCCTCTATGATTGATGAAACCATTCAAAAATGGTGCGGGCATGGACATGAGAAATACCCTCCACTTGGCGCAAATCTTCCACGCCCGCCCGAGCAATATGAGCCACATCACCAAAATGATGCAAGAGGGCTTTTTTGCGTTTGTGTCCAATATGAGGAATGGCATCCAGTTGCGACTTATGCACCTCCTTGCTTTGGCGGCGGCGATGACTGCCAATGGCATAGCGATGGGCTTCGTCACGCAAACGCCGCAGATAAGCAAACAGTTCATTGTGTTCATTCATGGGGATGGGTGGATGACTGAGGCTATGGAGGGTTTCGTCTCCGTCTCTCTTCTCCTTGCCTTTGGCAATCGCCAGCAGGGTGATGGTCTCACTGAGTCCGTGGTCTGCCAGGCATTGATCCGCCACATGCAGCTGTGCCTTGCCGCCGTCCACCATCATGATGGCGGGCATTTTTTCTTGGACAAGCATCAGACGGCGGCAGCGTCGGGAGAGCATTTCCCGCATCATGCCAATGTCATCGTCTCCTTTGGCATGGCGCATGGTAAAGCGGCGGTAGTCGCTGGTGACAAAACCAATCCCATCGGCAACCACCATCACCCCCACCGCATTGCTGCCACGCCAGTGAGAATTATCATAAATTTCAATGCGGTCTGGCACTTGAGGCAATGACAAAAGACGCGCCAACCGATGGTGATAATCATGGTCATGCAAGCGATGGGCATGGCGAATCATATGCGCGCGCGCATTGGTCAGAGCATGATCCATCACCGAGCGCAATGCCCCGCGCCGAGGTCTGCGCACATGCGTGCCATGAGCCTGTTCAATCAATTGCTGGTCACTGATGTCATGACTCACCAGCAACAGAGGGGGCGCGGGTGTATCATCATAAAACTGCGTGATGGCGGCGGCGAGCAGAGCCTCGTCACTGACATGGCGGTCATGACGGGGAAACAGCGATTGATTGCCATTGTGGCGTCCGCCGCGAAAGAAAAACACCTCAATGCAGCTGCGTTGCTCATCACGATGGAGAGCAAACACATCGGCATCCTTCAATTGAGGAACATGCACCGCCTGATGCGACTCCAAGCGACTCAAAGCCTTGATGCGATCCCGCAACAAGGCGGCGGTTTCATAGTGTTGGTGCTTGCTGGCATCATTCATGGCGGTGGTCAATTTTTTTCGCATGTCTTTGCTGTCACCGCTCAAAAACGAACTGGCTTCCTGCACCAGATGCTGATAATCAAGGTCATTGATTTTGCCCACACACGGCGCGGTGCAGCGTTTAATCTGATACAGCAGACACGGACGGCTGCGATTGTTAAACACACTGTCGGGACACGAACGCAATAAAAATGCTCGCTCCAACAATTCCAGTGTCTGTCGCACGCCGTGCGATGTGGCAAAGGGACCAAAAAATCGCCCCCGTCCCTTGCGCGCGCCGCGATGCAAACGCAGACGCGCGAAATTTGATGATTGATCCAAATGAATAAAGGGATAGCTCTTGTCATCTCGCAACAACACATTAAAACGCGGCTGATGAGCCTTGATGACATTGCTCTCCAGCAACAATGCCTCGGCTTCATTGTGCGTGAGCAGAATATCACAGCGCGCCGTCTCACTAATCAAACGCAGTGTGCGGTTGTGGTGACTTTTGCTACGCTGACAATACTGTGCCAATCGTTTTTTAAGAGATGATGCCTTGCCCACATAGAGCAGTCGGTCATCATCGCTCCACATGCGATAGATACCGGGCGCGTGAGGGGCGCGCCGCATGGCTTGCTGAATAATCTCTCTGCCCCTGCGAGGCATCGTGAGAACGGACGGTGCATCTGTTGGGCTCATTTTTTTAGTATCGCTTTTTATCGCGCAATGTGCAATCGTGTCCTTGATGACACCGCAGGACAGAAACAAAAAAAATGTGGTCGCATTTTATGATGTGATGTTTAATCAAGCCAAGCCTCAAGCCGCCATGCAACGCTATGGCGGCGATGATTACATTCAACACAATCCTCATGTTGCCACAGGAAAACAGGGATTTGTTGATTATTTCGAACGCATGGCGGCGGCGTATCCTCATAAAAAGGTGACTTTCAAACGCGTCTTTGCCGATGGCAATTATGTGGTGCTGCATTGCCATCAAGAATGGGGCGGCGGTGAAAATTATGCGTGCATGGATATTTTTCGCCTTGATGAGGCAGGAAAAATTGTGGAGCATTGGGATGTCATCCAGTCTATGCCCATTGCCAGTCAAAATGACAACGGAATGTTTTAGGATGATGTGATATAGACTAAAAGGTGACTTTCAAACGCATCATTTTGGAACACTGGGATGTCATTCAGTCGATTTCCACCGCTAGTCAAAATGACAATGGCATGTTTTAATGACAATGGAATGTTTTGAAGTGATGTGATATAAACGCGTTTTTTGGGCGCGTAGCTCAGCGGGAGAGCGCTCCCCTCACACGGGAGAGGTCATAGGTTCAATCCCTATCGCGCCCACCAAAAAAAGAATCTCTGTTGTTCATCTGATTAAGGGCATTCATCATGACCAGCAAACCAATTTCCTCGCAGGTGCAAAAAGAATCTCTGTTGTTCATCGGCATCGCTTCGGTGTGTGTGATGGTGGTGATGTACATCACCCGTGCGGTCGTGATGCCCTTTGTGCTGGGGGCGTTTGTGGCGTATGTAATGACACCGTTATTTTTGCGGCTGTGCCGCTCCATGTCGGCGGTGGCGGCGGCATTGATGGCGGTGACGGTGTTTTTTATTGTCACCTATGTGCTGATGCTGGGATGGTTGCCACTCGTGCTGGCAGAACTTGCCCAATTCATCGCCAGTGTCCCTGACCAATTGGAGCAGGTGCGGCAGATTATTGCTCGGTGGGTCATCTATGGCAAGCAGCAAGGCGTGATTCATGACAATCTTTTTTCGGCTCAACAGGGTCTGGTGTGGCTCAAAGCCATTCCGTGGAACTCGCTATGGGATGGCGGGTCTTTTCTCTTTCAATCACTGCTCACGGGCGGCATGGCGGTGCTCAATTTGTTTGGCTTCATTTTGATCACGCCCATTATTGCTTTTATGATGCTGCAGGATCGGGAGGCAATCGTGGCATGGGTACATAAGATGATTCCGCCACGCCTGCAGCAGTCCCTTGGTCATGCCGCCACCATGCTGGATGATGCCCTTGCCACCACCGTGCGAGGATATGGAACGGTGATCTTAATCATGAGCCTTTATTACAGCCTGATTTTTTCCTTACTGGGCGTGCCGTTTGCTTTGGCTTTGGCATTTCTCAATGGGGTGCTGATTTTGATTCCTTATTTGGGTTTTGTGGCAGGAGTTTTGGTGGCATCACTGGCGGTGTCTTTTGAGATGAATATTGTCATGTGGCTTCTGCCACTGTGTGTTGCGGGCAATATGGTGGAGAGTTTTTATCTGACGCCGCGCTATGTGGGATTGGCGAGCGGTGTGCATCCGTTGTTGTTTTTGTTCATGGTGTTTTTTGGCGGCGCACAGGCGGGCTTGGTGGGCGCAATTATTGCCGCTCCTGTGGCTGCCGTGCTGGTGGTCTTTGGGCGCATGGCACAGCAATTCTGGCACAGCTCCGATTTTTATGGGCGCAAAAAATCCTCATGACATATGCACCATGACAGGCACACCATGACATACGCACAGGGATTTTTTCATTTTGCTCCTCGTGTCTCCTTTGCTCATGAGAACTTTCTCGTGACCGATGCCAATCGTCACGCCTTTGAATGGCTTGAGAAATTTCCTCAGTGGCCCTTGTGGGGAGCATCGCCTTCTTTTTTGTTGGTGGCGGCGGCGCAAGCCGGTAAGACCCATTGTCTTCACATGGTTGCGTCGGCGGCTGGGGCGGATGTGCTCACCATTCATCAATTGGAGTCACGGCGGGCGCGTGATGTGTCCCTGCCCCTCATCATTGATGATGTGCATCAGCTTCAGTTCAATGCCCGCTATGAGGAGGCGTTGTTTCATTTGATGAATGAGGCGTATCTGTGTGGTCGTCCGTTGTTGTTTGCCAGTGCCGTGCCGCCACAGGTGTGGAAAGGCACGATGATGCCAGACTTGCTGTCTCGTTTGACCGCACTGGCTCTCTTGCAATTACAGATGGATGACGATGTGCTGCTGGGCATGCTGCTTAAAATTCTGCACGAGCGAGGCTTGACGCTTCCTCATCCCGTTGTCAATTGGCTGATGACGAGGTTGCCCAACGCGCCCCATGAGATGAAATCCTTTGCCAGTCGTCTGGAGCATTATGTGACGCAGAATCGCACACCCATCACTTTGCCCATTGTAAAAAAAATCGTATCGGATCTGGGGTGGCATGACTGACCGCTTCACCGCCATTGGGTTGATGAGTGGCACATCCATGGATGGCGTGGATGTTGCCGTCATTGACACCGATGGGGACAATGTCATTGATCGCGGTGCGTGTGAGACTCATGCTTATGATGCCTCGTGGCGCGAGCAGCTGCATCAGGCGGTGGCGCGCAGTCATGACTATGATGCCCCCGTGCATAATGATTTTTTCAATGACATAGAACGGCGTTTGACTCAGCATCACTGTGACATTCTTGCTGACTTTATGAATCGTCATGGGGTGTCTCATTGTGATGTGATTGGATTTCATGGTCAGACCTTGCGTCATGCGCCACAGGCACGGTGGTGCTGGCAGTTGGGTGATGGACAACAGATGGCGGTGCAGATGAAAACGCGGGTGGTGAATCGTTTTCGTGATGGCGATCTGGCACATGGCGGGCAGGGCGCGCCGCTTGTGCCGTTGTTTCATCAGGCGTTGGCGCGTGCCGATGGATGGCATCCGCCCCTTGCCATCATGAACATTGGCGGCATTGCCAATGTGACGGCACTCATTGCCCCCGATGATGTGCGCGCCAGTGATGTGGGCGTGGGCATGGCGTTGCTCAATGATTTTTGTCTCAATCACGGATTGCATGATTGGGTGCAGCGCGATGAGCTGGCGGTGCACGGACAGCCTCATGAAGAAACGGTGGCGCGCTATGGGGGACATTCTTTTTTTGCAGGGGAATTTTGGCACAAGCCGCGTGCGTTGCATCGTCAGGATTTTCACGAGGTGATGCAAGAGGCATTCGCTTCCTTGTCACTGGCGGATGGCTGTGCCACTTGGATTCATTGCACGGCAGTGGGGGTGATGGTGGCTCTGCATCAATTGGCAAAGGTGATGGGCGTGCATTGCGATGTGGTGGTGTGTGGCGGCGGACGCCATCAAAAGCAGTTGATGTCTTTGTTGCAGGAGAAGTGGGATGGACAGCTCATTGATTGTGATGCGCGCGGCTGGCAGGGCGATGGGGTGGAGGCACAGGCTTTTGCGTGGCTCGCGGTGCGGGCGATGCGGGGCTTGCCACTCACCCTTCCCAGCACAACGGGGGTGCGTCAAGCCGTCACGGGCGGGCTGGTGTGGCAACCCTGAATCAGAAAAGCGGACACCCATGGGGCATCCGCTTTTCACAAGAATGTGTGTGTCATCACTTAGACTTCTGCACAGGCATAGCTGTTGATTTCAAGTCCGACAGACACTTCGGTCACTTTGGGTGTGTTCCACATGGTCTTTCTCCGTTGCTGTGGTTGACTGATGCTTTTGTTATAGAATTTTTGTCTTAATAAAACCTGAATATGAAAGAAAAATTTTGTGCGTCAAGCCGTCACGGGCGGGCTGACTCTGAATTAAGAAAAGCGGACACCAATGAGGCATCCGCTTTTCTTAAGAATGTGTGTGTCGTCACTTAGACTTCGGCACAGGCATAGCTGTTGATTTCAAGTCCGACAGACACTTCGGTCACTTTGGGCGTGTTCCACATGATCTTTCTCCATCGTTGTGGTTGACTGATGCCTTTGTTATAGAATTTTTGTCTTAATAAAACCTGAATATGATAAAAAAATATGAAAGGGTGATCGCTCGCACCATAAACTTTTGCGGTGGAAATTTTCAAAATCGTTGGTGTTGATTTCAATTGAAAACAATGTGTAAAAGTAATATGGAGTCGTCTTTGTGATGCCATGAGTCAAGGAGTAACAACAATGAGCAAGCAATTTACAAAAATATACCTTGAGCCAGAAAACAAAACCTTTTCTGACATCATGAGTAATAGCAAAAGCTATAAAGTTCCTTCGTTTCAAAGGGACTACTCATGGGAACAAGAACAGATTGATGAATTGTGGGAGGACTACGAAAATATGAGTCAAGGGGGAACTCAACACTTTATGGGATATTTGGTTTTGCAGACCAAGGATAGAGAAGCCTTTACGGTTATAGACGGACAACAACGCCTGACCACCATTACCTTGATGATCATCGCTGCCTTGCACCGATTTCAGCAACTCATCAATGATAACATCTCTGTGGAAGACAACGAAGAAAGGGTTAAATATTATCATAACACCTATCTTGGTGTTTTTAATCCGACAAACCTCAAAACTTCGCTCAAATTAATCCTCAATAGAAATAACAAGGATCATTTGAAGGAAATGGCTACAATGAATATCTATGAAGTGCCTGAAGTACGAAAAATTCGTGCAAGTAATAGAAAATTAAGCAAGGCTCTTAAATTTTTTCAAGAAAAGATGAAAGAGTACAGTGATGATGAGTTGATTAATTTTCTTGATAATGTTCGTCAGGGATTTCTATTCACCACCATAACGGTCCCGAACGCTTCGGATGCCTTTGTCATTTTTGAAACGCTTAATGCACGGGGCATGCATTTATCTGCACCTGATTTGCTCAAAAATTATCTTTTTTCATTAGTAGATGAAAAGGATGGTCTAAGTCAAGAATATCTTGAGGATTTGAGCGAGGACTGGTTTCATGTGCTTGACCAACTTGAGGTTACTAATTTTACTTCATTCTTGCGTAGTTATCACGGTATGTTTGACACTTTGATAGCTAAAAAATCGCTCTATCGCGAATTGAGAGATAAAATTACATCTCCTAATCAAGTGCCTCCCTATTTACAAGGGATAAAAAAGTACGCGCCTATTTACGCCGCTTTACAAAATCCAGATGATGATTTTTGGAAAGAGGTTAGCTACAAGATTGTTGATAGCCTGCGGACTTTAAGGCTCTTCAATATAAAAGCACCCTTAAGTCTATTGATGGCAGTCTACGCAAATTTTTCTGCAGAAGATTTTGCCAAAGTTCTGCAATGGATAGTTGTCGTATCCATTCGCTATAATGTGATTTGCGGAAAAGACTCCAAAGAACAAGAAAGGAGATATAATGAGCTGGTTAATAAAATCACAGAAGAAAAAAAACCTAATAATGCTGGTGATAAACAAATAATCACCAGCACAAAAGAAAGACTATTATCTATATATCCGAATGACGAGGAATTTAAGCATGCTTTTTCTCGAAAAAGCATGCTTAAAAAACACAATAAGAAAATTCTACATATTCTGAGCGAAATAGAAAGGCATTGCAATAAAGCTCCATCCCCCCCCTCCACCGACGACTTGACTGTGGAGCATGTATTGCCGTACTCACCTGAAAATCACTGGCAGGAAAGTTTTGGTTTGGATACCTACTACGAAGCGAGAGAGCGTCTCGGCAACATCGCGTTGCTTCCCAAAAGCACCCAATTGGGTCAAGAGCCTTTTGAGGAAAAGCGAAAGGTATTAAAAAAGGTTGGTTTAGCCATTAACAATAAAATAGCTGAAGCTGATACTTGGGATATTGAAAGCCTCAATCAACATCAACAGTGGCTTGCTAGGCAAGCGACAGCGGTATGGCGTATCACATAGTCATCCCACAGTTCATACAATAAAATAATGGGCATCAGGATGATGCACCACAATGGCAGAGGTGGATTGTTCGGGGTCTAATTGGTCTTCTTCGGTGAGGGTGACACCGATTTTTTCCGCCTGCAGCAATTCAATCAGTTTTTTCTGGTCACCCAAATGAGGACAGGCGGGATAGCCAAAGCTATAGCGCGCGCCCCGATAGCGTTGCTTGAGCAACAACTGCGGGTCATCGGCATCCTTCTGAGCAAAGCCCCACTCATGACGAATACGGCGATGGATGTATTCCGCCGCCGCCTCCGCCAACTCCACGCCAAAACCGTGCAGATAGAGATAGTCCTCATAGCGGTCATCGGCAAACCACTGTTGCGCCACCACGCTGGCATTGCTGCCCACGGTCACCAATTGCAGGGCGATGATGTCACCGCCCTCATCGCGAGTGCGAAAGAAATCACTGATGCACAAGCAGTTTCCTTGCGTGGAGCGCGGCAAATCAAAACGGGCACACTCGGTTTTGAAATCGCCGTCAAAAAGAACAAGGGCGTTGCCCTCTTTGGCGCATCGCCAGTAGCCATAACAGGCTTGGGGATGCATAATTTCTTCTTGCTTGCTTTGTTTGGCAAGACGATGCAACAGAGGGTCTAGTTCTTTTTTGCTCCATGCGGTGAAATCCTTATGACTTTTGCCGCCCTTCTTGTAGCCCCAATGAAAACGATACAGCATCGTGCGATTGACATAGGGCATCAGGGTGGCAATGGGAATGTGCGAAATGACCTTTGAACCCAAAAAAGGAGCATCGGGAATGGCGGCGACAGGCTTGATTTTCTTGCCTTTCACCATGGTGATGGGACGCAGTTCTGTGGCGACTGGTGGTTTTTTGTCCCGCTTCATCACCCGCTCTGCCCGCTTGACTTGGTCGCTGATGGCATCGGCAAAGCTGTTGTTGCTGATGGCATCCATCAGACGCAAGCCGTCAAAGGCATCTTGAGCATAGGCCACCTCGCCGCTTTCATAGATGGGCGCACATTCCTCCACCACATAACGGCGATTGAGTGCCGCACCCCCCAAAATCACAGGAACGGACATGTCCATCTGACTCATCTCCCTGAGATTATCCCGCATAATCACGGTGGATTTCACCAACAAGCCAGACATGCCAATGGCATCGGCATTGTGTTCACGCGCCGCCTGCACAATAGAATCCAAAGGCTGCTTGATGCCCAAATTAATCACCCGATAGCCGTTATTGCTGAGAATGATATCCACCAAGTTCTTGCCGATGTCATGAACATCCCCCTTGACGGTGGCAAGCACCATCACGCCTTTGTTTTGTCCGTCTTCTTTATCCAGATGAGGCTCTAAATGGCTCACCGCCTGTTTCATGGTTTCCGCCGATTGCAACACGAACGGCAGTTGCATGTCGCCTTTGCCGAAGAGGTCACCCACCACCTTCATGCCGTCCAGCAAAATCTCATTGATGATGACAAGGGGAGCGATGGTTTGGCGGGCTTGGTCAAGGTCTTCGTGCAATCCTTTGCGGTCGCCGTCAATGATGCGAAGCTTGAGGCGTTCTTTGACATCTTTGGGACGCTCCTTCTTTTTTTTCTGCATGGCTTTTTGGTCGGCAAAGCGCGCCATCAGCCGTTGCAGAGGATCGTGCGTCTCGGTGCGCTTGTCATAAATGACATCCATTGCCAGCTGCTTGTCATCATCGCTGATTTGGTGCAGTGGCATGATGCGACTCACATGAATGATGGCGGCTGTCATGCCCGCCTTCAGAGCCTCGTGCAAAAAAACGGAATTCAACAAATGACGAGCCGCCGCATTGAGTCCAAACGAAATGTTGGATAAACCCAGCACCAGCTGAATTCGTGGCAATTCATCGCGCAGTCGCTTCAATGCCTGCAGTGTATTGATGCCATGCCCTCTGTCTTCGGCATTGCCAGTGCAGATGGTAAAGGTGAGGGGATCAATGAAGAGATCGTGGGGTGGCAAGCCATGCTCTTCACAGGCGAACTGATAAAGGCGGTGCGCGACTTTGATTTTATCATCCACCTCTTTTGCCATGCCGTTCTCGTCAATGGTGAGTCCGATGATGCCACAGCCAAAGCGTCGTGCCAGCAAGACGCGTTTGCGTGCTGTCTCTATGCCGTCTTCAAAATTAAATGAATTAATCACCGCTTTGCCGCCGTAGAGCTCAAGGGCTTGTTCCAGAACATCGTATTCGGTGGAATCAATCACGAGGGGAACAGAGACGCTGCCGCGCATGCGGGCGACCAGCTCATTCATTTCTTTTTTCTCATTGCGTCCCACGAAGGCGGTGCATAAATCAATGGCGTGTGCGCCGTCTGTGATTTGTTCACGCGCCAATTCCACACAGCCATCCCAATCCTCTTGTTCTTGCAGCTGTTTGAACAAACGACTGCCATTGGCGTTACAGCGTTCACCTATATTGAAAAAAGCATTTTCCTGACGATAGGGAACACCGTGATACAGCGATGCCGCCGCCTCATGAGCTTGGGTCTCTCGTTTTTTTGGCGTGGGGCGCAAGCCATTGGCAGGAGCAAGGCGGCGCAACATCTGGTCAAGTTCCTGAATGTGCGTCTCATCGGTGCCGCAACAGCCGCCAATCATGCCCACGCCATATTCACTGACGAATCGCTTCAGCCAATGACTCAAACCATCGGGCGTGAGAGGATAGTGAGGTTTGCCATCCACCACTTCGGGCAGTCCGGCATTGGGCAGAGCCGATATTTTGCCGTGCCAGTGCGCCGCAAGAAATTGAATGTGCTCATGCATTTCTTGAGGTCCTGTGGCGCAATTGAGTCCAATCATCGCCACATCCAATGACGACAAAATACTGAGCGCCGCACTGATATCCGAGCCCACCAGCATCGCACCATTGGTCTCTATGGTCACCTGACAGATGAGAGGCACGGTGCGTGATTGCTGCGTCATGGCATCTTTGGCGGCATTGATGGCGGCTTTGGCTTGCAGAGGATCTTGGCAGGTTTCAATCAACATGGCATCCACGCCGCCCGCAATCAAACCGTTGCATTGCTCAAGAAAAGATTGATGCAGCGTGCGGTAATCCACATGCCCCAGTGAGGGCAGGCGAGTGCCAGGGCCCACAGAACCCAACACAAAGCGAGAACGATTGTCATCAAAACGATCACACGCCCGCCGAGCAATGCGCGCGGAAGCTTCATTGAGCTCAAAGCAACGCGCTCCCAAATCAAATTCTTGCAATGTCAGGGCACTGCCGCCAAAACTGTTGGTTTCCACCGCATCTGCTCCCGCGGCAAAGTAGGTGGCGTGAATCTCTTCAATCACATCGGGGCGTGACAGGCTCAACACATCGGTGCAATTTTCGCAGTTCCAATAATCCTCTTCGGACAAGTCATGCTGCTGCACCTTTGTTCCCATTGCGCCGTCCGCCAGCAAAACATGGGTGTCGGTAAATGTTTGAAAATCAGTCATGACGGTGTGCTCGCAAACCCAACAAATGACAAATGGCAAAACTCAATTCCGAACGATTGAGGGTGTAGAAATGAAAATGACTCACACCCTCTTGTTGCAGGCGATCGCACTGAGTCGCCGCCAAGTGCGCCGCCACCAAGCGGCGCGTGGCGGGGTCATCATCCAGTCCCTCAAACATCACCGGCAACCATGGAGGAATGTGCGTGCCGCTTTTGCGGGCAAAACTGAGAATTTTCTGCACATTGGTCACTGGTAGAATTCCTGCCACTAAATCCATATCAATTTTTTGGCGCGCGACACAATCGCGAAAGCGCAAAAAATGATCCGTCTCAAAAAAAAACTGACTGATTGCACGCGTCGCTCCCGCCTCATACTTGCGTTTGAGATTATCCAAATCATCTTGAGGACTCAAGGCTTCGGGATGCACCTCTGGATACGCCGCCACCGATATTTCAAAGTCGGCAATTTTTTTGAGCGCGGTCACCAATTCACTGGCGTAGCGGTAGTCGCCGTTTTTTGTTGCCGACCTATCTTCTTGCGGCATGTCGCCGCGCAGTGCCACGATGTGGCGAATGCCGCCGTTCCAGTAACGCTGAGCGATGGCATCAATGTCTTGTTTGCTGGAGGCGATGCATGTCAGGTGTGCCGCAGGGGTCAAAGATGTCTCTTGATGAATGCGCTCCACCAATGTATGGGTGCGATCGCGCGTGCTGCCGCCTGCCCCATAGGTCACCGACACAAATGACGGCGCAAGAGGCTCCAAGCGTGCCAAAGATTGCCACACTTGCTCCTCCATTGCCTGTGTCTTGGGCGGAAAAAACTCAAAAGACACAAAAGGCACAGCCATTGTTATCACAGATATTGATTATCGTCATAGAAAAATCCATACTATCACAGAGTGTCGTCTTTGTGCCAATAGTTCCTGCGATTGAATTTGATGAAAATTTGCGTTTTATCCCCTTTTTTGGCGTTGATGCTTTCGCTTGGTGTTGTCTCGTGTGCGACAGTTCCCACCGATCCCATTGAGCGCGCCGAGTATTATCGCACCAATGATCCCCTAGAGCCCTACAATCGCGCCGCCTTTGCCACCAATGAATGGTTGGATGACAATGTCATGAAGCCGCTATCGGATGTTTACGGTTACATTCCCTCCTTCGTTCGCAATCGTATTGACAATCTTTTGGATTTTTTCGGCACGCCTTTGGAGTTTGTCAATTATGTGCTGCAGGGACGGCGCACCGAAGCGGGCAATGCACTGGGGCGCATATTGCTCAACGGCGTTGTGGGCTTGGGCGGATTGTTTGATGTTGCCACCGCCGTTGGTGTGCCGCGTCAGAGCACCGACTTTGGCATCACATTGGGCGTGTGGGGTGTTGGGGAGGGTCCTTATATCATCCTGCCCATTTTGGGGCCCAACACGCTGCGTTCTGTCGTGGGCAGAGGAGTGGAATATATTCCTTATGCCTTCTCGCCCATGCCTTACACCTCTCCCGATGGATTGATCTACGAGCATTACGGTGTTGATTTTGAGGCGGGAATGTCCACAGCCATCATGAGCGGTGTCAATTTTCGCTATAATTTGGGCGACCAATTGGATTCTCTGAAGCGGGATTCGCTTGATTATTATGCCTCAACGCGAAGTTTTTATCGTCAATATCGGCGAGGGCTCGTGGGCGCACCGTTGCAAGAGGAGAGCTCTTTTGATGATGGCTATGATGACCTCGCACCCGCCTTGTCTCCGCAGGAAGATTATGACATGCTAGGACCACCAGAATGATGATGCGGGCTTATTATTTTCTCATATTTTTTGTGGCTCTGGCGGCGATGAGCTTTGTGCCGTCTGATGGCGCGCGCGCACAAGATCAAGATGCCCAGCTCGGCGCGGGCGCGGTGGATTTCATCATTGATTTTAGCAAGCGGTCGCTGGAGAACTTGACCAAAGACGAGCTCACCGATGCCCAATTGCGCGCCGATTTTGGTGACCTGTATGATGAGGCGTTTGACCACATGCAAGTCGCGCGCTTTTCATTGGGACGCTATAATCGCACCGCCACCAAAGAACAGGTGGATGAGTTTATGCGGTTGTTTCGTGAGTTTTTGGTGGCTAACTACGCGTTGCGGTTTCGTCAATACGGAGGTGAGATTGTCATTTTGGAGACCTATCGCACCGAAGGAGCGAATATTTTTATCGTGGATTCGCGGTTTCGCCAAGACGGAGCGGATGAATTCATCACGGTGGGCTGGCGTGTGGGGTGGGTTCGCACGCAGCAGCACTACAAAATCTACGATATGACCATCGCCGGCGTCTCCCTCGCCATCACCTTGCGCTCTGAAGTGGGCTCCCTCATCAAAAACGAAGGCGGAATTGATGGCATGCTGAAAGTGCTCAGAGACAAAGTCGCCGAAATCAATCAAAGAATGTAAAAAGATTACTCTTCGTCATCGTCCTCGTCATTGTCCGCAACATCATCTTTGGGTTTCTTCCATTTGTGGTTAATCAAACGAAGAATAACAGGAGCTGCGTGTTTGGTAGATTCCTCCACCTTATCTTCAGGTTCTATAGGTTCTATGTCTGTTTCGCTAGATTCAGCTTTTTCTTTTTCATTCATAAGCTTGCACAGCATGGTATGCCCCATGAACACTATGCAGGTTTTGAATTGAGCTTCCAAAAGTTCTTTTGAGTTATTCTTGTCACGCAAAATCTCTTTTATGAGATGTTGGTTATCCATATTGATATGATACGCTATATTGTCGCGAGATACTGTGCATTTCAAGGCACTGCGACCATCCATGCCATGGTCACTCCAAGTTTCACCATCCCACTGTTCGCTTTGCTTTTTTCTCACCTCTACGACAGGTGGAAAATTTCCTTTGAAGCCTTTCTCTTCTGGTGGAACAGGTGGAACAGGGGGAATTGGTGGCACAGGGGGTAGCACTCTTTCTGTTATGATGATACACGCGGGGATGACGAATGGTTCAATGCGATTATCATCAGTGACTTTTAATGTCACCGTGATTTTTTCACCGATTTTAAATTGTTTCTGCAAGTTCAGCGTGAGGGTTGCTTCGCCGTTCCATAGATAATCTATAGAATCGTTTTCTGTTTTTTCGCCATTAATTTCAATCTCGTACTTCCCTATTTTGTCTTCAAAATAGTCATTGTCAGCATCTGTCTCATATTTTAAGACGAGCTTATCTCTATTGAACGGTTGCTCTTTCGGCTTTTTACTGGTGAATTTATTACCTTTTTTATCGCCTTTAAGGCGAAAAAAGGTGGGATAACGCTTGCCTCTATAAGATTCTTTGCCCCCAAAAAACGCGCCAGGGATATTGAGGATAGATGATGGGCTGTTGATGAACTCCATAAGGTCAGCATTATTTTCTATAAAATCTTCAAGAGATTTTGATTTATTTCCTTGCGTGTTTCCGAATTTTTCCCGAAATCGTTCGTCCTCAGCTTCTCTGAGAGCAGCATGGTTACGCAGGAAGTCTGCCAATTCTTGTTTTATTTTTTCTAAAAATTTCGTGTCTTTGAGCCCTTCGCGGTCGGCTTTCAATATTTCGCGCCGCTTCTTTTTAGCCATGTCCTTTGTTTCTAAAAACACAATAATGTCTTCAGATAACAATTGGAGATTCACTTTTTTTGATTTGAAAAAACGGCGAGGCAAAGCTCCGTGATATTGCCCATTGAGTGTAAAAATGACACCATCAACATCCCTATCCCTTTTCCGTTTAGTTTTTTTCTTGCCCTCACTTTCATCTTCACCCCTATCCCTTTTCCGTTTAGTTTTTTTCTTGCCCTCACTTTCATCTTCACCAAGAAGAAAGATTTGATAATCTATCTTTTGTCCTTCAACATCAAACTTCCCGCTAAAAGAAATATTTTTTTCCAAAAATGTTTCTTTTTGGGCAAGGATTTTGTCTATGAAACCCGCAAGAGTTCTCGTGTTGAACTTTTTAATCAACATTCTGCCTTCAACCATGTTGACGGGAACAGCAATATCAGGTGCTAATAATTCAAATCTTTGCCATAGTGCCGTAAGCCCATGACTTGATAAATGTCTTTTCCCATTTATTCTGTAATCATACAGCTTGACGAAAGAGCCGTGGGTCATGCTTTTACCATACTTCCAATCCTTGCCATAGCCTTGCTCCTTTGGCAAAAGGGGCAAAGTATCGGCATCAAAAGAGAAAACGCCCTGCTCTTTGCTAGAAGGATTTAAAAGATATTGATAGATGGCAACCTTGTTGTTTTCACTTCCTTCAGCGATTCTGGTGATGGTGAAGCCCCACTGAGAATCGGGGTCTGACTCCTCGAATTTACATCTCTTTGAAATAATCAGTTGTAGGTTGTGTTTTTCGCTGGAATAAGCGATTGCACCTGTGCTACCCATGCCAAATTTTCCTTGCACGAATGGAATTTTAACTTTGTTTGAATTTCTGTCTTTCAGAAACGAATTTTTAAAGTTAGACGGAAGCTGCCCCTCGCCTGTATCAATAATAGTGAAGCAAGGTTCCGTTTTACGACCTGTTGCAACAAAAGAGATATTATCTTTTGCAAATTTACTTCTATCATGTTTTGACCAGCGGTCATTAAAGAGGTTGCCATCACGGATTCCTAACAATTTTTCTTGTGCCTCTTTCATACTTTGGGGAGCGTCTTTGCTCTCGGGATCAATGCCTTTTTTCCAGCACTCTCTGATAAGAACAGCATCCACCGAATTGATAATCTTTTCCATGAGGGCATTGGCGGGACTGCTTTGGTTGCCCACAGTGCTTTCATCACACAATTTCCCCCAAGCGGCTTCATTATTCCATAAACCCGCTTTTTCCAATATTTTTACAACATCGGCTTCTTTGTTAGCGTAGGCGAGTGATAGGGCGAGCTCCTTAATCTCATCATTGGTGATTGTGCGATTGTCTTTCACAATTCAAACCCTTTGCTGGTGTCTTGTGCCGAAAACTGACTTTTGGCGGCTTTCACCGCCTTATCAATCTCGGCAAATATTTTTTTGATGTCCGCCTCATCGTAGTCATAATTGCCTCTGTTGCCGCAATTACCCAAAATACGCAGACTATTGAGGACACTATCCACGCGTTTAGGCACAATACGCCGAAAAGCATCCCTTCTTTTATTCACATCACGCATAACACATCTCCATTTGGATATTCCATGATATAACCCTTATAACACGGAATAAATCCAAATGTCAAGATATATTTGCAATATATTTTTAATGTTTTGCGAGTGGGCCCGGCAGGACTCGAACCTGCAACTTAACCGTTATGAGCGGTCCGCTCTAACCAATTGAACTACGAGCCCCTCGCGCTGCCACACTAGCCCAAACACAGAGCCGATTCAATTCTCTAAAAATGTTCGCAGCTTGCGCGACCGCGTGGGATGCTTCAACTTCCGCAACGCCTTGGCTTCAATCTGCCGAATCCGCTCTCGCGTCACAGAAAACTGCTTGCCCACCTCCTCCAGAGTGTGGTCAGAGCTCATGCCGATGCCAAAGCGCATCCGCAACACCCGCTCTTCACGCGCCGTCAGAGTCGCCAGCACCGTGTTGGCAATCTTGCTCATGTTGTCCATTGAGGCGGCATCATCGGGTAGCACCGCATTCTTGTCCTCAATGAAATCACCCAGAGGACTATCCTCCTCCTCGCCAATGGGAGACTCCAAACTGATGGGATCTTTGGCAATCTTCATAATCTTGCGCACCTTATCCAACGGCATGCTCAAACGCGATGAGATTTCTTCGGGTTGCGGCTCGCGTCCGTGCTCATGGATGAACTGCCGAGACGCACGCATAATCTTGCTGATGGTCTCAATCATATGCACAGGAATACGAATGGTGCGAGCCTGATCCGCAATGGAACGAGTAATCGCCTGACGAATCCACCAAGTGGCATAAGTGGAAAACTTATAGCCACGACGATACTCAAACTTATCCACAGCCTTCATCAAGCCGATGTTGCCCTCCTGAATGAGATCAAGAAACTGCAAGCCGCGATTGGTGTATTTCTTGGCTATGGAAATGACCAGACGCAAATTGGCTTCAATCATTTCTTTTTTGGCATCTTCGGCATCCCGCAGTCCCTCTTGAATGGCGCGCAGATTTTGCTGAAATTCCGTCAGCGACAAGCCACTGTCAGTGCTCACATTCCTAAGACCAAGACAATACTCATCAACCTTTGCGCCGTGAGTTCCTAAAAATCGTTGCCAAGCCTTGCTTTTGTTGAGTTCCTCTGGCGACCGCCACTGCCGATTGATGCCGTACTGATGATAGGCTTGAAGAAATTCCACGCGCTGAATACGGCAACGCTCCGCCAACTTGCTGAGTTTTTCTTCATAGCTCATTCGATCCCGATTGAGCTTGTGCAGTTCTTCTAAAATCCATTCCAAGCGATTGTTGTTGAGGGTGATGTCAAGGGCGATGTCTGCCAGTTTCTTTTGACTTGCCTCAAAATTCTTTTGGGTGACTTTAGAGGGTTGTTTGCCCTCATCAAAAGCCTTGAAGCGATTGCGTTGTGTGCGTTCCATGGCTTTGTATGCGGTTCGCAAATTGGCAAAAATCTTCAGCGTTTGCGGACTCAACGCCTCTTCAATTTCAGTGACGGGAATTTGTTCGTAGGAGTCGCTGCTGTTGTCGTTCTCATTCGTGTCGTCATCATTGTTTTCTATGGAGGAGAGATCGCGATGTTGAGGTCCGTACATGGCATCCAGGTCAATGATTTCCCGCAGATTGCGCTTTTCTGCCGCCAGCTCCTCGCTCCATATCACGATGGATTTGATGGCAAAGGGATTTTCATACAAGGCGCGCACCATGCGATGGCGTCCTTCTTCAATGCGTTTGGCGATGGCGATTTCATCGTCTCGGGACAACAGTCCCACAGAGCCCATTTCTTTGAGATACATGCGCACCGGATCATCCATGCGATTGGGAACGACAATGGACTCTTCTTCTTCCTCGCCACTGTCGGACAGAATTTGCTCCATGTCGTCAGAAGTGGCTTGACTGGAGCTGTCCTTGCCCTCTCCATTGACAATCTTGACACCATCGGCTTGCAGCATTTTCACCGTGCGTTGAAAATTCTTACTGGAGCTATGGGATGCCGCTTTTTTGAGTTGCTGCAAATCCACTTGACCATCAATTTGTCCCTGATGAATCAGACTCTCCAAAGAACCGCGCGTGTTCTTGTGGGCAGACGCATTGTCATGAGATAATTGTTTGTTCTCCATCGCTCTCTTCCTTTTGCTGCCATTTTTGGCTGTTGTTGGGTTGCATCGCCTGCCGCGTGACGACTGTGACCGTATCGGTGAAATTGGCTGTCCATCCATGCCACATCACGGATGGAGCGTCAAGGGTTCATGAACCATTCATCAAAGCGAAGACTTCTCTCTCACATAGCAAAAAAATGAGCAAAGACAAGATGTCTTAGAGTTTTTTTTCACCGTTTTGTGCAAGCAATTGACGCGTCTGCTGATTATGGGCGACTTCTTCCCTTTTTAAGGTGATAAACAGTTGCTCATTAGGAAGGGATTCGTTTTTTTGACGATTGATAGCGTCTTTTTCCAGCTGTTTCATCAACAGCTCCATGCGTTTATCGGGGTTGTCGTCATGGACGTCAGGCAAATCGGCGATTTGTTGCGTCATGTGGCGTTGCTCAGTGAGATACTGTTTCAGCTGAGCGGCGGAGCTTCTATGCTCATGAGGGGAGGTAAGAATATGATTTTTTAATGAAGCGAGGGAGGAATTATGGTCATCATAATTGATGAGAGCACCATGCCATTGCTCAATGAGGCGTGGATGGGCGAGCAGCAGCGACAAGATGGCAGCTTCGGTTTGTTTGATTTGTTGTTGGGAGCTCTGCATGGGAGGGCGAGCGATGAGGGGTTTAAAGGCGAGTTTGCCTGAACGCAGATCTCGAAAAGCGTCGCGCACATGACGGAGATAGGAATGTTTCAGCTTACGGTCTTTCATCGGCTCAAGGAAACGATCAATGGCGGCATCAGCATCGGCTTCCCGTTCGGGCGTTGCAAAACTGTCATGATGAATGAGCATGGTGACAAGGCAATCAAACAGTGGGCGCGCCTCACGGCATAATTGGTGAAAAGCATCCGCTCCGTGATGACGAATGAACGAATCGGGGTCTTCCTTGGCGGGTAGCATGACCACTGCCAGTTGTTTGCGAGTTGTGACAAAGGGCAGTGCTTGTGTGATGGCGCGCATGGCAGCCGCTTCACCCGCCATGTCACCATCAAAGCACAGCAAAGGACAATCGCACCAACGCCATAAGGTGAGGATGTGGTCTTTGTTGATGCTTGTTCCCAAAGTGGCGACCGTGTGATGAATGCCCGCCTGTCGTAAGGCAATGCTGTCCATGTAGCCTTCCGTGACAATCACCGCGCGTTTTTCTTTGATGGCATCCAGTGCATGGTGCAAGCCGTAGAGGGTTTGTTTTTTGTTAAAAAGAACGGTGCTGGGGGAATTGATGTATTTGGCGGGAGCATTGCCCAGGTCGCGTCCGCCAAAGGCGATGATGTTCCCGCTATCATCATGAATGGGAAAGATGATGCGGTTGTGATAGCGATGATAAGGAGCGGTATTGTCACCAGTGGCGGTGATTCCCGCCTTGGCGATGAGGTCATCGCTAAATCCCTTGCCTTTGAGATGAGCCAATAGCCGTTTGCCATCTTTCGGGGCATAGCCCAATTGAAAAAGCTTTTGGGTGTCATCAGAGATCTGGCGTTGTGCGAGCCATTTTTGCGCGTGAGATGCGTCAGGTTGTGTCAATTGGACACGATACCAAGCAGAAGCCTCGTTCATGAGGTCTAAGAGTTGTTTGTGTTCGGGGGATGGGGCTTTTTTGCGCTCGGTGGGAACGGTCATTCCCGCGTCATGTGCTAATCGCTGCACCGCCGCCATGAAATCCAAGCCCTCTTTTTCTTGTAAAAATTTGATGGCATTGCCTTTCGCACCACAGCCAAAACAGTAATAGAAGCCACCATCTTCTTTGACCGAAAAGGATGGCGTTTTTTCCTTATGAAAGGGACACAATCCCCAGTAATTTTTTCCCTTTTTTGTCAAAGAGACATAACGTCCTATCAGCGTCACAATGTTGGTGCGATGTTGGAGTTGCTTGAGAAAAGCGGAAAAGGAGTCGTTCACTTCATCCACCACTCAACAAATTTTTGACCACTTGGGCGGTGAGGGATTTATCCAATGACGCGCCATATTGTTTTTGCAATTGTCCCATGACTTTGCCCATGTCGCGCATTGAGGTGGCACCGAGAGATGCAATGATTTCAGTTGCGGCTTTGTGGGTTGCGTGTTCATCAAGACGCTGGGGTAGAAATTCTTTTAGAATGGCGATTTCTTTTTCTTCGGCTTGGGCGCGCGCCGTGTCGCCCGCCTCACGATACAGCCGCAGCGATTCTTGTCCCCGTTTGACCAAGCCATCTAAAATGGTGATAACATCTTCATCGCTCAAATTTTTTCGTGTGCCATCGGTGGTGGCTTTGACTTGAGCATCCAAAATCGCTGCATTGATGAGGCGCAGGAGATTGGTTTTCAGCGTGTCTTTATCCTTCATCGCTTGATGCAAATGCTGGGTGATGGTCTCTTGTAGGCTCATGAAGACATTATATCATGAAGGGTGTCGTGATAAAAGGAACAATAATCGTTATATCATGAAGGGTGTTGTGATAAAAGGAACAATCACCGTTTTTAAGTATTTGCAGTTTTGTGACGAAAGAGGTATAAGGTCTTATGGACTTTGATTTTGGTGGGCATAAGTCAATTCGGCAAGATGATCATCTTGGTGCGACCGAGCAGCCATTGCGAGATGATTCGCATATGAAACCATCACCGCACGATGATTCTGTTTGCACAGCATTATTGGTGCTTTCGCACGGCACAATTTATGGTGGTTATGGATGTGGCGCGACAGGGATGGTCACGGGCGAGATGTGCTTCAATACCTCCATGACGGGCTATCAGGAAATCATCACCGACCCTTCCTATGCGGGACAGATTATTAATTTCACTGCGCCTCATATTGGCAATGTGGGGGTCAATGAGGAGGATCATGAGGCGCGTCATCCTCAGGCACGGGGGGTGGTGATGGCGAATCGTCCCACCGCTCCTTCCAACTACAGGTCGGTTTCTTCTTTGCATGACTGGCTTGTTAGGCACGGGATTGTGGGAATCTATGGCGTTGATACGCGCGCCATCACGCAGGATATTCGTGAACGCGGGGCGGTGGGTGCACTGCTGTGTCATGATGAGAAGGGGCAATTTGACAAGGAAGCATTATTGCAACAGGCGCGCGATGTATCGTCTCTCAAGGGTGAGGATTGGGCAAGCCGCGTGGCGAGTGCAGAGGCGCGTGTGTGGCAAGATGGCGGCGTGTGGCATCATGGCAGTGGCTATGAGCCTCATCACACAAAGGGACGCTTTCGGGTGGTGGCGATTGATTACGGCATCAAGGAAGCGTTGCTGCGTCAATTGAGTGCCATTGGGGCGAGCATCACCGTTGTGCCCCCTTGCGCCTCGGCACAGGAGATTTTGGCTCACGAGCCGCACGGCGTGTTTCTCTCCAATGGACCGGGTGACCCCCATGCCACATCACGCACCAGCAATGGCGTTATTAGGGAATTGATGGCGGCGGGCGTTCCTTTGTTTGGTGTGTGTTTGGGGCATCAGTTGTTGGCATTGGCTCTGGGAGCAAAAACCAAAAAAATGACGCTTGGACACAGGGGTGGCAATCATCCCGTGCGAGATGAGCGCAGTGGGCGGGTGGAGATTACCGCGCAAAATCATGGCTTTGTGGTGGTGGAGGACAGCCTGCCCGCCGATGTCACGGTGACGCATCGGTCATTGTTTGATGGCACGGTTGAGGGCATTGAAATTCGGGGAAAGCCATTTTTTTCGGTGCAGCATCATCCCGAAGCCTCCCCAGGTCCTCATGATGCGGCGCACTTGTTTGAGGAGTTTGCCTCATGCATGGCGGCGCATCATCGCCTCTAAAAACGACTTTCGCGATACCAGCTGGCAACGACCGACAACGCCAGCAGCATCACCAACAGCCACTCAGGCACAAGAGGCTGCTGCGTCAGGCGATGAGGCACGAGCTCTTCGTGTTCAAGAAAGGTGAATGTGCCGGCATCAAGAGATGTGTCCCATTGGGGTTGTAGTATGGCATTGGTGATGATTGTTCCGTTCGCCAGCAGTGCCGACAAAGGCTCGGCGGTGGGCGTGATGGAATGGTATTCTTTGCCAAATGGGGTGCGTGCGGTGGTCGCCAGCGTGCCATCGTCAATGCGGTAGAGTCCTTTATGAGCGATGGTCATGGCGGCGGTGGCGGTGAAATCATTGCTGGCAGCGAGAGGCAGTGTGGTGGTGTCACCGGCGGGGTCGGTGACGGTGAGCTGTGGCGGCAGTTGGCGCGCGCTGTGGCGTGTGATGGTGAGCTGATTGTGATCAATCGCGGCAATCAGACGCTCCTCTTCCAATGTGGGGTCTTTGAGCAGCCAATGGATGGTTTTTTTGAGCAACTGAGCATGCGGTCCGCCTCCTTGAAACCCCCGTGCCCATAGCCAATTATTGTTGGTGGCGAATTGGGCGATGCGTCCTTTTTCCTCTTCTCGGATGGCGAGGATGGTGTGCTTGTCAATGGAGTCTTCCAGCAAGACAGTGCCGTTATTCTTTTTAAGGCGCGTGGGCGTGATGATGAGCCACGGCGCACTGTCATCAAGAGGCAGATCGCGCGTGATGGGATGCTTTGTGCCGATGTCACTGTGCCGCACTTCATACGATTTCAGCCGCGGTGGCGCAGACGGCAGCAGTGGCAGCAGTGCATGAAGGGCATGGTGCGTGGTGGCTTGAGCATTGCGCGGCGGGTCTCCTTCAATCATCATCAAGCCTGCCCCCGCTCGCACATGCCGCTCAATGGCGTGAGCATAAGCAGGGCGAATGATGCTGTTGTGGCGATAGTTATTGAAAATAATCACATCAAATTCGCCAATTTGTTCTGAGAACACCTCTCGTTCGGGAAAGTCAATCAACGCCCGCTCGCGCTCGGAGACATTGTCCATGATGGGACCACTGCGCAAAATGGTCAAATGCACCAAATTGACCGAACCATCGGCTTTGAGAAAATCTCGCAGAGGACGTCCCTCCAGAGATGGCGCGCCAGACAGCAACAGCACCCGCACCGAATCGTGCAAAGCTTCTATGGTGAGAAAGTCATCATTATTGAGGGTGTAATTTTCTTCCAGAGCGGCGGGGACAGAGAAATGATAGCGATTTTTGCCAATATGAGTGATGGGCAGGGTGATGGTGCGTGTTTCTCCTGGCGTGAGGGTCATATTTTTCCACTCGCGGTCATCATAAAAGATGGTGAGGGGAATGAGTCGGTCTTGGGAATGGGTGCTGGTGGCGGTGAGGCGCACTTGGACGGAGCTGCCCTTGAGGGCAAAGGTGGGGTGATTGTCCACGATGAGACGGCGGTCATGATGTGGTGGGTCTCCCACATGGATGAGGTGAATGGGTGCATTGATTTGTTGCAACAGGCGGCTTGCCTCTGTGGATGAGGGCGCGTCATGGACAATGCCGTCACTCACCAGCACGATGGCACTCCAGTGGGTGACGGTCACAGAGGCAAGGGCATCTTTGAGAGCGGCGAAGAGGTGGGTCTCTTCACTCTCATGATGGCTCATGCGTTTGACAATCACCCGCGCGTTTGGTTTTTGCTGCTTGATGATGTCGCTGAGTTGCTGTGCTTTTTCTTCGGCTTTGAAAATGCCGTTATTGAGTTCCATGCTGGCGGACTCATCAATAAGGATGAGCACCGATGGTGGCACGGCAGCTCCTTGGGTGGTCTCAATGGTGGGATTGGCAAGCACCCAAGCAAACAGCACCAGTGAGATGAGTCGCCACACCAAAGCAATACGGCGGCGCGCCGTGAGGAGTGTCACCAGCATCACCGTGAGCAGGGGGATGAGCACAGACACAGGAATCAGGGGCTCAAGGATGATGGTGTGCATCAGCGGGCTCTGTTTTTCAGACGCTTGAGGATGATATCCAGATGCACCTGGTCTTTTTTGTATTGTCCGGTCAATCCATAAAGGATGAGATTGACGCCAAAGCGCACCGCGCCATCCACACTGGCAGCGGGCGGCGCAGCAAAAGGCGAAGACGAATGACGACTCACATGATACGCCAGCCACATACGAGCATAATCATGATTCAGAACAATGACAGGACTCACATGGTCATGAAGAGGATGAGGCTGACGACTCAGCCAGACATCTTGGCTATTGAAATTGGGAGCGCGCTCCAACAGATAAAAAGCGCGCGTGAGAGCATGGTCATAAGGCATAGGGACAAGGGGCGGAATGACCAGATGGCGCGTCATGGTGGTGACATCGCCCTCCCAGTCACTGACATCCAAGAGCAGGATGCCTCCTTGTTCCATGTAGCGATTGAGACGAGCTGCCTGATTTTTGTCCAGAGGCTTCATGCCATCGGCAAAACGCCAATAGAGCATGGGATACAGAGGCAGGGTGTCGCTTTGCAGGTCAACGATGCGTGGGGTTGCCATGTCGGTGGTGGTGCGCTGGCTGGTGGTATCACTGATGCCTTTGAGAGCTTGGTGCAGCCACGAAGGCACGGTGCTTTGCGAAATGATGCCAATGGTGGGATGACTCGCCGCCCGCCAACCGTCATCGCTGATATCCCCCCATGACGGGCTGGGAAGAACAATCAACACCAAGATGAGATAGGATAAAAATCGCAGCAGCCATAAATCCATCAGCCATAACAACAAGGCAACCAATGCCAGATAGGGTGCCAGATCAATGATGGGTTGCGTGGAATTGCCATCATGAGCAAAGCGGGCAGAAGCGGGGAAATCGGCAAAGGGCGTGAGGTCATCAATGTGGTCGCCAAGATTGTGCGCCACCGTGATGCCATTGAGGCGATGGCGATACAAGCCGGGGGGATGAGCCGCACTGGGAGCATCGGTGGTGTCAAATGAGGCAAAAAACGAATCATCATGAGGCGTGCGTTCGCCATAGCCGTTGAGGGTGACAAGAGCCTGCCACTCGCCACTGCTGGCGGCGGTGTTGTCGGCGACAAACGAGGTTTGCACGGCGGTGAGGCGTTCCAGCAGAGGTGGAAAAAGCGGCGACAGCACCAAATCGCTCCACTCGGTGTTGGCGGTGGTGAGAACAAGAGTCTCTCGCCCCTTATGGTGGGGACGGCTGACAATCCACGGAATGCCTCCCTCCAATTGTGCCCAGATTTCAATGGGAGAATCAGGCTGCTCGCGCAGCAACAGATGTGGCGTGAGGGTGAGGTCAGAGGGAATGGACACATCAAACAAGGGACTCGTTTGCGCAAAAGGCAGCAAAGGCAGAGCGGCGCGCTCGGAGAGCTCACCTTGTTGCAGGGGAGTCAAGGCAAAGTGTGCATAAGGCTGATTGTCAGCCAGATGATAAAGACGCGAGCCAGCAAAGCGAATGAGATGACCCCCATCCGCCACCCATTGGGTGAGGGATTCTTCTTGTTCAGGCGTGAGGGTGACATTGTCGGTGCGAATGATGACGCGGCTTTGTTGTTGCAATGATTGCACCGTGCCAGTCAGAGGCGAGGAAAATCTCACCGATGCTTGCGTGATGTAGTGAGATTCCTCCAACAGCGGCGAGACTTGTCGTCCTGCAATGATTCCCAAACGCCACGAAGGCAGAGCCCGCGCAAATAATAAACGAGCCGCCGCATGGCGTTGGTCAGAGACAATGAGCTCAGCGGTGGGTTCGCGCGTCTTCAGCAGGGGAGGCATATCAATCGCAGCAGAGCCAGAAATCGTCACGGTGGTTTGATTGCGTCCTTTGTGATTGGCGAATGATAAGGCGCGCGCAAGGGAGTCATCACGGCTTTTAACATCGGCAATGGCGGTGGCAGGCGCGCCATCGCGAGGTTGCCCGACAATGGCAAGAGAGGGAAGAGGTGTCAGTGCAATGGTGAGGTCGCCTTTGGCGGCGAGAAAATCGGCAAATTCTTTTTTATCCTGTTGTGTCATGTCGTGCGTGACCCACATCACGCGAGAGGCACGAACAGAGGCAAGCAGGGATTGCGCTTCCTCGTAGTCATTGAACCATGCGCGCGGCACCTGTTGTTGCACCCATCGCCGCGCGGCACGCTCACTCATCAATTGAGGCGGCAACACAGAGCCGCGTGTCGTTGGGGTGGTGCTGAACAGCAGCACCGGCGCACCATGACCATCCAGCCATGTCACGGCTTGTTCCTGCATGGCGGCGAAATTCTGACCGCTTGCCCAATCTAAATCCATGATGAGCAAAGGAGGGGTGTCGCTAGTGGTGGATAGCGGTGCGGTGTCATCAAAAAGGCGTGGCTGCGATGCCGCCACAATCATCAGTGCCACCGCCAGCAAACGCAGAAGCAACAGCCACACATTGTGCTTTTTTTTCTCAGAGCGCATGGCTTTTTGCTGCAGTAACATCGTGCCGCCGAAAAAAACACGGCGAGGAGCAGGCGGCATGTGACGCAAGAAACGCCACAAAAAAGGCAACAATACCAAAAGAATCAAAAACAGGGGATAGGTCAATTGAACCGATGACATCTCATGTTAAATCCGTCAAATGATGAGTCACAGAGACAAGCAAAGCGCGCGCATCCTCATCAATGCAGTGGGTGAAGCAACGCAAGGACGATTTGTGAGCCTGTTCATAGAGCCAGTCATGATGCAAACGCAACGCCTTTATGTAGTGCGCTTGCTGATGAGAGGCTGAATAAATGAGCCGCTCATTGTGTTCATCGGAGAAAAGAATACGCCCCGTGAAAGGAAACGCCATCTCCTCGCGCGCATGAATCAGCACCAACGCACCGCGCATGGCGTGCCCAGTGATTGTTTGAAAAATTGTGCGCCACTCATCGCGCGGCAAAAATCCGTCAGTCATCAAAATAAGACGGTAGCCCTTGCCGTGATGGTGCAATCGCTCTTCCAATGACGCGGGGGTTGCAAGGCGTGTTTCTTGCCACAAATGACGCGCCATCGCCATGATGTCTTGGTTGCGTTGGCGCGTGCGATAGACAATGAGGCTTTGTTCGTTTTTGCGAATGGCAAGGGCAAGGGTGAGGCTGAGCGTCGCGGCGCGCTCATATTTTGCCATGAGGGCATCATGAGTCATGGAGGCGGAGGCATCACAGACAAGGAGGGTTTTGATTTGTCCTTCTCGTTTTTTTTCTTTGGTGATGACCTGGCGAGCGGTGCGAGCGGTGGCGCGCCAATCAATGGCGGTGAGAGGATCGCCCTGCTGAAAGGGACGCAGCTGATGAAACTCACTGCCCTCTCCATGCAGCTGGCTGGGGTGCTGTCCTGACAGAAAGGGTGCATTGGCTTTGCGGCTTCCCACAAGCCCCCGTGCGGGCAATTGGCTAAACAGCACGCGCGCCTCATGCACCCAGTGTGCCGCCGTGTCTTTCTTAAAGAAGGGCTCAAAGAAGGGCATCGGCAGCCGCGCGAATGATGGCGTGACAGTCGTGATGCTCCAATTGGGCGTAGGGCGACAGTGCCATGCGGTGAGCCAAGGCGGCAATGGCAAGGGCATGGACATCATCGGGTGAGGGTGATTCTCTGCCATCCAGTGCCGCACGCGCTCGAGCCAGACGCAGCAGCGATTGTCCCGCACGAGGACCAGGTCCCCACGCAATCTGATCCTTCAAAGAGTCATCGTAGAGACTGTGAGGACGCAATCCTTGAATGAGGCGGGTGATGCCGCCGCTCACATGGCTCGCAATGGGCATGTGTTTGAGATTGTGTTGGCAGTGCATCAATTGGTCGGCATTCATGACAGCTTGTGCCTCAGGCGGCTTGGCGGCGGTGGTGGTGATGATGATTTCTTCTTCGCTCTTGGCAGAGGGATAGTCCATCATGCAGCGCAGAATAAAACGGTCTAACTGAGCTTCCGGCAAAGGATATGTCCCCTCTTGTTCCAGCGGATTATGAGTCGCCAGCACATGAAACGGATGCGGCAGGGGATGGCTCGTGCCGCCTGTGGAAATGGCGCGCTCTTCCATTGCCTCCAGCAGCGCGCTTTGCGTCTTGGGGCTCGCGCGATTGATCTCATCGGCTAGCAGCAACTGAGTAAAGACCGTTCCTTCCACAAAGCGAAATTGACGCGTTCCATCGTGTTCATCCAATATATCACTGCCGATGATATCGCTGGGCATCAAATCGGGGGTGCATTGAATGCGTTTGCTGTCCAGTCCCATCACCACCGCCAGTGTGCGCGTGAGCAGAGTCTTGCCGACGCCGGGAACGCCCACCAGCAACACATGTCCCTCTGCCAAAATCGCCGTCAGAACCGATGAGATGACCCCATCTTGTCCCTTGATCACGCGCGCCACCGCCGCGTGCAAATCTGCCATGAGTGAGTGGGTGTCTTTCATTTTTCTAAAGAGAATGGAGCGAGCATGGCGTTCGGCTTCACCCAGTCATCAAATTGCTGTGAGGTGACCCATCCGCTCTCGGTGGCGGCATCACGCAGCGTGCTACCGGTCTCGTGAGCTTTTTTGGCAATGGCGGCGGCGCGATCATACCCAATATGTTTATTCAAAGCCGTGACCAGCATGAGCGATTGTTCCATCAACAGGTGAATGCGTTGTTCATTGGCGATGATGCCATCCAGACAGTGAGTGCGAAATGAATTCATGGCATCGGCAATCAAGCGCAGCGATTGAAGCATATTATAGATGACCACAGGCTTAAAGACATTGAGTTCAAATTGTCCATGACTGCACGCCACCGTGATGGTGGTGCTGTTGCCAATCACTTGCGCCGCCACTTGCGTCAATGCCTCGCATTGCGTGGGATTGACCTTGCCCGGCATGATGGAAGACCCTGGCTCCAATGCCGGCAAAATCAATTCACCCAAGCCACTGCGAGGTCCCGATGCCAACAGACGAATGTCATTGCCTATTTTAAGCAAGACGGCGGAGGCAGAGCTCAGCACCGATGCCAATTGACTGATGCCATCATGAGATGCCAGAGCCGCAAATTTATTATGAGCAGGGCGAAATTTTATTTTGGTGAGAGCACTGATTTCTTTTGCCATCATTTCATCAAATCCTTGCGGGGCGTTGAGTCCTGTTCCCACCGCCGTGCCTCCCTGTGCCAGCATTGTCACGCCGTCCAGACAGCGAGCGATGTGATCGCGGTGAGACGACACATGACTGCCATACGCGGAAAAAACCTGACCCAAGGTGAGAGGTGTGGCATCTTGCGTGTGGGTGCGTCCGATTTTGATGATGGAGGCAAACTCTCGCTCCTTTGCCGCCAGTGAGGCAATGAACGAATCAAAGGCGGGCAACACAACATCATGAACCATGCGGGCGGTGGCTATGTGCATGGCGGTGGGAAAGGAATCATTGGAGGATTGGCTCATGTTGCAATGGTCATTGGGATGAATGGGGTCTTTGCTGCCCCGTGTCCCTCCCAGTGATTCAATGGCAAGATTGCTGATGACCTCATTCATGTTCATGTTGGTTTGCGTGCCTGAGCCCGTCTGCCAGACTTTAAGAGGAAATTGATCTCTCACCGAACCCTCACGAATTTTGCTGGCGGCGCGAACGATGGCATCACAGATTTTTTTGTCCAGCAAGCCCAAGTGATAATTACATATGGCGGCGGCTATTTTTTGAATGGCGAAGGCATCAATGAGTTCCCATGGCATGGATTCCGTGCCGATGGCGAAATTCATCACGGAGCGTTGCGTTTGCGCCCCCCAATAGCAGTCTTTGGGAACTCGCACCGAGCCAAGCGAGTCGCGTTCCTCACGATGAGTGTTCATGGTGAGGGCTCATTTTTGTCTTTTTGAAATTCGCTGAGAGCGATGACATTATCCTTGCTTTTGCTTTTTTTGCCTTTGGTTTTTTTGTCGGTTTTTTTGTCAGTTTTTTTGTCTGGCGTTTTTTCGGCTTCTTTTTGCTCCATGTTGAGGACGAAGGGCGCGTCTGGGTCGGCGAACTGTGAGATGGCGGCAAACGGCACGCTGATGCGCGCCGCCTTGCCATCAAAAATAAGCGTGACATCAAAGCAGTCGTGGTGGCTCACGAGGTTCTCAAACTGATGCTGCAGCACAATGGTCATGCTCTCAGGATGGCGCGCCCTCAGCTGGTCCGGCAACTGCACATTCTTATGATGGGTGTGAAAAGTGATGTAGAAATGCTGCTCGCCCCGAAGCCCATGGCGGCTCACCTGAGCGAGAATATCCCGCATCACCCCCAACAAGGCATCTTTGACAAGAATCTGATAGTGCCGTTGATTACCACTCATAAGGTGATTGTAGCCATCGGCGCGCCAATGCTCAAGTGGGGTGAAGCAAGTCCCCTACTTGAGTTTGCTTTTCAAATTTTTTTCAAATAATTTTTTGATGCCTTCATAAATTTCCTTGTCCCTTTCAAGTCCTCTTTGATCCTTATGTTTTTTTTCATTATCGTCATAAATTGTTTTGATGGGGACAATCATTATATCCCCAAAGCTCTTATAATCTCTTTCAGCAAGAGACTCGTTTTCAATCCAATCTTGATAAAACTGGTCATCCTTTTTTGATACTGTCTTTTGCTTTTCAAGATAAGTCTTGAAAAGGCATAAGGCAAAGTATTTAAGATAATCAAGCTGCCTGTTTTTGCTGCTTTCTTTTTTATTGTGTAAGCTGATTAAAGCACGAATCTTCGTAAAAGAACGAACGGCTATTACTGCTTGTCGCACATCATCGTCCTTCCAAAATTTTTGATTTTCGTCACCAAATATTTTTTCGTAAAAATTGTCTACCAATTGTGCAGGCGTTTTGCTTGCTTCCCAAGGTTCATTCTTGTCCCAAGCAAGCCATATTTTGGCGAAAGTAGCCATCCTAAGGTTTGTGACCTTTCTATCTTTGCTTGCGGCGTTATGCCCCCTTTTTATGATATAGTTAATTCCGAACTTCTCGAATTGCTCCTTAAGCCCTACTTGGATAGGGTCATTAGCTCTGAAGTCCCATAGCTCCACTTTGTTTTGGGTGTTATTGTAGATTATGATTCGTCTTTTAAAATTCTCGTCATCCTCATCTTCATTCTCAATAGATGTTAATTTGATGAGAATTCTTGTTTTTTCAGCTTGTTGTTCAATATAATTCTTGTCAAAGAAGCGCGGCTTTCCTTTTCCGTCTTTGTTTTCTTTATCGGTAAATCTATTGATGCTCAAAGCACCGCTGGTTTGAGCTCCGTTGATAATTTGAAGATTTTCAATTATTATCTTCTTGTTGCGTTCATCAATTTCATAATTTTTGCAAATTGCAGACACGCCATTGTTGTAATAGAAGAAATTTTCGGGTTCATAGATGAGTGTCTTAATCATTTTATGATTAGTTGCCGCGCGCTCCCCTAGTGGCTTTCTTATATTCTCAATAAAAAGGCGACTTGCATAGTCTTTTGTTTTTAACAATTCCCTCAAGACAGAACCTCGTACACACAGAGTGACATTTTTGCTCGTGCTGTTATTTTCTGTCGGGAGTTGAAAAAATCCTGCCTCATCCAAAGAGATGGAAATAATGGGTGGAGGTTCGTTACTCTCGTTCCCATAATATAGCTCCTCCATTTCTTTCAAGCCAAGAATCCTACAGTCAACATTTTGGTTGCTGGAGTAAATATTTTTGTACATTTCTAGCATTTCCGTACAAGATTTATCTACCTTCCCTGTTGTAAAAAGCCACAAATTAATCTTGCCATCTTTATTTTGGAAATTTTGTGCAGTCTTTTGCAAAAGCTCAAAGCGCACATCGTCTCCTCCTGCCACCATGCTAGCATTTTCTGGATTATCAATCAGGTTTAATTTACTAAAAAGTTTTTCTGCCGCATCGGAGGTAGCGTCGCAATTTTTAGCTTGAATGAGATACATACTGCCGTTACTGCTGGGAAAGATAATGTCTATACCATGGTCATTTGAGTGTTTAACATGACCGTCTTTTTCTAGGTTCTCATCTGAATACAATTCATTGAAAAGGTTAAATATCCACAGCTCAAATGCTGTACCCTTGCCATTAGATGTGTTGAGAGACAAGCCTTCCTGCTTAGCAATTTCTTGAAGTTCTTCTTCCAATATATCTGCAAAATTTTCACTTGCCATGATTCTCACTCCTTGAGGTTGCCCTTATTGTAGCAAATTTTTTGTTGGAAATCAATTAGGGGGTTTCTGTTGCCCGGCACCCCCCGAGCCGCGCTTACTTTTCACTAAGCAGCGAGTGCAACTTGGTTATCGTTGGCACTTTTCAGTGTAGCCCGATGACGGCGGTACAATGCCGAGCGAAGATCATGTCTTTTTGCATCCGTCAATCCTGAGTCACCCCCATTGGTGGAGGTGTCGGGTACTGCCCCCGAGTCCGAAAACAAAGACAACATGACTTTTATCGCCATAGTCTTACGACACACACGATATAGCACTTCTCTCACCCCATGTCATCGCCAGAGCAAACGATTTTTTATCAACAGCAAGTGAACAGTCAAGACACAATTAATCTGCCTTATAGACAAATTTGTGCGTGGGGTTGTAAACAAATATTATCGCAGTGGTGAAGGTAATCAAAGACCAATTGGGATATAGTTATTCTTATGAAGGATGATGTTTTGACTCCCTCTCGGCTTTCTCGTCCGTCCGCGCCGTTGCTGGATGCGATTTTGGGTCGGCAGTTCAGGGTTCTCAATCATGGTTTTTTGCGTGTCATTGATTACATGGGCAATGATGCTGCCATCGTGCAGGCGGCGCGCGTCTCTTATGGTGCGGGCACAAAAACGCTCCGAGATGATGCCCGCCTCATTCACTATTTGCTCAAACACCGTCACAGCTCGCCTTTTGAGATGTGTAGCATCAAGTTGCATGTCAAGATGCCGATTTTTGTGGCGCGCCAGTGGGTGCGTCATCGCACTGCCAGCATCAATGAGTATTCTGCGCGCTATTCTGTCATGAGCGATGAATTTTATGTGCCCGATGGGGAAACGCTGAACAAGGGCAAGATGAAAAAAATCCCATCAGACCAGCAAACCCTCTTTGACCAACAAGACCTGCAGGTCACAGACACCGCCCAGCAATCCCAAGAAAACGGACAAGGACGCGATGGGGTGCTCTCTCATGACGAAATACGCGAAGCCATCAACAAAATGCAGGATTTGCACAGCCGCGCCTACCGCACCTATCAGCGTCTGTTGGGAAAAGGAGATGACGCGCTCAAACGAGGGGTGGCGCGCGAACTGGCACGCCTCGTGTTGCCGGTCAGCAACTACACCGAATGGTATTGGACGATTGATTTGCACAATCTGCTGCATTTTCTCGCTCTGCGCTGTGATTCTCACGCCCAGCACGAGATCAAAGTCTATGCCGATAAAATCAAGGATGAGTTTTTGCCGCGCTGGCTTCCTCATGTCAGTGAGGCGTTTGAGGAATACCGATTGAACGCCTTTCATTTGCAGCACAAAGCGGTGGCGGTGGTCAAAGCGTGGGTGCGCGGCGAGCACATCACCCAAGAGGAAAGCGGACTCTCAACAAGAGAATGGAAGGAATTGTGTCTGGCTTTTGGCAAGCAAGTTACTGAGTGATGCGTTTCATTCCCCGACTATAGCCCTTCATCAACGGACTGGCTGGCTTGTGCAAACGCTGACTGCCCATCGCTCCGTGAAAAAGATAGTCGCTTTTTTGATTATCCCACTCAATCCTGATGCCGCCCTCGTGTTCTCGCCAGCGTCCTGTCATGCCATCGGCGTAATCGTGAGAGGCTGTGCCGTCCTCACGCAGGGTGATGCGAAACGGGTCGCCATAGGAATCAGTCGTCTGCCATGTCCCCAGCCATGACGATGAAACCGTTGCTTCAACCGCCAAGGGTACAAGACACACAAAACATAAAAGGTATTTCATTCTCATGATTTTCACTATTCCCATTCAATTGTCGCGGGGGGTTTGGAGGTGACATCGTAGAGAACGCGCGTCACATTGGCAACATTGTTGATGATTGCGGTGGCGCATTGGGCGAGGAATTCATGAGGGAATGGAAAGCTGTCGGCGGTCATGCCGTCTTGGGAGGTGACGGCTCTGAGAACGATGGTCATGCCTTCGGCATTTTTTCTATGCTACAAGCCACTAGGATAACTCCTAATTGGGGTGCCGCGAATGGCATCCATGATGTCTTGTCTGTGAGAAAGCACTGCCACAAAATTAGGTCCCGACCTGAAACTATTCAAGTACTCGTTAAATTCACCAAAAAGAACGCCTGTGAATTTGAGGGGACCCACACTATAGCCATAGCTCGCGAAAAAATCATAAAAATCTTTCATCAAAAAATGCAAGTCACCACTGGTGTAGCCGTATTCAAACTGAATGACCGTAATCTTTTGTTCCTTCAGCAGAGGAATCAACCCTTGCAGAACGAGATATTCCGCTCCTTCCACATCAATTTTGATAAAATCAATGTGGTCAATGTGGTGGTCTCGGCAATACTGGTGACCCGTTTTAATTTTTGTTTTTTTGACATCCGCCTTGCCAAATAGAGGATGACTAAGAGGGGCATCCAGCACCGTATTGCTACCGGGATATTTTTCATAATCTCTGTATTGCACCGTGTCATTTTTGTGTGCCAGCCCGTAGTTGTTGAGGATGATATTTTTTTGATGGGCATTCTTCTTCAATCGCCCAAAAGTAGCTTTTGAAATTTCAAAGGCGTGAATGGTGGCGGATGGAAAATATTCTCTCACAATGAGTGACCATTCGCCAGTATGAGCTCCCACATCAAAGAAGGTCTGCATCTGAAAGGGGCTCAATTTTTTCAGAATCAAGCGTTCCCCGTTTTTGTCAAGGGTAAAAGAGAATTCTTCATAGTATATGATATATCTGCGCGCCAATCGGTAGATGAGATGGAGCGGGCGCAGATAACCTTTGCGCGTCCATTTTTTGAGTTTGTTTTGCATGATTTTCACTATTCCCATTCAATTGTCGCGGGGGGTTTGGAGGTGACATCATAGAGAACGCGCGTCACATTGGCAACATTGTTGATGATTGCGGTGGCACATTGGGTGAGGAATTCATGGGAAAATGGGAAGCTGTCGGCGGTCATGCCGTCTTGGGATGTGACGGCTCTGAGAACGATGGTCATGCCTTCGGTGCGTCCATCGCCCATGACACCCACACTGGTGACGGGCAACAAGATTGCCAGTGCTTGCCAGATTTTGTCGGTGAGCTCAGCCTTGTCCAATTGGTCACGATAAATGCGGTCGGCGTGACGCACCACGGCGAGGCGATCAGGCGTGACCTCGCCCGCAATGCGAATGGCAAGACCAGGGCCGGGAAACGGATGCCGCTCCAAAAAACGCTTCTCCATGCCCAATGTTGCCCCAAGGGCGCGCACCTCGTCTTTGAAGAGGGCGCGCAACGGTTCAATCAATTGAAACTTCATATGGTCAGGCAACCCGCCCACATTGTGATGGGATTTGATGGTTGCCGAGGGCGCACCGTGCACCGAATGAGATTCAATCACATCGGGATAAAGCGTCCCTTGAGCCAAAAAGGGCGGCATCGCCTTGCGGGTGACACGCTCAAAGGCATCAATGAAGCATGTGCCAATGATTTTTCTTTTTTGCTCGCCATCGGTCGCGCCGCGTAAAGCTCGGATGAATTGAGAACTGGCATCATGAATGGTGACGGGAACACCCAAATGACGCGTTGCAAAGTTCTCAATGTGGGTCACATCGTCATGACGCAACAATCCGGTGTCAATGGCGATGGGAATCATCTGTTTGCCGATTGCCTTGTGAATGAGAAGACTCATGACGGCGGAATCCACCCCGCCCGATAACGCCACCAGAACTTTTTGATTGCCCACAAAATCGCGAATATCACAAATTGCTTGGTCTTGATAGTCATTCATTGACCAATTTTTCTCGCATTGAGCAATGGCAAAAATAAAGCGATGCAGCAATTGTGTGCCATGCTCCGTGTGGGTGACCTCTGGATGAAACTGCAAGCCGTAGCGTTTTTTCTCGTCATTGGCGATGGCGACTATGATGATGGTTGCCACTGTGGGCAATATCACGAAACCCGTGCGGCAGTGTGGTGACGGAATCCCCATGACTCATCCAGACGGTGGGGGTGTCATGTTTGTGCCAGATATCTTGGGTGAGCAGGCAGCTGTCGGTGACGGTCAATGGTGCTGCGCCATATTCTCGGTGGCGGGCGGGCGTGACCGTGCCGCCCAGCATGGTCACCATCAGCTGCATGCCATAACAAATGCCCAAAATGGGAATGTCAGACTCAAACAGCTGAGATGGCAGAGATACATCATTGTTGGCGACTGATGCGGGGCCTCCCGACAGAATGATGGCTTTGGGGTGATGGCGGGTGATGTCCTCCATGGAACAAGGCGGCGGCACAATGATGCCATAGACACCCGCCTCGCGCACACGCCGCGCAATCAGCTGAGTGACTTGCGAGCCAAAGTCAATGATGATAACGCTGTTTTTCATGCTATGAGATGGTATGGTGTCTTATAGCACAAGACAAGCATGAAGGGAGATGAGTCTTGCTATCATTGTTGGAGAAGATTTTTGGCTCATCCAATGAGCGTTTGGTGAAGACCTTTCAGCCATTGGTGGCGGCGATCAATGATGCCGAAGGGGCGTGGGGTCAGCGGGGCGATGACGAATTTGTGCAGCAAACGCGAGCATGGCAAGAAGAACTGCACAATGGACGCGCGCTGGACGAATTGCTCGTGCCTGCCTTTGCGGCGGTGCGCGAGATGGCACGGCGTGTTTTGGGGCAGCGTCATTTTGATGTGCAATTGATGGGCGGCATTGCCTTGCATCGCGGCATGATTGCCGAGATGAAAACCGGAGAGGGCAAAACATTGGCATCCACCCTTGCGGTTTATTTGAATGCCTTGACCAATAAGGGCGTTCATGTGGTGACCGTCAATGACTATCTCGCCCAGCGAGATGCCGCGTGGATGGGACAGATTTACAACGCCTTGGGACTGACGGTGGGATGCGTCATTCCCAGTGTGCCATCACAAGAGAGACGAGCGGCGTATGAGGCTCATGTCACATACGGCACAAACAACGAGTTCGGTTTTGACTATTTGCGCGATCACATGGTGATTGAGAAGAATGATGTGGTGCAGCGTCCTTTGCATTACGCCATTGTGGATGAGGTGGATTCCATCCTCATTGATGAATCTCGCACGCCCCTTGTGATTTCGGGTGCGGCGGATGAATCATCGGAGCTCTATGTGCGAATCAATGGACTCGTCTCCACCTTGACGGCGGAGGATTGTGAGAAGGATGAAAAAAGCCGTTCGGTGTCTCTGACCGAGGGGGGTGTGGAGAAGGTGGAGGCGGCGTTGCGCCGTGAGAAACTGATGCAGGAGGGCTCGCTCTATGACATGGCGCATGTCAATTTGGTGCATCATGTGAATCAATCGCTGCGGGCGCATTTTTTGTTTCAAAGGGATGTGGATTACATGGTGCATCAAAATCAGGTGATGCTGGTGGATGAATTCACGGGGCGCATGATGGAGGGCAGACGCTTTTCGGGCGGATTGCATCAGGCGTTGGAGGCAAAAGAGCAGGTGCCTTTGCAGCAGGAAAATCAGACGCTGGCATCCATTTCCTTTCAGAATTATTTTCGTCTCTACGCCAAGCTGGGAGGCATGACCGGCACAGCCATGACGGAACAAGAGGAGTTTGCTTCCATCTATGGGGTGCGGGTGGTTGCCATTCCCACTCATAGAGAAATGGTGCGGGTGGATCATGATGATGAGATCTACCGCCGACGCACCGACAAATTGAAAGCCATTGTGTCATTGATTAAGGAGTGTCATGAGCGACATCAGCCGGTGTTGGTGGGAACGGTGAGCATTGAAAAGTCTGAGGAGTTGTCGTCCTTGTTGAAAAAGGAGGGGATTGCTCATGATGTTCTCAATGCTCGCTATCACGAAAAGGAGGCACAGATTATTGCCGGTGCGGGTATGCCCAGTGCGGTCACCATTGCCACCAACATGGCGGGGCGCGGCACGGACATTCAATTGGGCGGCAATGTGGATATGCGGGTGCAGCAAGAGTGTGGTGCTATCAATGACGAGAAAAAGCGCGCCGCTCGCCAAGCCGAGATTGAAAAGGAAGTGGAGCGGCTCAAGCAGAAGGCTCAAAATGCGGGCGGCTTGTGTGTGGTGGGAACGGAGCGTCATGAATCCCGCCGCATTGACAATCAGCTACGGGGACGCTCGGGGCGGCAGGGGGATGCCGGCAGTTCCATGTTCTTTTTGTCTTTGGAGGATGATTTGATGCGTATTTTTGGCGCCGAGCGCATTGATTCCATGATGGAGCGGTTTGGCGTTCCCGATGAGCATGCCATCACTCATCCGTGGGTCAATAAGGCGATTGCCAAGGCGCAAGCTCGGGTGGAGGCTCATAATTTTGACATACGCAAAAATCTTTTGCGCTTTGATGATGTGATGAACGAACAGCGCAGCGTCATTTATGAACAAAGGCGGGATATTTTGGACAGCGATGATGTCGCCGACATCACCGAGGGTATGCGGGAGGATGCCATTCGCGATGCGGTGGCGGCGACCGCACCGCCCGAGTCCTTGCCAGAGCAGTGGGACATCACGGCATTGCATGCCACCTGTTTGCGTTTGCTCGCGGCATCGGTGCCCCTTGCGGATTGGATTAAGGAAGTGCCGATGGATGATGCCATTGTGTGTGAGCGATTGCTTGCCATTGGCGATGATGTGATGCTGCGTAAAAAACAGCTCTACGGCGAGGATGCCATTCGCCTCGCGCAAAAGCGGTTGTTGCTGTATTTTTTAGATCGCGTGTGGAAGGAGCATTTGCAGACATTGGATCATGTGCGTCAGGGCATATCGTTGCGGGCGTATGCCCAGCGTGACCCTCTCAATGAGTATCGCGGCGAGGCGTTTTCGTTGTTTGGCGGTATGTTGGAGAGTTTGAAAAATCATGTGACGGCGGCGTTGTGTCATTTGGCGATTGAGGGGCGGGATGCTTCCATGCCAGCGTCACCAATGGCGGCGCGGCGGGTTTCACACGGCACACAAACATCCGCACCTCGCAAGAAAGACACCAAACGCCGTCTTGCCATGCCGCGCAAAAAAATGAAGAAACGGCGATAGTCATACATGATGAAATGTGATATAATGCCACTATATCTAGGCAATAGATGATGCAAAGGGAGAGACATCATGGCAGATGAGTATCGCAGGCGGCATTTGGTGGCACGGGTGAATGCGTTGCTTGTTGAGGCGGGCGAGCGCGGGCGGCAGCTGACTCATTTGGAGTTGCAAAAAATGCTGTATCTCAATTATGTGGTTTATTTGCGCGATGGCGGTGTTTTTTTGCCCTATCTGGAATTTGAGGCTTGGAAGCATGGTCCCGTTATTCCTGATGTGTATCATCATTACAAGGATGTGGGCTCGCGCCGTTCCAGTGTCATTGAGCATAAAATGAAGAGTGGGCGGGCGTATCCTGTTTTGCGGAATGATGATTCCATCAGAAAAACGATTGCCACATACAGCAAGTATGATGCTTATCAGCTGGTGGCATTAACTCATGAGCATGAGGGGGCATGGTTTCAAGCCTTTAAGAAAGGGGCTGGCACTGTTATTGACCATGATGAGATTAGAAAAGAATTTTGTCATGAAGGCTAACCAAAAAAATAAGCAAACCTCTTCATCCACGAGCCGACTGCAAAAGCCGCCTCCTGATGAGAGTATTGAAGATGAGGAAAAGTCTGATTTGCGGCTGGGGGAGCTGCGTTTTTGGGAGCTCACAAGAGCCCTTCGTTGGACGGGAGGGTTTTATTTGGCTGTTCTTGCGTCTTTTTGCGTTGCCTATATTTGGTGGGGCATTGTGCCATCCACAGAGCTTTTAATTCTTCTGACCTTGCCGGGCTATGTCATCACCACGATTATTGGTGCGATTGTGGGCTCAGCCATCGACCGGTAACGCCGCCATGCCGCGCAAAAAATGAAGAAGAAACGGCGATAATCATAAAAGCCTTGTAATAAGTTGGCGGTTGTTTTATTCTGGCTGGAACATGATGGAATTGTCGAAAATAGAACCGAAAAATCCGCTTGGATGCACGGCACAAGAGGCTGAATTTGCAAAACTTCATGACGCTATGACACTTCCTTTTTCCCTAGAAATTATGGGGAAGGAAGCAGCACAAGCGGCTAGACTTGCAAAACTTCATGACGCTGTGACACTTCCTTTTTCCCTAGAAATTATGGGGAAGGAAGCAGCACAAGCGGCTAGACTTGCAAAACTTCATAATGCTATGACACCCTCCTCTATCCTAGAAATTGCGGAGAAGCACAAAGCAGAAGAGGCTAGACTTGCAAAACTTCGTGACGCTATGGCATTCCATTCTCCAGAAATTGTGAAGCTGACGGAAGCTTTGCAGGAGCAAGATTTGGCTCGTAGGCAAGCTATGAAAGGTTTGTTTTCTGAACCTTATTTTAAAGACAATTTTCGCTTGTCTACATTGGCTCACCCACCAAGAGAAATCCCTTACACTGACATAGTCAATGAAGGGGAGATTGGAGATGCAGAGCAGAAAACATCTCCCACGAAAGAGCAAGTGAAGCAAAGGTTTCAAGATAATCTTACCAAGCTTCCTTTTGTGAAAGAGATTGTTTTGTTAGTTAAAGCAATGTTTTATTTTCTTGTTTTAGTAGGGATGTGGGCGACTCCAAAGAAGTGGGATAATGAGCCTGATTGATGTACATTGTGAAGAGATGGAGGAGAAACGGTGATGAGAAAATCGTTGGCGGATAGAGTTGCAGAAATTTTAAAGGAAAATCCTGATGTGAGATTTACTCCTTTGGATTTGGCGCGGAAATATATTGAAAAATTTTCTGATACAGCTGAAGAAATTTTAGAAAGAAGTAATGAAGATTTAACAAAGGAGAGGTTAATCGAAAAAAGAATTTATCGCTACCATAAGAAAATTGTCAAATTAGGTAAGGGCAAAATCAAAATTGAGGCATCACGCCCAAGAAAGTATTATTACACTGAAGAAATTGATGAAGGGGGCGATGCAGTCCCCCCTTCTTCCACAGGTGAGCCAAGTGAGGAGGAAACATATGTTCCCTTTATGCAATTTCTTCAAGATGAGATGGACATCTACTGTAAAAGGATAGATGACAAAAAATCAAAAAAGAGGGACACTGGTGTCAACAAATGGTTACACCCTGATATTATCGGTGTGGAATGCTTGAGTAGTGGTTGGCATGAAAAAATTAAGAAAATGGGAGGGCAGTTTGGCGCGCAACAGATGTCGCTTGTGGTCATTTGAGGTTAAGACAAAGGTTGAACGGGGTGATGCGCGCGATGCGTTTTTTCAGGCAGTTGCTAATTCCAGTTGGGCACATTACGGCTACCTTGTGGGGATTTTTGAACAAGAAGTTTTGAGCGATTTGAACCCCTTGTCATCCTTGCATGGCATTGGAGTCATTCAATACAATCCAAATGCAAATTCTGATAGCAATGGTGTTGTCATTCCAGCAAGAGAAAGGTCTAATTTAGACTTGGCGAGCATTAATCGTCTTGCTCTTCTCGAAAATCGTGATTTCTTGGATTTTGTGGAAAATGTGATTGCGCTAGATGGGTCAGAATTGATTCTTAAAAACTCATCTGCTTGGGATCATGAGATTTAAAAAAAGTAGCACCTCTTACAACTCAAAGTGGTAGCTGATGCCGAAATTAATTGTTACTGGGTCGTAATCAATTTCGGTGATGCGCTGGTTGCCGCCCTGTTGTTTCAGGGTGGTTTTCTCCACCCGCATGTAGCGAATGTCCATGGTGAGATCAATGTTGCTATGAACCGAATAGGCAACGCCGCCGATGAATTGATAGGCGAATCTGTTTTTGCGTTGCAGTTCCACCGTGTCATCAATGTCAATGTCTAGTTCCTGAATCACGCCGACACCGAATCCGCCATAGGGACGCAGCAACAATTGCTTGCTCACGGGGGCAAAATGATAAATGCCATTCACCATCAATGGCACAGAGGCAAAGTTTTCTACTTTCGCGTCATCGTCACGAGGCGTGACGGATTTGATGTCATTGCCGATGATGCCCCCTGTGAATTCAATCGCCCAGTGGCGAGTCACATAGTAGCCCAGTGCGGCAAATGAGGCGAGCCCTGCATCAAACGAGGCATCATAAGGGGTGGTGTTGTCATCCACGCGATTGAAGCTTTTGTCACTCAAAGCCGACGCGCCCACAGTCACCTGCAGATACACATTGCCAGATTTGTGCGCGTGGGCAATTGGCGACAATAAAAGACCAAAAACAGTGATCGCGCCACACAAAAAACGATTCATAGTCATAAAAAAACTCCCATCAAGGTTGTGATGAAAGCACCCCTAGCAAAAAAAACTGAAAAGATGATGAATGAGCGACTTTATGAAGTCAGCAGAAATTGGTTTCCCATCGCCATGAATTTGTCATGGCGATGTTGCCGAAACGATGTGATGTCAGAGCCAATCAGGCTCTCCAATGATTGCTCAATGGCGTTGCCCACCTTGTGAATGGTTTCATTCTTATCTCTGTGTGCGCCGCCGATGGGTTCGGGAATGATGTCATCAATGAGGTTCATGGCGAGCAAATCTTGGGCGGTCATTTTCATGGCACGGGCGGCATCACGAGCGCGCTCCTTGCTGCGCCACAAAATAGACGAGCATCCCTCGGGGGAAATGACCGAATACACCGCATGCTCCAGCATGGTGACACGATTGGCCGTGGCAATGGCAATGGCTCCGCCCGAGCCGCCCTCACCGATGACAATGCTGACGATGGGAACATTCACCTCAAGACAATGGGCAATGCTGGCGGCAATGGCTTCGGCTTGACCGCGCTGTTCGGCATCAACACCGGGATACGCCCCAGGGGTATCCACAAGGGTGACGATGGGAAGGGAAAAACGATCCGCCATTTCCATCAGACGAATGGCTTTGCGATAGCCCTCAGGGCGCGGCATGCCGAAATTGTGATGCACACGGGTGGCGGAATCGTAGCCTTTTTCGTGTCCCAACAGACACACCGAGCGTCCTCTGAATCTGCCCATGCCGCCAATGAGCGCGGCATCATCGCCAAAGCGTTTGTCTCCCGCTAGTGGCGTGAAATCGTGCAGCAGGTGCTTGATGTAATCCACGGTGTGAGGGCGGTCGGGATGGCGCGCCACCTGCACCTTTTGCCAAGGGTCTAGTTGGGCATATGTTTGTTTGAGGAAGTGGGCGATTTTGCCTTGCAGGCGGGTGACATCCTTGCCGATGGCAACGCCCTCTTTTCGTCCGAGCCGTTGCAGTTCACTTAGTTTGGCTTCCAGGTCGTACAGGGGTTTTTCAAACTCAAGATAGTGCATCGTTCCAGTATGCGTATCATTCGCGAAAAAATCAAGAGATGCCATCTTTTTTTGTGTTGCACCAAGTAACAATTGCTCGCGTTTTTTCTCACAGAAACCAAATCACCGTGACAATGGCGAACAATGGAAACAAAACAGCACAGGCAATCGCCATATAGCCAAAAAAGCTGGGCATTGCCACTTTGCGCTGCACGGCAATGGAGCGCACCATGAAATTGGGGGCATTGCCGATGTATGTGAGCGCGCCCATGAACACCGCTCCAGCAGAGATTGCCATCAGCAACAGGGCATCCTCATTCATCAAAATCTGAGCATCACCGCCAAAGGCGTTGAAAAACACCAAGTAGGTGGGGGCATTATCCAAAACGCTGGACAGCAAACCCGTCGACCAAAACACCACCGCCGCCATCGGCACGGAAAACTCCATGTCGTGAATCATCGGCGACAGCTCTTTCAAAATGGCAATGGCGGGAATGATGGTGACGAAAATTCCCGCAAACAATTGTGCCACCTCCTTCATGGGAAACCAATCAAACTGATTGCGCTCCCGAATGGCGGCGGAAGTCAAACGCAGTGAGGCAAACAGTAGCAGCAGCAAAATGCCATCACGCACCAAGCCCATGACGGGAATATCCACCAAAAAATGCACCGTGCCATAATTGAAGCTGCCACTCGCCAGCACCGCCAGCACCACGCCAATGAGCAACAATCCATTGAATCCACCGCTGATGTCAATCAGACGTTTCGATGTTTTTGCTTGCTTTTTTTGCACCCCGCCCTCTTGAGCGAAATAGTAGCGATCCACCAGCCAAAAAATTCCGAGCAATGCAACGCTCAAGAGCAGCATGGGGGGAAATAATGTGTCGGTTGTCCAGAAAAAATCCACCCCGTTCAAAAATCCTAAAAACAAAGGAGGGTCGCCCAGAGGTGTGAGCGCACCGCCAATGTTTGCCACCAGAAAAATGAAAAAAATTACCACATGAGCCTGATAGCGTCTGGCGCGATTGATATCCAAAATAGGACGAATGAGCAGCATCGCCGCCCCTGTCGTGCCTGTCCAACTGGCAATCAGTGTGCCAAACGCCAAAATTCCCGTGTTGAGGGAAGGTGACGGCTGCAAGCGTCCGCCAATATGAATGCCGCCCGAGATGACATACAAAGCAGCAAGCAAAATAACAAAGGGCATATACTCAAGAAAAAAAACATGGGCAATGTCATGCACCGCGTGACTGAGCCCAAAGGCAAAACAATAGGGAAGCAAAAACACCAATGCCCACACAAACGACACCAAGCCATGCCGATGATGCCAAAACGATGCCGACACGATGGGAATAATGGCGATGGACAATAACAAGCCCACAAAGGGAACAACCCACCAAAAAGAAAGAGATGGCATCATGAGGACTTCTATGATGAGGATGGTGTGAGCATTGCCCCCACATCCTCGCCGCCAATGATATGAGCATGCACATGGGGGACTTCTTGGCGTCCATGCTCTCCGCAATTGATAATAAGCCGCCAGCCTTTTTCATCCAGATGATGCTCTTTGGCGATGTGGGCGGCGGCGCGCCAAAACGCCACGCACAAGGCATCATCGGCGGTGGCGGCAAAGTCATTCAAATCGGCGAAGGGTTTTTTGGGAATGAGCAAAAAATGAATGACCCGTTGCGGCTGAATGTCCTCAAAAGCCAGCACATGGTCATTTTCAAAGATTTTTTTGCACGGAATCTCGCCGCGCACAATCTTGGCAAAAACATTGTTGGTGTCATAACTCGTAGGGTTCATGGACGCTTCTTTTTCTCTTCAATGCCTGATGTGCCCTGCCGTGATGCCAGACACCGCCACACATCATCGCGATTCACACCCGCCGCCTGCCACAGCACCAGCAAGTGATACAAAAGATCGGCACTCTCTTCAACCAGTCGCTGCGGTGATTGCTGTGCGGCAATGATGGTCTCAATGGCTTCTTCGCCCAATTTTTGTGAGACGGCAGGCACGCCCTTGCCGAGCAATTGCGCCGTCCATGATGAATCGGGTGATGCATGGCGGCGCGCGGCGATGGTGTCGCTCAGTTCGTCTAAAATGGCGGCGGACGGGCTCTTGTTTTTGTCGTTATTTTTTGTTAGGGATGGCATCATGAATGTTGACCCCAAAGAGTTAAAGCGTCACACGGAGAACTGGCTCTTGTTTCGCCGCGCGGTGGTTTTTTCCTGCATGGGCGGGGTGGTGTTGCTGTGTGGTTTGTCATTGTTGCTGGTGTGACTCAAAAAAGAAGGCGATTTCTTGTTGGGCATTGTCCAATGAGTCAGAGCCATGCACCGAATTGGCTTCAATAGATTGTCCGTGCGCGGCGCGAATCGTGCCGGCCGCCGCCTCGCTGGGATTGGTCGCCCCCATGAGAGTGCGATACCGCTGAACGGCATCATCACCTTCCAGCCATTGCACCACCACATCACCACTGGTCATGAAGCGACATAAATCATCAAAGAACGGACGCTCTTTATGAACGGCATAAAACTTCTGTGCCTGTTCTTGGGTGAGACGCAGACGCTTTTGCTCACGAATGGTGAGTCCTGCCGCCACAATCATGTCATTGATGGCATCCTCCAATTGACGCTGCACCGCATCTGGTTTGATGATGCACAATGTTTGTTGCATGGTCATGATGCCCATCCCTCCCGTAAAGGCTCACTCAGCTTCTGCCAAGATTTCTGTCCGCTTGCCTGATGAAATCCGTTCACCGTCCAATCACGGCTGTGCCACTTGTGCCACAATTGGAACGCATGATGCAAGGCATCGGGGACATCATCACGCACCAATGCCATGTGGCGCGTGAGGTGAATCTGGTCATCGTTCGTGTCATCCAGCAACAGGAGAATGGTGCTGTCATTGGGATTATCATCTTGGAAGCTGATCCAAATGGGACACAGTGCGGCTTCTGCCTCATCATCGCCCTGTGCGCCGTGAGGCAAAAAAGCCTCTTGTTTTATTTTCCACAAAACATCATCCAGCTCGCTTGCGCGCGTCTCATCCTTGACTCTCACAAGGGCGCGCTCATTGGCACTCAGTATTTTCTCCAGCAAGACAAAGAGGCTGCGTTCATAAAATGCGGACGGCACATAATAGAATGAGCCCTCACCCTTCATAGTTTTGTCTCACGAATTCATCCAGCAGACGCACCCCGTAGCCACTGCCGCCTTTGGCAGAAATAGGGGTGGGTTTTTCGCTCCACGCAACGCCCGCAATATCCAGATGCGCCCACGGCGTTTTGCCCACAAAGCGATGCAAAAACTGCGCCGCCGTGATGCTTCCCGCCCCCCGTTTGTTGGTGATGTTCTGCATATCGGCGATGGCACTATCCAGCATTTTGTCAAAATTCTTGCCAAGGGGCAGTCGCCATAAGTCTTCTCCGGTGCGTGTGGCGGCATCTTGCAGACGCTGTGCCAATTGGTCATCGTTTGAAAACAATCCCGCATGGTCATTGCCCAAGGCGACAATAATCGCCCCCGTGAGAGTGGCAAGATTGATCATCAGTTGTGGCTCAAATTTCTCATTGCAATAGCTGAGCAAATCCGCCAGCACCAGTCGCCCTTCGGCATCGGTGTTGAGCACCTCAATGGTTTGTTGGGAATAGGAGTGCACAATATCACCAGGGCGTTGAGCGGTGGAAGATGGCATGTTTTCCACCAGCCCCACCATGCCGATGGCATTGACTTTGGCTTTGCGTCCCGCAAGACAGCGCATGAGTCCCGTGACCGCCGCCGCGCCCGCCATGTCCATCTTCATCTCTTCCATGCCGGATGAGGGCTTGATGGAAATGCCGCCGGTATCAAAAGTCACCCCCTTGCCGATAAACGCCAAAGGCTTTTCTTGCGCACCGCCGTTCCACTGCATAATCGCCACATAAGGCTCATTGGCACTTCCCTGAGCCACGCCCAGCAGCGCGCCCATCTTCAATTGAGTCAATTTCTTTTTGTCAAAAATCTCCACCGTCACACCCAGCTTTTTCAGCTCATCACACTGCTGAGCAAATTGTTTGGGAGTCAGCACATTGGCAGGCTCAAACACCAAATCACGCGCCAGACACACCCCCTCCACAAGATTTTGTTCTCGCTTCCAAAGGGATGTGGCATCTTTTTCATCGTCACAGACAATTTCCAATTGTTTGACGCACGGCTTTTCGTCATCCTTCAATTGACTGCGGTAGCGGTCAAAGCGATGCGCCTTCAGGCTCGCCCCCATCGCCACCCATGAGGCTTCTGAAGCACTGCACACCTTGTCCTTCGGCTCAAACACACAGACGAATTTTTCCATTCCCAACAGATGGGCTGTCTCGTACGCCTTGCCGCCAAACATCAGAGCCTCCGTCAGTGACGATTCCTTGTCTTTGTCATCTGGCTTGCTCGCCACCAGCCCCACCAAATGACGGCAATTGGAATCGGTCACCGTCACCACCGACGATGGCGCAAGGCGCGCCTTGCTCACCGCTTTTTGCACCAAGCCCCCACAGTCGTCATTTAACTTTTGTGCCACGACTCCCAAAGAGCCGTCACTTGCCAGTGAAAAAATACAATCATCTGTGCCCATTGTGGAGTGTTTGCTAAAGGTCATTGTGGTCATGGTTGTGCTCCATTGCGGGTGGTCGATTGTTTATGCCATAACACATCACCCTTTCAAAATCCATCCACATAATGATAAAAGACATTATGACCATCATTTTTCGTCATAATTTTAGAATTCTTGTCACCAGTTTTCTCCTCATTACTCTGGCGGTGGCGGGTGTGGCGTGGCTTGTCAAATCGCCCCAATTGCTTGAGATTGTTCTCATCCATGGTGTGCCGCTGCACACCTTTCTCACGCTGTCGCTCCATCGGATGCCTTCCTTTTTGGAATTGCTGCTGCCTCTTTCTTTCCTTTTTGCCACCCTTTACACCCTGCATCATCTCACCGTCAGCAGTGAATTGATTGCCATGCGCGCCAGTGGACAATCTCACGCCGCCATCGCCAAGCCCATCTTGGCACTGGCTCTCATTGTGAGCCTGTTCTCCCTCTACATCAATTTCTATGCCACGCCCTCCGGATACAGAATCGTCCGAGACATTCAACATTATGTGGGAGCTAATTTGTTGTCGTCTCCCATCAAAACGGGACAATTCAGCCAATTGGGAAACAGTGTCCTTTTGTATCTGCCCCAACAAAGCGATGCCCAAAGCCGAAAAGGATTGTTCATCTACGATGGCAGAAAAAAAGACAAAGAAATCACACTCATGGCACAAGAAGCACAACTGCAAAAAATATCACAAGGAGTGCGATTTAAACTGGTCAATGGCACGCGACAGGAACTCACCAAAGACAACAGACAATTATCCGAACTCGCCTTTGATTATTACACTTTTGATCTTGATGTCACCAATCAAGCTCAAAATTCGCGTAGCAGGCGCATGGAAGAGCGGTATCTTCATGAATTGCAATTTCCTCAAGATGATGTGTCAAAAGCAACCCGAAGGGATTTTATCAGTGAGATTCATCGGCGCATTCTGTTGCCGTTTTCCATCATTGTGTACGCGCTTCTTGCGATGGCAATTTTCTCCGCCAAAGGTGTCAGTCGTGGCGACAGTGCCAGAAGCATCCTCATGATCTCTGTCCTTGCTCTGGCGGTGCATGTGATGCTGGTGAGTTTTGTCCATCTCAACAGATCCTTTCCGTTCTTCGCCATTGCTGCCTATGTGACTCTCACCATGCTGGCAGTGACTTGTGCGGCTTATTTGTATCGCCCTGTGCCTTTTGATTTCCTTGCCCATCGCCTCAGACGCATGCGTTGGCGCACACGCATCCGTTCCTCATGATTCCTCTGACACTTTCTCGCTATATTTTGAATCGTTTCCTGCTGGGCTTTGGTGCGTCGCTGGTGGTGTTTGTCTTTTTTGCCTTTTGCTTTGATTTTCTTGAACTCAATCGGCGATTCGGAGGCTATGATATTCCATTGGACAATTTCATCATCGTCACTGTGTTGCGTCTGCCGTTCTTGTTGGTGAAAATTCTTCCCTTTGCCATCCTTCTGGGTAGCCTCTACACCTTCTTTTCTCTCAATCGCCATGGTGAGCTCATTGTTGCGCGCGCCTGTGGGTGCTCTGCGTGGCAATTTATGATTCCTGTCACCCTCGCCTCATGTGTGCTTGGCATCATTGGCTTTACCGTGATTAATCCCTTAGCCGCCACTTCTTATCGGGTTGCGGAAGATATCAAAAGTCGCGAGATTAAAGGACAAAACAGCGTCATCTCCATATCCGAGGTGGGATTGTGGCTCACCGAACGGCAGGAAACATCCTCGCCACTGCCACCGCAAATCATTCATGTGCGGCGCATTGATGAAAATTCATCTCAATTGCGGGATGTGACCATTTTTTTCTTTACCAGTGATTATCAGCTCGGGCAGCGCATTGATGCCACTCATGCCATCGTCAAAGACGGAGTCTGGCAACTGGAAAATGTCCATATTCTGAACCAAGGCGATGACATGCCGCACAAGCAAAATGTGCTTCTCTATCCCACCCGCATCAATTTTTCCTTGTTGCAGGATAATTTTCTGCCCCCTGAGTCGGTTTCTTTTTGGAATTTTTTGGAATTTATCTCCATCATGGAACAGACTGGTTTTTCCTCACAGGAGCATCTGTTTCATTATTACCAGTTATGGTTGATGCCGTTGCTGGCGTTGGCGACTGCATTGCTGGGGGTTGCGTTTTCTTTGCATAGCAATCAGCATCGTGTGCGTGATGTGACGCTGGGTTTGGCATCTGGCTTTTTTCTCTTTCAGGGCGCGGCACTTCTGGAGAACATTGCCATTCTTGGACGCATGCCTCTCTTTGCCGCCGCCGCCATTCCGCCGTTGCTGGCAATATCGTTGTCCTTTTTGCTCATTTTGCGAGAAGAAGATGCCTAAAATGATGCGGGCAATCCCATGGACAATCTTATGGGCAATCATCATGATACACACCGCCCATGCCAATGATGAACAAAACCAGCAGCTTTATATCACTGCCGATTCCCTGACTCATGACGAAAAGGAGAAACTCTTTTACGCCATCGGCAATGTGGAAATGGTGTATGGTGATTATGTTCTCACCGCCGATAGGGTGCTGTTTTCCGAAGACGAGGAGCGTGCGCGCGTGGAGGGCAATGTGCGCCTGCTCACCCCCAACGACACCATCATCTACGGTCGCCATGCGGTGTTGGATGACCAGCTGGAAAATGGCATCATCAGTCAGCTGCGCATGATTCTCAAGGATGGACGATTTGCCGCACGCAGTGCCATTCGCATCAATGGCAATGAAAATCATCTCAGTCAGGCGGTCTATAGCAGTTGTCGCCCCTGTGATGAGAGCTCCGTTCTGCCATGGAAAATCAAAGCCGACACCATCATTCACGATGAGCAGGCTCAGGATATGATTTATCATCATGCGGTGCTGGAGATTTATGATGTGCCCGTTTTTTATCTGCCCTATTACATCACGCCCGATCCCACCGTCAAAAGACGCAGTGGCTTGTTGCGTCCCCTGTTGGACTATTCATCATTGTTGGGCAGTGTGGTGGCTGTGCCCATTTATGTGGCCTATTCGCCTTATGGCGATGTGACCATCACGCCCGGCTATGTGTCGCGAGAAGGGGCGTTGTTTATGGCATCGGGACGGCATAATTTCACCCATAGCACCGTCCAGTTTGCGAGCAGTCTGTCCTATGACGACCGAGATGGCGATGTGGCAGGGCAGTGGCTCGGACATGTGAACTCAAAAGCCCAATTCGGCGGCAGTCACGGATGGCACATGGGCTGGGACGGACAATGGATCTCTCAGCGAACCTATCTGAAACGATACAGTCTGATCACCGATGACAGGGACAGGCAGGATGTGCACTCTCAAGCCTTCATCAATTATGATGATTCTCACATTCACACTCGTCTGAACGCCTCTTATTTTCAAGATTTGCGTCCCGTTCATTCTCGTACCAATCCTTCCGTGCTCCCGCACTTTCGCGTGACGGCACTCTCGCCTTACAATGATGATGACCAACGCTGGCAGGGCGCGCTGGATGTGAGAAATTTACTCTATGGTGGTGAGTCTCTATCGCAGCGCATCATTGGCAATATGAACTGGGAGGCGGTGATGTTCTGGCAAGGATTGAGGGTGACAACCCAACTGGAGACCAGAGCCGATTTTTATCACTATGAGCATCATCCTCAGATCTCGCCCAGTGATCGCAGTGTGCGATTTATTCCGCGCGCCTCGCTCACAGCACGCTATCCTCTGTATGAGGATGGCGGTATTGATTGGTTTGTTCTTGAGCCGCGTTTGTTGTTCACCCTTGCTCCGAACAATGTGCGCAATAATATTGTCACGCCTCGAGACAACGGGCTTTTTTCTTTTGATAGCAGTCGGCTATTCAGGATTCATCGCCTTGCGGGGGATGATATTGTGGAAGGGGGCGGGCGTGTTGACTATGGGTTTGATGCTCATTTTGGACGAGATGATGGGGAGAGTCTTTTCTTTCGGCTCGGACAGAGTATGCGGGTGCATAAAGACAATTCCTTGCCGCACCCACTTGGCAATCGCAGAACCGATATCGCAGGAGGCATCACATGGCGATGGCGCAAGGAGCAGGGAATTCACTATCAATTCAACATCAAAGATATAGCAAGGGGGGGGCATGCATTTCCTTATCAGAGCCTCTCCACCTTTTGGCGAGAAGACGACTTTTCGTTCATGACACAATATCAGTACACCGAACAACAGCGCGCTCATGAATTGAATGGTCATCTTTCTCTGGCGTTGTTTGAGGATTGGCAATGGGGTGGTCATGGGCGGTATAATGTTGCCAAAGGACAGAGTGTGCGTTACGGTGCATTCGTGCGCTATCAGCGTGACTGCATTAATGTTGCGGTCGCTTTTGAGAGAGAATTCGTGAGGGATGGAGATGCCGCTTCTCATGATACTGTCAGCGTGAAAATCAACTTTATCGGATTGGGTGGGGATGAATTCTAGTGGTTGTTTTGTGATGGGCGAGGCTCTATCTCTCAGCATGAGGCGAATTTTGGTCGCATTGGTGATGCTGTGTCTGTGGCAGACATCCGTTGGGCGCGCCCAAGAGCGGCAGCACGATAGCATCGTCGCGATTGTCGATGGAACGCCCATCACCGCCCGTCAGCTGGAGAGTGCCATCACCATGACGCTGCTATCGGAAGGCGGCACCGATGACGACACGCAACGCCGTCAGGCACGCGCGCGGGTGTTGAATCAACTCATTTTGGATGTCCTCAAGGAACAAGAGGGAGCGCGGCAGCGATTGCATCCAACCCAATCCAGCATTGAGGAGGCGTTGCGCAATATTGAAAGGCAAAATGGAGTCGCCGAAGGCGGATTTAGAGAATTTATGAGTGACAAGGGAATGCCGGTGGAATCCGTGCTCAGTCGCATCCGTGCCGATTTGTATTGGGACAATCTCGTCCGTTATAAACTGGCACGGGATGTGTTCATTTCAGAGCAGGATGTGGATGACGAACTGGAACGATTTGAATATTTGCGAGATAAACACAACTACGCCTTGCATGAATTGTTTTTGCCTCATGAGGGCAGGGATCACAATGAGGCCTATCAGCGGATGCGCAGGTTACGGGCAGAGATGCTCTCCACGCCGCAGATTTTTGGCAATTTTGTCAATGGAGTGATTCGTCATTCTAACCTGCCGTCTGGCTCGGTGGGCGGGCATTTGGGATGGACATTGATTGAGTCATTGCCTCATGAGGCGCGCTATCAAATTGCCCAATTGAAGATTGGGGAAATCTCTGAACCCATCGTCACCACCGATGGGGTGCATCTGTATTACTTGCGTGATAAGCGGATGTTTAGCGAGGAAACCAAACGCACCATTGCGTTACGGCGATTTGTCGTGAATGAGCAGGAACGCATGTTGGATGATGATGAATACGCTGAGGCGGTGGCGGTCTTGCAGAAATTGCTCCTGACCGACCGATTTTGTGACAAGAAGGCGTCTGAGGTCACATCATTTTTTACCGAAGAAGCTGTTCCTTTGATGGTGGAGGATTTTGGTTCATTCAATGAGGGGGATATTGTTCAAGGCTTGCAGGGGATTTTGCTGCAGACGATGACGGGTGAGGTGACGCCTGCGCTGCGCGATGACGACGGGACATTTTTCATTCAGGTGTGTCAGCGAGGCGTGAATTATGTGGAATTTCCCAGCAGGGAGTTCATCCGCAACGGTCTTTTTCAGCAACGCTTGCAGCAGTTGGCAGACCGTTACAGTCAGGATTTGTGGAGCAGTGCCTATATTGACATCAAAGATGAGTCGCTGGGCTTGTGAGTTTGCCTCTGGTTTTGAGCATGGGAGACCCCGCCAGTGTGTCTCCGTTGCTGACACTGCGAGCATGGCAACGGCGAGAGACACTTCCCGTTTTTTGCGTGGTGGGGGACGAGGAGCTCTACCGCCAGCGCGCAGCCTATTATGATATCTCCGTTCCCATCATATCCATAGCCTCGCCGCGTGAGGCGGCATCTTGCATTCCTGATGGGCTGCCCGTGATTTGTCTGCCGCGCCCACTGCCTCATGTGGATGCGATGGGAAAACCTCACCCATCGCAACAAGAGGCGGTGCGGTGCAGCATTGATATGGCATTGGATTTTGTGCGTGGCAAACAAGCGGCGGCATTGATCACACTGCCCATTGACAAACAGGCACTGCACAGCACCCAGTGGGGAGCGATGGGACACACCGACTATCTTGCGCGCTCCCTCAATTGCGCGGGCGGCGAGGTGATGATGCTCGCCTCTGATGTGTTGCGGGTGGTGACGGTGACCACCCATTGCTCATTGCGTCATGCCATTGATTCACTGACAACCGAATCAATTGTGAATTGTGTCGCGACGGTTCATCGGTCATTGCGGGATGATTTTGCCATAGAGTCACCGCGCCTTGCCATGACAGGGCTTAATCCTCATGCCGGTGAAGACGGCCTGCTGGGCAGTGAAGAGATTGACATCATTGAGCCAGCATTGCACCGAGTGCAGGAGGCGGGGATTGATTGTGAGGGTGTGTTTTCTGCCGATAGTTTTTTTCGTCCGTCTTCATTACAAAAGTATGATGGAATTGTTTGCATGTATCATGATCAGGCTTTGATTCCGTTCAAGGCATTGTCTTTTGATGATGGTGTCAATGTGACTTTGGGCTTGCCCATCGTGCGCTGTTCGCCTGCTCACGGCACGGCGTTTTCACTGGTGCGAGAGGGAATGGTGAGCGATTCCAGTTTGTGTGCCGCCATGGGCATGGGACATCGGCTGGCACAGAGCAGAGGGCTGGCATGACATTTCGTGATGCCAGTTTGTGTGCCGCTATGGGCATGGGGTATCGGTTGGCACAGAGTAGAGGGCTGGCATGAGGGCTGGCATGACATTTCCCGCTGCTAAAAAATCATACGGGCAGCATTTTTTGTTAGAGCCGCGCCTTAATCAATTGATTGCTCGCCACGCACTGGAGGGCTTGAACGAACCATCCGTGATTGAACTGGGCGCGGGGTCTGGAGCTCTCACCAAGGCTCTGCTCGCGCATCCGCTGAGACAATTGATTGCCATTGAATATGACAAACGCATGAAGAGTGTGCTTATGGCGTTGAGAGATGAGCGTTTGACGGTCATGATTGAGGATGCCCTGACAATTCCTTTGGATGATGTGACATGCCATCGTCCTGTGGCGGTGGTGGGCAATCTGCCCTATCACATTGCGGTGCCGCTCATGATGCGCTTTCGTCATTATGGGTGTGCGCGTTTGACTTTTGTGGTGCAAGAGGAAATCGCTCAGCGTTTGGTGGCGCGCGAAGGCAATAAACACTATGGACGAGTTTCCGTGATGGCACAGCTGGCGTGGCATATTGTGTTGTTGCGTTCCATCGGACGCGCCGCGTTTCATCCGCCGCCTCAGGTGAAGTCTCGCCTGCTCACCATGACACCGCGCGCCGCTTCTCTCTCATCAGACGAGGATGCCTTGTTGGGTGATGTTTTGCGTCATTTGTTCAGTCAAAGGCGCAAGATGGTGCACAATAGTCTCAAGGACTTTGATGGTGACATGAACATCCATGATGTGCTGGCACAAGCCGACATTGACGGACATTGTCGCCCCGAACAGCTGTCTATAGAGACTTTGTGTCGCTTGGTGCGGGTAATGGCGGAATCCGTGCCGTCTTGAGAAATTCTGCCTGAATAATTGCCTGCAGCTGTTCCAGAGCGCGAGCAAAATCATCATTGATGAGTGTGTAATCGTAGTTGTGCCAGTGAGCGATGTCTTGTTGGGCGGCGGCGAAGCGTTCTTTGAGAACTTTTTCTTCATCTTGGGCGCGAGTGTGGAGTCGCTGTTTGAGAACATCAAGAGAGGGCGGCATAATGAAGACGCTCACCTGTTGCTGTCCAAGAGCGCGCCGTAGTGACTGCGCCCCCTGCCAATCAATGTCGCATACCATAATATCTCCTTTTTCAATGGCTTGCATGATGGGTTCTTTGAGCGTGCCGTAGTGATAACCGAACACTTTCGCATGCTCCAGCAGGGCATTGTCATGGTGCAGCTGTTGCATCTGTTTTGATGAGACAAAGTGATAGTCCCGTCCATCGCGTTCATCGGGGCGCGGCGGGCGCGTGGTGACCGAAATGGAGAGGCGCAGAGCGGAATTGCGTTCAGTCAGGGCGCGCGTCAAGGATGTTTTGCCGGCACCCGATGGAGACGAGACCACCAACAGAAAACCATTTTTTTTCTGTATCGCAGGAATGGTCATGGGGCGAAAAGATTAAGGCTGGGTGATGAGGGCTGTGGTGGCTGTTTTTTTTGCGGTCGCCACGGGCGCGGTTTGAGAAGTCCTTTGAGGTCGCTTTTGATGGTGGCGATTCGTTTTTCCTCTTTGCGCCGTTGTTCCACACTGCGCCATTTTTTGACATTGCGTTCATGCTCTTCAAGGGTGGCGGCAAAAATATGACCGCCGCGTCCATCGGCGACAAAATACAACAAATCGGTTTCCTCGGGTTGCGTCACCGCCTCAATGGAGGCGCGCCCCGGCAAACAAATGGGCGTTGGAGGCAGGCTGTCAATCACATAGGTGTTCCACGCCGTTTTTTTCTTGAGATCGCTCATGCGAATGGGACGATTCAACGATGAACTTCTGCCCAGTGTGATGCCATAGATCACGGTGGGATCGGACTGCAGCTTCATTTTTTTCCGCAAGCGATGAATAAACACGCCCGCGACCAGGCGTCTTTCATAGTCAAGGGATGTCTCTTTTTCCACGATGGAAGCCAGCACCATCACCTCTTGCGGATTACGCAACGGCAGGTTGGGGGCTCGGTTTTGCCATGCCTCTTGCAGGATGCGGCTCGCTTCGTCTCCCATGTGGGTGATGAGGGCATTGCGGCTTTTGCCTTCACTGTAGAAATAAGTCTCGGGTAGCAACATTCCCTCCGCGAGAGGAATTGTAATTTCCCCCGTCAGCGCAGGGGCGGCACGAATGATGGCAAGAGCCTCGGCAAGAGTGATGCCTTCGGGAATGGTGACTCGGAGCAGTTCCGCTTTGCCTTTGATGATTTGTTGCAAAATCATCAGTGGGCTGGCATGAGCGGGGATGGTGTAGCGTCCCGCCTTCAATGATCCCGTTGCTCTCAGTGCCACCACCATGGTGCGAAATAAAATAGCGTCATCAATCACGCCGGCTCGCTTGAGAGTCCACGCGGTTTTGTTTGCGCCATAGCCTTTTTCAATGGTGACCAACACAGATTGCGTGTGCGAGCTGGCTTGCAAAAAAGTCATGACATAATGGGTGACATGGGCGGTGGCAACCACCCATAAAACGAGAGTAACACTGATGGCGGCTTGTGCACCACTATGGCGCATGGGCAAAAATCAAAGAGGCGTTGGTGCCGCCAAACCCAAAGGAATTGGACAGCACAGTGCGACACTTGCGCCGCTGAGATTCATGCGGCACAAGCTCAATGCCGTCACAGCAGGCAGAGGGTGTGTCTAAATTGAGAGTGGGCGGGATTGTTTGATCGCGCATGGCAAGCAACGAAAAGATTGCCTCCACACTGCCCGCCGCGCCCAACAAATGTCCGATGGCAGACTTTGTGGATGACATGGCAAGCCGAGACGCATGGTTGCCAAACAATTGTTTGACCGCATGAATTTCCGCCTCATCCCCCAAAGGGGTGGATGTGCCATGGGCATTGATGTAATCAATATCATCGGCATTGAGCTCGGCATCATCAAGAGCGGCACGCATGGCATCGTGTGCGCCGCCGCCATCTTCAAGAGGCGCGGTGACATGATGAGCGTCCCCTGACATTCCATATCCCACCACCTCTCCATGGATGGGCGCGCCTCTCTTGCGGGCGTGGTCAAGGGATTCAAGCACCATGACTCCCGCCCCTTCGCCCATGACAAAGCCATCGCGCCGTTCATCCCACGGACGGGATGCTTGGGTGGGGGTGTCATTAAATTTGGATGACAATGCTCGCAAGGCATCAAAGCCGGCAAAGCTCAGAGAACAAATGGCATTTTCTGCGCCTCCCGCGACCATCACATCCGCCTTGCCGAGCCGAATCATCTGCATGGCATCGCCAATGGCATGGGCGCCGGTAGAGCACGCCGTCACCACCGAGTGATTGGGGCCGCGAATGTTATGCTCAATTGCCACATTGCCGGATGCCAAATTAATCAAGCACGAGGGAATAAAAAGCGGCGATATGCGTCTTGTTCCTTGTTTGTCAAGAATGAGCGCGTTGCGGGCAATGGTGTCCAGTCCGCCGATGCCGGAGCCAATCAGCACGCCTGTGCGTTTTTGTGCCACCTCATCTTTTTGCAAGACACCATCCCATCCACTGTCTTGCAGAGCTTGGCGGGCGGCGATCATGGCATAGGCGATGAATTCGTCAACACGCCTTTGTTCGCGCGGCGTGAGATGATCATCCATGACAAGAACATCGTCCTCCCCCCCCACCATCTGACCATCAGAACGGGGAATCTCGCCCGCCACTTTGGAGAGATGATCGCTGGCATCAAAAAGCGTGACCTTGCCAATGCCAGACTTGCCCTCAATAAGACAGCGCCATGACGAAGCCACGCCACAGCCCAGTGGCGTCAGCATTCCCAGTCCCGTGACGACAACCCGTTCCATTAAAAACCATCAAGAGCCGTGCTTATCAATGTAAGCAATCGCATCTTTGACGGTCAAAATCTTCTCGGCGGCATCATCAGGAATTTCGCAGCCGAATTCTTCTTCAAAAGCCATCACCAGCTCCACCGTATCCAAACTGTCTGCGCCCAAATCATCAATGAAATTGGCAGCGTCCGTCACCTTGCTCTCCTCTATGCTCAGATGGTCGGCAATGATTTTTTTCACTCGTTCAGCATTTTTGCTCATCATTCGTCTCCATTCAGAATTGATTGATGACTATGCCATAATACATAAGCGAGTCTAACTCAAGAGCTTTATGAACCCATCCACAAGCCGCCATTGATGTGAAGCGTTTGTCCCGTGATGTAGCGTCCGCTGTCGCCAGCCAGATAGAGCGCAGCGGCGGCGACATCATCAGGTTCGCCAAAGCATCCTAAAGGAATGGCGTTTTTGTAGGTCTCTTTGACGGCATCGGGCAATGACTGGGTCATGGGGGTGTCAATGAATCCGGGGGCGATGGCATTGACGGTGACGCCGCGCTTGCCCACCTCTTGTGCCACCGACCGCACCAAGCCGCCCATGCCCGCTTTGGCAGAGGCATACGCACTCTGTCCGCCATTGCCCATTGCCGCCACCACAGAACTCATCATGATGACGCGTCCCCAGCGTTGTTTGGTCATGACCGGCAGTGCCGCGCGCGTGAGTGCCATCGCCACCGTCAAATTCACCGCAAGAACCTCAAGCCATGCCTCATCCTTCAGACGCAGCAGCAATTGATCGCGCGTCACGCCGGCATTGCTCACCACAATATCCAAGCCATCCCAGTGAGAGATACTTTGCGTCACCAGTGATGTGGCACTGTCACTGTCGGTCAGCTCACAGGCAATGGTATGACACTTGTCGCCATAATTGTCTTTGAGTTTTTGCAATGCGTCGGTGCGTCTGCCGTGCAAGGTGACCACCGCCCCTGCCGCCACAAAAGCATCGCTCATAGCCGAGCCGATGCCGCCACTCGCCCCCGTAATCAAAGCTTTTTTGCCCGCCAGTGATAATTTGCCTGAATTCATGAGATTGATTTTCCAATGAGCGTGCGGCATGATGATGGTATGCTTCGCGCGATCATCACAATAGCACAGATTTGGCGACTCTTTGTCAAGGGCGTTTTTGGCGAGGATATAACGGGCAATAATGTGCGGCGTTCTCGCTTGTATCGTGTGCGCGCTGCGCGCCGTTTTCGTGACTCGGGAGACATTTTTTAGTCATGACCCTTGCCCGCATGATTTCATGGGGACTGGTGGCGGTGGTGGGAGCGACATCGGTGGCGACCATTGCCCTTCATCGCGGCGAGACCATCAACAGCGTGTGGTTTTTGACCGCCGCTTTGTGTGTGGGATTGCTGGCGTATCGTTTTTACAGTGCATTTTTGGCGGCGCGCGTTCTGGCACTGGATTCATCTCGCACCACGCCCGCCGTGCGTTTGAACAATGGGCGTGACTTTGTTCCCACCAATCGCTGGATTGTGTTTGGACATCACTTTGCCGCCATTGCGGGCCCAGGTCCTCTCATTGGTCCCACCCTTGCGGCACAATTTGGCTATCTGCCGGGGACATTATGGATTTTGGTGGGCGCGGTATTGGGCGGATGCGTGCAGGACTTGGTCATTCTCACATGTTCTTTGAGACGCAATGGTCGCAGTCTTGGGACGATGGCGCGCGACGAATTGGGACGCACCGCCGGCAGTGCCGCCATGGTGGGGGTGCTTGCCATCATGGTGATTCTCATCGCCGTGTTGGGATTGGTGGTGGTCAATGCCATGAAGCATAGCCCATGGGCGACTGCCACCGTCTTTGCCACCATTCCCATCGCCATTCTCATTGGGTTTTATATGCGCTCCATTCGCCCGGGGCGTATTCTGGAGGGCACTCTCATTGGCGTGTCGTTGTTGATGCTATCGGTGGCGGCGGGCGGCATGGTGGATGCCCATCCTGTGTGGCGGCAGTGGTTTGATTTCGGTGGCGAGAGCCTTGCCCTCTTGCTTATTCTTTACGGCTTTGCCGCATCCGCCATCCCCGTGTGGATGCTTCTTGCGCCGCGAGACTATCTCTCCAGCTTTATGAAATTAGGCACTGTGTTTCTGCTCGCCATCGCCATTGTCATCATTCGCCCTGACATGAAAATGCCCGCACTCACATCCTTCATTGATGGCACGGGGCCCATCTTTGCGGGTGCGGTGTTTCCTTTTGTTTTTATCACCATTGCGTGTGGAGCGATATCGGGCTTTCACGCATTGGTGTGTTCGGGCACCACATCCAAATTGCTTGCCGATGAAAAGGACGCGCGCTTCATCGGCTATGGTGCCATGACGGTGGAAATGGGCGTTGCCATCATGGCAATGATTGCCGCGTGTGTGCTGGAGCCGGGGGTCTTTTTTGCCATCAATAGCCCCGCAGGAATCGTGGGAGCTTCTTTGCAGGAAGCCACCGCCACCATCTCTTCATGGGGATTTGTGGTGACCCCTGAACAGATGCAGAATCTTGCAAGCCAAATGGGTGAAGGGACTTTGTTGGCACGCACGGGCGGCGCACCATCCTTGGCGGTGGGCATGGCAAGTTTGTTCTCCAAAGCCACATCCGAGCAGTGGATTGCCATGTGGTATCATTTTGCCATCATGTTTGAAGCTTTGTTCATTCTCACCGCATTGGATGCCGGCACGCGCGTGGGACGATTTCTCCTCCAAGATGCCTTGGGTCCCTTCGTGCCTGCTTTGCGCAAAACCAGTTCCGTCCAAAGCACCATCATTGCCAGTGCCGTCTTTTGTGCGGCGTGGGGGTATTTTCTCTATATGGGAACAATTGATCCTTTGGGAGGAATCAACAGCCTATGGCCGCTGTTTGGCATATCCAATCAAATGTTGGGTGTGATTGCCTTGTGCGTGGGCACGAGCGTCATCGTCAAATCTGGCAAGGGACGCTATGTCTGGACGACCGCCCTTCCTCTTGTGTGGATGCTGATTGTCACCACCACCGCCGCATGGCATAAAATCGCCCATGAGGATATTCGCATCGGCTTTCTCGCCCAAGCCTCCCATCTGCAAGCACAACTGGATAGCGGTCTGATTGCCGCCGCCGCTGTGGGTGATGTCTCACGGCGCATTTTTAATAACTATCTCAATGCCGCCATCACGCTGTTTTTTGCCGCTCTGATGTGGGTGATGGTGATTGAAATGGCGCGCTTTTTGTATCGCTACTGGCGCGGGCATGATTATTTACCCCTTGCTGAGGGACACGCATAATCAATGCCCGCACCTGTGGCAGAGGGCGATGACGGTGCAGCGCGCATTGGTGAAGAAAATAACCCGTGAGAGATAAACCTTGTTTGAGCTCATACGCGTCAATGGCGTCATCTTTCATGGTCTGGCTTTGAGCATAGTGCGATAAAAACGCTGGCACCGGCAACACATGAGAACGCCATTTTTCTTGCATGTGCGATGCATGAATTCCCCGCCCGCTCTTTTTGGACACAAAAGAGACGGGTATCTGTTTACTGAGTGCACAACGGCTAATATCCGTGCCATAGCCGAGATGGCGCAACAAATCATATTCCCACGCCACATAATGATGCTCTGCTTCATTGTTTGCCAGTCGCATGAATAAATCACACAAAGAGCTAAAAATCGCCTCATGAGGTTGATGTTCGGGACACAACAACGCCACCAAGGCACACGCCGATGATTGCATCGCCAAGCGATGTCCTCTGTGCAGCCGATAGGAAAAGCCGCAATGGGGTGAGGCATCCAGCCGAAACACCCCCAATTGGTCGGCGGTGCGCGCTCTGTGAGTCACCGTGAGAGGAAATCCCAGTTGAATGAGGGCGCGTGTTTTTTTGCCGTGCGCGCCATGCACCAGTCCGCGCCACACGCCGCGCCCTTTGGTCAATACCGACAAGATGGCGGCGTGTTCGCCATGCCAATGACACGCCACCACCAGTGCCTCATCACGCCATTCCATGTGTCACGCCAGCAACGGCAGAGCTTCTTCCAGTGATGCCATATCGGTAATGCTGTGAGTGGCAAAATCATGCCCTGAGCGGCGCGCCAAATTACCCAGCACATTGGCGGGTCCCAGCTCCAGCATCAATGAGACAGAATCCTTCGCCATGCGCGCCATCATTTCTCGCCAGCGCACCATGGCGGTGACCTGTTGCACCAGCAATTGCTTCAATTGGACGGGGTCTGTCTCGTAATGTGCCGTGACATTGGTCATGATGGGCGCGCTGGGCGTTTGCCATGTCACTTGGTCAAGAGCGTCCGCCATGACGCTTTGTGCGTCTTTCATCAAGGGGCAGTGAAAGGGCGCGCTCACCTCCAGCATGATGGCGCGTTTTGCACCTCGTTCTTTTGCCGTCATACACAATGTCTCCACCGCCGCTTTATGACCGGACACCACCACCTGCTGCGCGCTGTTGTCATTGGCGATGGTGATGATGCCGTGAGCATCATCCTGCTCATGACACAACGGCATCACATCATCGTGTGTCAAGCCAATGATGGCAGCCATGCCGCCCTCGCCCTCAGCAACGGCTGCCTGCATCGCCTCGCCTCTGATTTTCAAAAGGCGCGCCCCATCACTCAATGACAGCGCGCCACTGGCAATCAATGCACTGTATTCTCCCAATGAGTGTCCGGCAAAAAAATGCGGAGTCAAAGATTTCCCCAGCATCGCCTCCATCACGCGATAGCCCGCCATGCTCACCATCATGATGGCGGGTTGGGCGTGATGAGTCAGACGCAGAGTCGCCTCATCGCCCGCAAAAGCCAGCTGTGCCAAATCGTACCGCAGAGCATCATTAACCTCCTCATAGACCGCCCGTCCTGCGGGATGGTCATAAAAATCGCGTCCCATTCCCACCTTTTGCGAGCCTTGTCCCGTGAAAACATAGCCTAAAATCATAGTGAGCCTCGCAATTCTTCCTGCTGTAATGATATGAACTGACCGTGTTTTATCAGACGCACGGTTAAAAAAACATCCACTTTTTTTTGAAAAAAAGCCCGCAAATGATGGCAGCCATGCCGCCCTCGCCCTCAGCAACCGCCGCCTGCATCGCCTCGCCTCTGATTTTCAAAAGGCGCGCCCCATCACTCAATGATAGCGCGCCACTGGCAATCAATGCGCTGTATTCTCCCAATGAGTGTCCCGCAAAAAAATGCGGAGTCAAAGATTTCCCCAACATCGCTTCTAGCACACGGTAGCCTGCCATGCTCACCATCATGATGGCGGGTTGGGCGTGATGAGTCAGACGCAGAGTCGCCTCATCGCCGGCAAAAGCCAGCTGTGCCAAATCGTACCGCAGAGCATCATTAACCTCCTCATAGACCGCCCGTCCTGCGGGATGGTCATAGAAATCGCGCCCCATTCCCACTTTTTGTGAGCCTTGTCCCGTGAAAACATAGCCTAAAATCATAGTGAGCCTCGCAATTCTTCCTGCTGCAATGATATGAACTGACCGTGTTTTATCAGACGCACGGTTAAAAAAACATCCACTTTTTTTTGAAAAAAAGCCCGCATCCGCAGGCGCGTCATGCTGCCGATTTGTTTGATCATCGCCCCTTTTTTGCCAATCATCATGGCTTTGCGGCTTTTTTTGTCGGTGAGCAATTCCTGCGTCACAATCAGACGCGTTCCTTCTTGTTCAAAAGATTGACTGGACACATAAATCTCATAGGGCAATTCGTCTCGCAATAGATAAAACAAGGCTTCGCGCGTGAACTCGCGCGCCAGTTGTTCATCATTCATGGGAGGCGGCAGGGCATCTCGGCGCGCGGTATCCATTTTTTTTTTGTGCTGCTGCAATTGATACCACAAGCCATCGCATCCACTGCCCGTCTTTGCCGACACCATGAAACAGCCGTCCGCCTTGAGCAGCGAACACAGGTCATCGGCAAGAGGCAGCAGCTTGCTTTTTTGCACTTTGTCAATTTTATTCAGCACCACATAGAGTTTTCCGTCCCGCTTGCCATAATGATTTTGGGCATCAGAGCACATCTTTTCATTCCAGTTTTGGCGGCTGTCAATCACCAAGAGTGTGACATCGGCATGAGGCATCACCGATGTGGCAGGAGCATTGGCGATGCGCATATGAGATGATGTGCCGCGTCCATCCAGCCAGAGGGAGCCATTGTCGTGAAGAAAAGTGAGCGTTTTTTGCGTGGTATGAGGACGGCTGCTGGTGATGCTCATATTTCTGCCCAACAGGCGGTTGAGCAATGTGGACTTGCCGGCATTGCTCGCGCCCGCCACAGCGATGGTTACGCCTTGCATGAAAGTTCTTTCTTTTGCAATTTTTCGAGCAATAAACGAGCGGCTTTTTGTTCCGCCTTGCTTTTGCTGCTTCCCATGCCATAGGCGGGCGTTTGACCATCCACCGATGCCTCAATGACAAAGGTGGGATTATGACTCTTGCCCATGCGGGATGTGACCTGATAGCGCGGCAATGGCATGGCGCGCTGCAGTGCCCACTCTTGCAACGCACTTTTGGCATTCACAGGAGGCTCTTTGTGACGCTGCCGCTCAATGTCATCATGATAAACATGTGCTAAAGATGTCACCACGGCATCAAAGCCACCATCCAGATAAATGGCGGCAACAATGGCTTCCATCATGTCCTCCAGCAAAGAGGCGGTGATGGGTTTTTTGCTATTGTGCAGGCGCGCGTGATGCGCAAAAAATTGACGCAGCTCATCATTCACCAACAAGCGTAATTGACGACCCGACACCAGCTCGCTGTGGCGTTTGGCTAAGTCTCCTTCCGATTCATCGGGAAAATTCTCAAACAACAACTGCGCCACCGACAATGCCAAAACCCGATCCCCCAAAAACTCAAGACGCTCAAAGCGTCTGTCACGCACCCATAAACCACGCAAGCCATCCTCAAGCAATGAGGCATCCTTAAAGCGATAGGCGAAAAAAGTTGATAAATAATCGTCAGTCATTGGTGAGGTCTCTAAACAAACGATGATAGCGAATGCGCCACGGCAATAAAAAGTATTCAATCATGTCACGAGCGGGATGCAAGGAGAAAAAAATCACCTCCGCCTTGCCAATCACATTGTCATGAGGCACAAAGCCCACCAGTGAGAAATCGCGGCTGTCTCGTGAGGCATCCCGATTGTCACCCATGACAAAATAATGATTGTCAGGCACGGTGTAAGGAGGCGTATTGTCAAAGAAGTCATCGTTGGCAAATTCCATGATGTCATAGTTTCGTTGGTGGTTGGTCTCCTCATAGAGAGAGACATAGTGCCTTTTGCCGTCTATCTCAACGGAAGGGGCTCGTTTTTGGCGCGGCAGAGGCTCGCCATTGAGAAAGACCGTGCCGTTTTGCATCTGAATGGTGTCTCCGCCCACGCCCACCACCCGCTTGATGTAGGAGCGTTTGGCATCATGAACGGGACGAAAGACAATCATATCGCCGCGTTTTGCAGCAGCAGACCACCACCGTCCCTCATCAATCACGGGAATATCAAAGGGAAAGGAGTAGCGACCATAGCCATAGTCGTATTTATTGACAAAGAGATAATCGCCCACCAGCAGATTAGGCAGCATGGAGCTGGATGGGATGTGAAAAGGCTCAAAAAGAAAGCTGCGAATCACCCCCACCAGCAGGAGTGCCCACAAGAAGCTTTTGAGGGTTTGCATCATGGTCTATCGCTTTTTGCGGGCAATCGTGTCATGGTGTGGGTGATGATTTCACTGAAAAATTTATCGCAAGAATCGGTCTGCGAAGTTGCGATGAACTTGGCACATTGTCTTACCATGCTTCACGCGCCTCGCCAACCCTTACTGTTATCGCTCAATGCGCCTTTGGGTGCGGGCAAGACCACTTTCGCGCGCGCATTCATCACGGCGTGTTATGGTGATGCTGCTCCTTGTGTTATTCCCAGCCCCACCTTTACCGTGACGCAAGTGTATGAGTGTGGGGACATCACCATTCGCCATCATGATTTTTATCGCCTTGCCAATCCCGATGAGGCACTGGAGACGGGATGGGAGGAATCTCTGGAGCAAGGCATCAGCCTGATTGAATGGGCGACACAATTGCAAGAGTGGTTGCCGCCGCGTCATTTGCAGATTGAGCTGCAATTTGCCGATGCGGTGGATGCTCGCCATGTGCGAATATCATCGTCTCATGATGAGTGGCGGCAGTGGTTGGAGACACAATGGAGCAGGCACGCGCCACACGGCTGAATGATTTTCTGCGGCAAAACGGATGGCACGAAGCCACGCGCACGCCACTGGCGGCGGATGCATCGTCTCGCCGCTATGAGCGCGTGACCAAAAAAAACAAATCCATCATTGTGATGGAGGATTCACAGCCAAAAAACTTGTGTGCTTTTGTCAAAGTGGCACGAGCTCTGCAAGAAACGGAATTATCTGCGCCGCGCATTGAGGCTCTGGATGAAAAAAACGGCTTTGCTTTGTTGGAAGACTTGGGCGACATCACACTGCGGGTGGCACTGCAAAAGGAAAATGAGGCAATGCTCTATCGGCGCGTGGTGGATGGAATCATTCATTTGCACCGCCACTGGCAGAAAAATGTGTGGCGTGTGCCCTCATACGATATGACCGATTATGAACAAGAACATCAATTGCTATTGGATTGGCATTTACAAAGCTGGGGCATGGGACGCAGCAAGACCATGCGGCGTGAGTTTTTTGCCATCATGCGCGCGTTGCTCAAGCCCATCGTTCAATTCAAGGCGCGGGTGCCGGTGTTGCGAGATGTGCATATTGATAATCTGATGTGGCTGCCGCATCGCGAGGGGTTGGCGGCGATTGGCTGGTTGGATTTTCAGGATGCGGCGATGGGTCATCCGGCTTTTGATTTGGTGTCATTGCTGGATGATGTGCGCCGTCCCGTCTCCGATGCCGTCAAAAAAGAGTGCATGGAGCATTATGCCACTGAGATGAATTGGGATGACAATTGCGTGCGTCATGGCGAGACGCTGTCCTTGCAGCGTCTTTTGAAAATCGCGGGCATTTTTGTGAGGCTAGAACGCCGTGATGGCAAAACACAATACAGACAATACCTCAACCAAACATGGCGTGACATCAATCGCTATTTGACCAAAGACCATCACAAGCCACTGCGCGAATGGTTTGCGAATTATGTTCCTGAGTACGCTACCCATGCACCTCCTCTCTCGTCTATCCTCGCGTTGCCTCAAGGAATCATTTTGGCGGCGGGCAAAGGAATGCGGCTGCGTCCTGTGACCCGCTGGATTCCCAAGCCTCTCATTTCGTTGCGAATACGCGAGCCGCGCTCTGTGCTGGCGTGTCTGGTGGCTCAATGCAAAAGATTGGGGGTGACGCGCATTATGGTGAATACTCGCTATCTTTCTGATGTCATGCACCGTCATACGCAAAATTGGCGCGTGACGCTGTCTGATGAAAGCCGACACACGCATGATTTGCACAGTGGCGGCGGCGTGGCGGCGGCATTGGATTTTTTTGCTGATGAGCCGTTTTATCTTCTCAATGGCGACAGTCTGTGGCATGAGAATGAGATGTTTCCTTTGCTGTCATTGCTGGCGGCGCGCTATGAGCCATCAATGGATGGCTTGCTGGTGCTGATGCCACGCGACCAAACAAACATGGAAAAAGGAGATTTCAATCTCACGCCCAATGGACGCGTGATGCGTCCCGCCAAAGGACAGACGGCGGATTATGTGTTTTGCGGCATGCAAATTGTGCATCCCCGTCTGTTTGCCCCTGTGACGAAAGGAGAATCGTGTCGCCTCAATGATGTGTATGATGAGGCGATGGCGCGAAATTGTCTTCATGGTTTGGTGTTTGACGGTGACTGGTGTCATCTCTCTGGCTTGCGGGATTTATGGCGCATGAGACAATTTCTAAGGAGGCATTTTTGATGGGAGGACTCTACTCCATTCCCGCGTCCGAGCCTTTTGCCTCTCAATTGGCGCGAAGGTTGATGACGGCTTACACGGATTCATCGCCACTGGCACTGTCTTCCACACTGTTGCTGACTCCCAATCGCCGCAGTATTCAATCGCTGGAAAATGCCTTTATGGCACACAGCGATGGGGCATCGATTTTGCCCACCATGATGCCCATCGGCGAAGAGGAAGATGACCTTGTTTTTGGACACGATGACACCATTGCCGCGCTGGATGATGACTCCCTGCCGCCTTTAGAGATGCCGCGTAGTGTGTTTTGGCTCTATCAGCGCATCATGGGGTATGGCGGGCAAAAAGGATGGTCACGGACGCGCGGCATGGCTCTGGCACAGCAGCTGCATGATTTTCTGCAGCAATTGCGGGTGGAACGGGCATCTTTGGAGAATCTATCACGAGACCATGAGTGGTCGGATTATTGGCAAATCATTTTCTCGTTTCTGCAGGTGATTGGCAAGGATTGGGATGCCATGCTGACGCGTGAACACCGCAGCGACCCATTTGTGGCGCGCGAACAAGCCGTCAGACGGCGCATGGCAGTGTGGCGAACGCAGCCGCCAACGCATCCGGTGATGATTGTGGGCTCAACGGGCAGCCGCCCTTTGACCGCCGACCTCATGGCGGCGGTGCTGCAATTGCCCAACGGCGCAGTGGTGCTGCCCGGGTTGGATGACGCTTTGTCGGATGAGGAATGGCTTGCCATCGGTGAAAACGAACCCACCCATCCTCAATATAATTTTGTGCGTTTGTTGCATCGCCTCAATAAAACGCGCGCCGATGTGCAGACATGGGCTCAAGAAAAAAGCAAGACACGGGCGCGGCGTTGTCAGTTGGTGCAAGAGGCATTTCGCACTGTGCCCAGCAAGATGGCGATGTCGTCTCCTGTGTGCACGGTGATTGAAGCCAATCATCATCATCAGGAGGCATCGGTGATTGTGCGATTGTTGCTGGCGCACTTGGCACACAAGCAATGCACGGTGGCACTGGTGACGCACAATGCCACACTCAATCGGTTGGTGGATCATGGTTTGCGTCAGCGTGGCTGGGTGGCGCACAATTCGTTCGGCAGATTATTGCGTCAATCGCCGCCGATGGTGTTTTTGCGTCTTATTGTGGAGCATGTCATTGCCAGCAATGCTCTGACGCATCTGGCTGTGATGAAGCATCCGTTGTGTGCCATGGGGCAGCTTCGTGAACACACTCTGGCGATGGCTCGGCAGTGGGAGCAGGAGGGGGCGTATCAAAGCAAGGAGTCACCCGCTTGGCTTGAGGACTGGAACGCCATGCTCAAGCCTCTGGCGGCGCGCGCCCAACACACCGTGACCGAATGGGCTCAGCGGCATTGGCGGGTGGCGGTGCAATTGGCAAAAAACCATGAGACCAGTGGCGATGATGTGCTACGGCACGGACAGGCAGGGCGCATGGTCGCCAGTCGCTTTGAGGACATCATGCGCTACGGCGGTGATTGCGGCGATGTGCGGCTCACCCTTGCCGAATACACCGAATTTTTCATCCACTACATGGGACGAGGACGCTATCATGATTACGGGCAGGCACATCCTCGTCTGTTTTTGTGGGGCGCGCTGGAGGCGCGTTTGCAGCAGAGCGATGTGTTGATTGTGGGGGGGATGAATGAGGGGTCGTATCCGCCGGCGGCGCATCGTTCGCCGTGGCTCAATGCCGCCATGCAGCAACAAATCGGACTGCCGCCGCCCGATTGGCGCGTGGGACGCTCGGCGCATGATTTCATTCACAGTTTTTCTCATGACACCGTCTATCTCACCTACAGCTTGCTGAACGAGGGGGGACGCTGTGAGCCGTCGCGCTTTATCACTCGCTTGCGTCATAGTGGAGCGGGGCACATTGTGGAATTGCGCGCCGATGAGCTGCCGCAAGACTCGCAAGAGGAGACGCGCCATAAAGATGCACCTGTGCCGTGTCCATCGGTGTCTCTGCGCCCCAAGCACATTTCGGTCTCACAGCTGCGCCAATTGATGCAAGACCCCTACGGCTACTACGCCTCTGCCATTTTGCGTCTGCACAAAAAACAGCCCCTGGATGATTCCATGACCCCCATGCGTTGGGGAAGTTTGATTCATGACATTCTTCGTCAATATGTCGCCAATGCCTCGCCCGATGATTCGTGGGAGACCTTGCAAGAAGTGATGCGGAAGACTCTTGCCACTCAAGGCATGACTGATAAAGCGTGGCGACTGATTTTTGCGCCGCAACTGGAAGAGGTGCTGCGAGCATTTTGGAAGTGGCAGCAAAACGGTTTAGCGACAGGATGGCGAACGGTGGCATGTGAGCATAAGGGTGCATGGATGGTGGATGACATCCGCCTCACCGCCCGTTGTGACCGACTGGATGTGAAGGATGGGCGTTGGCGCATCATTGATTACAAAACGGGCGGTGTGCCGTCTAAAAAAAGCATCGGCACGGCTCATGAGCCGCAATGGCTGGTGCAGGAATTGATCGCCCGCAACAACGGCTTTGCCGGCGTCGCCATCACTTCTCAGCAGGCGGTGGATTTATGTTGTCTTCATCTCAAAAAACGCAGCCATGATGGTCATCTCACCACAAATGACATCACCGTGCCGCAAGAATACAAGAACAAACTTTCCATTGATGCGTGCGAGATTCAATTATTAGGGTTTTTGCGTCATTATTTGCGTGACGAAAACGCTTCTTTTGTGGCACTGGGTGACATGGCATCCAGAGACTATCATCATTTGATGCGGCGCACGGAGTGGCACGATGACTGAGCCGCTTTCATTGACCGACCCGCATCATTCGGCATGGACCCAAGCCCATGCGGGCACCGGCAAGACGCATATTTTGGTGGAGCGTTTTTTGCGTCTGTTGCTGGCGGGTGAGGATGCCCGCAGCATTTTGTGTCTCACCTACACCCGCAATGCGGCGTTTGAAATGAAGGAGCGGTTGCTTCAGCGACTGGGGCGATGGTGGCACATGGCGGATGACCAGCTGCATCACGAATTGCAACAGATGGGAGAGGATGTCACACCTGAGAAAAAAGAGCGCGCCCGAGCTTTGTTTGCTCACTGTTTGAATCACTACCATGATTTGCAGCTCACCACCATTCATGCCTTTTGTCAGATGGTGCTGCGGCGATTTCCTTTGGAGGCGGGCATAGAACCAGTCTTTGAACTGTGTGACGAGGGGATGGAAGAATCTCTGCGGCACGAGGCATTGCAATCGTTGGTGCAGCGCGCCGCAGCCGAGCCCACCAGTCAGACGGCGGAGGCTTTGGCTCGCATTGTCACCATCAGCAGTGAGACCAATCCCTTTGCCAAAGGCAGCTCCAGTGGTTGGCACGATGCCTTGCGGCAATTGAGTCAAGACGATGTGCAGCACAGTTATGACATCAATCAATTGCTGGGGCTCAATGACGGCGACTCCGCCCATGTGATGAGACAGACACACGCCGCACAATGGAACATCAAGCCAGAAGAACTGGATGACTACTACGCACAATTCTTGACGCAAAAAGGAGAGGTGAGAAAAAATCTTGAAACCCATGAACACGCCGACCCCATTCGTCAATTGGTGGCGCGCGAAGCCATTGAAGATTTGGCTTCCAATAGCCGTTTGTTGTTGCGGGTGGGACGCGCCTATATGGATGAGCTCAATGAGGTCAAAAGACGGCGCGCCGTGCTCTTTTATGATGACCTCATTGAACAAACCACGCGCTTGGTGCGAGACAGTCATGGCGTTTCGTGGGTGATGTATAAACTAGACCAAGCCATTCGCCATGTGTTGATTGATGAGGCACAAGACACTGATGAACAACAATGGGAGATGATCTTCGGCTTGACGCAAGATTTCACCGCAGGCAGTGGCGCGAATGAAGAACGGACGCATGACATCAAACGCTCTTTTTTCAGTGTGGGCGACCCCAAGCAATCAATCTATGGCTTCAAGGGAGCATCCCCTGCCGTTTTTGAAGAAGCCTATCAGCGTTTCGAAGCGTGTTATGGTCAGGTGCAAACGGATGTGGCAAAGCGCGGATTGCATCATTCTTTTCGCTCCTCGCCCGTGATTTTGCGAGCGGTGGATGGCGTTTTTGCCGATGATGCCGTTCGTGATGGTGTGGTGGCAGACGATGAGGCGTTGCACCATCAAGCCAGTGACAAGACAGAAAACCTTGAGGGAAGCATTGAAGTGTGGAGCTTGCAAGAAAAAAAGGCACAGCCGCCAAAGAATGATAATCCCTTTGCCTATCCTCCCCAAACGGCAAGCGTGCAGACAGAACATGTGCTGGCGACACGCATTGCCAGCTATGTGAGACAATTGATTGATGAGGGCAGCGCGCCCAGTGACATCATGATTTTGGTGAGAACGCGCAAAGATATTTTCAGGGCATTGATGCCCGCTCTGAAAAAACATCAGGTGATTGCCGAAGAGCCGGATCGTTTCAATCCCTTTGACCACATGGCGGTGCAGGATCTCATGGCGGTGGCGCGCTTTGCACTGGACATCAATGACGATTTGAGTCTTGCCGAAGTGCTGAAGTCACCCCTGTGCCACTTGCATGATGACGATTTGGAACAGCTCACCGTTTTGCGTGCAGACCAATCGCTGTGGCAGGGATTGAAGCGGTCATCGCACGAATCTCATCGGCGCGCTCATGAGCTGCTCAGTGATGTGCTGGCGCGCAGTGACTATCAGCCTCTCTATGAGTTTTTTGCCTCGCTGGCGCACCGTCTGACCTATGCTCAGCACGACCGTGATGCGGTGACTTATTTTTTGGATGAGGCATTGCGTTATGAACAAAGACACGGCTCATCGTTGCAGCTGTTTGTGCATGAAAAAGAGCAGTGGCAGCGAGGCGATGTGAAGCGGGAGATTTCCACCTCGCGCGATCATGTGAAAATATCCACCATTCACGGAGCGAAGGGCTTGGAGGCGGACACGGTCATTCTTGCCGATGCCAGCGATGCGATGGGAGGCAAAGATGCGGGCGGATTGCTGAAAGGTGCGGGTGGTGAATTGCCACTCTGGACGGGGGCGTCGTCCATCGCCAAAGGCGCGCCGATGTTCATGATGCGTCAAAGCATAGAAAGAAAAAAAGAACAGCAAAGTCGCAACCGCTTGCTCTATGTGGCGATGACACGAGCCAAAAGACGATTGGTGGTGGCGGGAGTTGAAAGAAGTGGCGGTGACAATTGGCACGCCATTATTGAGAAGAATGTGCCAGGGACATCCGCCACGATACTGTCGCCACCAACACCATCAGACACATCGCGCAAAGCCAGTCATGACATCAGCGCGCTGTTGAGCCGTCAGCCTGCCGATGCCATGAAGCAAGAGACACCTCCCATGGTTCTTGTGCCATCGGCATACAAACACGATGAGGAAGTGGTGGAATCAGGCACTGGCGGTGATGATGCCAGGCAGCGCGGCATCATCATTCATCAATTGCTGGAGTATCTGCCCACAATTGATGAGGATGAAAGAGAAAAACGGGCGGAAGTGATGGTGCATCGCTGGTTGCCCACATGGTCGGGGGAGCGGCGGGAATCGTTGGTGGCGGAGACGCTGGCGGTGATGGCGCATCCACAATTGGCACTGTTGTTTGGCGACCAGTCACGAGGTGAGGTTGCCATCACGGGATTGTGGCGAGGACGGCGCATCAATGGACGGGTGGATCGGCTCGCCCATCATGATAACGGATGGCTCTGTGCCGACTTCAAAACAGGTGCAGTGAAAAAAGAACTGCCAGCCTCGTGGCTACAACAAATGGCACTCTATGATGTGTTGCTTGCCACTATGAATCAAAAAACAGCGCGCACCATGATGATTGTGGAGACGCGCAATTGTCGCGTTCATCACTTATCGCAGCAGCAATTGCAACAGGCGCGCCAAAAATGGCTTGACCTCTCATAGGGATTGAATTTACAAAGGAGACAGGAGTTCGCCATGCCATCATCTCACCAGCCGCTTCATGTGACCGATGCCTCTTTTGCGGAGGCGGTGTTGCGGTCATCCACGCCGTCGGTGGTGGATTTTTGGGCTGAGTGGTGCGGTCCGTGCAAACAGATTGCGCCTTTTTTGGAGGCGTTGGCACAAGAAAAAGGCGATGCCTTGCAGGTGGTGAAATTGGACATTGATGCCAATCCCGACACCGCCATTCGCTACGGGGTGCGCAGCATTCCCACTTTGATGTTTTTTGCCAATGGCGAATTGAAAGCCACCCGTGTGGGAGCACTGCCAAGGGGACAATTGTTTTCTTGGGTGGAAGAGCAACTGAGCGATTCGTAAGGAGCTTGTTCCAGCAGGGTGTGGATGCGTCCCACCAGATAGAGGGAGCCGCCAATCAACACACGCGCCGATGCAGGAATGGTCTTTGCCAGTGTGGCAAGGGCGTTTGTGACGCTGTCATGAGCCGTGGCGGGTATGGCGCGCTGATGCAGCCAGTCAGACAGTTCTTTGCCTGTGGCGGCGTTGGGCTCGCCATCAATGGTCACCATGTGAAATCGGTGGGCGAGGGGAATGAGGGGAGCGAGAAATCCTTCAATGTCTTTGCTGCGCAAAATGCCGCAGAGGATGTGCAGTTTTTTGGCGGGCATGGCTTGCAGGGCATTGGCAAGGGCGGCGGCGGCGGCGGGATTGTGTCCGCCGTCCAGCCAGACATCCCCCGCAAAGCCAAGAGACCCAGCAGCATCGGCAGACAAACGCTCCAGCCGTCCGCGCCATGAGGCACGGGCAATGCCGCGCGCCATGTGAGACGGTGACACATCCAGCGATGGCGCACATTCTAATGTGGCAATGGCGGTGGCGGCATTGGCGTATTGATGGTGTCCATGCAGGCTGGGAGCAGGAAAATCATGGGAGACATCAATGCCGTCATAACGAAAAGAGCCATCATCATGACGAATCATGCGCCATTGGTCGTGAATGAACGGCACGCCCACCCGTTGTGCCACACCGTGCAGCACTCGCCGCACATGAGGATGCTGATGAGAAGTGGCAAGGGGAACATCAGCTTTGCAGATGCCTGCTTTTTCCCGAGCAATATGACGAAGCGTGTTGCCAAGATAGGACATATGATCCATGTCAATGGCGGTGATGGCAGAGACCAGCGGCTTGGTGACAACATTGGTGGCATCGTAGCGTCCGCCCAGTCCAGTCTCCAGCAGCAGCACATCGCCGCGCGAGGCGGCAAAAATCGTCAATGCCGCCGCGGTGATGACCTCAAACAGCGTGGCGACACAGTGGGTTTGTTCGCACAGGTGCAGAGCTTGAATGAATGTGTCATCGGATACGGGATGCCCATTCACCACAATGCGTTCATTGGCGCGCACAATATGAGGGGAGCTATAGACATGAACGCCATATCCCGCCGCCTCCAGCATGGCGCGCATAAAGGCGATGGCAGAGCCTTTGCCGTTCGTTCCCGCCACATGAATGGTGGGCGGCAGACGATGATGAGGATTGCCCAATGCCGCCAGCAGGTCGTGCATTCGTTGCAGTGATAAATCAATGACTCGTGGATGACGCATGGCGATGCGCCGCATATAGTCATTGAGGTGAAGACTCATGAGGCGATGTGTTTTTGCGTGAGCAGCGAGAGCACGCGCCCCAGTTGCTCTTTGAGGTCATGGCGACTCACCACCATATCCACCATGCCATGGTCTTTCAGGGATTCGGCTTTTTGAAATCCTTCAGGGATGGGTGTGCGAATGGTCTCTTGAATGACGCGTGCGCCGGCAAAGCCAATGATCGCGCCTTTCTCGGCAATGGCGATATCGCCCAGCATGGCAAAACTGGCAGAAACGCCGCCTGTGGTGGGGTCGGCAAGAATCATGATGACCGGCAGGCGCGCCTGTTTCAGATTTTTGATGGCAATGATGCTGCGGGGCATTTGCATCAATGACAGCATGCCCTCTTGCATACGCGCCCCTCCCGATGATGCCACCATGACAAACGGACACTGCCTCTTGAGTGCTTCCTCACAGGCGGTGACGATGCCCTCCCCCACCGCTTGTCCCATAGAGCCTCCCATGAAGGCAAAATTCATGACACTCATCACCACGCCATTGCCATTGACCGTGCCAGAGCGGCTGAGAATGGCATCGTCTTCGTTGGTTTTATGGCGGGCATCTCTGAGGCGATCTTTGTAGCGTTTGGAATCTTTGAAGGCGAGGGGGTCTTCTTTGACTTGCGGCATGGCAATGTTTTTGCCCTTGCTGTCCAGCAATAAAGCAAAGCGATCGGCGATGGGCATCCGCATGTGATGGTCACACTGGCTGCAAATATGATGGTTGTCTTCCAAATCGCGGCGAAACAACACATGACCACATTCGGGACAATTGACCCACATATGGTCAGGCACATCCCGCTTATTGGGGCGAGATGTGCCGATTTTGGGCAGTGACAGTGAACGCAGCCAGTTCATGACGCATGATGAATGGCGTGTGCCATATCGGTGGCGGTGGTGATGAGGGACGGCAGAGGGTCATCGCCGTTTTGGCAAGCCTGATGGATGGTGTTCAAAAAGAGTGAGCCCACCACCACGCCATCGGCATGGCGCGCCACAGCACGGGCTTGGTCAGTTTGCGTGATGCCAAAACCAACGGCGATGGGCAGGGAGGTGTGTTGTCTCATCATGGCAATATGGTGAGGCAGAGATGAAAGGGCAATGTCTTTTGTGCCGGTGGTGGCAGCCACACTGATATAATAGACAAATCCAGATGCTTTTGCCATCATTTCTTTGATGCGCGCCTCGCCACTGGTGGGGGCGATGAGGCGAATCACATCCAGCTGCTGACGCAAGGGCTCGGTGTCTTCATCTTCTTCCATGGGAATATCCACCACAATGATGCCATCCACGCCGACATCATGAGCGTCTTGAGCAAATCGCGCCATGCCATAATGGTGCAGAGGATTGGCATATCCCATGAGAATGAGAGGTGTGGTTTGATTTTTGCCACGAAATTGTTTGACATTGGCGAGAATGGAGGTGATGGAAGTGCCGTTGCCGATGGCGTGTTCATTGGCGACTTGGATGGCGGGGCCATCGGCGGCGGGGTCGCTGAAGGGAATGCCCCACTCCACGATGTCGGCATCGGCTTGGACTAAGCCCTCCAGCAGAGCAAGAGAGGTTTGGTCATCAGGATAGCCCGCCGTCAGAAACGGAATAAACGCGCTTTTGTTTTGTTGCTTGAGCGCGGCAAAGCAATTGGCAAGGCGGGTGTTCATGAGGCGGCATCTTGCATCAGATTTGAGACGGTGGCGGCATCTTTGTCGCCTCTGCCACTGAGATTGAGCATGATGAGATCGCCGTCATTGAACTCATGAGGATTGTCAATCAGATGCGCCAGTGCGTGACTGGTCTCCAGAGCAGGAATGATGCCTTCCAGACGGCTCACAAGATGAAAGGCATGCAATGCGCGCTCATCATTGACGGTGACATAGGACGCGCGCCCCGTATCGTAGAGCAGGGCGTGTTCGGGTCCAACGCCGGGGTAATCCAATCCTGCGGCAACGGAATGGGCATCGCTCACTTGTCCGCTTTGGTTTTGCAGCAGATAGGTGCGATTGCCGTGCAAAATTCCTGGCGCGCCGCCATTGATGCTGGCGGCGTGGTCGCCTTGGGTGAGGGCGCGCCCCCCTGCCTCCACACCAATCAATTGGCAGTCATCATCGCGAAAGGCGTGAAAGATACCGATGGCATTAGAGCCGCCACCCACACAGGCAACAATGCCATGAGGGATGCGTCCGTATCGTTCCAAACACTGCGCCCGCGCCTCTGTGCCAATGACCGATTGCAGCTGGCGCACCATGAGGGGATAGGGATGAGGTCCCGCCACCGTGCCGATGATATAAAATGTGTCCTCCACATTGGCGACCCAGTCGCGCAGTGCCTCATTGAGAGCATCCTTGAGGGTGCGCGTGCCTGATGTCACCGCTCGCACCTCGGCTCCCATCAGTTTCATGCGAAAGACATTGGGCTCTTGGCGTTTGATATCGGTCTCCCCCATGTAGATGCAGCACGGCAGTCCAAAGCGGGCACAGACGGTGGCGGTGGCGACTCCGTGTTGTCCGGCCCCCGTCTCGGCAATGATGCGTTTTTTGCCCATGCGTTGTGCCAGCAGAATTTGCCCCAAGCAATTATTGATTTTATGCGCCCCCGTATGATTGAGATCCTCCCGCTTGAAGACAATGGTCAAATCAATGCCCGCCTGTTCCTTGATATGAGCCGCCAGACGAGTGGCTTCATAGAGGGGCGTGGGGCGTCCGATAAAGGTGGCGGCATGATGGTTGAACTGCTGAGCAAAGTCATCATCACTGCTGGCTTTGTGCCATTGTCGTTCCAACTCCAGCAACAGAGGCATGAGGGTCTCGGCGACATAGCGTCCGCCATAGATGCCAAAATGACCGCGCTCATCGGGACAGACATCATTTTTTTTCAATGGGTGAGGTGTGGTGGTGTGATGCAGCATGGCGTTAATTATGACATAGACATGGGCTTTTCACAAGCGATGGGCAATGTGCAACAGTGAATTCACAAGGTTTGCATCCTTGACTCCTGCCGATGATTCCACTCCAGAGGCGACATCAATGCGCGTTGCTCCCGATTCTCGCACCGCTTGTTCAAGATTGGCAGGCGTGATGCCGCCCGCCAAACACCAAGGGTGGTTTATTTCATGTTCCTTGAGCCAACGCCAGTTAAATTTTACGCCGTCTTCTTGGCTTTGCCGCGATGCGCCGCGCGAATCCAACAATAGCATGTCCGCCGATGGATAAGCGCGCTGTGCCTGACCAATGACCTCACTGCTGCTCACCCGCACCGCTTTGGTGACGGGAAGACCAAACCGCTTCTTGACATGACAAATACGCTCCTCATCCTCATAGCCATGCAGTTGAATGCCATCCAACGACAGATGGGAGAGGATGTGCTCCAGCACATCATCGGCGGAATCCACAAACACGCCGATGCGGTGCACAGTGCGCGGCAATCTGGATGCAATGGCGGCGGCAGCATCGGCTGTGACAAAACGAGGCGAGCGAGGATAAAACATAAAGCCAACCGCATCCGTGCCATCAAGGCTGGAATGGTACTCATTCACACCGCAAATTTTCACCCACACCGACATTGCCCCCCATTATGCAACATTTATGAGCAATGTGACACTACCATAGCCAACAGGACATTAATGATTGTTGTTCTGTCTTGCATTGGCTCATTGGCGGATGAACACCATCTGCTGATGAGCCGTGCCTGTCGCTGGAAATACAACTTGAAGTTGTATTGTTTTTTTGCTATAACCATACTATGAATCGTGTGAGTGTCAAACAAATTCACGAGATGTTGCTCTTGAATTCATCGTTGTTTCCCAAGACGGCGACCAATAAAGATGCCATGTTGCTGATGCTGATGGATCTCATGGAGCATAAAAATGATGGCATGGCGGTGACATCATTGTGTTACGGTTCGTGTGTCACCACCACCACGGCACTGCGTTATATTGATTTTTTAGAAAAGCACGGATGGGTTCAAAGAAGTCACGATGATGGTGACCACAGACGCAAAATCGTCACCCTCACCACCAAAGGAATGCTCATCGTGAGTGATTATATCAAGCACATGTCTGATATTTTTGCCAGAAACTAAAAGCCAGAAACTAAAAGCCATCCTTGCCCTGACACCGCTTTTGTTTTATGACACGGTGTGTGGAATGATGACTGACGGTGATGGCGATACACATGGTATTGGATGTTTCATCTTCTTTGCCTGATGACGACTTGCGCGCCATCACCTCCATTGCTTGTGAAGCGGCTCGGTTGGTGGTTGCCATGCGAGACAAAGGGGTGCAGGTGCAGCACAAAGAGGATGGCTCTCCCGTCACCGATGCCGATACCGCCGCGCAACAACTGATTGATGACCAGCTGCGCGGCGTGTCTTCATATCCCGTTATTGGTGAAGAGCATACGGCGCACCGCAAGACTCCTCATACTTTTTGGTTGGTTGATCCCATTGATGGCACGCGCGATTTTATCAAAGGGGACAATTGCTTCACGGTGAACATTGCACTCATTGAAAAGGATTCTCCCGTTATGGGCGTGGTGATCGCGCCTCTTTTTGAGGGAGGACTGTGTTATGCTGGCAAGATGGGTGTGGGAGCTTTTGTCAGTCGGGGTTGGCAGAAGTTTTCCGCCATCACCACTCGCGAGCCGCCGTCTGAAGGCTTGACCGTCGCCGTGAGTCATTGGCAAAAGGATGACGCATCACTGCAGAATTATTTGACTCAATACAGTGTTTGTCATCGGCGTTCCATCGGCAGTTCTTTGAAGTTTGGCTGGGTCGCCGAAGGGGTGGTGGATCTCTATCCTCGCCTCACGCCAACGATGGAATGGGACACCGCCGCAGGCGATGCCATCGTGCGCGCCGCGAGCGGCATGGTGTCCGACATGAACGGCGCGCCTCTTGTCTATGGCAAAGATGGCTATCGCAATGAGGCTTTTGTGGCGCGCGGCGCACTCACATCATGAAAACCCAGCGGCTCAGTGGCAGTGAAGCGGATTTGCAGCGCGCGGCTGCCATCATTCAAAAAGGCGGATTGGTGGCGTTTCCCACCGAGACGGTCTATGGCTTGGCGGCGGATGCCAATAACGAGGAAGCAGTTCGTGCCATTTATCGGGTGAAGGGCAGAGACTCGCGCAATCCCCTCATCATTCACATTGCCTCATGGCATGATGCCGTTCGCTATGGAGTCATCAATGAACAGCGAAAACTTGCACTGCAGCATTTTTGGGCAAAAGCGTCATCGGTCACATTTGTTGTGCCTTTGCGGCAGGGCGTGTGTTCGGTGGCGGTGGCGGGACAACAGACCATTGCCTTGCGTGTGCCTCACCATGGGGGGGCGCGCATGCTTATTGAAAAGGCGGGCGTGCCTCTTGCCGCACCCAGTGCCAATATGAGTGGCAGATTGTCCGCCACATCCGCCTCCGCCGTGTTGCAACAACTGGATGGACGCATTGATGCCATCATTGACGATGACGCACATCTCACAAAGTGGGGCATTGAATCCACCATCTGCAGCCTGTGTGATGATGTGCCGCTGCGTTTGCGCATGGGTGCGGTGAGCGATGACCAATTGCGTTCGTATTTTGGCACGATTCGTTGTTATGAAGACCAGCGGATGTCGTCTCATGCCAGTGCGGGGCTATTGGGACGCCACTATGCACCGTCTTCATCGCTGCGTTTGAATGCTCCATCGTGTTTGCCTCATGAGGCGGGGCTCTCAATCGGTTCATCCATCATGCGTGGCGGTCGGTGTGAGATGAACTTGAGCACAAAAGCCGACTTGATGGAGGCGGCGCGCAATCTGTATGAAATGCTGAGAATTTTGGATGAGCACGGTCACATTGCCGTTGCGCCCATTCCCAATGAGGGATGGGGGCGTGTGATTAATGACCGCCTGCGGCGCGCCGTGCAACAATGATGACGCGTTCTTTTCATGACCAGCTGCGCGCCATTGTGGGCGATGACGGAATTATTGAACCAGACAGTGAAAACGCGCGCTTAATGCTCACCGATGCACGCGCATCGCTACACGGAACAACGCTCGCGATTGTGATGCCCGCCACTCACAACCAATTGCAGCAATTGATGACCCACAGCGCGCAGCATGGATGGTCAATCGTGCCGCAAGGAGGCAACAGTGGCTTGGTGGGCGGCTCTGTGCCTCATGGCGATGACCCCGCTATTTTATTGTCGTTGTGTCGGCTGAATCGCGTGTGTGAGGTTAATCATGACACCTGCACCATCACGGTGGATGCGGGGGTGACTTTGGCTCACATGCACGAAGTTGCCGCCGCTCATGGATACTCATTTCCCATTGCCATCGCCGCCCCTCATGCCACGGCGGGCGGCATGGCTGCCACCAATGCCGGCGGACAGCATGTGGTGCGCTATGGCATGGCGCGCCAGAACATCGTGGGACTGTCCGTCATTTTGCCCAATGGACGCGACTGGAATGGGCAATCCCAATTATTCAAAGACAACACGGGCTATGACCTCAAGCAATTGTTCATTGGCTCGGAGGGCACGCTGGGGGTCATTGCATCGGTGACTTTTCGCTTGGTTGCTCATCGGTTGGATGACGATGTTGCTTTTGTCGCCGTTGCCGATGCGTCTCATCTCATGAAGTTGTGGCAGGCGGCGCGCCGAGATGGCGCATCCATGGTGTCGCTGTTTGAATACATCAGTCACAACGCCATGCAATTGGTCAAGGAGATGTCGCCTTTCAAACAAGATTATGAGTGTTACGCTCTGCTGGCATTGACCACCCCCACACTTGGCAAAACGACCACATCTTTGCTGGCGCAATGGCTCGGGCAGATGCAAAACGAGGGGATTGTTGAGGATTTTGTTCATGCCAGCGATGATGCCATGCGTCGCCATTTTCACCATGTGCGCGATTGTATGAGTGAGGCACAAACACGCGCGAGAGGCATCAGTCTCAAACATGATATCGCCCTGCCGCTCCATCGCTTGTGTGACTTTCTCGCCCAAACAGAACCAAAGGTGTTGGCGGTGGATGAGCGGGTGCGCTGCATCACCTTTGGTCATTTTGCCGATGGCAGTCTGCATTACAATGTGCAGTGTCCGTCTGACATCAGCCGTGCGGCGCGTGATACCATCAGTGATGTGATTTATGAACAAGCGATGGCGATGGGCGGCAGCATCAGTGGCGAGCATGGCATTGGACGCCGAAAGCGCAGCTTACTGGCGCGCCAAAAGGATGCGGTGACACTGGCGTTATTGCGTCAGCTCAAAGATGCTCTTGATCCCGACAATAGAATGAATCCGAGCGTCCTAATAGGCGGTGATGAGATGAAATGAGGGGGGTGTCAAATCGGCAAGGCGATTGGCATTGGCTTGCAAAGTGGGGATGTCCGTGACGGCAAGACGGCGGCGCAGCCATTGTTCGGCATCTCTGGCGGCATCATAGCCACCTTGTGCCGACAGATACATCCACTGATACGCTTGACGCAAATCATGAGGACGGTCTCTTCCGTCCACAAAGAGCATGGCGATTTGAAACTGAGCCTCGCTATGTCCCAAGCGGGCGGCTTTTTCACGGAGGCGATGGCTTTCTTTGATGTCTTGAGGAGTCGCAACGCCGTGTTTGTAAAAATGCGCCAGATGAAAAAAAGCGCGCGGCAAGCCCTGTTGTGCCGCTTGGGTTTGCCAAAAAAAGGCTTTGGTCTCATCTTGCGGCACACCAATGCCGTACAGATACATGTGTGCCACCTTATCTTGAGCGAGGGCATCATTTTTGTGAGCGGCTTGGTCGTACCAAAAGAAGGCTTTTTGCATATCTCTGGTCGTGCCGTTGCCTTCTTCAAACAAGCGCGCCAAATGATACATGCTCTCCGCCGATTCATACACCGTTGCCGCTTCATGATACCACTCAAAAACTTTCTTCCAATTGCGAGGAATGGTGACGCTATTCATCTCGTAGAGGCGCGCCAGATACAAAGGTGCGCGTCCATCGCCTTGCCCAGCCAAATGACGAAACATATCCAGGGCAATGGCATAATCACCGCGCTGAAAAGCGGTATGAGCTTGGCTGAAACTTTTTGCCGTACCGTTCTGAGATACCGATAGCAAAAGCAACAAAAAAAAGACTTGCCTCATCTTTTCATCCCACTGCGCCGATATGATGCATCAGTGCCATGGATATGCGGCGAATCAACCCATAGGATTGCTCCAGTGGCTCAAAAATTTCTTGATGCTCATGGCGATAGCCTTTGAGAGCATCGCTGGCATAACTGGAGGGCGCGCCGAAATCTTCTTGTTCAATGGTAAAAGGCTCACGCGGAAAGACATTGCGCAAAATCTCTAAGGCTTGCGGCACATTCATGTGAAGGATCATATCCTCAATATCGGCGCGACCAAATCCTTGTTGATAGCTAAAGTCAGGCAGATTGAGCAATTGACCATAGCTGTATTGCAACAAGGCGATACGCAGAGCGTGCAGAATCATGACATCTTCACTTTCTTCGTGGCGCGTCTTCTGTGTGTGAGACGCGATCGCCTTTTGATTTTTCTCACACCACGAATGAAAGGCATCGTAGTTGCGTGTGATGAGGCGGATGATTTTAAGGACATCATCGCTGATTGGATGATTCTCCAGCAGTGAAGCGGTTTTTCGCAAGTGGTCGCTGTGGAGTGAATCATGGCTATGGCGCGCCATAGCCGACCACAATGCCGGCGATCGCATAGCGGCGTAGCTCTCCAGCACCAATGATTCGCACCATTGGTCACAATTCCAGACATTGGTCATGATATGGCGAAAGCGCGCGCTTTTTTGCAACATCTGCACGGCTTCATCACTGTGTGCATCAAGATAATCTCCGATTCCTCCCAGCAGGTGTGGCACCATACCCAGTTGCTGCAGGATGGCATTTTGCGGAATGGCTCGCCAGTCTTGTGGCTTGAGGCGGCTGGTGTAATGACGCTGTTCATCGGCGCGCGCCAAGGGACGAGAGCCGGACGCAAACAACAATGAGCCTCCAAACAGCAACAAAATATCCCCATAGCCGGCATCATGCATCAGATTTTGATTAAAGTTACGAACGGTATCGGCGAGGTTGATGGCAAAATCAGGCTCGTCATAAAGAGGATCGCCCACACTGGCTCGTGCCGTTGTTTCGTGCGGGCGATGCAGTTGCATGTGATGATGCAGATAATGCTCACTCACCCGCACCAGACTGGCAAAGGCAAGGGCTTCATCAAAGAACCACATATAGCCATCGCCTCCTTGAAAGCTCATTTCTTGTTCGTGGCGCAGTTGCAAATCATGAAACAGGGCGCGCGCGTAAGGGGAGCAAAGATAAAAAGGTCTCTCGCCGATTCCTCCCGCAAAGCCGCCGCGTCCGACGGCTTCGCCGTGGGTGTCAAAAAACAGCACGGTGATATGAGACATTTTTTTGCGTTTGAGCAAGCGGGCGATTTGCATGTGGAGATTTTCAATGGCAAGCACCGAGGCGATTTGTCCGATCTGGCGGGCGGAATCGGAAAAGCCGATTTGCACATGGAGGCGACCGTGTTGTTCAATGTAGGCTCGTCCGTGGGGATGATCTAAGAACTCCTCAATGATGCGGTGTCCCGTGCGCATGGATTGCGGAGTCTCAAACAACGGACACAGCTCCACCATGTCGGCAATGCCAAACAGACGCAGAAAATAAAGACCTCCCAGCAAAGTGAGAGAAGATTCACATTCCGCAATCAAAAAGCGAATGGGGGTGTGTTTGTCGGTGTAATCAATCATGTTCTTCATGCTCATGACCATGCGTCTCGCCGACAGGGGTTCGGCAATCAGAGAGCCAAAATTGATGGCGACTTCTTCCTCTTTGTCCAGTTGTTTGTTGAGAATGGTGAGCAATTGTTTATGACGCACTTCGGGCGCACTGGGCGCATCGTCACTGATGAGGGGACGCAGCGCATTGTTAATTTGACTGGCATTGATGCGCATATGAGCGCGCGCCGTGCTCACACCGTGATGGCGCAGCAGTGTGATGATGGCACTCAAGCGACCACACAAATGACTGCGCAAGGTATCATGGGGCAGTTGTTGGTGGCAGGTGCGATAAAAATCACACAAGGTTTTTTCAAGGGCGCGCGGCGTGATGCTCATGCCTTTGCTGGCGGCATGATGCTTGCCGCGATGCAAATCTTGTCCTGCTTTTTTCAGCCATTCAATGTCATCTGTGTGGTTTGGGTTGTTTTTGTGTCCGCTCCATTTTTTGAATGCCGGCAAAAGATCGCTGCTTGCCTTGCTGTCTTTTGTGAGATTGTCGCTGAGGTGTTCCATCTGTTGTGCCAGAGATGCGTGACTTGCCGGCAATGCCGTGGCGATGGATTGCAGGTCTTGGCTGAGTTCATCCAGATAGGCGATGCGGGAGAGCAATCGCTTGTGAAAATTGTCCGCCCAGGAGATGTCGGAGCGGCCATCGCTGTCGTATCCCACCCAGCTGGCAAGGGACACCATGGAGAAATTGGGGGGGTCATTCAATGATTCATATTTCTCCACCACCTCAAAGGCGATGGCAAAGAAACGCTTGAGGGCGCGCCGTCCTGTGGCGATGGCATGAGCCGCGAGTTCATATTCATCATCCAAACTGGGGGCATGGGCGCGAATGGCTTGAGATGAGCTGGCAAGAGAGGCATCAGTGTCGCTTTGAGTCAGATTGTGAACGATTGATTCCATGCCGTCTCGTGTGAGGGCAAAGGTGGGATGAGCCGTGAAAACAAAACGAAGCCACAAAGGAGAACACACACGCTCAATGGCTTGCGAGGCAGAATCGCCAGCCGCCATATGATGCTCAATGGCAGAACTCAAAAAAGCGCGCCAATGCTCTTCGTTCTGATTAAAGTCAACAACGCCGATGCGAGCGCGCATTTGTTCAATACGGTGTTTGAATTGTTGCTCCGTCATGCCATCAATCAATGTGCTGAGGTCACCCAGGCGATGGCGGTCTTGTTCCAATTCTTCGGCAATCACCCGCGCCAGCAACAGAACATGATTGGCAATGTGAGCTTTCTGACGAAAATCACGATAAATCTGGCGACATTGGGTGAGGCTGTGCTGCCACGATTGCGAGGAGTCGTTCATGGCACACATATTATCGCACACCCATCGTCAAAACAATAAGACTCCACAATAAAAACAGCAACAGACTATGGGCGCGAAATGCGCGTCCGTAGTCTGTTGCGGGACGCGTTTGCTCAGTCAGGGCGGCAAGGCGTGTGCCATGAGCAAATATGATCGCCATCGTCATGACCATGATGACAAAAAATTCGCCGCCTTGCATCATGAGGGCGGCACTCCACAACAGGCAGGCACAGGCAAGAGACACGGTGAGCATTGTGCGCCGCCGTGTGACGCTAACAGCCAGCGATCCCAGTTGCAGGCGTTTGTCGTCATGGCGATCCATCATGGCATAGAGGGTGTCGTAATTGATGGTGAGCAGGACGCAGCCGCCATAAAGACACCACAGAGCCGCGGGCAGGTCACCGCGCACCAATGACCATCCCACAAGAACGCCGCCGTTGAAGACAAATCCCAGCACGATTTGTGGGCATGATGTCACTCGTTTTGCCAACGGATAGATGACGATGAGCGGCAGCAAACAGATCGCAATAATTATGCTGCGCACGGGCAGGGTGAGCGTCAGGACAAATGCCAGCAGCAACAAAATGACGGCAACGATGATGGCACAAGCAACGGAGACGCTTTGTTGCGCCAGGGGTCGGTTTTTTGTGCGTGTCACATGACGGTCAAAGGGCGCATCCCACAGGTCGTTAATGACGCATCCGGCACTGCGGGTGAGAAATGCTCCCAATGCCAACACGCCATAAAGATGAGCTTCGGACATTGCGCCGCCCGCAAGGGCGAGTCCGCAAAAAGCGGGAAGCATCAGCAGCACCACCCCAATGGGACGATCCCAGCGCATCAGCACCATAATCTCACTGAAGACGGATGATTGCTTGATTTTATGGCGATTCATGGGTTACATGGAAGCATGATGGCGAACGTAGCTCAGTTGGTTAGAGCACCGGTTTGTGGCACCGGGGGTCGTGGGTTCAAATCCCATCGTTCGCCCCAATCATTGGGAATGGCGAGGATGGTATCCTGCCACTGGTTGGTCGGGAATCCACACATCGCTCGGCGGTGTCTTGATTTGATAAAAAATGTCAATGGGAATGCCGCCGCGCGGATTCCAATAGCCGCCAATGCGTAGCCAATGAGGCGTGATGGCATCGCTCACGGCATGAGCAATGGTGACGGTGCAATCCTCGTGAAAATGTTGCTCATTGCGAAAAGAGTGCAGATACAATTTGAGTGACTTGCTCTCCACAATGAATTGGTCGGCGATGTAGTCAATGATGAGATGAGCAAAATCTGGTTGGGCGGTGCGCGGACACAAGGTGGTGAATTCGGGACAGGTAAAACGCGTCACCCAACGGCAGTCGCGATGAGGCGATGCAATGGCTTCAAGTGCGGGCTGGTCGGGCATGATGGCTCATATCTAACATTGTGTTGAGGGTGATGTCTATTCTATAATGAAGGGATGGTATTAGCCAATAAAAAACTTGTGGTGATTGTGTCGGGCGGCATTGCGGCGCGCAAGGCGTTGCAATTGGTTGGAGCATTGCGCTCAGAGCAAGCTGATGTCACCACTGTGGTGACACGGGGGGCTTTGCAGTTGCTGAATCGTGACCAATTGCACGATGCCAGTGGTGGTGCGTGGCATCATCGTTTGTTTGGTGAGGATTACACCATGTCTCATATTGATTTGGTTCGTGATTGTGATGCCATTGTGGTGGCACCTGCTTCGGCTCATTTTTTGGCAAAGATGGCACACGGCATGGCGGATTGTTTGGCGAGCACACTGCTGCTTGCCAATCGCGGTGCGCCGGTGTTTGTGGCACCGGGCATGAACGGCTGGATGTGGCGTCATGAAGCCTGTCGCGCCAATTGTCTCACTTTGCGGCGGCGCGGGATTCATTTTTTTGAGCCTCATGCGGGGCGGCTGGCGTGTGGCGATTATGACGAGGGACGCATGATGGAAGTCGCCGACATGATGGCATCATTGACATCACATTTTACTCATCGCAATCGTCTGCGCGGTTTGCGGGCGGTGGTGACCAGTGGCGCAACGCAAGAGGCTTGGGATGCGGTGCGTTATGTGTCTAATCATTCATCGGGCAAACAGGGTCATGCGGTGGCGGCGGCACTGGCACAATGGGGAGCTCAGACCACCATCATCAGTGGCGTGCAGGCGGCGACTGTGGGGCATCATCCCGCCGCTCAATTGGTGACGGTGCGCAGTGCCGCCGACATGCATCAGGCGGTGATGGAGAGTCTTCCCGCGGATATTGTCGTCATGGCGGCGGCGGTGGCGGACTGGCGACCGCAAACAATTGTCAAAGGAAAGATGGAATCGCAATCGTCGCCACCGCCCATTGGCTGGGTGAAAAATCGGGACATCTTAGCCGATGTGGCGCGCCATGAGTTGCGTCCGTCACTGCTCATTGGGTTTGCCGCCCACTATGGCTGGGATGTGGCGGCGGCACGGCGGAAGAAAAAACGAAAAAATTGCGACTGGCTTGTTGTCAATGACATCAGTGGCGATGTCATGGGAGGCGATGACAACGAGGTGTGTCTCATCAGTGAGCGCGGCGAGGAGAGATGGCAATCCATGCCCAAACAGCAGGTGGCTACCCAATTGGTTGAGCGCATTGGCGCATTTTTCGCAAACACCGCAAAAAAAATGTAATAGAAATTTGTCTTTTGTTGTTATCACACAAGATTTTTTGTGTATAATGACAATGTGCTATCATTTCCTGGTAAATTTCTCTTTGCTGTTGAGGCGGTGATTGATGTTGCTTATCACGCGGGCGGCATTCCCGTGCGAAGCAGTGATATCACGCGACGGCAAAACATTCCCGAACGCTATTTGGAGCAGCTGCTGCAAAAGTTGGTGCGCGGGGGTGTGTTGAAAGGGATTCGCGGTCCTAAAGGCGGGTATGTGTTGGCGCGTGAGCGCAGACGCATCACCTTGGGTGATATTCACAAAGCTCTGTCGCATGATGATGATAAGGAGGATGCCAAAGGGATGCGTTTGATCTCCGCCTCGGCAATTGGCGCGGGTGTGCTCAAGCCGTTGTGGCAGCGATGTGAGGAGCATCTGCATGGCTATATGGACACCATCACCATTGAGGATTTGTGCGAAGAGACGCGCGCCATCGGCATTGAGAGCGAGGCACAGCGTGCCGATGATTATGTCATTTGATGATTGCGTTCTTGTTTTATTTATGATATGTTCGCTTTCTGTTTGTTTTCATGCTGACCAATCGCCAGAAAGATTTGTTGTTGTTCATTCAGAAGCGTCTGCGAGATGAGGGCGTTGCGCCATCTTTTGAGGAAATGAAGGATGCCTTGTCCTTGCGCTCTAAGGCGCCGGTGCATCGGTTGATGTCTTCTTTGGAGGAGCGGGGTTTTATCAGACGGTTGCCTCATCGGGCGCGGGCGGTGGAGATTGTGCGTCTGCCCGATAGTGAGAATGTGCACGACACCAACGGCATCATGGATATTCCCTTTGTGGGCAAGATTGTGGCGGGCGACCCGTTGGAAGCATGGATGGATCCCAGTGAGACATATCCCGTGCCCATCCATTTGGTGTCACGGCGTGGCAGCTATGCGCTGCGGGTGCGGGGGGATTCTATGGTGGGGGCGGGAATTTTGGATGGCGACATTGCCATCGTGGAGAAATGCGATGACGCACCAGATGGCTCAATCGTGGTGGCACTGGTGGGGGGTGAGGAAGCCACACTGAAGTATGTGCGCAAAGCCAAAACATCCATCACCCTTGAGCCCGCCAATGATGCCTATGAGGCGCGTGTCTTTGGGGTGGATCAGGTCACCATTCAGGGCAGACTCTCCGGCATCATTCGCAATTACAATGACAAAAAGCACACGAAGCATAGTTGAGCCGTTTTTAGAAACTAATGCACATTGCCCTTTTTCATTGCGTTATTTGGCGATGGGTAAAGGTGATTATTCGTTGTGTGTAACATTGTGCATAGTTCCCGAAAATTATCTTCGTAATGCCATTGCCTATTTAGAAGAGCGAGATGATATGTGAATCGTTCATCAAATCGCCCATCAAATCGCCCATCAAATCCCCCCATCAATTTCCGATGTCTGAACGGTGAAATCCTTTTGGGAAGTTTATTTTTTGTACGGCATCGTAGCATTGGGAACGGGCATCGTGCAGATTGTCGCCACACGCACTGACATGAAGCACGCGTCCGCCTGTGGCAATGGTTTTGTCGTTTTGGATTTTTGTGGCGGCGTGAAAGAGCATGACATTGTCGGTGGCGGCGGCATCATCTAGTCCCGTGAGCGTGCCGCCTTTGTGCGGTGCATGAGGATAGCCTTGTGCCGCCCAGACGACATTGACGGACGCGCCGCGCCATTGAGGAGAGGACACAGACGAAAGAGAGCCGCTTGCCGCCGCATGAAGCAGCTGACACAGATCCGCTTGCAAGCGCATCATGAGTGTCTGACATTCGGGGTCACCAAAGCGCACATTGTATTCCAGCAAATGAGCCTCGTCATCACGCACCATCAAGCCGGCAAAAAGCACGCCTTTGTAGTCAATGTTTTCTTTTTGCATGGCGTGCAGCAGGCGGTCAATAAAATGCTTTTGAATGTGTGCCCGCAAGGTGTCGCTGACCAATTCATCATGAGAGACCGCTCCCATGCCGCCAGTGTTGTCACCCTGATTGCCATCATGGGCGCGCTTGTAGTCTTGAGCTGCCCCCAGCCACAACGAATTGCGCCCATCCAACAGAGCAAAGACGCTCAGCTCCCTGCCATCCAGACGCTGTTCAATCAACAAAGGCTCATCATGATGGGCAAAGTGGTGTGAGGCATGGTGCAATGCGGATTCTTCATCGTGCGCCACCACGACTCCTTTGCCCGCCGCCAAGCCGTCTTTTTTGAGCACCCGCATGGCGGAATCTTGGGTGATGCACTGGTGCGCGGCGGCTTCATCATCACAGACGCGCCATGGTGCGGTGGGAATATGATAGCGGGTGCAGAGTTTCTTCATCCAAATTTTGGAAGATTCCAGCCGCGCACCATCTTGAGTGGGGCCCAGACACAATAAATCGTTTTGCTGACATGCGTCTGCCAGTCCCCGCGCTAGAGGCTCTTCCCCGCCGATGATGATGAGATCAATGGCATTGTCCTTTGCCCACTGGACGGTTGCCTCATCGGTGGGCAGATTGATGGCGGTGATGGTGTCGGAATTCATGGCATCATTGGCGGATGTCACAAAGACGGTATCCGCCGATTGAGCACACTTCCAAGCAAGGGCGTGTTCTCTGCCACCACTTCCGACAATGAGCAGTCTCATGCTATGGTCTTATCGCAAAGAAGGGAATGAGAAAAGACATCTGACACAGCTGCTCTCTATTTATGAAAATATCTTGGCATTGACAAAAACTTTCAACGCACATATTCTTTTCAGTGTGGGTATTCAGGAAGATCAAAAAACAGAACATCGCGCGGCGAATGGCTTGCATGATGATGTGGTGACTCTCAAAGTGGATGTCGCCACTCTCAAAGAGCAAGGTAAGCATTTTGCCACGAAGGAAGATGTCGCCGAGGTGCGAACTGACATCGCCGAAGGGCAAGCTGAAAACCAAAAAGCATTCGCCGAACTGCGGGCTGAAAACCAAAAAGCATTCGCCGAACTGCGGGCTGAAAACCAAAAAGCACTCGCCGAACTGCGAGATGAAAACCAAAAAGCATTCGCCGAACTGCGAGATGAAAACCAGAAAAAATTCGCCGAACTACAGACTGAAAACCAGAAAAAATTCGCCGAATTGCGAGCTGAAAATCAGAAAAAATTCGCCGAATTGCAGGCTGAAAACAAGGCAGATATGGCGGCAATGGATAACAAGATTGAAACGGCGAAAAATGAATTGTTGCAGGCTTTCAATCGCACGGCTATGAGGGTGATTGCTGTTCTTGTCAGCATGATGGCGGCTCTTTTGGGAACGATAGTGACCATTATTCTCAAATGAACCTTGTCCTTGCCTCGTGGTGAGGTTGCCTTTATGAGGGCTTTTGTGGCGGCGGCATCGTTCTAAACGCACTAAATAAAGACATGACTCAAGAAACCATCTATAGCGTGACGCAAATCGCTCAGGCACTGCGCCGTGATGTGGAGCGCAAATACGGCACGGTGATGGTGCGCGGTGAGGTGAGCAATGGCATGCGGGCGGCATCGGGACATTATTATTGTCGTCTGAAGGATGACCAATCGGTGTTGGAGGCGGTGTGCTGGAGATCGGTTTTTGCCAGGTTGTCGCCGCCGCCTCAAGACGGCATGGAGGTGGAGTGTCGCGGGCGGTTGTCTATTTATGGCGGGCGATCGGTGTATCAGTTGGTGATTGAGCAGATGCGGCTGGCGGGCACGGGGGATTTTCACCGAGAACTTGCTCAGCTGCGAGAGCGGCTCGCCAAAGAAGGACTGTTTGCCGCAGCGCGCAAAAAACCTCTGCCGTTTATGCCGCGCCGCATCGGCGTGGTGACCTCGCCGCAGGGTGCGGTGTTGCGAGATATTGTGGTGCGGGTGCGGGCGCGCTGTCCCACACATATTGTGGTGTATCCTGTGAAGGTGCAGGGTGAGGAAGCCAAAAGCGAGATTGCTCACGCCATTGATTTTTTCAATAGACAAGATGAGACTCAGCGTCCCGATGTTCTCATCGTGGGACGCGGTGGCGGCAGCATTGAGGATTTATGGGCGTTCAATGAAGAAGAGGTGGTGCGGGCGATTGCGCGCTCGGTTATTCCCGTGATTTCCGCCGTGGGACACGAGACCGATGTCACATTGAGCGATGATGTCGCCGACCAGCGCGCCGCCACCCCCACCGCGGCGGCGGAGCTGGCAACGCCACTCTTGGCTCAATTGCAAAGCGCGCACAGTGAGAGCATTGCGCGCCTTCGTCATGCCATGATGGCGGTCATTGCGCGCCGTAAGGAGCTGTGGCAGCTGACCGCTCGGGCTCTTGTGCATCCACAGCATCGCATTGAGCATCAAAGACGGGCATTGGATGAAAAAACGCAACGCTGGCAGTGGGTAATCAATACCATGCTGCGCCGTCATCGTGATGCCATTGCCGCCGCCCGCCGAGTGGTGGAGGCTCATTCCTATCGTCATATTTTGCGGCAGGGCTATGCGTTGGTGCATCGCCGTGATGGGACACAGTCATTGGTGGCACGCAAAAGTCAAGTGGGAGACAATCACCAATTGACCATAGAATGGTTTGATGGTTCATTGGATGTCACGGGAGAGACATGATGCCACTGCACAGATGGATACTGGTGACGATGATGACGCTTTCCAGCGTCTCGGCAGAGGAGCGTGTTTTTTCTGATTTTTCCTTTGAGGGCATTGCGGTGGGCGGCGGTTTGCTCTCGGGAGTTTTGCCGTCTCAGCATGGATTACGCACCCAAGGAGGCTTGAAGCGGGCTTTGTGTGGCCGTCATTTTTTGCTGGCGGTGCCGGCGTTGTTGCACGGCGATGTGACGGTGAGCGTCAAGGACGATGAAGACATAATTACTTCATGGGAGATTGCCGTGCCGCCGCGCCAGTATAAAGAGACGCACATTGAGGGCTTGCCACAGGCAAAAGTGACACCCGATCTCGCGGCGTTGAAGCGCATTGGCACGGAGCGCATTGCCATGCGTGAGGCAAGGGCTGAGGTGGATTGTTCCCGATTGCCTCAGTTGCCATTGCGTGTGCCGGTTGATGGGCGCGTCAGTGGGGTTTTTGGCTCACGGCGGGTGCTCAATGGACAGCCGCGCGCCCGTCATTTGGGGCTGGACATCGCCGCACCGCAAGGAACGCCCATCGTCGCAGCCGATGGCGGCATTGTGAGACTCGCACGGCACGACCTTTTTTTCACGGGGCATACCATCATTGTGGATCACGGGTTGGGACTGTTCACCCTCTATTCCCATTTGCATGAGATCAGCGTCACGCCAGGGCAATCGGTTCAGCGAGGGGATGTGATTGGCAGCATCGGGGCAACGGGGCGCGTGACAGGGCCTCACTTGCATTGGGGGGTCTATTTGAATTTCACCGCCATTGATCCGGCTCTGGTCAGCGATTTGCCGCCCGCTCTCGCCGATGCCGCCATTCAGCCGCCGCAAACACTGCCGCAACCCAAGCGTTATGGCACAAATGAGCCGTAAGCACCGTGCTTCCAACGGTTGTGAATCCACAGCCATTGTTCGGGGTTTTGTCTAATCCAATCTGAGATGCGATCATTCATCTTGTGAGTCAGCTCGCTGATGGATGTCTTTTTTGTGTAGGCAAGAGGTTTTTCCACCGTCAGTGTGAAATGAGAGCCGTGTGTGCGCACCACATGGATGGGGACGAGGGGCACATCAAATTGCAGAGCCAAGCGGGCGGGCATCTCCAATGTGCGTGCCGATTGACCCAAAAAAGGCAATTGCAGACTGCCGGTGTTTTGATCCGCCACAATTCCGAGAGCTTCGTGTCGTCTGATGGCGCGAATAAAATCTCGCCCACCGCCATCCAGCTTAGAGGCAAAATACTTCGCCACAGGGCGGCGGAAAAAACCAATCATCCAGCGCACCCACGGATTGTTGGGCGGACGATATCCCACCGTGAGAGGATATCCCAAAGAGGTCACACACAGCGCGCTCAATTCCCAATTGGCAAGGTGTGCTGCGAAAAAAATCACGCCTTTGTTTGATGATAACAATTGCTCCAAGCGTTGGCGATTTTTCACTTGCACCCGACCCAAATAGGGAGAGCGCGCAACGGCAGGGCGATCATCATAGAGCTGCAGCTGACCCAGATAGATATATTCCGCCACGACTCGTCCCAGATTGTCCCACATGCCGCGCAAAATCTTTTGCTCTTCTTGTTCATTGGCGGTCATTTTGAGCAGGCGAAGGTTGCTGCGCGCCCGTCTGTGCAGATGAAGCAAAGGACCAAAATGACGAGCCAGATAAGAGCCCAACGCCGATGCCCGATCCAATCCCAGAACACGAAAAAAGAAAAACAGCAACAGCAATAGAGCTGCTTCCACGATATAGCGGATATGTTTGAGTGGTTTCATCATGGACAGAGTTTTTTGATGGTGTCTCGGACGATTTTTTCATCATGCCACGCAATGGTGACATCGCATACCACAATGTCGCTGCGCTGGCTTGGATGAATTTTTACAAAATCTTTAGCGGTGATGGCAAGCAGGGCGTTGTTTTTTTTTGCCATCTGTTTCCACCGTTCAATGTGGCGTGGCGGCAGTGGCTTGTGGTCGGGATAGGCAAACGAGGCGATGAGATGTCCGCCATTGGTGTCAATCATATCAAAAAATGCCTGAGGGCGAGCTAGTCCACAGGCGGCAATGATGTTTGTGTTGGCAATGGGCTGTGAGCTGTGAAAGACCTTATCGGCGCGCCAGACATCGCATCCTTCGCCATAGCGTTTGTGCAGATGGTGACAATCCTCGCCAATCATCACCCATGTGGGGTGCTGCTCAAGCGCGCGAGCCAAAGGACGGCGCAATGGTCCCGCAGGGATGACGCGCTCATTGCCAAATCCGCTCATGCCATCCACCACCAATAGATGATGGTTCTTGTGAATATGAGGGTCAAAAAATCCGTCATCCAGCAGCACCAGGTCGGCATTGGCGGCGGCACGAAGGGCTTGCGCGCGTTTGCCCACCCATGTGGGCGCAATGGACGAAAGCAACAGAGCCTCATCACCCACCATGGTGGCATCATGAATGGAGTCATTCACGCGCGTGGCGTGGCGGATTGCGCCACCATAGCCGTGACTCACAATATGAGTGCCAATACCCATTTTTTGGGCAATGGCTGCCAGACTTTTGACAACGGGTGTTTTGCCCGCACCCCCTGCCACGGCATTGCCCACCGTCACAACGGCAGGGGTCACGCGCGTGACGCTCTTGCGGCGGCGGTAATTAATGTCTCCCAGCACACCATAGAGCCATGACAGTGGCGCAAGGCAATGAGATTGCCATGAAAACGCGCGCTCATACCAAAAAGACGGTGTTCTGAAAGGGGTCATGGAGATGATAGCCATGGCAGGATGCGTTCAAGGTAATCATCCAAAACATGACGACCTGTTTCATGGGCAAAGGCGGCGGCAGCCGATGACATTTTCCTACACTCATTCTCATTGGCGAGCAGAGTGTGCAGTTGTTGGCTCAGTTGGCGTTCATTGGTCACCATGCGTGCGCCATTGTGGTCAATGAGTTCTTGTGCCAGCGGTTGAAAATTATCCATGTATTGTCCGAACAGCACGGCGGTTTTGGCTCGGGCGGCTTCCAGCGGATTGTGTCCGCCATGATTCACCAGCGAGCCACCGATCACAGACACAGGCACGCTTTCATACAGCAATGGCATCTCGCCCATTGTGTCAGCCAGATAAATCCCTTGATGAGGCGGCAGGGTGTCGTCACGGGAGCGGCGCGCCAGAGGAATGTTGGCAGCCGTCATGGCGGCGGCGATGGCATCACCGCGACGAGCATGGCGCGGCGCAATGATGGTCACCAAATCAGAAAAATGCTCACACAAATAACGATGACACGCCACCATCATCGCCTCTTCGCCATCATGGGTGCTGGCAGCCAGCCAACAATGCCTGCCTTGCAATTGGTGCTGCAGCCAGCGGCGTTTGTGGGCATCAACAGACACCAATGGCGGAATCATTTTCAAATTGGCAACCGTGATGCGATGGCGACCGCTCAATTGAGAGAACCTGTCAGCCTCAACACAGCTCTGAGCAAAGATGACATCAAAATAAGACAAAACCTTACGAATAATAGAAGGGGCGCGCTGCCATCGTCTAAAACTCCTTTTTGAAAGTCGCCCTCCCAGCAAAAACAACGGAATGTGACGGCGATGAATGGCGGTCAATTGATTGAGCCACAGCTCCGATTCCAGCCACAACACCATCTGCGGTCGCCAATGGACAAGAAATCGCTCGGCATAACAAGGCACATCAAAGCAGCTGTATTGATGAATGGCGGCGGCGGGCAATCGCTCTCGCAACAATTGGGCGGCACTGACGGTGACGGTGGTCATCACAATGGAGAGGTGCGGCATGCGTTGCAACAGAGCTGTCAGCAATGGCAGCACCGAGAGAGATTCTCCCACGCTCGCGCCATGCACCCAGACGACCGTTCCGTGCGGGCGGGCATGAGATGCCACGCCGTAGCGTTCCTGAGTGCGTGACGCTTCTTCCTTGCCCTGCCGTAGCCGTGCTTGCACCAGCAGTGGCATCAGAGGACGAAACAAGGGGCTGATGTGATGATACGCGGATAACAAAGAAAACCAGCGCGCCATGGCATCAAGAAGAGGGAGAAACAAGAGGACGCATCGGACGCTTGAGATCCATCGTTTCAACGGCACTTTGAAATTCATGCAATTGAGTAAAGACACCTTTCTTGTTCAGCAGTGTTTGATAATTACCGCTCTCCACCACCGAGCCATTTTGAATGACAAAAATGCAATCGGCATCACGCACCGTGCTGAGACGATGGGCAATAATGACAATGGTATGGTGTCGCTTGAGTTCATGGAGAGCGGAGCGAATGTAGAATTCCGATTCGTTGTCCAGTGCGGCGGTGGCTTCATCCAGCAGCAGGATGGGTGCGCTTTTGAGCAAGGCGCGAGCAAGAGCAATGCGTTGTTTTTGTCCCCCCGACAGCAACACACCGTTCTCGCCCACGAGGGTGTCATAGCCTTGCGGCAATTGACTGATAAACTCATCGGCAAATGCTTTGCGGCTGGCGTTGTGCATGTCATCGTGGGTTGCGTCTTCTTTGCCGAATAAAATGTTTTTGGCGATGGTGTCATTGAAGATGACGATGTCTTGGCTGACATATCCCACTTTGGCGCGCAGTGATTCCAGCGTCACATCTTGAATGGCGTGGTTGCCGATGGTGATGCGTCCTTTTTGCGGGTCATAGAATCTGCCGATGAGATTGAAGGTGGTGGATTTGCCGCCGCCCGATGGCCCCACCAGCGCAACCGTTTGATGAGCGGGGATTGTCATTGACATGTTTTGCAATGCTTGATGGTGTCCATCGTAGGAGAAATCAACTTGATCAAAAGTGAGAGACCAGCCGTTTGTGTCATCCTTGGGAAGATTATAAGCATTGGGTTTGTCTTTGATGGCGGGGGGGCTATCAAAGATTTTGAAAATATTATTGGCGGCTGTGAGTCCCATTTGCAATTGAATATGCAGATTGATGACCGATTTGGCGGGCTTATAGGCAAGGAGCATGGCGGTGATGAAGGAAAACAATTCACCTGGTGTGGCTTCTCCTGAGAACACTTGCTGTCCGCCGTAATAGACCACGATGGCGATGGCGATGCCTGTGAGTCCCTCCATGATGGGGCGCGGCATGGCTTGCAGGCGCGCCATGTTGTTCATGATCTCACGAATTTTTGTGGTGGTTTGCTTCATGCGTTTATTTTCTTCTTTTTCTCTGCCGTAGGATTGCACCATGCGGATGCCGGAAAAGATTTCCACCAGTTGGGCATTGAGCTTCCCCATAGATTGTTGCTGCACGGCGGAGTCGTTGCGCGAGCGTTTGGCAAGCATCAACACGGGGGTGTAGGCAAGGGAGAAAACCAGCAAGACGATGATGGACAGCTGCCAATCTTGATAAATCATGACCAGCAGCAAAAACAAGAAGGAGAGTCCATCACGCACATAGCCCACCAGCAAATTGACCACCGCATTGACCACCATCATGACTTCAGTGGTAAAACGCGCCGCCAGCATGCCGCTGGAATTGTGATCAAAGAAGACAATCTCCCGCTTGAGAATGGTGTCAAACAATTGATTTTGTAAGTCAACCATGATGAAGGAAGAGGCGCGCCGCGTGAGCATCATGTGACCAAATTCTGCTCCTCCCTTGAACACAAAGACGATGATGATGACGAGAGGCACAAGATAAATCATGGTTTGGTCTTTGTTCAAAAAGACATCGTCAAGGATGGGCTGCATGAGTTGAGCGGTGGCGGCGGTGGCGGCGGCGACCATAAGCATGCAGAGGACACCGCCGGCAAAATTTTCCCAGTATCTGCCCATGTACTCCACCACCACGCGCCGCAAAATCTGGCGGTCAGAACGATGAGATTTGAAATTGTCAGCCATAAGCCACTGTGGCAGAAAATATGAGGGCAGGTCAAGATGACCTCTTGTGCGAGGGTGGCGGTTGCTTCATACTCACCCTTTGATGACTGCGCGCGTCCCATCAAAACATCCATCCCATCGGCATTTATTGGGGATTGAGGGTCTGGCGCGAGAAGATATTGATGTCATTTTGACGCGCGCTCTGGCGTGGCTGCGAGACCCCAAAAAGGCAAAGGGAGACAATTCATTGGCGGGATGCACGCTGATGAATCTTTTTTTTGAGACTTCCACCCGCACCCGCACATCATTTGAATTGGCGGCAAAGCGACTGGGCATCAGCGTGAGCAATTTGCAATTGGTGGACAGTGCCATCAAGAAGGGGGAGACTCTGCACGACACCGCCATCACATTGGATGCCATGCAGCCTGATGTGTTGGTGATTCGTCATCCTTTTTCGGGGGCGGTGCGCAATTTGGCGGATGATTTGTCGTGCGTGGTCATCAATGCGGGGGATGGTCGCCATGAGCATCCAACCCAAGCTTTGCTGGATGCGTGCACCATGATTCAACACAAAAAATCCATCAAAAATTTGCGGGTGGCGATTTGTGGTGATATCAAACATTCGCGTGTTGCGCGCTCTAATATACACTTATTGAAAAAAATGGGAGCATCGCTGCACCTCATTGCGCCGCCGCCGTTGATGCCATCACACATTGAGCGGTGGGGCGTGAAGTGTTTTTACGATATCAAGGAAGGCATACGCGATTGTGATATTGTGATGATGCTGCGGTTGCAAAAGGAGCGCATTGAACGAGGGGTGATTCCATCACGCAAGGAGTATTTTCGTTTCTATGGTTTGACGCAGGAGCATTTTAGTCTGGCGGCGAAGGGTGCACTGATTATGCACCCGGGTCCCATCAATCGCGGTTTGGAGATTGATGGCGGCTTAGCCCATGACATCAATCACAGTGTGATTCAATCACAGGTGCACAATGGGGTGGCGGTGCGCATGGCGTGCATTGAGTGGGCGATGGGGGTTTTGTCATGACGATGCGCACCGCTTATGTCAATGGACGGGTGCTGGATTGTGCCACCGCCCATGACGGCATGGGAGGCGTGCTGGTGCGCGATGGCGTGATTGAGGATTGGGGGGCGCAGGTGACGGCAGACAATTGCGGCGGTGATTGCGCCATTGTGGATTGTGAGGGGCACTGTCTGGCGGCGGGTTTGATTGATATGCAGGTGTCGGTGCGAGAGCATGAGGAATCTCATAAGGAGACGATTTTCTCGGCGTTGTCATCGGCGGCTCAAGGTGGGGTGACGGCGGTGGTGGCGACCGCCGATACCGAGCCGGTGGTGGATCATGCCGGCATGGTGGGATTTATGGAACGCAAAGCTCGTGAAGCCAAAAGGAGCAAGCTCTATCCCACCGCCGCACTCACCCAAGGGCGAGAAGGGAAGATACTGACCGACATGGGGCTTTTGCAAGAAGCGGGGGTGATTGCCTTTGGCGATGGCGAGCGGATGTGTTCCGTCAAGACATTATATAATGCCATGCTTTATAGCAGGGCTCATGATTCTCTGTTGCTTGTTTCGTTGCAGGAGGCATCCTTTGGTCATGGCGTGATGAATGAGGGTTTTTTGGCGACTCATCTGGGTGTTGAGGGGATTCCTTCATTTACGGAGGCGATGGTTTTGGAGCGCATCATTCGTTTGGTGCGCGAGACGGGGGCGCGCGTTCATGTGAACTTGGTGACCACCGCCGAAGCGGTGTCATTGTTGGCGGCGGCAAAAACGGAGGGCTTGTCTCTGACGGCGGGCACGGCACCTCTTTATATGTGGCTGACGGAGGATGCGGTGACGGATTACTGCACGGCGGCGCGCGTCATGCCGCCATTGCGTGAGGAGAGCGACCGCCAAGCGGTGGTGCAGGGCGTGGCGCGAGGGGTGATTGATGTTATTGTGTCAGCCCATGAGCCTCAAGACAGCGAAAGCAAATCTCTGCCATTTTCGCAGGCGGCTGTGGGCGCAGTGGGACTGGAGACATTATTGCCTTTGTCGCTGCGTTTGTATCATGAGGGGCACTGTTCGTTGTTGGCATGGCTGGCGTGTGTGACTCATCATCCTGCCACAGTCACCCGTCTGCCACTGGGTGGATTGCATAAAGGGTGGGCGGCGGATATGGTTTGTTTTGATGTGAACAAGGAGGGCGTGATTGATGGCGCGTCATTTGTTAGCCTCTCTCATAGCACACCGTTTGATGGACACAAAGTCAAAGGGGCGGTGCGCTGGACTTTGGTGGATGGGGTGATGATGTCATGATGGATGGTTCTGTGTGGATGGCGGCATTGGTGGGCTATGGCATTGGCTCTGTTCCCTTTGGCTATGTGCTCGCGCGTTTTTATGGTGTGGATGTGCGCGAACACGGCTCCGGTAATGTGGGGGCGACCAATGTGACTCGTCTGTTGGGACGATGGCTGGGGCTGGTCACATTTGTATTGGATGCCGGCAAAGCCGCTGTGGTGATGGCGGTATTCGTGTCTGACGACCTGTTGGTGCAGGTGGCGATGATGTGTGTGGTGCTGGGGCATATGTTTCCCATCTGGCTGTATGGGCGTGGCGGCAAGGGGGTGGCGGTGCTGGTGGGCATCGTGTTGGTGCTTGAGCCTGTTTTGCTCGCGGCACTGATTGGTGTATGGGGGATTGTTTTTTTACTCAGTGGATATGTTTCGCTGGCATCTGTGTGCATGGCACTGGCGACACCGTGCGTGTGGTGGATGCAAGGAGAGGATGCGTTATGGTTTGCTGTGGTGGTGATATCATTGATGATTGTCCTTGCGCACTGGCACAATATCATTGCCCTGTGGCACGGCAAGGAACACCGATTTCGTGTGCGATAAATGATGGTGACGGCTCATAAACAGGAAGAAGAACTGATTGCCGCCCTTCGTGTGGCTCGCAGTGAGCGCGTGGGTGCGGTCACTTTTCGCAAATTGATTGAGCTGTTTGGCAGTGGCACGGAGGCATTGCGTCAATTGCCCACGATGGCGGCGCGTAGCAAAAGTGCCATTGTGATTTGTGATGAGGCACGGGCGCAAAAAGAGCGACAACACATCAAAGACCATGACGCATCGGTTTTTGTCTATGGCGCGGCGGATTATCCACCTTTGTTGGCGGAACTGGATGACCCGCCATCTATTGTGACGGTGCGCGGGCATCATCATTTGTTGCAACAAAAGTGTGTGGCGATGGTGGGCACGCGCAATGCTTCCGCCCATGCCCGCCTATGGACGCGTCAATGCAGTGAGGCTCTCACCCAAGCCGGCTATGTGGTGGTATCGGGACTGGCACGCGGCATTGATACCGCCGCTCATCAAGGGGCATTGCAGGGTGGAACGGTGGCGGTCATGGCGGGCGGCGTGGATCATATCTATCCTCCAGAAAACGAAGAGCTGTATCATGACATCGTCTCGGTGGGGGCAATCATCAGTGAGATGCCCTGGGGCACGATGCCCCGTCCCCAATTGTTTCCCAGACGCAACCGCATCGTGTCGGGCTTGGCGGTGGGTGTTGTGGTGGTGGAAGCTCCGTTGCGGTCCGGCTCGCTCATCACCGCACAATGTGCCGCCGAACAAGGCAGAGAGGTGTTTGCCATTCCGGGCGCACCGTCCGACCCTCGCAGCAAAGGCCCCAACAAACTGCTCAAAGACGGCGCGCATCTGGTGGAGAGCGGTCAGGAAATTATTGATATTTTAGAGGGAGAGATGACCTCACTGAGAGAGCAAAAAATTCCGCCCCCTTCCAAGCCGCAACCACTGCCCGATGAGACCGAACTGCGTCAATTGCGGGACATCATCATGCAGCTGCTCAGCCTCACGCCCATTGGCGTGGATGAGCTCATTCGCGAGAGTGGGGCATCCCATCAGGCGGTGACTTATGTGCTGGTGCAGTTGGAGCTGGAGGGCTTGGTGCGTTATCATGCCGGCAATAAGGTGTCATTGGTGTCGTAAATTGCCTCTTGCTTTGTGAGGCGTCTTTTGTCACTTATGCCAGTCATGGATGTTGTGATTGTAGAATCCGCCACCAAGGCAAAGACATTGCATAAGTATCTTGGCGGCAGCTATCATGTTTTGGCGAGTTATGGGCATGTGCGTGACCTGCCGTCACAGAATGGCTCGGTGCGTCCCGATGACGATTTCGCCATGGACTGGGTGGAGATTAAGGGCGCGCGCGACAAACTCAAACGCATCACGCAAGCGTTGGATGGCGCGACCACGCTCTATCTTGCCACCGACCCCGATCGCGAAGGGGAGGCTATTTCGTGGCACATTGTGGCGGCTTTGCAAAAACAGCAGGCGTTCAAAGACAAATCCATTGACATCAAACGAGTGGTGTTTCATGAAGTGACACCGGATGCGGTGCGTCATGCCATGAGCCATCCGCGTGCGATCAATCAGAATCTTGTGGATGCTTATTTTGCGCGCCGTGCGTTGGATTATCTTGTGGGCTTTACGCTCTCGCCTCTTTTGTGGCGCAAGCTGCCGGGGAGTCGCTCGGCGGGGCGGGTGCAATCGGTGGCACTGAAATTGATTTGTGAGCGTGAGCTGGAAATAGAAGCTTTTGAGCCGCAAGAATACTGGCAGCTGGTGGCACAGCTCATCAGCAAGGACGGGGAATCATTCAAGGCGCGTCTCACCCACAGGGAGGGCAAAAAAATCGCCCAATACGGTTTGACTCAAGACCATGCCCATGCCGCTCAAGCTATTTTAGAAAAAGCCCGCCTGCATGTGGGTGACCACAAGACATCCTTGCGAGCGCGCCGTCCATCGCCGCCTTTTACCACTTCCACCATGCAGCAAGAGGCGGCGCGGCAATTGGGATTTTCTGCCAAACGCACCATGCGCACCGCACAACAGCTCTATGAGGGAATTGACATCGGACACGGACGCATCGGACTCATTACTTATATGCGTACCGACTCCACTCATCTTGCCAATGATGCCGTCACCATGCTGCGGCGGCATATTGAGTCTCTGTATGGCAAGAAATATGTGCCTGAGCAAAAGCGTCTGTTCAAAAAGAAGGCAAAAAATGCTCAAGAGGCTCACGAAGCCATTCGTCCCACCGATTGCACGCAACACGCCGACACAATGCGAGCACATCTGACCGATGACCAACATAAATTGTATGGCTTGATTTGGCGGCGGGCGATGGCGTGTCAAATGGCGGATGCCCAATTGGAACAGGTGAGTGCAGACATTTCCACTGATGACGGCTCTCTCATTTTGCGAGCCAATGGCAATCGGGTGCTGTTTGACGGCTTTCTTAAATTATATGAAGAAGGGCGTGATGATGACGACAGTGGCGAGAACAAAAATCAGTTGCTGCCGCCACTGCACAAGGGTGACGCGGTGTCATTGCAAAAGGTGGAGACCTCACAGCATTTTACCAAGCCGCCGCCGCGCTACAGTGAGGCGAGTCTGGTGAAAAAAATGGAAGAGCTGGGCATCGGCAGACCCTCCACCTATGCCAGCATCATTGATGTGTTGCAGCAGCGTCAGTATGTGACGCTGGAGAGTCGGCGGTTTATGCCTGAAAACAGAGGGCGTATTTTGACTTGTTTTTTGAATCATTTTTTCAATCGCCACATTGCCTATGATTTCACTGCGTCTTTGGAGAATCAGTTGGATGATATCGCTCAAGGTCGCCATCAATGGAAATCGGTGCTGGGTGAGTTTTGGCAAGATTTCACTCACGCCATGACGGGAGCCAGTTCCCTCAGCACCCGTGCCATCATTGATGCTTTGAATGAGACATTGGCTGAATTGTTATTTCCCGATGGGCAGGTGTGTCCTCGTTGTGAGGAGGGTCGTTTGAGCTTGAAGCTGAGCCGGTATGGCGCGTTTATTGGTTGCACTTTGTATCCTGAGTGTCGGTATAGTCGTTCTTTTGGCAGTGATGGCAATGAGCCTCAGCGCGAAGAAAGCATTTTGGGGGTTCATCCCGATGGCGGTGAGGTGACGATGCGGTATGGTCCTTACGGGGCGTATTTGCATTGGGAGCGTGAGGGAGCGGCGGGCAAGAAGACTCCCAAGCCCAAGCGGTTTGGTCTCACGCCGCACTACGAAGCCGAAACGGTGGATTTTGCCAAGGCGGTGCGGTTGCTTTCCTTGCCGCGTGAGGTGACTCGTCATGAGGAAATGGATGAGATGATTATGGCTCATGTGGGACGCTTTGGGGCGTATTTGCAATGCGGATGGGTGTCGGCGACCATCCCCAAAGATGAGGATGTTCTCACCATCGGAGCAAATCGGGCGATGGAATTGATTGAGACGGCGTTGCAGAAAAAACGCGCGAGAGGGGATCGCGAGTTGGGGACGCATCCTTCGGACGGCAAATTGGTGGTGTTGGTGCGAGGTCGCTATGGTTTTTATGTGGGGCATAATGCGGTGCGCGCGCCGTTGCCTCATGGTACGGAGGCAAAGGAATTGACTCTGGAGCAAGGCTTGGCATTGCTGGCGGCAAAGGCAAGAAAAGGCAAAATCAAACCCCAAGCCAAGTCCAAAGCCAAAACTGCCAAGCCGACACGGACGCACAAAGCCAAAAAAGTCGCGGCGGCGTGACTTGTTATGGCATGGGGAACATTATAGTGTGGGGGTAAGGAGATTGGTTCATGGCGAAATCGGCGGTGATTAAAATCAGGTTGGTGAGCACGGCGGACACGGGTTTTTTCTATGTAACCCGTAAGAATCCGCGCAATGTCACCGAGAAAATGGAGGTGCGTAAATACGACCCCATTGCCAAAAAACATGTGATGTTCAAAGAAGCCAAGATTAAATAGCGTGGTCGCGTTGTTTGCGTGTGGTTCTTGGAGAGGTGGCTGAGTGGTCGAAAGCGGCGGATTGCTAATCCGTTATACGGTTTTGAGCCGTATCGGGGGTTCGAATCCCCCCCTCTCCGCCAAGAGTGCCCTGCAAGCCCTTATGATACCTATGTTTTGAGGGAAGGCAAGCTTGCCTGTCCAACCATTTGTCCCACACAACTTTCGAGAATTTCCTTTGCCCGTTGCCGATTGAGGTCTGCATGTGCGAACTGATTGCGATAGCTTCGAAGACAACCGTAACAACTTGAATCACAGCCACATTGACCTTGAACACGCGCTTCGGCACTCTTAAGGATATCACAAAAAACATCTTCTTTCTCAAGCTGCGCCACCAGACCTGCTCCGCCTGGAACATTGTCATAAAGTACGACTGCGTACTCGTCTTTACCTTTACCTCCCGTGATGGTGACATTCAAATCATTATCGGGAACGCCCAATCTATCCGCCGCACCCAACAACATCGCATAGGCAACGGAATAAGCTTCCCATTCATCACACAGATTCGGAAAATGAAGACACACAACATCGGTCTCCAATTCGTGACCGAGGGAAAAAGGACGCGGCGGTGTCCTACATGTTGAACCCCACGGTGTTTTGTGGGGAATCTCGCGCTCTGCTCTTTGAGTACCGCAATCAGGACAAATATAAAAACCATTTCTTTTTCTTCCTTCACAAAGGATCACCAGAGTGCCAGGGGTGGCGGGAGTGACATTCACACCCGCTATATTTTTGGACTCTGGCTCTTTTTGATCCTTGAAACCAGGAAAGAAAGGACGCGTCGTGTAGAGACGGCGCGCCCCTCTCCGTGGCTCTGGAGCTTTTTTGAACCACTCAGTGACAAAACCAAACTCTGGAATGAGATATTGACGCCCCTGTTTGTCTTTTTCGTCTTCGCTTTCACCTTCGCTCCAATTCTTAAAGTCGCGAGCATTGGTGTAGTGGTAATACTGCTCCTTCCACCTTTTACCAGCAATTGTCTTAATGCCGTAGGGAATCCATTCCTTTTTATCAGCCACCACCTTGCTGCCCGCCGCATATTCGCCAATTGCCTGAGATAGGTCGCGCTGGAGCGAAACATTCTTATCACCAGAATGGATGTCAAGCTCAACAACATCAACAGGAAAGCCGTATTTGGGAATGACCGCTTTGCGTGAAAGAAAATCAAGAACCCTCTCACCTTTGATGGTGTTTTGACGCTTCACTATTTGGTCGCACTCTTGATATTTTTTTTCTTTACTGAGTTTTCCAAGAATTTCCTCCAGTTTTTTATGGTCGTTCAAAACCTCCTTCACCGCCTTAACAAGACGACTGTCTTTGCCCGCAATTTCATCAATCCACGCATCATCCTTGAGCCCGACTTTCTTGTGCATATTCTCATCCACGATGCGACACAAAGATTCTTTCAATTGGCTGTTCTTTTTGCAAAATTGACGAATGTCACTTGCCACTTGCGGGTCTTCCATGCCTTCCCAATCGTCAACAAAGCTCTCCACACTTTCAAACCGTTCTGGATGTGCCCTAAAAAATTCAGATAAGACGGCAGCCACCATGTGGCGTGATACAATCTTATGGTTGGTCATGTGCAGCTGTGGCGGACGCACCTCACCTTTCATGATGCGTTCGGGGTCTTCGTAATGATAGAGATCATGCGGATTGCGGTCGCAATAGGTCAAGACCAGACCCGGAGAATCTCTTCGCCCCGCACGACCAGCCCGTTGCACATAATTGAACGGCTCTGGCGGAACATTACGCAGAAAAACACAATCCAAATCGCCAAGATCAACACCCAACTCAAATGTGGTGGAGGAACTCAGCAGATGAATTTTACCATCCTTGAATTCGCTCTGTCTTTGAGCCGCCTCATTCGCCTCAATCTGAGCGGTGTGTTCCTTCGCGCGCAGTTTCGGCGGCAGATGAGCGTTTTTATAGAGCTTGCGATAGTGATTTCCTTCAAGAACCTTCTGCTTATCCTCATCAACAGGTTTCAACATGCCACCACACCCCTTGCGCGGACAAACATCGCGAATGTTATGGCTACTGAGCGTGGTGCAGTCTTCACAACGCCAAATTTCATCAGGCTTTGCCAGCTTTACCCGCACCCAGCCACAATTCAGAAGAAACGCGTCGCTACGGTGCGATATACGCATGAGCATAGGATCATTTTCTGGTAAATCTCGCAATTCATACCAAATCTTGCGCAGGAGTTTTGCGGCACAAGAGTGCTTCTCTTCATCCGATAGCCCACTTTCTTTTGCGTCAAGAATTCTGTGAAGAAACCAACCAACAATGGTATTTTTTGTGTTACACCATTGCACAAGTGTCTTCCCCTTTGGCTTCTGCTCATACGGTGATATATCCGCCCATTTTGCGGTTTTACTATCTTCTGGCAAACTTATGGCTCTTTGATGCGAGCGCATATTGTCCAGCAGATAACGGATCAGAGCGTAAGCATCATCCTCGCTGAAATTCCACGGCGGTTGAAGCATTTCGGGGGGCAGCTTCAAATTCGGGTGTAATTTGACAGACCATTTCACCAAGCCAACACCACTCAAAGACCTCCTTTTATCATCAGTCACCGCCTCGCGCAGAACGGATTCTGACACTTCACGGGATTTTTCCGCCTTACTTGCACTTGGTTTTTCAAAGAGTCCAATCTTTTCCCACAATTTATACACGCAATGGGTCAAGTCGTTGATGGTTAAACCTTCATCCGCAATGTCTTCGGAGTTCATCGCTCTGTAAATGAGATTGCGGTGAAGAATATTCCTGTAGGAATCCTCAATATACCAAGCAAAGAATGCCGCTCGCTGGCGACTGTCGGCAAAAGCCAAAATTTTGCGTTTGTCTTCGGGAAGAAATTCGTGTAGCACCTCATGCACAGTGGTGGCGATCACAGTGCCCGGTCCATCCGAGCCATGCACAATCTCTCGCACAGGGTCACCAATGCTGCCACGCCCATAGCCGCAAGCCTCACACTTCTCCAATTCGTCGGGATGCTCTTTGTGAGATTTGCATTTCTTGACGGCAATGAACGCCGAATTTGTGCAATCGCATGATGACTTCGCAAGAGCCCCACATTGCCGACATAAAACTCCTTTCCCCGTTTCATCTGGCAGATAGTAATCCACGCCGAATTCTTCATGACTGGGATCGCGAATTCCTTCTCTCAGTTTGCCATCTTGTTCTTTGCCGACATAATAATGTTGTCCGCATTCGCGGCACAGCGCGATCTCAAGAGGTTCGCTTTTTTCTTTGCTGTCGTCCTCATCCTTGCGATTGAGTGCCACAGTGTCCTTGCCATTCTTATGGACAAGAAACGCACCCTGAAGCCCACGCAAAAAGGCATGATGGCGGCTCGGCGTGCTTTCATCTTTAACCTTTTCCCTTTTGCCAAATATGATGTCATCCTCGGCAAAAGGCTCGTCAAAAAGTTTTTTGGCGAATTCGGCAATCGCCTTTCTGTCTTCTTGATTTTCGCGCGATGACATGGTGGCACTGGTGGCGATGCAGCGAAAAGAATCTTGCCGCCCCCCGTCACGCAATCGCTGCTTGAGACGCCGCATCAGCATGCCGATTTCCATCCCCTTGGCACCGCGATACTGATGCGCCTCATCCAGAACGAGAAACTGCCAATGCGCGCCTCTGTCACCATCAAACAGAGGAGTATCCTTGGGGCGAATGAGCAAATATTCCAGCATTGAATAATTGGTCAATAAAATGTGAGGCGGTGTGTCACGCATTTCTTTACGAAAAACCAGTTCCCCATCTAAGCGATTTTTTTCGCGCTCGGACGCATTGCGCCACTCGTTTTTTTCGTCCTCTGGAGTTTGCCCAATGTATTGCCCAAATGTCGGTTTGAACTGAGAGCCTGCCTCTTTCAATTTCTTGCAAATTTCTCCCAAGCGTTCGCGCTGGTCGTTCGCCAGTGCATTCATGGGATACAGAATCATGGCGCGCACCCCAGGATTTTTCAAATCTCCCGCAAGGTGCTGGCGAAATAATTCAAACAAAATGGGATAAAGAAAACTCTCGGTCTTGCCACTGGCAGTCCCAGTAGCAACAACCAAATTCTTTTGCTTCGCAAAGGCATTTTTGATGGCTTGTTCTTGATGGTCATACAACGCATCACCAATTAATGCGTGCTTAAGATCACTCACATTTTTGCCTGCAAAAATTTTTTCCGCCAATTGATGAGCGTGCATTCCCTTTTTGAATTCAAAATGTTCTTCTGAAGCCTCTTTCTGCAGCCTTCCCTCTTTGCCAAGAGCATCACGAAACGATCGGCGCAAATCAGGGTCTGAGAAAAAGAATGAGGTGGTCAAATAATCCACATAGCGTTGGTGAATTCTCTTCGTCCATTGCTTGAGATGCTTTATATCAACTTCGTTTGCCATCATGCCGCTCCTCAACGGATATAGGGTGAGCCCTCTTCTCCCATTCGTCAATGACTAAATTTCTTTAAGTCTGAGAGAAGCTTCTGGGTCTTTTTCACAGCGTTCAATCTCTTCTCTGGTGAGCTGATGCAATTCTTTAACGGGGTCTTCACCTATAAGGTCGGCATGAGCTTCGCCATCCGCAATTGCCTGAATCTCCAGAACATGCATGTCAACAAAATCCGCAATCTGCTTAAAAGTGAGAGAACTATTCTCCACCAGCCAAACGGCGGTGGCTTCTGGCTTGATGAGCCTGACTTTTGGAAGAGTGGGCGGCTTTTTTCTACTCGTATCTCGTAACGAATCAGAACCGTAGTTTCTTTTAACGCCCTTTACTTCATTTTTGGAACTTGGCTTTACGGTGCGAGGGAGCGACTTTGTTTCACTTGCACCTTGTCGCGAAACAAACTGAATGAGTGTCGTGACTGTTCCCATCCATTCAACATTGAATTGAAGAGGGGCACGAGATTCTGGCTCAGTTGGCAGCCTGTCATCAAATGCATACAAGGGAATTTGAATGCACTCATCCTGCTCTTTGCGGGAGTATTGTTTATCCCGCTTGTCGTTGAATCCCGTATGCACCAATTTGCATCGCTTGGATAAGATTGAAATCTTTATCTCATCGCGAGCATGATCACGAAATTCCTCTCGTGTCATGGTGATGGGTTTGTCACTCCATTCACCCGCATCATCGCCATCGCTCTCCAATCGCCACCATATTTTTGGCAGCTGTAACACAATCTGCACATCATTGGTCTTTGTCTCAAGAGCACAAACAATGCGATCTGCTTTATGGTGTGGTGGAACTTTAATGACATCCCCCACCAGCTTCGCATGAGAAAATTCGGGTAATGATTTCGGAGTCAGCCTGCTGCCGTCTCTGGCAATGAATTGCACTTCCGTTGGTGAATATCCTGCAGATGTGGGCGCGATAGCGGTGGCGGCTGTATATGACTCATCATCAACACGGATTTCTTTCAATTGACTCATATAACGAAACTGCTTGCTATCAAGCTCACGCCTTGATCCACGCGCGTAAATGCGAAGAGAAAAATGTCCCTCTCTGCCGTTCAAAACTTTTGCAAGTTTCTCATCACTTGGAATAAAGTTCTCCCCCCAACCGCCACCATCTTCCGTTTCCTCTACAACTCGTGCGCTCGCAATATCTGGTGACAATACGGGCTTTGGAGCATCTCCAACGAACAGGATGCCTTCGTCCGCCGAGTCATCAAAGACTCTCTCGCCATCCCATTCTATGCTCAAACCAACAGGAAGGGGCGGCTGTCCTTCAAAACCTTTGATTTCCTCATCCGAATCATTTTTATTCCGAGAGAAAAAATGCGCCCTGAATTTTTCATCTTTACAAGGCTCCGCCCCACCAGCGTCTCGCCTGTCGCCCACCCTTGTCCATTCGGCAGGAGCGATGACGATGAAATGACCGTTCGTGATTTGAGAAATCTCCGTGCCCTTCCAGTTTTTTGAAAATTTGAAAATGAGAGGCTCGCCATTGAATAACGCGACTTCGCGTTTATCCCCATTTTCAGACCAAGTGACAAGATGTCCCTCCAGTGAGTCTATGGGACATTCTTGATTGATGACCTCCAAATCTTGATTCCCAAGACGCACCCCTTTGATGGGACACTCCTCATTCCCAGACACAATAACCTGCCAAGCACCAGCCTTTCTCCGACACATCAATTGAGGACGGAAGGATGACGATTCTTTTTCCTTAGCTTCGGGCTCTGATTCTGTGTGCTTCGGATTCCGTCGCCCTGGAATGTCTGCGGGATGATTTCCTTTGACTTTTTGGTTTTGCTCGCTTTGATTATCTTCGGTGGAAGATTGATGTTCTGGCAAAATTGGCGGGTGAGTGTTGGGGTGTAGTTGAGGTGGAATTGGCGTAGAGGCATCAGGCGATGAGTTTTCGTTTTTATCAGAAGAAGGGTCAGTGAATCTTTTCAGGACACGACAAAACCACCCCGTAAATTTCCCTATTAGCTGACTTATCCAACCCACTGGCACAACCATTATAGTTCTGCTTCTGATTGTCCAGAATAGGACAGAACTACCCTCCTTGAGAATAATCTACCTTACCTGACAGAGCTATTCAACGAGCAAAGATTTTTTGGTAACTCTTAACTCATTATAAGTAAATATAATGTTTTTCTGGCTTTTCATTCCGTGCCGATGTGCTTATCATGCCCTGATGCGTTTGAGCGACAATGAAATCAGAGATATCACCCGCTTGCTTGAGGATGGCAAGGCGTTGGACGAGAAGTATCGGTTTTTGTTGTTTGGTGACCAGCGAGAGGTGGAGCTGGTGTGGAATGGCAAGACCAAGGATGTCACCAATGTGGTGCTGCCCTTTCAAACCATTGAACAGGTGGATGAACCCCGTAGCGAAGAGGTGCGGCATCAGCAAGGGGAATTGTTTGATGCCCACAGCGGCAGACAAATCAGCGGCTGGGCAAACAAACTCATCTGGGGCGATAATAGACTCATTTTGTCATCCCTCAAAAGCGGCAACACGCGCCGCACGATTGAGGAGGCAGGAGGCATCAAACTCATCTATATTGACCCACCATTTAGTGCTGGTTTGGATTACTCTATTAAGGTAGATATTGGTGATGATAATTCTAACGAGCCATTTGTCAAAAGCCCATCCATTCTGGAGGAATTTGCATATAGAAATACATGGGGCAACCAAGGGAACACTTTTTTAAGTATGCTTTTTGAGCGTGTTCAATTAATGAAAGATATGCTTTCAAATGATGGAATTTTCTTTTTAAGAATTGACCATCACTGGGGACACTATGTCAAGGTTATGCTCGACCAAGTTTTTGGAAAAGAACATTTCCAGTCAGAAATTCTGGTAAATAGAATTAAAAAAAATGTCACTTCTCAAGGAAGACTTTCTCTGCCTGTCGCGACAGATACGCTTTTCGTATATTTCCAATCAAAGGATTCTCAATTCATAAATATTGACAAAAAAAGAGACAAGATAAGAGAAGGCTATTGGAGAAGAACGGATGATAGTGATGGAGAAAGGAAGCCAAGAGAAAGAAATTTGTTTGGGCGGGTTTTTTATCCGCCGTCGGGGAAACATTTTAAGTTTAATCAAAAGCGCATGGAAAGAATGATAGACGAAGGTACATTGAGGTTCAATGAGAAGCTAAATAGTCTTGAGTATTATGTAAAGCCATCTGATACAATGGCTTTAGATACAAATTGGACAGATATTCCGGGATATTCTTTTACAACAAAATATCCTACAGAAAATTCTGAAGACCTTTTAGAGAGGATTTTAAATATTAGTACAAAAGAAGGCGATATTGTCGCTGACTTTTTTTGTGGTTCGGGGACGACCGCGGCGGTGGCGGAAAAGCTGGGACGCAAGTGGATCTGCTCCGACTTGGGCAAATTCGCCATTCACACCACCAAAAAGCGCATGATCAATGTGCAGCGACAGCTCAAAAAGAACGGCATGGACTATCGCGCGTTTGAGATTCTCAATCTGGGCAAGTATGAGCGACAGCACTATGTGGGCATCAACACCAACCTCAATGATGACCAACAGGCTCAACAATGGCGCGTCAAAGAACAGGACTATCTCAGGCTCATTTTGCGAGCTTATGCCGCCGAGTCCATTGCATCGGACGCCATGTTTCATGGCAAAAAGGGCAATCACATGGTGGTGGTGGGTCCCATCAATCTGCCGGTCACGGGTCATTTTGTGGATGAGGTGGTGGCGGAATGCAAACGGCGCGGCATCATCAATGTGGATATTCTTGCCTTTGAGTTTGAAATGTCCCTCAACACCCACGCTCAAGAAGAAGCCAAGCAACAAGGGGTGATGCTGGCTCTCAAATACATCCCCCGTGATGTGTTTGACAAAAAAGCCGTGGAGCGCAATCAGGTGGTGTTTCACGACATCGCCTACATTGAAGCCAAGCCTCACATCACAGGCAAGGGCAAAAAAACCATGCTGGCAATAGAACTCACTGGGTTTTCGGTCGCCTACAATGAGGGCACCATGGAGACCGCCATCGCCAACCTCAAAAACGGCGGCAGCACCATCATACTGGAGCGCGGGCAGCTTGTTAAAATCAGCAAGGACACCAACGGCATTTGTTCCCAGCAAACCATCACCAAAAAATGGTCGGACTGGATTGACTACTGGTCGGTGGATTTCAACTACGAAAGCAAGCCCGAAGTCATCCTCACCGATGGCAAGGACGGCACAGAGATGGATGTCATGACCACAGGAAACTTCATCTTTGAAAACGAATGGCAAAGCTTCCGCACCAAGAAAAACAAACAACTGGAATTCATCACCACCCCCATAGAATGCGACTCAGGCACTCGCAAAGTCGCCATCAAAGTGGTAGACATATTCGGCAACGACTCCATGACCGTAATTGAGGTAAGGATATGAAAACAGACCAAAAGAAAGGACAGGATTATGCCTCTTGGTAAGGATTTTCCTTTATCGCCTCATGACATTGTTGACCCGTCAACGCGTTGGTATCCCACGCCTGATGGGCTGAAAAGCATGGGGTATGATTGTCTGCTGCCGCCTCTGGTGGAGCAATTACGCACCGCCGTCAAAAAATGGCGTGACACAAACTACGAGGGATGCTCCGCCACCAGCCGCGCCCTTCTCACATGGTGGTTTGCAACCGACCACCCTCAAGAGGATGGCTCGCTTTTTCAATACTATTTTGCTCAAAGAGAAGCCATAGAAACCATCATTTATCTGCATGAGGTGATTGAATTCAAAGACAAATACGACCTCATGCGTTTTGACAGCTCAGGGGCGGTGTCAGCTGGTATGTTTCCAGAGCATTGGCGCAGATTGGTTGTCAAAATGGCAACAGGCAGCGGCAAGACCAAAACCATGAGCCTCGCCATCGCTTGGAGCTTCTTTCACAAAACCTACGAGGACAATTCAAATCTCGCTCGCAATTTCTTGCTCATTGCGCCCAATATCATCGTGCTGGATCGCCTGCGCGATGATTTTGAAGGACGCGCTATATTTTTGAATGATCCCGTCATCCCTCACAACGGCTTTGAAGGACGCAACTGGAGAAATGACTTTCAAATCAACATTCACATTCAAGATGAAGCCAGAGCCGTCAGTAAGACCGGCAATCTTTTTCTCACCAACATTCAACGCGTCTATAACAGAGAGGAACACATTATACGGTTTTGAGCCGTATCAGGGGTTCGAATCCCCCCCCCCTCTACGCCAAAAAGATGAAGCGTTGAGTTTTGCGGTGTAAAATTCACACCGCAAAATTTATTTTCCACAATATATTGACATTTTTTATATTTTGGCTACCATAAATGGTGTCGATGTCTGCAAGGCTTGTGTCTTATAGACCATTTTTCCAAACTCCAAAATCAAGGAGCAAAGCAATGTCAAGTAATAATAGATATGTCGTCAAACACCCAGATGGCTGGGCTGTTAAAGCACCTAATGCACAGCGAGCCTCTAGTATCCACTCAACGCAAGCACAAGCCCAAGAAGCTGCAAAGGAAATAGTCGAAAATAATGGCGGCGGCGAAGTTGTGACACAAAATAAATATGGCAGATGGCGGGATTCAGACACGGTTGCCCCTGGCAATGACCCATTCCCACCGCGTGACAAGAAGCATTGATGTGAGAGCGAAGGGGTAAAATTCCTCAAGGTGTCAGGATGGCTGAACTTAATCCCGATATAAAAAAAGCATACGAGCAATTGGCGTGGAACGCGTTGCTCCGTGAGGACTTGGGCAACCATAATTTAAAAGGAGCAGAAAAGGATTTTGCTCAAATCAAAAAGGTATTTGATGATATTTTATTCCATCCAAATTTTGCCGATTTGCCCGATAACCGTGTACAAGAAATGGAAAATCTATTGCAAAATTTTTTTGGTTTTGCTCAAGATGTGAGAAATTTTGGAGATACGGCAGAAAAGGAAAATTATATCAGCAAGATTAAAAACAAGAAAAGTGACATCATTCAACGCACTTCTACGGTCAGAGAATATATGCGAGCTATTGGCTCTCATGAGGATGAAAAGCTAAAGAATACTGAAGAACAGGCGAAAAAACTTTTAGATGCCCTCAAGGGTGGCTTGGACAATGTGAAAAAAGCAGAGGAGCTTCTTCAAAGTGCTCAAACAGAAAAGCAGAAAGAAGAGGGAGAAAAATTCGGCACTTTCTTTGGGGATGAGGCAAAGGAGAATAAAAGAAGAGCCCATAAAAATTTTCGGACTATGATAGGCTGTATTGTTGTTACGGCAATTCTTGCCGTTGCCTTCTATGTTGATGGCACATCTTTTCCAAAAGATGGTCAAGTAGATTATGGGATGTTTGTCAGCAATGCCTTGCTTAAATTTTTTGTCTTGTCTCTGGGGATATTTTTGATTGCCCATTTTTCTAAGGGTCATGCGGCGGAACGGCACTTATACAATCTCAACAGGCAGAGACAAAATGCCCTGAATTCTCACAGGGCAATACTGGATTCTGTGATGGCGACCGATAGCGACAATGAAAAAGAGGTGAAGAACTTGATTTTGCTGGAACTCACCAAAGCCATTTTTGACAGCAAGGACACGGGCTATATCAAGAGCAATGAAAAAGGCTCACTCAATATATCGCCCCAGATTAAAGTATAATCCTTGTCATGGATGACCAAAAACTGACATTTTCATGCTTGCCCTACGGCTCTCGTTTTGTTATGATACCTCGCGATGACGGGGCTCGTACCGTGTCTCGCATTTTTGATGTGTCATAGCTGTTTCATAGCTTTTATAGCTGTTTCATAGTTTTTGATGTGTCACACAAGAAAGAATTTATGTCTGATACGATTGTGAGGAAGACCCATGACAATGAAAACACCTTATTTTTGCTTCGTTGCTGCCGTTCTGAGCTTTGCTCTTGGCGGTGTGATGGCGAGCAGTGCCCACGCCCAATATGACGACATGTCATATGACACCATGCAAACCGATGCCATGCCATCGGACACCATGCCAATGGATCGTGTGTCATTGCAACCTGAGTCTCGTTATTTTGAGGGCAGTCACGGCGGGGCTGGACTCGCCTACGGAACGGGATACTCCAATGAGACCAGCGCAAACGGCGCGGAGGATCGCGGATTGCAGAGCGTCATGGGAGGAACTTTCTATGGCGGATACGATTACATGGTCATGGCAAAGAATGGTCATCACTTTTATGTGGGCGGTGCATCGTCGGTTTCTATCATTAAGCGGCGTACGCATGTTTCTCGGTCGGCGACTGATTTCTACAATCTGGAAAACACCTACGACTTTGATGTGGGAATGAGATTATCCTACGCCTCTCATGACGGCGCGCTCATGTTCCTGCAGGGCGGATACAGTGCCAGCAACTTTAATTATAATTACAGGCAAGGCGATACCATCACGCTGGAGAAGGCTCAGTTGTTGCATGGGTATCATGTGGGCTTGGGCATGGAGGCGTCCCTCGGCGGCAACGCCTTCTTCCGTTTGGATTGGGCGATGCGAGATTATTATGAATTGTCTTTGGGAGCATATAATCCGCGCACCGAACTCAAACCCCGCAGCTTTACCTCTCGGGTGGGGTTGGTCTATCGCTTTGAGGAGCGTCCTGATGCTCGCCGAATGAAGGTGAATCGCGTTGTGTTCAATGGTGTCTATGTGGGGGTGAAGGGTCAATACAGCAGTGCCGCTGATTTGCGTGATGGCAACACAGCCGCCAGTAGCGATAGTGTCGGCATGAGAGGCGGCAGTGTGGGCGGCATTGTGGGAATCGGATCCAATCGCTTCTTCAAGGGACGAAGAGACATTTACTTGGGAACTGAATTGCGTCTTGACACGAACTTGGTCTCTCACACTGTCTATGAGGGCAGTGATTCTGAGATCAAGCGTCCCGTTGCCATTGATTGGGGTGTGCGGATTGGATATCTGTATACGCCGGCAACGATGGTGTATGCGCGCGGCGGCTACAACTGGGTGCGCTTGGAGTATGAACAGGGGGGCAGCAGTGCCACTTCGGCTAAAACTTTTGTCAACGGATTTTCTGTGGGAACGGGAATTGAAAGCGTCGTCTACGACAACATCACCGCCCGATTGGATTGGACTTATGCCGATGTGCTGGATTTCACCATTGGTGACAACAGAGCCCTGCATAACATTCAAGAAAATCGCATTAGTCTTGCCGTCATTTATGCGTTTGACCAGTGGGGCTTATAAAATTTTCTCATCATCATTATGAATTGGGGCTTTACTTTTTATAAAAGATGATGTAAAAATGGGAATGATACATGTCATGGGCTTTGCCGTGAGTGAGGTGTGGGGTGTGTATCGCTAACATGAATCTTTGCGGAGATGGGGTGCTACAGTCAATGAGTCACCTGTCTCTCATTTCTTGAAGGAGAGAAGCTATGTCAATGCTTGCTAATTTCTTAAAAAGGGATACCGATGGTCACCTTCGTTTGTTGGTGATGATTCTCTTGGCGGTGTCGTTGAGTGTGTCTCAATCGTTTGCCGATGTCGGAGACGAAGAAGAGTATTATGACGAATTTGAAGACACCACCTTTGAATTTGCTGATGAGGATTTCGAGCCGGAAGTTCGCGACATACGCAGAGGACGCATCATCTCTCGCAGCTATATGTTTGAGGGTCCCTATTTGGGATTCCTGTTGCAAAATTCCAGCGGTGTCGTTCGGGATAACGCCAGCAGAATGGAACGAAATAGTTCTGCTGCCGGTAATGCTACGCAAGCGGCGGGTGATGGCAGCCTCAACGCCTTTAGTGACAACAGTGGATTTGGTATGTTTCTGGGAGTTGGTGAAGTGTTTGAGCGTCACGGCTTCTATCTGGGAGGTGAGTTTGGCGCATCCATCACCAAGAAAAGATACAGCTATACTGATGATCAACAGACCTATTCGGGGACGAGCACGACCCCTGCGGGTGTGACCCCAACTTCTGATATGAGGTCGCGCACGGTTAATATGGATTATGATTTGGATTTTTCCACCCGCATGGGTTACTTGGTGCAGCCTTATCATTTGTTCTATACGCAGGTGGGCTACAGCATGGGATTCTATGACATAGCAAGCCGTGGTTCTTCTCAGGTGCGTGGTTCTCGTGATGTTGCCCACGCTTGGAACTTTGGTTTCGGCTCGGAAATCGCCATTGGTGATCGCAGTGCCTTGCGCTTTGGCTGGCTTGTCAGAGATTACGATGATTCTCTGGACGCGCTGGATACTCGTGATTCGGGCAGTCGCGACGCAGTTTTGGCGACAGGAACAGGTGATAACCGTCAGTATGCCGCTCGCACATATTCATTGCAGGTGGGCTTTACCTTCTATCCGGGCAGTGAGGGCGAGCACAAGAACATGAAGGTCAGAGGCGGCGTGGTCGGTGATGGTGTCTATGCTGGAGCACTCTTCCACCACAGCAATGCCGCTTACAACGAGTCCGATTCGACAAATTGGAGAACCACCTCTGGCACGAGCAATACCAGGACAAACAAGAGCAATGATTTTGGTCAGGACTTCTTTGGCTGGGCAGGTTTCGTTGGCTATGGGTTTGACATGGGGCGTGTTTTTGAAAGATCCCAATTGGATGGCATCTATTTGGGAAGCGAAATTGAGTTCGGTAGCCCCACTGAGAGTGAAGTGGCGAAAAACTACGGTTTAACGCCGGGTGCGACAACGGGAGCAGGACAATCAGCGGTTAATAACTGTACTGTCAGGAGCGATGTTTTCAAACGCCACTCTGATGTTGCCCTTTTGGGACGGTTGGGCTATCGCTTCACGCCACAGACCCTTGTTTATCTCAAGGGCGGTTATGGGTGGACGCAGTTTGAAAACGAGAATCACAGTTCCAATTTCACATCCAATGCTGATGTTACAAATCCCTGTAATAGTATCGCCGATGCGACTCTTGGTAGTTCGTCTGTGGAGGTGGACAAATACAGATTGGGCAGTTATCGCATTGGCTTGGGGGTGGAAAGTGTCCTTTATGACAATCTCTTCATGCGCATGGATTGGACTTATCTGGACCATGAAGAACGCAATGTGACGGTGCTTGGGCGTGGCGGTGTGCAAGACGGCAGAATCCTCAATTACGGTGGGTTTGATGACAACCGCATCTCTCTTGGACTTGGTTACACCTTTGACGGTCTCGGTCCCTTGTAATCGTTCGCTGAAAGACAACCTTGCAATAGGGGCGGCAGCAATGTCGCCCCTATTTTTTTGATAATGATGATGATGATGATGATGAACCATGAACCATGAACCATGAACCATGAACCATAAACTGTGAACCATGAACCATAAACTGTGAACCGTGAACCGTGAACCTTCATACATTCAGACGATTTTTGGTGAATGAATCTCTTGGGCATGGGGTCAAAATCACAATTGACAGGAGGCATGGTCATTTTCACAAGCTGGCTCATGTTCTGCGGGCAAAAGTGGGTGATGAGATGCGTGTTTTCAATGGGCGTGATGGTGAATGGCACGGCGTGATTCGCTCCATCAGCAAGGAATGTTTGGTCGTTTCTGTGGGCGAACAGCTACGGGCAGTGGATGAATCACAACCCCTTGTGTTGTTGTGTGCGCCGCCTAAGGGGTCTCGTTGGCATCATGTGATTGAACAAGCCGTCCAAGCCGGCTGTGATGTCATTCAGCCTGTGGTGAGTCATCACTCAGCGCGCCGTTCCATCAACCATGCATCATCAATTGCGGTTGCCATGGCGGCAACCGAACAATGCGGGTTACTTTCATGCCCCACAATCAAGCCCCTTTGTTCTTTTGCTCAAGCCATTGACATTTGGTCATCTCGGGTTCGGTTGTTTTTTTGTCATCCCTATGATGCCTCTCACCCCACGCAACATCTATGGCATCATTGTGCGCAGGGCGATGTTTCTTCTGGCGCGGGAGTCATCATTGGCTCTGAGGGCGGCTGGAGCGATGAGGAGTGTCATTGGGTCGCCCGCCATCCATCCGCCAGCACAATTGAACAGGTGCATTTGGGACAAAACTTCTATAGAGTGGATAGTGCCGCATTTTTGGCACTCTCTCTTTTGCAACTGGCACGAATGACGCACCATGAACGAAGATGACATCATAGAAAATCCCGATGCCATCGCCGCCTATCTGGAATCGGGAATCACCCCCCGTGACCAATGGCGCATCGGCACGGAACATGAGAAATTTCTTTTTGACAAAAAAAACCTCGCTCCGGTGCCCTACGAGGGCGCGCGAGGGGTGCAATCATTTCTGCGACAATTCATCGTCCACGGCTGGCAGGGGGTGTATGAAGACGACACACTGATTGCTTTGCAAAAAGACAACGCATCCATCACGCTAGAGCCGGGGGGGCAGATTGAACTGTCAGGGGCGGCGGTGAAGAATATTCACCGCACTTGTGAGGAAGTGGCGCGTCATTTGCGCGAGTGTCGCAAAGCCGCCGAGCCATTGCATTTGGGTTTGTTCGGCATGGGGTTTGCTCCCTTCTGGCATCGGGATGAGATTCACTGGATGCCCAAAGCTCGCTACGACATCATGCGCCGCTACATGCCGCAGCAGGGAAGCTTGGGGCTGGACATGATGCTGCGCACTTGTTCCATTCAGGTCAATGTGGATTTTGACAGCGAAGCCACGATGGTGCGGCAATTTCGCATTGCGCTGGCACTGCAATCGGTGGTTCAATTTTTATTTGCCCACTCACCTCTCAAGGAGGGGGTTCGCACCGATTGGCTCAGTTATCGCTCTCATGTGTGGCGCGACACCGATGATGACCGCTGCGGTGATTTGCCCTTTGTGTTTGAGGATGGTTTTGGTTTTGAGCGGTATGCCTCTTATTTGTTGGATGTGCCGATGTATTTTTATCGCCGTGACGGTGCGTATCATGATGTGGCGGGGCGTTCTTTTCGTGACTTCATGGCGGGCACATTGCCCGAGGCGCGAGGAATACGCGCCACATTTGCCGACATGCGCGATCACATGAGCACGGTCTTTACCGATGTGCGTCTGAAGCATTATTTGGAGGTGCGCGGGGCGGATGGCGGACATCATCAAGCCATCTGTGCACTGGCGGCTTTGTGGACGGGATTGCTCTATGACTCCAGCATCATTGCGGATGTGTGGCATCGCATCAAGGCGTGGGCATCATCACACGAGCACCGAGAGGCATTGCGCGAAGCCATCATGAAGGATGGTTTTGCCAGCAAAATCAACACCAATTCCGCCGAGACTGTGCACCATCTCATCTTGGATTTGTTGGAAATGGCACAAGAAGCTTTGATCAGACGACACATCGTGGATGACGAGGGACGAGACGAATCGCTCTATCTTGCTCCTTTGTGGCAACAAGCACGAGACCAAGAAACATTTGCTCATCAGTTGTTGCAACGTTGGAACGGCGAGACGGAAGCATTATATGATTTGGTGTCTTATTGAAACATGCAAGGCTTCATGCTACAAAGCATCATGAGGAAACGGCAGGAACGACCATGAGTCATCAGGCAAAAAAATGTGACTCCCTTGCAGAGGTTCGCCAAGAGATTGATCGCATTGATGAGGCACTGCTACTGCTATTGGCGGAGCGGTGTGCCTATGTGCGACAGGTGGTGGATTTCAAGGGGCGCGAGGACATCATTGATGAAAAACGCATTGAGGCAATCATTCGCAAACAGCGTCAAGCGGCTGAATCACTGGCGATGGATGGCGAGACAGTCACCGCCATCTGGCGCATGATGATTGAGCAATGTATCGCCATGGAAGAACAACTCTTTGAGAAAAAAGACGGTGCCGAATGAGGGATTCGAACCCCCGACCTACTGATTACAAATCAGCCGCTCTACCAACTGAGCTAATTCGGCATTCCTTCTATGTAACGACAAACACGATCAGTCGCAATGAAATTGTTTGATAGAATCCGCTAGACCAAAAAATAGATAGGCATATGTTATTTTCATATGTATTGTGCTATTTTCACATAGTGTGTATTGCCATATATTGAGCTATTGCCATATATTGGTAACAATGCTATTGTGGCTACGGCATGTGGGTAGTGCACCAATGAGAATTTATGTCTTTGCACTAAATTTCTCAACCCTCAATGTCAAGGAGAGGAACCAATGAGTTATAAACATGTGGTCAATCGCCTAGGTTCGTGGTCTGTTAAGGCAGATTATGCAAAACGAGGATTTAGTGTCCACCCAGCACGAGCACAAGCCGAAAAGGTTGTAGTAGGTGCCATGCGTTTGGCGCGTGAAAAGCATCCTGAACACTCTCATAAGGCGATGTTGTATTTTGTGCGTTGGCAACGCAAACGGGTGACGGTTTCGCCATCGTTGTGCAGGCAGTTTTTTGGTCGGGATGTGTGTTCTCCCATTGGCTTGGCGGCGGGTGTGGATAAAAATGGCATTGCCATTCGTGGTTGGGGCAAACTGGGTGTGGGATTTGTGGAATTGGGAAGCGTCACGCCCAAGCCGCAAAAAGGCAATCAGAATCCGCGGCGAATTTTTCATTTGGAGGCTGACGGCGCGATCATCAATAACTTCGGCATAAACAATTATGGCTCGGCGGCTTTGGCAGATCGGTTGAAAAGAACTCGTTTGGAGAGTGAAAGGAAGGGGGAAAAATTACCGTTGCTGGGTGTCAATGTGGCTGCCAATACAGAGACATTGCTGAATGGAAACACTCGCACCGTCGTTGATGATTATCGGCGCGCCATTGATGATGTCATTGCTTACAGTGATTGGATCACGCTCAATTTGTCTTGTCCCAATGCTCCCACTGGCAGCTTGACACAGCCCACACCGACCGCCGCCGTGATTGAGGCAGCACTCTCGGTGGGGTGCGGATGGCACAAAAAAGGAGGCGTGCCTTTGTTGGCAAAATTGTCGCCCGACATGGATGATGATGCTTTGTGTCAGCAGGTGACGAGTGCCTTGGCGGCGGGTGTGGATGGTTTCATTGTCAGCAACACCAGCAACACGAGAGACAAACCTCCTGTTCATCTCAAAAGTCATCATAAAAAAGAAATAGGCGGTTTGTCGGGCTTGCCCATCAAGCAACGCTCCTTGCAGATGTTACGGCTGGTGCGCCAGCAATTGCCTGAGCACATTCCCGTCATCAGCTGTGGTGGCATCAGTGATGGTGAGGATGTGGTGACGCGTCTGGCGGCGGGCGCATCGGCGGTGCAACTCTATACCGCCTTGATTTATCGCGGCTGGGGTCTCATTGATGATATGAACAGGCAGATGATGACTCACATGAAAAACGAATCTCTCACGCACTTTATTCAATCTCGTCAGCCATGAATCTCACGCTTTTGCCTCACAGAGCCATTATTGCCGTTGAGGGAGATGACAGTGACGAATTTTTACAAGGACTGCTCACTTGTGATATGGACGCGGTGACCCATCAATCATTGTCGTGGGGGGCGTTGCTGACACCACAAGGACGCTTGCGTCACGAGTTTGTCATTGGCAGAACGCGAGAGGGCTTTTTGTTGGAGACCGACCGTTCTCAGCAAGACAATTTCATACGCACATTGTTGTTGCGGCGTTTGCGGGCGCGAGTGCAATGCACGCCCACATCATGGCGGGTGGCGGCGTTGTGGCATGATGATGACAACGGTGAGCCATCTTCTTGTGGAACTGTGATGCATCAAAGCAATTCGCGGTGGGTGTTTCATGATGTGCGTTTGGCGGTGCTGGGTCGGCGCGTGTGGTATCGTGATGACAATGCGTTGGCGGCGTTGCCACAGCACAGTCGTACCGATGTGTTGCATTATCGTGATTTTCGCTATCGCTGGGCGGTGATGGAGGGAGCGGAGGATTATCAGCCTGCGGTGTCGTTGCCCCTTGCCTATCACATGGATCATTTGCGCGCCGTCTCGCTGGACAAGGGATGCTACATGGGACAAGAAGTCACGGCGCGTCTTCACCATCGCAACGCTCTCAAGCAGCGTGTGGTCTCTGTGGAGAAAATATCCGGCGCGTGGGGAGCGCATCCGTTGTTGGATGAGCGGGGGAATTCGTATGAGCTGTGTTGTCATGCGGCGGATTGGGGTCTTGGGCTCATGCCGGCAAAAATGCGTGAGCCGTGTCGGCTCAGCAGTGATGACGGCGTTTTTGCACTGCGTATTCCTGCGTGGCTTGAGGCTGTTATCGCAGATTCTTCGCGTCACTAAAGCTGCGAGCGGTGGCTTTTGTTTGTTTGTTTTTGATGTGTTGCCAGCTTTGAAAAAATCGCTCGCTGTGGGTTTGTCTTTTTTGGGCGATGCGTTCATGACACTGCTCACGGTGCTGGCAGATGGCATCGTAAAGAGCGTCCAATCCCGTGCCGTTGAAGGCGGAGGTCATGACAAGGGGGCGTTGCCACGATGTGCTTTCGTGACGCAAGGTTGTTTTGATGTCGGCGGCGGTTTGGCGGGCGATGTGGCCCAGGTCGCTTTTGGTCACCACAAAAATGTCGGCGATTTCCATGATGCCCGCTTTCATGGATTGCAGCGCGTCTCCCGATGCTGGTTGCAGACACAAGAGGATGGTGTCGCTGATGTGCAGCACATCAATCTCCGACTGCCCCACGCCCACCGTTTCTATGATGACCTCATCGTAGAGACTGCGCATCACCAGCATGGTCGCCAGCGTGCTGCGAGCAAGCCCCCCCAGTTGGTCGCCCGCGGCTTGGGAGCGAATGAACACATGGGCATCGCTCGCGTGTTGATTGAGACGGGTGCGGTCGCCCAGCAACGCGCCGCCGCTTTGGTGCGATGAGGGATCCACGGCAATGACCGCAATCTTTTTGTGCCGTTCGCGCAGCGTGACAATGAGACCATTCAGCAGGGTGGATTTGCCCACACCAGGAGGACCCGTCACGCCGATGACATGGGAATTTTTGTGGGGGTTGTCAAAGCATTCTTGCAACAAGGCAAGGGATTGGTCACCGAGCGGGTTTTGTTCCAGCGCGGTGAGAGCATCGGCAAGGGGTTTTTTGCCGTGACGCTCAATAGCGGCGCGAAGCCGTGTCAACGGTGAGCTCATCGTGACCACATAGATGGAGCGGCGGTGAGGTTAAGAAATCTTTCCATGTCACACAATTCATCAAAGTCTTTTTTGATGCCGTCCATCAAGGCGATGCGGTTGGCTCGTATTTTTTCGTCATCATCAAGCACTTTGACGGTGGCACAAAAAATCTCCAAAGGTTTGTGCAAGCCTTCAAATCCTTGCAGGCGAGAAGCAAACTCTTTCTCGCCTCTGGCTTTTTGCCATTGGACATAGACCGCTTGCTCGGTTTTTTCTTGGCAAAGGTTGGAGTCGTATTCTTGCGATGCACCTTCTTTTGCGAAGTGATTCGCTCGCGAATACACATTTCTAAAATTTAAATCATAATCTTTTCTCAACAAATCACTTAAGGCATAGCTGCGTTCCATTTGTTCTGCAACAGTCATTGATTGCTCCATTTCCAAAATGGAGACAATAGCGTGGCTATCATATTCTTTTTCTAAATAGCGGAGCATTTGTTCAGCGATGAAACGATAGATTTCTTCTGCATATTCACCCGTAGGACGAGTGATTTTTATCCGACCTTCAGTCATTAATTCACCATCAGTAAAAGTTCGGGACATTCCGCAATTAATGAGTTCCCTAAGAGAATAGGTTTTCAGTCGTTCTATGAGAATGCGAGCGATGCCGATGGCGGCGCGGCGCAAGCCATAGGGATCTTTTGAACCCGTGGGAGATTTGCCTGCGACAAAAAAACTTACCACCGTATCCAATTTGTCTGCCAGTGCCAGAACACATCCCAGCTCGCTGGCTGGCAGGTCATCCTCCATAGAGAATGGGCGATAATGGTCGCGCATGGCTTCTGCCCATTCGCTGTTATGCTTTTCTTTTTCTTTTTCGCTGTAATAATACGCGCCGATGATGCCTTGTAGTGCGGGGAATTCTGCCACCATCTGCGTGGTGAGGTCGGCTTTGGCAAGCTGAGTCATTTTTTCAGCTTCGTCCAGTGGCATGGCTGTCATGTGATTGATGATTTTTGCCATGTATGTGGTTTTGTCCATCATGTTGCCCATACCGGCGAAAAAGGTCATGCGTGCCAATTGGTCGGCATAATGTTGCAACGGCTTTTTTTGATCTCGCTTCATGTAAAAATCAGCATCGGCAAGGCGCGCTTTGAGCAAAGTGCCGTAGCCCTCAATGATGGTGGCATGAGATTTTTGCGGAGCATTGTCGGTCACGAAGGCAACATGGGTGATGGTGTTGTTTGTGTCTTGAAGTGGGATGACATTGTATTGAGCGTCACACACCGCCTGAATCACCACATTGGGCAGAGTGTGTGCCAGTTTGGGCAACGGGCAGCTCAGCATGACGGGGTTCTCACTCAAGCCCGCCATCATGGTCACATTGGTTTTTTTGAATGTGAGGCGATGCTTATCGGCAATCGCCCGCACCTGTTGGGTGATGGATTTTTCTCTTTTCTCGCGTGCCAGATGGTCATAGTCATCATCAGCCGCCAGTTTAGCAAAGGAAAGAAAGAGCTCTGTGTTGGAGTGAGGCGTTTCCATGTATTGGGGCGGGGTGGTGTCATCGCCGAGAAAAAAACCGCCCTGCAGTTTTTTTGCGTCATACACCGACTCAATTGTTCGCAATGGACGCACCCACGCAAAACGCCCCTCACCCCAGCGCATGGATTTTTGCCACTTCATGTTCAACAACATATCTTCCAGCACGCGCGGCAGACAATCAATGGGGGGTGGGGGGACTCTATAGAAAAAATAACACTCAACCCCCTTATTGTTGAGACGCTTCTCACATTCCTCATCTAAATTTTTAATGCCATTCTGCCGCTTGAAACCATCCAAAGCCTGTTGCGGCGCATCCACGCGGGGGCCTTGTTTCCAGTCCCCATCTTCTAGTGTCTCTCTTGCCTGTGCCTGAACATTTTTTACGATGACAACCATTCGGTGAGGTGTGGCATGGACGGTTATGTCTTGCAGTGTATCATATGTATAGAACAGTCCATGTCTCTCAAGGGCATTTTTGACCACCTCGCGCATGGTGTGTTCCGCCTGTGGCTGCATGCGGGCGGGCATGGTCTCATGGGTGAATTGCACAATCCACTTTTTCATGTCTGTGGCTCTTGTTCTAACCATGTTTTGGTGACCTCACGCGCCAAGCGGCGAATGCGTCCGATGTAGTTGTGTCGCTCACTCACAGCAATCACCCCGCGCGCATCCAGCAGATTAAACACATGACTGGCTCGCACACAACACTCCCATGCCGGCAACACCAATTTTTCCCTGAGCAAGTGTCCGCATTGTTTTTCTTGTCCACTAAATGCCTCCAGCAGCTGACCATAGTTGCTGTGGTGAAAATTGTAATCACTTTCTTCTTTTTCGCTTTGGGCAAACAAATCGCCATAGGTAAGGTTTTTATTCCATTGCAGCTCAAACACCGATGATTTTTTTTGCAAAAACAATGCCAATCGCTCCAAGCCGTAGGTGATTTCCGCCGTCACGGGATGACACTCCCAGCCGCCCATTTGCTGAAAGTAAGTCATTTGGGTGATTTCCATGCCATCACAGCGCACCTCCCATCCCAAGCCGCTCGCGCCCAGTGTGGGGCTTTCCCAGTCATCCTCCACAAAAACAATATCATGTCCATCACGCTCAATTCCCAATTGTTTAAGGCTTTTGAGGTATGTGTCTTGCAATGCGGGTGGCGATGGCTTGATGACCACCTGATACTGATAGTAGTGCTGCAATCGGTTGGGATTTTCGCCATAGCGTCCATCGGTGGGACGGCGGCATCCCTGCACATAGGCCGCCCGCCACGCCTTCTTGCCCAATGCTCGCAAAGCCGTGGCGGGATGAAAAGTCGCCGCACCCATCATGAGGTCATAGGGTTGCAGCAGGGCGCATTGCTCGCCTCGCCAAAAATCATTGAGGCTGGCAATAATGTCTTGAAGATGCATGAGGCAACAGTAGAATATCAGTCATGCCATGACAAGGCTTTGCCGCCACGCAAAATATCGTGTGCCGCTTTGGTGTCATGATGATTGTCTTGATGCAAAGTCAAAGGTTCAAGCTCTCGCCACTCATGACCCAATGATGCGGGCTCGGCTTTGACAATCAGCCGCCGCGACTCTTGATGCCGATGAGCCCGCACAGGTCGTGCCGTCACGCCAAAACCAGCATCCGCAAACAATGACATCAATAACGCCTTGTGGGCATAAGACACAATCATTGTTATGGTGGCGCGGCGCGCCGCCAGACGCAAGGCAATGCGCGTCCAATCACGCAAAGAGACATCCGTCTGATGAAAGGCTTGGCGACGCGATTGCAGGGCAGAAGGCATCTCAACGCCCCCATCACGCCACGGCGGATTGGTGACGATATGGTCAAACGCCGTCTGCTCACAACAGGCAGGCATGGTTTGAATGTCGCCATGCACAACGCGACATTGGCGGGTCATGTCATTGTGCATGATGTTGTGGCGGGCGTAGTCACACAAGATTTTCTGTCGCTCTATGCCGGTGACGCGCATCATTTTTTTCATGCGCCACACAAGGGCAATGCTCACTGCGCCCACTCCCATTCCCAATTCCAACACGGTTTGATGAGGACGCGCCGCCACCGCCGCCGCCAACAGAATGGAATCGCCATTAAATCGCGCCCCCGTGCGCGGCTGATACAATCGGATGGCATGATTCAAAATGCCGTCACAGGATGCATCATCGTGAGAAATGAGAATCGTCTCCATAGGCAAAACCCCCTTGACTATAGCACACAGTCATTCCATGCTCTATGGGAGGGATTTGGAAAAATCGTGAGTTCAGCAGAAGATCACTATCATCATTTTCGGCATCTGACTGGGCAAGACAGGCGATGGGTGACGCGCATTATGAGTGCGGCGTTGTCATCGTCTGTGCCGCTCATTCCTGCGGTGCGAGAACACATGATGGCATCACGAGGCAAGGATTTGCGTCCCATGTTGCTGATGGGAGCGGCACGCTGGGGTGGCTATGAGGGTCATCGGCATCGTTTTTTAGCCTCTGCTGTGGAAATTATTCACACCGCCACTTTGCTGCATGATGATGTCATTGATGAAAGCACGCGCCGTCGAGGCACCATCACCGCGCATCGCCGTTGGAGCAATAAAGCCAGTATTCTTGTGGGTGACTTTTTTTTGGCGAAATCTTTTGATTTGGTGGTGCGCTATGGCAATGAGACCATTTTGCGAATTTTATCCGATGCCGCCGCCGACATTGCCGAAGGGGAATCACTGCAATTGGTGACGGCTGACCAATTGGATTTGAGTCAAGAGACTTATGACCATATCATTGCGGCAAAAACGGCGCGCTTGTTTTCTGCCTCACTGGAGATGGGGGCGTGCATTGCTGATGTTGCCGACGAGCAGCGTCTTGCGTGGCGCGAGTATGGCATGGCACTGGGAATTTTTTATCAGCAGGTGGATGATGTGATGGATTATTGCGGACATCACAATGATGCCAAAGCGGTGGGGGAAGACTTCAAGCAAGGCAGGGTGACATTGCCCGTGATGCATGCCTATGGTCAAGGCTCGGCGCGGGAGCGTCAATTACTGGAGGAGGCGTTTGCTCGCAAGAGCGAGGAAGATTGGCACAGCGTTCGTCAATTGGTGCGTGATTTGGGAAGTTTGCGTTGGGCTTTTGACCATGCTCATCAACGCTATCGGCAGGCGTGTCGGCGGTCGTGTGCCGTGCTGGGTGATGAGACGAACGAGTGGGTGCAGGCGATTTTATCTGTGGCAGACTTTACCTACCGGCGCGGCAGGGCATCGCTGGATGGTGACAGCAAGGATTCATTGGCGGCGTGAGGCATCATGGGTGGCGATGGCGGTACGCATGGCATCGCTCATGGTGGCGGCGGAGGATGCCATGACCACGCCCGCTTTTTCCAACTGCTCCATTTTATGACGCGCCGTGCCTTGTCCTTGAGAGATCATCGCGCCAGCGTGTCCCATGCGTCTGCCAGGGGGCGCACTGCTGCCAGCGATGAACGCGGCGACAGGCTTTTGACATCCATGTAACATGAGAAATTGCGCGGCTTCTTCTTCTGCCGTGCCACCGATTTCGCCCACCATGAAGATGGCATCGGTGTCATCATCATCAAAAAATAACCGCAAGCAATCGGCAAAGCGCGCACCACCGATGGGGTCGCCGCCAATGCCCACACAGCTGGATTGTCCCATGCCCGCCGCACTCAATTGCGACACCGCCTCATAGGTCAGCGTGCCCGAACGAGACACAACGCCAACCGACCCCGCTTGAAAAATCTCATGAGGCATGATGCCCATGCGACAGGTGGGAGGCGTCATGATGCCAGGGCAATTGGGGCCAATGAGAGTCGGCGGCGATGGCATTGCGCGCAATGTGTGACGCACCCGCATCATGTCCATCACGGGAATGCCCTCCGTGATGACAATAATCAATTCCATAGAAGCCAGTGCCGCCTCAAGAATGGCATCGGCGGCAAAGGGCGGAGGCACGAAAATGATGCTGGCGGTGGCGTGGGTTTGGGCGCGTGCCGTGTCCACGGTAGAGAAGACGGGCAAGCCCACATGACTGCTTCCTCCCTTATTGGGAACAACTCCGCCCACCAGATTCGTGCCGCACGACAGCATGGCTTGGGCATGAATGGTGGCTTGCTTGCCCGTCAAACCCTGACACAGCAGCTTGGTATTTTTGTCGGCAAGAATTGCCATCATGCCTCCTTGATGGCGGTCAGAGCTTCTTGCAGTGTGGTGGCGGCGTGCATGGTCAGAGATGATTGTTGCAAAAGAGCGCGCGCCTCATCAGATTTCGCACCCGCAAGACGCACCACGATGGGAATGGTGATGTTCAGCCGTTCGCTGGCGGTGATGAGCGCGCGGGCAATCATATCACAATGGACAATGCCGCCAAAAATGTTGATGAAAATATGCGACACCTTTGCCGACTCCACCATCAATTGCAACGCCGCCTGCACACGATTCACATCGGCATCGCCGCCAATATCAAGAAAGTTGGCTGGAGAGAGCTCTTGCTGCACGAGGGCATCCATGGTTGCCATTGCCAGTCCTGCGCCATTGACCATGCAGCCGATAGAGCCATCCAAACCGATGTAGCGCAATTGAAGCTGGCGCGCCATCACATCAATCGCCGCGCTTTGGGAGTCATCCACCAGAGATGCCCAGTTGTCATGACGAAACGCCGCATTGTCATCAAGCGCGACTTTGCAATCCAGCACCGCCCATTCATCATTGTGGGTGAGGGCGAGAGGATTGATCTCCAACTGAAGAATGTCCTCTTGCAGACACACATCATACAGCGATTGCAGCAACGGCAGCAGGGATGACGCAAGGTGTGGCACTTTATACAATTCGGCAATGAGGCGGGCATGAAAGGGTTGAATTGCCGTTGCCGGCGGACAATCCACCCTCAGCAATGGGGCATCGCCATCTTCAATATGAACACCGCCATCGTGTGCCGCCAGCAAGGTGAGGCAGGCAGAAGCTGGGTTCATCATCATGCACAGATACATGGATTGAGCGATGGGCAGTTTTTTTTCAACATACACATGATTGACCATGAGTCCGTCCGCATCGGTTTGTTTGGTGCGCAGGCGAGTTTTGAGCAGCCGCGTTGCCTGTTCTTTGACTTCTGCCACGCTATGCGCCGTGCCGATGCCGCCCGCCAAGCCGCGTCCGCCCGCATGAATTTGCGCCTTCACCATCCATGCATCGCCGCCTAGTTGTTTGGCAATTTTTTGTGCCTCATCGGCATCGCTCGCCACGCCACCAGGGGGAATGGTGATGGATGTGGTTGCCAATAAAGCCTTGCCTTGATATTCATGAATCAGCATGATGCTTATGTAAGTAACAATGGCGATGAATTCATCCACGACACGAGCCATTCGCGAGTTTACCTATATGCTTGTGGGTGTTGCGGGACGCGGTCACAACACGGTAGCAGCTTATGAGCGTGATGTCACCCACTGTGCCACATGGCTGTCTGAGACGAAGCGGTTGCCTCTTGAGGAGGCATCGGGCGCGCAGGTGATGGACTACATGAATGATTTGGCGGCGCGCGGCTATGCGGCGACCACGAGAGCGCGGCGAGCATCGGCATTGCGAGCGTTTTTTTCTTTTTTGCAAGATGAGATCGGTTATGAGGGCGATGCGTTGGCGTTGTTGTCATCGCCGCTGGTGCGCGGCGGTTTGCCTCATGCGTTGTCATTGGAGACAATGGATGCCTTGCTGGCGGCAATTGATGATATGCCTCATCGTCAGCCTGATGCGGCACGCGTTCGCGCCATCGTAGAGATTTTATACGGCTGCGGCTTGCGGGTGAGTGAGATGCTCTCGCTGCGCTGGGGAGATTATGATGTGGCATCGGCAACGGTGAGCGTCAGAGGCAAGGGCGGCAGGCAGCGTCTTGTGCCGATGGGTGAGCCCGCCGCTCACGCTCTGCAGCAATGGCACACATGGTGCGGAGGTGATGGGCATGATTTTATTTTTCGCAGGCGGCGCGCGTCCAAGCCCATGACGCGCCAACGGGTGTTTCAATTGCTCAAAGCATTGGCGGTGCAGGCGGGGCTTGACCCTCATGATGTCTCACCGCACGCCATGCGTCATTCGTTCGCCACTCATTTGTTGGAGGGAGGGGCGGATTTGCGGGTTATTCAGACGCTGCTGGGGCATCGTCATATTGCCACCACGCAGATTTATACGCATGTTTCCACCCAAAGAAAGCGAGACACGCTGCACAGGCATCATCCTTTGGCAAAAAAAACTTGAGATGATGACACAAGCATGGTATGACGAATTTTCCACATCAAAGGAGGATGCCATGAGTTTTAAGATCGTTGAACAAGCCCCCGCCCGACTCAATCGCAGTGAGTTGGCTGTTCCTGGTAGCAGTCCGCGTTTTTTTGAAAAAGCCGAACAAGCCGATGTGGATGTGGTGTTTCTTGATTTGGAAGATGCCGTTGCCCCCGATGAAAAAGAACAGGCGCGCAAAAACATTATTCAATCGCTCAATGACATGGCGTGGAAGGGCAAGACCATGTCGGTGCGCATCAATGGCTTGGACACCCATTACATGTATCGCGATGTGGTGGATGTCATTGAACAGGCGGGCAAACGCTTGGATCTCATCATGATTCCCAAAGTGGGCACGGCGGCGGATATTTATGCGTTGGACATGCTGGTGACGCAGTTGGAAGATGCCACTGGCTTGGAGCGCGGCAAAATCGGCTTTGAGCTGATTATTGAGACTGCGCTGGGCATGCAGAATGTCCATGAGATTGCGGCGGCATCCCCTCGCCTTGAGTCGTTGCACTTTGGCGTGGCGGACTATGCGGCATCCACCAGAGCCAAGACCACCAACATCGGCGGTCCCAATCCCAACTACCATGTGCTCACCGATGCCGATGACAACGGTCAGCGTGAGGTGCATTGGGGTGATATGTGGCACTATGCCATTGCGCGCATGGTGGTGGCGGCGCGTGCCAATGGCTTGCGTCCCATTGATGGTCCTTTTGGTGACTTTAACGATTCCGATGGCTATCGCGCCCAAGCCAATCGTGCGGCGACTTTGGGATGCGAGGGCAAGTGGGCGATTCATCCCTCACAGGTGGCACTCGCCAATGATGTCTTCACCCCCAGCGAGGAGGAAGTCACCAAGGCACAGCGCATTCTTGATGCCATGAAGGTGGCGCAAAAAGAAGGCAAGGGCGCGGTCACGCTGGACGGAAGACTCATTGACATCGCGTCAATTAAACAAGCCGAAGTCATGGTGCAAAAGGCAAAAGCAATTGGAAAAAGATAGGAAGCTGATTGAGTTGAGTATTTTTTGGTGAGCTGTGTCATGCCTGATGCAACACGAGGTGTAGAGATCAAGATTAGAGACCTTGCCAATCAATATGCTGTCAAGCTTAAACAACGCATGGAAAAGCGCGATGAAGAAATGCAGAGAGATGATCATAGCCATCATCTCATCTATCGGGTGCTTGGCATCTCCGACAAAGAAGGAAGATTGATTGATATCTACCAGAATAAAGGACGCTTTCTCTACAAATACGCAGGCTCTTTTTTGGAAGATGCCGCAAAATTGTGTTTTTTAGAAATTTTTCCTCACTCTGGCTCCGTCAAAATACCAAATACGCTTGGACACAGACCCAAGACCTTTGAGATTGACTGTCTCATTGACCGAGATGCTATTGAAATTAAGTGGAGAGATGCAACCACCGACGGTGACCACATCACCAAAGAACACACGAGAATGCAGAATGTAAAAGAGGCAGGATTCAAGCCCATCAGAATTATGTTTTACTATCCTAACCGAAAACAAGCACAGAGAATTCAGAAAACACTGGAAACACTCTATGCAGGCGTTGAAGGTGAGTATTATTATGGTGATGGCGCGTGGAACTATGTCCAAGAATACACAAAGGTGAATCTCAAAGAAATTCTTGAAAAGATTGCGGTGGAGAATTTCGGTGGAGCATAAAGCACAAACTTTTATGGGGGATTGCTTGGATGTCCTTGGGCGGATCAAGCCGCGCTCCATTGATTTGGTCTATGTTGATCCGCCATTTTTCACACAGCGGACTCATCATCTCATCACAAGGAGTGGTGGCAAGAAATTCACCTTTCATGATCTATGGGATAGCACGGAATCATATGCGGATTTCATTTTTCAGAGAGTTTCTTTAGCAAGAGACACCCTGAAAGATTCGGGAAGTCTGTTTTTTCATTGTGACAAGTCAGCCTCTCATATCGTAAGATTGTTGCTGGATCGATTGTTTTCCCCTGAATGTTTTCAGTCTGAAATTATTTGGCATTTCAAAAGATGGTCAAATTCGAAAAAGGGCATGTTGTCAGCTCATCAGACGATCTTTTTCTATTCCAAAACAGCGAACTTCAAGTTTAATCCCGTCTATGGTGAGTATTCTTCATCAACCAATGTTGACCAAATTATGCAAAAGCGCACTCGGGATTTCCGCAATAAATCGGTGTATGCCCGTGATGAGAAGCACGGCACTGTGATTGGCAATGGAGTCAAAAAGGGAGTTCCTCTCTCTGATGTTTGGAATATTCCATTTCTCAATCCAAAGGCAAAGGAGCGTGTCGGCTACCCGACTCAGAAGCCTGTTGTGTTGATGAACCAAATCATCACTCTTGTGACCGATGAGGGGGATACAGTGCTAGATCCGTTTTGTGGCAGTGGAACGACCCTTGTTGCTGCAAAATTGCTCAATCGCAATTCAATAGGCATTGATATTTCTGATGAAGCAATAGCATTGACGCGAGCGCGATTGAAAAAGCCCATTGTGACCGAATCGGCACTCTTGCGACTTGGTGAGGAAGCGTATAAAAATCATTCATCGGAAGCATCAAAGCATTTGTCGGGCATTGATTACATTCCAGTTCATCGCAATCGTGGTATAGATGGTGTGCTCAAGCAAGAATTGTTTGGGTTGCCCGTGTTTATTCGCGTTCAACGAAAAAATGAAACAGTTGATGATGCTGCACAGGCATTGATGAAGGCATCACACAATAAGGGTGCGTGTCGGTTGATTGTTGTGGCAACTTCTTTGAATTCTTCCACCTCGTGTCGTGCCGAGAATGTTTTTGTGATTTCTTCCACTTCTCTCTCTCTTGAGCGGTTGCACACAATTGAACAGGAAACGGGGCATCACATTGTATAAAAATAAAAAGAAAAGTCACACAACCTCCTTTGGAACGCCAAAGCGCGAAGGACACGATGCCAGCCGTTTTTATCAGCGCAAAATCTATCGTGATGCTAAGCCAGTCAAAAATGGTGTCAGTGTAGAAAACAAAGTCAATGAGCTGAAAGAAAGTGCTCTTGATGTTATTTATTGTCATGATAGTCGTTCCATGAGGCACTTGCCTGATAATTGCGTCCATCTCATGGTGACCTCGCCCCCCTACAATGTGGGCAAGGAATACGATGAGGATCTTTCACTTGATGGTTATAAAAATTTTTTGCGCGCCGTTCTGCAAGAAACCCATCGGGTGTTGGTGGATGGCGGACGCGCCTGCATCAACATCGCCAACATCGGACGCAAACCCTACATTCCTCTCCATGCTTCCATTATTGAGCTGGCGGGCGAGTGTGATTTTCTCATGCGGGGCGAGATTATTTGGGACAAGGGGGCGAGTGCGGGGTCATCGTGTGCGTGGGGCAGCTGGAAGTCGGCGAGCAATCCCTCTTTGCGCGATGTGCATGAGTATATTTTGGTTTTTTCTAAGGGGCAGTATCAACGCGATCCCATCAAGGAAAGCACCATCGGTCGTGATGATTTCATGGAAGCCACCAAAAGCGTGTGGCACTTCTCTGCTGCCAGTGCCAAAAGGGAGCAACACCCCGCACCGTTTCCGTTGGAGCTGCCGCGCCGTTTGATTAATTTGTATTCCTACAAGGGCGATGTCATTCTTGACCCCTTCATGGGAGCGGGCACAACGGCGGTGGCGGCGGTGCAAACGGAACGCCACTTCATTGGTTATGAGTTGGAGCAAAAATATGTGGATATTGCGCGGCAGAAAATCAGTCAATCTTTACGATTCGCCAGATGATGCCGGCGGCATCGTCACTCACCAGAATTGATGTGTCGTCATAGGCGAGGACAGAGGCGGGTCGTCCCGTCACGAGGGGCGGTCTGTGCCATCGTCAATATGTGGATATTGCGCGGCAGAAAATCAGTCAATCTTTACGATTCGCCAGATGATGCCGGCGGCATCGTCACTCACCAGAATTGATGTGTCATCATAGGCAAGAACAGAGGCGGGTCGTCCCGTCACGATGGGGCGGTCTGTGCCATCGTCAATATGTGGATATTGCGCGGCAGAAAATCAGTCAATCTTTACGATTCGCCAGATGATGCCGGCGGCATCGTCACTCACCAGAATTGATGTGTCGTCATAGGCGAGGACAGAGGCGGGTCGTCCCGTCACGATGGGGCGGTCTGTGCCATCGTCTTGGCGAAAGTTGGTCATGAAGACTTCGTAATGGGGGGATGCCTTGCCATCGGTGAATTCAATGCGCGCCACGATGTAGCCCTGAGCCACCCCGGCATTCCATGAGCCATGCAGGGCGACAAATAAATCCCCTTGAAAAAATGCCATGCCCAGTGGCGCAGAGTGTGCCCGTATGAGCACATCGGGCAACAGAGTCGCCGCCACCTTGTCGGGCGCGAGCTCGGCATAGTCCGGTTGGGGAATGCCCCCCAGATAAGCGTAAGGCCATCCGTAAAAGCCATCCTCTTGCACGCGAGTGACATAGTCTGGCACGAGGCGGTCGCCCAGCCAGTCACGCTCATTGACCGATGTCCACAATGTGTTGTCTGCAGGATTAAACGCCAAGCCCACAGGATTGCGCAAGCCAGACGCGTAGGTTTTCAAAGGCTTGCCGTCTATGGTGAATTGTTGAATGGTGGCATGGGGGGACGGCTCGTCCGCAATGTTGCCGATAGAGCCAATCGCCACGAAAAAACTTGCGCCATCAGGGGCAATGGCAAGATTGCGAGAGCGATGCCCGCGCGCCCGCCCCATGGCATGAGGCGGCGTGAGAAGGGTGGGGTCGCTGTCAAGGCACGGGTCATCGCCCGCCAATCGCCACACGCCGTCCGAATCTGCCACATAGAGCGAATTGTTATGAAACTCTATGCCGTAGGGAAAATCAAAATCGTCATGGCATCGCGTCATGATGGTGTTACCATCAGGGGACTCTTGCAGACGCACAATTTCATCGTCATAGGGAAGGGTTACATAAACAAATCCGCGTGCGTCTTTGGTCATTTCTCGTGCACCGCGCAAGTCTTGAGCAAAGATGCTGACGCGCCAGCCATTCGCCACAAGAGGTCGCCAATTCGGTGGCGGCGGGACGGTGCGGGGGCTGTTGGAAGAGGCATCCTCCTCGTATGGCTCAGGCAGGGAATCAAGCATCACACGAAGACGACTGCCCGGCGGCTCAAAGCCCGACAAACCGTGAGCCGATGACACGAGAAACAAGAGAATAAAACTAAGCTTAATCATGAGACAACAGACTAATCTGTTCGGGTTCTTCGGTGATTTTTTTTGCGTTTGTTCCTATTTTACTGGCTGATGTGACCATGCCTCTGACATCATCTTGTGCTGAATTGAAATGTTTTTGCAGCTTATGAGCGCGATCACTGAGGCGTTGTGCGTCATCGCCCACTTTATTAATTAATTGTTTGATGGCGTTGATGTGTTCTTTCATTTCTACATCACGCAAAACAGCCCTGATGGTATTGAGCACCGCCCATAAAGTAGCAGGGGACACAATGAACACGCCTTTTCTATAGGCATACTGTGCTAAATCATTGCACTGTTCGTGAATGAGCGAAAAAATCCCTTCACTTGGTATAAAAAGCAAAGCTTTTTCTGCCATGTTGCCTTCTATGTATTTACGCGAGACACCATCAATGTCTGCTTTTATGCTGTCTCTGAATCTCTTGAGTGCATTTTTGCGTTCCGTTTCAGTGCCAGCGCGATGATACTGTTGATACACATCCGATGGGAATTTTGCATCAATCACTATTTTGCCGACAGGTTGGGGAAAATCCAGCAAGCAATCGGGGCGTTTGCCATCGGGAAGCGTTGTTTGCCATTGCACAAATTTTGCTGGCAATTGGTCTCTGACAATATCTTGCAATTGCATTTCACCAATGTAGCCTCTGTCGCCGATTTTAGCAAAAGCCATATTGAGCTCGTTAATGGGATGTTTCATCGCGCTTATTTCACCCAACCTTGCATTCAGAGGAGCGAGTGTTTCCAGCATTTCACTCTTTTGTTCTGCAAGGTCGGCTCTTTGGTCAGTCTGTCTTTCTTTAACCTCTGAAACAGCTCGAAATGTAGCAAAGGCAATAACCACAAGCAGAGCAACAGCAACAACAATGACTACGAGCATAGCTTCCATGAGTATGACTATATCACTTTAACAATACATCGCGCAAGATAAAACCATGACAAGCTCCCACCTTACGAGATTATTCCTCGCACGATGCCGCGCCCCAGACAAGAGGCATACATCGCTTTGCTGAGCTTCACTCTGCCAGCGAGAGGGTCATGCCGCCGCAACAATGTGCTTAATTGTTGGGCAATGCGGACAATGCCCGCCGATTCCATTCGCAGGCGGGGGTTCGCCAATAAGAAGGGTAGTTTTTTGGCTTCCGCTATGAGATCATCGCAGGCATCCAGCATGCGATTGACCAGTTGGCGCAGTGCTGGAGTCATGGCATCGCGGGTGCAATCCTTGTCGGTCACGCCATATTGTGTCATCCACTGGCGCGGCAGATAGATGCGTTGAAGTTTCGTGGCATCGTCTTTGATGTCTTGCAGATGATTGAGAATTTGCAGCACATTGCACAGGGCATCGCTGTAGAACAATCCGCCCGTTTGTTCGCCGTGCAAAGCAAGCAAGAAGCGTCCCACAGGAGCGGCGGAATTCATGCAGTAATCATTGATGAGGGCATCCCATGTGTCATAGCGATGATTGTCGGCATCTTTGGTAAAAGCAATGAGCAAATCGGTGGCGTGGCGCAGGGGAACATCATGGCTTTGCAGATGGTCTTTGAGGGGCGCGCAAAAGGGCGGCGCGTTTGGGGTGTCACGGGTGAGACAATCATGCAACTGGCGGAGGCGTTTTTTCTTGTCGGACGGCGTGAGGGTGGCACTGTCGGCGATGTCATCGCTGGCGCGCGCCCATTGATAATACAAATGAACAGTTTTTCGCAAATCGCGCGCAATGAGCAATGAGCCCACAGGAAAATTTTCAGAGGCACGATTTTTGCCGGACGGTGCGAGAATTGATGAAGTCATGTAATGTGTCACTCTCTTGATGTCATCTTTTTTGTCATTTTGTTTTTGTCAGGCGGTCTGTAAGCCGGGTTCTGTTCGTCATGGATTTCATGCGAGACGGTCATTCATCTGGGACAATCGTTACCGCTTGCCTCATGCACCTCACCTGAACGGACAGACGTGGGATTCGCCGATTTGAGACTTCACCATTTCAGATGTTTTTCTCACAATTCGCCGTTCTGTTTAGGCTTGCTCCGGATGGGGCTTGCCGAGCCACGAATGTTACCATTCGTGCGGTGCGCTCTTACCGCACCTTTTCACCCTTACCGCGAATCGCGGCGGTATATTTTCTGTGGCGCTATCCCTAGGGTCACCCCCGACGGGCGTTACCCGTCATCCTCATCCCTTTGGAGCCCGGACTTTCCTCCCTCATCAAGAATGACAAGAGCGACCGTCCGACCGCCTGACACCATTCAGCTAGAAGCAATTAGATGTAAAGTCAAGACAGAGATGACTTGTGATTCGCCTTGTCATTTTCCTTGTCATAGTTTACATCACTTTATGGGACCCCATCGTCTAGAGGCCTAGGACATCGCCCTTTCAAGGCGGTAACACGGGTTCGAATCCCGTTGGGGTCGCCGAGAGGGTGATGAGAGGTTGCTGAGGGGTTGCTTACAGGTCGTTGAGAATGTCGCGTTTTTTCTGTTGAAAATCGTCATCGGAAATAAGCCCATCGTCTCGCAGTTTTTTCAGAGCCTCAAGACGCTTGCGGACTGAGGGTTTCAGTTCCATGTCGTCTATGGCGGGCATTTTTGCGGATGATTTTTCGGCGACTTTTCCTCTGCCGAGGGCGGCGGGGGTGAAGACCAGCCAATCGCGGCGATTGGAGGATGCCGTATAGACTCCCGAATTGGCTTCGGCACTGAGCACCCCCTTGTGGCGAATGCGTTTGTCACGATAGCCGATGAAATAAGGATGCAGGCGCGTGTCCTTATTGACCACCTGACCCTCCGCCTCCGACAACGAACGGCGATTGGGAGACCGCAGCGTGCCGACAATCAATTGGAGCGAATCACCCACAAAAAAAGCGCGCCCCCCCACCACAAGGGCTTCGCTCAAACCCAGAAACAACTCATGCCATGTCTCTACCAAGAAGGTGACATCCTGCGTGGGGCTCGCCTCCCGCAAGCCGTTGTGCAGAGCCACACTCAACAAATCAAGGGTTTGTTCGGCAAAAAGCGGCGTGGCTTCGTCATCGGAGGCGGGCGCGTAATACAGCAGACTCAATGCCTGACGAATGGACTCCTTGCTCAAGCTATGAGGGTGATTGTTGCGCGGCGGTGTCTGATTGCGCAGAGTGTCCTGAGATTCCAAACGAATGAAATAATCACTACCGCGACTCCAAATATCATTTCCGTAGGCAGCCGATGACATGAACACCATCGCAGCAACAATGGCTGAGCCCACGCGAATTCTGGTTATGGCACTGTTGATTTTCATAAAAATTTTTCCTATCATCCTTAATGTATAAGGATATTTTGTCCTTTTGCAAAGACCTCTTTCAAAGACTTCTTTTATCACCCATGACCGACAAGGGAGGATGAGTCATGATGAAGCGTTGTTGTTTATTTTTTGCTATTGCCTTTGCGACCAGTTCCAATGGAGTGTCGGCACAACAAACAGAGCCCGTCAAACTAAAAGATATTGAAGTCATTGCTGTTACGCCGGTTCTTGGCGCGTCATTGCCGAAAGATCGCGTGGCGTCCAGCAGTTACACGGCGAGTGGTGCGATGTTGCAAGAGGCGCGCGATTGGGACTTGGCTTCCAGTTTGCGCAAACTCATTCCGTCAGTCTCAATCATTGACGCGCAAAACAGTCCGTTGCAGCGCGACTTGCATTACAGAGGCTACACCGCCTCACCCCTTTTGGGATTGCCGCAAGGATTGGCGGTTTATCAAAATGGCGTGCGCGTCAATGAGCCCTTTGGCGATGTGGTGCAGTGGGATGGCATTCCCGAATTTGCCGTCCAGCAGGCACAGATGATCTCAGGAGCCAACCCCATCTTTGGACTCAATGCCCTCGGCGGGGCACTGGCTCTGCAGATGAAAAACGGCTTTGACAACAAAGGAATCAGTGCCGAGATTGGCGGCGGACAATTCGGACGAGTGGAAGGAATCGCTGAAAGCGGATGGTCAAACAAAAACTGGGCGGTCTATGCCGGCTACAAAGGCGCGGAAGATGAGGGCTATCGCAAATTCTCTGAATCCAGCTACCATCAGTTTTTCTCTGATGCCCGCTATCGTGATAAAAAACTGGAAGTATCTCTTGATTGGACGCTGGGAATCAGTGACATCAGAGGCAATGGGCCCGCTCCCGTGGATCTCATTGCTCGTGAGGGACGCAAAGCCGTCTTTACTCATCCCGATATCACCGAAAACATGCTGTTTGCACTCAACAGCACATTCAATTTTGAGGTGGATTCTCAAATCAGCATTCAAGGCAACGCCTATTTTCGTGACAGAGACCGTGAAACCACCAACGGCGATGAATTTGAACTAGAAGAGTGTAATGTTGGCGGTGAGGAATATCTCGCGGCTGAAGAGGGCAGTAGCGAAGCTGAATGTGGCGATGAACGCTATAGAGATGCCAACAATCAGCTCATCGAAAAAGATGACTATGTGGAAGCTCTCAATAATCTCCATGGCTTGAGTCTTGAAGAGGATGACCTTGAGGATAATGGGGGTGCTTATAATCGTAGTGAGACGGAGAGTCAAAGTGGCGGTTTCAATGTGCAAGCCACCTATGAGGATCGCTTCAAAACCGCTTGGGGGTCGTTTGATAACATTCTCATCGGCGGCATGGCGTTGGACATGGGGGAGGTGTCGTATCATTCATCCAGTGAGATTGGCTTTATCAATGAGACGCGCGGCATCACGCTGTCTGGCATCACCATTGGGGCGACATCACCAGAAGCCGCGCCCGTGGGGCTGGACACCACCAACACCCATTTTGGCTTGTATCTCATGGATGTGATGGCACTCACTGACGATGTGGATGTGACTCTGGCGGGACGCTGGAACTGGACAAAGATTGAAATGAAGGATCAGCAAGGGACGGCTCTCAACGGCAATCATGTTTTTCAGCGTTTTAATCCGTCCGTTGGTGTGGTGTGGCGGGCATTAAAACCGGTACAGTTCTATGGCAACTACAGCGAATCCAGTCGTGCGCCCACGGCGGCGGAGCTGGGATGTGCCAGCGAAGATGCCCCATGTCGCCTGCCCAACGCATTTTTGGCAGACCCGCCACTGGAACAGGTGCGCAATCGCAGCTTTGAATTGGGGTTACGCGGCAATGCCAAGAGCCGCGATGTGTCGTGGGAATGGTCGGCGGCGTATTTTCATGGAGTCAATCGCAACGACATTCTTTTTATTGCGGGCAGTCAAGTGGGAACCGGCTACTTTCAAAATGTCGGTGACACCAAGCGTCAGGGCGGCGAATTTCTGCTGGCGGGAAGCTGGCGCGACCTCAATTGGCGATTTCATTACAGCTTTTTGCAAGCCACCTTTGAAACCGATTTTGAGGTGTCCAGCGAAGCTCACAGCGAAGCGACAAACGGCAAAATTCAGGTCTCAAAGGGTGACCGTATTACGGGCATTCCTCAACACAGTGGCGGTTTTTTTGTGGGCTATGACATTCTGCCCGAGCTCAATGTGGGCTTAGATGTGGTTGTGGTTGGTGACCAGTATTACCGAGGCGATGAATCCAATCAGTTGGAGACTTTGGATGCCTATGCCATCGTGTCCCTGCACAGCCGCTATCGCTTTCATGACAATGTGGAAGCATTTTTGCGCATGGACAATCTGTTTGACCAAGACTACGAGACTTTTGGTCTCATTGCCGACCCAACGGAAGTGGCGGGCGGTGGCACGACACGGCGTTTTCAGTCGGTGGGCTTGCCCTTTGGCGTTTATGGCGGCGTGCGAATTAGATATTAAGATTTGTGGTACTTTTTGTGGTGTCTATGATGTGAATGGAATCCATGCCGTCATTCAGGCGCAGCAGCAGGGGGCGAGCCAATCCTTCGTTCTTATATAGAATGTTTCCCAGTGGTGTGTCGTAGGCACGAAAGGCGATTGATTCCCAGCTCTTGCCATCGGTGTCGCACAGGCGGCAGCGCAGATGACCGTCTTTGATAAACCGCACATCGTGCACCGATAAATTCCGAGACAGCACCAGCGGCGGCGGATGATTCATGCCCCACGGTGCAAAAGCCGTCAGCGCGCCCATGACCGACCCAATGTCCGCCAACGGGCGATCAAAATCAATCAGCCATTGCGGCGTGGGCGGTTGGTGATTGCCCAATGTTGTGGTGAGAAAGGCTTCAAAGTCATTCCATTGGTCGGCGGCAAGAGTCAACCCGCCCGCCGCCGCATGGCCGCCCCCTTGCACAATGCAATTGTTTTGCCGAGCCGCCGCCAACACATCACCAATATGCACCCCATTGCCACTGCGAACCGAGCCCGAAAGGTGTCCGTTTTGTTTTTCATACAAAACCAGCGCGAGGGTTTCGTAGCGATTGGCAAGGCGGCTGGCAAGCAATCCCACCACGCCTTCATGATAATCCCCGCGCGCCAAAATAAACGGCTGGCGAGGTTTGTCAGACAGTTCTTTGATGATTTTGGCACTATGAACTTGCTCTTGTAGTTGTCGCTCTTTATTGAGGTCATTGAGTTCTTTGGCAAGAATAAAGACTTCTCCATCATGGTCGGTGGTGAGCAGGTGCAAGGCACTCTTGGCATGCTCCATTCTGCCCGCCGCATTAAGGCGAGGACCCAAACCAAAAGTAATGTCATCAGGTGAAATTTTATACTCATTCGAGTTTTTATCTTTCTTGATGCCAGCTACTTTCATCAATTCCCGTAGTCCGTGATGGCTTGCCCCCTTGTTCTGCAACTGACGCAGTCCCACACGAGTGAGCACGCGATTGAAACCGCTGAGAGGCACCATGTCACACAGCGTTCCCAGACAGGCGAAGTCCAGCAACGGCAGAAGGTCACAATCGCTCATGCCGTCACGGCGTAGGGTTCGGCGTAGTTCAATCAGCAATAAAAAGGTGAGACCGCTGGCGCACAGCATGGTGAGACCGCTGGTGTCATCGTCACGCTGTGGATTGATGAAGCCGTGAATGCTGAGCGGCTCAATGCACAAATGATGATCCACCACAATCACATCGTGCGAGACGGTTTTCCACAATGCGCCCGATGCCGTGCCGCCATCCAATGACACCAATAAACTTGCGCCTTCATTGGTCAATTCATTCAGCAGGTTTGGATTGGGTCCATAACCCTCTTGCCGATGAGGAATACGCACCGCATGAGGGGCATCGTAGTGACGCAAAAATCGCACCAACTGCGCCGCCGCCGTGACACCATCCACATCGTAATCCGATATGATGCCAATCGTCTCGTTGGTTTTGATGGCGTGAGCGATGCGCTGCGCGGCTTTGCTCATGTCGGTGATGATGGCGGGGTCGGGCGTGTGGTCTTTGAGCGATGGGGTGAGCCAGAGCTCAAAATCATCGTCAATGGCGCGCATGGTCATGAATTGTGCCACCTCCCGTGAGATGGATTGCTGCGTCATGAGGGCGGTGACGGCATCTTGTGTGTAGGGGCGCATCAGCCACTCATGATGGGTGACACTTTCGGTCGCTGGTAATAGGGTTGTGGGCATGATTTTATGCTGTCACTTAAAAAGATACTCTGCAAGAGACTTTAATTGTGCCACCTCCGGTGAGATGGATTGCTGTGTCATGAGAGTATTTACGGCATTTTGTGTGTAGGGGCGCATCAGCCACTCATGATGGGTGACACTCTCGGTCGCTGGTAATAGGGTTTTGGGCATGATTTTATGCTGTCACTTAAAAAGATACTCTGCAAGAGACTTTAATTGTGCCACCTCCGGTGAGATGGATTGCTGTGTCATGAGAGTATTTACGGCATTTTGTGTGTAGGGGCGCATCAGCCACTCATGATGGGTGACACTCTCGGTCGCTGGTAATAGGGTTTTGGGCATGATTTTATGCTGTCACTTAAAAAGATACTCTGCAAGAGACTTTAATTGTGCCACCTCCGGTGAGATGGATTGCTGTGTCATGAGAGTATTTACGGCATTTTGTGTGTAGGGGCGCATCAGCCACTCATGATGGGTGACACTCTCGGTCGCTGGTAATAGGGTTTTGGGCATGATTTTATGCTGTCACTTAAAAAGATACTCTGCAAGAGACTTTAATTGTGCCACCTTCCGTGAGATGGATTGCTGCGTCATGAGAACATTGACGGCATCTTGTGTGTAGGGGCGCATCAGCCACTCATGATGGGTGACACTCTCGGTCGCTGGTAATAGAGTTTTGGGCATGATTTTATGCTGTCACTTAAAAAGATACTCTGCAAGAGACTTTTTATTTTGTTTTTTTTCCCTTACAATGGCTTCATGAGTTTTCATTTATTAGGCGTCAGCGATCGTCTGTTGGACGCGGTTGAGGCGGCGGGATACGATGAACCCACATCCATTCAGCAAAAGGTTGTGCCGTATGTGCTGCAGGGTCGTGATGTGGTGGCATTGGCACAGACGGGATCTGGCAAGACGGCGGCGTTTGTCATGCCCATGCTGGATATGTTGGAGCGTCATCGCGGCGGCAATCGCATGCCGCGCGCCCTCATCGTAGAGCCCACCCGTGAACTCGCCGCTCAGGTGCAAGAGGTCATGGCGACTTTGGGATGTCATCATGATTTGCAAAGCACTTTGCTCATTGGCGGTGAATCTTTTCCCTTGCAGCACAAGGCGTTGCGTTCGTCTCCTGATGTGCTCATTGTGACCCCGGGGCGACTGTTGGATCATGTGCGGCGCGGCAATGTCATGTTGCATGACATTATGCTGCTGGTGATTGACGAAGCCGATCGCATGCTGGATATGGGTTTTTTGCCCGATGTGCGAGAGATTTTGTCATTTGTCTCGCCCCGCCGTCAGACTTTGTTGTTTTCCGCCACCATGCCGGATGACATTCTCACCCTCACTCAAGATGTGATGGCTGATGCCAAAATGGTGAAAGCTGCTCCTGTGTCCAGTGCTTCTCAAGATGTCAAGCATTATCTCACATGGGTGGATGAGCGCGGCAAGAATCGTGCGTTGAGTGCCATTGTGCGGCGATCGGTTCACACCATTGAGCGCGCCATTGTGTTTTGCAATCGCAAGCGGGACATTGCGGCGGTGGCGGAGCGTCTGTCTCGCGATTTGCGAAATTCTGGCATCAAGGTGGCGGCGTTGCACGGCGACATGCAACAAAAACAGCGCATGGATATTTTGGATGGATTTCGGCAAGGAAGTGTGCGGTTGTTGGTCGCCAGTGATGTGGTGGCGCGCGGCATTGATGTCACCGAAATCACCCATGTTTTTCTCAATGATGTTCCCACCCATGCGGAAGATTACATTCATCGCAGTGGACGCACCGGGCGCGCAGGCAAGCAAGGAGAATCCTATACCCTTGCCACACAAGGGGAGCGTTCACTTGTGGAAGCCATTGAAGCATTGCTCGCGCGCGGCAAACAACGCTTTGAGGTAATCACACAAGACAAGAAGCAGTCTCAAAGAAAGTCAAAACCGCAAGAGTCATCCGCTCCCGTTCAGCCCGGTGAACGCTTCTTGCCTGATTTCCTTCTCAAGCCCATAGAATAGATTGATGGGCGTGATGGAATCATTGCCATTCAACCAAAATATGCGATGGCAGCGTGACTGTCACCTGCTGTTGCGGCGGACTCATATCCACCAAAAGCCACAGCACCAGATAAACACACAGTCCGATGGTGAGAGCGGTGCGAATCATTTTTTTCAAAGCGGCGCGTTCTCTGGGTGTCATGATGGCGTGTCATGACGCAACACGGATGCGATGTCAAGGGCGAAGACAATCATTTTGGTGGGCATGATGGGCAGTGGCAAATCCACAGTGGCAAAAATTTTAGCGAGCCACTACGAATGTGCCGTGTGGGATAGTGATGCCATGATTGAAAGCGCAACACAGCGTTCCATTCCGTTTCTCTTTCGCCATCGGGGGGTGCGTTATTTTCGGCTGCTGGAACGCCGTCTTGTGACGGCGTGTCTCAAGCGATTGCGTGGCAGTGTGGCGGTGGTGTCATTGGGGGGCGGGGCATTTTGTCATGACGATGTGCGCCGTCTGGCGCGTCTTTATGGGGAAGTGATATGGCTCAAAGCTCCGCCTTTTGTGCTGGTCTCTCGCACCACGGCGAGAAACAGACCTTTGTTGCAAGGCGCGCGCCGCTATCATCAATTGCGGGTGCTTCTCGGGCGGCGTGTGGCTCACTACACCCAAGCTCATCACCATATTGATACCCACCGTGACGATTGTCACGGCATTGCGCGCATCATTACAAATCGTTTGCATCATGACTGAGCCAACAATTCATCTGTTATCGCACGAAGGAGGCGAGACTCCCATTATTGTGGGGGAGAATGTGCTCACGCGCGGCACGAAGCTGTGGCAAGGCATTGACGATGTGGAGGGTGTTTTGATCGTCAGTGATGCCAATGTCGCGCCTCTTTATCTCTCATCTTTGTCGGAATCCTTGAAGCAAAGTGGTCTGCACTGCGGCAGTTATGTGATGGCAGCAGGCGAAGCCAGCAAGAACTGGGACACACTGCGGAACATTTGTGAAGAGGCACTGGCGTTTGGTTGTTCGCGGCGCAGCGTGATGGTGGCGTTGGGCGGCGGCGTTGTGGGGGATGTCACCGGCGTTGCCGCCGCACTGCTGGCTCGTGGGGTGCGACTGATTCACTATCCCACGACCCTCATGGCACAAACCGACAGTGCCATTGGTGGCAAGACCGCCATCAACACGGCTCAGGGTAAAAATTTGGTGGGGCTGTTCTATCAACCTCGCGCCGTCATTGCCGATATCTCTCTTCTGCACAGTCTTGATGAGCGGAATATGAAAGCGGGGTATGCGGAACTCATCAAGTATGCCGTGTTGGGCGATGAGGCATTTTTCTCGTGGCTGGAGACCAATGGCGCGGCGGTGCTGGCGCGTGAGACAAAGCCACTCAGCCATGCCATTGAACGAGGAATTCTCATGAAGCGAGAGATTGTCATGGATGACCCTTTTGAGCTGTCTGGCAGGCGGGCTCTTCTCAATTTGGGACACACCTTCGGCCATGCCTTTGAGGCGGTGTGCGGTTATGATGGCTCACTGCTGCATGGTGAGGCGGTCGCAGGCGGATTGGAAGCCGCCATGGCGTTCTCATATCAAAAGAACCTCTGCTCATCCGATGACAGAGACAGGGTGGTGCGTCATATTGCCGATGTGCAATTGGATGAGGCATGGCGGCGCGCTGTGGCGACAAAAAAATCGTTGCCACAGTCTTTGCCACAGTCTTTGTGGCAAGCCATGACTTTTGATAAGAAAAACAAAGGCGGCGCGGTCACGCTGATTTTGAGTGATGGCATCGGTTTTGCTCGTGTGCATGAAGGTCATACGGAAAAAGAGATTGTGGCTTTTTTGCATGAATTTTTGGAGGCATCACTGTCATGACGATGGCATGGCTGATGCAGGAATGGCTGGATTTGGTGTTGATTGTGGCATTGCTACTGGCATCGGCGTTTTGTTCAGGCTCTGAGACGGCGCTCACGGCTGCCTCGCGCTCGCGCTTGCGCAAAAAAGCACAAGAAGGAGAGCGGCGCGCTCTGTTGGTGGAACAATTGCAAAAAAGCAAAGATCGCTTTATCGGTGCGCTGCTTCTTGCCAACAATGCCTTTAACATCACCGCCTCGGTGCTGGCGACCAGTGTGTGTTTGCGTCTGTTTGGTGATGCGGGGCTGGCGATTGCCACATTCGTCATGACCATGACCATTTTTGTTTTTGCCGAACTTGTCCCTAAGAGTTGGGCGATTCATCATCCGTTGCGTTCTGCCATGTTGGTTGCGCCTTTGGTGGCGTTGCTGACGCGTCTGTTGTCCCCCATCGTGCTTTTGATGACTTTCGTGGTGAGGATGGTGAGACGAGGGCCCCGTGCCGACACCAGCAACAGCGAGGAAGAAGAACTGCTGGGAGCCATTGAACTGCACGCTCAGACCGACCAATCGGCGCGCCAAGAAAAAGTCATGCTGCGCAGCATTCTTGATTTGGATGATGTGGATGTCGCCGACATCATGGTGCATCGGCAAGATGTTTTTGCCTTAGACCAAACCATGCCCATGAATGACATTATTGATTTGGTGAGCAGCAATGCCTATAGCCGCGTTCCTTTGTATCAGGATAAGGAAGAGAACATTGTCAAAGTTTTGCATGTGAAAGCATTGTTGCGCGCCATCAGACGCAAACAGTCTCTGGACAAAGCCCTCAAAGAGCCGTGGTTCATTCCAGAGACCACTTCCTTGCTTCATCAATTGCAGTTGTTTCGTCAGCGCAAGGAGCATTTTGCGTTGGTGGTGGATGAATACGGTGACTTTAAGGGCATTGTCACGCTGGAGGACATTCTGGAAGAGATTGTGGGCGAGATTGATGATGAGTTTGACTCAACGCCTCAAACCATCAGAGTGCGCAAGGATGGCTCGGTGGTGGTGTGGGGCGGCATGACTGTGCGGGATCTCAATCGTCACTGTGACTGGTCACTGCCCGATGAGGATGCCGCCACCATCGGCGGCTTGCTGGTGCATGAGGCGCGCATTTTTCCCAGCAAGGGGCAGGTTTTTTCGTTTCACGGCTATAGGTTTGAGGTCATCCGTTGTCACCCCACACGGGTGTTGCAGTTGAAAATCACCCCAACTCTTTAAGAGATTGTGGGAAGAGATTGTGGGCGAGATTGATGATGAGTTTGACTCAACTTTTTCCCAGCAAGGGGCAGGTTTTTTCGTTTCACGGCTATAGTGAGGTTATCCGTTGTCACCCCCACACGGGTGTTGCAGTTGAAAATCACGCCTCCTACTCAACGCCTGCCCGCAGACAATCGTGAATATGAACAAAACCCACCAATTCTTTAAGAGATTGTGGGCGAGATTGATGATGAGTTTGACTCAACTTTTTCCCAGCAAGGGGCAGGTTTTTTCGTTTCACGGCTATAGGTTTGAGGTTATCCGTTGTCACCCCCACGGGTGTTGCAGTTGAAAATCACACCTCCTACTCAACGCCTACCCGCAGACAATCGTGAATATGAACAAAACCCACCAACTCTATAGGTTTGAGGTTATCCGTTGTCACCCCGTTGTCACCCCACGCGGGTGTTGCGGTTGAAAATCACCCCTCCTATTCAACGCCTGCCCGCAGACAATCGTGAATATGCACAAGCCCCACCACCTCTTTAGAGGAAGGGGTGGCGGAAACAAAAAGCACCGTGATGTGATGCTCATTCATCGTGGCAAGGGCGTGTGAGGCGAATTGGTCGGTGGTTGCCATGAGGGGATTGTGCGTCATGATTTGTCCTGCTTTTTTGTGGAGGAATTGGTCATCCATGTGGCGGCGCAGGTCGCCATCGGTGATGATGCCTTGCAGATGATTGTTGTCATTGACAATGCCGAGACAGCCAAAGTGTTTTTGCGTCATCGTGATGAGGGCATTTTTCATGGGGGTGTCTTGGGTGATGAGGGGGCATTGGTCGGTGGGATGCATGATGTCCGCCACATGCAGCAGGTTCGCACCCAGCTTGCCGCCCGGATGGATATGAGCAAAGTCTTTTTGGGAAAATCCCTTGCTTTGCAAAAGTGTGAGAGCGATGGCATCGCCCAGTGCCAGCATGACGGTGGAAGAGGTGGTGGGTGCAAGTCCAAGAGGACACGCCTCCGTAAGAGATGGCAGGGCAAACAGATAATCACACGCGCGCGATAAGTTGTGGTCACCCGCTCGCGCCATTCCCACCAGTGGGATGGAGAAGCGTTTGGCATGAGCCAGAATGGGCATGAGTTCAGCAGTCTCGCCCGAATGAGACAGGGCGAGGATGACATCATGCGGCGTGATCATTCCCAAATCGCCGTGTCCCGCTTCGGCGGGATGGACAAATTGTGCGGGCGTGCCTGTGGATGACAGGGTGGCTGCCACTTTGCGCGCAATGTGTCCGCTTTTTCCCATCCCCGTGACAATCACCCGCCCGTCACATGCCCGCAGGATGGCAACGCCCTGTTCAATGGATTCATCCAGTGAGGCGGCGGTGGTGTCCACGCCGCGCGCCTCCAGACGCAAAATCTCGCGAAAAAATTCAAGGCAGTGAGATTTTTCTGAACGCATGGTTGTCTCTTTGTTTCATTGGATATAGATTACCATCTCTTATATTATAATGAGAACACACCAAAGGCAAATGATGGAGGATACACAGACATTGCACGAGCACATGCGGCGCGGCGGCGTGACGCTCTATGAGCCGTCACGGGAGAGCGATTCGTGCGGCATTGGTTTTGTGGCACAGATGCACAATAAGGCATCCCATAAGATTGTGCGTCAAGGGCTGGAGCTATTGTGCAATTTGACCCATCGCGGCGCAGTGGGAGCAAACCCCGATGAAGGCGATGGCGTGGGCATGCTGACTCACATTCCCCATCGCCTCTTAAAGGATGAATTGGGCGATCGCCTGCCTGCACAAGGACACTATGGCGTTGCCATGATTTTCATGCCTCATGATGACGCACAACAAAAACGCTTCAAACACTTGGTTGCCTCATTGGCACAAGAGCATCATCTCACCATTGCGGCATGGCGTGCGCCGCCATTGAATCATGATGTGCTGGGAAGTCTTGAGTCGCCGTGCATTGAGCAATGTATTGTGGCATCACAAAAGAGCGGTGACGAATTAGAGCAAGACTTGTATCGGCTACGCAAAGACTGTGAGAAAGCCATTGAGCAAGACAACCATATTCACATCGCGTCGTGTTCGTCTCGCACCATTGTTTATAAGGGCATGATGGTTGCCAATGTGTTTGCTCCTTTTTATGAGGATTTGACCAATGAAGCCTATGAGACTGCGGTGGCGTTGGTGCATCAGCGTTTTTCCACCAATACTTTTCCTTCGTGGTCGCTGGCACAGCCGTTTCGCTTGTTGTGTCATAATGGTGAGATTAACACATTGAGTGGCAATCGTCATTGGTTGCGGGCGCGCGAGTTTAATATTTGTGATGACTCTTTGTCGGATTCTGCCTGTTTGGACGAGGCATTGGATCTTTTGCTGAAAAATGGCTACGACCTGCCTCATGGCATGAAGATGCTCATTCCCGATGTGTGGGAGCAGATGAGCGTTGACGATGAACGGCGTTATTTTGCCGCCTACCATGCTCTGAAAATGGAGGCGTGGGATGGTCCTGCGTCGGTGGCTTTTTGTGATGGTGAGCTGGTGGGCGCGGTGTTGGATCGCAATGGCTTGCGTCCTGTGCGCTATCATGTGACGCAGGATGGGCTGGTGGTGTTGTCGTCAGAGATGGGCGGCGTGGCGTTGGCATCATCGTCCATTGTGCGCAAAGGAAGACTCAAACCCGGCGAGATGATGCTGGTGGATTTGCAAAAGAACACCATCGTCACCCACGAGGATATCATGAGCGATTTGCGGCAGCGGCAGGCGTGGCGGCAATGGTATGAATCATGCACCCGTCCTTTGAAACCAACAAAGGTGACACACAACGATGAGCCACTGGATGATGCCATCAAAAGTGCCTTTGGGTACACATGGGAGGATGAATCCTTTTATCTCATTCCCATGATGACCACAGGCGGCGAGCCCACAGGCTCTATGGGAGCAGACACGCCCCCTGCGGTGTTATCACACAGAGCCCGTCTGTTGTTTGATTATTTCAAACAGCGATTTGCTCAGGTGACCAATCCTGCCATTGACCCCATCAGGGAATCATTGGTGATGAGCCTCAAAAGTTTTTTGGGCAAACGCCTTGATGTGTGGTGCGGCGAGCCTTTGGACACCACCATCATGACGCTGGAATCGCCTTTTTTGACGGAAGAGCTGTGGGCATCATTGCAAAAGGATGAAGGCACGGTGATTGTGAACAGCTGCTATGAGGGCGATTTGGCGGCGGCGGTTTCATCGTTGCAGCAACAAGCGTATGAGGCGGCATCACACGGGGCGCGCACCATTGTGGTGAGCGATCGGACGGTGTCGTCTCGTGCCATTGCCATGCCCAGTTTGTTGGCATTGGCGGCGGTGCATCATCATTTGGTGCGGCATGGATTGCGCTGCCGTGTCTCGTTGGTGGTGGATAGCGGTGAGTGTCGCGAGCCTCACCACATGGCGTTGCTGGCGGGATATGGCGCGGATGCCATTCATCCGTGGCTGGCTTTGCGTGTGGTGCGCCAGCTGGCGCGGCATGATGGACGGCTGGAGAAGGAACTCTCTGTCCAAGAAGCGGTTCGCAATTATGTGCAGGCATTAGAAAAGTCCTTGCTTAAAATCATGTCTAAGATGGGCATTGCCACCTATCGCTCTTACTGCGGGGCGCAAATATTTGACTGTGTGGGATTGCATGAATCGGTGGTGCGTGAATTTTTCACAGGCACGGTGAGTCATCTGTCCGGCATGGATTTGCAGGGCATTGCCCATGAGAATAAGCGTCGCCATGAGGCGGCGTTTGCGGCAAAGGAATGGGACGATGTGGGGGGTGATTACGCCTTTCGCATCAAGGGAGAGGCTCATGTCTGGACGCCTGACACCATTGCCTCATTGCAACATGGCGTGCGTGGGGAATCCGATGAGCGGTATCGTCAGTTTGCCGATGCCATCAATGAGCAGCAACGCCAATTATTGACTTTGCGCGGCGCTTTGGAATTTACCAGCAAACGCGAGAAAATTGCATTGAGTGATGTGGAGTCGGAGACATCGTTGATGCGGCGTTTTGCCACAGGGGCGATGTCTTTTGGTTCAATTTCTCGTGAGGCTCATAGCACGCTGGCGGTGGCGATGAATCGCTTGGGGGGTAAATCCAACACGGGCGAGGGCGGCGAGGAAGCCGAACGCTTTGAGCCCATGGACAATGGTGATTCCATGCGCTCTGCCATCAAACAGGTGGCATCGGGACGCTTTGGGGTCACGGCGCACTATTTGGTCAATGGCGATGATATTCAGATCAAAATATGTCAGGGAGCAAAGCCGGGTGAGGGCGGACAGCTCCCCGGTCACAAGGTGGATGAGGTGATTGCGCGGGTGCGCCATTCGGTCAAGGGGGTGGGTTTGATCTCACCGCCGCCTCATCATGACATTTATTCCATTGAGGATTTGGCTCAATTGATTTTTGATTTGAAGAATGTGAATGAGCGCGCGCGCATCAGTGTGAAGTTGGCATCGGAGGTGGGGGTTGGCGTTGTGGCGG